>NZ_JBISAL010000005.1:11111-496095 GCF_044391765.1 Streptomyces sp. NPDC018610
AACACGATGGTCGACCAGCTCTCCGCCTTCGCCGACGAGGTCACCCGCGTCGCCCGCGAGGTCGGCACCGAAGGACGCCTCGGCGGCCAGGCCGACGTCAAGGGCGTCAAGGGCACCTGGCGGGACCTCACCGACTCGGTGAACTCGATGGCGGGCAACCTCACCAGCCAGGTCCGCAACGTCGCCCAGGTGGCGACCGCGGTGGCCGAGGGCGACCTGTCGCAGAAGATCACCGTGGACGCGCGCGGCGAGATCCTCGAGCTGAAGAACACCATGAACACGATGGTCGACCAGCTCTCCGCCTTCGCCGACGAGGTCACCCGCGTCGCCCGCGAGGTCGGCACCGAAGGACGCCTCGGCGGCCAGGCCGACGTGAAGGGCGTCTCCGGCACCTGGAAGGACCTCACCGACAACGTCAACGTGATGGCGTCGAACCTGACCGGTCAGGTCCGCTCCATCGCCCAGGTCGCCACCGCCGTGGCCCGCGGCGACCTGTCCCGCAAGATCACCGTGGAGGCCAAGGGCGAGGTCGCGGCCCTGGCCGACGTGATCAACACGATGGTGGACACGCTGTCCGCCTTCGCCGACGAGGTCACCCGCGTCGCCCGCGAGGTCGGCACCGAGGGACGCCTCGGCGGCCAGGCCCATGTGCCGAACGTGGCGGGCACGTGGAAGGACCTCACCGACAACGTCAACTCGATGGCGAACAACCTCACCGGCCAGGTCCGCAACATCGCGCTGGTGACGACCGCGGTGGCCCGGGGCGACCTGTCGAAGAAGATCGACGTCGACGCCCGCGGCGAGATCCTGGAGCTGAAGACCACCATCAACACGATGGTCGACCAGCTCTCCGCCTTCGCAGACGAGGTCACCCGCGTCGCCCGCGAGGTCGGCACCGAAGGACGCCTCGGCGGCCAGGCCGAGGTGGAGGGCGTCTCGGGCACCTGGAAGCGGCTCACCGAGAACGTCAACGAGCTGGCCGGCAACCTGACCCGCCAGGTGCGGGCGATCGGCGCGGTGGCCAGCGCCGTGGCGGAGGGCGACCTGACCCGGTCGATCACCGTCGAGGCCTCCGGCGAGGTCGCCGAGCTCAAGGACAACATCAACTCCATGGTGGAGTCCCTGCGCGAGACCACCCGGGCCAACCAGGAGCAGGACTGGCTCAAGACGAACCTGGCGCGGATCTCCGGCCTGATGCAGGGCCACCGCGACCTGCCGGTGGTCGCCGAGCTGATCATGGAGGAGCTGACGCCGCTGGTGTCGGCCCAGTACGGCGCGTTCTACCTCGCCGAGGACGGCGAGCGCGGCCCCGAGCTGCGCCTGGTCGGCTCCTACGGCAGGCCGGACGACGACGAGCGGCCCACCCGCTTCTCCTTCGGCCGCTCGCTGGTCGGCCAGGCCGCCCGCAGCCGCCGTACCATCACCGTCGACGAGCTGCCCCCGGGCTACGTCACCATCACCTCAGGGCTCGGCCGGGCCGTGCCCAGCGCGCTGGTGCTGCTGCCCATCCTCTTCGAGGACCAGGTCCTCGGCGTCATCGAACTGGCCTCGGTCACCGCGTTCACTCCGATCCACCGGGACTTCCTGGAGCAGCTGCGGGAGACCCTCGGCGTCAACGTCAACACGATCGTGGCGAACGCCCGTACCGACGAGCTGCTGGACGAGTCGCAGCGGCTGACGGCCGAACTCCAGGCCCGTTCGGCCGAACTCCAGGCCCAGCAGGACGAACTGCAGCGCTCCAACGCCGAGTTGGAGGACAAGGCCTCGCTGCTGGCGACCCAGAACCGCGACATCGAGGCGAAGAACCTGCAGATCGAGCAGGCGCGGCAGGAGCTGGAGGCCCGCGCCCAGCAGCTGTCGCTCGCCTCGAAGTACAAGTCGGAGTTCCTGGCGAACATGAGCCACGAGCTGCGCACCCCGCTCAACAGCCTGCTCATCCTCGCCCAGCTGCTCGCCCAGAACCCCTCGCGCAACCTCACCCCCAAGCAGGTCGAGTACGCGGGCATCATCCACTCGGCCGGCAGCGACCTGCTCCAGCTGATCAACGACATCCTGGACCTGTCGAAGGTCGAGGCCGGCAAGATGGACGTCACCCCGGAGCGGGTGCCGCTGAGCCGGCTCATCGAGTACGTCGAGGCCACGTTCCGGCCGATGACCACCCAGAAGGGCCTGGAGTTCGGCGTCCACACGGCGACCGGCGCCCCCGCCGATCTGTTCACCGACGACTCCCGGCTGCGGCAGATCCTGCGCAACCTGCTGTCCAACGCGGTGAAGTTCACCGAGCAGGGCTGTGTGGAGCTGTCCATCGAGCCCGCGGCGGACGAGGAGGTCCCCGAGGGGGTCGTGCGGGGCGGCGCGGTCGTGGCGTTCCGGGTGAAGGACACCGGCATCGGCATCCCCGAGCGGCACCTGGAGTCCATCTTCGGCGCGTTCCAGCAGGCGGACGGCACCACGAGCCGCAAGTACGGAGGCACCGGACTGGGCCTGTCCATCACCCGGGAGATCGCCCATCTGCTCGGCGGCGCCGTCGTGGTGGACAGCGCCCCCGGCCGGGGCAGCACCTTCACGTTGTTCCTCCCGGTGGCCCGCCCCGACTTCGAGCAGACGCTCCTCGCCGGGCGGTCCGCCGAGCGCATGCCGGCCGAACTGGCCGCCGCCGCGGACCCCGTCGCCGTCGCTCCGTCGGCGGGCCCGGCACGGCAGCGACCGCGCCGGCTGCTCGTCGTGGAGGAGCGCTCTCGCGGCCTGCTGACGCTGGTCGCCGAGAGCGTGGTCGCGGACCTGGCCCGGCACAGCCCGGACGACGGCGTCGCGCTGCCCGCGGTGGACGTCATCACCGCCGTGGGAGCCCAGGAGGCGGCGGGCGCGCTGGCCGCCGAGCCGTGCCACTGCGTGGTCCTGGACCTCGACATGCCCGAGGGCGAGGCGTCCCACTTCCTGCGGGCGCTCGCCGGCGACTCCGCCCTGGCCGGCGTGCCGGTGCTGATCCACAGCGGCAACCGGCCCGACGTGGCCCGCTCGGAGGCGCTGCGCTCGCACCGGGACGACGGCTCCCTGGAGTTCCTGTCCAGCCTGGACGAGCTGCGCGAGCGGATCGCCCTGCACCTGTCGGCCGAGGAGCCGGGCGACGTGCTGTCGCTGGTGCGCTCCGAGGAGCCGCAGGAGCTCGCGCCGCCGGTCGACGGCCTCTTCCAGGGCCGTACGGTCCTCGTCGTCGACGACGACGCGCGCAACCTCTTCGCGCTCAGCGGGATCCTGGAGCTGTACGGCTTCCGGGTGCTGCACGCGGAGAACGGCCGCAAGGGCATCGAGACGCTGCTGGCCCACCCCGACATCGCGCTGGTGCTGATGGACGTGATGATGCCGGAGATGGACGGGTACACGGCCACGGCCGAGATCCGCAAGCTGCCGCAGTACGCCGGGCTGCCCATCATCGCCGTCACCGCGAAGGCGATGCCGGGCGACCGGGAGAAGTCCCTGTCCTCAGGCGCGAGCGACTACGTCACCAAGCCCGTGGACACCCACGACCTGATCGCCTGCGTCCGGCGCTGGCTGTCCGCGTGAGCACACGAACGTCTTCCGGCCGAGGAGCAACCGCATCGTGAGCACGACCGAGCAGCCGCGCGAACCGGTTGGGGCCGAGCTGCGCCCGGAGCCGTCCGCGCACGTCGCACAGGCGGCGGCCGCGGACCCGGCGCACCCGGACCTGGCGGGCGTCTCCCCCACCTCGCCGGTGGGCAGGCTGGCCGCCACGGTGGACCGGCTTCGCCGCGAGGTGCGCACGGCGCAGGCGGAGGCCGAGGGCCGGGCCCTGGTCGAACTGGCCAAGGGCATCCTGGTCGAGCGCCTGGGCTGCGGCCCCGCCCACGCCGCCCGGCAGCTGGCGGAACTGGCCGAGCAGGCCGGCGTGTCGCCGCTGGAGTTCGCGGTCGAGGTCATCAACCAGGCGGCCCGCGACCGGGTGTCGGAGGTCACCGACGCCTTCCTCGCCGCCGCCGCGGGCGCGCCCGAACGCGACGCGGCCGCCGTACGGCTGCGCGCCGCCGAGAGCGGGGCGCTGGCCGCCGACGACACGCAGGCCGTGGCCGACTCGCTGCTGGAGCACGCGCTGCGCCCCCTCGGCGCGGTGGCCGTCGCCGTGTGGGCGGCGGGCGCGGACGGGTCGCTGACCCTGGCCGGCAGCGCCGGCTTCTCCCCTGCGGAGGCCGCCCGGTGGCGTTATGTGCCGCCGGAGGTGGCCACCGTGGCGCGCCGGGGGCTGACCGAGCGCACCGGCCAGTGGTTCGCGTCGCTGGCCGAGACCGGGCTGCCCACCATCGGCCGGCACGTGCACCCGGACGGAGGCCGGGTGGCGGTACCCGCGGGCACCGGGGGCCGCATCCACGGAGTGCTGGAGATCGCCTGGCCGGGACCGCTCGAGCCGCAGTCGCCGCAGGTCGTCCGTCAGGTCGACGCGCTGGCCGAGCTGTGCGCGCACACGCTGGAGACGTACGCCCCGCGTCATGACGTGGGGCACGAGCCGAGGGTCCTGCCGGACGCCGCCGAGCTGATGGACCTCGCCGACGGGCTGCACGACCCGGCGCTCGTCCTGGTGCCGCACATCGACGGCTCGGGCCAGCTGGTCGACTTCCGGATCCAGCACGTCAACAGCCGTTTCCTGGACCCGGCGGGCCGGTCCCGCGCGGTGGTCAGCGGCGCCCTGCTGCTGGAGGCCTACCCGATGGCCGCCGGCAAGAGCGAGTTGTTCCAGCGCGTGGAGCGGGTGTACGCCACCGGTGAGGCGTTCCGGGCGCACCGCATGCAGCTGACCGCGCTGGTGGACCAGGTGTCCCTGTCGGCGGTGGCGGACATCAGCATCAGCCGGCACGGCAACAGCGTGCTGCTGATCTGGCGCATCGAGGACGAGACGGCACGCCTGGCGAGCCTGCTCCAGCACGCCCAGCGCCTCGGCCGCATCGGCGGCTTCGAGGAGAACCTGCTGACCAGCGAGATCACCTGGAACGACCAGTTGTTCCACCTGTACGGGCGGGCGCCGACGAGCACGCCGGTGCCGCTGGAGGAGCTGCCCGCGCACGCCCACCCGGACGACGCGGTGGCCCTCGGCCGGTTCCTGCGCACGGTGCTGAACCAGCGCAGGCCGGCCTCGGCGGCGTTCCGGCTGCAGCGGCCCGACGGCGTGACCCGGCACATCCGCGTGGTCGCCGAGCCGGTGCTGGACACCGACGGCCGGCTGTTCGTGGTGCGCGGGGCCTATCAGGACATCTCCGCGCAGCACTGGACGGAGGTCGCGCTCGCCGCCACCCGGGACCAGCTCGCCCACACCGAGCAGCAGGCGACCGAGCGCAACCGGCTGACCCTTCAGCTGCAGCACGCCATCATGCCGCCGACGCAGGCGCCGCTGAAGGTGTCCGGCCTGGAGGTCGCGGTGCGCTACCGCCCGGCGGAGACCGAGCAGCTGGTGGGCGGCGACTGGTACGACACGGTGGTGCTGCCGTCCGGTCCGGTGCTGCTGTGCGTGGGCGACGTGGCCGGGCACGGCATCGAGGCCGCGACCAGCATGGTGGTGCTGCGCAACGCGCTGCGCGGGCTCGCCGTGACCGGCGCCGGTCCGGGCCAGCTGCTGTCGTGGCTGAACATCGTGGCGCACCATCTCACCGGCGCGGTCACCGCGACCGCGGTCTGCGCGCTGTACGACCCCGAGCGGCGCGTGCTGCGCTGGGCGCGGGCGGGTCATCTGCCGCCCGTGGTGGTGCGCGGTGCGGAGGCGGCTCCGCTGCCGCTGGTCAAGGGCATGCTGCTGGGCGCGGTGCCGGAGGCCGTCTACGAGGAGGCGGAGGTGCAGTTCGCGCCGGAGGACACGCTGCTGATGTACACCGACGGTCTGATCGAGCGCCGGGACCGGTCCGTGGAGGAGTCGCTGACGCATCTGCTGACCACGGCCCGCTCCGCGCCCAAGACACTGGACCAGCAGCTGGACCGGCTGCTGACCTACAGCCGGTCGGACACGGACGACGACACCTGCATCGTGGGCATAAGGGTGGCCTGAGGCGCGCGTGCGGATCTCACCCGTTCGCCGGGTGTGCGCCGCACGCGCCGGGGCACTTGAAGTCGGCGGCAGTTGCCCCGCAGACGAAAGGTGCACCATGTCAGACGACCGGCCGCAGGACCCGACGACCCGGCACCCGCAGCCCGACTTCCCGCAGCAGGGCCAGGAGCACCCGGGCTGGACCGGGCCGATGGACCCCCCGCCGGACCACGGCGAGGAGTCGTACCGGGGCAGCGGTCTGCTCACCGACCGGGCGGCGCTGCTGACCGGCGGCGACTCGGGCATCGGCCGGGCGGTGGCGCTGGCCTTCGCCCGCGAGGGCGCCGACGTGGTCTTCACCCACCTGCCCGAGGAGGAGAAGGACGCCCGGGAGACGGCGCGGCTGGTGGAGGAGGCCGGGCGCACGGCGGTGCCGGTGGCGTGCGACATCCGCGAGGAGCGGCAGTGCCGCGAGCTGGTGGACCGGGCGGTCGCCGAGTTCGGCCGCATCGACGTGCTGGTCAACAACGCGGCGTACCAGATGTCGCAGCCGGAGGGCATCGGCGCCATCTCCACCGAGCAGTTCGACCGGGTGGTGCGCACCAATCTGTACGGCATGTTCTGGCTGTGCAAGATGGCGCTGCCGCACATGCGGCCCGGTTCCTCGATCATCAACACGACGTCGGTGCAGGCGTACAAGCCGAGCCCGCACCTGCTGGACTACGCGACCACCAAGGGCGCCATCGTGACCTTCACCCAGGGGCTGGCGCAGATGGTGGCCGGGGACGGGATCCGCGTGAACGCGGTCGCCCCGGGGCCGGTGTGGACTCCGCTGATCCCGGCGACGATGCCGGACACGCGGGAGTTCGGCAAGCAGGCGCCGCTCGGCCGTCCGGCCCAGCCCGCGGAGATGGCGCCGGCCTACGTCTTCCTCGCCTCGCAGCGCGCGAGCTACATCACGGCCGAGGTCCTCAACGCCACCGGCGGCACGCCGCTGCCGTGAGGTCTCCGGGCGGCCGGGCATGAGCGATTGAATCAGGGGTAGGCGCGGGTGCGCGGTGCGGGTCAGCGTGTCGTCGACACGGTGGCCCGTTCCGGCCGTCAGCTCTCGTTGGAGGTACTCGTGCCCATTGCCCAGAACCCGTTGTCCGTCGAGGTCACCGTCCCTCGGGAGGATGTCGCCCTGCTCACGGTCGAGGGCTACCTGGACGTCGACACGGCGACCGAGTTGCAGGCCCATCTGGCCAATCAGCTCCACCACGGCAGGCGGCACTTCCTGCTGGATCTCACCGGGGTCCCCTTCATGGACTCCTCCGGCATGAACATCATCCTGCGGGCGTACCAGGAGGTCCGCGACCGGCCGGGCAGCGTGCACATCATCGCGCCGACGCCGGCCGTGCGGCGGATCCTCGACCTGACCGGGGTCAGCATCACGGTGCCGGTCTCCGACACCGCGGACGAGGCGCTGGCGCTGGTCGACCGGCAGCCGGACGGGCGGCCCGGCCCGCCCGAACAGTACGCCGAGGAGGCGGAGCCGACGGAGCGGCAGGCCTGAGCCTTCCGCGGAGCGGTGCCCTGAGGCTTTCGGCCGGAACCGTCGGCCGAAAGCCTCAGGGCACCGTGGGTCCGGCCGTCTCCCCCCGCCCTGGCCCGGTCCCGCGGTGGTCCCGGCCCTGTCCCGCCACGGTGACGGCCGGCTGTGGGCGCCTGACGGCTCGTCGGCGGCCGGGGCCCTGCGCGGCCTCCCGGCGACGCCCGTGCGGGAAGTCCATGATGGGGACGGCGGCGGACGGCGGAGTTCTTGGGCTGCCGACCGGTTCGCACACGGCTCCCGCACGGGTGCCGCCGCACGTCAGGCGGGCGGTGACCCGGGCCGAGCGTGGTGGACCGGTGGGTCGGACCGGACCAGGACGCCTCGGCGGGCGAACCCGACCGCCTAGGCGCTGGTGCACGAAGAGACGGAACGGACGGAGGCGGCACAGGTGATCTACGGGCTGGTGTCCGGTCTCCGGCCGGGCTTCGGCGGCGAGGGTCCCGGCGGCGCCACCGCCGAACGCGCGCCGGCCGGAGGCCGCACGCGCCGGGAGGGCCCGGGCGAGGCCCGTCGGCCGGAACGCGGTCGGAGCGCGGGCACCGCGCCCGCCCATGACCTCGGCACCGGCCGAGGCGGCGGCGCGGGCGCCGTGCGCCGGGAGGCCCCGGGCGCGGCCGGCCGGTCACGGCACGGCCTTCGCGCTGACGCCGTGCCCCGCCGCGTCGGCTCCGTCCCCTGCCGCGTCGGCTCCGTGCCCGGCCGCGTCGGCTGCGCCGCCGGCCGCCGGGGTGCCGCGGTCGCCGTGCCGTCCTGGACGGTCCGGCCGGCGCGTCCCCGGGAGGAGCCCTGATGCCGCGGGTGTGGGACGTGCCGGTGCACGAGACCGCGCGGGCGCACGACGCCCGGGTCGCCGCCGAGGACGCCGCGGCGACGGCGGGACTGGACGAGCGGCGGGCCGACGCCGCCGCGCTGGTGGCGTCCGAACTCGCCACCAATCTGCTCAAGCACACGCGCGGAGGCCGGATCCTCGTCGAGGTCGTCCCCCCGCCCGTGGCCCGGGAGGGCGGACAGCGGGGCCCGGTCGTGCAGATCCTGGCGGTCGACGACGGGCCGGGGATGGCCGACGTGTCCGCCGCCCTGCGTGACGGCTACTCGACGGCCCGGTCGCTCGGCGCGGGACTCGGCACCTGTCTGCGCCTCGCCGACGAGTTCCGGCTGCACAGCACGCCGGGCCGGGGCACGGTGGCGCTGGCCCGGATCGGCGCCGCCGCCCGGACCGACGGACCCGCCACCGAGTCCGAGACCCACGCCTCCGGGAACACCGGGCCGGGCACCGAGACCGGCGGGCACGCCACCGAGGGCACCGGACACGGCGCGGCCGGCGCCGTACGGGCGGGCGGGGTCGGCATCCCCCGCACGGGCGAGGACCACTCGGGTGACGCCTGGGGCTGGGTACGGTCCGGTGACCGGCTGACGCTGATGCTGGCGGACGGCCTCGGCCACGGGCCGGAGGCCGCCCGTGCCTCCAGCGCGGCCGTCGAGGCGCTGGACCGCTTGGCCCACCTCGCGCCGGCCGAACTGCTGCGGCGGCTCGACACGGTGCTGCGGGGCACCCGGGGGGCGGCCGTCGCGGTGGCCCAGCTCGATGTGCGCGCCGGGCTTCTGCGGTTCGCCGGGGTCGGCGACGTGGGAGCGCGGCTGCGCGAGGGCGATCACTGGCGTCCCCTGCCGTCCCGGCCCGGCGTCGTGGGCGGGCACCGGCCGGCGACGCCGCCCGGGACGGAGGCGGCCTGGGCTCCCGACCGGATGCTGGTCCTGCACAGCGGCGGCCTGCCCAGCCGCTGGACACCGCCCGCCGAACCCGGTCTGCCGACGGCCGACCCGGCGGTCACGGCCGCCGTGACCGTCCGCGACGCCTGCGGCACGGACCGGCCGGTGCGGGACGACACCACCGTGATCGTGCTCGCCCCGACCTTGCCGGAGCGCCCATGACACGCGCCTGGCGGATCAGCACCGTCACCGACGCGGCCCGGGCCCGCATCGCCACGGCCCGCCTGGCCGCCGCGTACGGGGTGCCGACGCTGGACCGCACACGGCTGACCACCGCCCTCAGCGCCCGGCTGCGGCAGTGCCTGACCAAGGGCGGCACCTGGCGGCTCGTCCTGGACGGCCCCGGACACGGCGAGGACGAGGGACTCGTACGGGTCACGCTGACCCCGGACCTGGAGGCGAGCGCCGCCGGCGAACCACCCTGGCGGACGTCGGTCGCCTGCGCCGGGGCCCCGGTCGCGATCGGGCCGGACGAGGAGGCTCCGGACGACCCGGCCTCCCTGGCGGAGGCGCTGCTGGGCGCCGACGAGGACACCGCGCTGGCGCTGGACAGACTCGCCGAGCAGGAGGAGCTGGTCGCCGCGCACCGTGAGGAGCTGCACCAGACCAACCAGGGCGTCCTGGTGCTGCACGCCGAGCTCGACGCGGCCGGCCGGGCCCAGCGCGAGGCCTTCGCCGCCGAACGCAAGGCGCGCACCGAGGCGGAGGACGCCCGGCGCAGGCTGATGTTCCTGGCGGACGCCAGCGCGGTGCTGACGGCCTCGCTCAACCACGAGGAGATCGTGCGCCGGCTGCCGGAGCTGCTGGTGCCCCGGTACGCGGGCAGCGTCGACGTATGGCTGTTCGACGACGAGGACGAGCGGGGCCGGTCGTCGCCGCCGCCGGCGGCGGCGGTGCTGGCCGCACGCACCGGCCGGGCCCAGTACTCCGCCGACCATCCCGGACGTCTGCCCGGGGTCGAGGACCGGCCGCCGTCCGCGCTGGACCCGACGCGCCCGCTGCTGTGCGTCCCGCTCCCCACGCGGCGGGCCCCGCTCGGCGTGCTGACGCTGTCGCCGCCCGGCGCGCGCTGGGACCCCGACGACGCGGTCATGCTGATCGAGCTGACCCGGCGGGCCAGCACCGCCCTCGACAACGCCCGACGCTTCGAGCGCAACAGGGACATCGCCGAGACGCTGCAGCGGGCGCTGCTCACCGAGCTGCCCGCCCCGCCCGGCCTGGCGCTGGCGGCGCGCTACCTCCCGGCCACCCGCGGGCTGAACATCGGCGGCGACTGGTACGACGCCTTCCGGCAGCCCGACGGGAGCCTGATCACGGTGATCGGCGACGTCACCGGGCACGGGCTGCACGCGGCCGTGATGATGAGCCAGCTGCGCACCGCGCTGCGCGCCTACGCCGTGGACGGCGGCAGCCCCGGCCGGCTGCTGACCCGGCTGCACGACTTCCTGCACCATCTGCAGCCCGACCTGTTCGCCACCGCGGTCATCGCCCGTTTCCGGCCGGGCGATCCCGAGGTCACCTGGGCCGCAGCGGGGCATCCGCCGCCGGTCGTGCGGACGCCGGACGGGCGGGTGCGGGTGCTGGACGACAAGCCGGGCGCGATGCTCGGCATACCGCTGCGCCAGGAGATCGGCGACCACACCGTGCGCCTGCCCCCCGGCTCGACGCTGGCGCTCTACACCGACGGTCTGGTGGAGCGGCGCGAGCGGGGCATAGACCCCGGCATCGAGCGGCTGGCGGCGGCCCTCGGCGCCTTCGGCCCGACGGAGCCGGACGCCGATCTGGAGCGCGCGGCCGACCGGGTCCTGGAGCCGATGCTGAGCGACTCCGAACGCGACGACGACGTGTGCCTGCTGCTGTGCCACCTCGTCGGCGGGGCGCGGCCGGAACGGATCGCGTCGACGCGGGTGTCCGCCCACCGCTGACCGGCGCGCGCACGCACGGTCTCGTCCACCGG
Organism: Streptomyces sp. NPDC018610; assembly: GCF_044391765.1. NCBI lineage: Bacteria > Bacillati > Actinomycetota > Actinomycetes > Kitasatosporales > Streptomycetaceae > Streptomyces > Streptomyces sp. NPDC018610. The sequence goes on from NZ_JBISAL010000005.1 coordinate 22,458, forward strand.
GCGGATCATCGCCGCCATAGGGCACCCGATCCCGGGAACCCACCCCTGCGGACACGCGGACCCGCCGGGCGGCGGCGTACGGTGCGGCCGGTCGTGGCCGTGCCGTGCGCTCCCGGCCCGAGCGGGGCATGGTGGTGACCGACGCGTGTGTCCGGCCCGCCGGGTCCGGCCGCCGTGCCCGGCCGAGGCGTCGGCGCGACGGCACGGCGGGAGCGACGAGGTGCGAAAGCAGCGGTCCAGGGGCAGGCGCATGAGGTCGAGGCAGACCGCCCGGAGCCGCAGAAGGGAATGAACACCGTGACACGACCCAGGATCCTGGTGGTTGGCGCAGGCTTCGCCGGAGTGGACTGCGTCCGCCGTCTGGAACGCAGGCTCTCCCCCCACGAGGCCGACGTCACCCTGGTGGCGCCGTTCGCCTACCAGCTCTATCTGCCGCTGCTGCCGCAGGTCGCCTCGGGCGTGCTGACGCCCCAGTCGATCGCCGTCTCCCTGCGGCGCAGCCAGAAGTACCGCACCCGGATCATCCCGGGCGGCGCGATCGGCGTGGACCTGAGGGCCAAGGTCTGCGTCATCCGCACCATCACCGACCGCATCGTGAACGAGCCGTACGACTACATCGTGCTGGCCCCCGGCAGCATCACCCGTACGTTCGACATCCCGGGGCTGACGGACCACGCGTTCGGCATGAAGACCCTCGCGGAGGCCGCCTACATCCGCGACCACGTCATCTCGCAGCTGGACCTGGCCGACGCCAGCGAGGACCCCGCCGAGCGCGCCTCGCGGCTGCAGTTCGTGGTGGTCGGCGGCGGCTACGCCGGCACCGAGACGGCCGCCTGCCTGCAGCGTCTGACGCACGCCGCGGTCCGGCGCTACCCCCGGCTGGACCCGGCGCTCATCAAGTGGCACCTGATCGACATCGCGCCGAAGCTGATGCCGGAGCTCGGCGACAAGCTGGGGCGCAGTGCCCTGGAGGTGCTGCGCCGACGGGGCATCGAGGTGTCCCTGGGTGTGTCCGTCGCCAAGGCCGGCGAGGAGGAGGTCACCTTCACCGACGGCCGGGTGGTGCCCACCCGCACCCTGATCTGGACGGCGGGCGTGGTGGCCAGTCCGCTGATCGCCACGCTGGACGCGGAGACCGTCAAGGGGCGTCTCGCGGTCAACGCCGACATGTGCCTGCCCGGCCACGACGGGGTGTTCGCCGTCGGCGACTCGGCGGCCGTGCCGGACCTCGCCAAGGGCGACGGCGCGGTGTGCCCGCCGACCGCGCAGCACGCCTCGCGGCAGGGCAAGGCGGTCGCGGAGAACGTCATCGCGGCGCTGCGCGGCCGACCCATGCGGCCCTACGAGCACAAGGACCTGGGGCTCGTCGTGGACCTGGGCGGCTCGGACGCGGTGTCCAAGCCGCTGGGCGTGGAGCTGCACGGGGTGCCCGCCCAGGCGGTGGCCCGGGGCTACCATCTGGCGGCGCTGCGCACCAATGTGGCCAAGACCCGGGTGGCGACGAACTGGCTGCTCAACGCGGTCGCCGGCGACGACTTCGTGCGCACCGGCTTCCAGGCCCGCAAGCCCGCCAAGCTGAAGGACTTCGAGTACACCGACGCGTACCTGACGAAGGAGCAGGTGCGCGAGCACGTCGAGAAGGCCCGGTCGCGGGCGCTGTGACGCCGGGCGGGGCACGCCCGCCACGGCCGGCCGCGACGGGCGGCGGGGCCGTGGCGGGCGCGTGCGATGCTGGGGAAGCGGATCATCGAGGACCGGGAGAGAGTACGACGGCGTGAGTGCAGCTGATGGGTCGGTCTGGGCACGGCTGCGGGATCGCGTCACGGCGTTCGATCCCGGGCTGCTGCGGCTGGCCGCGGGGTCCCGGACGGCCGGTTCGATCGCGTTGACGCTGATGGTCCTCGGCGCGCTGCACGCACCGGTGCCGCATCTGGTGGCCGGCGCGATCGCGTCGATGGCGGCCACCTTCGCCATCCGGGAGAAGGCGCGTTCCCGGCAGGCGGTCACCCTCGCGCTCTGCCTGCCGGTGGCACTGGTGTCGGTGTCGCTGGGCGCGCTGCTGAACTCCCGCGTGGTGGTCGGCGACATCTTCTTCGTCCTGGTGATCTTCAGCGCGGTCTACGGCCGCCGGTTCGGGGACCGGGGCAACGCGCTCGGTCTGATCGGCTTCCAGATCTACTTCATGTCGCTGTTCGTCGGCGCGACGCCCGCGACGCTGCCGGGGCTGTATCTCGTCCTCACGGTCGCCTTCGCGTGCAGCGCCCTGGTCCGCTTCGTGATCGTCTACGAGACCCCGGCGGGCGTGCTCGAACGGCTGCGCGAGGCGTTCCGGGTGCGCCTGGCCCAGCTGGTGTCCGCGCAGCTGGAGCTGCTGGACGCCGGGCCCGACGAGGTGGACAAGGTGCTGGAGACGGTGCGCCGGCGCACCGCCCGCCTGCACGAGACGGCGCTCATGATCCAGGGCCGGCTCCAGGAGGGCACCTCGGACGAGTCCGTGGCGCGCCTGGTGCAGCGGCGCATCGCGGGCGCCGAGATCGCCGTCGAGCGGCTCGGACTGCTGCTGCTGAGCGCCCGCAGCAGCGAACGGGCCGACACGCTGACCCTCCATCTGCCCGGCGCGCCGCTGCCCTCGGGCGTCCGGCTGCCGGTGCGGGAGGAGGCCACGGACACGGTGCGCCGCGATCTGCGGGCGCTGCGGATGCTGGTGCTGCGGCCCGTCGGGGCGGGCGGCGGAACGGCGATGCCGCATGTGCGCAACCGGCTGCTGGGCTACCGCGACGAGGAGAACCTGCCGCCCGCCTCGGCCGCCGTGCAGGACGTCTTCCGCGGGATCGGCGAGACGGCGCGGGCGGTCCTGGGGCTCAGGGTGGCGCTGGACGGGCCGCAGGACGAGTCCGACGACACGCCGGCCACGACCCGGTCGCGGGAGGAACTGGACGCCGAGGACGCCGCCATCGAGGGCGCCGAGGCGGACGAGCGGGAGCCGGCCCAGGCCGCCGCTGGGCTGCGGCGGCCCACCACGCGTGCCGCGGTGCAGGTGGCGCTGGGTTCGTCCCTGGCCATCGTCGGCGGCGAGTTCCTCTCCAGCCAGCGCTGGTACTGGGCGGTGCTGACCTGCTGGATCGTCTTCATCAACACCTCCTCCACGGGCGAGATCCTGGTCAAGGGCTACCGCAGGCTGCTGGGCACCGTGCTCGGCGTGGTGGCCGGCATCGTGCTGGCGGGTCTGGTCGGTCCGCACACCTGGCCGGCGCTGGGGCTGGTGCTGGTGTTCGTCTTCGCGATGTTCTACACGGCGCCGCTGTCGTACACGCTGATGTCGTTCTTCGTCACCGCGGCGCTGGGACTGCTCTACACGCTGCTGCACACCTACAGCCTCGCGGTGCTGGTGCTGCGCATCGAGGAGACGGCGCTGGGCGCGGCCTGCGGGATCATCGCGGCCGCGGTGGTGCTGCCGGTGCGCACCGACCGGCGCACGAACGAACTGCTGGTGACGGTGCTGGAACGGCTCGCCGACGTCACCGGGGCGGCCGTCGAGCAGCTGAGCGGCGGACCGGAGACGGACCTGCTCGACCAGGCCCGTGACCTGGACCAGGCGCTGAGCGACCTGCGCTCGGCGGTCCAGCCGCTGACGCACCCGATCACCCCGCTGCGGGCGCGGCGCGACACCGCCCAGTACCTTCTGGCGCTGCTGGAGACCTGCGCCTACCACGCGCGTTCGCTGGCCGCGACCGCGGAACTGCTGCCCACCCATCCCTCGATCGCGGCGGATCCGCGGCTGCGCCGGGCCTGCGCGCGGATCACCCACAACATCGCGGCGCTCACCGCGCATGTGACGGACGAGCACTCCGGGGCGGAGATCGAGACGGGGCCGAGCATCGCGTCCCTGCTGGAGACGGGCGGTGTGCCCGGCACGCCCCGCTACGGCCGGATCACCGACCGCGTGCTGCGCCATCTGCAGCGCCTGGACGAGTCGGTGGCGGGCCTGGCCCGGCCGCTGGGGATACGGGTGCCCACGCCGAAACGGTGACGTGGGCGGGCCGTGCGCGGTGCCGGGCGGGACCGGTCAGAAGTCGGTGGGCAGGTCGCTCGCCTCGGCGATGCCCCGCAGTTCCTCGGTGTCCCGGTGGCGGTCGCGGATGTAGTCGGCGATCTCGGTGAGGCGGGCGGGGTCCGAGGCGGTCGCGGCGTCGGTGACGACCCGGACCGGGCCGGTCTCCTCGATGTCCAGGACGACCAGCTCGTTGTCCAGTCTGCCGGTGACGGCGGTGGCGATGACCAGGGCGGCCTCGTCCCGTATCTCCTGGGGCAGCCCCTGCGACTGGGGGCCGTCCAGCGGGAAGTCCGCGGTCGGCACACCCTGCTCGCCCTGTTCCTGGATGGCCTGCAGGACGGGGTCGACGACGGTGAGCAGGAGTTCGTAGTCCTCTTCGGGCATCCGGACTCGCAGAAGGTCGAGATACACCTCCACGGCCCGGTCCTCGGGCGGAAGCTCGTTCTCGTTCATCTGCTCCGTGTTCCCCGCCCGGGCGACGTCAGACGCGACGCCAGCGGGCCAATGCGAAGGAGAACAGTCCGAAGAGCACCAGACCGGCCGCGACCAGTACCAGCAGCCAGGGCCCGACCGGGGTTCCGGCCAGCGAGCGCAGCGTGTCGTCCAGGCCCTTGGCCTTCTCGGGCCGGTAGTCGACGGCGGCCCGCACCGCGAAGGCCCCGGCGGCGGCGAACACCAGTCCGCGCGCGGCGCCGCCGCCGACCCCCGTGACGTCGACCAGGCGGCGGGCCCGCGAGGACAGCTCGCCGGTCTTGAGGTGCTTGCGGTAGTGACGCCGCACCGCCTGGACGCCGGTCCACACGCCCGCTATCGCGATGCCGACCCCCACGGCGCCGACGAGCCACTGCCCGGCGGGCACGGCCAGGGCCCTGGCCGTCAGGTCCCTCGACTGCCGGTCGCTCGACCGGCCGCCGCCGGAGCCCGCCGCGAACGACAGCACGGACCAGGCGCCGGAGACGTAGAACAGGCAGCGGACCACCGCCAGCAGCCGCTTGCGCGGCTTGCGCCCGTCCGGCCCGGCGGATCCGAACACGGCCTCCGACAGCCGCCACAGCACCATGCCGGCCAGCCCGGCCCCCAGCGCCCACAGCAGCACGGCGCCGAACGGCTTGTCCGCGATCGCGGCCAGCGCGCCGCTGCGGTCGGCCTGCCGGTCGCCGTCGCCGAAGGCCACGCGCAGCGCCAGCACCCCGACCAGCAGGTAGATCACACCGCGCGCGGCCAGTCCGGCCCGCGCGGCCCCTTCCGTCACCGAACCCCTCGCCGCCCGCCGGGCGGCCGTCCGCCCGGGACGGACCATGGCACTCGTCTCCATCGCCACCTCCGGATCTGCGGATGCCCCGACGGCGGCCCGGCACTCGTCCCGCGCCGTACGACCGCCGGTGCGCCGCGCCGCCCGCCGCCCGGACACGACGCTGCCCGTACGCGCGTCGTGGCGCGTACGGGCAGCGGGTGCGGCCGGGCCCCGCAGGCCCCGGCCTGCCGGTCAGGCGGGGACCGGGGCGGGCGCGGTGACGCCTGGGCGGCGGGCGGGCATCCGCCGCTCACCGGCGCCGGCGCCTGCACCGGCGGCCGCGAGCATGCGGCGGGCCGCCTCCAGGGCCGCTCCCACGTCGCGGGTGCCGGTGGACACGCACAAGGTGTAGGCAAGGTCCTGCGCTCGGGTGTTCCGGCCGGCCGCCGCGGTCGCGGTGTCCTCGGCCAGCGCCGTCTCGTACTCGTCCACGAGCTTGCGCAGGAACTCGGGGTGGGGCATCAACACTCGGTCACTCTCCATGGGTGGTCGTGCGGGGATCGTTCAGAAGGCCGCGGTGCGGGGCCCGTTGCCGCGCCGGTTCGACCGCTCCGCCAGCACCTCGTCCCGGACGCGGGCGCAGCTGCGGCTGATCAGCCGGGAGACGTGCATCTGGGAGATGCCCAGCCGGTCGGCGATACGGCTTTGGGTCATGTCCTCGAAGAAACGCATGTAGAGGATGGCCCGTTCGCGTTCGGGAAGCCTGCGCAGCCCTTCCTTGGCGGACTCCCGGTCCACGACGACGTCGTAGGAGGAGTCGGCGGCGCCGAGGGTGTCCGCGAGGCTGTAGCCGTCCGCACCGGTGGACATCTCGGCGTCCAGGGACAGGGTGCTGAAGCTGTCCAGCGCCTCCATGCCGGTGTTGACCTCCTCCTCGGTCAGTCCGGTGTGGGCGGCGACGTCGGCGACGGAGGGCTCGGGGCTGCCGGGGTTCTGGGTGAGCTCGCGGCGCGCCACACGCACCTTGTTGCGCAGCTCCTGGACGCGACGGGGCACCCTCAGCGCCCACATCCGGTCGCGGAAGTGCCGCTTGACCTCGCCGGTGATGGTCGGCACGGCGTAACTCTCGAAGGCGCCGCGGTCCGGGTCGAACCGGTCGATCGCCTTGACCAGCCCGAGCGCCGCGACCTGCCGGAGATCCTCGATCGACTCCCCGCGGTCGCGGAAGCGGCCGGCGATGCGGTGGGCCATGGGCAGCCACGCGGTCACGAGCTCGTCGCGGACGCAGTCGCGTTCGGGACCGTCCTCCAGTCCGGCCAGGCGCCGGAAGAGGGCGGCGGTGTCGGGCGCGTCGTCGTGCGGGCGGCGGGTGGGAGCGGGTGCGGCGGTCGGGTCGGTCGTGGTCCGGTCGACGGTCTGGTCTTCGGGGGCGCCGGGACGGCTTGTCGACATATCGATGAGCATGCGGAATCGCTCCTGAACGGGTGGTTTCAGGGATGTACCGCGGGAGGTGCGGGCTCTCCGGTTCACCGGGGTGCCTTTGGAGCAGCCGTACCGCTCCCGCTGGCGCGCCTCCGGTCCGAAGCACGAAATTCCGTCTGCCCGGGCGCAGGAGCGACAAACTCCGCTTCACCCGATTCTTTGCAGCGGGCAACGCTCCACCCGGTCGAGCGCGCCGCGCACCTGGTCACGGGCGGTGACGGCCGGACGGAAGCCTCAGTTCAGGGGGACCACGACGCTGATGCACTTGCCTCCGGACGGCAGGTCGCAGACCTCCACGTCCCGCGCCAGCCGGCACACGATCGGCCAGCCGCGGCCGCCGACCGGACGCCGGCCCTCCCGGTCCACGGACGGCCGGGCCACCGGCAGCCGGTCGCTGCGGTCGCTCACGCAGACGCGGACGCCGGGCCCGACGACGTCGACGTGGAAGTCGGTCACGCCGCCGCCGTGCAGGATGGCGTTGGTGGTGAGTTCGGAGGCGACGAGCTGGGCGTCGGAGACGGCGTGCGCGTCGCACGGGGCGTGGCGGGCCACGCAGCACTCATTGATCACGCGTTCCACCGCCCGGCGGGCGTCGGCCGGTTCGCACGGTCCGCGCCGCCCCGGCAGGCCCGCGCCCAAGGGCGCCTCGACTACGGGTGTGGTCCTGTGCTTATCGCACATCTCATCGCTCCCAGCGTGGTGAAGGCCGATGTGATGGAGACCGAAGGTGGAGACCGCTGTGCGGAGAACCTCAGGGCGGGCCGGCGCGGTGGCCGCCGACGCGGTGGAAGGCCGACGCGCCGTTCGGTTCTCCCTGTCCGGCTAGCCCTGGCGGGCCCCCCGAAACATCCCCGTGCCCGGGGAAGAGGCGTCGCCCCGGGGGCCATCGGAGCGCGGCGAGCGGGTACGCGTACCGCATGACCGAAGTCGTGGACTCAGACGAGCTGTTGCGCCGGATCCAGCGGGCCAGGGCCTGCGCCGAGGAGGAGGAGCGCCGGTGGCGCGGCCGCCGCGACAGCCTCGGGACGGACGATCCGGACCGGGCCGGGGAGGCCGCCGGACGGGTGCTCGCCTACGAGGCGGTCGGGCGGGTGCTGGACGAGATCCTCACCCCCGGCAGGCACGACGGGCACGGCTGACCGGCCGCCCGGCGCACCCGGAGGGCGCCGCGCCGCCGTCGGCCCGCGGCATGAAAGCCGCGGGCCGGGATACGCGCCAGGGCATGGCTGTCGATCACACCCGAGCCCCGGTCCTGGAAGCACTCGTCGACTACCGCCGCGACGGCCGGCTCTCCTTCACCCCACCCGGGCACAAGCAGGCCCGCGGCGCGGACCCGGCGGTGCGCGAGGTCCTCGGCGACGCGGTCTTCCTCGGCGACGTGCTGGCCTCGGGCGGCCTGGACGACCGGCTCATGCGGGGCCGCGTGCTCCAGCGGGCCGAGGAGCTGATGGCGGACGCCGTCCACGCCGACCACACCTTCTTCACCACGTGCGGCAGTTCCCTGTCGGTGAAGGCGGCGATGCTGGCGGTGGCGGGCCCGCACGAGAAACTGCTGATCGGGCGGGACGCGCACAAGTCGGTCGCCTCCGGCCTGGTCCTGTCCGGCATCGAACCCGTCTGGGTGGACCCGCGCTGGGACGCGGAGCGGCACCTCGCCCACCCTCCGTCGGCCGAGGACTTCGAGCGGGCCTTCGCCGCGCACCCGGACGCGAAGGGCGCGCTGATCACCAGCCCGACCCCCTACGGAGCCTGCGCCGACCTGCGGTCGGTCGCCGAGGTCTGCCACCGGCGCGGGGTGCCGCTGATCGTGGACGAGGCGTGGGGCGCGCACCTTCCGTTCCACCCGGATCTGCCGTCCTGGGCGATGGACGCGGGCGCCGACATCTGTGTGACGAGCATCCACAAGATGGGCAGCGGACTGGAGCAGGGCTCGGTGTTCCACCTGCGGGGCGACCTGGTCCCGCCGGAGCTGCTCAAGACGCGCGCGGACCTGCTGGGCACGACCAGCCCCTCGGCGCTCATCTACGCCGGGCTGGACGGCTGGCGGCGCCAGATGGCCCTGCGCGGCCCGGAGGTCATGGGCGGCGCGCTGGAGCTGGCGGGGCGGGTGCGGTCGGCCATCGAGGAGATCGACGGTCTGCACGTCGACGACCGGGACGACTTCTGCGGCCCCGGCCTCGCCGACGACTTCGACCCGCTGCCCGTCGTCATCGACGTCACCGGGCTCCGGATCACCGGGTACCGGGCCGCCGACTGGCTGCGCGAGCACCGGAACCTGGACGCTCACCTGACCGACCACCGCCGGATCGGCGCGCAGATCACCCACGGCGACGACCAGGAGACGGCCGCCGAGCTGCTGGCCGCGCTGAAGGACCTGGCCGGTGCGGCGCCGGGGCTCGCCGACGGCCCTCGGGTCGACGTGCCGGCCCCGTCCGGGCTGCGCATGACGCAGGCACTGCTGCCGCGGGACGCCTTCTTCGGACCGGCCGAGAACGTGCCCACGGGCGAGGCCGCCGGACGGATCGCGGCCGAGATCATCACGCCGTACCCGCCCGGCATCCCGGCGGTCCTGCCGGGCGAGCGCCTCACGGAGCCCGTGCTGCGCTATCTGACCAGCGGCCTGGCCGCGGGCATGAACCTCCCTGACCCGAGCGATCCTCGACTGGAGACGGTCAGAGTGGTGTCGGATGCCGGGTGAAAGCGAGTGAAACCGGTCACGTGAACCCGTCCCGGCTGCGAGAAACGGCCGGAGATGGTTTACGGTTCATCCATAAGCGGCGACGGGGTCGAACCGAAGAATCCCCCGTACGCCGCCGCATACGGCCCTGGCTGGCTTCCCCCGTCCAGCCAGGGCTTTTTCCTGCCCTCGTGCGGTTTCCCGGACGCCGCCGGACGCGCCGTCCGGCGGCCCGCCGGCCGCCGGGAGCGCGGGCGGCACGGCCCCGTAGGAAGCGCGTCGCTCCGCCGAGGTGCCCGGGGCGCTCGCAGCGGCTGAAATGGGCGTAGGCACATCCGCGGAACCGATCGTCTGCGAGGAGCCCCGGGTCATGACCAAAGCGATAAAACTGCTGACCGCCCTCCCCCACAAGCAGCGCGAACGTCTGATGGAGCTCGCGAAGGAGGTGTCCTTCCCGGAGGACACGAGGATCTTCGAGGCGGGCGGCACCGCCGACCGGTTCTGGGTCGTCCGCACCGGCGCCGTCCACCTCGACCAGCAGGTCACGCCCACCCGCCGGGTGACCGTGGCCGGCCTCGGCGCCGGCGACCTGCTCGGCTGGTCCTGGCTGTTCCCGCCGTACCGGTGGGACTTCGGGGCGGAGGCCTTCAGCCAGGTGCGGGCCTACGAGTTCGACGGGCCCGCGGTGCTGGCGCTGTCCGTGGAGGACCCGCTGCTCGGCCTGTCCCTGGTGCGGACCGTGGCCGAGATCCTCGCCCACCGGCTGGAACTGACCCGCGGCCGCCTCCTGGAGCAGTACACGATCCCGCGCCGCGGCCTGTAGGCCTCCGGCGGGCGCCCGCGTCCCGCACCGCGGCGCGGGACGCCGCGGCCGTCAGACGCGGTAGCGGCGCAGCGCCGGCACCGCCGCCGCCAGTCCCAGCGTCAGCACGACGACGAGCAGCCCGCCGCCGGCGACGGCCGCGCGCGGTCCGAAGGCGGAGCCGGCCGTGCCGTGCAGCACGTCGGCCAGACGCGGACCGCCCGCGACGACCACCGTGAAGACGCCCTGCATCCGGCCGCGCATCTCGTCGGTGGCGGCGGACAGCAGGATCGCCCCGCGGAAGACCATGGAGACCATGTCGGCCACGCCCGCGGCGGCCAGGAAGGCGACGGCGATCCACAGGTTGCGGCTCGCCCCGAACCCGGCGACGGCCACCCCCCAGGCCACGACCGCGCCGATGACCATCCAGCCGTGCCGGCGGGCCCGGGAGAAGGTGCCGGAGAGCAGGCCGCCGATCACCGCGCCGATGGGGATGGCCGCGAACAGCAGACCCAGCGCCCGGCCCTCGCCCCAGGAGGCGTACGTCTCGGCGGCGAGCTGCGGGAAGAGGGCGCGCGGCATGCCGAAGACCATGGCGATGATGTCGGCGAGGAAGGACAGCAGCAGCACCTTGTGGCCCGAGATGTAGCGGAACCCGGCGGCGATCTCGCGCACGCCGGCGCGGCGGGCGGCGGAACCCGCCAGGGGCGGCAGCGCCGGCAGCCGCACCACGGCCCAGACCGTGGCGCACAGGGCCACGGCGTCGATCAGGTACAGCTCGGGCAGCCCGATGACGGGTATGAGCGCGCCGGCGAGCAGCGGTCCGGCGACGAGGCCGGTCTGCATCACGGTCGACCCCAGCGCGTTGGCGGCGGGGAGCTCGTGCTCGGGGACCAGACGGGCGATGGAGGCGTTGCGGGCCGGGGAGTTCAGCCCGAAGAAGGCCTGCTGGAGGGCGAGCAGCACCATCAGCACCGCCACCGAGTCCAGTCCGGTGACCGCCTGCGCCCAGAACAGCAGCGAGGTGACGGCGATGCCGATGTTGGTGACCAGGAGCAGCTTGCGGCGGTCCACGGTGTCGGCGACGGCGCCGCCCCACAGCGCGAACACGACCATCGGCACCAGGCCGGCGAGGCTGGCGTAGCCCACCCACGCCGAGGAGCCGGTGATGTCGTAGATCTGCTTGGGCACGGCGACGGCGGTGAGCTGGCTGCCGACCGCGGTGACGATGGTCGAGGACCACAGCCTGCGGTAGGCGGGGCGCCGCAGCGGGCGGGTGTCCATGGCCCAGCGGCGCCAGCCGCGCCGCTCGGCTCCGGCCGGTTCCGGACCGTCCGCCCGGGGTTCGGCGCTGCTGTCGGTGGTCTCGCTGGTGTCCACGGGCTTCCTGGTTGCTCGTTACATCTTTTTGTCGGAGTTCACTATCGCAGTACCGGCTGTGCCGCTGGAACCGGCGCTCGGGAAGCGGACAGGCGGGAGTGCGGGCGCGGCGGTGCGCCTGTGCGGATTCTGCGAAGGTCGGCGGCGTGCGCTTCCGCACGGTTTCGCACCGTCGCGGTCGGTGACCCGAAGCCGGGTACGCACTTTTCAGGGCACGGACGACTTTCGATCGCAGGTGACTTCTCATGGACAACTGGCGAGACCACGCCGCGTGCCGCCAGGAGGACCCCGACCTCTTCTTCCCCATCGGCACCACGGGTCCGGCGCTGATGCAGACCGAGCAGGCCAAGACGGTGTGCCGTCGCTGTCCCGTCCAGGAGCAGTGTCTCGAGTGGGCGCTGGACACGGACCAGGCCATCGGCGTCTGGGGCGGCACGAGCGAGACCGAGCGGCGCGCGCTGAAACGGCGGCGGGCCGCCGCCCGCAGGCGCTCGGGCTGACCGCGCACGTCGGGGCCCCGCCCGGAGGACCGGACGCTGTTGGTAAATCCGCCCCGCTGGATCTCATCCAGCGGGGCGGAGTGCTGCGAAGGGTGAGACGCGGGTGCGGGCGAGGGGTCTGCCGGTGAGCCAAGCATCGAGGCGGGCGAGGTTGACGGCGGCGCCGGTGAAGTGGTGTTGCAGCCGGGTCTTGGCAAGGCCGCGGTAGCGGGATCTGCGCAGGCCGAAAGCCTGGACGCCTTGTGAGATGGTGCCCTCGACGCCGGCGCGGTGTCTGTAGCGTCGTCGCCAGTGGTCGGTGTCCTGCTCGGGTCGGGCCTGCTGAAGGATCTCGTGCTCTTCCCTCGGCCGGAAGGTAAGGGAGCGGCCATGCCGGGAGTCGGTGCAATCGGCCCGCAGTGGGCACGGGCCGCAGTCTCGTGGGGAGAAGCGGACGCGGGTGACGGGAGTGCCCCGGTGGCTGTGGGTGGCACTCCAGACCGTGTTGGTCCTGCCGCCCGGGCAGGTGACGGTGGACTGGTCCCAGTCGACGGTGAAGCGTGTGTTGTCGAAGAAGTCTCCTGTGACCTGCTTCCGGTTGGTCACTTTCCCGACCGGGCCGATGAGCTCAATGCCGTGATCGCGGCGGGCGTGGTGGACCTGCTCGGCATCAACGTATCCGGCGTCCACCAGGTGCTCGTCCGGCGCGAGTCCGCGTTCGGCCAGGGCGGTGTGGATGCCCTTCAGCACGGCATCGTCGGTGACCGGTGCCTGGGTGGTGTGGATGTGGGTGATCAGGTGCGGGGCGTCGGGCTCGCAGGTCTCGCTGAGGTGGACCTTGTAGCCGGACCAGCCCAGATCCCGCTTCGCCCCGGTTCTCGCCTCGGGCTCGTGCGGGGTGCGTAAGCGGATCAGGCCGGGCGGGGTGTTCTTCGGCTCACGCCAACGCACCACACCGTCGACGTGGTGGAACTGCTGCACCCAGGTCTGACGCAGGAGCTCCACTGCGGGCAGAGCCCGCAGGCCGGGCGGAGCCTCGGGGGACCAGACGGCCTGAAGCAGCACCGTGCCGTCGGCCCCGCACTGGTCACCGTGCTCGACACGAGCGGCCCACCGGGAAGGGAAACGGCTGTCCTCGGGCCGGGCCGAGTAGCAGTCGAACCACTCCGGTGCCGCCACCATGGCCAGCCACTCACCGGCCGTCTCTGCAACCTGGTTCAGCGCCGCACGCAGCGTCTCGACCACGAACTCCAGCCGGCTCAGGTCCCTGGTCGCTGCCAGGACATGAGTGGCGTCTGTGCGTTGCCGCCTGCCCGCCTTGACCAGCCCCACCTTGCCGGCCGCCCGCAGCACGGCATCGAACACCGCCCGGTCTGCATCCGCCTCGGCCAGCCGGGCGCGGAACTCGCTGAGTACGGAGAAGTCGAACCCGGTGTCGGCCAGCTCCAGCGAGAGGGCGTACTTCCAGTCGAGACGTGAGCGGACCGCGTGCGCGGCCTGCCGGTCGGTCAGCCCCTCCGCGAACTGCAGCACCGACACCAGCGCCAAGCGCGCCGGCGACACCGCCGGCCGCCCTCGCACCGGGAACAACTCCTCGAACTGTGCGTCGGCGAAGACCGGCCCGAGCGCGTCCCGCATCCGCATCGCCAGACAGCCCTTCGGGAACACCGCACGCGCCAGCCGCACGGTCTCCTCCGGGATCTCCGCCAGCTCCACCCCACGCAACGACACGAACCCACCCCAAAACACGACGACGGCCTGCACACCCCCAACGGGGTAGTACAGGCCGTCGTCACGCAGGCCCCGCATTTACCAACAGCGCCCGGAGGACCGGGCGGGGCCCCGACGTGTGGGCGGCGGGCCCGTGCGCGGGCTCCGGGAGGCGGACGGAACGACAGGGGACTCAGCGGCCCGAGCGGCGCAGGGTCCCCCACCGGGCCTCCTGGCGGGACACCTCCGTGCGGGCCTCCTCGATGACGGCGGAGTCGATCCAGCACATCGGTTCCACGTCGACGACCAGCGGCTCATTGTCCGGGCCCCGGCCCGTCTCGTGGCCTCTGAGGACCCAGGGGCGCACGCCGGGCCCCTTGTCGTGGGGCAGGTGCGCGTAGTCGTGGAGCCGGCGCGCCACCCACAGCGGCACGGAACGGTCCTGCCACCACTTCTCCACGTCGAGCGGGTTGGCCGACAGCCCCGGCATCGCCACGCCCGTGAGCTCGTCGGTGCTGGACGTGGCGCCCAGGTCGGTGCCCGGTCCCCGCGACCAGCGGACGTACAGGCCCCGGTGGCGCCCGACGAGGCCGGCGAGTTCGGCCAGCGAACGCACGACCGGCAGGTCGTCCGGTGCGCTCATCTCATGACCTCCCTCTCGCCTCAGGCGCTCGGGGTACCCGCCCGGAGCAGCCGGAATCGGTCCGGGACGACTTGTTCCGGCGGCGCGGCGGCACCGTCCCGCGGTGCGGGCGCGGCGCCGCCGGACGCTCATGGCGTGTCCGGCCTGCCCTTCGTGAACAGCCAGGTGTGGAACAGCCGGTCCAGGTCCTTGCCGGATACCTTCTCGGCCAGGGCGGTGAACTGGGCGGTGGTCCCGTTGCCGTGGCGGTGGCCGGCGGCCCAGTCGCGCAGGATCCTGAAGAACGCCGGGTCGCCGACGGCCCGGCGCAGTTCGTGCAGCGCCATGGCGCCGCGGTTGTAGACGGGGCTCGCGAAGATGTTGCCGCCGCTGCCCGGGTCGCCGGGCGGGAACTCCCACAGCTCGTCGCCGGCCGGGCTCTCGTACAGCGCGTCGAAGCGGTCCTGGGCGCTGCGGCCGCCGTGCTGCTCGGTGTAGAGCCACTCCGCGTAGGTCGCGAAGCCCTCGTTGAGCCAGATGTCCTTCCAGCGGGTGACGGAGACGGAGTCGCCGAACCACTGGTGGGCGCTCTCGTGGACGAGCGTGCTCAGGCTCGGCGCGGAGTCGTACAGCGGCCTGCCCTGCGTCTCCAGCGCGTATCCGACGGACCGGGCGTGGTCGACGACGGCCCCGGCGGCCCGGAAGGGGTAGGGCCCGAACAGCTTGCTCTCCCACTCCAGCACCGAGGGCAGCTTCTTCAGGACGGAGGCGGCGTCGGCGGCCTCGCGCGGGTCGACGGCGTTGTAGACCTCGAGACCGTCGCGGGTGGTGTACCGCTCGACCTGGAACTCGCCCACGGTGGCGGTGGCGAGGTAGGCGGCCATCGGCTCCGGCTGGCGCCAGCGGAAGGTGGTGCGGCCGGCGGCGGTGCGGCTGCCGAGGTAGAGGCCGTTGGCGACCGCGGTGTGCCCCTGGGGGACGGTGATGGTGAAGTCGTACGACGACTTGTCCGTCGGGTGGTTGTTGGCCGGGAACCAGGTCATGGCGCCCTGCGGCTCCCCGGCGACGAAGGCCCCGTCGTCGGTGGGGATCCAGCCGTCGTCGGAGCCGTCCGGGTCGGTGACCGCTTCGGGTGTTCCGTCGTAGGCGACGGTGACGCGGAAGCGGTGGCCCTTGGGCAGGGTGGTGCGCGGGGTGACGACGAGTTCCTGGCCGTCGCGCCGGAAGACGGCCGGGGCGCCGTCGACGGTGAGCCGGGTGACGTCGAGGCCCTTGAGGTCGAGGTCGAACCTGGCCAGGCGCTGCGTGGCGCGGGCGGTGAGCACCGCGGTGCCGTCGAGGTGGCCGCTGTCCGGGTCGTAGCCGAGCGTCAGGTCGTAGTGCTCGACGTGGTAGCCGCCGTTGCCGGCGAGCGGGAAGTAGGGGTCGCCCGCGCCGACGGAGCCGGTGGTGCGGGCCGCGGCGTGGCCGGGGGCCGTGTGACCGGCGGGGGCGTGGGCGGGGCCCGCCGCCGCGGGGCCGCCGGCCGCCAGCAGGGCCGCGAGGGCGACGGGAACGGTGGCGGCCACGGCATCACGGCGCGGGACCGCGCTGCGTCCGGCTCCGGCGGGCCGCTCGGGGGGTGGCGTCACGTGCTCTCCTAGGAGTTTCGGGGGGATGGCGCGCGATCAACGCCCCACAGACTAGGGGCTGTCCCGCCGCGGATCGGCGGAGTTTCCGCGACACGTCGTACCGCGTCGAGCCTCACGGCCGCCGGAGGTGGGCCGACGCCCGGTCCGCGCGCGACCCCGCACCGCCTCGTCCGCCGAACCGGTCCGTCGCGCGACGGCCCTGATGTCGTGTCACCTGGCACCGCGACGCCGCTGGAGCGGCCCTTCGCCGAGGGGCGGGCCGCTTGGTCAGGCCGTCTGCTCGGCGGCGGCGCGGCCGGCCGCCCGGCCCGAGAAGAGGCATCCGCCGAGGAAGGTGCCCTCCAGGGCGTTGTAGCCGTGGACGCCGCCGCCGCCGAAGCCGGCCACCTCGCCGGCCGCGTACAGACCCTCCACGGGCCGGCCGTCCATCCCGAGGGCGCGCGAGTCGAGGTCGGTCTGGATGCCGCCGAGGGTCTTGCGGGTCAGGATGTGCAGCTTGACGCCGATGAGCGGGCCCGCCGCCGGGTCGAGGACGCGGTGCGGGGCGGCGACCCGGCCGAGCCGGTCGCCGATGTAGCGGCGGGCATTGTGAATGCCCTGGACCTGGGCGTCCTTGCTGTAGGGGTTGGCCATCTGCAGGTCGCGGGCCTCCACCTGGCGGCGTACCCCGGCGGGGTCGAGCAGCGGCTCGTCGGTGAGCTTGTTCATCTTCTCGACGAGCTGTTCGAGGGTGTCGGCGATCACGAAGTCCGCGCCGTGCCGCAGGAAGTCCCGCACGGGGCCGGGCGCGCCCTTGCCGAGCAGCCGGTCGCGCAGCACCGCCTTGCGGTCCTTGGCGGTGATGTCGGGGTTCTGCTCGGAGCCCGACAGGGCGAACTCCTTTTCGACGATCTTCCGGGTGAGCACGAACCAGGAGTGGTCGTGCCGGGCGATGTCCTCGGTGGTGCGCAGGTGCCGGAGGGTGCCGAGCGTGTCGTAGCCGGGCAGGCAGGGGTCGGGCAGCCGGCGGCCGAGGGCGTCGAGCCAGATCGAGGACGGCCCGGGCAGGATGCGGATGCCGTGGCCGGGCCAGATCGGGTTCCAGTTCTGGATGCCCTCGGTGTAGTGCCACATGCGGTCGCGGTTGACCAGCCGTACGCCGGCCCCGGCGCTGATGTCCAGCATCCGGCCGTCGACGTAGGCGGGGACGCCCGTGACCATCCGGGCCGGCGGGGTGCCCAGGCGCTCGGGCCAGTAGCGGCGGACGATGTCGTGGTCGGCGCCGATGCCGCCGGAGGTGACGATCACGGCCTGGGCGGTGAGTTCGAACTCGCCGACGGCGTCCCGGTTGGAGGCGACCCCGCGGGGCGAGTCGTCCGGGGCGAGGACGGTGCCGCGCACCCCGCGCGCCGTGCCGTCCTCGACGACCAGCTCGTCCACGCGGTGGCGGTGGTGGAAGGTGAGCAGCCCGTCCCGCGCCGCCTGCCGGGCGTAGTCGGCGAAGGGCTCCACGACGCCGGTTCCGGTGCCCCAGGCGATGTGGAAGCGGGGTACGGAGTTGCCGTGGCCGTCCGCCCGGAGGTCGCCGCGCTCGGCCCAGCCGACGGTGGGCAGCAGCGAGATGCCGTGCCCGGCGAGCCACGACCGCTTCTCCCCGGCCGCGAACTCGACGTAGGCGCGCGCCCAGCGCACCGCCCAGGAGTCCTCGTCCTCGGTCCGGTCGAAGCCGGCGCTGCCCTGCCAGTCGTTCCAGGCCAGGTCGAAGGAGTCCTTGACGCCCAGGCGGCGCTGCTCGGGCGAGTCGACGAGGAACAGCCCGCCGAAGGACCAGTAGGCCTGCCCGCCGAGGTTGGCGGCGTTCTCCTGGTCGACCAGGGCGACCCTGCGGCCCCGGCTGGTCAGCTCGTGCGCGGCGACCAGACCGGCCAGACCGGCTCCGACGACGATGACGTCCGCGTCCATGGCGACCGTCTCCTTCCTCAGTCTTCTTCTGCGGGGGTGGTGAGGTTCTCTGCCGCGGGGGCGGCGGGGCCCGTCCGGGCGGGCTCGCCGTGTCCCGCGCGCGCGGGCGCGCCGCCGGCCAGCAACGCGGTGAGCAGCTGCCGCAGCCAGGCGCGGGCGGCGTCGACGTCCTTGTCCAGCAGCAGCTGGACGGTGACCCCGTCGTACGCGGCGACGACCGCGTGGGCGGCGCCGTCCGCGCCGCCGAGGACGGGGGGCAGGGGGGTGTGGCGGTGGGCGCGGGCGAGCCGGCCGGCGATCGCCCGGCGCAGGTGGGCCCGGTGTTCCAGCAGCGTCGCGGCGACGGCCGCGTCGCGGGCGGCGTGCACCAGGAAGTCCGTCTTGACCAGGAGCCAGTCCAGGTCGAGCAGCAGCACCTCGGTGACCCGGTCCACGGCCGCGGGCACGTCGAGGTCCGGTCCGTCGGCGGCCAGCGCCCCGGCCACCTGGTCGGCGATCAGGCCGGCCCGGTCCCGGTAGAGGGCGAAGAACAGCTCGTCCAGAGTGGCGAAGTTGGAGTAGAAGGCGCCCCTGCTGTACCCGGCGGCCTCGCAGACCTCCTCGATCGAGACCCGGCCGAATCCCTTGGCGGCGAAGACGCCGAACGCGGCCTCCAGCAGCCGCGCCCGTGTGCGCACCCGGCGCTTGGTGACACGCCGCTCCGTCTCCTCGCCCGCCATGCCCGGTCTCCGTCCGCCGCCGTTCGATACGTCAACGTATCCGATGCATCGGTGTATCGAAAGAGGTTCGAGGTCCGCCGACACGGCGGCGACCGACTGGCGGAGGCTCCCGTCGACGGCCACGAAACAAAAGGGAACACGTTTTCGATTAAGGAGTAGGCTGGACCCATGACCGCGCACCACCTCCAGTGCTCCCTCTTCGACCAGGCCGACGAGCTCCGGCTCGGCCCCCTGGACGGTCTCCGACGCACCGGGCTCGGCCTGGGCGCCTGGATCGACGTCCTGCCCGGCTGGCTCACCGGGGCCGACGACCTGTTCGAACAGCTGGCCGCCGAGGTGCCCTGGCGGGCCGAGCAGCGCAAGATGTACGACAACGTGGTCGCCGTCCCGCGCCTGCTCGCCTTCTACGCCTCAGGCGCCCCGCTCCCCCACCCGGTGCTCGCCGAGGCCCGGGACGCCCTCTCCGCGCACTACGGCGACGAACTGGGCGAGCCGTTCACCACGGCCGGGCTGTGCTACTACCGCGACGGCCGGGACAGCGTCGCCTGGCACGGCGACCGGATCGGGCGCGGCGCGCGCGAGGACACCATGGTCGCGATCCTCTCCGTGGGAGCGCCCCGGGACCTGCTGCTGCGCCCCGCGCACGGCGGCGGGGCGACGGTGCGGCGCCCGCTCGGGCACGGCGACCTGATCGTCATGGGCGGCTCCTGCCAGCGCACCTTCGAGCACTGCGTGCCCAAGAGCACGCGAGCGACCGAGCCGCGCATCAGCATCCAGTTCCGCCCCTCGGGCGTGCGCTGATGCCTCCCCCGTCCACGACGTGCCGTCGTCTGGTTTGCTGTCCTGCGGCAGACGGCGGACCGGGACGCGGGGAGACGCGATGCGGGCGGGAGTGCGGCAAGTGGCCGACGGCACCTACCTGGTGCACGGCAGCAACACCAACTGGGTGATCCTGACCGAGGGCGACGCGGTCACGCTCATCGACACCGGCTACCCCGGCGACCGGCGGCAGGTGCTCGACTCGCTGGCGGAGGTGGGCGGTTCTCCGCAGGCGGTGGCGGCGGTGCTGATCACCCACGCGCACAACGACCACCTGGGCTCCGCCCAGTACCTGCGCGAGGCCTACGGCACCCCCGTGCGGGCGCACGAGGCCGAAGTGCCGCATGCGCGCAGGGAGTTCCTGCATCAGGTGACCATCGGGCAGGTGCTGCGCAACGGCTGGCGGCCGGGTGTGCTGCCTTGGGCCGTGCACGCGCTGCGGGTCGGCGGCACCGCGCACGTGCCCGTCGCCGAGCCGGAGCCGCTTCCGGCGGCGGGCCCGCTGGACCTGCCGGGACGGCCGGTGCCGGTGCACACCCCCGGTCACACCCGGGGCCACACGGTCTTCCACCTGCCGCAGGCCGGCGTGGTCGTCTCCGGCGACGCCCTGGTCAGCGGCCACCCCACCTCGCGCGTCCAGGGGCCGCAGCTGCTGCCCGACATGTTCCACCACGAACGGGCCCAGGCCCTGGCCTCGTTGGACATACTCGCCGAGCTCGACGCGGACGTGCTGGCGCCCGGCCACGGACCCGTGCACCGCGGCCCGATGGACCGGGCCGCGCAACGGGCCCGGGAGCACGCACTCTAGGGTGCGGCCATGGCCTTGCAGATCAGCGCCACCAACCCGGAGCACCCCGCCCTCCTGCTCGCCCTGCCCTGGGAGACGCCGCTCGAACAGTGGCCCGAGGAACACCTCGTGCCGCTGCCGCGCGGCATCTCCCGGCACGTCGTGCGCTACGCCCGCGCCGGCGAGGAGGTGATCGCCGTCAAGGAGCTCGCCGAGCGGCCGGCCCTCAGGGAGTACGAACTCCTGCGCGACCTGGACCGGCTCGGCATCCCGGCGGTGGACGCGCTCGGCGTGGTCACCGGCCGCACCGACCGCTCGGGCGCTCCGCTGGAACCGGTGCTGATCACCCGGCACCTGGGCGGCTCGATGCCGTACCGCTCGATGTTCGAGACCACGCTGCGCCCGGCCACCATGCACCGGCTGATGGACGCCCTGGCCGTGCTGCTGGTGCGGCTGCACCTGGCCGGGTTCGCCTGGGGCGACTGCTCACTGTCCAACACGCTCTTCCGGCGCGACGCGGGCGCGTACGCCGCCTATCTGGTCGACGCCGAGACCGGCGAGCTGCACCCCCGGCTGAGCGACGGACAGCGCGAGTACGACCTGGACCTCGCCCGGGTGAACATCAGCGGCGAACTGCTCGACCTGGAGGCCTCCGGGGCGCTGCACCCGTCCGTGGACCCGGTCGAGTTCGGCACCGAGATCTGCGCCCGCTACCGGGGGCTGTGGCAGGAGCTGACCCGCACCTCGGTCTACCCGGCGGGCAAGTACCACTACATCGAGCGCCGGATACGCCGGCTCAACGACCTCGGTTTCGACGTCGCCGAGATGCAGATCGAGTCGTCCTCCACCGGCGACACGGTCACCTTCGTGCCGAAGGTCGTCGACGCCGGCCACCACCAGCGGCAGCTGTTGCGGCTGACCGGGCTGGACACCGAGGAGAACCAGGCGCGGCGGCTGCTGACCGACCTGGAGAGCTGGATGGCCACCCAGGACGACTACGTCCCGGGCGGCCTCGCGTCCGGCTCCCGGCTCGGCGCCGGGAACTCCCACGCCGCCCGTCCGGAGGTGCTGGCGCACCGCTGGGTGCGGGACGTGTTCCGGCCGACCGTGCGGGCGGTGCCCAGCGAGCTGCGCGGCGCCATGGACGCGGCCGAGCTCTACCACCAGCTGCTGGAGCACCGCTGGTACCTGTCCGAGCGGGCGCAGCACGACATCGGCCTCGACACCGCCGTCGCCGACTACGTCGCCCGCATCCTGCCCAAGGCGCGCGACACGCTGGAGCCGCCGGAGCCGGAGTGAGGGCGGGCGCCGGTCAGGTGTGCGGGACGACGGCCACCGGGCAGCCGGCGTGGTGCAGCACGCCGTAGGCGACGGAGCCGATCCGCGCGCCCACCGCCGTACGGCGCGCCCGGCGGCCCACGACCAGCAGCTGGGCGTGTCCGGCCGTCGACAGCAGGACCTGGCCGGCGCTGCCCATCTCCACGTGCTCGACGACGGGCACGTCGGGGAAGCGCTCGCGCCACGGCCTGAGCGCCTCGGCCAGCGCCTTCTTCTCATACGGCTCCAGGCCGCCGGCCTCGTCGAGGAGCTTGAGCGAGCCGGGGCTGTAGGCGAACACCGGCGGCAGGGTCCAGGCGCGCACCGCCCGGACGGTGGCGCCGCGGGCGGCGGCGGTCGCGAAGGCGAACCGGAGGGTCTCGGCGCTGTCCTCCGGGTCGCCGTGCTGGCCGACGACGACCTCCCGGCCGGCGGCCTCCGCGGCGGGCTCGTCGTCGGCGCGCACCAGGACGACGGGCCGGGTCGCCTCGGCGATCACCTGCTGGCCGACGGAACCGACGAGGAACCCGACGAGGGGGCCCCGGCCGCGTGAGCCGAGGACCAGCGCCTCGGCGTCCGCGGCCGCGGCGACGAGCGCGTCGACGGCGCCGTCCTCCACGGCGTCGGTCGTGACGGTCAGCCGGGGGTGGCGGTCGGCGAGGGTCCGGGCGGCGTCGGCGAGCCGGTCGCGCACCCGTTCCCGCTGGGCGTCCCGGTCGCCGAGGTCGAAGGCGTCGTGCGTCTCGAAGCGCCAGGCCTGCACCACGCGCAGCGGCAGGGCGCGCCGCTCGGCCTCCCGGCCCGCCCACGCCAGCGCGGCGAGGCTCTCCTCGGATCCGTCCACCCCTGCCGTGATCGGCCGCGTCATGCCGTCCGCCTCTCTGTGTCGCCGTCCCGCCCGTGGGTCTTCCCCGCCCAGTCTTCCGCATGCGGTGGACGGGACCCGGCACGGGTGTGGTCGGGTACCGGACGGCGGTCCGGGCGGCCGGTCCGGGCGGCGCCGCACCGCGCCGGACACGGAGATGCCCCGCCCGGAGGCGGGGCATCCGTGTCACCGTGGCCGGCGGGCCGTCAGTTGCGGGCGGCCGGGGTGTTGGCGGCGGTGACGTTGACCGCGGCCCAGGCCTGGTCCACCGTCTTGTACTCGGTGCTGCTCGCGCCGTAGAGGTCCTTGGCCGCCTGCAGCGTCGCGACACGCGCGTCGTGGAAGTCGGTCGAGGAGACCATGTAGCGGGTCAGCGCCCGGTAGAAGATGGCGGTGGCCTTGGTACGGCCGATGCCCTTGACCGTGAGGCTGTGGTACGTCGGCGAGTCGTAGGCGACGCCGCCGATCGTCTTCTTGCCGCTGCCCTCGGCGAGCAGGTAGTACGCGTGCGAGGAGACGCCGGAGCCGGCGTGCACCTCGGTGTAGTACGTGTCCGACGACCAGTAGTCGACCGTGCCCTCGAGCTTGTCGAGGGAGGGGTGGTCGAGACGGCGCAGGAACTTCTGGGACAGGCCCAGCTTCTCGCCGATGAGGTAGTTCGGCGGGTTCTTCGCGTTGTTGGCGTAGAACTCGACGTTGGAGCCGAAGATGTCGGCCAGCGACTCGTTCAGCGCCCCGGGCTCGCCGTACTGGTTGCCGTAGACGTCCACCATGGTGGGCTCCAGCTTGGCGGTGGCGTCCACCACGCCGTGGGTGAGCTCGTGGCCGGTGACGTCGAGCGCCACCAGGGGCTTCTTGAACGTCTGCCCGTCGCCGTCGCCGTACAGCATGCAGCCGCACGTCGGGTCCCAGAACGCGTTCGCGATCCGGTTGCCGAAGTGGACCATGGCCTGGGCGCCCTTGGAGTTGTTCTCGATGCCCTTGCGCCCGAAGGTCTTGCTGTAGAAGTCCAGCGTCTTGGTGACGCCGTACTGCGCGTCCACGGCGGCGCTGACGCGGCTGGAGACCGCGCCGTTGCCCCAGGTGTTGGTGCTGCTGACGATCTTCTTGCCCTTGGCGAAGCTCTCCGACTCCGTGTTCTGGGCGTCCCGGGTCTCGGTGCCGTAGCGCGTCGGGTCCTTGAGCAGGAACCAGGGCTTGGACGTCTGGGTCGTGGTCAGCGAGACCTTGCCCACGAACAGGGACGAGCCGGTGCCCGTGACCGTCTTCGGGAAGGTGTTGGCCACGGCGGTGCCGATGGAGCCGAGCGATCCCGCCGGCGGCGTGCTGTACGTGGCCGGGTCGATGACCTGCCCGCTGCCACGCAGGACGGAGAGCAGCTTCGGCGACAGGAACTCGTCGCTGTCGGGGGTGTTGCTGCGCACCGCGCCGGTGACGGCGTCGACGACGACGGTCCGGGAGCCGGTGGACTCCGAGGTGGCGGCGTCGGTGACCCGGACCTGATAGGCGAGGGCCGAGGCGCCGTCCCGGGCGTCCACCACGAGCTGGGCGCCGCTCGCGTCGCCCTGGGTGACGGCGGCGGCCTTGGCCGCCGCCTGAGCGGCCGTCAGCTTCGGCTTGGCGGTGCCGGGCTCGACGGTGTGCTCGGCGCCCCGGGTGACACCGGTGTAGGCCAGCGTCCGGCTCAGGTGGACGACGAGGTCGCCGCCGAGCACGGGCATGCCCTGGTGGGTACGGGTGAACCGGACGTGCCGCGCGCCCTCGGGGTCGATCATGACGTCCTGGACGCGCAGTTCGTCCCCCTGGACGACGCCGGTCGCCGACCCGTGGGCGAAGGCGGCGGCGCGGGCGGCGCTCGCCACCAGGGCGGTGGAGGCGCTCGCCGACGCCGCGGTGCGGCTCGGCCCCGCGGCGGGGGCGGCCAGCGCCTGGCCGGCCAGGCCCGTGACGGCCGTCGTCGCGACGACGGCGACCGCCACGCTGCGTATGTGGGGTCTTTGCACTCTGTGGAGTTCCTTCGTTCGTGCAGGCGGCCGGGAAGGCCGGCCGCCCCGACGCGTGGCGCGGTCGCGCCACGGGGGCCGGACGGCCCCGGACCGTACACTTATGGATCAGTCATGGGCATGTAAAGCACGAATGGACCATTCCGTGCGCCCGATGACAATCCTTTGCCAATCCGTCCCACTCGGTGATCGATGGGTGACCAACTGTGTGTCGCCTGTGGAGATGTGACGCGATGCGAGATGGTTGCGTGGCTCACATGTGATCGATCTCGCACGGACCACGCGCGCACGGAGACGGGAGAGGAATCCTATGGCCTCACGGAGGATGTGCCGGAGCACGGTGCTCGGGTCGCTGGCGCTGGCCCTGGTCGCGGGACCGGCCCACGCGGTGGACCGCCGTCCGGACACCGCCACGCCGACGCCGTCCGCCGCGCCCGCCAAGCCCGCCGCGCCCGCCAAGCCCGCCGCGCCCGCCAAGTCCGCCGCGTCCGCCAAGTCCGCCGCGTTGCCGGCGCCGGACCCGGCGGCCCTCGGGCGCGTGCTGCGCACCGCCGTCGCCCAGGGCGCGCCCGGCGCGATGGCGCTGATCGACGACCACCGCACCGCCTACGACGACCACGCCACGGTCCACCACGCGACCGAGGGGCTCGCCGACCGCGGCGCCGGCGAGGCGATGGCGAGCGCCGACCGGTTCCGCATCGGCAGCGTCACCAAGACCTTCTCCGCCGTCGTCCTGCTCCAACTGGCCGCCGAGGGCCGGCTGAAGCTCGACGCCTCCGTGGACCACTACCTGCCGGGCCTGCTGCCCGACGACCGGATCACCGTGCGGCACGTGCTCGGCCACCGCAGCGGCCTGTACGACTACACGTACGACATGTTCGCCGAGACCGTGCCCGGCTTCGAGGCCGTGCGCACCAAGGTCTTCACCTACCGCGACCTGGTGGCCCGGTCCCTGCGGCACCCGCTCACCCACGCGCCCGGCACCGCCTACTCCTACTCCAACACCAACTTCGTGGTCGCCGGCCTGCTCATCGAGAAGCTGACCGGCCATCCGGTGCGCACCGAGTACGAGAACCGGATCATCGAGCCGCTGAAGCTGACCGACACCTTCTACGTCCACCCCGACACGAAGATCCCCGGCCGCCACGCGCACGGCTACCTCACCCCGGACGCGGCGAAGTCCGCCCTGGTGGACGCCACCGACCAGACGGCGTCCTGGGCGCAGAGCGCGGGCGCCCTGATCTCCTCCACCCGCGACCTGAACACCTTCTTCTCGGCCCTGCTGGGCGGCCGGCTGCTCCCGGCGGACCAGCTCGCCCAGATGCGGCGGTGGATGCCCGCGGGCACCGGTCAGGCCTACGGGCTCGGGCTGCGCCGCCGCGACCTGTCGTGCGGGGTCTCGGTCTACGGGCACACGGGCGCCGTGCAGGGCTTCTACACCTACGCCTTCACGAGCGAGGACGGCCGACGCAGTCTCTCCGCGCTCGCCAACACCTCCAACAACGCGGCCGTGCAGGAGACGATGCTCGGCACGCTGGAGTCGGCGTTCTGCGGCAAGCAGGCCGAGGCGCCCGCCGCCGCCGGCGCCTCCCACCCGGCCGGAGCCGACGACTTCGCCCAGTGACCTTGGCGGAAGCCGGTCCTCCGGGCCAGGATGCCCGGATGCAGAGTGATCTTTTCTCCAGTGAGCACGTCGTACGGCCCGCGACCGCGCCGGGCATGTACCTCGAGAACGCCAAGTGCGTGAAGTACGCGGTGGATGGCGAGATGTTCGCCCGGCAGGGCTCGATGGTGGCCTTCCGCGGCGACCTGGCCTTCGAGCGCAAGGGCCAGGGCGTGGGCGGCATGCTCAAGCGCGCGGTCACCGGTGAGGGCCTGCCGCTGATGGCGGTGCGCGGGCGGGGCGAGGCCTGGTTCGCGCACGAGGCGCAGAACTGCTTCGTCGTCGCGATCGGCGCGGGCGACGAGTTCACCGTGAACGGCCGCAACGTCCTGTGCTTCGACGCGTCGCTGGCGTACGAGATCAGGACGGTGAAGGGCTCGGGCATCGCGGGCGGCGGGCTGTTCAACAGCGTGTTCACCGGTCAGGGCCGGCTCGGCCTGGTGTGCGACGGCAACCCGCTCGTCATACCGGTCACCCCCGAGCAGCCGGTGTACGTCGACACCGACGCCGTCGTCGGCTGGACCGCCCGCCTGCAGACCTCGCTGCACCGCTCGCAGTCGATCGGCTCGATGCTGCGCGGCGGCTCCGGCGAGGCGGTGCAGCTGATGCTGCGCGGCGAGGGCCATGTCGTCGTCCGGCCCAGCGAGGCCACTCCGCACAAGGCGCAGCAGCACTGAGGGATCTTGACCGGCGCGGTCCTGCCGGGTGAGGGTCGAGACGGTGCGGATCCCCAGCCCCGCGCCGAAGGGGTGAACTGCCGTGATCGGCATCTCGGAGATCGAAACCGCGGCCGGGCGGATCGCCGGACACGTCGTGCGGACCCCGACGGTGCCGAGCCCCGGCCTGTCCGCGCTGCTCGGCGTCCCGGTGACCGCGAAGCTGGAACTGCTCCAGCGCACCGGCTCGTTCAAGGCGCGCGGCGCCACGGCGAAGCTGCTGTCGCTGGACCCGGCGGAGCGCGCCGCGGGCGTGGTCGCGGTCAGCGGCGGCAACCACGGGATCGCGCTCGCGGTGATGGCCGCCGCCCTCGACGTGAAGGCCACGGTGGTCATGCCGCGCACGGCCCCGGCGCGCTCCATCGCGATCGCCGAGGAGACGGGCGCGTCGGTGCGGCTGACCGACGGCATGGACGAGGCGTTCACGACGGCGGCCCGGCTGCGCGACGAGGGGCTGACCCTGGTCCACCCCTTCGACGATCCGGTCGTGATCGCCGGACAGGGCACGGTCGGCCTGGAGCTGGCCCGGGACGCCGGCGAACTGACCGACGTGCTGGTCAGCGTCGGCGGCGGCGGACTGATCGCGGGCGTCGCCGCGGCCCTGCGCGCGCTGCGGCCCGGGGTGCGGGTGTGGGGCGTGGAGACGGAGGGCGCCGAGGCCATGTCCCGGGCGCTGACGGCCGGCGGCCCGGTGCCGGTGGCGCTCTCCTCGGTGGTCACCACGCTGAGCGCTCCCTCCGTGTCCCAGCTGACCTACGACCACGCCGCCGCCCTGGTCGAGGAGGTGCTCGTGGTCCCCGACCGGGAGGCCGTGCGGGGCTGTCTGGACCTCGCCGAGCACGCCAAGGTGTGGACGGAGCCCGCCGCGGGCTGTCTGCTGCCGGCCGCCCGCCGGGTGCGCGAGCGGGTCGGTGCGGACGCCCGGCTCGGGCTGGTGGTGTGCGGGGGCAACGCGACGGTCGCGGACATCATGGCCTGGACCGAGCGGTTCGCCCGGCGCTGAGGCCGCGCCGGCCGGTCCTCGTCCACACCGGCGGCGGTCGTCCTGAACGCACCCGGCGCCCGCGCCCGTACCTCTGGGAAAGGTGACAGCCCGAGGTCCGGCGAGGGATGACCATGGTCGACGAACAGGCGTTGGCACACGAGCTGTTCGCCGGGCGGTACCGGCTCGTCGAGGTTCTCCACCGGAGCAAGGGCCACGTCTGCTGGTACGGCGAGGACCGCACCACGCGGCGCCCCCGCCTGGTGACGAGGACCGGGCTGCCGGCCGGCGCCGGACCGAAGGACGCCCGCCGGATCACGGCACGCGTGCTGCGCGCCTCCGAGACGATGGCACTGCTGCGGCCGGGCCGGGTCGCCCGGGTCGTCGACGCCGGCGCGGGGGCGGACGCGCTGTGGACGGTCGTCGAGTGGGTCGACGGCACTCCGCTCGGTGAACTCCTCGACCAGGAGGGGCCGTTGCCGCCCCTGCGGGCGGCCCGTATCGGCCTGGGCCTGCTCGACGTGCTGGCGAGCGCGCACGCCGAGGGCATCACCCACGGCGAACTCGGCCCCGGTCAGGTGTACGTCCGGGACGGCGGCCATGTGGTGGTGACCGGCTTCGGTCTCGCGGGCGCGACCGGTGCGGCGCGGCTCACCGCGCCGTCGTACGCCGCTCCGGAGCAGGCCCGCGGCGAGCGTTTCGGGCCGGCCGCCGATCTGTGGGCGCTCGGCGCCCTGCTCCACCACATGGTCGAGGGGCGGCCGCCGTTCCGTGACCGGGGCCGGCCCGAGGCGACGCTGCGGGGTGTGGAGCGGCTCCCGCCGCGCGGCCCGCTCAGGGCGGGGCCGCTCACCCCGGTCGTGCGGGGGCTGCTGCGCAAGGACTGCCTGGAGCGGCTGCCCCGGCCCGTGGCCCGCGACGCGCTCGTGCGGGTGCTGAGCGAGAACACCGCGCCGATCGCGGACGACGACGCACGGCCGCGGGAGGCCGGCGCGTACGCGTCGGTGCTTCGGCGGGCGGGGCGGGCCCGCGGCCGGGGCGCGTACCCGCCGGTGCTCCGGCGGGCGGGGCGGCTCCGCGGCCGGGGCGCGTACCCGCCGGTGCTCCGGCGGGCGGGGCGGCTCCGCGGCCGCCGGCCCCTGGCCGCGGGCGCCGTACTGGCCGTCGTCGCCGTCGTCCTCGCCGGCCTGACCGCGGTCCATCGGCTCCCCGGCGTGTCGGGCACCGCCGCCGCACCGCCCTCCCGCACCGCCACCGCCGCCGCGCCCGGCGCCGGGACGGCGGGCGGCGCCCCGCGGTCGCCCGCGGCTCCCACCGGGGCCCCCTCGGCGCCGGCGGCCGTCCCGCCGGCCGGCTACCGCCGCTACGACGCCCCCGAGGGCTTCTCGGTCGCCCTGCCCGCCGGATGGCGGCGGCTGAGCACCTCGCGCGCGGCCGACCGGGGGTACCGCGTCGTCTTCGGGGCGGCCGGGGACGCCCGCACCCTCGCCGTCACGCACAGCGAACGCCTCGGCGCGGACCCGGTCGCCGTGTGGCGGGACGACGTCGAACCGGACCTCGAACGGCAGCCCGGGTACCGGCGGATCGGCACGGTACGCGCCACCGCCTACCAGGGCCGTCCGGCCGCCGACATGGAGTGGCTGTCCGACGCCGGCGGGCGGACGCTGCGCACCTTCGGACGTGGCCTCCTGCTCGGCGGACGGCGCGGATTCTCGCTGCGCTGGACCGTCCCGGCCGACGCCTTCGGGACGGCCGCGAACCGGCGGGTCCTCGACGTCCTCCTTCGGACGTTCCGCCCGGCGGCTGGATGAGCCGTCCGTTTTCGTCCCGGCCGGGCGGGGACTCGGACGGCATGGTGCAAATCGGATACACGATGATGACCGAGCAGGCCGGGCCCCGTGAGCTGGTGGGCCATGTGGTGCGGGCCGAGGAGGTCGGTTACGACTTCTCGGTCATCTCGGACCACTACTTCCCGTGGCTGCGCTCGCAGGGACACGCGCCGTACGCGTGGAGCGTCCTCGGAGCGGCCGCCCAGGCCACCTCGCGCATCCCGCTCATGACGTACGTGACCTGTCCGACCTTCCGCTACCACCCGGCGGTCGTGGCGCAGAAGGCGGCGACGGTGCAGCTGCTGTCCGAGGGCAGGTTCCGCCTCGGCCTGGGCGCGGGCGAGAACCTCAACGAGCACGTGGTGGGAGGCGGCTGGCCTTCCGTCGACGTGCGCCACGAACGCCTGGAGGAGGCCGTCGAGATCATCCGCGCGCTGTTCGGCGGCGGTCATGTCACCCGGCACGGCGCGCACTTCGACGTGGAGTCGGCCCGGCTGTGGGACCTGCCGGACCAGCCGCCGCCCATCGGCATCGCCGTCTCCGGCGAGCAGTCGTGCAGGCTGGCGGGCCATCTCGCCGACCTGGTCATCGCCACCGAGCCCAAGGCGGGGCTGGTGGAGGCCTTCGACCGGCACGGCGGCGAGGGCAAGCCGCGGGTGGGCCAGCTGCCGGTGTGCTACGACACCGACCGGGACGCGGCGATCAAGCGGGCGCACGCGCAGTTCCGCTGGTTCGGCAGCGGCTGGAAGGTCAACTCCGAGCTTCCGCACCCGGACGCGTTCGAGTCCGCCACCCAGTTCGTCACCCCCGACGACGTCGCCGAGTCGATCCCGTGCGGCGACGACCCGGAGGCCTTCGTCGAGGCCGTCCGTCCCTACGCCGACGCCGGATTCACCGAGGTCGCCCTGGTGCAGATCGGCGGCGACGCGCAGGAGCCGTTCCTCGACTGGTCGGCGAAGACCCTGCTGCCCGCGCTGCGGGACGCCCTCGGCTGATCCGGGGCGGGACCAGGGCCGGAGGCGGGGCGACACCGCCCGCCCGATAAGGACCGTGCGGGGGCGGGAGCGGGCGGGCGCGGGCGCGCGGGACGCGATTCACCCGGTCGCCTGAGCATCTTGCGCGTTCCGGGGGTACTAGAGGGCCCTACGTCCTGATGTCCTCGGAGGGCCCTTCTCGTGAACTGTTTCGTGCACAAGTCCTTGGTCGTGCAGCTGCAGGCGGGCGGCACGGAACGCTTTCCCGTGCTGGCGCACCTGAGTTACGACGCCGAGGACCCGTTCGCGGTCACGGCCGTCTTCAGCCACGACGGGCGGGTGCTCGCCCGGTGGAAGCTGGACCGGGAGATGCTCGGCGAGGGGCTGACGCACCGGGTGGGCCTCGGCGACGTCCGCTTCCACCCGGTGACGACCGGTCCGTGGGAGGAGCTGTGCATGGAGTTCTTCGGCGACGTCCACCCGGACGGCGGCCGGCATCACGCGGCGGTGTACGTGTGGGCGCCGGCCGTGACGGAATTCCTCAGGGAGACGTGCGAGGTGGTGGCGCCGGGCGAGGAGCAGGTCGGCGTGGACGACTTCCTGGCGGAGGTCATCGCGGGGAGCTGACCGGGACGGGCGGCGGGGGCGCGTCCATGGCCGGGCCGAACGGCCGGGTGCCCCCGCCCGGCCTCGGGCGCCCCGTGCGCGGTCTCAGCGGGACGTGTAGCGGCGCCGGGTCCACAGCGGCAGCACGAACCAGCACAGCAGGTACCAGGCGACCACCAGCGCGACCAGCCAGGGCACGAGGCCGCCGTGCGTGGCCACCCTGAGGATCAGCAGCAGCGCCGCGGCCATGGTGGCCAGCAGCAGGACCAGGCCGACGAAGGTCAGCCGCGACGCCCAGCGCACCGCCTGGGGTTTCACCCGCCGCCCGGAGACGAGGCGGTGCAGGGAGACCGGCCCGATCAGCGCGCCGGTCGCCGCGGCGCCCAGGACGACCGTGACGATGTAGATGGTCCGGTTCGTGTCGTTCAGGCTCTCGTACTTGGGCTGGAAGGCCACGGTGAGCAGGAAGCCGAAGAGGATCTGCACGCCGGTCTGGGCCACCCGCACCTCCTGGATGAGCTCCACCCACATGCGGTCGGCCCGCTCCTCCTCCGTCTCGTCGCGCCCCCGCCGTCGCGCCTCTCCCGGCCCGCCTGCCGCCACCGTCACACCGCCTCCCGCCTCCGCGCACCCGCGTCCTCGTCGTCCGGGTCATCCGAGTCGTCCGTGGTCGTCCGACATCGCGGGTTCCCCGAGGACGGCGGATCCTGCCTGGTCGGTGCGTTGTTTGAGCGATCAGCGGCCGGTTACACGGTCCGGTGACGAACGGCAGCCCAGTCGAGGAGGTCCTGGCCGATGCCCGGCACGCAGCTCACGGTGACGCTCAGCGGTGGCGAGGTCGCCGACGCCCAAGCGGTCGTCAGGGCCCTGGAGGCGACCTTCGGGGCGCCGGACGAACTCCCCGGCGACGAGAACGCGACGGTCCGTACGGCGACCTTCTCCGCCCCGGCCGGAGAAACCGGCGGGGCCGCCGGTCAGGAGTCCGGCGGTTCGCCCGGGGGCGGACGTCTCACCGCGCCCGTCACCGTCACGGTCCAGGGCACCCCGCAGGCCGTGCGGCGGGCCGGCGACACGCTCAGCCGCGCCTTCAACGCGCACGACGAGGGCGCCGCCGCCGGTGACCAGGAAGAGGAGCGGCAGCTGCGCCTGGAGCCGTGAGCGCGCTCCGGTGCCCGGGCGCCCGCCGAAGGCCTACCAGCGGGCCTCGACCTGGTCCTTGATCCGGCGCTCGTACAGGTCCCGGATCGCCGTCAGGGTCTCGTCGGTGAGCGGCGGCATCTTCCCGGCGGCCGCATTGGCGCGGGCCTGCTCCGGGGACCGGGCGCCCGGGATGACCGTGGTGACGCCGGGCTGCTGGATGATCCAGCGCAGCGCCAGTTGGGCCGGGCTGCACCCCTCGGGGGCCAGCGCGGCGAACTCGGCGGCGGCCTCCACGCCCGTCCCGTAGTCGACGCCCGAGAAGGTCTCGCCCTGGTCGAAGGCCTCGCCGTGCCGGTTGTAGGTGCGGTGGTCGTCGGCGGCGAAGACGGTGTCCTTGGTGTACTTGCCCGACAGCAGGCCGGAGGCCAGCGGGACCCGGGCGATGACGCCGACGCCCGCCTCGCGAGCGGCGGGCAGCACCTCGCGCAGCGGCTTCATCCGGAACGGGTTCAGGATGATCTGCACACTGGCCACGTTGGGCCGGGCGATCGCGGTGAGGGCCTCGGCGCAGGTCTCCACGCTGACGCCGTAGGCGGCGACGCGCTCCTCCTCGACGAGGGTGTCCAGGGCGTCGAACACCTCGTCGGTGGAGTACACGGGCGTCGGCGGGCAGTGCAGCTGCACCAGGTCGATCCGGTCGACGCCGAGGTTGCGCCGGGAACGGTCGTTCCAGGCACGGAAGTTGTCCAGCACGTAGTTCTGCGGGATCTGCTCGACGCGCCGGCCCATCTTGGTGGCGACCAGCACGTGCAGGTCGGGCCGGGTGCTGAGGAAGGTGGCGATGGTCTGCTCGCTGCGGCCGTCGCCGTACACGTCGGCCGTGTCGAAGAAGGTCACCCCCGACTCGGCGGCGGTCTCCAGTACGGCGAGGGCTTCCTTGTCGTCCACGTCGCCCCAGTCGGCGCCCAGTTGCCAGGTGCCGAGCCCGACGACCGACGCATGCTGGTGCGACCTGCCGAATTCACGTTCGTCCATGGGGCCAGTCTCGCACCCGCACGCGGCGCGCCCGGACCGTCGGTACGGCCCGCCGCGGCCGCTCACCCGGGCAGGGGCGTCAGCTGGCCCTGCACGGCGGGCGCGTACCGCTCCACCAGATCGTCGATCGCGCTCGCGCGCAGCGCCGGGCCGCGTGCGATGCCGTACATCGCGCTGAGGCCGAGCAGGACGCCGACGGCGAGTTCGGCGCGCAGCGGGGCGTCCGGGCCGGTGAGCCGTTCGGCCAGGCGTTCGGTCACCTGGGTGCGGAAGTTGGCCCGCAGGAGGTCGCCGCGCTCGCCGTGCAGGGGTGCGAAGACGATCCGCAGAACGGGGTCGGCGCCCCGGTCTCGCTGGCTCAGCAGGACGTGACGGACCATGTGGCGGCCCAGTTCGGGAAGCGGTGCGTCCAGCAGGCCCGCCGCGTCGCCCTCGAAGGACATGACGCGGGCGAAGAGGGCGTCCTTGGAGCCGAAGTACTTCAGGATCAGCGGCGGGCTCACACCGGCGCGTTCGGCGACCGCCTTGAGCGTGATGCCGGCGTGCCCCTGCCGTGCCAGGAAGTACCGGGCGGCCCTGAGGATGGCCGCCTTGGTCGCCTCGGCGTCGCGCCGGGCGGGGAGGGCGGCGCCCGGCGCCGTGTCCGGCGGAGTGCTCACGCCTCCTCCAGCGCCTGGTCCCGCGCCTCGCGTGCGTCGGCGCGGACGCGGGTGGTGCTGCCCTGCCCGTCGTCGCCCGGGATGCTCAGGGCGGCGGCGCACGCGACGAGGGCCACGGCGGCGGCCATCGCGAAGGCCAGCAGGTAGCCGTGCAGGGTGGGGACGGACGCCCCGCCGAGCGGGCTGCTGTGATGGACGAGGACCGCTGCGACGGCGGCGCTGGAGACGGCCTGGCCGATGGTGCGCATCAGAACGTTGACGCCGTTCGCGGAGGCGGTCTGGGCGGCGGGGACGGCCCGCAGGATCAGGGTGGGCAGCGCGGAGTAGGCGAGGGTGGTGCCGGTCGCCACGACCGTCGCGCCGAGGATGACCATCCACAGGTCGCGGCTGTCGGCGATACGCACCATGTACCCGCAGGCGATGACCGCGGCCCCGAGCGCCAGTGTGACGCGCGGGCCGCGGGCCGCCGAGATGCGGGCCGACAGCGGCGAGAACAGCAGCATGGTGACGCCGCCCGGCAGCAGGCACAGGCCTGTCTGCACGATCGACAGCCCGAGCCCGTACCCGGTGGCCTTCGGCGCCTGCACCAGCTGGGCCGTCACGAGGGTGTTGGCGTAGAACGCGAAGCCGGTGAGCAGGGCGGCCACGTGGGACAGGCCCACCCGGGGACGGCTGACGAGGCGCAGGTCGACCAGCGGGCGGGCCGCGCGCAGCTGTTGCCACCACCACAGGGCGAGGACGACGACGGACCCCGCGAACAGGCCGAGGACCCGCGGCCCGGTCCAGCCCCACTGGCTGCCCTGGGACACGCCGAGCAGCAGGCAGACCAGGCCGGCGGCCAGGCCGAGCGCACCCGGAACGTCGAACCGGCCCGGCTCGCGCACGGGCGACTCGCGCACCGCCCACCACACCGCGCCGACCCCCAGCGCGCCGAGGGCGCTGGTCAGCCAGAACATGGTGTGCCAGTCGGCGTACTGGATGACCAGCGCGGCCAGCGGCAGACCGAGCGCTGCGCCGATGCCGACGGTGGAGCTCATCAGCGCGACCGCCGAGCCCCGGCGCTCCGGCGGCAGTTCGTCGCGCAGGATGCTGATCGACAGGGGCACCACGGAGGCCGCCGCGCCCTGCAGCGCGCGGGCGGTGATGAGCACGGCGATGTCGGAGGACAGCGCGCACATCACCGAGCC
The DNA here is from genome assembly GCF_044391765.1 of Streptomyces sp. NPDC018610. NCBI lineage: Bacteria > Bacillati > Actinomycetota > Actinomycetes > Kitasatosporales > Streptomycetaceae > Streptomyces > Streptomyces sp. NPDC018610. The sequence continues at coordinate 57,771 of NZ_JBISAL010000005.1, forward strand.
GAGAGTCATGAGGGCGAGGGCGGAGGTCAGTACCCGCCGCTTGCCGTACATGTCGCCGGCGCGGCCGAGCACGGGGGTGAGGACGGCGCCGGAGAGCAGGGTCGCGGTGACCGTCCAGGAGACCGCGCCCGGCGACGAGCCGGTCAGCCGGGGCAGGTCCGGCAGGAGCGGGACGACCACCGTCTGCATGACGGCCATGAGGATGCCGCCGTACGCCAGCACCGGGATGGTGAGCCGGTCCCGCAGGCGCGGGCTCCCGGGGAGCGCGCCGGACGGGTCGGATATCGGTGCGGGCTGTTCCATCGGCACTCCAGCGGCGGGGGTTGACGCGGGGTGAACAGCCATTCACCTTATCGGGTGAATGGCTGTTCACCAACGTCTGCCGGCCGTCGCCCGCCGTCCCCGAAGGGCGCGCCGGGCTATCCGGCGGTCGCCGCCGTGCGGCACTCCGGGTGGCCCCAGCCCTGGTCGTTCTTGGCGATGGGTTCGCCGGCGGCGTAGGAGCGGCCGCACACGCAGCGGCCGGGGAACTTCGCCTTGATCGTGCGGGAGGCCCCCGAACCGGCGGCGCGCGTCCGCTTGGCGCCGTTGCCCTGGCCGGTGCGGCGGCGGGGCGCGGCGGGGGCGGTGGGCGAGGGCGGCGGTTCCGGCGAACCGAGGGCGCTGCCCGCGGGCACCTGGGCGGTCGCCGCCTGGCTGGCGGCGCGGTCGGCGAAGTCGTTGAGCGGGTCGCCGTCGACCTGGTGGGCGGGCACGTAGCGGAAGTCCACGGTACGGCCGTCGAGGAGCTCGTCGATCCGCACGACCAGCTCCTGGTTGGCGACGGGCTTGCCGGCCGCCGTCTTCCAGCCGTTGCGCTTCCAGCCGGGCAGCCAGGTGGTGACGGCCTTCATCGCGTACTGCGAGTCCATCCGCACCTCGAGCGGCACGCCCGGGTCGGTCGCCGTCAACAGCCGTTCCAGCGCGGTGAGTTCGGCGACGTTGTTGGTGGCCGTGCCGAGGGCGCCGGCCTCCCAGCGGGCCGCCGTCTCGGCATCCTCGGAGACCACCCACGCCCAGCCGGCCGGTCCTGGATTTCCCTTCGACGCGCCGTCGCACGCGGCCACCACTCGTTCAAGCATGGCCTCGATGATGCCACGGCCGCACGGGCCCCCGGGGCCACGATCCGGCCTGGTCGGGAGGGGAGGGCCCCAGGGCCTGTCCGACACATCCCCCGTCGTTCGCCCAGAGGGCGGGCCTCGCGGGTCCGGTGCGTGCGAGCGCAAGGCGCCGAAGCGTCCTCGACGGGGGTCCCCCTGCTCGTCGAGAGCTCGGGGGAGGAGCCACGTGGGCGCTTCGGCGACGCGACCTGGGGGTTCCCCCTGCTCGAAGAGCTTCGGGGAGTGCGCGCCAGGCACCGCGAGGCAGGCGGACATGCGTCAGGCAGGCCCTAACCCTCGGCGGCCTGCGGCATCTCGCCCCGTCTCGTCGTGACGTCGATCACGGAGAAGTTCGCGCCCTGCGGGTCGCTGAGCGCGGCGACCCGGCCGAAGGGACTGTCCGCCGGGCCGAACCGCACCACCCCGCCGAGCCCGGTGGCGGCGGCCACGGCCGCGTCGCAGTCGGGGACGGTGAAGTACACGTTGACGTACGGGGGCACCTCGGGCGGGAAGTCGTCCGTCATCCGCATCCGGCCGAGGACGGGATCGCCGCCGAGGTCGAAGACGCGGAAGTCGATCGCCTCGTCCTCGATCCGCTTCGCGCGGTAGCCGAACACGGCGGTGAGGAAGGGGTCGGTCCTGTCGGGCTCTCGGGTGAAGACCTCGGCCCAGCAGTAGGCGCCGGGCGTACCGACCGCCTCGAAGCCCTCGTGGGTCCCACCCTGCCAGACGCCGAACACGGCGCCGCTCGGCTCGCGGGCCAGGCACATGGTGCCGAAGTCACCGACGCGCATCGGCTCCATCAGCAGTTCCCCGCCGTGGTCGCGGATCCGCGCGGCGGTGGCCGCGGCGTCCGGCGAGGCGAAGTAGAGGCACCACTGCGACCGGCCCTCCTGACCGGGCGCGGGGGGTACGACGGCGGCCACCGCCTTGCCGTCCGCGTACGCCTCGGTGTAGTTCCCGGACTCCGACGACGACTCGCCGAAGCTCCAGCCGAGGACGTGCCCGTAGAAGCGCCGGGCCTGCTCGACGTCGGTGAACATCGCGTCGGCCCAGCAGGGTGTTCCCTCAGGTCGTACGGCCATGGCCGCGGTCCTCCGGTCCGGTGGTGTGTCCGGTCTCTCACGCTAGTCATCCCCGTCACCGGGCGCACGGCGGCCGGCCCACTCCCCCGATCGGGTGGGCCGGCCGCTCGGCCGCCCGCTACCCGCCCGCGTGGGCCCTCTTCAGGGCGGCGATGTCGAGCTTGCCCATGGCGAGCATCGCCCGGGTGGCGCGGGCCGCTTTCTCGGCGTCCGGGTCGGAGATCATCTCGGCGAGCCCGTCCGGGACGACCTGCCAGGACACGCCGTACTTGTCCTTGATCCAGCCGCACGGGCCGGGTTCGCCGCCGTCCTCGGTGAGCCTGGCCCAGTAGTGGTCGACCTCCGCCTGGTCGGCGCAGTGGATCTGGAAGGAGATCGCCTCGTTGAACGTGAACTGCGGGCCGCCGTTCAGCGCGATGAACCGGTGGCCGTTGGCCGTGAAGTCGACGACGACCACGGAGCCGGCGGGGCCGGGGCCGGCCTCGGTGGAGCGGCTGATCCGGCCGATGGCGGACTTCTCGAACACCGAGACGTAGTAGTGGGCGGCCTCCTCGGCCTGTCCGTCGAACCAGAGGCAGGTGGTGAATCCTTCGTCGGCCATGGGGTGCTCCTGAGGGTGCGGGGTCGCTGCCACATGTATCGACCGCCGTGCTCCCCGAAACTCATCGCTCCGCCGCCGATTTCCGACAGATCCGCTGGTCCGCGCGCCTGCCGACGGGCGCTTCGCCCGTGGCGAATCTGCCGCGGGCAGAGAAACCGCCTCGGGGTCCCGGCCCTGGCCGACAGTGGTGGCGACGGCATCCACGCCACGAGGAGGAGACCCGATGACACCACCGACCGCGTTCGCGCCACGGGCCGAGGAGGGCGACACTGCGCCCAGCCGCTTCGACGACCACCTCGCGGCCCAACTGCTCACCCAGCGCATCGTGTTCCTGGGCACCCAGGTCGACGAGGTGTCGGCCAACCGGGTGTGCGCCCAGCTGCTGCTGCTGTCCGCCGAGGACCCGCGCACCGACATCAGCCTCTGCATCAACAGCCCCGGCGGCTCCGTCACGGCCGGCCTCGCCATCTACGACACGATGCGGCTCATCCCCAACGACGTGTCCACGCTGGCGATGGGCTTCGCGGCGAGCATGGGCCAGTTCCTGCTGACCGTGGGGACGCCCGGCAAGCGGTTCGCGCTGCCGCACGCGCGGATCATGATGCACCAGCCCTCGGCGGGGATCGGCGGCACCACCGCGGACATCGAGATCCAGGCGGAGAACCTGGAGTACACCAAGCGGACCATGGAGCGGCTCACGGCGCGGCACACCGGGCAGAGCGAGGAGACGATCTCGCGCGACGGCGACCGGGACCGCTGGTTCACCGCCGAACAGGCCATGGAGTACGGGATGGTGGACCGGGTGGTGGAGTCGCTGGACGACGTCCGCCCGGCCACGTCCCGCCGACGGATGGGGCTCTGACATGGGGTCGTACACGGTTCCGTACGTGATCGAGCGGACCGCGCAGGGCGAGCGGTCCTACGACGTGTTCAGCCGGCTGCTGAACGAGCGGATCATCTTCCTCGGCACCGAGATCGACGACGGGGTCGCCAACGTCGTCATCGCGCAGCTCCTGCACCTGGAGTCGTCGAACCCGGAGCACGAGATCGCGATCTACCTCAACTCCCCCGGCGGATCGTTCACTTCACTGATGGCGATCTACGACACGATGACGTTCGTGCAGTCGCCGATCTCCACCTTCTGCGTGGGTCAGGCGGCCTCCACGGCGGCTGTGCTGCTGGCGGGCGGTGACCCGGGGCGGCGGTTCGTGCTGGACCACGCGCGCGTGTTGCTCGGGCAGCCCGCCAGCGGCGGCCGGCAGGGCACGGTCTCCGACCTCGCGCTCCAGGCCAAGGAGATGGTCCGGGTCCGCGCGCAGGTCGAGGAGGTGCTGTCCCGGCACACCGGGCGCGACACCGCCGCGCTGCGCGCCGACATGGACCGTGACAAGGTGTTCACCGCGCGGGAGGCGGTGGCGTACGGACTGGCCGACGAGGTGCTGAGCCGCCGCCTCGCGATGGTCTGAGGCGCCGGCCGACCGGCGGTGCGCCCCGCCTGCCGACCGGCTCCGCGGCGCGCCCCGCCTGCCGGCCGGCTCCGCGGTGCGTGCAGGTCGCCGGCCGGCGCGGCGGTGCTCAGGCCGCGAGGCAGAGCCCGTCGAAGCGGGAGCCGGACGGGCCCCGGCCGCGGCCCGCGGTCAGGCTGGTGATCCGGACCAGCTCGCCCTGCGCCAGCGCCAGCAGGTCGGCGAGACCGAGGCCGAGGGCCTGGGCCGCGGCCGCCAGGACCTCCGAGGAGGCCTCCTTGCGGCCGCGCTCGACCTCCGACAGGTACGGCATCGAGATCCGCGCCGCGTCCGCCACGTCCTTGAGAGTCCGCTCCTGGGCCAGCCGCTCACGGCGCAGCACGTCACCGACGAGATCGCGCCAGAGGGGTTCGCGCACGGCGGGCCGCGCGGCGCGGTCCTCGGGCCGACCGGAGACCGGCCGCTCGCTCTCCGGACGGCCGGAAACCGCGCGTCCGGACACCGCGGGGCCGGACACGTGACGCCCCGACACCACTCGGCCGGTGGCCGGACGCCCGGCCACCGGGCCGCCGGAGAGCGGGTGTTCGGGAGCCGGGCGGGCAGGGACGGGCCGTCCGGGGGCCGGGGCGGTCTGCGCCGGGCGGGTGCTCCCCGGGCGGGCGGCCGGCGGGCGCAGGGGGACGACGCGGGCTTGGTTCGGCGCTTGGTCGGTCATCTTCCCAGCCTAGGAGTCCCGGACGCGGAGGGAAGGGCGCGGAATTCCGCCCTCGGTGAATCACCGGCGCGCAAGAGGCGGAGGCGGCGCCTCGGGACACCCGCGACGACAACGAGGAGCCGTACGGCCGAGCCGGCCCCCGTCACCCGGGCACGCCGGCCGCCGAGCCGGCCCGCACCGCCGCGGCGCTCCCCGCACGAGCCGATCACGGCGGCCCGGCCGGGGCCCACCGTCCGGACCGGGCCGCAGGCGTCCTTTTCGCGCCGCGCGGGCACACGGTGGGCATGCGCCGCGTCACCCGGGGTATCCGCAGGGCAGGCCCCGCCGGGAACCAGGGGCCCGGCACGACGCCGTACGAACCGGCGGCCGCCGACGGGCATGGCTTCCCGCGTCTCGGGTACTCGGGGGTGCCGGGGCCGGTCGGCGCCGGCGCACAACCGCTGCACAGACATGTACATGAAGGCCGAAGAGGCAGGGGTCGAACCGTGACTTTCGCAGGAGAGGCAATGGACACCGCCGTGACCCGGTCCGACGCGACGGCCGAGGAGACCCGGAGGAACGGGACGGACGGCGCGCCCGTGCCGACGGTCACGGACCCCCGCTCGGTCGCCCCGCGCGACGCGCGCGAACTGTCCCGGCACTTCTTCCGGCGCCTGACCGAACTCGAAGAGGGCACCCACGAGTACCAGTACGCCCGCAACACGCTCATCGAGATGAACATGTCGCTGGTGCGCTTCGCGGCCGGACGGTTCCGCAACCGCAGCGACGACATGGAGGACATCGTCCAGACCGGGATGATCGGCCTGATCAAGGCCATCGACCGGTTCGAGCTGTCGCGCGAGGTCGAGTTCACCTCGTTCGCCCTGCCGTACATAGTCGGTGAGATCAAGCGCTTCTTCCGGGACACCACCTGGGCGGTGCACGTGCCGCGCCGGCTGCAGGAGCTGCGCGTGGAGCTGGCCCGGGCCCGCGAGGAGCTCTCCAGCCGTCTCGACCGCGACCCGACGGTCGCCGAGCTCGCCACCTTGATGAACCTCTCCGAGAACGAGGTGATCGAGGCGCAGATCGCCTCCAACGGCTACAACTCCTCGTCCCTGGACGCCGCCCTCACCGGGGACGGCCCCGAGGGCGGCGAGGCGGTGCTGGCCGACTTCATCGGCGTGGAGGAGCACGGGATCCGGCTCGTCGAGGACTTCCACGCGCTCGCCCCGCTGGTCGCCGGGCTCAGCGACCGGGACCGGCAGATCATCCATCTGCGGTTCGTGGAGGAGGCCACCCAGGCCGAGATAGGGGAACGGCTCGGCTGTTCGCAGATGCACGTCTCACGTCTGATCAAGCGGATCATCACGCAGCTGCGCCAGGGCATGCTGGGGGACCTGGGCCGCGCCTGACCCGCACCGGAACGCGGCGGCCGAGAGGAGCGGCGGGCTCAGTCGTCCTGGAGGCGCACCCGGGCGCGGACCCGTTTGCCGACCGGGACCCGGTCGGCGGTGACCTCGGCCGCCAGGGCGTGCACGATCTCCAGTCCGTGCCGGCCGATGCGTTCCGGGTCGCGGGGGTAGCGGCGGGGCAGCGACCCGTTGCTGTCGTACACGCACACGCTCACGGTCGTGTCCGTGCCCTCCAGCTCCAGGATGTACGGTCCGTCGCTGTGCCGGTCCGCGTTGGTGACCAGTTCGCTCACCACCAGCAGCAGGGCCTCGCCGGAGCGGGGGCCGATCGGTGCGCACCACTCGGTCCTCAGCTCGTCGAGGAAGTGCGCGGCGAAGGAACGCGCCTCGGCGATGCAGCCGGGTTCGCCGGTGTAGTGCGTCGCCCGCCGAAGCGGTTCCACGGGTACGTCGAAGCCAGTGGGTATCACTGCCCCGTCCGGGTGCTCGATCATGCGTTTCTCTCTCGGAAGCCGGTCCGACCGGACGCTACTGCACCTGTCCTGTTACCCAAAGCCGCGCCCGGCAGTCCCCGGCGGTCCGCCGACGCGGACGGACCTCCCGGCGGGCGTGGGGCCGGGGCCCTGCTTAGCGTGACAGCGTGAGCCGCCCACCGAATCCCGCCCCGTCCCCCGGTCCCCCGCAGGCGCCGGTCACCGCCCGTCCCGGCTGGGTCCTGGCCCTGGCCACGGTGCTGGGCGCGATGGTCGCCATGGGCGCGGTGGCGGCGCTGGGGCTGTGGGCGGCGGGCGCCGCGGACCTGCCCGACACCGCCTTCCCGAGGGTGGTCGTGGCGACCGTGGTCACGGCGGTCGGCGGGAGCATGGAGCTGTCGGGCGACGCGGGCGTACTGGCCGAGACCCACGCCGGGGTCACGGTGATGCCGCTGTCGGTCACGCTGACCGGGGCGCTCGTCGTCGGCGCGGGTTTCCTGCGCCCCTGCGGGCGCCGGACGGTGGCCGGGGCGCGGCAGCTGGCCTGGTGGGCGGCCCGGATCGCCGTCCTGTGGGCGGTGGCCCTCATCGCTCTGGCGTTCGCCGCCCGCCAGACCTTCGCCGTCGACCTCGGCGACGGGGTGCTCGGGGCGATCGGCTCTCTGTTCGGCGCGGAGCCCGAGGTGGGCTTCACCACCGATGTGCCGCTGACGGTCGCGTTCGGGCTGCTGTGGCTGGCGGGCGTGCTGGCGATCGCCCTGCTGGCGGCGCGCGGGGCGCCGGTACCGGTGCGGCTGCGCCGCCCGCGTGCCTCGGTGCGTCCGGTGGCGTACGCCATGGTCGTGCTGCTGCTCACGTACGTGGTCGTGGGTCTGGTCGTCGCGCTGGTGACGGCGGCGGTGCGCGGCCACGCGGCCCGGACGTTCGCCCTGGTTCTGCTCGGGCTGCCGAATCTGGTGTGGCTCGCGCTGACCATCGGTCTGGGCGCCACCTGGAAGGGCAGGGTGGACGGCCCCTTCGGGCTGCCGGTGCCCCACCTGCTCGACGAGGTGCTGCGCACGCCGGACGTGTCCACGCTCAACCTGGGCACGCTCGCCGAGCACGACCACCGGGTGTGGTGGCTGGTGACCGTGGACGCGGTCCTGTTGCTGGCCGCCGCCTTCCTGGCGGCGGCGCGTTCCCCGGCCCGGCTGCGCCTGTGGGAGCACGCCCTGCGGATGGCCGTGGCGCTGGTGCTGACGGTGCTGCTGATCTGCCTGTCGGGCCGGATCTCCGCGCACTACGGGCTGTCCCTGCTCGGCATCGGCGACGTGGGCGGCGGGCTGTCCGGGGAACTGCTGCTGCGTCCACGGCTGTGGGGCGCGCTCGGCCTCGCCGCGCTGTGGGGCCTGGTCACCGGGCTGCTGGGCGCGCTTCCGGCCCGCGTGGTCCGGCGGCGCCACCGGGCCGTGCGGGAGGCGGCCGGCGGTCGCTGAGCCCGTCATCGCGGCGGGGCCGTCAGCCCATCGGCAGCAGGAGTGCCGGGAGGGTCCGCTGCATGCGCAGGGCGTCCACCGACTCGGCGAGCAGTTCGTACTCGGTGGTGTCGTCGCCGGCGGCGATCCGCACCAGGCGTCCGCCGGCCAGCTCGTCGGCCACGAGTTCCTGGCGGACCGGGTCGGCGCACCAGGCGCGCAGGATGCCGGGCACGTCGGTCACGGTCTCCGGGACGGGGACGAGGGCGCCCGTGGGGACGTAAGGGGTCTCGGGGCCGGGGTCGAGCCGCTCGGCGATCCAGGAGGCCCGGTCGCGCAGCCACCACAGGGCCAGTGCCAGGGTGGGGGCCCGGTAGGTGCCGAGCGGGACGCCGATGCGGCGGCCGCCGCACACGCCGTACCCGGTGACATGGCACAGGAATTCGTCGTGCACTGCTCCTCCCCCGTGGCATGGTTCGCCTGCTGGTCGTGCCTCGCTCCCGGTGCGGCTCCTGTGCGGTGAAACGTCCCTGACGTTCGAGTATGTTGACTCCTGAAACAGTGTCACCACGACTTTCCGGCCAGTCTCCTGGCATATTCCGCGGGCCGGTTGGCCAAAACCGCGCGGACCGGCCGCCGACCGGGCATTACCCCTGCGGTAATCGACCCCTCCCCCGCCGCCCGGGCATGGTGGAGCCATCGGATCACCGGTCACGGAGATCCGAATCCCGATCGAAACCGACGCCCTCGATGGAGGCTGATTTCCCATGTCCGCACAGACCGACCGTTACGAGAGCGCCGTCGCCCGTTACCTGGAGGCCTGGAACGCGAGCGGCCAGGAGGCGCTGGAGAAGGCGGTGTCGGCCGCCTGGACCCCGGACGGCAGCTACACCGACCCGCTCGCCGACGTCAGCGGACACGAGCAGATCGCGGCGCTGATCACGGCAGCGCAGGGGCAGTTCCCGGGCTTCGCCTTCCGGCTCAGCGGGGCCGTGGACGGCCACCACGACACGGCGCGCTTCACCTGGGAACTGGTGAGCGCGGCGGACGGTTCCGCTCCGGTCGCCGGGTTCGACGTGATCACCCTGGACGGCGAGGGCCGGATCCGGACCGTGCTCGGGTTCCTCGACCGGGTGCCGGCCGGGGCCTGAGCAGCCCGCCGCCCGCCCCGGCGGCGGGCGGCGGACACACAGGACGGCGGACGGCCGTCCACCCCACGGGGGAGGGTGGACGGCCGTCCGCCGTCGCCCGGACACCGCCGGGGCGACCCACCGGGGCGCGGGCCCGCCGCGGTGGCCGCCCCGGCGGGGCCGTCACCGGCGTACGATCGCGTCGATCCGGGCGAGTTCCGCCGCGTCGAAGTCGAGGTTGCGCGTCGCGGCGACGCTGTCCTCCAGCTGCCGCGGGCTGCTCGCGCCGACCAGGGCCGAGGTCACCCGGCCGCCGCGCAGCACCCAGGCCAGCGCCAGCTGGGCCAGCGACTGGCCGCGGGACTTGGCGATCTCGTCGAGGGCGCGCAGCCTGCCCACCAACTCCCCCGTCACAGCGTCGGAGTCGAGGAAGGGGCTGTCGCTCGCCGCGCGGGAGTCCTCGGGGATGCCGTCGAGGTAGCGGGCGGTGAGCAGGCCCTGCTCCAGCGGGGAGTAGGCGATGGAGCCGATCCCCAGCTCGTCGAGCGTGTCGAGCAGTCCCTGCTCCTCGGGTCGCCGGTCGAGCATCGAGTAGCGCGGCTGGTGGATCAGCAGCGGGGTGCCCAGCTCGCCGAGGATCCGGGCGGCCTCGCGGGTCTGCTCGGCGGAGTAGTTGGAGACGCCGACGTAGAGCGCCTTGCCCTGCTGCACCGCCGAGTGCAGCGCGCCCATCGTCTCCTCCAGCGGAGTGTCCGGGTCGGGGCGGTGCGAGTAGAAGACGTCGACGTAGTCCAGGCCCATCCGCTTCAGGCTCTGGTCGAGCGAGGACAGCAGGTACTTGCGCGAGCCCCATTCGCCGTACGGGCCGGGCCACATCAGGTAGCCGGCCTTGGTGGAGACGACCAGCTCGTCGCGGTACGGCGCGAAGTCGGCCCGCAGCGCCTCGCCGAGCGCGGACTCCGCGGCGCCGGGCGGCGGGCCGTAGTTGTTGGCCAGGTCGAAGTGGGTGACGCCGAGGTCGAAGGCGCGGCGCAGGATGGCACGCTGGGTCTCCGCGGGGCGGTCCGGGCCGAAGTTGTGCCACAGGCCGAGCGACAGCGCGGGGAGCTTCAGGCCGCTGCGTCCGGTGCGCCGGTAGGGCATGTCGGCGTAGCGGTCGGGGTGGGCGGTGTACAACGCGACTCCATGAGGGGTGGGGCACACAGATGACCGGTTCCGGCACAGCCGGATCCGTCTCCCACTCTCGCGCGACCTGCGTGCAGTGGTCCAACAGAAGAATCCGATGGAATTGAGCGGATAGGCTTCTCAATCATGGAACTGCGCCACCTTCACCACTTCGTCGCCGTCGCCGAGGACCAGCACTTCACCCGGGCGGCGGAGCGCCTGATGGTGTCCCAGTCGGGTCTGTCGGCGTCGATCAGGGCGCTGGAGCGGGAGCTGCAGACCACGCTGTTCGTGCGCACCACCCGCCGGGTCACCCTCACGGAGGCCGGGCGGGCGCTGCTCGGCGAGGCGGAGCGGATCCTCGCACAGGTGCGGGCGGCGCACGAGGCGGTGGCGGCGGTGCAGGGCGTGCTGCGCGGCACGCTCTCGCTGGGCACCGAGCAGTGCATCGCGGGGGTGCATGTGGCCGGCCTGCTCGCCGCGTTCCGGCGGCGGCACCCGGACGTGGAGGTCCGGCTGCGGCAGGCCGGGTCCGGGGCGCTGGCGGAAGGGGTCGCGGCCGGCCGGCTCGACCTGGCGTTCGCCTACCGGACGCAGCCGGACACCGACCAGCTGCGCTCGGTGGCCCTGGCGGGCGAGCCGCCGACCGTGCTGTGCCACCCGGGGCACCGGTTCGCGGCGGCGGGCGCGGCGCTGGGCCCGGAGGACGTGAGCGGCGAGGTGTTCGTCGACTTCCACCCGGACTGGGGCCCGCGCCGCACCACGGACGCGGCCTTCACCGCCGCGGGCGTCCGGCGCACGGTGGCCCTGGAGGTCAACGACGTGCACAGCCTGCTCGACCTGGTCGACGAGAACCTGGGCATCGCGGTGGTCCCCCGGCACTTCCGGCACAAGCGGCCCTCGCTCGCCGCGCTGCCGTTCAAGGGCGTGGGCGAGACGGCGTACGAGACCGTGGCGCTGCTGCCCGCGGAGCAGGCCACCAGCCCCGCGGCCCGCGCCCTGATCGAGCTGCTGGAGGCCGAGGGCTCGTTCTCCCGGGACGTCCTGCCCTCCTGACCCCGCCGCCTCGCGGGCGCGCCCTCCCGGCGACCGCGGCCGGGATTCCGGACGCGCGAGCGGCCGCGATGCGCGATGGTGGACGCATGCATGCGAAGGACATCCTCATCGAGGGCTACGGCCGCATCCAGGAAGAAGTCCACTCCGTCGTCGACGGCCTGTCCGCCGACCTGTTGAACGCCCGCCCCGCCGACGACGCCAACTCCGTCGCCTGGCTCCTGTGGCACCTCGCCCGGGTGCAGGACGACCACTTCGCCGAGGCGTTCGACCTCGAACAGGTGTGGCTGTCGCAGGACTGGGAGAAGCGCTTCGGGCTCGGCCTGGGCCGTACCGACACCGGGTACGGGCACACCCCGGCCGACGTCGCCGAGGTGCGGGTCGCCTCCGGCGACCTGCTGACCGGGTACTACGACGCCGTGCACGAGCAGAGCCTGCGGGCGCTCGGCGGCCTGGCCGCCAAGGACCTCGAACGCGTCGTCGACGAGGGCTGGGACCCGCCCGTCACCCTGGGCGCGCGCCTGGTCAGCGTCCTGTCCGACGATCTCCAGCACGTCGGACAGGCCGCCTACGTCAAGGGGCTGCTTCAGAGCGCGGAGGCGTAGCCCGGCAGGATCACGTCCTCGATGAGGGCCCTGCGCTCGTCGAACGGGATGAAGGCGCTCTTGACGGCGTTCACCGTGACGGTGCGCAGGTCCTCCACCGTCCAGCCGGCCTGCTCGACCAGCAGGGACATCTCCCGGGTCATGGTCGTGCCGGAGACCAGGCGGTTGTCTGTGTTGAGGGTGACCCTGAAGCCGAGGTCCTTCAGCACGGTGATGGGGTGGTCGGCGATGGAGGTGGCGGCGCCGGTCTGCAGGTTGGAGGTCGGGCACATCTCCAGGGCGATCCGGCGGTCGCGCACCCAGCCGGCCAGGCGGCCGAGCTTGCCGCCGACGATGTCGTCGGTGATGCGCACGCCGTGCCCGATGCGCTGGGCGCCGCACACCTGGAGCGCCTGGTGGATGCTGGGCAGGCCGTGCGCCTCGCCGGCGTGGATGGTGAACGGCACGCTCTCGCGGCGCAGGTGCTCGAAGGCGTCAAGGTGGTCGGCGGGCGGGAAGCCGTCCTCGGCGCCGGCGATGTCGAAGCCGACCACGCCCGCGTCGCGGTAGGCGACGGCCAGGTCGGCGGCCTCGCGGACCCGGTCGAACATGCGCATCCCGCACAGCAGGGTGCCGACCCGGACGGGCGTGCCGGCGGCGGCCGCCTTGGCCATGCCGGCGGCCAGGCCCTCCTGCACGGTCTCCACGACCTCGGCGAGCGACAGCCCGCCGTCGGTGTTCAACTCGGGGGCGTAGCGCACCTCGGCGTAGACGACGCCGTCGGCGGCGAGGTCGAGGACGTACTCCTCGGCGACCCGCAGCAGGCCCTCGCGGTGCTGCATGACCGCGAGGGTGTGCTCGAAGGTGGCTATGTAGCGCACCAGGTCACCGGAGTTGGCCGCCTCGTAGTACCAGGCGGCGAGCTCGTCGGGGTCGTCGGTGGGCAGGGTGTGGCCGACCGCGTCCGCGAGTTCGACGACGGTGGCGGGGCGCAGGCCGCCGTCGAGGTGGTCGTGCAGCACGGCCTTGGGGAGCCGGCGGAGGGTGTCGGTGTCGATGCTGGGCGCGGTCATGGGTGTTTCCTCGGGCAGGTGGGTGGTCAGTCGGTGGCGGGCTGGAGCAGGTCCCAGCGGTTGCCGTAGAGGTCCTGGAAGACGGCGACGGTGCCGTACGGCTCGTGGCGCGGCTCCTCCAGGAAGGTCACGCCGGCCGCTCGCATCCGGGCGTGGTCGCGGGTGAAGTCGTCGGTGTGCAGGAAGAAGCCGACGCGTCCGCCGGTCTGGTCGCCGGTCCGGGCGCGCTGCGCCTCGCCCTTGGCGCGGGCCAGCAGCAGCGCGGAGCCGGAGGCCCCGCCGGGTTCCTCCGGTCCGGGGGCGACGACGACCCACCGGGAGCCGTCCGGGCGCGCGGCGTCCTCGACGAGCCGGAAGCCGAGGGCCTCGGTGTAGAAGCGGATCGCCTCGTCGTAGTCGTCGACGACGAGGGTGACCAGGGCGATGCGTCTCATCGGGGCCTTTCGGGACGGGCGATCGACGGGTGAGGTTATACGTAAAACGTCATGGACGCCAGTCCGCTTCCCGGGATGCGTGCGCAGGGGTCCGGCCGGCCCGGTTCCGCCGCCGGGCGGTACAGGCGGTGCGGATGGTTCCGCGGACTCACCCGGGGGAACCCCTTTCGTCACCCATGGCGCACGCGCCCCGTCGCCCCCGGCGCGCGCCACGACGAGACCCACAGGAGCTGAGCACGATGCCCGAGCGGCCCAGGATTGGGGAGACTCCCGCCCGCCAGAACGTCAGCTTCCCGAGCGCGGGGGCCACCGCCCACGGGTATCTCGCGCTGCCGCCGTCCGGGAGCGGCCCGGGCGTCCTCGTCATCCAGGAGTGGTGGGGCCTGACGGACCACATCGCCGACGTCGCCGACCGGCTCGCCGCGGCGGGTTTCGTGGCGCTGGCGCCCGACCTGTACGGCGGCAGCGTCGCGCACGACAGCGACGAGGCCGGCCGGATGATGAAGGCGCTGCCGGTCGCCCGCGGCGTCGAGCTGCTCTCCGGCGCGGTGGACCACCTGCTGTCGCTGCCCGAGGTCACCTCGGACACGGCCGGCGCGGTCGGCTTCTGCATGGGCGGCGGCTTCGTCCTGTACCTGGCTGCCGTCGAACCGCGGGTGAGCGCGGCGGTGCCCTTCTACGGCGTGATCCGCGGCGAGCTGCCCGACTTCTCCGCCCTGCGCGCCCGGATCCTCGGCCACTACGGCGAACAGGACGGGAGCATCCCGCCGCGGAAGGTGGACGAGCTGCGCGAGACGATCCGCGAGCAGACCGGCGCGGCCCCGGACCTACGGCTCTACCCGGCCGGCCACGCCTTCTTCAACGATCGCCGGCCCACCCACGACCCCGGGTCGGCCGAGCGCGCCTGGCGGAGCACCGTCGAGTTCCTGCACGAACGGCTCGGCTGAGCGGCGACGCGAGAGGGGCCCCGGTCGGACGGCCCGGGCCTGCGGCTCGCCGGCCGGCCGGACGGCCCGCCCGGGGCGGGCGGGCCATCCCCTGTTCACACCGCCCGTCCCCCGGCCGTCCCGCGGCCGGGGCTCAGCTCGCGAACGGCACCCGGGCCTCGGCGACGGCACCGGCGCCCGCCGGATGCCGCCACAGCCCCTGGGCGGCCAGGCGCGGCGGCACGCCCTCGCCGGGGTGCCGGACCGGTGTCCGGCCGGCATCTCGGCGAGGAGCGACTTCCGCCTTGCGCGGCGCTGTGACGACGTATCACGTTCCGGTGGACGAAGTGGCTCTGCGGGTTCCGGGCGAGGCCGGCGTCGGCGGCGCCGAGCAGGCGGAAGACCTCCGCGACGGTCGCGGCGCCGGCGTCCGCGCCGCCTTGCCCGGTAGGCACATGTGCGGTCACGGTGCTCAGCTCGCCGCGGCCAGCAGCGGGGTCCGGCCGAGGGCCGCCGAGAACTGGTCGATCACCTGGGCGAGGGCCTCGTTCGCCGCGGGCTCGACGGACAGGGCGCCGTCCTCGTGCAGGGTGACGTCCTTGTCCAGGGTGAACCAGCCCTGCACGATGTGCGCCGCGCCCATGGAGGTGAGGACGGGACGCAGGGCGTAGTCGATGGCGAGGACGTGGGCGACGGAGCCGCCGGTGGCGAGCGGCAGCACCGTCTTGCCGGTGAGGGCGTACTGCGGGAGCAGGTCGAGCAGCGCCTTGAGGACGCCCGAGTACGACGCCTTGTAGACGGGGGTGCCGACGACGACCCCGTCGGCACGGGCGAACAGTTCGGTGGCCTCGACGATCGCCGGGTGACGGAAGTCCGCGCCGAGCAGAGCCTCGGCGGGGACGGTGCGCACGTCGAGCGGTATGACGTCATGGCCCTGGGCGATCAGCCGCTGGTCGAGGTGGCGCAGCAGGCGGTTGGTGCGCGAGGAGACGGAGGGGCTGCCGGAGACGGACAGGATCGTGGCCATGGGAATCCTCATTTCTGGGGCTGCGGGGCGGGCACCGCCGATGGGGCCGGGTTGGGGGGCCGGCGGGCGGTGCCGGCGGTGTGACGGCGTCGCCCGCCGGGCGGTGGGCGGGGTGTGGCACGTCAGGCAGGCACCAGGGCGTCGGCGGGGCCGGGGGCGGGCAGCCGGGCCTCGCGCGACGGTGCCGCTCGTCGTGTTCGAGCCAGGGCCCGCCGAGCGCGGTGAGCTGCTGCTTTAACCGTCCGGAGACGATGTGCACGGCGAACCGGCCGCCGGACAGGTGGCCGGCGGTGGCGCCCAGTTCGGCGGGGGCGGGCATGCGGAACTCCTGCTCGCGTGAAAGCGCGGGATATTCGGGGGCCTTCTGGACAGCGATGTCTTTCACGCGCGCGCCGAATTCACCCCGGCACGACGGAAAGGCGCGCGGGGCGGGTGGAATTCGGGCGGCGCGGTGAACGCGCGGCGCGGCGGCCGTTCGGGAAAAGCCGCGTACGCGGGCGGGAGAACCGGCGGCGGATCAGGCCGCGATGCGACAGGAGGCGCTGGAGACACGCGCGAGGTCGACGTGGCGTCGCCGCGTGAGGACCAGTCGCATCTTCATGCCGTCGATCGTGGCAGCCGCCGGTGAGGCCGGTCAAGGAAAACCCGACCGGTCTCGTATCGCGGACCATTGGAATTCATGAAGGTGTGACAGCAAAACCCTTGAGCGGGCCGCGGAAAAGCGCGCACTGTGCCGCGGTGCGAACAGAACAGCTCGAATACATCGCGCGGAGACGGGCGAGCCGCCGGCCGCCGAGGGCCTCGGGGCGACCGTCCTGCCCAAGTGCAGCGTCCTCCGGGATCGGCTGGAGCGGCAGGACCTGATCATCCGCCGGCCGGTCGCCGGGGACGGCACACGGGTGCCGCTCATGCTCCAGAGGCGCCGGGCGGAGCCCGTGCCGCGGGCGGCACGAGACCTGCACGAGGTCTTCGTGCGCACGGCACGGGAACCGGCCGAGGACGCCGGCCTCCCGCGCCGGACCCCCCGGCCGCTCGGCCGGTGCCGTCGGTCGACGTCGTCGGTCGGCGTCCTCGGCCGGGTGTCGCCAGTCGGCGTCCTCGGCCGGGTGTGTCGTCAGTCGGTGTCGGAAGAGGGCACCACGACGAGGAAGGCGTCGTCCTCCAGATCCATCACCACGGTCGCGGGCTGCCCCTCCGCCCTGCGTCGTGCCGCGTACTCCTCCGCGGGCCACGATCCGCGCGGCGACCCCGCGGGAAACCGTTCCAGCACCTTCGCACCCATACCGGCCGACACCTCCGCGTCTCGTCACCCACTGCCCGAAAGGGGCAGACCTCGTACGATCCGCCTGCCCGCTGACGGCGGGAGCATGTACGCGCCCGTCCGAAGCCGTCCGGCGACCGTCTGCGCTCGGTCAGTCCGGCGGGATCAGCCAGGGGTCCAGCGGCAGCGGACTGCCGGTCTCGATGAGGGACTTGAGGTTGGAGAGCACCGCGGGCCAGCCGTGCGACGCCTGCGCCAGTTCCGCCTCGTCCGCGAGGTCCTCATGGGTGACGGTGAGCCGGACGACGTCGCCGTGCGGCCGGATGGCGAAGGTCACCCGGGAGGGGCGTCGCCGCTCCTCCCCGCCGGGCGCCGACCAGGTGGTGACCAGCCGGGTGGGGCGCTCGGCGGCGACGACGGTCCCGACGACGTCCGCGATCCGGGAGCCGTCCGTGCGCAGGTGTTCCCAGCGGGAGCCCGGCTCCCAGTCCGAGACGTTGCTGTGCCCCCAGTAGGCGGCGGTCAGGTCGGCGTCCGTCAGGGCGTCCCAGACCGTCTCGGGCGTGCTCTCGATGTAGATCACGTAGACATGGCTCAGCCGGTCGGTCATGGCGTCCTCGGCGGCGACGGGGCGGGGCAGTGCAGTCTCTCCCGGCCCTGCCCGCCGTCCCGGCACGCGGACCTCGTCCGCGTGTCGACCCGGCCGGGCGGGCCCGCCGGTCGAACCGCGAACCCGCCTGCCTGCCTGCCTGCCGTCAGCCGACGTCGAGCGCCGTGTCGTCGAGGACGAACGACGTCTGCAGCTTGGAGCCCTCGGTGCCGGTGAACCTCACGGTGATCTTCTGCCCGGCGTAGGCGCCGAGGTCGAAGCTGCGCCGGGTGTACCCGGACGCGGCGTCGAGGTTGGAGTAGGTGGCCAGAGTGCTCAGCACGGTGCCGGAGCTGTTCAGGACCTGCGTCTTGAGGGTGTCGTAGGCGGTGGCGGTCGTGGTCTCCGCGGTGTCGACGTGCAGGTAGAAGCTCAGCGTCGCCCCGCAGCCGGCGGGGACGGTCACCGACTGGGAGAGGGTGTCGGTGGTGGCGACGCCGTTGCCGTCGAGCCAGGCGTAGTGCGAGCCCGAACGCGCCTTCTCCCCGGTGGAGTCGGTGATGACGCCGCTGGTGGCGCTCCAGGTCGAGTCGCCGGACTCGAAGCCGTTGTCGCCGAGCAGCTGGGCAGCGGTGCAGGAGCCGGTGCCGGGGTCGCCGCCGCCGCTGTCGGCGCCCGAACCGGCCAGCCAGGCGGTGGCGTTGAGGGCGAGGGCGGCGTTGGTGGCGCCGGAGTCGTTCCAGCCGTCGTAGAGCGTGTTGCCGGACTGGCCGGTGCCGTCGTCGATGGGCGAGCTGTCGCCCCAGAAGGCGACGCGGCCCTTGCCGAAGGCGCTGGTGACGAAGAACGCCCCGGTGTTGCCGGAGTATCCGCCGCGGTAGACCAGGCCCTTCACGGCGGAGTTGTCGGACGGCTTGAGCGTGGCCGTGGTGCCGTTGGCGAACAGGCTCTTGGTGACCGTGCCGAAGGAGCCGTGCAGCACGGGGTCGCCGCTGTCGCCGATCGCCGCCGGGTAGCCGGAGTCGATGTTCAGCGAGTCGATGGAGAAGCCGAACGGGTCGGTGGAGTCGACGCTGTTGTTGCTCATCAGGTCGTTCAGGATCTGCACCGAGTCCTTGCCGTCGTTGTTGCGGTCGGACCCGGTGTGGTCGGAGATCATGAACAGTCCGCCGCCGTTCTTGACGAAGTTCATGATGGCGGTCTTCTCGGCCGCCGTGAACACCGTGTTCGGCTCGGGCAGGACCAGCGTGTCGAAGTTCGACAGGTCGGTGGCGGACGAACCGCCGTAGGCGAGGCTCGAACCGGACGGCAGCGTCTTGAGGCTGTAGCCGCCGGTCTTCTGCAGGGCGACACCCCAGGAGGAGAGGGCGCCGGTCCAGTCCTTCTCGGCGGACGGGGAGGAGTTCTGGCCGAGCGGGTCGGGCTGGCTGGTGGAGATGATCCAGTCGGCGTTGCCGGCCGTCTCGGCGTGGGCGTTGTCGAACAGGACGCGATGGGTCGTGGCGGCGGTGGCCGCGTGGGCCGGCGCGGGACCGGCGGAGAACTGCAGGGCGGCCGAGGCGGCGAGCAGCCCGAGCGCGGTCAGAGCGGTGGGGAGCCTGCGGGGGGACCTTCTGTATCCGAGCATCCGGCGGACCTCCGAGTGGGGTGAGGGGGCGGTGCGGGTGCTGCTCTGCGCGCGTAGAGCAGTCGAGCGGGTCGAAGTGTTCTACACGCGTCGACTGATTGAAAGGTACATGGCATAGCTGAACGGTGAACAGAAAGTCCCGGCAATGACACGAACGGAGTGGCCGAGGTCCCAGCGGGCATGCGAACACCGCAAGGGCGTACGACGAAGAGGGGCGAAGATGGAGATCAGCGGCATCATCAGTGCCATCGTCATCGGCATCATCATCGGTGTCCTGGGACGGCTCGTCGTCCCGGGCCGACAGCACATCGGCGTCCTCTGGACGATCCTGATCGGCATCGTGGCGGCGCTGATCGGTGCGGCCATCGCGAGCGCGCTCGGGGTGGACGACACCAAGGGCGTCGACTGGATCGAGTGGCTCATCCAGATCGCCCTGGCCGCGGTGGGCGTGGCCGCGCTGGACCGGGCGAAGACGGCACGCCGCTGAACTCGGGCCGCCGAGGGGCGCGCCGCGGGACGGCGGCGACGCGCGCGGGGGCGGGCCGGCCGTTCACGTACGGCTCGGCCCGCCCCCGCGCCGAAGCGGACGACGCCCTACGTCCGCCGGCCGTCACGGCCGGCGGACGTAGGGCGTCGTCGTCGTGAGCGCGGCGAACCCGAGGCGCTCGAGGACGGGACGGCTCTGGTCGGAGGCGTCGACGTGGAGGTGGCGGTAGCCGCGGTCGGCGGCGACACGGGCGCGGTGGGCGACCAGGGCGCGGTAGACGCCGCGGCCCCGCCAGCCCTCGACGGTCCCGCCGCCCCACAGGCCCGCGAACCCCGTACCGGCCGTCAACTCCATGCGGCCCCCGCTCACCGGCTCGTCACCGGCGAGGGCGACCACGGCGACGAACGTGTCCGGATCGGCGGCGAGCCGGGCCAGGACGCGGTGGCGCAGCCGGGAGCCGTCCGTGCCGAAAGCCCGCTCGTGCGCGGCGACCAGCAGGTCGACGCCGGCGGCGTCGGTGACGGTGCTCAGCCGGACCCCCTCGGGCAATGCGGCGTCGAGGTCCAGGTCCGCGATCTCGGCGACCATCAGCGTCTCCGCCGGCCCGGGGGCGAAACCGGCCGCCCGGAGCCGCCGGCCCAGGTCGGCGGGCCGGTCGTGCCCGTACAGCTTCCACTCGAAGGCTTGGCCCAGCCCGCCGAAGCGGGCGATCTGCTCGGCGATCGCCGCGTCGGCCCGCTCGGCGTCCAGCGCCGACCACAGCACGCCGTTCCAGTCCTGGTCGCTGTCGCCGACCTGGCGCACCACGTCACCGACGCGCTCGATACGCGCCCCGGGGTCGTCGGGCCGGGCGCCTTCGCGCAGCGTCTGGTCGTAGCGGGCGAGTACGGCGGCGTGATCCATGGGCCCACCCCAGCAGACCGTCCCGCCCGCGGCAACGGGATCACGGGACGGGCCCCACCGTCACGTCCTGGACGCGGTGGGGCCCGTCAGCGGGGCCCGGGTCCGCTTCAGCGGACGGCGCCGGGCCTGAAGCGCCGGTACAGGACGGCTCCGCCGAGCAGGAGCGCCGCGCTCGCCGCGGCGGCGGGCAGGGTGGCGTCCGCACCGGTGTGGGCGAGCGAGGGCTCGGTGCGCGGCGCGGCCACGGGGTGCGGCAGCGGCTCGGGCGCAGGCTTCGGCGCGGTCCGCTCCGGCGGCGCGGTGGGCGCGGGCCGGTCCACGGAGCCGTTCGTGGACGTGTTGCCGGTGGCCGGGTTGCCGACCCCCACCACGTTCACGCTGTTGCCGGTGACGTTCACCGGGACGTGCACCGGGAGCTGGACGACATTGCCGGAGAGCACCCCCGGCGAATCCTTTCCGCTCGCCTGTGCGGCCGCTCCCCCGGCCGAGGGCGCCCGATCCTCCCCGGCGGACGCGTTGGCGCAGTGGTTGCCCGCGGCGGGGTTCAGCAGACCCACCACGTTCACCGTGTTGCCGCACACGTTCACCGGGATGTGCACCGGGAGCTGAAGGGTGTTGCCCGAGAGCAATCCCGGCGAGCCGACGGCGGCGCCGTCCGCCGCGGCGCCGTCGGAGGCGAACGCGGCGGACGCCGGCACCGCCATCACCATCGCGCCTGAGGCGGCGGCGACGGCGATCACACCGTTTCGGGTAACCCGTTTCATAGGTTCTGTGCCTTCCAGACATGGTCGCGGGCGCTCGCCCGCACCGGGTAGAACGCCGGCGAACGATCGGGGTTATGGCCGACCGGCCTTTCACCCCTTCGGGCGGCCCCGTTTTCGAATGCCGCGCCCAGCCTCGTACGGACGGCCGACGGGGCGGGGCGCCGCACCGCCGGGAGGCGGCCTTCGCGGGGGCCGCTTATGGTGTTCGAGGGCGTTGTCCCGGTCCGCGGTGACGCGTCCCTGGAGGCGACGATGCCGGTGAAGCTGTCGACGCGGTTCGCGGCCCGGCGTCGCGCGGGCGCGGGAGCCGTCGCACTGACTCTGCTGGGCCCGGTCCTGCTCGGCCCGGCGCCCTGGGCGGCCGCCGCGAACGGCGGGCAGCCCGGCCTGGAGCGCTTCTACCGCCAGAAGGTGACGTGGTCGGCGTGCGAGGCGGGCGCGCCGAAGGACCTGCAGTGCG
The DNA here is from genome assembly GCF_044391765.1 of Streptomyces sp. NPDC018610. Lineage (NCBI taxonomy): Bacteria > Bacillati > Actinomycetota > Actinomycetes > Kitasatosporales > Streptomycetaceae > Streptomyces > Streptomyces sp. NPDC018610. The sequence goes on from NZ_JBISAL010000005.1 coordinate 79,577, forward strand.
CGAAGGTCACCGTCCCCGTCGACTACGCCCGCCCGGGCGCGGGCACCCTTGACCTGGCCCTGGCCCGCTACCGTGCGACGGGACCGTCCAAGCGGGGTTCGGTGGTGCTGAACTTCGGCGGTCCCGGCGGCTCGGGCGTCTCCGAACTCGCCTCCGACGGCAAGCAGTTCATGGACCTGACCAACGGCTACGACGTGGTCTCCTTCGACCCGCGGGGCGTCGGCAGGTCCTCCCCCGTCAGCTGCGGCGCGGAGCCGGGCGGGTCCTCCTCGGACACCGGCGGCACGGCCACGGGCGACCTGCGCGACGCGCGGGCCGCGCGCCGGGCCCTGGACGAGTGGAAGAAGGTGGCGGCCGACTGCGCCCGGCACTCGGGCCCGGTGCTGCCCCACATAGGCACCGTCGACGCGGCCCGCGACCTGGACGTGATGCGCCAGGCGCTGGGTGACAAGAAGCTCAACTACCTGGGCTTCTCCTACGGCACCCGGCTGGGCGCGGTGTACGCCGCCGAGTTCCCGGACAAGGTGGGGCGGGTGGCCCTCGACGGGGTGGACACACTGACCGAGCCTTTGGCGGAGCAGGGCCGGGTGGCGGTGGAGGGCCAGCAGACGGCGCTGGACGACTTCCTCGACTGGTGCGTGCAGGACATCGCCTGCCCCTTCGGCCAGGACCGGCGCCGGGCCGGCGACCAGGTGACGCAGCTCGTCCGGTCGCTCGACGAGAACCCGGTGCCCACGGGTTCCGGCGGCAAGCTGTCCGGCCAGGACCTGGTGGGCGCGATCGGCCAGGCGCTCTACAGCAAGTCGCTGTGGCCGTCCCTGGAGCGGGCGATCGCCTCACTGGTGGAGGACGGGGACACCCGGGGCATCCAGGCCTTCTCCCCGACCGGGACCGGCGGCCCGGCCCCCGCGGTGCGGCAGCGCCTCGCGGCCCGGCCGGGCGGCGGGCTGGTGGACACCGGGCAGGTGCCGCCGGACAACATGGTCGCGGCGATGATGGCGATCGACTGCGCGGACGACCCGGACCGGCCCGGCGCCGCGCGGATCACCGCGGACCTCGGCCGGCTGGGCGCCGAGTACGAGGAGGCCTCCCCCGTCTTCGGCCGGTACCGGCTCAACGAGCTGCTGATGTGCTACGGCCGGCCCGCCGGCACCGACTTCATCCGCGACGAGGTGAAGAACCTGCACACGGCGAAGATGCTGCTCGTGGGCACGCGCGGCGACCCGGCGACGCCGTACCGGTGGACCGTGGAGACCGCCCGCCGGCTGGGCTCGCCGGCCGTGGTGCTCGACAACCGGGGCGACGGCCACACCGGGTACGGCTCCTCCTCGTGCGTGCACCGCAAGGTGGACGACTTCCTGCTCTACGGTTCCCTGCCGCCCGACGGCAGCTCCTGCGCCGCGGACACGCCGCCGGACATCGGAGGGTGAGGGGGCGGCGGCGGGCACGGGCCGTCGACGCGGCTCCAGGGCCGGGCGACGGGGCCGCCGCCTGGGCCGGAGCGCCGGTGGCCCCGGTCTGCGGGAAACCGGGCGTCGGCGGGCTCCGGCCCCGGACGGGCGCGGGTGCCGTGACCGCGACCGCGACCGCGACCGATCCGATCGCCCCATCGGCCTCACCGGCCACGTCGGCCTCCGCCTCGGCCAGGGGTACGGCGTCGTGCTCGCCCACGGCACGGTGCTCGGCGGGTGACCGTGCCGTGCCGGGGCGCCGGCCGGGGAGACCGCCCTCGGCCGGCGGCCCCGTGCCGCCGAGCTCAGCCGGTGACGATCTCCGGGCTGTACAGGTCCAGCCACAGGGCCAGGTCGAGGGTCTTCTCCAGGCCGCGCCGGGCCGCCTGGGTGCCGGCCGGCACGTCCCGGTGGGCGGCCTCGCGCACCCGCTCCCGGTCGACCAGCTCGAACACCGGGTGCCCGGGGCGGGCGAGCAGGTCCCTGACGTGGGCCTGCAGGGCGCGCGCGTACTCGGGGTCCTGGGTGGACGGGTAGGGGCTCTTGACCCTGTCGTACACGGACTTGGGCAGCAGGTCGGCGGTCGCCTCCCTGAGCAGGCTCTTCTCCCGGCCGTCGAACGACTTCAGGGACCACGGCGCGTTGTAGACGTACTCCACGAGCCGGTGGTCGCAGAAGGGGACGCGGACCTCCAGGCCCACCGCCATGCTCATGCGGTCCTTGCGGTCCAGCAGGACGCGGACGAAGCGGGTCAGGTGCAGGTGGCAGATCCGCCGCATCCGGTACTCGAAGTCGCTCTCGCCGTCGAGGCGGTCGACGCCGGCGACGGCGGTGCGGTAGCTCTCGGCGACGTACGCCGGCAGGTCGAGGGCCTGTGCGAGGTCCGGCCGCATGACGTCGCCGTCGTCGCCGAAGTCGCGCTGGTAGCGGACCAGCCAGGGGAAGGTGTCGGCGCGGCGCGCCTCCTCGTCGAAGAACTGCTGGTAGCCGCCGAACACCTCGTCGGCGGACTCGCCGGAGAGGGCCACGGTGGAGTGGTCGCGGATACTGCGGAACAGCAGGTACAGCGACGCGTCCATGTCGCCGAAGCCCATGGGCAGGTCGCGGGCGCGCAGGACCCGCGCCCGGACCTCCGGGTCGGCGAGGGTCTGCGAGTCCAGGACGATGTCCTGGTGGTCGGTGTCGGAGGCCTCTGCCACGTCGTGCACGAACGGGGTGTCGGGGGTGGCCCGCAGCTCGTCGGCGACGAAGCGGTCGGTCTGGCCGACGAAGTCGACGGCGAAGCTGCGCACCTTCTCGCCGCGCTCGGCGAGTTGCCGGGCGGCCAGCGCGGTCATGGCGGAGGAGTCCAGCCCGCCGGAGAGCAGGGTGCAGCGGGGCACGTCGGCGACGAGCTGGCGGCGCACGATGTCGTCCAGGAGGGTGCGGACGGTGGCGACGGTGGCGTCGCGGTCGTCGGAGTGCGGGCGGGTCTCCAGCCGCCAGTAGGCGCGGGTGCGGTGGCCGGTGCGGTCGACGGTGACGACCGTGCCGGGCTCGACCTCGCGCATGCCGTCCCACACGGCGTGCCCGGGGGTCTTGACGAAGGTGAAGAGCTCGCGCAGGCCGTCGAGCGTCACCCGGCGGCGGGCCAGCGGGTTGGCGAGGATCGCCTTGGGCTCGGAGCCGAACAGGACGCCGTCGGGGGTCGGGTGGTAGTAGAAGGGCTTGATGCCCATGCGGTCGCGGATCATGACGAGCCTGCCGTGGCGGCCGTCCCAGACGGCGAAGGCGTACATGCCGTTGAGCCGCTCGGCGACGGCGTCGCCCCACTCGAGGTAGCCGCGCAGGACGACCTCGGTGTCGGAGTCGGTGGTGAAGCGGTGGCCGCGGGCGGCGAGGTCGGTCCGCAGTTCGGTGAAGTTGTAGGTCTCCCCGGAGTACACGAGCGCGACCGTGCCGTCCGGGGTGGCGGCGGTCATGGGCTGGCGCCCGCCGGGCAGGTCGATGATGGCGAGCCTGCGGTGGCCGAGGGCCGCGGGACCCTCGGCCCACGTCCCGCGGTCGTCCGGGCCGCGGCAGGCCATCGTCTCGGTCATCGCGTCCAGCGTCGCGGCCTCGGCGCGCAGGTCGCGGTCGAAGGAGATCCAGCCGGTGATGCCGCACATGTCATAACCTCCTGGCGAACCAGTTGCATGTTGCACCTACATGACGAGCGTGTGTCACCGGTGGCGGGCCGGTCAACGCGGCCGTGACCCGAACGGCCTTGCCGACCCCGCGCTTTCGGCCGCTCTTTGCTTCCGCGACACCCGCACGGACGCCCGGCGCCAGGGGCGGCACGCCGGAATCCGGCCGCGGGCAAAGTCTTTCCCAACACCGCGCCGCGTCCGGCCGGACACCCGCGTCGCATGCGATCCGGCGGACCAGGGCGGGCCGGACACCCGCGTCGCATGCGCTCCGGCGGACCAGCGCGGACCCGGTGGAACCGGTGGAACCGGCCCCGTGACAACCGGGTGGCCCCAGCAACCAGTTACCCCGCACCGGGCGTCCCGATTACTCCAAATGCCCGATACCTGAATCCGCCCTATGGTTCTGTCATGGAGCACGATCTGAGTCCCGCGACCCTTGCCGAGCTGCGGCGTCCGCGCAGCTACCCCGCGGTGTCCGTGCTGACGCCGACGCACCGCCGGGAACCCGACAACGCCCAGGACCGCCTGCGGCTGCGCAATGCCGTGACCGAGGCGAAGAAACAGCTGGAGAGCGACCCGGCGGTCACCCGGGAGCGGCGGGCCGACGTCGAGCGCCAACTCGAACAGGCCCTCGCCGAGGTGGACCTGACCTACGCCGAGGACGGCCTGCTGATCTTCGCCGCCCCGGGTGAGCACCAGGTGTGGTCGCTGGGCCGCAGCGTGCCGGAGCGGGTGGTCCTCTCGGACACCTTCCTGACCCGCAACCTGGTCTCCGCGCACGCCGCCGAGCGCCCCTTCTGGGTGCTGTCGCTGGCCGCCGACCGCGTGACCCTGTGGAGCGGCGGCGGCGGCCGGGTCACCGAGGACCGCGTCGGCGGCTTCCCGCGCACCCGGGACCTCGCGGAGAACTTCGACGCCGAACGGCAGGAGCAGATCGGGGACGCGCCGAGCACGTTCCGCGACGAACGCACCCACCGGTTCCTGCGCGAGGCCGACACGGCGATGAGCGCGGTGCTGCGCCGTCACCCGCGCCCGCTGTACGTCACGGGCGAGCCGGGGGCGCTGGCCGTCCTCGACGAGCTGGGCGGCGTCGCCCGCGACGCGGTGCACGTCCCGCACGGCGGTCTGGCGCACGGCTCCCCCGACGCCGTGTGGCGGGCGATCCGGCCGGTGCAGGAGGAGCAGGCCCGCCGGGAGACGGAGGCCGTGGCCCGGGAGCTGGAGGCGGCCCGGGGACGCAAGGAGTTCGCGGCCGGAGTCGACGAGCTGTGGCGCACGGCCCGGGAGGGCCGGGTACGGCTGCTGGCCGTCGAGGAGAACTGCCGGGTTACGGTGCGCGACGACGCCGGCGACCACCTGGTCCCGGCCGAGGGCGGGGACCTCGACGCCCGCGAGGACATCGTGGACGAGATCGTCGAGCGATGCCTGGAGACCGGGGCCGAGGTCCGCTTCGTCCCGGACGGCATGCTCGGCCATGAGCAGGGCATCGCCGGGGTGCTGCGCTACTGACACCTCCCGGATCCCGCCCAGGGCCCCTCGTTCGGCGTCTACGCTACGCGTGCGTGATCATCGGCGAGGAGGGAGTGCGCGCGTGGGTGACCTGCTGGGCGTGGCCGTGCTGGGTGCCGGGCACATGGGAGCCGATCACATACGGCGCCTCGACCAGGTGGTGAGCGGGGCCAGGGTGGCGGCGGTGGCCGACCCGGACACCGACCGGGCGGCCGAGGCCGTGGGCGCGATCGAGGGGGTGTCCGTGCACGCCGAGGCGGCGGCCGCCCTGGACGCCCCCGGCGTCGACGCGGTGCTGGTCGCCTCTCCCGGACCCGCGCACGAGGAGGCGCTGCTGGCGGCCTTCGAGCGCGGGCTGCCGGTGCTGTGCGAGAAGCCGATGGCGCCCGACTCGGCCGGCGCGCTGCGGGTCGTGGAGGCCGAGGCGCGCCTCGGGCGACGGCTGGCCCAGATCGGCTTCATGCGGCGCTACGACGCCGGCTACCGGCGGCTGAAGTCGCTGCTGGACGGCGGTGGGCTGGGGCGTGCGCTGATGCTGCACTGCGTCCACCGCAACGTCTCCTCCCCGCCGCACTTCACCAGCGCCATGCTGATCAACAGCTCGGTGTCGCACGAGATCGACGCCGCCCGCTGGCTGTTGGCGCAGGAGCTGACGGCGGTGACCGTGCTGCGCCCCGCCGCCTCCTCGGGCGCGCCCGAAGGGCTGGTGGACCCGCAGTTCGTCCTGTTCGAGACGGAACGGGGCGCGCTGGTGGACGTGGAGGTCTTCGTCAACTGCGGTTTCGGCTACCAGGTGCGCTGCGAGGCCGTGGGCGAGGCGGGCAGCGCCCGGATCGGCGACGACCACGGGATGGTCGTGACCGCGCGGGGCGCCGCGCGCGAGGAGGTGCCGCAGGACTATCTCGTGCGCTTCGCCGACGCCTACGACCGCGAGGTCCAGGCGTGGGTCGACGCCAGCCGGCGCGGGCAGGTAACCGGCCCCGGCGCTTGGGACGGCTACGCCGCCTCGGCCGTCGCCGAGGCGGGCGTCCGCTCGCTGCGGGACGGCGGCCGGGTGACCATCGGCCTCGCCGACCGCCCGGACCTGTACGCGCCGGCCGGCCGCTGAGACCGGCGGCCGCCGAGACGGGCGGCCGGCGCGCCGAGGCGGCGTCCTGACGGCCGAGGCAGGCGCCCGGCGGCTCGGGACGGTGGAGGGACGGCGGGCCCGGCGGGCCGGTGACGCCCGTACCGCCGGTGCCGCCGGTACGTCCCTCCCCCGCGCCCCTCACACCGTGCCGAACAGGGCGTCGAGCCCCCGTTCGACGGCCGCGCCGATGTCCTCCCGGCCGGGCGCGACCACCGCGTGGGTCCGCAGCAGGAAGCGGCGCAGGACCGGGGTGTCGAAGCGCAGCAGTGCCATGCCGGAGGGCGAGTGCAGTTCGAGCACCGTACGGGCCTCGCCGCAGGGCCACAGCCGCACGTCCCCCGTTCCGGCGGGCCGGCCGAGCCCTTCCTCCAGCAGGGACCGGGCGAACGTCCAGGAGACGTCCTCGCCGTCGAGGGAGGCCTCGGGCGGGAAGTCCACGTGCACGGCCAGCGGATCCGCGGCGGCGTAGCGCAGTGTGGCGCGCACGGCGAGTTCCCGCTCGTCCATGGTGATCAGGCGGGCGCTGGCGGGCTGTTCGAGGGTGATGTCCATGATCGGTTCCCCCCTGCGGGTCGACGGTCGGCCGGTTTCGCCGTGTCTTTTTAGGACCCCGAGGGTGCCGTTCCCGGTACGCCCCGACCGACGGCAATTATGTGACCTGCATCACATTTTCTCGGGAGCGCGCCGGTGGCCGGTCGAGAGGGAACACATAACCGTCGAACGCACTCTTGATTGCCTCGCCGAGCTTACGTACGACACGTCAATTCACGTACTCCGCATACGATTCGGGTGCCCGGCCGCGTACACGGAAGGGGTCGTGGGGCCGCACCCGGAAGACGCTGGCATATGCCAGAAGCACCACCGTATCGGGTGTCGCCGAATCCCTTACGGGCCGTCGCCCGCTGTGCCAGAGTCGTAACGGCCCTCCCGCCGCCCCGGCCCTACCGTCCTCGCATCGGAGTGCGTCATGCCGTTCCCCCTCTCCGCGGGCCGCTCACCCGCCCGGCCGCCGGACCGCGGCGCGGTCGACGCCCTGATCTCCCAGGCGCGCCGGCTCCAGGGCGAGGTGGACGCCGTGCGGCGCGAGGCTCCGGAGGACACCGCGGATCCGCAGGGCCGGTGGGAGCGCGCCCTGTGCGACCTGGCGCTGCACCAACTCCAGGACCTCGACGAGCACTTGGCTCAGCTGAGGGACGGCCCGCCCCCGCTGCCCGTCGCCGCCCCCGGCGACGCGGCGCCCACCGGATCCGGGGAACCGGCCGGAGCCCCGCGGGGTTCCCTTCTCAGCCGGGTCGGCAGCGCGGAGTGGAATCTGCTCACGGACGAGGCGGGCTGGTCCGCCGAGCTCTACCGGATCCTCGGCCTCGACCCCGCCGGCCCCGCGCTCACCCTCGACGAACTGCCCTCCCTGGTGCTCGACGAGGACCGCCCCCGGCTGACCGCGCTGGTCACCGACTGTCTGGTCGACGCCCGGCCCGTCGACGGGGAGTTCCGCGTCGTACGGCCGGACGGCGCGGTGCGCACGGTGCACATGATGGGCGAGCCCGTGCTCGACGCCGACGGCGCCACCGCCTCCATGTGGGCCGTGCTGCGCGACGTCAGCGAACTGCGCCGGAGCCAGTCGGCGGTGCGCGAGACCCGTGACTCGCTGCGCCACCACCGGCACCTGACGCACACCGGGCACCGGCTCGCGGTCGAGCCGCGGGAAACCGCCCCGCCCCTGTGGCAGGCCTTCCCGCGGCTCCCGCGCCAGGGCCGCCCCGCACTCGACCTGGCGGCCGGCCGCCCGGCCGCCGCGGACGGGCCGTCGCCGGAGGGCTGGTGCGACGCGCTCGAACTGGCCGACGGCGACACCATGCTCACCGTAGGCGGCCTCACCGGCCCCGAGCAGGCCGGCGGGGCCGACACGGCCATGCTGCTGGGCACCCTGCGCGGCATGGCGATGGCGGGCACCGGCCCGGCCCGGCAACTGGCCCGGCTCGACCGGCTGCTGGACACCGCCACCGCCCGGCCGGTCCTCGTCGGCGCCGTCTGCTGCCGCTACCGGCCGGCCTCCCGCACCCTCCTGTGGGCACGGACGGCACACCCCGCCCCGCTGCTGTTCCGCGACGGGACGGGGCGCGTGCTCGAGGCGCCGGAAGGCCCCCCGCCCCGCGCCGCCTCGCGGACACCGGACGGCGCCCCGTCCACCGTCCCCCGGGACGCCGTCCCCGGGCAGGCCGAGGAGACCCTCGACGCCGGTGACCTCCTCCTGCTGCACACCGGGAGACCCGCGCCCGGGCTCGACGAGGCGGGCACCGTGGACCGCCTGCTCCGGCTCGCCCCTCGGTTCCGCACGGCGCGCAGCGCGCAGGACTGTGTGCGGGCCGTCGTGGAGGAGTTCGGCGAGGACGGGTACGCGGACGGCTTCTGCGTGCTCGTCGCCAGGGTGATGCCGTAACCGGCGCACAGGTGCGAGGCGCTCCGCCGGAGCGCGGCACCGCTACGCCGGTGCGCTGCCGGGGCCCTTGCCCCTCGGCTTGGGCAGGACCTGCCGGATCTCCTCCCGCAGCTCGTGGATCTTCGGGTAGTTCGCGTACTGGGCGGTGAGCCGGTACATCTCCCGCAGCCGGTCCCAGGTGCGCCGCGAGGAGTTCGACCCCATCGCCATCAGGGCCAGCCGCGCGTACCCGACCGCCTGTTCGGGATCGTCCGCGATGAAGCAGGCCGAGGCCATGGACAGATGGTCGAAGATCTTCGACCGCTCCCGGCCGTCGACCCGCAGCGCGAGGGCCTTCTCCGCGTAGTACCGGGCGTGCGCCGCCGCGGCCGGGTCGGACTCCGCGAGCGTGCGGTACGCGAGCGCCTGCATCCCGTACAGGTCCTCGTCCTTGAAGGTCTGCATCCAGTCCAGCGGCTCCGCGTCGCCCCGCGCGGAGACGAAGAGGTCCTCCGCCTGGCCGAGGGTGCGCCGCATGGCCTGTCCCTTGCCCATCGCCGCCTGCGCCCAGGCCTCGATGGTGTGGAACATGGCCTTGGTGCGCGGCTGCAGACGGTCGCCCGAACCGGACTGGGCGAGTTTCATCAGGTCCAGCGCGTCGTCGGGCCGGCCCAGGTGCACCATCTGGCGTGCGGCGCGGGACAGCGCCTCGCCGGCCCGCGGCCGGTCACCGCCCTCCCGCGCGGCGTGCGCGGCGATGACGAAGTACTTCTGGGCGGTCGGCTCCAGGCCCACGTCGTGGGACATCCAGCCCGCCAGGACGGCCAGGTTGGCCGCGACGCCCCACAGGCGGCGCTGGAGGTGGGGCGGGTGACGGTAGGCGAGCATGCCGCCCACCTCGTTCAGCTGGCCGACCACCGCCTTGCGTTGCAGTCCGCCGCCGCGGGCCGCGTCCCACGCCCGGAACACCTCCACGGAGTGTTCCAGTTCCTCGACCTCCTGCGCCCCGACGGGGGCGGCGTCGTAGCGGTCGAACCCGGCGGGGTCGGCGTGCAGGGGTCGGTGGAGTTCGGGGGCGTCGGCCTTCAAGGTCGGGTCGGTGTGCAGCCAGTCGTGCATGGCGCCGCTGAGTGCGGATCCCGCGGTGAGCGCGGCACCCGCGCCCACCAAGCCGCGTCGGTTGAGCATGAGGTCCATTCCCGTGAATTCGGTGAGGACCGCGGCGGTCTGCTCGGGCGCCCACGGCACACCGTCGGGATGTTCCACGTCCCCGGCGCCCTGCCGTTTCCCCGCACGCCCGTGCCGTACCAGACCGAGGTCCTCGATGGTCACGACACGGCCGAGACGCTCGGTGAACAGGGCCGCCAGCACCCGGGGCACGGGATCGCGCGGGATCTCTCCCATGTCGATCCAACGCCGTACCCGGGAGGTGTCGGTCGCCAGCTGGGGGTGGCCCATGGCCGCCGCCTGCCGGTTGACCAGCCTCGCGAGTTCTCCCTTGGACCAGCCGGCCAGGCCGAACAGGTCCGCGAGACGGGTGTTGGGTTGTCCTGTCACGTCAAGCCCCCAGGTACTCGGCTGAGTTGACAGTAGACCCGGTGGGAGTTGCCGGGCGACTATTCGCCAGGGTTCGCCAGGGTGCGCCAGATGGTGTGCCACTGGGCGCCGGGTGTCAGGTAGGAACGCGCCACCCCGACCCGGTCGCCGAGGGACATTCCCCAGGGTGCACCCGGGTGACCGGGCCGGGCAGCGCGCGTCAGCAGCAGGCACACGAAGGGATCTGTCTCGCCCATGTACGCAGCATCGTCCTCCGTGTCCGCCCCGCCCCGGCCGCTGCGCCCCCGCCCGGGCGTCGGCGTCCCCTACCTCGACCCCGCGCGTCCGGCGGCGGCCCCCGCACTCGGTGTGGGCCGGCCGCGGCGCGCCCCGGGGCCCGGCACGCAGCCGCTCAGCGGCCGGCTGGACCTGTCCGGCCCGCAGGGCGCCCAGCTGCGCACGGCGCTCGCCTCGGTGCAGCGGATCTGCCCGGAGTTCGCCCCGGTGCAGGTGCTGCGCCGCAGCGGGCGGTCCGTCCTCCTGGTCGGAACGACCGGGCGCAGCACGGCCGTCGCCAAGTGTTTACTGGACCACTCCCCCGCCTGGGCCGAGCGGTACCGGCACGAGATAGCGGCATACCGCTCGTTCGTCCGGCACCGGCCTCCGGTCCGCGTGCCCCGGCTGATCGCGGCGGACCCGGACAACTGCACGCTGGTCGTCGAGCGCACACCGGGCCGGGTGGCCGCTCTCCAGCGGCACCCGGTGGAGACCCCGCCGCGGGCGGACATCCGGGCGGCCCTCGCCGCCATCTGCCGGCTCAACGCCTGGCGGCCCCCGGCGGGCACCTTCGACGCACCGCTGGACTACGCCGCCCGCATCTCGCGCTATCACGAGTTGGGGCTGCTCACCGACCGGGATCTCGGCGATCTGCAGAAGCTGCTGCACGGCATCGCGCACGCCGCCGGCCGCCAGGGCATGGGCCAGTTCTGCCACGGCGACGCGTTGCTCGCGAACATCCTGCTCTCACCGGCCGGTCCGGTGCTGGTGGACTGGGAGCACGCGGGCTGGTACCTGCCGGGCTACGACCTGGCGACGCTGTGGTCGGTGCTCGGGGACGCGCCGGTGGCGCGGCGGCAGATCAGCCAGCTCGCCCAGGCGGGCGGCCCGGCCGCCCGGGACGCGTTCCTGGTGAACCTGATGCTCGTGCTCACCCGTGAGATCCGCACCTACGAGACGGCCGTGCAGCGCTCGATGAGCGATCCCGCCCCGGCCGCCGCGAGCGGCACGCACCCGGGCGCCGTGCCGTCCGGGGAGGAGCAGCGGCTGCTGCTGCGACGCCTGCACGACGACTGCCAGCTGGCCCGCCGGGCCGTGCGCGCGGCGGTCGGCACCCGCTGACGCGGACGGAGGTCCGCGGCGCTTCCCGCCCTCGGCGGCGCGTCGCGGACCTCCGTCGTGTCCGGCCTGCGGCCGTGTCGCGGACTCCTGTTTCCGCGACGCTCACCGTGGCGGCCATTGGTGTACGCCACTGACGCTCCGCAGGCCTGCGGGCCGCCGCCCGGAAACTCGCCGGAACCCCGCTTGACATGGGAAATCGCCTTCGCGCCCGCATGATTGACGGATCGTCGGCCAGCCGGTACCACTGATCCACGCCGGCCCCGCACGCCCCGCCACGCCCGAGCGCCCCAGGAGGCTGCATTGCGAGGATCCGCCACCGACCCCAGTACCGCCCCCGGCCGCAGACCCGCGCTGGTCCGCGGGCGCACGCGCAGGACGGCGGCCGCGGCCGTCGCCTCCGCGGCGCTGCTGCTGCCGCTGCTCGGCGCGGCCCCGTCCGCCGGCGCGACCGCGTCGGGCGCCGGGGACGACACCGGGCGCCTGCAGCGGGCGTTCGCCTCCGCCGCGGCCGAGTACCACGTGCCGCTCAGTGTGCTGCTGGGCGTCTCCTACCTCCAGTCGCGGTGGGACGGGCACGACGGCGCCCCGAGTGTGACCGGCGGCTACGGCCCGATGCACCTGACCGACGCGCGCACCGCCCTCACCCGCGTCTCGCACCACGGCGGGAGCACCGAGGACGCGCGCGGCGACAGCGCACGCCCCGCCCTGCACCCCACTGCGACAGTGCCCACCCCCTCCCAGCTGCCGGCCCGGCTGAAGACCCTCACCGCGGCGGCCGGGCTGACCGGCATCGCCGCCGAGCGGCTGCGCACCGACGAGTCGGCGAACATCGAGGGCGGCGCGGCCCTGCTGGCCGACGCCCAGAAGAAGCTCGGCGAACCGCTGAGCGCGGACCCGGCCGACTGGTACGGGGCCGTGGCCCGCTTCTCCGGCGCGGACGACAGCGCGACGGCGGCGGCCTACGCGAACGACGTGTACGACGTGATCCGCTCCGGCGAGCGGCGCACCACGGACACCGGGCAGCGCGTCGTCCTGGCCGCCCGGCCGCGGCTCGCCGCGCACACCGCGCAGCTGGCGCGGACCGGCCTCAGGCAGGTCTCGGCGGCCGGCACCGAGTGCCCGTCCACGGTGTCCTGCGAGTGGATCCCGGCGCCCTACCAGGAGTTCGGGGGCGACGACTACGGCAACCACGACCTGGGCCGGCGGCCTCAGTCGGAGCGCATCCGGTACATCGTCGTCCACGACACCGAGGGCACCTGGGACGGTGTGATCAACCTGGTGCAGGACCCGACCTATGTGTCGTGGAACTACACGCTGCGCTCCACCGACGGCCACATCGCCCAGCACGTGAAGGCCGAGGACGTGGCCTGGCACGCGGGGAACTGGTACGTCAACGCCACCTCGATCGGCCTGGAGCACGAGGGCTTCCTCGCCGCGCCGGACGCCTGGTACACGGAGGCGATGTACCGCTCCTCGGCCCGGCTGGTGAAGTACCTCGCCGGCAAGTACGGCATTCCGCTGGACCGGCAGCACATCCTGGGCCACGACACGGTGCCGGGCCCGACCACCTCCTCCATCCCCGGCATGCACACCGACCCGGGCCCCTACTGGGACTGGCGGCACTACTTCGAGCTGCTGGGCCGTCCCTTGGAGCCGAGCGCCGGCAAGAACGGCGGCCTGGTGACCATCCGCCCGGACTACGCGGCCAACCGGCCCGACTACACCGGTTGCGACACGCCCGGACAGCCGTGCGCCGCGCACGGTTCCAGCGAGGTGCGGCTGTACTCGCAGCCCGACACCTCGTCACCGCTGATCAAGGACATCGGCCTGCGTCCGGACGGCGGCGACTCCACGACCGACGTGAACGACGTGGCCTCGCGGGTGGAGACCGGGCAGCAGTACGCGGTCGCCGGGCGGCAGGGCGACTGGACGGCGATCTGGTACCTGGGCCAGAAGGCCTGGTTCCAGAACCCGGCGAAGCAGGCCACGGCCGTGAACGCGGCCGGTCTGGTGGTGACGCCGAAGGCCGGGGTGGACAGTGTGCCGGTGTACGGACGGGCGTACCCGGAGAAGGAGGCCTACCCGGCGGACGTGCCGGCGCAGGCGGTCAGCCCGCTGCCGTACAAGCTGCTCGCGGGCCAGAAGTACGTGGTCGGCGACGTGGTGCCGGGCGAGTACTTCTACTCGGTGACCTTCACCGAGGACTCGCACAAGGTGGTGGTCGGCAAGGACCTCTATTACGAGATCCAGTTCGGCCACCGGGTGGAGTTCGTGCGGGCCGCGGACGTGCGGCTGCAGCCGTCGGGGCTGTGACGGTGCGCGGGACCGGCCCGGGCGGGGCCGGTCCCGCGTGTCACGTCCGCCCGGTCAGCCCTGCTGGAAGAGTTCGGCCGGCAGCGGCTTGAGGAGGGCGTAGAGGTCGTCGGTGATCGGGCGGTCCCAGGCGGCGATGGTGACCAGGACGCCGTCGCTGCGGTCGAACTGGACGCAGGAGATCCGGCTCTCCGACAGCTTCAGGCGGCGCACGATCAGGAGGTTGTCGCCCTGGAGCACCGGCATGTCCTCGGTGCCCACGACGATGACCTCCTCGTCGTTCTCCAGGGCCAGCAGCAGTTGGGCCACCTCGAAGGGGACCTCGCCCTCGGAGACGTCGCGGGCCGGGGATCCCTCGGGGAGATTCCCGATGATCATCGCGGTGCCCCGGCCGCCGAACAGGTCGTAGCGCAGGAAGACGCCCTGGCAGCTGCCGTCGGGAGCGGGCAGCAGCCCGGCGCCGAGATTGCCGGGCCAGTCACCCGGGTCCATGGCCAGGACGTCGAAGTCGGGCCCGGCGGGGGTGGCGCTGCGGCGACGGAGGAACGACATGCCGCCATGGTACGTGCCCACGCCCGCCCCGCGACGTACGGGCGACCCCCGACCGGGGGGCCCTGCCGGGGACTTCGGCGGGGCTCCCCCGGGGCGGCCGCCTGCCGGGGCCACGATCTGCCGGGGTGCCTCCCCGCCGGACCACGGGTCCGCCGGGGCTGCTCCAGCCGGGGGTCGTCCTTCCACGGTCTCCCCGCCAAGGGCGCGCTCGGGTCCGGAGGTCGCCGGCGTCGGGCGCCTCCCGCCGGGCGCCCTCCCGGCCGGGCGGACCCGCCGGGACTTCATCCGGAGGGACGACTCGCGAGGGGACGCCCGTGAGTAGCGGACCACTGTGTGCGGCGGCCGTGCTCGTGTGCCGCGCCCGGCCGGTCCGTCCGCCGGCCCCCGGGCGTGATCGGCGGGCGGGCCGGGCGGGAGGCCGTCTTCACTCCTCCGGCGGGGCGGGGGGCACGACCGCGATGGGGCTCACCGCGTGCAGCAGCACCGCGTGGGTCACGGAGCCGAGCATGCGGGCCGGCGCGAGCAGCCGCCGCCGGTGGCGTCCCACCACGACGAGGTCGGCCTCCTGGGAGGCCGCGACCAGTTGGCCGGCCGCGTCGCCTGGCGCCACGGTCAGATCGGCCGGCACCTCGGCGTGCCGGGCGCGGTGCGGGGCGAGGAAGCCTTCGACCAGGGTCCGGGTCTCGTTCTCCACGGCGTCCTGGTCGATGACCGGCGGAGCGATCTCGCCGGGCATCAGCCACTGCTGCCCGGGCCACGGATAGGCGGCGAGCACCTGGAGCCGGGCCCCGCGCAGGGCTGCCTCGGTGAAGGCGAAGGCGAGCACGGCCTCGTCGGGGCTGTCGACGTTCACGCCGACGACCACGCGCGGTCCCGGACCGGCCTGCGCCTCGCCCTGCGCCGCACGGCCGGGCCGGGGCACCACGACGACCGGGCAGTCGGCGTCGCGGGCGACGGCGAGGCCGTTGGAACCGAGCAGCAGGCTCGCGAAGCCGCCGCGCCCCCGGGAACCGAGCACCAGCAACTGTGCGGTGGCGCCCAGCTCGGGCAGCAGGGCGCCCGGCAGCCCGTCGAGGCCGACGTACCGCACCTCCACGCCCGCCGTGCCCGGGCCGTGCCCCGCCATGTGGGCGCGCGCCTGGTCGAGCACCGGATCCTCGTCGCCCTGCGGCGGCCCCGCGACCAGGACGTCCGGCTGGAACCAGGCGGCGTACTGGCGCACATGGACGGCGTGCAGCGGCGCCTGCCGGCGCCCGGCGGCGTCGAGAGCCCATTCCAGGGCGCGCAGACTGTCGTCGGAGCCGTCGACGGCTGCGACGACCGGAGGGGTGCTCATGGATTCCTCACCTTCGGGTGGCGACCTCGCCCCAGCCGGGGCCGGCCTCAGCCTCGCTCAGGCCGGAGCCCCCGCGGGGCCTTCCTGGCCGCGTGTCCGCGAAAGCGCGGGGAACACCCCCGGATCGGCGTCCCCTCAGGTGAGGTCGAACTCCCCCTCCCGGGCCCCCGACACGAACGCGCCCCACTCCGCCGGGGTGAAGATCAGGGAGGGACTCTCCGGGCGGCCGCTGTTGCGCATCGCGATGAATCCCTCGACAAAGGCGATCTGGACATCCCCCAGGCCACGGCTGCTGGACTGCCACTCGGCGCTGCTGAGGTCCAGCTCCGGCTTGTCCCATCCCGCGAGCGGGTGCTGCTGGACAGTGCTCTCGGCCACGTCCGTGCTCCTCCCGATTCCGTCGTCCGCGGGCCAGCCTAGCGATCGCGCCGGGCCGCCGACAGGCCACGTGAGGGGGACCTTTGAGGAGCCAGGGCGTTCGGAAGGCGCGGTCGGGGCGCCGCCTCTCCCGCCGTGGGCCGCACGGCTCCTGACGGTCCTCGGACAGGGGCGGGGCGGGGCCCCTCGCCAGGACTTTTCTCCGCCGGCCTCTTGCCTGCCGCCCGACGGCCTGGATTACTGTCCCCAACACAACGACCGAATGATCGGTCGACCGTATTGTCATGGTGGGTGAGGGAGAGTCCCGATGGCGGATGCGACGGAGCTGCTGGACTCGGGGGAACGGCTCGACGCCGAAGGGCTGCGGGCGCTGCAGCTGGAGCGGCTGCGGGCCTCGCTGCGGCACGCGTACGAGAACGTGCCGTTCCACCGGGAGTCGTTCGACAAGGCGGGTGTCCGCCCCGAGGACTGCCGCTCCCTCGCCGACCTGGCCCGTTTCCCGTTCACCACCAAGGCGGACCTGCGCGAGAACTACCCGTACGGGATGTTCGCGGTGCCCCGCGAGCGCGTGCGCCGCATCCACGCCTCCAGCGGCACCACCGGGCTCCCCACGGTCGTCGGCTACACCGAGGGCGACCTCGCGATGTGGGCGGACATGGTGGCCCGCTCGCTGCGCGCGGCCGGCGCCCGCTCCGGCGACGTCGTGCACGTGGCGTACGGCTACGGGCTGTTCACGGGCGGGCTGGGCGCGCACTACGGCGCCGAGCGGCTCGGTTGCACGGTCGTCCCCGCCTCCGGCGGCATGACCGCCCGCCAGGTGCGGCTGATCCAGGATCTGAAGCCGAGGATCATCATGGTGACGCCGTCGTACATGCTCACCCTGCTCGACGAGTTCGAGCGGCAGGGCGTCGATCCGCGCTCCACCTCGCTCCAGGTCGGCGTCTTCGGGGCCGAGCCGTGGACCGAGGGGATGCGGCGGGAGATCGAGGAGCGGTTCGGGATCGACGCGGTCGACATCTACGGGCTGTCGGAGGTGGTCGGCCCGGGTGTCGCTCAGGAGTGCGTGGAGACCAAGGACGGCCTGCACATCTGGGAGGACCACTTCTTCCCCGAGGTCGTCGACCCGATCACCGGCGAGGTGCTGCCCGAGGGCGAGGAGGGGGAACTGGTGTTCACCTCGCTCACCAAGGAGGCGATGCCGGTGATCCGCTACCGGACCCGGGACCTGACCCGGCTGCTGCCGGGCACGGCGCGGGTCTTCCGGCGCATGGAGAAGATCACCGGCCGCAGCGACGACATGGTCATCCTGCGCGGGGTGAACGTCTTCCCGACCCAGATCGAGGAGATCGTCCTGCGCACCCCGGGCGTCGCCCCGCACTTCCAGCTGCGGCTGACCCGCGAGGGCCGCCTCGACGCCCTCACCGTCCGGGCCGAGGCCCGCCCCGACGCGGCTGCCGAGGTGCGGGAGGCCGCCGCCCGGTCCATCGCGGCGGCGGTGAAGGACGGCGTCGGGGTCTCGGTCGCGGTGGAGATCGTGGCCCCGGAGTCCCTGGAGCGGTCGGTGGGCAAGATCAGGCGGATCGTGGACCTGCGCCCGTGACGCGTGTGCGCAGGTGCAGGTGGCCGTCGAGAGGATGCCGCGGGGGCGCGGCCGGCAAGGTCGCGGTCAGGTCGTAGGCGCACTTGTGGGCGACCCGGCAGGACGCCGTGTTGTCGATGCTGTGCAGGAGTTCCAGGCGGGTGAGCCCCTGGCCGGCGAACGCGGTGAAGGCCCAGTCGGTCAGGGCCTCGAGGGCCCGGGGCGCCACGCCCCGGCCGCGCGCGTGCGCCGCCGTCCAGTAGCCGACCTCGGCCGTGGCCGCGCCGGGGGTCACGCCCTTGACGACCGCGTGTCCCGCCAGACGCTCCTGTCCCTCCCGCCCCGCGGTGTCCGGGCATTCGACGACGGCGAACGCGAACCGGTCGCCCGCCTCCCAGTGCCGCCCCTGCTCCTGGATCCACCGGGCCGCGCCCGCCTCGTCGGCGACGGTGTGCAGCAGATGGCGGCGCAGGGCCTCGTCCCGGTGCAGCCGGGCCAGTTCGGCGGCGTCCGCGGGGCCCCACCGGCGCAGCAGGAGCGCGGGGGCCGTCGCGGTGGCCCCGGCCGTCAGTCGGTCGGCGATCTCGTTCGTCGGCATGCGCGTCATCCTGCCGCACGCGCGTTCGGCCGCGCCGGGGGCGTCACTCGGGGCCGCGGGGCCGGTCCCGCAGCTCCCGCTTGAGGATCTTGCCGCTGGCGTTGCGCGGCAGCTCCCGCACGAAGAAGACCCGCTTGGGCGCCTTGAAGGAGGCGAGCGCCTCGCGGGCGTGGGCGATCAACTCCGCCTCGGTGACCTCGCCGCGCCGGACGACGAACGCCGTGACGGCCTCGATCCAGCGTTCGTCGGGAAGGCCGACCACGGCCGCCTCGGCGACCTGGGGGTGCGTGTACAGCGCGTCCTCGACCTGGCGGGAGGCGACCAGCACGCCGCCGGAGTTGATGACGTCCTTCACCCGGTCGACGATCGTGTGGTACCCGTGCGCGTCGCGTACGGCGAGGTCGCCGGAGCGGAACCAGCCGTCGCGGAAGGCCGCGGCCGTCTCCTCGGGCTTGTCCCAGTAGCCCTCGCACAGCTGCGGGGAGCGGTAGACGATCTCGCCGGGTGTGCCGTCGGGGACGTCCTTGCCGTCCTCGTCGACCACCCGCGCGTCCACGAAGAGCACGGGGCGGCCGCAGGAGTCCATCCGGCCGGTGTGCTCGTCGGGGCCGAGGACCATGGCCAGCGGGCCGATCTCGCTCTGCCCGAAGCAGTTGTAGAAGGCCAGTCCCGGCAGGCGGGCGCGCAGCCGTTCCAGGACGGGCACCGGCATGACGGAGGCGCCGTAGTACGCCTTGCGCAGCCCGCCGAGGTCGCGGGTGGCGAAGTCGGGGCGGCCGGCCAGCGCGATCCAGACCGTGGGCGGGGCGAACAGGCTGTCCGCGCGTCCCGCCTCGACGAGGTCGAGGATCCGGTCGCCGTCCGGGGCGTCGAGCACGATGTTGGTCGCGCCGACGGCGAGGTACGGCAGCAGGAACACGTGCATCTGGGCCGAGTGGTAGAGGGGGAGCGAGTGCACGGGCCGGTCCCCCGCCCGCAGGTCGAGGGCGGTGATCGCGCTCAGGTACTCGTGGATCAGTGCGCGGTGGGTCATCATCGCGCCCTTGGGCAGGGCGGTGGTGCCCGAGGTGTAGAGCAGCTGCACCAGATCCTCGGCGCGCGGCTCGGGCCCGTCGTACGGCAGGGTGTCGGGCAGCCGGGCGAGCAGCGAGTCGGCGGTGTCGCGCAGCGGGAGCGACGCGGTGCCCGCCGGCAGCCGCCCGGAGAGGTCCGGGTCGGCGAGGACGAGGGCGCTGCCGGACTGCGCGACGACGTAGGCGAGGTCCGCGCCGGTGAGGTTCTGGTTGACCGGCACGTGCACCAGGCCGGCGCGGGCGCAGGCGAGGAAGGCGATCAGGTAGGCGTCGGAGTTGTGGGCGTAGGCGCCGACCCGGTCGCCGGCGGCCAGACCCCGGCCGAGCAGGACGTTCGCCGCGCGGGAGACGGCGTCGTCGAGTTCGGCGTACGTCCAGGAGCGCGCGCCGTACTCGACGGCGACCCGCGCCGGGGTGCGGCGGGCGCTGCGCCGCAGGATTCCGTCGACCGTGCTGCCGTGACCAGGCGTCATGGCAGGAGATCCTGGGCCCCCGGCGGGACGAGGTCAAGCACTCGTGTCCCGGCTCCTCGCGGCGGGCCGCCGACGGCCGGGGGGAGCCTGCGGTCACGGGCGAGGCCCGCCGTCCGGTGAGGGCGGCGGGCCTGCCGAGGAGAGCGGGGGCGTCACTCGTTGAAGACGGCTTTCTGCACCTCGTTCGGTCCGTCGAAGTGGTCCTGCTTCAGGCCGTCGAGCCGACTGACGATCTTGTCGTTGGCCTTGTTCTCGCGGGCGCGGTCCACCAGGTGCTGCTTGTCCGTGGGGTAGTCCATGCCGCTGAGGGCCTTCTGGAGGTCGATGGGGCTGAGGTCGGCCATGGGAGCCTCCCGGGGGGGGTGGTGCGGCCGCCGCGCGGGCGGCCGGGTCGTACTGGGTCGTCCTTCGCCTGTCGGAGTGCCCAGTGCGGGCGGAGGCATTCAGCCGCCCGGTCGCCGCGGTCCCTCCAGCACCGCCATGGCCGCGTTGTGCCCGGGCACCCCGCTCACGCCGCCACCGCGCACCGCGCCCGCGCCGCACAGCAGCACGTTCGCGTGCCGGGTCTCCACTCCCCAGCGGCCCGTACCGTCCTGGGCGTAGGGCCAGCTCAGCGCGCGGTGGAAGATGTGGCCGCCGGGCAGGCCGAGGTCCCGTTCCAGGTCCAGCGGGGTCTTCGCCTCGATGCAGGGCCGTCCCTCGGCGTCGGTCGCCAGGCAGTCGGCGAGCGGTTCGGCGAGGTGGGCGTCGAGCTGGGCGAGCGTGGACTTCAGCAGTTCCTCCCGGACGGCGTCGTTGTGGTCGGTGAAGAGCCGGGCGGGGGTGTGCAGGCCGAAGAGGGTGAGCGTCTGGCAGCCCCGCTCGGCCAGGCCGGGGCCGAGGATCGTGGGATCGGTCAGGGAGTGGCAGTAGATCTCGCAAGGCGGCGCGGCGGGCGGCCGGCCTGCGGCGGCCTCGGCGTGGGCGGCGGCGAGCTGCCGGTAGCCCTCGGCGATGTGGAAGGTGCCGGCGAACGCCTCACGCGGGTCGACGGAGGTGTCGCGGAGCCGGGGCAGCCGCTTGAGCAGCATGTTCACCTTCAGCTGGGCGCCCTCGGCCGGCTCGGGCGGCTCCTGGCCGGTCAGTGCGGCGAGGGCCTGCGGGGAGGCGTTGACCAGGACGTGCCGGGCGCCGACGGTGCCCTCGCGGCCGTCGCGGCCCCGGTGGACGACCTCGGCGTGGCGGCCGTCGGTCGCCACCCGCAGCACCTCGTGGCCGGTGACGATGCGGGCGCCCGCCGCGCGTGCCGCGTCGCCGAGGGCGTCGGTCAGGGCGCCCATGCCGCCGACCGGCACGTCCCAGGCGCCGGTCCCGCCGCCGATCACGTGGTACAGGAAGCACCGGTTCTGCGCGAGGGACGGGTCGTGGGCGTCGGCGAAGGTGCCGATGAGGGCGTCGGTGAGGACGACCCCGCGCACCAGATCGTCGGCGAAGCGTTCCTCGACGGCGACGCCGATCGGCTCCTCGAACAGGATCCGCCAGGCCTCCTCGTCGTCGACGCGGCGGCGCAGTTCCCCGCGGGTGGGCAGCGGCTCGGTGAGGGTGGGGAACACACGCCGGGCGACACGGCCGGTCATGCCGTAGAAGCGCCGCCAGGACTCGTACTCCCGGTCGGAGCCGGTCAGCCGGGCGAAGGAGTGGCGGGTGCGTTCCTCACCGCCGCCGACGAGCAGGCCGGTGGGCCGGCCTGACCGCTCGACGGGCGTGTACGAGGAGATGGCGCGGGTGCGCAGCCGGACGTCGAGGCCGAGATCCTGGACGATCTTGTGGGGCAGCAGGCTGACCAGGTAGGAGTAGCGGGACAGCCGGGCGTCCACGCCGGTGAACGGGCGGGTGGAGACGGCCGCGCCGCCGGTGTGCTCCAGCCGCTCCAGCACCAGCACCGAGCAGCCGGCCCGGGCCAGGTAGGCGGCGGCGACCAGCCCGTTGTGCCCGCCGCCGACGATCACCGCGTCGTAGGTGCCGTCCGGGACGGGTGTGCCGCCCGGTGCCACGTGTGCGCTCATGGCTCTTGGTAGCACGCGCTGATCCGCGTCGGCCAGGGTGCGTGCCGGGCGGGCTAACGGCCGGTTCTGTTCGGTGCCGGACGCTTTCCGTACGGCGCCGGACGCGCCTGGGGCCCGAGTCTGGCCACCGCCCGCAGGACGTGTCGGGGCGGGAGCTGCCAGCGCACTCCCGCGGGGATGCCGCGCAGCAGGGTGCCGGTCGTCCGCAGCCGGCGGGTGACCACGGCGGGCGCGGGCGCGGCTCTGCCGTACAGCTCGTGGGCGTACGGCGGCAGGGAGGCGTACGCCAGGTGCGCCACGCGCCGCCACAGCACCTCGCGCGCCGGGACGAGCAGGGGGTGTGCCGGCGGCCGGAGCAGGAAGTCGTCCACCGCGCGCGCGTCGGCTCCGGCGGCGAGCCCGGGGCGCACCGCCTCGAAGTAGGCGGCCAGCTCGGCGCGGCTCGCGGGCACGGCGGCGGGGTCGAGGCCGACCAGCCGGGCGCTCACGCGGTGTTCGGCGACGTAGCGGTCCGCCTCGGTGTCGGTGAGCGGGAATCCGGAGCGGCGCAGCACGTGCAGATAGGAGTCGATCTCCGCGCAGTGCACCCACAGCAGCAGCTCGGGCGCGTCGATCGCGTACCGCTCCCCCGTGGACGGGTCGCCGGCCGACAGCAGGCGGTGGATCCCGCGCACCCGTGCGCCGGCGCGTTCGGCGGCCTCGGTGGTGCCGTACGTGGTCGTCCCGACGAAGTCGGCGGTGCGTCTGAGCCGGCCCCAGGCGTCGCGCCGGAAGTCGGAGTTCTCCATCACCCCGCGGACCGCGCGCGGGTGCAGGGCCTGGAGGTACAGCGCCCGGATGCCGGCGATCCACATCATGGGGTCGCTGTGCGCTTGCCAGGTCACCGAGTCGGGGCCGAAGAGCCCGGGGTCCGCGGGTATGGTCTCCATCCGCTCCATCCTGGCAGGCCAGCGCCGCGGGGGCGGTTCAGTTCAGGGTCGCGAGGAACTCGCCGCAGGCCTTGGCGCAGGTGCGGCAGGCGTCGGCGGTCTGTTCGGCGCCCGGGTGCCGGTCGAAGACGTGCGCGCTCTCCAGGCACACGGTCCGGCACCACTCCAGCTGGGTGCGGATCCCGGCCTCGTCCTGGCTGTTCTGCTCGGACAGGACGCGGCAGGTCGTGTCGCAGACCTCCGCGCACATGATGCCCTTGCGGCGCACGAGCTCCTGGTCCTCGTTGCCGCCGGGATCAACCAGGCTCGCGCGCAGCGCACACGCCCGCGCGCACTCCGTGCACGCCTGGGCGCAGGCGAACCGGTCCTCCAGGAACCGTATGAGTTCCTGTTGCGAAGTCGTCGATGGTGTCGTAGATGTCGAAGTCACGTTCGGGCGGGTAGCCGGTGCCACACCCGCCAAACCCTGTCCCCCCAAGGGCTGCGACCGTTTTCCGCCGCCCGCCGAGGGCACCCGTCCGGCCCTGGGGGACACGTACGACGAGAGGTGGATCCGTGCCCGGACGACAGGAGCTGCCGTCGACGCTGGAGCGCTCTTCCGAGGAAGCCCAGCGCACCTGGATCAAGGCCCACGACTCGGCCGTCGACACGTACGGCGAGGGCGAACGGGCGCACCGGGTGGCGTACGGCGCGTTGAAGCACATGTACGAGAAGGTCGGCGATCACTGGGAGCGCAAGGAGGGCGGCCGCAAGGGCCCCTCCGACCCGCAGTCGGCCCGGCCCCGCGGGCAGGGCGGGCGCAGCGGCGAGGGCGTCGACGAGAGCGCGTCCAAGGAACATCTCTACGACGTGGCCAAGCGGCTGGACGTCGAGGGGCGCTCCCGGATGTCGAAGGGGGAGCTGCTGGACGCCATCCGCAAGGCGAACCGTTCCAGCACGCGGCAGGCGCGGGAGGAGTGAGGCGGCGGCCGCGCGCCGAGTGGGCCGGTTCGCGGCGGTGACCAGGGGTACCCGCGTTCCATGAGTACCGCATCGCTGGACATCGCCGCGGCCCAGGGCACTGACGTGTGGCCGTTCGCGGGTGTGGGTCTGCTGGTGGTGGCGCTGCTGGTCGGCGCCTTCCTCCTCGGAGCCCGCATCCGCCGTCGTGAGCCCGCCCCGCCGCGCCCGGAGGAACAGCCGCGCCTGCCCGACTCGGGACCCGTGGGCGACGTACTGGAGAATCGCGAGCCCGACGAGGTGCCCAGGAGCGGCGACCGCCTGACGCCGCACCGGCTCAAGGCGCACGGCAACCTCGGATCCCGGACCAGCCCCACCCAGGCGCGTCCCCGCTGGAACGAGGGCGGCAGCGGCTCGTTCGGCAGCGGAGGGCCCGGCGGTCACTGACCGCGCCGGTCCGGCCGGCCTCCCCATGAGGCCGTCGCACGGAGGGAAGTGAGATCCATGGCCGACGACCCCGGCCGCAGCAGCCTGCCCCTGCCCGACTACGACCACCTGCCGCTCGGCTCCCTGGAAAGCCGGGTGCGCTCGCTGAGCGCCGGGGAGGTGGAGGAGCTGCTCGCCTATGAGCGCACCCACGCCGACCGGCTGCCGGCCACGGAGGTGCTGACCGCCCGTCTGGAGCAGTTGCGCTCCGGCGCCGAGCCCAGCCAGGGCGACCCGGCGGCGCTGCGGCCCGAACAGGGCGGGAGCCGGGCGGGCTCCCCGGTGACCCCCGCGACCTCGCCGCAGCCCTCCAGCCCGCCTCCGCACGGCACACCGGACCAGCGGGGCAAGCCGAAGGGCGACCGCACGTAGAGCGGGCGTCACGCCTGGTTTCCGGCACCGGCCCACGGGCACCCGTGCGCCGTGCTGTTGCGGAGGACGAGGGCCCGGGCGTCAGCCCGGGCCCGACATACGGTGAAACGGACCACGGGCTACCTCGACGGGCGGCTGCCGCTGTCCGAAGGGGGCGGCCTTCTGCGGAAGGCCTTCCCCGAACACTGGTCGTTCCTGCTGGGCGAGATCGCCCTGTACAGCTTCGTGGTGCTGATGCTGACGGGTGTGTGGCTGACCCTGTTCTTCCACCCGTCGATGAACGAGGTCGTCTACGACGGCTCGTACACGCCGCTGGACGGCATCCGGATGTCGGAGGCGTACCGCTCGGCGCTGCACATCAGTTTCGACGTCCGCGGCGGGCTGATGATCCGGCAGCTGCACCACTGGGCGGCGCTGGTGTTCGTCGCGGCGATCGGCGTGCACATGCTGCGCGTCTTCTTCACCGGCGCGTTCCGCAGGCCGCGCGAGGTCAACTGGGTGATCGGCGTGACCTTGTTCGCGCTGGCGATCGCCGAGGGCTTCGCCGGTTACTCGCTCCCCGACGACCTGCTGTCCGGGACGGGCCTGCGGATCATGCAGGGGGTCATGCTGTCGGTGCCGGTGTTCGGGACGTACATCAGCTTCTTCGTCTTCGGCGGGCAGTTCCCGGGGCACGAGCTGATCCCACGGCTGTACTCGCTGCACATCCTGCTGATCCCGGGTCTGCTGCTCGCCCTCGTCACCGCTCACCTGGTCCTCGTCTTCTACCTCAAGCACACCCAGTGGGCCGGCCGGGGCCGCACCGACGACAACGTCGTGGGCAAGCCGCTGTTCCCGCAGTTCATGGCGAGTTCGCTCGGCCTGTTCGCCATGGTGTTCGGAACGCTCGCACTGCTGGCGGGGCTGGCGCAGATCAATCCGATCTGGACCTACGGCCCCTACCGTCCCGACGTGGTGTCGTCGGGCTCGCAGCCCGACTGGTACGTCGGCTTCCTGGAGGGCTCGCTCCGGCTGGTGCCGCCGTGGGAGACCGACGTCCTCGGACACACCGTCATGTGGAACGTCCTGCTGCCCGCCGTGGTGCTGCCGCTCGCCCTGTTCGCGGTGCTGTACGCGTATCCGTTCTTCG
The DNA here is from genome assembly GCF_044391765.1 of Streptomyces sp. NPDC018610. Classification (NCBI taxonomy): domain Bacteria; kingdom Bacillati; phylum Actinomycetota; class Actinomycetes; order Kitasatosporales; family Streptomycetaceae; genus Streptomyces; species Streptomyces sp. NPDC018610. The sequence continues at coordinate 105,389 of NZ_JBISAL010000005.1, forward strand.
AGGCGTGGATCACCGGCGACCGGGAGGAGCACCACCTCGCCGACCGGCCCCGTGACAATCCGGTGCGCACCGGGCTCGGCGTCGCCGCGATCCTCTTCTACGCCGTCCTGCTCGCCGCGGGCGGCAACGACGTGATCGCGCACACCTTCAAGGTGTCCCTCAACGCCCTGACCTGGATCTTCCGGGTCTGCCTGATCGTGGGGCCGCCGCTGGCGTTCATGGTCGCCAAGCGGATCTGCCTGGCCCTGCGGGAGGCGGAGCTGGAACGCCTGACCGAGGGCGAGGAGACGGGCGTCGTACGGCAGACGGTGGCCGGCGGCTACGCCGAGGGCCACGCGCCCGTCGACGAGGAGACGCGCTACGTGGTGGAGACCCGGCGGGTGCCGAGGCCGCTCGCGTCACCCGAGGGGAGCGGCGGCGACGTACCGCAGCTGCAGCGCCTGCGGGCGACGCTGAACTCCTGGTACCACGTCGAGGACGCCGGGGATCCGCGGGTTCAGGACGCGGAGCCGCCGGAGCTGGACTCCGGGCACGAGTCGGCGCGCTGACCGTCGCGCTGTCCGGCGATGTGGACGGCGACGTCCGGGCCGGTCGGCGCGCTGCCCGGGTCGTCCCGGCCCGCGTGCTGGAACACGAGGCCGAGGATCCCGCATCCGAGCACGCCGAAGCCGATGAGCGCGAGCCACAGGCCGAAGACCACGCCGAGGGCCAGGAGGACGGCGCCGAGGGCGACGACGACCGGCCAGGGGCTGTGCGGGGAGAAGAAGTCCAGGGGGCCCGCCGTGTCGATCACCTCCGCGTCGGGCCGGTCCTGGGCGCGCGGACCGCGCCTGCGGTGCTGCACCCGCAGGTAGAAGGAGACCAGCACGGCCATCAGGCCGGTCACGACGAGGGCCGCGGTGCCGGCCGGCTCGGCGGACCACCAGCCGTAGCCGGCGCCGGCGACGGCGAAGAAGGCGGCCACCCCGGCGAAGAGCCGGGCCTCGGTCCTCACGGCGCGTACTCCTCGTCCGTCACCTCGTCGGTGTGCATGGCGTGTGTCTCCCTTTCGTCAGTGGCTCGCCGGTCAGTGGCGGGCGCGTCGGTGACCGACCGTCAGGGCTCGTCCGTGACGGCCGAGGCGGCTCTCGGGTCGGCTGCTCGTCCGTCAGACGGTCCCGCCGCCCGGGTCACCGACTGGTCCGCTGTCCGGCGCGCTGTCCGGCCACGTCGGGGTGGTGCAGGTCGAACGCCGGGGACTCGGAGCGGATGCGGGGCAGCGCGGTGAAGTTGTGGCGCGGCGGCGGGCAGGAGGTCGCCCACTCCAGGGAACGGCCGTAACCCCAGGGGTCGTCGGTCTCCGCCCTGCGCCCGGTCCGCGCCGACTTCCAGACGTTGTAGAGGAACGGCAGCGTGGACAGCCCCAGCAGGAACGCGCCGATCGAGGAGACCATGTTGAGCGCGGTGAACCCGTCGGCGGCCAGGTAGTCGGCGTAGCGGCGCGGCATGCCCATCTCGCCGAGCCAGTGCTGGACGAGGAAGGTGGTCTGGAAGCCGACGAACAGCGTCCAGAAGTGGATCTTCCCGAGGCGTTCGTCGAGGAAGCGGCCGGTGAACTTGGGCCACCAGAAGTAGAACCCGGCGAACATCGCGAACACCACGGTCCCGAAGAGCACGTAGTGCAGGTGGGCGACGATGAAGTAGCTGTCGGTGAGGTGGAAGTCGAGCGGCGGGGAGGCGATCAGCACCCCGCTCATCCCGCCGAGCAGGAAGGTCACCATGAAACCGAGCGACCACAGCATCGGCGTCTCGAACGACAGCGACCCCTTGTGCATGGTGCCGATCCAGTTGAAGAACTTCACCCCGGTCGGCACCGCGATGAGGAACGACATCAGGGAGAAGAACGGGAGCAGCACCGCCCCCGTGGCGAACATGTGATGGGCCCACACCACCGCCGACAGCATGGTGATCGCGATGGTCGCTCCCACCATGCCGACGTAGCCGAAGACGGGTTTGCGGCTGAAGACCGGGATGATCTCCGTGACGATGCCGAAGAACGGCAGCGCGACGATGTAAACCTCGGGGTGCCCGAAGAACCAGAACAGGTGCTGCCACAGCAGCGCCCCGCCGTCGCCGGCCTCGAAGATCCGCGCGCCGAACCTGCGGTCCGCCTCCAGCGCGAGCAGGGCGGCGGTGAGGACCGGGAACGCGGGCAGCACGAGGATGGAGGTGAACAGCGCGTTCCAGGTGAAGATCGGCATGCGGAACATGGTCATGCCGGGGGCGCGCAGGCACAGGATGGTCGTGATGAAGTTGACCGCGCCCAGCGTGGTGGAGACCCCGGTGACCACCAGTCCCATCACCCACAGGTCGCCGCCCGTGCCGGGGCTGCGGATCGCGCTGTTGAGCGGCGCGTAGGCGAACCAGCCGAACCCCGCCGCTCCCCCGGGCGTCAGGAACCCGGACACCACCATCAGTCCGCCGGACAGGTACAGCCAGTACGACAGGGCGTTGAGCCGGGGGAACGCCACGTCCGGGGCACCGATCTGCAACGGCATCACCGCGTTGGTGAACCCGGCGAACATCGGCGTCGCGAACAGCAGCATCATCACCGTGCCGTGGATGGTGAAGAGCTGGTTGTACTGCTCGTTGCTGAACAACTGCAGGCCGGGACGGGCGAGTTCGGCCCGCATCAGCAGGGCGAGCACCCCGCCGAAGAGGAAGAAGGAGAACGCCGTCGCCATGTAGAGGTTGCCGATCACCTTGTGATCGGTCGTGGTGGCCCAGCGCAGCAGGGCCTTGCCGAATCCCGGATCCGTCCGCCGCACCGACGCCCTGTGCGGCCGTTGCGCGATTCTCCTGTCCACCGCCATGCACGGGTGGGTACCCGGCGAGATCGCCTCCAAGCCGTCCGGCGCGGGCGGGGCGCCGCCGCGCCGGGCGGTCCCGCCCGGGGCGGACCGTCGGGGGCGGACCGTCGGGGGCGGCCGTGCGGGTGTGGCCGGGAGCCGAGCGGGGCACTCGGGGCCGCGTGACGACCGGGCCGGAGCCTACGGCCCGGCACTGGCGAGGGAGGCTTTCATGGCGGCCGGAGAGCGGTCCTACGACGGGGGCCAGGCACCCCTGGGCGGGTACGCGGCGCTCGCCGCGACCTTCACCACGGGCGCGGCGCTGTTCGCCGTGACGGCCCGGCGGTCGGGCGTGCGGCTGCCGGAACGGGTCCCGCCCTGGGACGTGGCACTGCTGGGCGCGGCCGTCTTCAAGGGGTCGCGGCTGCTGACCAAGGACAAGGTCACGAGCTTCCTGCGGGCCCCCTTCACCCGCCGCACGGAGGAGATCCCGGCGGGTGAGGTGATGGACGAACCGCGTGGCGAGGGGGTGCGGCGGGCCGTCGGCGACCTGGTGTCCTGCCCGTTCTGCAGTTCGATGTGGGTGGCCGGCGCCCTGGTCTGCGGCTACGCGTGCGTGCCCCGGGCCGCGCGGCTGGTGTGCGCGGGACTCGGCGCGGTGACGCTCGCGGACTGGCTGCAGTACGCCTGGAGCTTCACGGAGCAGCGCGTGGAGGGCTGAACGCACGAGGGCCGGGGGCGGGCCGGAGCCGGGGCGGCCCCGGGCCGCCGTGCTCGTCGGCGCCCCCTCGCGGCCGTCGAAACGGGACGCCCCCTGTCCGCCCCGTGCGGGCGGCGCGTGCTCCTGGTGTTCTTCGGCGCTCTTCACCTGCCTCCTGCGGCGGCGCGAGCCCGTGCCCAGTGGCTCGAACCCTTCGATCACTCCTGGATCCACCGGTCGCGGGCTGTCGCAGCCTCGGCAAGACTTGTCACGATATCATCACCGTTAGTCACATCTATGCGATGTGCACTGATATCCGGTGAAAGGTGACCTCTTGTCCGATATTCAGGCGTTCGACGTCATCATCGTCGGCTCCGGGGCCGCCGGTGGAATGGCGGCGCACGAGCTCTGTGTGGCGGGTGCTCGCGTCCTGATGCTGGAGGCGGGCCGGGACTACGATCCGGGGACCGAGACGCCGATGTTCAACACGCCGCAGGACGCGCCTCTGCGGGCGGCCTCGACGTCGGACAAGCCGCAGGGTTTCTACGACGCCACCGTCGGTGGCGGCTCGCAGATCGCCGGTGAGCCCTACAGCCAGGCAAACCCCCCGAATCCGGACGGGTCGAATCAGTTCAGCTGGTGGCGGCCGCGGATGCTGGGCGGTCGCACCAACCACTGGGGTCGGGTGGCACTGCGCTTCGGACCGTACGACTTCAAGCCGAAGACCCGTGACGGACTGGGTTTCGACTGGCCGATCGAGTACGCCGACCTGGCGCCGTGGTACGACAAGGCCGAACGCCTCATCGGTGTCACCGGCCTCCCCCACGGGATCGAGAACGCCCCCGACTCGCCGCCCGGCGTCCAGCTCCCGCCGCCGCCCCCGCGCGCCTTCGAGATGGTCCTCAGTCGGGCGTTCGAGCACCTGGGCATGAAGACGGCGGCGATCCGGGCGGCCGTACTCACCCGCCCGTTGAACGGCCGCGCGGCGTGCCTGTACTCGACCCAGTGCACCCGCGGCTGCTCCAGCCGCTCCAACTTCCAGAGCACGACCGTCCTCATTCCTCCGGCCCACGCCACCGGCAATCTCACCGTCGTGTGCAACGCCATGGTGTCCCGGGTCGACGTCGACGCGACCGGGCGGGCCGCCGGGGTCACCTACAACGACCGGGTGACCGGCTCCGAGTTCTCGGTCACGGGGCGGGTGGTGGTGCTGGCGGCGGGAACCTGCTCGTCAGTGCGCATCCTGCTCAATTCGCGAAGCGCCGCGTTCCCCAACGGGATCGGAAACGGCCACGGGCTGGTCGGCAAGTACCTGATGGACTCGGTTGAGTTCTCGCGCTCGTCGCGCATTCCGATGCTCGAAAAACTCCCCGTGCTGAACGACGACGGCATCTTCACCCCGCACATCTACGTGCCGTGGTGGCTGCTGCCCGAGCAGGCCGCCGGGCAGCTCGGGTTCCCGCGCGGGTACCACATCGAGCCGCGTGGGGGGCGCAGGATGCCGACCACCGGCATCGGAAGCCTGATCGACAACAGCAGCGCGCTCTACGGCGACGACTTGCGGGCGGAGGTACGGCGGAGGTACGGCACCGCCGTCACTCTCATCGGCGAGGGCGAGATGATCCCGAACGAGGATTCCTTCTGCGAACTCGATCCGACGGTCAAGGACAAGTGGGGCGTTCCGGCCCTGCGGTTCCACTGGAAATGGGGAGATTCGGAAGTCCAGCAGGTCTCGCACATGCGCGACACCTTCAACCAGGTCTTCAGCCTGCTCGGCGGCGCGCCGGACACCAGTCCCGTCGCGATGCCGCAGGGCGGCGGGGCGGTCCACGAGGTCGGCGGCGCGCGGATGGGGACCTCGCCGCAGAACTCCGTGCTCGACGCCTACAACCAGTGCTGGGACGTGAGGAACCTGTTCGTCGTCGACGGCGCCTCATTCACGTCGAGCCCGGACAAGAACCCCACGCTCACCATCCTGGCCCTGGCCGCGCGGAGTTCGGCCCGCATCCTCGAACTGCTGAGGAGCGGTGGCATCTGACCACGCCAGGCACCTGACAGCCGAGCGAGCGCGACCGGCCGACGGTACGACGGAAGCGAAAGGAAGAGATGGACCAGCACAGTGCCGCCGAGGCCGGCACCGCACCGCAGGGCTACGGAACCGATCCCAACCTCGTGACGCCGCACACGCCGTGGTCGCGCACCCTCTCGGAGCGTGAGCGCGCACTGGTCGGGACGCTCGCCGACATCGTTCTGCCGGGTACCGCCGAGTACCCGGCGCCGAGTGCGATGGGGATCACCGACTTCTTCGACGACTGGGTAAGTGCTCCCTACACGACGCAGCAGGGCCACAGGACCGTCATCACGGTCGGCCTCGCCATGGTCGACGCGGAGGCTCAGCGCCAGTTCAAGACGGGGTTCGTCGAACTGGACGGCTCCCGGCAGCGCACGATCGTCGACCAGATCGCGTCGACCACCGCGACGGACCGGAGCTTCTTCACGAGGTTCCGGTCCCTGCTGCTCGCCGGCTACTTCACCTCCGACATCGGCTTCAAGGCGATCGGCTATCCCGGGAACGTGCCGCTGCTCGCATTTCCGGGCGTCCCTCCGGAGGCGCGGCGCATCATTGACGACGAACTCAGAAAGCTGGGGCTGTAGCGTGAATTCGGTGACCGCAGGCACACCACGCATGAAGACCATCAGGGAGTACGTCGAGGCGGAAGTTCTGCCACTGGACGACCTCAAAGGCGCCTTGCAGCTCGCGATGCGGCTGGAATTCGCCACCATCCCGCCGTATCTGTGTGCGCAGTGGTCGGTCAAGGACGACCCGGACCGCACTGAGGGTGTGCTGCACAGAATCGTCAGCCAGGAGATGAACCACTTCGCACTGGCCGGAAACCTGCTGGCCGCGATCGGCGGCCGGCCGTCGATCGCGCACCCGGACTTCCTGCCGACCTATCCGGCGAACGAGCTGCCCGGCGGCATCCCGCAGCAGCTTCCGGTCGATCTGAAGCCGCTGGTCAAGGACCAGCTCGCGGTGTTCATGCAGATCGAGCACCCGGAGTTCCCCCCGATCGCCCTCCTGCCCGAGCGGCCGCCTGCCACGATCGGAGCCTTCTACGACACGATCACCCAGACGTTCCAGAAGCTCGAGCCGGCGATCGACCTGAAGGCCCACGCGGTGGAGGTGCCCTTCGCGAAGCCGATCAGAACGATCGCCGACGCGGTCGACACCATCGACCGGATCAAGAGCGAAGGGGAGGGGACGCAGGGCTCCCCCGATCAGCCGCCGGAGGAGGGGGGCAGCGGACACGCGCACTACTACCTGTTCAAGGAGCTCTACGTCCAGAAGCGGCTGGTCGAAACCGGCGGCCAGTGGAGTTTCAGCGGAGCTCCCGTCACCCTGCCGGACGTGTACGACTTCGCTTCGTCACAGGCCCGGCCGAACCCCTCGACCGAGTTCAACCGCACCCTGTCGAAGCTGCTGGTCGACCTGGAGACGTGCTGGACCTCTGGCGCCCCGCCGAACGTGGCGGCCATGTTCCAGCTTCAGACCCTCGGGCGGGACCTGATCAAGCGAGGGATCCGTCCGGAGTTCCGGTGGGACGACGGAGCGGCCTGAGCGGGCTACGCGCGTGCCGGCGGGACCGGCCGGACACACAGCGACCCGGAGGCGGGCTGTGAAGTCCGCCCCGGGCACGGCGGGTATGTCGACCGGTCAGAAGGGCTTTGGGGCCCGCGAGTCCGCGGACCTGTTGACCTCCGCCGGCCGGCGGCTCGGCGATGTCCCGCCGATCGTGGTCTGGGACAACGCGGGCACCCATCACGGCGAGCCCTTGCGGGAGTGCTGTGAGCACGACAGCGACTGGCTGACCATCGCCAAGCTCGCTCCCGCCCTACGCGCCCGACCTCAACCCCGTCGAAGGCGTCTGGCCCCACGTGAAGAAGTCCCTGGCCGACCTCGCACCCCGCGCGATCGAAGAACTCACCCCGCTCGTGAAGAACCGCGGCGACAGTCACGATGCCGTGAAGGGGTGCGTATGGTGTGCCGTTCCGATCTTCTCTGTCACCCTCCGGCCTCGACGTACCGGAATTCCGGACCGAAGGTCATCTCGCTGCCGTCCGACAGAGGGATCTGCATCAGCCGCCGCGCCGGATCCTCCAGTTTGCGCATCTCCTTGACGGCTTGATTCAGCAGTTGCGCCGGTGTCGGAGTACTTGACGGATCAGCCTGCCAGGCGTTTTCGAGGGACCGAAGCATCGCACTGTAGTGCTGATCGAAGGTGTCAAGGAGACCACGCACCTCACTGGAGACCGGGACCCCTCCCTGCTCCCAGCCACCGCTGGGGACTGTTCCCATGCGGGAGGCCCGTGGCATGGGGATCTCGTCGCCTTGGAACTCGAACCGCTGCGGGTCGCTTGACACCGGGACCAGTTTTCGGCCGTGGAAGATCTCCCGGAAGGAGTAGAAGTGGGCCAGCTCCCCCGGTTGTCCCGGGAAGGGGTTGTCCGGCGACGCGGCAGTTCCCTCCCCCTGTTCCTTGATGATGGTGATGGCAGCGTCTACGTCATCCAGCGATGTGAGTGCGAAGACGTCGTTCCCCTTGCCGTGGAACGACATGTCCCTGGTGACCTGCTTGGTTCCCTTGATGAGCTGCGGCTGGTTCCGGAACGCTTCAAGGATCTGCGTGTAGAAGGCCCCGATGGACGTGTGGACTTCCGCCTCCTCGACGACAGGGTCGTCGGGCCTCTCGATCTGGGAGTACATGTCGACCGCCTCCCTGGTCAGGCCGGTGAGGGAAACGGACAGTTCAGGCCGTACGCCGCCGGGCAGTGGGCCGGGATATTTCGGCACCAGTGCCGCGTCGGCCATCCGGGGGGCGCCGCCGATGGTGGTGAGCATGTTGCAGACCAGACCCATGTGGGACATCTCGTCGAAGATGATCTCCTTGATCGTTTCGGAGACGTCGCCGTCACGGTCCGGATCTTCGATCGACCAGAGACCGCACAAGTAAGGGGGAAGCGTCGCCAGCTCCAGCAGGACCGCCTGCTGCAGTGCGTTTTTCAACCACAGCTCGTCATGTTCCTCGGCGGGCATCCGCATCAGTTCGACGATCATATTGCTTCGATAGTTGAGAACCGTGGACACGGTGGTCTCCTTCTCACTCACGGGGGATTCTGATGCATTGTGAAATACGACAGGTGTACGTCACCGGAGGTGCGAGACCGCGCCGGCAGAGTTCATCCGTACGGTCGGCGTGAGTTGTGATACGTCGAAGCGGCGCTCGGAAAGGAACTCCTGTGGCCCGGGGAGGATTCCCGTGTCGACTGCTGTCACATTCACCTGGTCGGCCGCGGCTCGTCGGAGTGCGAACCGGCACGACAGCACCTCCGCGGAGGTGACCGTAGAAGAGGAACGGTGCTCCTGGAGCCCGCCTTCACTCGGGAAGCTGTCGGGCGACCTCGTGCTCAGGTGAACGCAAGTCGGCAGTCGGGAGCAACTGAGGACGTGATGGCCGAGTCGCGTATCACCGAATGATCCACCAGGCTGGGCATCAGGTCCTGCACCGCCCACGACAGCCTTCTGCCGCCTCCGACTGATCCAGGTCAGACGGCCCCATGCACGGTGCGGGCTTCTGTTCGGGCACCGGCCACCCTGTAGGCCGGCCCGGAAGACGTCACGTCCCAGGCTCGATGAAAGGGGCCCGCATGCCCGTCGATCTCAACAATCCCCTGTCGTGGAAGAACGCCACCGGTGACGCCGACACGATGCTGCAGAATCTGCAGGCCAACATTCTGAAGAGCCACGTACGCGAACACCTTCACATTCTGCTGCTGCAGTTCGGTCAGAGCGCGGAAGCCATTGCGGAGGCGCGGGCGTTCCTGACCGGGCTGGCCCCGCTGGTGAAGTCGGCCAAGACGCACTTTCAGGAAGTGAAGGCCTTCAAGGAGAACGGGCCGAAGGACGTGTCGGACGTGCCCTACGTCGGTGTGGGGCTGACTTTCGCAGGCTACGACCGGCTGCAACTGGCGGACCGGGCTCCCTCCGACGATGCGTTCAAGAGGGGGATGCGGGACGACAGGACCCGGGAGAAGCTGGGAGACCCGGAGGTCGCGCAGTGGGAAGCCGGCTTCCAGGAGACGATCCACGCCGTCGTTCTGGTCGGCGGCGCCGAAGCCGGCCCGGTGGACAGCAGGCGCCAGGAGATCGAGGGTCTGCTGACGGGCTCGATCCGTGTGCTCGGCAGGGAGACGGGCCACGGCATGCACAATGCGAACGGTGATGGGATCGAGCACTTCGGCTATGTCGACGGCCGCAGCCAGCCGCTGTTCCTCACCGAGGACCTGGAGGAAGAGCTGCGCCGGACCGACGGAGTCTCCGTATGGGACCCGACCCAGCCACTGGAACGCGTACTGGTCGCGGATCCGGCCGCACCCGACCCCTCGACGGACTTCGGCAGCTACTTCGTGCTGCGCAAGCTGGAGCAGAACGTCCAGGCGTTCAGGCAGGCGGAGGAAGCCCTCGCCGATGCGCTGAAACTCGAGAACAACGACCGCGAGCGAGCCGGCGCCATGCTCGTCGGCCGCTTCAAGGACGGCACTCCGCTCACGCTGCAGGCCACGCCCGGAGCACACAGCCCGGTGATGAACAACTTCGACTACGCGAGCGACGGCGCCGCCGACAAGTGTCCGTACCAGGCACACATCCGCAAGACCAACCCGCGCGGCTCCGGCGGCTTCGGGCAGCCGCCGGAAGCCGAACGCCGCCACCTGATGGCGCGGCGCGGGCAGACCTATGGCGAGCGGTCCGAGGGCGACCTTCCCGAGACCGGCGTCGGCCTGCTCTTCATGGCATTCAACTCCGACCTGAGCAAGCAGTTCGAGTTCACGCAGCAGACCTGGGCCGACAACCCCGGCTTCCCAGAGCCCGGTGAAGGTGAGTCGGCCCCCGGTCTCGACCAGGTCATCGGGCAGGGCGAGCGCCCGCCGGCAACCTGGCCGCGGGTGTGGGGCGAGGCGGAGGGCCAGGAGGTCCCCGCAATGGTGCAGGCCGTGACCATGAAGGGCGGCGAGTACTTCTTCATGCCCTCGCTCTCCTTCCTGCGCGGTCTGTGACCGGCACGCACCGACCGACCTACGGCCTCGCCTCGCCCGACGTCTTCCTCGGCTCACCGGTAGAACGTGCCGCGAGGCTCAAAGGATCCCGACCGCGGCGAAGGCTGCTTCGACTGCGGCGACCTTGAGGGCCAACTGGTTCGCGGGCAGCGCTCGGAACAGAGTCCGCGCGCTGGCCACGGCCGCGCGTCGGCTGTCTGTGAACTGCGAGGTTCGCGACAGCCGCTGCGTGAGGGCCAGGTAGAACGTGGCCGCCACCTCAGCCGGGCTCAGTTCGAGTGAGCCGTCGTCGGCCTGTGCGGTGAACAAGTGGAAGGCCGCCTTGTTGTGGATCCCGCTGTTGACGTGCACCCCGCCCCAATCACCAGCCTGGGTATTGGGCAGCACGCGGAACTGATCCATGTGTGCCGGCTGCCCGAATCGAGGCGGATCCGACATGTCACGGAACGGCTTGTCCCCGGGCAGGAGGTTCTCACCCAGCAGCCAGTCCCAGGTGCGGGGATCCTCATTCCCCGAGTTGGCGATGATCGTGCCGAAGATGTCGGAGTAGGACTCATTGAGGGCTCCCGACTGGAATGCGTACTCCAGGCGTGCGGTGTGGTCCGTGACACCGTGGAACATTTCGTGCCCCACCACATCAGGATTGGCACACAGAGAGCGTAGTTCGTCTCCACGCAACACTTGGCCGTAGACCATCTGCCGGCCGTCCCAGAAGGCATTCTTCCATTGCTTGGGGCCGGGACTGCTGTCGGCGACGACGCAGTTGATGGTCGACCGCATCGGACCACCTCGTCCGTCGATGTTGTCCCGTCGCAGCACATTGCGCAGAAACTCGGATACCGTGACGGCGTTGGCGTGGGCGCTGACGGCGCTTGGCGTCCAGGTCGGCGGATTGGTGATGAGGGCACCTGGCAGCCGATCACTGTGGACGGAGGGGTCACCGAAGTCGAAGTCGAAGGTTTGCACGTTGTGGACGGGGTCGTCCATCACCAGGCTTTCACCTTGCCGTGAGGCGACGAAGGTGCGCTTGACGTCGAAGCTGTCGGCCGCCGTCTGCTCTTCACCAGTGGTCATGCTGGGTGTGCGCGGCAGGACGGATACGACTTGCCCGTCGTGGGCGTCCACCACGTAGTCGACGAACCGGGGTGGCTCGAATGCGCCTTCCTGGCCGAGGGGAGGTTCAACCGTGTGGTCCAGGGTCACCGGCACGTCCTGGAGGATGTACACGAGCCGCCAGCGAGACGCGGTGGCGTCGAAGTAGTGGTGCAGGTGAGGAACCACACCGGCCAGGACAGGTACATAACCATGCGGCGCGGTGGCGGCCGCCGTCAGGGCGTCAGCCGCCGAGACGGTGGCGACCGGGTCGATCTCCTCGGGCTCCCCGAGAGCTGAGTCGATGCCGATCAGATCGTTGGCCTTGTCGAGTTCCACGGTCACCAGCGAGCCGTAGACCGGGATGTCGTTCAGTGTCTGACGGAACTTCACCGTGCGGGTGTCGGTGAGCGGGATCGTCTCTGTGCCGATCGTCTTGAACCGGCTGGTGACTCCGTTCGCCACGGGGGCAGTGAGGGACGGCACCCTCGCGCTTTCCAGGGCCTGGTCGAGGTAGCGACGCGCCGCCGTCTCGGGATCGAGGTCACGCTCACTTTCGAGCCCCTCCGGCCTGAGGCTGGGACGTGCAGCCTGCTCCTCCTGCAGTTGCGCGATGGCGCGGGACGACGACTCGTCGAATGTGTGCAACGAGAGGCTGCTCAGACCGTTGTCTGCGGCTTGCTGGCTGGGCATGACGCTCTTCCTTCACGAGCAGGGTTCGGGGTTGTGCGCTCGTTCTCGACGAGGTGCGGCGTATGTAGTGGATGGGGCGATACCCGGAAGCCGGCTGAGGTTGCAACCGTCCTCTCCGTCGCGCTCCCACCCACGAACAGGCGGTGGGCGACGGGGACAGCGGCGCGCTCTCGTGCGAGGGAAGAAGGCAGGCTGGGGCAGCCGTTTCACCGGGACCGAAGCGCCCGCCGGGGTCACCGCTCCACCAGCGTGGTGAGTGAAGCTCCCACATGTCCAAACTAGCTACGGCGCAACCGCGCCGCATCCGGGAGAGTGATCGAGGAGATCCGACGACGCATGCAGAGCACGAACTGCCCGTTCACCAGGAAGACTTGCGCGATGGCTTGCCCTTGTTCAGGGAGCATTCCGTCTTCGGCCACGGGCCCTTGCACGGCCCCGATCAAGAAACCTCGATCAGATGACCGCCATCGTGGCAGTACACGGACCTCCACCGGGGCAGACCGGTCTCGCAAGGTGCGGACCCTCTGGACCAACTCGAGCGGGAACACCCGGAAGATGCGCCGACCCGCCGATCAGAAGCTCGACCGCCTCCACAAGCGGCCCTGGGATCATCACACAGCGTGAAAGGCGGCGATCGCAGGTGACCTTCGCTGATGCAAGGTCGATACTGCCATTGGACGGAGCGGGCGACGCACCGATGGGGGTACCCACCAGGACCTGACGCCTCGTCACGAAAGTCGGCTTCTACTCAGCATCGGACCCGCCGCAACCCGCCTCCGACCGCCACGAAGCGCCACGATCGTCAACCGCCCTTCATGCCGGTGACCTGCAGAAGCGCAGGTCCTGGGCCCAAGTGTTAAGCTCCCTAGGAGGCACCTATGAGGATGCTGATCAACGTCGCCGAGACCGTCGTCGCGGACGCCCTGCGCGGCATGGCCGCCGCCCATCCCGAACTGACGGTCGACGTGGAGAACCGGGTGGTCGTACGGCGGGACGCCCCGGTTGCCGGGAGGGTCGCCCTGGTCTCCGGCGGCGGCTCCGGGCACGAACCGCTGCACGGGGGGTTCGTGGGCCCGGGAATGCTGTCGGCGGCCTGTCCTGGCGAGGTCTTCACCTCGCCGGTGCCCGACCAGATGGTGCGGGCCGCGGCGGCGGTGGACAGCGGGGCGGGCGTGCTGTTCGTCGTCAAGAACTACACGGGTGACGTGCTCAACTTCGACATGGCCGCCGAGCTCGCCGAGGACGAGGGCATCCAGATCGCGAAGGTGCTGGTCAACGATGACGTCGCGGTCACGGACAGCCTGTACACGGCCGGGCGACGCGGCACCGGCGCCACCCTGTTCGTGGAGAAGATCGCGGGCGCGGCGGCCGAGGAGGGGCAGCCGCTGGAGCGCGTGGAGGCCATCGCCCGGCAGGTCAACGAGAACTCCCGCAGTTTCGGCGTCGCGCTGAGCGCCTGCACCACCCCCGCCAAGGGCAGCCCCACCTTCGACCTGCCGGCCGGCGAGCTGGAGCTGGGCATCGGCATCCACGGCGAGCCCGGCCGGGAGCGGCGGCCGATGATGACGTCGGGCGAGATCGCCGACTTCGCGGTCGACGCGATCCTGGAGGACATGAGCCCGCGCAACCCCGTGCTGCTGCTGGTCAACGGCATGGGCGCGACCCCGTTGCTCGAACTGTACGGCTTCAACGCCGAGGTGCACCGGGTCCTCGCCGAGCGCGGGGTGGCCGTCGCCCGCACCCTCGTCGGCGACTACGTCACCTCGCTCGACATGGCGGGCGCCTCGGTCACGCTGTGCCAGATCGACGAGGAGCTGCTGCGGCTGTGGGACGCGCCGGTCAACACGCCCGGTCTGCGCTGGGGCATGTGATCCTGCGGCAGTGTCCGCACCGTACCTATCACGCAAGGGAGACCCAGTGCTCGACGCCGACTTCTTCCGCCGTTGGATGACGGCGGCCGCCGTGTCCGTCGACCGCGAGGCGGAACGGCTCACCGCTCTCGACTCGCCGATCGGGGACGCCGACCACGGCAGCAATCTGCAGCGCGGGTTCGCGGCCGTACGGACCGTACTGGAGAAGGAGGCGCCGGACACGCCCGGCGCGGTCCTCACCCTGGCCGGGCGGCAGCTGATCTCGACGGTCGGCGGGGCGTCCGGCCCGCTGTACGGGACGCTGCTGCGCCGCACCGGCAAGGCGCTCGGCGACTCCGCCGAGGTGAGCGAGGCGCAGCTCGCCGAGGCGCTGCGGGCCGGGGTGGACGGGGTGATGCAGCTGGGCGGCGCCGCGCCGGGCGACAAGACCATGGTCGACGCGCTGGTCCCGGCCGTGGAGGCGCTGGGCGACGGTTTCCCGGCGGCCCGCGCGGCCGCCGAGGAGGGAGCGACGGCGACGACTCCGCTGCAGGCCCGCAAGGGCAGGGCGAGCTATCTGGGTGCGCGCAGCGTCGGGCACCAGGATCCTGGGGCCACGTCGTCCGCGCTGCTGATCGCGGCGCTCGCCGAGACGGCCGAAGGGACGGAGGGCTGACATGGGTGACGGCAAGCTGGTGGGAATCGTGCTGGTGTCGCACAGCGCGGCGGTGGCCGAGTCGGTGGTCCAACTGGCGAGGGGTCTCGCGGGCGGCGGGGTGACGGTGCCGGTGGCCCCGGCGGGCGGCCGGGCGGGCGGCGGGCTCGGCACCAGCGCCGAGCTGGTGTCCGCCGCGGCGGCGTCCGTGGACCAGGGCGCGGGGGTCGCGGTCCTGACCGACCTCGGCAGCGCCGTGCTCACCGTGAAGGCGCTGCTCGCCGAGGGCGACGAACTGCCGGAGGACACCCGTCTGGTGGACGCCCCGTTCGTCGAGGGCGCGGTCGCCGCGGTCGTCACGGCGGCCACCGGAGCCGACCTCGACGCGGTGGCGGCGGCGGCAGCGGACGCGTACAGCTACCGCAAGGCCTGAACCGGCCCCGGGGCGGTGGCCGTCCGGCCGCCGCCGGGTGCGCACGGCGCGGTCGCGCGCGGCTGTCACGCGGGGCCGTCGCCTCCTGCTGTCCCGCACGGCCCGCGCACGGCCGTCGTCGGGTCCGAGCCGGGCGGAAGCCGTGTGCCCGGCCAGGCGCGTGCGACGGTGGACGCCCGGGTGGCGGTCGTCGTGCCGGGCTCACCGGGGCGGCCGAAGGCCGGGCCAGGGGAAAGGCGCGTGCGGGGGTGCGCGCGGTGACGGGCGCCTCGGCGGTGGTCGCCGTGCCGAGCCCGGCGGGCGGTCCCGCCCCAGGACGCGGACGGGTGGCGGCTTCGCGGCGAGGGACCGGGGGCGGCTCGCCCGGGACGGGTGGTGGCTCGCGGGTCAGCCGGTCGGCACCGCGGCGCCGGCGCGGTCCACGAGGCGTCGCGCCAGCCGCTCCCCCTCCGCCACGGCGGCCCGGTGGTTCTCGATGGGGCGGACCCGGGAGTGCTTGAAGACGATGTAGGTCACGCCCGACCCCGCGCCCCCGGCACTCGGGTCGGCGGGGATGCCGAGGCGCCGGGCGGCGGCGTAGGAGGCCTCGCCGATGAGGTTGCGCGGGCCGGTGTCGCCCACGACGGCGTACTGCACCCGGCCCCGGTAGACGACGGCCGCGACCGATCCGCCGCCCACCCCGTGGTCGCGGTGGTCCCAGACGCGGCTCGGTGCGGGCAGCACGATGTAGGGCAGCCGCTCGGCGTTCAGCCGGCGGCCGTCGGACTGCGCGTAGGCGGCGGCCGACGAGAAGTGCGGGTCGGTGCGGTGGTTGCAGCGGCGGGTGGGCCGTCCGTCGCAGTCGATGTCCATGTCGGCCTTCCAGAAGACGGCGCCCGGCAGTCCGCAGACCGGGATCGTGGCGGGCGCGCCGGCGTCCGGGCGGAACCGGCCGCGCGAGACCTGCGCGCACCCGCGCACCAGGGCCAGCAGGTCGGCGGCGCGGACGTCCCCCTCGCTGCGCGCCGTCGGCTCCTCGGGGGGCCGGTACGGCGCGGGAGCGGCGGGCAGATTCGTCGGAGCGAGCAGAGCGGCGCTCGCCGCGACGAGCGTCAGCGACTGGACACGCACGATGCGGAACCCTCTCCTCGGGGACATTGATGGACATACCTCATATATCGGATGAATATGATCGTGCGGCCCACGTTAGGGGACCGGGCGGCGCATGGCTCGCAACACGTGCGGGGCGGTCGGGGGCCCCGGGCGGCGCCGGCCAGGCCCCCGGCCGCCCTCGCGGCGCGGCATCAGCGACGACAGCGGTCCGCGCCTCGGCCTGAACTGGTCTTTCACGGACGGCAGTTCGACCGGGATGGGGTCAGCATACGTAACGCGCCCGCACGGCCGCCAAAGACCGTCCGGAATCGCCCTCTTGATGCGTCCTCAGCAAGAGGGCATATTGGTCCGGACCAATGACCGTGCGGTGGGCGGGCCGTCCGCGCCGCAGTCGACGGGGGAGGCGGGCCTCGTGCGAGGTGTATCGGAGCCCGTTCACCGCCGTGGCCGCGTTCCCGGGCGTGTCGTCGCGGTGTGCGGCGCGCTGGCCGTCCTCGCCGGCTGCTCGCGGGGCGCCGCGGACGAGGGCGACGGCGGACTGCCCGGGGCGCCGACCGGGGTGACGGCCACGGCGGGCAGCGCGACCAGCGTGCACGTCATGTGGAACGCGGTGTCCTCGGGACCGGGCGTGCGCCGCTACGAGGTGTACCGCGGCCCGACGAGGGTGAAGGACGTACCGGCGTCCGAGCACATGACCGACGTCACCCGGCTCAGCCCCGCGACCACGTACGTCTTCACCGTGCGCGCCCGGGACGCCGACGGCCGGCTCGGGCCGGCCGGCCGGGAGGCGCGGGCCACGACGCCGGCCGCCGGAGCGGCGGACCGCTCGGCCCCGACCCGCCCGCTCGCCCCGCGCGGCCGGACGGTCGGCAGCCGGGCCGTGCAGCTGTCCTGGTCCGCTTCGACGGACGACCGCGAGGTGGCCTCGTACGACGTCTACCAGGGCTCGACGAGGATCCACAGCGTGGGCGGGAACCAGACGGCGACCGTGGTCACCGGTCTACGGCCGGGCACCCGCTACTCCTTCACCGTCCGGGCCCGCGACGCGGCCGACAACCTCTCCCCCGCGAGCGCGCCGGTCCGCCTCACCACCGCGCCCGGCTCGGACGACGGCCACGGCACCGCCCCGGCCTCCTTCCACGCGGCGACCCACCGCACGGACGGCGCGTACTACCTCGACCTCACCTGGATCGCGCCCACGGTGGACGGTGTGGTGACGGAGTATCAGGTCCAGCTCGACGGAGAAGCGGCCACCTCCCTCGTCTGGGGCGGCCCCGCACCGCGCGGGAAGGCGTCGTACAGCTTCTACCTGGGACGCGAGGCCGGTGTCGGTCACCGGGTGCGGCTGCGCGCCCGGCTTCCCGACGGCACCTGGGGCGGTTTCACGGCCGAGCGCACGGTGATCACGGGGCTGCCGTAGTCCGGCGCGGCGCCGCCACCGGCCCCGGCGTGCCGCCGGCGGGCGAGTCCGGTGTCACCCGAGTGGGCTCGCCGGGGGTGCGGCAGGCGGGCGGGAGGCGTTGGCTGCCCCTGAGGCAGCACGGGCGATTCCCTATCTCCGGCGGCACATGGGATGGTCCGCCGACCGTGCCGCCGGAGGAGAAGTCCCATGCACAGCACACAGCCGCTCCTCCGCTCCGCCCCGGCCGTGGCGGCCGCCGCCCTCACCCTCGGGCTCGCCGCCGGGCCGGCCGCCGCGGGACCGGGCATCTCCGTGAAGGCCATCGGCTCCACGGTGTCGGTCACCACCAGCGCGTGCACCCTGGTCGACGGCGGCTGGGGCACGGCCTCGCTGCTCGGCAAGGGACAGACGAGCTTCGCCCAGGGTCTCCGGGTGGCACTGGCGGGTACGACCATCAGCCAGTCGGCCGCCTGGCAGAGCGTGCGCCCGGGGACGTACACGGTGATCGTCGTGTGCGCCAACAACGTCACCGCGGGCACCCAGTCCGTCGTCGTCCCCACCGGCTCGGCCCCGGCGGTCTCCGCCACCACGGCGCCCTCGCGCGGTGTGATGGGCGGCCTGGGCGGCGCCGCCAGGGACTACGGGCCCCTCACGCTCGCCGTCGGCGGGTCGCTGGTCGGCCTGGGGCTCATCGCCACCGGCTGGGTGCTGCGCCACCGCTCGAAGCCGTACCGGCTCTGACGGGCCGTGGACGCCGGATCGGCCCCGACGGAGGACGGCGACGGATCGGTCCGGACCGTACGGCAGCCCGTCCCGCGGGTCGGGGAACCAGCGGTCAAGGACCCGCAGGTGCCGGTACGCGTTCTCAGGGCCGGTCGTCGGGCGGCAGTTCGGCGAACTCCGCCAGGGCGTGCCGCAGCCACCGCGTCCAGAAGGTCTCCAGGTCGATGCCGGCCCGCAGCACCAGATGGCGCAGCCGGTCCGGGGACGTGTCCCTGCCGGGCGGGAAGTCACGGCTCTCGATCTCCCGGTACTCCGCCAGCTGACGCTGGTGCAGCTCCAGATGGCGTTCGAGGTCGTGTGCCAGGCCGTCCGTCCCGACCACCGCCGCGGCGCGCAGCCGCAGCAGCAGGGCGTCCCGGTGCGGCTTCGGCTCCTGGGACGCCGCCGTCCAGCGGGCCAGCTCCGCACGGCCCGCCGGCAGCACCTCGTAGCTCTTCTTCTGCCCGCGGGCCGGCTGCTCGGCCGGCAGGGCGCGGATCAGTCCGTCCGCCTCCAGCCTGCCCAGCTCCCGGTAGATCTGCTGGTGCGTCGCCGACCAGAAGTAGCCGATCGACTTGTCGAAGCGGCGCGTCAGCTCCAGCCCGGACGAGGGTTTCTCGAGCAGGGCGGTGAGGATCGCGTGCGGGAGTGACATGCGGTCATCCTAGGGAAGGCGGGACGCCGCCCCGCACTAGAGCGCCGCCGCCAGTTCCGTGCCCTGCTTGACGGCGCGCTTGGCGTCCAGTTCGGCGGCCACGTCCGCGCCGCCGATGAGGTGCACCTCGCGCCCCGCGGCGAGCAGTTCCTCGTACAGGTCGCGGCGCGGGTCCTGTCCGGTGCACAGCACGACGGTGTCCACCTCCAGCACCGTGCTCGCGCCGTCCACCGTGATGTGCAGGCCCGCGTCGTCGATCCGGTCGTAGCGGACGCCCGGGACCATGGTGACCCCGCGGTGCTTGAGCTCGGTGCGGTGGATCCAGCCGGTGGTCTTGCCGAGTCCGGCGCCGACCTTGGTGGCCTTGCGCTGGAGCAGGTGCACCGTGCGCGGCGGCGCGGGACGCTCGGGCGCGGCGAGCCCGCCGGGCGCGCGGTAGTCCATGTCGACGCCCCAGGCGCGGAAGTACGCCGCCGGGTCCTCGCTCGCCTTGTCGCCGCCGTCGGTCAGGTACTCGGCGACGTCGAAGCCGATGCCGCCCGCGCCGAGGATCGCGACCCGGTCGCCGACGGGCGCGCCGTCGCGCAGGACGTCGAGGTAGCCGACGACGCTGGGGTGGTCGACACCGGGGATCTCGGGGGTGCGCGGAGTGACGCCGGTGGCGAGGACCACCTCGTCGTAGCCGTCGAGGTCGGCGGCGCCGGCCCAGGTGTTCAGCCGCACCTCCACGCCGTGGGCGTCGAGCTGGTGGCGGAAGTAGCGCAGGGTCTCGTCGAACTCCTGCTTGCCGGGGACCTTGCGGGCGACGTTGAGCTGGCCGCCGATCTCGCTCGCGGCGTCGAACAGCGTGACCCGGTGGCCGCGTTCGGCCGCCGACACGGCGCAGGCGAGGCCGGCCGGACCGGCGCCGACGACGGCGACCTGCTTGCGCCGCCGGGTCGGGGAGAGCACCAGCTCGGTCTCGTGGCAGGCGCGCGGGTTGACCAGGCAGGAGGTGATCTTGCCGCTGAAGGTGTGGTCGAGGCAGGCCTGGTTGCAGCCGATGCAGGTGTTGATGGCCTCGGGCCGGCCGGCGGCGGCCTTGTTGACGAACTCCGGGTCGGCGAGCATCGGGCGGGCCATGGAGACCATGTCGGCGCAGCCGTCGGCGAGCAGCCGCTCGGCGAGTTCGGGGGTGTTGATGCGGTTGGTGGTGACCAGCGGGACGGAGACCGCGCCCATCAGCTTCCTGGTCACCCAGGTGTAGGCGCCGCGGGGCACGGAGGTGGCGATGGTGGGGATGCGGGCCTCGTGCCAGCCGATGCCGGTGTTGATGAGGGTGGCCCCGGCGGCCTCGACGGCCCGGGCGAGACGGACGACCTCCTCCAGCGTGGAGCCGTCGGGCACCAGGTCGAGCATGGAGAGCCGGTAGACGACGATGAAGTCCTCGCCGACCGCCTCGCGCACCCGGCGGAGGATCTCGAGCGGGAAGCGGGTGCGGTTCTCGAACGAGCCGCCCCAGCGGTCGGTGCGGTGGTTGGTCCGCGCGGCGGTGAACTCGTTGATCAGGTAGCCCTCGGAGCCCATGATCTCCACGCCGTCGTATCCGGCCTGCCGGGCGAGGCGGGCGGTGCGGGCGTAGTCGTCGACGGTGCGCTCGATGTCGGCGTCGGTGAGTTCGCGCGGCACGAAGGGGCTGATGGGGGCCTGGAGGGCGCTCGGGGCGACCAGGTCGCGGTGGTAGGCGTAGCGGCCGAAGTGCAGGATCTGCAGGGCGATCCGGCCGCCCTCGCGGTGCACGGCGTCGGTGACGGTCCGGTGCTGGGCGGCCTCCTCCTCGGTGGTGAGCTTGGCGCCGCCCTCGTAGGGGCGTCCCTCGTCGTTGGGGGCGATGCCGCCGGTGACGATGAGGCCCACTCCGCCGCGGGCCCGGGCGGCGTAGAACTCGGCCATCCGCTCGAAGCCGCGCTCGGCCTCCTCCAGGCCGACGTGCATGGAGCCCATCAGGACGCGGTTGGGCAGGGTGGTGAAGCCCAGGTCGAGCGGGCTCAGCAGGTGCGGGTAACGGCTCATCGGGCCCTCCGTGCGCGAAGTCGTACCCGCCAGTTGTAGAGGACGCCGGGGGTTTTATGCAACTAGTTGCACAACTGGTGGGCGCGACTGCGTGGCCGACGGGGGCGGGCCCGGTCGGGACTCAGGTCATCACTCGGACGGCCGTACGGCCGCCCTCTTCCGCGCGGGACGGCCGTACGGGTCGCTCAGCGGGTCTCCAGACGCACGTGCAGCTCCCGCTCCTGGTCGCCGGAGGCCGTGCACAGGTCCTGGACGGTGAACAGGGAGTCCAGGGTCGTGCGGAACCGGTCGATCGCCCAGTAGCCGCCCTGCGCGTCGGCCGTCACCGACGCCCCGAGCCGGGTCGGGCCGCAGTCGGCCCCGTGCGTCTCGGCCACGTCGAAGGTGCCGAGCCAGACCGTGGGGCGCACCTCGTGGAAGTCCCGGGGCACGTCGCCCTCGCACCGGTCGGACGTGTAGCAGGCGCACAGGGCGTCGAACACGATCCGGGCGTCCTCCTTGCTGCAGCCGCTCAGTTCCACCGACACGGACTCCGGGTGGGCTCGCTCGCTGTCCATCGTGATCGCTCCTCTCATGACCGCGCCGTGGTGCCGCGCGGGGTCCTGCGAAGCCGGCCCCACCCCTGTCCTCAGCAAAGCACCACCTCCCAGGAGAGCACTACCGGCGGCACTCCACATCCGCGCGGGAAGCGGTCCTTCCGGCCGATTCGGCGGGACGGCCACCCGGATGGTGAGGGATGGTGGAGGAAGACGACGGCCCCTCGGAGAGGTGAGCGTGGGCGCGGTGCAGCAGGGTGTGTCGGCAGCGGCGGCGGGCCGCGTGGACGGGCGAAGGCGGTGCGTGGCATGACTGCAGCCGGGGCTCCCTCGGCCGGCGGCGACGAGTCGGTCCGTGGCCCGGTGCCGCCCAGCGGGTTGCTCGACGTGCTGGGCGTGGCCTCGGTGGTCCTGGACGCCGAGGGCCGCATCGTGCTGTGGAGCCCGCAGGCCGAGGAGCTGTTCGGCTACTCGGCGCAGGAGGCACTGGGCCGGCTGGCCGCCCGGCTGATGGTCCACAAGGAGCACCTGGACGTGGTGGTCAAGCTGTTCGCCGACGTCCTGACCACCGGGCAGGGCTGGGCCGGGGCCTTCCCCATCCGGCACAAGGACGGCAGCACGCGCCTGGTGGAGTTCCGCAACATGCGGCTCCTGGACGACCGGGGGGACGTCTACGCGCTGGGGCTGGCCGCCGACCAGTCGACGGTGCGGCGCCTGGAGCGGGAGGTGGCGCTGTCGGAGCGGATCGTCTCGCAGTCCCCGATCGGGCTGGCCGTCCTGGACACCCGGCTGCGGTACGTCTCCGTCAACCCGGCCCTGGAGCGCATCGACGGCGTCCCGGCCGCGGAGCGCATCGGCCGTACGGTCCCCGAGGTGCTGCCCCGGCTGGAGGCGGGCGAGGTGGAGTCCGCGACCCGCCGGGTGCTGGAGACCGGGCAGCCCGTCGTCGACGTCTTCACCGTCGGCCGGACCCCGGCCGAGCCCGACCAGGACCACGCCTGGTCGATCTCGATGTACCGGCTGGAGGACACCGTCGGCACCATCCTGGGCGTGGCGGTGTCCATCGTCGACGTCACCGAGCAGTACCGCGCGGGCATCGAGGCGGAGGCCGCGCGCCACCGCCTGGCCCTGATCGCCGACGCCTCCGCCCGGATCGGCACCACCCTCGACCTGGACCGCACGGCCCGGGAGCTCGCCGACGTCGCCGTGCCGGAGCTGGCCGACGTCGCGGCCGTGGACCTGCTGGACGCGGTGGTCGAGGGCCGCCGCAGCAGTCTGGGCCCGACGGAGCCCGCGGTGTTCCGCGCGCTGGCCGTGCGGGCGGACCACGCGGTGGACGCCCTGGAGGCCGCCGACCCGCCCGGCCAGATCGCCCGCTACGGCCCCGACCGCCTGGTCACCCAGTGCGTGCGCACCGGGCAGCCGGTGCTGGTGGCGCGGGTCAAGGACGAGGACCTCAGCTGCATCGCCCGCTCCCCCGAGGCGGCCGTGCTCCTGGCCCGCGCGGGCGTGCACTCGTATCTCGCCGTGCCGCTGACCGCGCGCGGCGAGGTGCTGGGCGCCCTCGACCTCAAACGCACCCGCAATCCGCAGCCCTTCAGCGAGGACGACGTGCTGCTGGCCCGGGAGCTGGCGGCCCGGGCCGCCGTGCAGATCGACAACGCCCGCTGGTACCAGAACGCCCGCGACACCGCCCTCACCCTGCAGCGCAGCCTGCTGCCCCGCCATCCGTCCGTCACCGGCGGCCTGGAGGTGGCCTCCCGCTACCAGCCGGCCGGGGCCACCATCGAGGTCGGCGGCGACTGGTTCGACGTGATCCCGCTGGAGGACGACAAGACGGCGCTGGTGGTCGGGGACGTCATGGGCAGCGGCATCGGCGCCGCCGCCACGATGGGCCGGCTGCGCACGGCGACCAAGGCGCTGGCCTCGCTCGACCTGGACCCCGCACGGCTCCTGGAGCACCTGGACCGGATCACCGAAGGCCTGGACCACTCCATCGCGACCTGCCTGTACGCCATCCACGACCCGCACCTCGGTCAGTGCCGGATCGCGAACGCCGGGCACCTGCCCCCGGCCCGGGTCCGCCCGGGCCGGGCCCCGGAGCTCCTCGACCTGCCCACGGGGGTGCCGCTCGGCGTCGGAGGGATCCCGTTCGCCACCACCACCGTGGACCTGGAACCGGGCGACGAGCTGGTCCTGTACACCGACGGGCTCGTCGAGACCCGCCGGCATCCGCTGGACGAGCGGCTGGACATGCTGCTCTCCCTGCTGGACGACCCCGGGCGCTCCCTGGAGGAGCTGTGCGACCTGCTGCTGCGCACCCTCCACCAGCCCGACAACCACGACGACGTGGCCCTGCTCGTGGCCCGCGCGCAGCCGCTCAGGTAGGCGTCTCGCCGGGCGCCCGGCGCCGGGTGCCGACGACCACGTTGGCGTACAGCTCATGGGAGACGGCGAGGCGCGGGGCGAGGCCCGCCGCGGCGAAGGCCTCAACGGCGGCCGGCGCCTGCCGCTCGCTCGTCTCGACGAGGAGGCAGCCGCCGGGGGCGAGCCATTGGGGCGCCTCGGCGGTGACGCGGCGCAGGACGTCCAGGCCGTCGGCGCCGCCGTCGAGGGCGGCCGTGGGCTCGTGGTCGCGGGCCTCCGGCGGCAGCAGGGCGACCTCGTGCGTGGGGACGTAGGGGACGTTGGCCGCGAGGATGTCGACGCGGCCGCGCAGTCCGGCCGGGAGCGCCTCGAACAGATCACCCGTGTGGACCCGGCCTCCGGCGAAGGCCACGTTGCGGCGGGCGCAGCGCACGGCGACCGGGTCGATGTCGGCGGCGTGCAGTTCGACGGGGCCGAGCGCCGCGGCCAGCGCGGCGCCCACCGCGCCCGATCCGCAGCACAGGTCGACGACCAGGGAGGCGGCCGGGACCTGGGCGAGGGCCTGGTCGACGAGGAGTTCGGTACGGCGCCGGGGCACGAAGACACCCGGCTCCACGGCGATCCGCAGACCGTGGAACTCGGCCCAGCCGAGGACCTGTTCCAGCGGCAGACCGGAGGCGCGCCGCCGGACCAGGGCGGTCAGTTCGCGCGGTGTGCGCGCCGCCGCGAGGATCAGCTCCGCCTCGTCCTCGGCGAAGACGCAGCCGGCCGCGCGCAGCGCGGTGACCGCCGCGGCGCGTGCGGACTCGGAGAAGGACATGGCGGAAGCGGAAGGGAGTTCGGGCATGACGGGCCGAGACCTTTCGGGAGGCGAAGGGCGCTCCCTCGGTCACCCGGCGGTGTGATCCGCGCCGTTCCGGGAGGAGAGCACCCGACCTGACACTGCGGTAATGGGTCTCACCTCCTTGGTTCCCCGCGGCCGGGAACGTCCGCGGCCGCAGGTCACCTTACCCCAACCGTCAGACGGCGACGGTCTCCTCGATCTCCTCCTCGGCCGCCTCGCCCGCCGGCCTGGGCTCCCCGGAGCGGGCCTCGTCGACGGTGCCGCGCGCCGGGAGGGCGGGCGCGGAGCGGGTTCCGGCGGGCGCGTGCGCGGCGCCGGCCGCGTGTCCGGCCGCGTGGGCGCCGGCGGCGTGCGCGCCGTGGGACGCGGGGGTGCGCAGCCGCTCGTAGCCCGCCGCGAGCGCGCTGACGGCGAGGCCGAGCAGCAGCCACACCACGAGCGTCCCCACGCTGCGGCCCAGGCCGTCGCCGTCGAAGTACAGCAGGCTGCGGGCGCCCTCGACGAACCCGGCGCCGTTCCAGAAGGCGTGCAGGGCGCCGAAGAACCCGTTCTGCAGCTCGGGCCTGAACAACCCGCCGGAGCTGGTGAAGTTGAGCATCACGAAGAGCACCATCATGGTGAGCGTGGTCCACCGCTTGAGGAAGGTGTGCAGGCCCACGCCGATGAAGAGGATGCCGGCGGAGTAGAGCCAGGCCATGCCGAAGACGCCCGCGAGGTCGTGGTGCGCCAGGTGGAAGACCGGTCCGGCGAGCAGGGCGCCGATCCCGCTCACCACGACGGACACGCCCAGCGTGAGCAGCGCCCGGACGCGCGTGGACAGGGCCGCGCCGGCCGCGCCGAGGGCGGCGACGGAGGCGTAGGAGCCGATGCTCAGCGCGATCAGCAGGAAGAACAGGCCCTGTCCGGTGGGGTCGTCGGCCACGGGGCGGGCCACGTCGGTCACCTTCAGCGGCCGGCCCTGCTGTGCGGCGACGGGGGTGAAGACCTTCTCGACCGCCGTCGCGCCCATGTCGGAGGCCGCGGTGGCGACCACCAGTTCGGGGGCCTTGGCGTCCGGCACGTAGGCCCCGGTGATGTCCCGGGACTTCAGCAGGTCGACGGCCCGGGCGCGGGTGCCGACGGTGCGGACGTCGAGCCGGTCGCCGGCCTGGTCCTTGACCGTCTGGGCGAAGACCTTGGCCCGCGGCCCCTCGCCGACGACCGCGACGGGCAGGTGGTGCGGCTCCGGGGTCACGAACGCGCCCATGTACGCGAGCCCCATGCCCAGGCACATCAGCAGGGGGGTGATCAGGTGGGTGAGCACATGGCGCAGCGCAGGCGACCTCATCGCTCGCTCCCTCCATTGGTTGGCTTATACAACTCTCTTTTCAGTTGTACTATACAACCAGAACTGGGGAGGTTGGTTCCGTGACTGCAGCCGAAGGTCCCGACGAGAGTGCCGTCGTCCCCGACGGGGGCGCCGTGGCCCCCGGCGCGCCCGCCGGGGAGACGGCCGTGGAGACCATCCAGCGCGAGATGACGGTCTTCGCCCGCCGGGCCAGGGCCTCGGCGGGCCGGATGCACCCCGAGCTGTCCCTGGTGTCGTACACGCTGCTGGGGCACCTGGAGGAGCGGGGCGGCTGCCGCGCCACCGATCTGGCCGCGCACTACGCGCTGGACAAGTCCACGGTCAGCCGCCAGGTGGGCGCGCTGGAGCGGACCGGGCTCATCGAGCGGCGCCTGGATCCGGAGGACCACCGGGTGCAGGTGCTGCACCTGACCGACACCGGCCGGCAGATCCTCGCCCAGGTCACCGAGAGCCGTCGGGCGGCCTTCGAGGAGCGGCTGGCGGACTGGCCGGCCGAGGACCTGGAGCGGTTCGCGGGCTATCTCACCCGCTACAACGCCTGGACCCCGCCGTCCGACGTCCGCTGAGGCCGCGGCGCGGAGGTGATCGCGGACCCCGGTACGGCGGCGGCGCGGGGTGACGGCGCCCGTCGGCGCGGCGGTGGCGCGGGCGTGATCGTGCCCGCGCCACCGCTGCCGTCCGGGGGACGGCTACGCCACCGGCACGGCCTCCCGCCCGTCGGCCAGGCGTTCGGGCACCCGCGCCGCGAGGAACGCGGTGCGCCGCCGCAGCCGGAAGCCCAGGGACTCGTACAGCCGTATGGCGTTCGTGTTCGCGGCGCCGGTGTGCAGGAACGGCGTCTCGCCGCGCTCGCGGATGCCGTGGGCGACCGCGAGCACGAGCCGGGCGGCCAGGCCCCGGCCGCGGAAGGCGGGGTCGGTGCAGACCGCGCTGATCTCGGTCCAGCCGGGCGGCCGCAGCCGCTCCCCCGCCATCGCGATCAGGGCCCCCTCATGACGTATGCCCAGGTAGGTGCCCATTTCGATGGTGCGCGGCAGGAAGGGGCCGGGCCGGGTGCGGGCGACCAGGTCCAGCATCTCGGGCACGTCGGCCGGGCCCAGGCGGACCGCCTCCGCGTCGGGCGCGGCGGCCAGTCCGTCGTCCACGAACTGCACGCCCTCGATGTGGAACGTGACCTCCCACCCGTCCGGGACGCGTCCCCGGTAACCGAGCAACGGGACCTCCTCGCCGGGCCCGGCGAGGGCGGCCAGCTCGGCCCAGTCGCCGGCGTCCGGCTCGTCGGGCAGCGCCAGCCAGGGGGACACGTCGACGGGGTAGCGCAGCACCCGTCCGCGCCGCTCGGCGAAGTGGGCGTGGGGTCCGGTCAGGGCGGCCAGGGCCGGGTTGTCGAGGACGTGGCCGCCGGCCGGTCCCGCGGGGCCGGGGTCGGTCGTGACGCTCACGCGGCCACCTCCGGCACGGCGGCCTCGACGCCGGCCCGCGGCGCGGCGGCCCCGGGAGCCCCGCCGTCGACGACTCCGCCGCCGAGGGTCGCGCCGCCCGGCGCGGCCGGGACGACCGGCCCGTTCCCGCCCGGTCCGCGCGAAGCCGTGCGGGCCCCGAGGCCGGCCGGGTCCGTCCGTCGCGCCGGTCCGGCCGCCGGCGTCGTGGCCGGTGTCCGCTCCCCCTCCGGCCGGAACCGGTCACCGCCCATCGGCGCCCCGGACTCCGGGCCGCCGTACCGGGTGAACACGTGCACCTTCGGCATCTCCACTCTCCTGCCTTCGTTCTCACCGCGTCACCGGCCGCGGGGCGAACCGCGCCGGCACGCCCCGTGCAAGAAGGACCGACGGGCGGCTATTCCCGGGGAGCGGCAGAGTTCACACGGCTGTCACGACACCGGTGCGCTCCCGGTCCGGGGCGGCCGTGACGAGCGCGTACGGTGGTGTGGGTGCGCAAGCACCCTCCCGCCCGGCCGGCGGGAGATCCGTACCGCTCGACCAGCGGGCCGCCGCGCCCGGCGGCCTGGAGGCATCACCCGCATGAACGTCACCCGAGGCTTCACCGGGCGTCCGCGCGTCGACAATCCGGGCCTGCCGCCCGGGCAGTACGACGCGGGCGAGGACTGGCCCGTGCTGTCGGCGGAGGTCACCCCGGACCTCGCGCCCGCCGACTGGACCTTCCGCGTCGACGGCCTGGTGGCCGAGCCGCGCACCTGGGACTGGGAGCAGGCGCGGGCGCTGCCGGAGTCGGCGTACGAGGGCGACATCCACTGCGTGACGGGCTGGTCGAGGTTCGGGACGCGGTTCGGCGGCGTGTCGCTGGACGTGTTCCTGGACGCGGTGCGGCCCGACGCCGCCGCCACGCACGCCGTGGCCTACGCGCACACCGGGTACACGGCGAACCTCCCGCTCGCGGACCTGCGCGGCGGACGCGCCTGGATCGCGTTCACCCACGACGGCTCGCCGCTGGCCGCCGAGCACGGCGGTCCGGCGCGGCTGCTGGTGCCGCACCTCTACTTCTGGAAGAGCGCCAAGTGGGTAGCGGGCCTGCGGATCCTCGGCCACGACGAGCCGGGGTTCTGGGAGCGCAACGGCTACCACGCCCGCGGCAACCCCTGGCAGGAACAGCGGTACTCCGGTGACTGAGACCTTCACGCCCCCGACCCGGTTCGCCGTTCCCGGGCGCATCGCCGTCGGTGAGCAGACCGCCGCGGTGTGGCAGACCGCCACCCTCACCGAGATCCGCCGGGAGACCCCGCGCGCGGCCACCTTCCGCTTCGCGGTGCCGGCCTGGGCGGGGCACCTGCCCGGACAGCACCTGATGCTGCGGCTGACCGCGCCGGACGGCTACGCGGCCCAGCGCCACTACTCGATCGCCTCCCCGCCCGACGACTCGGGCCACATCGAACTGACTTTGGATCACGTGGAGGGGGGCGAGGTCTCCGGCTGGTTCCACACCGTGGCCCGGCCCGGCGACCGGGTGGAGGTGCGCGGTCCGCTCAGCGGTTTCTTCGCCTGGCCCGGCGACCGGCCGGCGCTGCTGGTCGGCGCGGGCTCCGGGGTCGTGCCGCTGATGTCGATGGTCCGGCACCACCGGTCCCGGCGGCTCGATGTGCCGCTGCGGCTGCTGGTGTCCGCCCGCAGCCCCGAAGACCTCATCTACGCTGCGGAGTTGGGAGCGGAGACCATACCGGTCTTCACCCGCCGCGGCCCCGTCGGCGCCCCCGTGGGGCGGCTGTCGGCGGCCCACCTCGCGCCGCTGGTCTCCGAGCGGCCCGCGGGCGGCTGGGAGGCCTATGTGTGCGGTTCCAACTCCTTCGCGGAGCACGCCTCCCGCCTCCTGGTGGCGGCCGGTCTGCCCGTCGACCGCATCCGCGTCGAGCGTTTCGGCTGACCGGATCGGACCGGACCGCGGGCGTCGGCAGGCTCCTCGGCAGCACCTCCGACAGGCCCCTCGACGCGTCCTTCCGCGGATTCTGCTGAAAGGTTTCAGCCGAATCACCGGACCGGCCTTCCCTGGTGGTTTAGACCAATGTTAGACCTGGTGGCACAATGAGCCCGAGCGGCTACGGTACGTCATCAACAGGAGGCGCGGCATGGCCCGCACCACCCCCCACGACCACCTCAGGACACGAGCGAGGGCCGAAGGAGGTCCGCTGTACTGGAAAGTCGCCGCCCAACTCCTCGACGAGCTGCGCGACGGCACCATCCCGCCCGGTGAACGGCTGCCCGCCGAGCGGCGGTTGGCCGCGCACTTCCATGTCAGCCGGGAGACGGTGCGGCAGGCGCTCCAAGTGCTGCGCCGTGACGGGCTGGTCGCCACCGACCGGCGCGGCAGCCATGCGACGCTGACCGGCCCGCCCGTCGGGCCGCCCTTCCGCCTGGCCTTCCCGATCGGCGCCCGCACCACCGACCCGGACGCCTTCGACCGGACCACCGTGACCTGGGAGACGCCCCCGCCGGAGCACGCCGCCGCGCTCGGCCTCGCACCGCACCGGCCCACCCTGGTGCACCGCCTGCGCTCCACGGCGGCCGACGGCACCACCCTGCGCACGGCGGTGACATCGTTTTCCGCCGTGGCCCTCGCCGAGGTCGCGGAGCTCGCCCGCTACCGGGACCGCGCCGACGGCACCGGCGGCGCCCAACTGGGCCGGGCCTACGACTGGATGCGCCGAGCCGGCCTGACCCTGCACCATCGCGACTCGATCACCCGGCTCGCGGACGGCCCGTCGGTCCGCGTGACCCGGCACGTCCACGACCAGTACGCCCGCCCGCTGGAGATCACCGATCTGCTCGTGAACGCCCGACAGGACGCCCTCGTCTACGAGTTCACCGTGCCGGCGGCGGTCTAGGCCCACCGCCCCTCATGACGGCCGACGCGCCGTCAGGGCAGTCCGCGGGCCGCGATCAGCCGGGCCCGCGGGCTGCCGTCGGCGCGTCGGCCGAACTCGGGCAGCGCGTACAGATCCACGCCGAAACCGGCTCGTTCCAGCTCGCGCAGCACGTCGCCGAAGCGGTGGGCCCGGTAGTACATGACGAACCGCGGCCGCCACACGGCGTTGCGCACCCGCATGACCGCGTCGAAGCCGAGCAGCGTCCAGAACGCGGCGGAACGCGGCCGGGGAGGGGCGAGGACCGGGAGCGCGAACAGGCCGCCGGGGCGCAGCACCGAGTGCACCTGGCCGAAGAGTCCGGGCAGTTCGGCGGGGAGGAAGTGCCCGAGCGCGCCGAGGCTGACGACGAGGTCGAAGGCCGCGGTGAAGGGCAGGGCGCGGGCGTCCGCGCGCACCCAGGAAGTCCGGACGGCCCGCGGGGCGCGTCCCGCGGCGACGCCGAGCATCCCGGCGCTGAAGTCGACGCCGGTGACCGTCCCGCGGCACACCCAGGACAGCACGTCCGCTCCGGCGCCCGTGCCGCAGCACAGGTCCAGCCCGTCGTCGTACGGCCCGGTCCGCTGCAGCAGCGAGCCGACGGCGTCGAGCACCGCACCCGGCGTACGGAAGGGGGTGTGGTCGAACTTCGGCGCGAGCAGGTCGTAGCCGTGCTCGACGGAGGACAGTGCCTGCACGGCGAGTTCACGGAGGGTGGGGCCTTCGGGGCTGAACACCCACGTCAGCCTAGCCTTCCGCACACTCCGGGAACACGCGGGCCCGCCGCGGGGCGCTTGTGTGGTACTTTGCATGCAGCACCTTTCTGAGCCCTCTCTTCGGGTCAGGTGCGAGCGGGTTCCCCGCTGCTCCGTCCGCCGCTCCGGCCAACCAGTCCGGCGATCGGCACATCGGCTTTCACCACCTCGTACGCCGGGCGCTCCACCCTTCCGGGCCGCCGTACCCGAGGTGAGTCTCCCGCCGCCGAAGGCAGCCGTGCGCGCCTTCCCCTCGCGGCCGTTCCCCCCTCTCCGCTCCTTCTCCCCGCACGGGTTCCGTGCCAGTCGTCCGCGAAAGGACACTCACCCATGACCACCACACTCGAACACCCTCCCGTACGTCAGCGGCCCGAGAAGGCCGCCCAGCTGGTGACCGGTGTCCTGGACGTCGACCGGAGCGGAGCGGGCCGGCTGCGCGGCGCGGACTGCCTGTCCTCCCCCGCCGACCCCCAGGTGCCCGCCGCGCTGATCCGCCGTTACGGGCTGCGCAGGGGCGACGTCGTCGAAGGGCTGCCGGGCGACCGGGGCGCCCTCGCCTCCGTGGCCCGGGTGGGCGGGCGCGCTCCGGAGGCGGCCCGCGACCGCCGCCGCTTCGCCGACCTCACCCCGCTGCACCCGCGTGAGCGGCTGCGCCTGGAGCATCCGGCCTCCGGTCTCACCGGGCGCGTCATGGATCTGGTCGCACCCGTCGGAAAGGGCCAGCGCGGCCTGGTCGTGGCGCCGCCCAGGACGGGCAAGACCGTGCTGATCCAGCAGATCGCCGCCGCCGTCGCCGGGAACCACCCCGAGTGCCGGCTGATGGTGGTGCTGCTGGACGAGCGGCCCGAGGAGGTCACCGACATGCGGCGCTCCGTGCGCGGCGAGGTCTACGCCTCCACCTTCGACCGCACGGCCAAGGAGCACATCGCCCTCGCGGAACTCGTCGTGGAGCGGGCCAAGCGGCTGGTGGAGGCCGGCGAGGACGTCGTGATCCTGCTCGACTCGCTGACCCGGCTGTGCCGGGCCCACAACAACGCGGCCGCCCCCGGCGGGCGCACCCTCAGCGGCGGTGTCGACGCGGCGGCGCCGCTGGGCCCCAAGCGGCTCTTCGGGGCCGCCCGCCTGGCCGAGGAGGGCGGCTCGCTCACCATCCTCGCCACCGCGCTGGTGGAGACCGGGTCCCGCGCCGACGAGTTCTTCTTCGAGGAGCTGAAGGGCACCGGCAACATGGAGCTCCGGCTGGACCGCGAACTCGCCTCCCGCCGCCTCTTCCCGGCCGTGGACATCAGCGCCTCCGGCACCCGCCGAGAGGAACTCCTCCTCTCCCGCGCCGAGTCGGCGGCCGGGGCCGGTCTGCGCCGCGCCCTGCTCAGCCGTGACGGCCGGGCCGGCCTGGAGACCCTCCTCGACCGGCTGCGCGCCACACCGGACAACGCCACGTTCCTGCGCCGTGTCCAGCCGACGCTGCCGAACGTCTAGGGCGTGTTTCGAAAGTGGCGCTGTCCGCCCGAAGGGCGGGCCCCGGGGCGTCTGGTGCGTGTGATCGCAAGGCGGAGGGTCGTCCTCGTACTGGGCGTACGTGGACGATCCCGACAACGCGGCGAGCGCGCGTGCCAGGCGTCGCGAGGCAGGCGGGACTTTCGAAACACGCCCTGGGGCGGTCCCGAGGGACGCGGGAGCCGGCCGTCCCGCCCGCGTCGCGGACGTGCCGGGGACGTGTCACGGCCCGAACAGCCGCACGCGCTGGGGCATCCGGGTGCTCGTGGCCCCGTTCGGCCCCCGGCAAGGTCACGCCTTTGTCGGTTCGTTCCTACGTTTGCGATATGACGAACGGATTCCCCTCTCGCGCCGCCCTGTCCGCCTGTGCCCTCTGCGCGACGGGCCTGCTGATAATGACCTCCCCGGCCGCCGCCATGGGCCGGGCCGGGACGGACCCGGGAGCGCCGGGGCGGCCGAAGGCGGCGATGCCGCGGCCCGCCCTGCTGGAGCAGGAGGGCACGCAGGTCCGGCCCCGGGCCGGAGCGCCCGAGACACCGGAGCTCTCCGCCCTGTCCTGGCTGGTGGCCGACGCCGGCACCGGCGAGGTCCTGGCCGCGCACGACGCGCACGAGAAGCTGCCCCCCGCGAGCACACTCAAGACGCTGTTCGCGCTGACCGTGCTGCCCGCCTTCCCCGGCGGCCTGCGGCACACCGTCAGCGGCGCCGAACTGGCGGGCATCGGGGAGGGCAGCAGCCTGGTCGGAGTGGTCGAGGGTCACACGTATCAGGTGGCCGACCTCTGGCGCGGGGTGTTCCTCAACTCCGGCAACGACGCCGTGCACGTCCTCGCGTCGCTCAACGGCGGCTGGGACCGCACCGCCCGGCAGATGCAGGCCAAGGCCCGGTCGCTGGGCGCCATGGACACCCACGTCGTCTCCCCCGACGGCTACGACGCGGACGGACAGGTGTCCTCGGCCTACGACCTCGCGGTGTTCGGGCGTGCCGGGCTGCGCAACCCCGACTTCGCCCGCTACTGCTCCACGGCGGACGCCTCCTTCCCCGGCAACGACGGCGGCACCTTCGGGATCGCCAACACCAACCGGCTGCTGACCGGCGCCGACGGCGTGGCGCCGTACCCCGGGCTGATCGGCATCAAGAACGGCTACACCAGCAACGCGGGCAACACCCTGGTCGCCGCCGCCCACCGCGGCGGGCGCACCCTCATCGTGACGCTGATGAACCCTCAGGAGGGCGACGGCTTCGAGGTGTACGAGGAGGCGCGCCAACTGCTCGACTGGGGGTTCGACGCCTCCGGACACGTCGACCCGGTCGGTTCGCTCGACGCGCTGCGCCCGGTGGCGCACGCCGCCGCGGCCCCGGCCGCGGCCCCCTCGCCCGTGCCGGTCGCGGCGGCCAAGGCCGGGTCGGCGTCGGAGTGGTCGGCGTCGGACTGGTCGGAGACCGGCGCGATCGCGGGCGCCGTCGGGCTGGGCGCCGGTGCGGTGCTGGTGGGACTGCGGCGCAGGCGTTCCCGGCACGGCCGCGGCTGACCGGCCGGGACGGCCGCGTCCGGGGATCCGCCGGGACGGCTGTGTCCCGGTGACCCGCCGGACCGCCGCCCCGGGTCCGGTCGGGGCGGCTGCCCGTGCCGGGCTCAGAACACCGACAGCCCGGTGAGGGTGGTGAAGCGGTCCAGCGCCGCGACCCCCGCGACGGAGTTGCCCCGCTCGTCCAGACCGGGGCTCCACACGCACAGCGTGCACCGGCCGGGCACGACGGCGATGATGCCGCCGCCGACCCCGCTCTTGCCCGGCAGCCCGACCCGGTAGGCGAAGTCGCCGGCCGCGTCGTACGTCCCGCACGTCAGCATGACCGCGTTGACCTGCTTGGCCTGGCTGCGGCTGAGCAGGCGGGTGCCGTCGGCGCGGACGCCGTGCCGGGCCAGGAAGGTGGTGGCCAGCGCGAGGTCGGCGCAGGAGGCCGCGACGGAGCACTGGCGGAAGTACTGGTCGAGCAGGACCGGCACCGGGTTGTCGATGTTGCCGTAGGACGCCATGAAATGGCCGAGGGCGGCATTGCGGTCGCCGTGCGCGGTCTCCGAGGCGGCGACCTCCGGATCGAAGTCCAGGTCCGGGTTGCCGCTCTCGGCGCGCAGCAGCCGCAGCAGTTCGCCCGCCGCGTCGCCGGTACGGGTCTGGAGGCGGTCGGTGACGACCAGGGCGCCGGCGTTGATGAACGGGTTGCGCGGGATGCCGTTCTCGTACTCCAGCTGCACCAGGGAGTTGAACGGGTTGCCGGAGGGTTCGCGGCCCACGTGCTCCCACAGTTCGTCGCCCTCGCGGGCCAGGTCGAGGGCGAGGGTGAAGACCTTGGTGATGGACTGCGTGGAGAAGGGCTCGCGCCAGTCGCCCACCCCGTACACCGTGCCGTCCAGCTCCGCGACGGCCATGCCGAAGGCGCGCGGGTCGCGGGCGGCGAGCGCCGGGATGTAGTCGGCGGGCCGCCCGCGGCCGGGCGTCCGCTCGATCTCCTCGGCGATGCGCTCCAGGACCGGCTGGAAGGTCATCGAGGACGTCATGATCCTTATTGTGCCCGCGAGCGGCACCGCCCCGGCGCGAACCGGCCCGGACAGCCTCTCTGAGCGGCCCCGGACGGCCTCTGCCGAACGCCCGCCACGGAGAACGGCCTCAGCGGGACGGACGGTCGCGAACGGCCTCAGCGGGACGGACGGTCGCGAACGGCCTCGGCGGGACGGCCCCGAGCGGACCCCTCCCCGGGCGGGCGGCTCCTGGGCGGCCCGCCCCGAGGCGGCTCGGTACGGACACGGGTGTGCCCGGCGCTGCGGCGCCTGCCGCCGCACCGGCGCGGCAGGCGACACGGAAGGCGAGGCGGCGACAGGCCGTGTGCTCAGGCCTGGGCGCAGGCCAGCGGTTCGGGGACGAGGGCGTCCACCGGGCGGACGCGGCCGACCGGCACGCCGCCGCCGAGCAGCGGCTCGCCCGCGAACCGGGTCAGCAGGGCCGGGTCGACGCCGGCCCGGGCGAGGGCCGCGGCGGCGACCGGGATCCGGGCCCGGTCCGCGCCGTCGGCGATCTTCAGCGCGACGGCCCGGCCGTCCGGGAGGGCGGCGACCTCGACGCCCTCGAAGCCGTCCTTGGCCAGCAGCCCGGGCACGGCCCGCATCAGCGCGGCCACGTCGCGGCCGGCGCCGGAGGCCGTCTCGGCGTGCTCGCGCATCGCGTCGGCGACGCGTGCCTCCGGGGTGCCGGAGGCGGCGGTGGTGATGCAGGCGGCGGCGCGGGCGAGACCGTGCAGGGAGACCGCGAACAGGGGCGCGCCGCAGCCGTCGACGGTGACGCGGGCGACGCGCTGCCCGGTGAGCTCCTCGACGGTCTCGGCGACGGCCCGCTGGAGCGGATGGGCCGGGTCGAGGTAGTCGTCGAGGGACCAGCCGTTGAGCCGGCAGGTGTAGAGCATGGCGGCGTGCTTGCCGGAGCAGTTCTGGGCCAGCCTGGAGGGCAGTCGGCCCGCGCGCACCCAGGTGTCCCGGACGGCCGGGCCGAAGGGCAGGTCGGGGACGTTGCGCAGGTCGTCCTCGGTCAGGCCGGCCAGCTCCAGGATGCGCCGGGCGCCCGCGAGGTGACGCTCCTCGCCCGAGTGGCTGGCGGCCGCGAGCGAGAGCAGGTCGCCCTCCAGCGGCAGCCCGGCCCGCACCATGGCCGCGGCCTGTACGGGCTTGAGCGCCGAGCGCGGGTAGAAGGCGGCCTCGACGTCGCCGAGCCGGAAGCCGATCTCGCCGTCGGAGTCCAGGACGACGACGGAGCCGTGGTGGACGCCCTCGATGACGCCGCCGCGTATGAGGTGGGCGACGGGGGTGTGGCGGGGTTCGCGGACGGGCGGCGCCGCCGCGGGGGAAGTGGTGTGCATGGTTGCCTGCGTCACTGGTGAGTGGGTGGGTGGGGCTGCGCGGGGTGTGCGCGGGGGCCTCGTCCGAGGCGTGCGCGTCCGGCCGCGGGGGCGTGCCGGCCGCGTCGTGCGGGGGTGTGGCGCGCTGCGGGCGGGGTGTGCCTCACACGTCGCCGGACCCGCCCGGGGCGGGGTGGTGCGCCGGGCGCACGATGGCGGTGAGGGTGGTCTCGACGCGATCGAGGTGGTGGGTCATGGCCTGGACGGCGTCGTGCTCGCTGCCGGCGGTCAGCGCCTCGACGAGGGCCCGGTGCTCCCGGTTGGACTGCTCGCGCCGGCCGCCCAGTTCGGTCAGGAAGGCCGACTGGCGGGCCAGGGCGTCCCGGATCTCCTCGATGACCCGTCGGAAGACCGGGTTGCGGGCGGCTCGGGCGACACCGAGGTGGAACAGGGTGTCCAGCGCGACCCAGGAGGTGGTGTCGGTCTCCTGCTCCATCCGCTCCAGCAGGTGGAGCAGGTGGTCCAGGTCCTCGGGGGTGCGTCGCAGCGCCGCGTAGCCGGCGACCGGCACCTCGACGTGCCGGCGCACCTCCATCAGATCGCCGGCCGCGTAGTCCCCGAACGTGGGGTCCTCCACGACGGCCGCGACGACGAAGGTGCCCTTGCCCGTCTTCGAGACGGTCAGGCCCATGGTCTGCAGGGCGCGCAGCGCCTCGCGCAGAACGGGCCGCGAGACGGCGAGGGTGCGGCACAGCTCCGCCTCGGAGGGGAGCTTGTCGCCGATCGCGTACTCACCGCGTTCGATGGCGCCGCGCAGGTGGGTGAGCACCGCCTCCATGGCGCTCACGCGCCGCGGTGCCACGCCACCTGTCTGGCTGCCTGACAGGTTCAGGGTCACAGGGGTGATGGTCCGGGTTGCGGAGGAGAACTGTCAAGCGCGAGAGCCGTCAGGCGCGAGAGCCGTCAGGCGCGGGGCCCGGCCCGCGCGGGCGGCCCGGGGACGGGGATCCCGCGTCCGGGACCGCCCGGCGCCGCGGTCCGGCCCCGCGCGTCCGGGAGGCACGGGGCGGGACCGAGGGCCGTTCAGGCGTCGAGCACGCCGGCGCCCAGCAGGCCGAAGAGGAGCACGCCGACGGCGATCCGGTAGAGGACGAAGGCGTTGAAGGAGTGCTTGGCGACGAACTTCAGCAGCCAGGCGATGGAGGCGTAGGCCACCACGAAGGAGACGACGGTGCCGACGGCGAGCGGAGCGGCGCCCACGCCCGCGCCCAGGGCGTCCTTCAGCTCGTAGATGCCTGCTCCGGTCAGGGCCGGGATGCCCAGGAAGAACGACAGGCGGGTGGCGGCGACGCGGTCCAGGTCCAGGATGAGCGCGGTGGACATGGTGGCGCCGGAGCGGGAGAAGCCGGGGAAGAGCAGGGCGAGGATCTGCGAGGCGCCGACCAGCATCGCGTCCTTGAAGGACGTGTCGTCCTCACCGCGCTTGTGCCGGCCCATCTGGTCCGCGCACCACATCACACCGCTGCCGACGATCAGCGAACCGGCGACCACCCACAGCGAGCCGAGCGGCCCGTCGATCAGGGGCTTGGCCGCCAGGCCCACGAGGACGATCGGGATCGTCGCGTAGATCACCCACCAGGCGAACTTGTAGTCGTGGTGGTAGCGCTCCTCGCGGTCGGTGAGGCCGCGGAACCAGGCCGAGACGATCCGGACGATGTCCTTGAAGAAGTACACGAGCACGGCGGCGATGGCGCCCACCTGGATGACGGCGGAGAAGCCGACGACGGAGCTGTCGTCGACGGGGATGTCCATGAGACCTTCGGCGATCTTGAGATGGCCGGTGGAGGACACGGGGAGGAATTCGGTCACCCCCTCGACGACTCCGAGGACGACGGCCTGACCGACGGAGATGGCGCTCATGGGATCCAGTTCTGGGGATGGCGGGTCGACAGTGGCGCAGACACGCCCGCGCCGCAGACACTCTTACTGCGCGGAGGTGACATCCCGATGACCTGCGGCCGGCGCCCCGCTGAACGCGGGATCCCGCGCGAGGACCGCTCCCGGGCCCGTGAAGTCCCGCCCGCGCCCCGTCCACGTTCCGCCCGCACCCCCGCCCCCTCCGCGCCCCGCCCGCGGCGGCGGCCCGACCGGGTGTCCGGGGCCCGTCGGCCGCCGCGAGCGGAGTCCGGGGCGGGGCCGCGGCGCGGTCGTGCCGGGCCCGGAGCACCGAACGGGGCGGTGGGCGTCGGGGCCCGCGGCCGCGCGTGTCCCGCCCCGGTCACCAGCCCTTCTCGAACAGTCGGCACACCTCGGCGATGCGGAACTCGTCCCGCCGGTAGTACGTCCGGCGCAGCACGCGCCGGGTGCGCAGCAGACCGAGGTCCGCGAGCAGTGCGAGGTGCGTCCTGGCAGTGCGCAGGGGGATGCCGAGGCCGGCGGCGACGGCCCGCGCGGTCGCGCCGCGCCCGTCCGGCGGCCGGCGGGACCGGCCTCGGGGAGCGTGCCCGGGCGGGTCCTTCAGCCACTCCAGGATGGCCGTGCGCGTCCGGCCGGCGGGAGTCCTCGGCATCTCCGCCCCCTTGTCGTCCGTCGTGGCCGCCCCGTCCTGAGGTTTCCCACTGTGGCGCGGAGGGACCCGCCGTGTCCGGGACTCGCCCACTCTTGTCCGGTACCGGACGGCCCGGGGTCCCAGCCGTGCACGACTCGACGACAGGGGCCCGGCGGCGTGCCGTGCCGCCGGCGGCACGGCCACCGGGGCGGTGTTCCGTCCGCTCCGCCCGCCCGTCACCACCCGGAGCCGCAGGCGGTCAGGTTTCGAGAAGCGGTCCGGCGTTCCCCCCTCATAACGTGGAACCACCGACGCACCCGTCGGCCCAGTCACCACCGCCCCCGCCCCTTCCACCGCCGAGGAGCACGCCATGACCGCCGGCCTCCAGACGATCATCTACCCCGTGAAGGACCTCGCCCGGGCGAAGGCCCTGTTCAGCGCGCTGCTCGAAGTCGAACCGTACGCGGACGAGCCCTACTACGTCGGCTTCAAGGCGGCCGGCCAGGACGTCGGCCTGGACCCGAACGGGCATTCCAAGGGCATGACCGGTCCGGTCCCCTACTGGCACGTCGCGGACATCAGGAGCCGGCTGGCGGCCCTGGTGTCGGCGGGCGCCGAGGTGCTGCACGACGTCCAGGACGTCGGCGGCGGCCGGCTGATCGCCTTCGTCAAGGACGCGGACGGCAACCTCGTCGGGCTTCTCCAGGACGCCTGAGCCGGCCGCCGCGCCGCCGGTCCGCACCCCACCCATCAGCACCGCGCCACGTCGGTCCGCACCGCGTCACCCAGCCCCGCACCAGGTCGGTGCGCACCGCGCCACGTCGGTCCGCACCGAGTCCGCCCGGCATCCGGCCGCCGCTGCCGTGCCCCCCGCCGCACTACCATGCGGTGCATGGGAGCGAACGCGGCCGGCGCCCGGCTCGGGGAACAGTGGCGGGACATCCTGTCCGTGCACGCGCGGACGATGTGCGAGATCGACCGCGTGCTGCACCCCTACGGCCTGGGCGCGAGCGACTTCGAGGTGCTGGACATCCTGGCGTCCGAGTCGCCCGCCGACGGCGACCTGTGCCGGGTGCAGAACATCGCCGGGCGGGTCCACCTCAGCCAGAGCGCCCTGTCCCGTCTCATCGGGCGGCTGGAGAAGGACGGCCTGGTGATCCGCTCGGTGTGCGCGGAGGACCGGCGCGGGGTGTGGCTCTCGCTCACCCGCAAGGGCCGCGAGCTGCACGCCGAGGTGCTTCCGCTGCAGCGCGAGGTGCTCGCGCGCATGCTCGGCGGCTGACGCCGCGGCCCCGCTTCGCGCTCCGCCCCGAGGCTGACCGTACGGCCCGGCCTACGGCCGGGCCAGCAGGGTGCGTACGCCCTCCGAGGTGAGGGTCAGGCCGTGCGGGGAGCTCGCGTCTATGGTCAGCGACAGGTCCTCGGCCGGCCACTGCGAGGCCAGGGCGCCCAGGGGCACCAGGCGGTAGCGGGAGACGAAGGGCAGCAGCTCCGACATCTCCAGCTCCGAGGTGAACACCGGCACCACCGGCACCCCGCCGGGCTGCTCCAGGACGGGCAGGGCCACCGACGACGGGTTGGTGGCGTCCTCGTCGCTCACGTCGTCGGGCACCGGGATCAGCACGTCGCTGTGCGCGAGGGCCTCCAGCGCCGCCGTGTCCTCGGCGTTCTCGGCGAGGACGTCCAGCGCCTGCTGGGCCTGTGTGGCGGCGATGCGGTCGTTCTCGGGTGTGTCCATGGCAGATTCCCTGGTAGCGGCGGTAGGGGGTCCGCCCGGGGAGCTGATCGCCCGGGCACGGCCCTGGACGCGTACCCGATCGCACCCGGCGCAACCGCCCGTGACCACGGCAATCGGCGCGACGCGCCCTCACCCGCGTGACGGCATGACGGTTACCCGATATGTCCCTTCGCCCCGTGGTCCGAGGAGGAAGAAGGGGAAAGGGAGATGCGGTCATGGCCCTCAGTGCGAGCGCCCGTGACGTGGTGAGGGCCGTCAAGGAGGTCGACTTCCCGGCCGGCGGGGACGACCTGATCGAGGCGGCGAACCGGTCCGGCGCCGCAAGTCGTGAAGGCGCCGCGCGGGATCCCGCCGGAGCGGTACGCCGACCGCGAGGAGGTGGCCCGGTCGGGGCGCGCCAACCCCGCCTCCGACCTGGGTTCCAGCCCCTCGCGGTCGGTCACAGCTCCTCGCGGCTGATCGCGACGGCCGCCGTGTCGTCGCCGAGCCGGCCCCGGGTGTGGGCGAGGAGATCGTCACGGAGCCGTGCCAGCAGGTCGTCCGGCGCCGTGACGCCCTGGGCCGAGGCCTCGTCGCGGGCCCAGACGGCCGCGCGCGCGGAGAGGGGGAAGAAGGCGCCGTCGGCGTCCCGCGCCTCCAGTACGCCGTCGGTGTGCAGCAACAGCGTGTCGCCGGGCCGGAAGGGGAACGAGGCGACGGCGTAGGCCGTGGCCCCCGTGAGGCCGCCCAGTCCCAGCGGGGGCGCGACGGTCTCGGCGGCCAGCGTGTCGGCGCGGCCCTGCGCGAAGAGGACCGGAGCGGGATGGCCGCAGCTGACCACGCGGACGACGTCCTCCCGGTCGGGTATGTCGATGAGCAGCGCGGTGGCGAACGCCTCGTCGGTGTCGGGCGCCTCCTCCGCCTGCCACTGCCGGGAGTCCCATCGCATGGCGCCGTCCAGGTGCACGGCCAGGCGCGGCAGCGTGGGCCGGCGGTGCGAGGCCGCGCGGAACGCGCCGAGCAGCAGGGCGGCGTGGCTGATCGCGGCGAGCCCCTTGCCCCGTACGTCCGCGATGAGCAGCCGGGTGCTGTCGTCGGTGCGGGCGGCGGCGTACAGGTCGCCGCCCAGGGACGCCTCGTCCTGGGCCGCCAGGTACAGACTGGACATCCGCAGCGGGCCGCTGCGCTCGGGCAGCGGCGGGAGCAGCACCTCCTGCACCGCGTGGGCCACGGTCCGGCTCTGGTCGAGCTGGTGCCGACTGCGCTCCCGGACGACGCAGAACAGCACGATCAGCGCGGAGACCAGGATCAGGGCGGCGATCTGGGCGAGGAGGTTCTCGGTGCCGAGCGT
Organism: Streptomyces sp. NPDC018610; assembly: GCF_044391765.1. Taxonomy (NCBI): domain Bacteria; kingdom Bacillati; phylum Actinomycetota; class Actinomycetes; order Kitasatosporales; family Streptomycetaceae; genus Streptomyces; species Streptomyces sp. NPDC018610. Next base: position 147,918 of record NZ_JBISAL010000005.1, read on the forward strand.
GCCCCGGGCCAGGCCTATGGCCACCTGGCCGGCGACGGCCAGGGCGCCGATCAGCGCGGTGGTGCGGGGACCGGAGAACGCGGCGGTCAGCGCGGGGGCCCCGACCAGCAGGGGGCCGAGGTGCACGTCCGGCGGAGCGAGGACGTCCACGAGGCATACGGCGACGATCATTCCCAGCGGGGCGAGAACCAGCGCCCGCCCGGAGAGGGAACGCCGCAAGTGCTGCAGCGGCACACGTCATGCTCTCATCCCTGGCCTGCCGTCACCACTTCCGTCACGGCGCGGCCCGCCACACGGGGAGTCACGTCCTGCGCCGCGGAGCGCCCGTCACACGCCCGGCCTCCCGCCGCCCGGCGCGGACTACGCCCGCACGAGACGGCCGGCGGCGTCGTCGGATCGCGGCCCGGCGACGTCCGGGGCGGCAGCGGCGAGCGGGGCGGGCCCGGCGGCGGCCGGCGGGCCCGCGGCGAGGCGGAGTTCGATGACGGAGCGGGCGGTGGGCCACTCCTCGTCGAGGACGGAGTAGAAGGCGGTGTCGCGCACGGCGCCGTCCAGCCCGCGCGAGTGGGCCCGGCGGATTCCTTCGCAGCGGGCGCCGAGCCGTTCGATGGCGGCGCACGAGCGGAGGTTGCGGGCGTCGGCGCGGAAGGAGACGCGGCGCACCCGCCAGGTCTCGAAGGCGTGGCGCAGCAGGAGCAGCTTGGTCTCGGTGTTGATCCCGGTGCCCTGGGCGGAGGCGGCGAGCCAGGTGTTGCCGATCTCGGCGGCGTCGGGCACCGCGGTGCGGGGATCGCCGTACGGGACTCCGGGCGCCGGGGGCCACACGAGGGGGCCCTGCCAGTAGTCGAGTTCGAGGAAGCGGGTGGAGCCGACGACCCTGCCGTCGGCGGCGCGGATCACCGCGAACGGCAGGGCCCGGCCGGCCGCCTGGTCGGCCAGGGCCCGCTCGACGTAGGCGCGGGCGGCTTCCAGCCCGTGCGGCACGGGGGTGAAGGCGTAGGAGGCGCGGTCCTCGGTTCCGGCCTGGGCCAGGCCCTCGGCGTGGTGCGGGGCGAGGGGTTCCAGCCGCGTCCTGCGGCCGGTGAGAACGACGGGTTCGGGCACAGGGCCTTCGGTCTTTCTGGGAGCGGGGAGAGGCGTCGTCGCCCGGGGCCGGCTGCGCGGCGCGGGGCGGTGGTACAGCATGTGCCGCGGGTGTCGTTGGGTGGGAAACGGAGGGGTGAAGAACGGGAAACGGTCGGATGAAGCCCGGCGGGGGGCGATCACGCCGTATCGCCGCCGGTCAGCGGGCCGGGCGGGCACGTTGCCGCGCGGTCGCGTCCGGGCGCGTCGCTAAGGGCCCTCCGCGATGATCCACCGCGCGGAGAGCCCGGGGGCTCACTTCCGAACCCTCGTCCTATGAGTAACCACGGTCTCCGGGCCGATGCGCCGCCGGCCGCCGAATCCGTCGCGCCCGGCGGGCGACGGCACCGGGCCCTGGCGGGGGTGCGCGCCGGCCCGGGTGGGGCACTGGGCCGGGCCGGCGCGGGGCGCGGGGGCCAGGCGTGGGCGCGGGGACTGACGACAGGTCCTGACAGGTGTGGGCGCCGGGCCCGGCGGGCCTCAGCGCGGGCCGCCCGGGCGGACCCAGCCCAGGGAGCGTTCCACGGCCCGCTGCCAGCTCTCGTACTCCCAGGCGCGCCGCTCGGGGTCCATGTCCGGCAGCCACTGGCCGGCCCGGTGCCAGTTGCCGCGCAGCACCTCCAGGTCGGACCAGTAGCCGACGGCGAGCCCGGCGGCGTAGGCGGCGCCCAGGGAGACCGTCTCGGCGACCAGGGGCCGTACGACGGGGACGTCCAGTACGTCGGCGAGCATCTGCATGAGCAGGTGGTCGGAGGTCATGCCGCCGTCCACCTTGAGCTGTTTCAGGGCGAGGCCGGAATCGGCGTTCATGGCGTCGACGACCTCCCGGGTCTGCCAGGCGGTGGCCTCCAGCACGGCCCGGGCCAGGTGCCCCTTGGTGATGTAGGAGGTGAGGCCGACGACGACGCCGCGGGCGTCGCTGCGCCAGTGCGGGGCGAACAGGCCGGAGAAGGCGGGGACGATGTAGCAGCCGCCGTTGTCCTCCACGGTGCGCGCCAGGGTCTCGATCTCGGGCGCGGTGTTGATCATGCCGAGCCGGTCGCGGAACCACTGGACCAGGGAGCCGGTGACGGCCATCGGGCCTTCGAGGGCGTAGACCGTGGGCTGGCCGGCGATGCGGTAGGCGACGGTGGTCAGCAGCCCGTGCCGGGAGCTGACCAGGTCGGTGCCGGTGTTCATCAGCAGGAAGCTGCCGGTGCCGTAGGTGCACTTGGCCTCGCCGGGCGAGAAGCAGGTCTGCCCGAACAGGGCCGCCTGCTGGTCACCGAGGGCGGCGGTGATGCGGACCCCGGGGAGCAGCGCGCGGGCCTCGCCGTAGCTCTCGGCCGAGGAGCGGATCTCGGGCAGCAGGTCGCGCGGCACGCCGAAGAAGTCCAGCAGCTCCGGGTCCCAGGTCAGGGTGCGGAGGTTGAGGAGCATGGTGCGGCTGGCGTTGGTGGGGTCGGTGATGTGCAGTCCGCCGTCGGTGCCGCCGGTGAGGTTCCAGATCAGCCAGCTCTCGACGGTGCCGAACAGCACGTCGCCGTCGCGGGCGCGCCGCTCCAGGTCGGGGGTGTTGTCGAACAGCCAGCGGATCCTTGGGGCGGAGAAGTACGTGGAGGGGGGCAGGCCGCAGCGGTCGAGGAAGAACTCGTCGCCGGGCCGGTCCCTGAGCGCTTCGACGAGCGCAGCGGTGCGGGTGTCCTGCCAGACGATGGCCCGTCCCACCGGGTCGCCGGTGCGCGGATCCCACAGCACCGTGGTCTCGCGCTGGTTGGCGATGCCGATGGCGGCGATCTGCTCCGCGTCCACGCCCGCGGAGGCCAGCGCCTCGGGCACGATGCGCTGGACGTTGCGCCAGATCTCGACCGCGTCGTGCTCGACCCAGCCGGGCTTCGGGAAGTGCTGCTGGTGCTCGCGCTGGGCGACCGAGCACAGTCGTCCGCGATGGTCGAACAGGATGCACCGCGTGGACGTGGTGCCCTGGTCGATGGACATCACATACCGGTCAACCATGTTCGGGCCTGCCTTCCGATGCGTGGGGCGGCTGCGAGGTCCTGGCGGGAGCTACCAGCGGGTCGCCCCCAGGTCCCGGGAGATCGCCCGTGCGGCCTCGCGGAGCAGGGCGGTCAGCGCGGGCACCGGCCGGCCCCTGGGGTCGCAGATCCGCTCGACGGGGCCGGACAGGCAGACGGCCCCCACCACGAGCCCGCCGTGCCCGCGGATCGGGGCGGCGATCCCGGCGTCGCCCATGGTCATCTCCTGCACCTCCGCTCCCCAGCCCTGCTCGCGGATCTCGGCCAGCGCCCGGTCCAGGTCCTCGCGGACGACCAGGGTGTGCCGGGTGTACGCCGCCAGGTCCTCCGCCGGCGAGTCGAGAGTCGCGGCCCCGAAGGCCAGCAGCACCTTGCCCAGGGAGGAGGCGTGCAGCGGCAGCAGCGCGCCCACGTCGAGGGTCTGCAGGGTGTCGTCCGGGCGGAAGACGTGGTGGACGACGAGAACCTGGCCCTCCAGGGGGGCGCCCAGCCGGACGGCCTCCCCGCTGCGGGCGGCCAGCGCGTCGGCCCAGTTGACGGAGCGCGAACGCAGTTCGTTGACGTCGAGGTAGCTGGTGCCCAGGTGCAGCAGCGCCGCCCCGAGCTGGTACTTCCCGGTCGCTTCGTCCTGTTCGACGAAGTCGACGTGCTGAAGAGTGCGCAAAATGCCGTGGGCTGTGCCCTTGGCTAGTCCGAGGGACGACGCCACCTCGCCGAGCCCGAGCCTGCGCGGCCCGCCGGCCAGCAGGCGCAGGATCGCCGCCGCACGTTCGATCGACTGGACGGGTCCGGCCATGGAGCGATATTAATCCTATTTGCCCCGTTCAGGACTGCCGTTCGGCAATGCCGACCGCGATTCATTGACCGCCCCGTATACGTTCCCTAGCGTTTCCTGTCGCGCCCGACTTCCGGTCGGCAGCGCCGCCCGGAGAAGGAGGCCACATGACCGCAGCGCAGCTCGACGCGGCGCCCCGCGGGGAAGCCGGCCACGCCGACCACGCCCGTCACGCTTTCCCGCTGCCGCCCACGCCCGGATCCGTCCCCTCCGTACGCCGTCGCGTGCGTGCCGTGCTCGGCGGCTGGAACCTGCCGACCGGCGTCGCCGACGACGTGCTCCTGGTGGTCTCGGAGCTGGTCACCAACGCGCTGGTGCACGCCCGGCCGCCCGCGACGCTGCGCCTGTGGCGGGTGCCGTCCGAGGGGCACGGGGCGGTCCACGTCGAGGTGAGCGACCTGGGGCCGGCCGCACCGCCCGGACCGGCCTCGGCGCCCGACCCGGACGAGCACGGCCGCGGCCTGGGCATCGTGACCGCCCTGTCGGCCCGGTGCGGGACGTGGACGGGTCCCGGCGGCACCCACCGCTGGGCGGAGGTGCTCGCCGGCTGACGGGCCGCGCACGCCCCCGGTCCACCATCCGCCCGGGCGTGTCCCCTCTCCCCCGCCGCACAGGCACGCCCGCGGGCGTGTCCGCCCCTCCTCCTTCGCGCCCGGACCCGCCCGTCCGCCCGGACCCGCTCAGCGGGGCGGGAGGTCGGTGCGCGGCGTGACGGCCCAGTGGTTGCCGCGCAGCACCCGCCCGGCGAACGGCACGTCGCGTCGGCCCAGCAGCCCGAAGCCGAGGGAGCGGCAGCCGCCGTTCGAGGCCGAGTTGTCCGTCGCCGGGAACGCGTGCGCCGTGCCCCAGCGATCCTCGTCGCGCGCCTGTTCGAGCAGGGTGCGGGTCGCGAGCTTTCCCAGGCCGCGCCCCTGGAACTCGGGCAGGACCATCCAGCCGATCTCCGACACGGGCCCCTCTCCGTCGTCGTGGGACCACAGGCTCACCGTCCCGGCCACCTCCTCGGGCCTGGCCGGGCCGAGGACGATCATCTTGATCCACGCGGTGTCGGCCGCCGCGGAGGCGGCGTCCCTGCGCACCTTGTCGGCCATGCCGTCGGCCGGCAGCGGTCCGCCGAGCCCGGCCATCATGACCGGATCGCACCGCATCCGGACGTAGGGCCTGTCCGGCGGATCATGCCGCAGACGCGGGGCTCGGCACGCCCCTGTGCGGCGTTGTCGTCGGTTGCCGACGCTCCGCGTCGACGCCCTCCTCCGCCTTGCGCAGGGACGCACCAAGCCCCGCTCACCTCGGTCGATCCGGCACCGCCGCTCACCTGCGACATGATCCGCCGGGCAGGCCCTGGGCGGCGACGCCGTCCCGCGTGACGTTCCTCAGCCGCACAGATCCTCCCGGAAGTCGTGGCGCTGCCCGCGCTCCATACCCTGTGCAGAGGCCAACGATCCGGCAGGCCCCGAAGATCCCGAGGAGACGAACCCGTTGAACACCGGCCGCGCGGTCCCCGACAGCTACTACGTGCGCATCGACGAACACCGTTTCAAGCCCACCGCCCACGCGAGCGGCGCCTGGGACGAGAACGAACTGCACTTCAGCCCGCTCGGCGGGCTCGTCGCCCACGTCATCGAGCGGCACCTCGCCGCGCGTCCGGCCGGCGGACTGCTCGTGTCCCGGATCAGCTACGACATCCTGGGCCGCCTGGCCCTGGAGGAGTGCGAGATCCAGGTGGAGACCATACGCCCCGGCCGCACGATCGAACTCCTCGAGGCGGTGGTGCGCGTCGGCGGCCGCCCGGTGGTCCGGGCCCGGGCCTGGCTCCTGGCCGAGCTGGACACGGCCGCCGTCGCCGGCGGCGCGGACGACCGGCTCACCCCGCCCGAGGCGCTCGCGCCGTGGCCGATGGCCGAGGTGTGGCCCGGCGGCTACATCGCGTCGCTGGACGTGCGCCCCGTCGCCCCGCCGCGGCCGGGCCGCGCCACCGCGTGGGTGTCGACGCCGCTCGCCCTGGTCGCCGGTGAGCCCGTCGGCCCGCTCGCCTCCTACCTGGCCCTCGTCGACACCGCCAACGGGATCGCGGTGCGCGAGCGGCCGACGCGGTGGATGTTCCCCAACGTCGACCTCACCGTCCACCTGCACCGCCGGCCGGAGGGCGACTGGACCGGCCTGGACACCACGGTCGTCTTCGGCCCGAGCGGCCAGGGACTGACCAGCACGGTCCTGCACGACGTGCACGGTCCGGTCGGCCGGGCCGAGCAGATCCTCACCGTGCGGCCCGCGCCGGGCGCCTGACCGCCCGGCGCCTGACCGCCCGGCGGCCGGGCGCTCGGGCAGCCGGGCGGCCGTCAGCGGGACGGGACGAGCGGAAGGTCGTCGGTGTACCCGTTGACCGGCCGCTCGATCCGCCGGACGGCACCGGCGTCGAGGTCGGCGGGCGCGGAGGCGGTGCCCAGGGTGCCGCCTGGGTGCCAGGTGCCCGTGACGGACACCCAGGTGTCGGCGGGCAGGGTCCGGGCCCCGTGGATCCGCACCTTCACGGACTGGGCGTCCGCGGCGCAGCAGGACAGGATGATCCGGGTCAGGTACCAGGTGTCCGGTCCCTTGTCGGGCGTGACGAACCCGGTCAGCAGGACCGTGCGCCCCTCGATGGCCCGCTCGCGGTCCTGCTGCACGCGGCGGGTGAAGTCGGTGAGCGTCATCGGCAGCGGCGAGGTGGCGGGCAGCGGGTCGAAGTGGCGCTCCCCGGCCGTGACGGCCTTGGGCGCCTCACGGGAGGCGGTGTACGCGCCGAGGGCCGGCGGGGCGTGGAAGAGCAGGCTCAGCGCGGGCAGGAACAGCAGCCAGGCGACGCGGGGCACGGTGGAGTGGTCGTGGCCATGGCCCGCTCCCCCACCGCGGCTCTCCCCTTCGCCGTGGCCGTACGCTCCGTCCTCTCCGTGGCCGTCGCCGTGGCCGTGGGCCGCCGGGACAGGGCCGTGGTCCGCCGCGTCGAGGCCGTCGGCGTGGTCCGCCAGGACAGGGCCGCCGCCGTGATCGCGGTCGTCGCGCTCGCCGCGGGCGCGGTCGGGCCCGTGCTCGTGGTCGGGCCCGTGCTCGTGGCCGGGACCGTGCTCGTGGCCGGGGCCGCGGCCCTCGGCGCGCTTGGGCCAGGCCTCCGCCACGCCCAGCAGGAGCAGCAGCGTCCCGGAGGCGACGAGCAGCGGGCGCATCCCCTCCTTGACGTAGCGCAGGAAGAGGTCGGTGAAGAGCGCGGCGTGCAGCAGGCCGAGTCCGCTGAGGACGAGCAGGGTCACCTGAAGGGGGCGTTTCACAGCAGGATGCCTCCGACGAGGGTGCTGCACAGGACGGCCACGACGGCGGTCGCGGCGGAGAAGCGGACGGCGAACGCCCGGCCGAAGGTGCCCGCCTGAAGGGCGATCAGCTTCAGGTCGACCATCGGGCCGACCACCATGAACGTCAGCCGCGCCAGGGGTGAGAATCCGGTGAGGGAGGCCGCGACGAACGCGTCGGCCTCCGAACAGACCGCGAGCAGGACGGCGAGGGCCGCCAGGAACAGCACGGAGAGCCAGAGCGAGCCGGAGAAGGCGTCGAGCACGGTGCGCGGGACCGTCACGTTGAAGGTGGCGGCGGCCATCGCGCCGAGCACCAGGAAGCCGCCCGCGTGCAGGAAGTCGTGCTGGAAGCCGAGCCGGAACTCCGTCCAGCGGCTGTGGCCGGGCCGGTGCCCGGTGTGCCGCACGGTCGACCTCAGCCACTCCTCACGGCCGAACAGGAGCCAGAGCCATCCCATGGCGGCGGCGGTGACCAGCGAGGCGACCAGCCGGGCCAGCACCATGGCGATGTCGCCGGGGAACGCGATCGCCGTGGCGGTCAGCACCACCGGGTTCACGGCGGGCGCCGACAGCAGGAACGCGAACGCGGCGGCCGGGGTCACGCCCCGGTTGATCAGGCTGTTCGCCACGGGCACCGAGGCGCATTCGCAGCCCGGCAGGACGACTCCGGCGACGCCGGCGACCGGGACGGCGAGCGCGGCCCGCCCGGGCAGCACACGACTGAACACATGGGCCGGGACGAAGGCGTTGATGGCGCCGGACAGCGCGGTGCCGAGCAGCAGGAAGGGCAGCGCCTGCACGGTGACGGCGAGGCAGACGGTCCGCCAGGCCTGGAAGGCCTGTCCGTCGCCCCACCGGCCGGCGACGAAGACCACCGTACCGGGCAGCACGGCCGCACCCAGCAGCAGCACCGGCCAGAGGCGGGGCCAGCCGCGCCCGGCGGCGTCGCCGGCCCGCGCGGACGCCGGGGAGTGCGCCGAGGCGGCCGGGGACGCCCCGGGCTCCTCGGCCAGTACTTCGGTCTTCTGCATGGCGGCTCCGAACGTCGCTATGTCCGCAGCGAACATAGCGGGCCCCGGCCCCCCGCCCGTGCGCGGGACGCGCCGCCGGACGCGTACGCCGGCGGGCGATCCGGGTGACGCTCCGTCGGAGGAACGGCGGACAACTTTTTGAACGCGTTCAGTTCTTCGGTTAGAGTCGTCCTGACCGACAGAGGGGGACGAGTCCGATGAAGATCGTGCTGCCCGGCGGCACCGGGCAGGTGGGTACGGTTCTGGAGCGCGCGCTGACCGCCGCCGGACACGAGGTCGTGGTGCTCACCCGGCGGCCGGCGCGCCGGGGGCACATAGCGTGGGACGGGCGGACGCTCGGCCCGTGGGCCGCGGCGATGGACGGCTGCGACGCGGTGGTGAATTTGGCCGGACGCAGCGTCAGCTGCCGTTACACACCCGCCAACCTGCGGGAGATGATGGACTCGCGGGTGCGGTCGGCCCGGGTCGTGGGAGAGGCGATCGAGGCGGCCGCCCGGCCGCCGCGCGTCTGGCTGCAGATGAGCACGGCGACGATCTACGCCCACCGTTTCGACGCGCCGAACGACGAACGCGACGGGCTGATCGGCGGTTCGGAGCCCGGCGTCCCGGACTACTGGTCCTTCAGCGTCGACATCGCCCGGGCCTGGGAACGCGAGCAGGAACGCGCCCGGACCCCGCACACCCGCAAGGTCGCCCTGCGCTCGGCCATGGTGATGAGCCCCGACCCGGGCGGCGTCCTCGACGTGCTGCTGGGCCTGGCCCGGCTCGGCCTGGGCGGGCCGGTCGCGGGCGGCGCGCAGTACGTGTCCTGGATCCACGACCGGGACTTCGTGCGCGCGGTGCGGTTCCTGATCGAGCGGGAGGACATCGCCGGAGCGGTGAACCTCTCCTCGCCGGCGCCGCTGCCGCAGCGGGCGCTGATGCGCGCGCTGCGCGCGGCGTGGGGTGTCCCGGTCGGCCTTCCGGCAACCGGGTGGATGGCGGAGATCGGCGCGTTCGTGCTGCGCTCGGACACCGAACTGCTGCTCAAGAGCCGGCGTGTGGTCCCCGGCCGCCTGCTGGAGGCGGGCTTCGCGTTCGAGCACCCGCACTGGCCGGAGGCGGCCGACGACCTGGTGCGGCGGGTGCGGACCCGGCCTCGCGCCGAGCGGCCCGGGTCCCGGGGTGCGGTGGGCGCGCCGCGGGGCGGCCGGGCGGGTTGACGCCTGCCGGCCCGTGGGCCTGGCGGGCGGGTTCGGCGCGCGCGATCGGCCCGGAGCTGGTGTGCTGGAGGGCGGGGGGCGTCGCGTCGTACCCGTTGCCGTTCCGGGAGGTCCGGATGAGTGCCTACACAGTCGCGCAGGTGGCCACCGCCGGCGGGCCGTTCGAGATCGTCGAGCGCGAGGTCCCCGAGCCGGGGGCCGGCCAGGTGCGGATCGCCGTGGAGGCGTGCGGGATCTGCCACAGCGACGCCTTCTTCGTGGACGCGGTGATGCCCGGCGTACGGTTCCCGCTGGTCCCCGGGCATGAGGTCGCGGGGCGGGTCGACGCGCTGGGCGACGGAGCGGCGGAGTACGGCTGGCAGCCGGGGGACCGGGTGGCGGTGGGCTGGTTCGGCGGCAGCTGCGGCCACTGCACCGCGTGCCGGCAGGGCGACTTCGTCGTGTGCGAGACCCTGAAGGTTCCCGGATGGGCGTACGACGGCGGCTTCGCCGAGCGGATGATCGCACCGGTCGACGCCCTGGCCCGGATTCCCGAGTCCCTGGCGGCGGCCGACGCGGGGCCCATGGCGTGCGCGGGCGTGACCGTGTTCAACGGGCTGCGGCGCAGCGCCGCCCGGCCCGGCGACCTGGTCGCGGTGCTCGGCATCGGCGGGCTGGGGCACCTGGGCGTGCAGTACGCGGTGGCCATGGGCTTCGAGACCGTGGCGATCGCCCGGGGCGCCGGCAAGGCCCGGTTCGCCGAGCAGCTGGGCGCGCATCACTATGTCGACAGCACGGCGGACACGCCCGTCGGTGAGGCGCTGCAGGCGCTCGGCGGGGCCAAGGCCGTGCTGGCCACCGCCGGCAGCTCGGAGGCCATCTCGGCGACGGTGGACGGGCTGACGCACCGCGGCGAGCTGGTGGCCATCGGGGCGACGCCCGATCCGCTGGGGATCAGTCCGCTCCAGCTGATCACGGGCGGCAGGGTCGTCCGCGGTCATCCGTCCGGCACCGCGCAGGACGTCGAGGACACCATGGCGTTCAGCGCCCTGCACGGGATCCGGCCGATGACCGAGGTGGCGCCCCTGGCCGAGGCCGACGAGGCGTACCGCAGGATGCTGTCGGGCTCCGCCCGCTTCCGCATGGTGCTCACGACGGGTTGACGCCCCGTCGGTGCGAAGGGCGCCCGCTCCCCGGGGAGCGGGCGCCCTTCGTCGTGCGGTGCGGAGGCGCGATGCGCGGGAGGCGCGCCGTGTGACACCGGAGCAGAAGAGGACACAACGGGCTCACCGGCCACTGGCCTTCACATTTCGCGCACATCACCGTCACGCGTCGGCCATGTGTTGTGTATGCTCCTGGCGCCTCATCCGCATCACCGAGGGGGGAACCTCATGCGTATACGCTCCGCGCTGGCCGTCGTCGCCACGGCGGGCACGGTCGCCGTCGTCGCCGCCGTGCCGGCCCAGGCCACCGAGTACTCGTCCGCGCTGAAGATCAAGGGCGTCCAGTACGACGCGCCGGGACGGGACTCCAACAGCTGCACCAAGGGCAACACCAGGAGCGAGTACCTGACGATCAAGAACTACTCGCACACGACCGTCAACCTCAAGGGCTACGTCGTCAAGGACGCCACCGGCAACCGGTACACGTTCCGCTCGAACCACTACCTCGAGTACGGCGACTACGTGAGCCTGCGCGGCGGCAAGGGCACGGACTCCGACGCCAAGAACGTCGCCTACCGCCAGAACTGCAACTTCATCTGGAACAACGACAAGGACACCATCTACCTCTACAAGCCCTCGGGCGCCCGCGCCGACGTCCACGCGTACACCAAGTCCCGCGACGACCGCGACGGCAACGGCTACATCACGTACCACGGCTGAGCCCGCTCCCCCGGCCGGCGGACGGACGGCCGCCGGCAGGCGAGCGCCCCCGGCGGCCCCACCGGGCCGCCGGGGGCGCCGGAGCGGTGACTAGTCCTCCTCCACGGGCCGGGCGCGGCCGACCTCGGGGAGTTCGTTCTGCTGGGCGCGGATGTGCAGGACGTCGCCGATGAACAGGTCGTAGACCAGGACCCCGACCAGCCCGCCCACGAGCGGGCCCACGATCGGGATCCACCAGTAGTCGCTGAACGCGCCCGCCTCGCTGCCCGGCAGGGCCAACCTGCCCCAGCCGGCGGCGAAGGTGAACAGCCGCGGTCCGAAGTCACGGGCCGGGTTGATGGCGTAGCCCGCGTTCGCGCCGTAGGACATGCCGATGGCGGCGACGGCGAAGCCGATCACCAGCGGGCCGAGGTTGGCCTTCACAGCGGTGTTGCGCAGGTCGACGATCGCCACGATCAGCATCACCAGCAGGGCGGTGCCGACGATCTGGTCGATCAGCGGCCCCCAGTTGCCGCCGTGGAAGTAGGGCGCCGGGAAGGTGGCGAAGATCGAGAACGAGGCCACGGTGTGCCCGTTGGTCTTCGGTCCCTTCATGGCCTGGTCGAAGGTGTTGATGGCGTCGTGGTAGACGCCGTACACCAGGGCGGCGCCGGCGAACGCGCCCACCACCTGCGAGGCCCAGTACGGAAGCACCTTCGCCCACGGGAACCCGCGCCGCGCCGCGAACGCCAGCGTCACCGCCGGGTTGAGGTGCGCGCCGCTGACACCGCCGGCCACGTACACGCCGAAGACCACGGCGAACGCCCAGCCCCAGCAGATCAGCAGCCAGTCGCCGGCGCCCAGGAAGAAGGTCGTGGGGCCCTCGGTACGGCCCGATCCGGGCAGCGCCGCGACCGCCATGGCCACCACGCCCGCTCCGAAGGCGATGAGGACGAACGTCCCCAGGAACTCCGCCAGGCATTCACCCCACAGACCTCCACGGCGCCTGAGACGGGAGGGTTTGATCAGGGGCGGGATTTCTACGGCCATATCGGCCCCCTCCACGAACGGTCCGGCGTACGAGCCGGCACAGCCCGGCTCCGGGGCGGCCCGCGCCACAGCCCGGTCACGGCCCCGCGCACTGCTCAGTCTGCGCGCCCGGACCGGTGGCGGCCACTCGGCCCGCGTTCGGACGTCTGTCGGGTGGCGTCCCCCGCGCTCCATGCCCTCGTGCCCCTCCCGCGGCGCCGGGGAACCGCGTCCCGCCTGCCCAGAACTCCATACGGACGCACCCGAGTGGCACCCCGGCCGGGACCGCACAAAACTGATCCATGGTTTCGTGATCAGGCGAAAACGCTCGGTCTCGGGGACCGGCCACCGCTGGCCGACGGTTTTCGACCTTTCCTCAGGGAGCTCGCATGGTGGAGAAGTCTGCCGACATCCTGATGCCCGGGCCGGACGGACCTGCGACGGCCCGCGACGCGCGCGCCGACCCCGCCGCGGCGGACACCGAACGGGAACTCGCCGGCATCCTCGCCGAGGTCGTGCACGCCGAACACGTGCCGCCCGACAGCCACTTCTTCACCGAACTCGGCGCCAACTCCCTGGTGATGGCCCAGTTCTGCGCGAGGGTGCGCAAACACCCCGGTCTGCCGTCCGTGTCCATGAAGGACGTCTACCGGCACCCGACCCTGCGCGACCTGACCGCGGCGCTCACCGAGGCGCCTCCCGCTCCCCCGGCCGGCCGGACCCCGGCGACGACCGGCGCCCCTGCCGCGGAACCGGCCCCCGCCGTCCCGCCGGGCGCCGCGCGCCACGTACTGTGCGGGACCGCGCAGGCGCTCGTCTTCCTCTGCTATTCCCTCGTCCTCGGAATGTCCACCGCCTGGGCCTACGAGTGGGTCGCGGCGGGATCCGGCCTCGCCGACGTCTATGTGCGGTCGTTCCTGTGCGGCAGTGCCGGGTTCCTCACCGTGTGCGCCTTCCCGGTCGCCGTCAAATGGATCCTCGTGGGGCGCTGGAAACCGGGGGAGTTCGCGATCTGGAGCCCGGCGTATCTGCGCTTCTGGATCGTCAAGACACTGCTGCACGCCAATCCCATGATCCTTTTCGTGGGGAATCCGCTGTACGTCATGTATCTGCGGGCGCTGGGCGCGCGGATCGGCAAGGACGTCACGATCCTCAGCCGCACCGTGCCGGTCTGCACCGACCTGCTCACCGTCGGCGCCGGCACGGTCATTCGCAAGGACGCCTTCCTCCTCGGCTACCGGGCCCACTCCGGGCGCATCCAGACCGGCCGGATCACCCTCGGCCGGGACGTGTTCGTCGGCGAGAAGACGGTGCTCGACATCGACACCGCGATGGGCGACGGCGCCCAGCTCGGGCACGCCTCCGCCCTGTACCGGGGCCAGGAGATCCCGGCCGGGGAACGCCGGCACGGCTCCCCGGCCCAGCCCACCCAGGTCGACCACGTGCGGGTCCCGCCGGCCCGGTGCGGCACACTGCGCAGGGCCGGCTTCGCGCTCACCAGCCTGCTCCAACTCCTCTTCCTCTACCTGCCGATCGCGGTCGGCGGTGTGTACATGGTGTTCGCGGAGGTGCCCGCGCTCAGCAGACGGCTGGACACGGCGACGAGGACCGCCACCGCCGCCGAGTTCGTCACCGACACCCTGGTCGTGGCCACCGTGCTCTTCCTCGGGGCGCTCGTCCTCGGCCTCGCCGCCCTGTACACCGTGCCCCGCCTGCTGAGCCTGGTCGTCCGGCCCGACCGCGTCTACCCGCTCTACGGCTTCCACTACGCCGCGCACCGCGCCGTGGCGGCCCTGACGAACGTCAGGTTCTTCCCCTGGCTCTTCGGCGACAGCTCCTACATCGTCCCCTACCTGCGCGGTCTCGGCTACGACCTGTCCAAGGTCGAGCAGACGGGCTCGAACTTCGGCACCGAGGTCCAGCACGAGACGCCGTTCCTGGTCTCCGTCGGCAGCGGCACGATGGTCGCCGACGGACTGTCCGTCCTCAACGCCGAGTTCTCCAGCACCTCGTTCCGGGTGGCCCGGGCCACGATCGGCGCCCGCAACTTCCTCGGCAACAACATCGCGTACCCGGCCGGGGCGAAGACCGGCGACAACTGCCTGCTGGCGACGAAGGTGATGGTCCCGCTCGACGGAGAGGTCCGCGAGGGCGTCGGACTGCTCGGCTCGCCGTGCTTCGAGATCCCCCGGACCGTGGAGCGCGACACGCGCTTCGACCACCTGCGCACCGGCGACGAACTGCGCCGCAACCTCGCCGCGAAGAACCGCTACAACCTCCGCTCGATGGCGCTGCACCTGCTCCTGCGCTGGCTGCACACCACCGTGCTCACGGCGATCGGACTGGCCTCCGTCGACCTGTACGGCACGCTGGGGCACGTGGTGATCGCCGCGTATCTGGCCCTCACCCTGGCCCTCACCACCCTCTTCTACGTCCTGGTGGAGCGGACCATCACCTCCTTCCGGGCGCTGCGCCCCCGGCTGTGCTCGATCTACGACCCGTACTTCTGGTGGCACGAGCGGCTGTGGAAGGTGCCGGACCGGTATCTCGCCGTCTTCAACGGGACGCCGTTCAAGCCCCTGGTGTGGCGGTTGATGGGGGTGCGGGTGGGCCGCCGGGTCTTCGACGACGGCTGCTACATCACCGAGCGGACGCTCGCCGCCATCGGGGACGACTGCACGCTCAACGCCGGCAGCAAGATCCAGTGCCATTCGCAGGAGGACGGCACCTTCAAGTCCGACCACACCACGCTCGGCACCGGCGTCACCCTCGGTGTCGGCTCACACGTGCACTACGGCGTGACGCTGGGCGACGGCGCCGTGCTGGCGCCCGACTCCTTCCTGATGAAGGGCGAGGAAGTCCCCGCGAACGCGGCCTGGGGAGGCAATCCCGCGGCGCCGACGGCGAACTGAGGAAAGGGCATTCGATGGGAGCGCTCGTGGCAGCGGACAGGGACTTCTGGACCGAGGTGCTCACCGCCGGCGGGTTCACCGCCGTTCCGCGGTGGACGCGGCGGCCCGTGCCGGGCGTGGCCGAGCACGGCCGGCCCGTGCCGCACGAGACGGCCCGGGCGGTACGCGCCCTGGCGGCCGAGCTGGGCGTCCCGGTGAGCGCGGTGCTGCTGGCCGCCCACGCCAAGGTGCTGGCCGCGCTCTCGGGCGAGCAGGACGTGGTGACCGGGCACGCCACCGGCGCCGCCGGCCCGCTCCCCTGCCGGCTCACCCTCGCGCCGTCGACGTGGCGCGGGCTGGTGCGCAGCGCCCGGCGGGTCGAGGCGGACCTGCTGACGCACCGGGACTTCCCCGTCTGCGGGCTGCGCCGGGAACTGGGGCTGACGGGGCCGGCGTACGAGGTGGTGTTCGACCCGGAGGCACCCGACGCTCCGGAGGACGGCGAGGACGACGGGCCCACCCGCGGCGCCCTTCCCGAGGACGTGGTGCTGAGCGTGGGCTGGAGCGACCCGGACGGGCGGACGGCGCTGCGGCTGCGCTACCGCACGGACGCGCTGGACGCCCGGGCGGCGGCCCGGATCGGCGGCTACCACCTGACCGCCCTGCGGCTGATGGCGGCCGACGCGGACGCCGAGCACACCCGGCAGAGCCTGCTGTCCCCCGACGAGGTGCGCGAGCAGCTCGACCGACTCGCCGGTCCGGCACGTGAGTTGCCCGACGCGCGGGCGCACGAGCTGTTCGAGCGGCGGGCGCTGGAGCACCCGGACGCGGTGGCCGCGGCGCACGGCGCGAGCTCGTGGACGTACGCGGAGCTGAACGCGCGGGCGAACCGGCTGGCGCGGGCGCTGCTGGCCCGTGGGCTGGGCCGGGAGGACGTGGTGGCGGTGGTCACCGAGCGCAACCTCGACTGGCTGGCCGCCGTGTTGGCGGTGTTCAAGGCCGGCGGCGTCTACCTGCCGATCGAGCCGCACTTCCCGGCGGGCCGGATCGAGGCGACGCTGTCCCGGTCCGGGTGCCGGCTGGTGCTGACCGAGTCCGGCAGCACCGCCTCCCTCGACCAGGCCCTCGCCGCGCTGCCGGCGGGCGTGCGCAAGCTGGCGGTGCGGGCGGCGTACTCGGAGGAGCACGACGACGGCGACCTCGGGGTGGAGGTGACACCGGAGCAGCTGGCGTACATCTACTTCACCTCCGGCTCCACGGGTGAGCCGAAGGGGGCGATGTGCGAGCACGCGGGCATGCTCAACCATCTGTTCGCCAAGATCGACGACCTGGGGATCGGGCCGCGCACGGTGGTGGCGCAGACGGCTCCGCAGTGCTTCGACATCTCGCTGTGGCAGTTGCTGGCCCCCCTGCTGACGGGCGGGCGCACGCTGCTGGTGGAGCAGGACGCCATCGTGGACGTGGAGCGGTTCGTCGACACCCTGGTGCGCGGCCGGGTCGGCGTGGCGCAGCTCGTCCCCTCCTATCTGGAGGTGGTGGCCTCATATCTGGAGCGGCACCCGCGCGAACTGCCCGACCTGTCCTGTGTGTCGGTGACCGGCGAGGCGCTCAAACGGGAGCTGGTGCAGCGGTGGTTCGCCCTGGAGCCCGGCATCCGCCTGGTGAACGCCTACGGGCTCACCGAGACGTCGGACGACACCAATCACGAGGTCATGGACGCGGTCCCGGAGCGGGTGCTGCTGGGCCGCCCGGTCAACAACGTCCGGGTCCTCGTCGTGGACGAGCAGCTGTCGCTGGTGCCTCTGGGCGCGCCCGGACTGATCGCGTTCTCCGGGGTGTGCGTGGGACGCGGGTACGTCAACGATCCCGAGCGCACCCGTGAGGCCTACCGGCAGGACCCGTACCGGCCGGGCGAGCGGCTGTACCTGGGCGGCGACTGGGGGCGCTGGCACCCGGACGGCAAGCTGGAGTTCCTCGGCCGCCGCGACAGCCAGGTCAAGATCCGGGGGTTCAGGATCGAGATCGGGGAGATCGAGAACACGCTGCTGCGCGTCGGCGGGGTGCGGGACGGCGCGGTCGTCGTGGCGGAACTGGCGGGCGGCGGGCCGCACCTGGTCGCCTTCTACACCGGTCGCCGGCTCACGGCCGAGGAACTGCGGCGGGCACTGGGCGCCGGGCTGCCGGCCTACATGGTCCCGACGGCGTTCCACTGGCAGGAGGCCCTGTCGCTGACCGCCAACGGCAAGATCGACCGCAAGGCCCTGACCGCGGTGGCCGAGCGGACGGCGCGCGCGGACGCGGCCGAGGCGTCCGAGGACGCGGAGGCCGCCGGCGCGGAGCGCGAGGACGCCCCGCGCACCGCGACCGAGCGCACTCTGGCGGACGCCTGGGCCGAGCTGCTGGGCCTGCCCCGGCACCGGATCGGCCGCCGGGACCACTTCTTCGACCGGGGCGGCACCTCGCTGACGGCGGTGAAGCTCACCATCGCGCTGAACCGCGCGGTGTCCCTCAAGGACATCACCCGCCATCCGGTGCTGGCCGACCTGGCCGCGCTGCTGGACGGCACCGCGGGCCGGCGCACGGAGCTGCTGCAGCCGCTGTCGGGATCCGCCGACACGCGGGAGTGCGCGCTGGTGTGCTTCCCGTACGCGGGCGGCAACGCGGTCAACTTCCAGCCGATGGCGAGCGCCCTGGCGGGCAACGGGGTGGCGGTGTACGCCGTCGACCTGCCCGGCCATGACCTGGCGGCGGCCCAGGAGCCGTTCGCTCCGCTGGAGCGGGTGGTCGAGGACGTCACCGCCGAGATCACCGGGCGCGGACTGCGCAGGGTCATGCTGTGGGGCCACTCCTCCGGCGCCGCCCTGGCCCTGGCGGCGGCCCGGCGCCTCGGCGAGGCCGACGTGGAGGTGGTCCGGGTGTTCGTCGGTGCGCAACTGCTCGGCACCGCCGACGAACGGCGCGCCGCCGCAGCTGAGTTGGAGCGGACGGGCGACGCGGAGATCGCCGCGCGGCTCGGCGCGGACAGCGGATACAGCGAGCTGGGCGAGCTGAACGCGCCGCACGCCGAGCACATCGGCGCCGCCTACCGGCACGACTGCCTCGCGGCGCACCGGTACTTCGCCGACGCGCTGGAGAGTCCGCCGGCGGTACGGCTGGCCGCGCCCGTCACCGTGGTCGTCGCCGCCGACGACCCGCACACCGCCGGCTTCCGCGACCGTCACCGTCAGTGGCGGCTGCTGGCCGAACGGGTGGACCTGTGCGAACTCGCCGAAGGCGGCCACTACTTCCCCCGCACCCGACCGGCCGAGGCGGCACGGGCCGTGCTGGGCGCCGCCGAGCTGCTGGCGTCCTCCTAGGGCCGTGCGGCCACCCTGCGAACGAAAGGAAACCCAGATGTCGTTCTCGTCCCCGGCGTCGCTGCTGGAGGTGGAGCTGCGACCGGACCGGCCGCCGATCCTGAACGTGGAGCCCCCGCTCGACGTGACCGGCTGGGCGGCCGAGTACCGCGAGGCGTTGCGGGCACAGGTCACCGAGCACGGCGCGCTGCTGGTGCGCGGCCTCCGGCTGCGCGAGCCGGACCAGGTGCGGGCCGTCTTCACCGCGCTGGCCGGTGAACTCATGGCGGAGCGGGAGGCGTTCGCGCCGCGCACGTCGTACGGCGGGGGGCTCTACTCCTCCACCGCCTGGCCGGACAACCAGCCGATGTGCATGCACCACGAGCTGAGTTACGCCCAGCGGGTGCCGACCCTGATGCTCTTCGCCTGCCTCACCGCTCCCGACCAGGGCGGGGCGACCGCGGTCTCCGACGCCGAGGAGGTGCTGCGCGCACTGCCCGCGGAGCTGACCGAGCGGTTCGAGCGCGAGGGCTGGCTGCTCACCCGCAGCTACAACGACGAGATCGGGGCGTCGCTGGCCGAGTCGTTCGGCAGCGAGGACCGCGAGACGGTGGAGAACTACTGCCGCGCCCACGCCATCGACTTCGAGTGGCAGCCGGACGGGGCGCTGCGCACCCGGCAGCGCCGGAGCGCCGTGGTGCGGCACCCGGTCACCGGCCGCCGCTGCTGGTTCAACCAGGTGGCGTTCCTCAACGAGTGGACGCTGGCGCCGGAGGTGCGCGAGTACCTGGTGGACGAGTACGGCGAGGACGGGCTGCCGTTCAACACCCGTCACGGGGACGGCACTCCGATCGACGCGGACGTCGTCCGCACGCTCAACGCCGTCTACGAGGACCACACCCGGCGCGCCCCCTGGCAGGACGGAGACCTCATGCTCGTCGACAACATCCGCACCGCGCACAGCCGGGAGGCCTTCACCGGTGAGCGCGAGGTGCTGGTCTCCATGGCCGGGCCCTGGCATCCGGCCGAGGGCCGCCCCAGCCCCGAGGGGAGCCGGCGATGACCTCTGTGACGTCCCCCGTCGGCGCCGCCCGCGCCGGCCGGCCGCCCCGGGCGCCCTCCTTCGCGGTCATTCCCGGTGCGCGGGTCCAGGAGGCGCTGCGGGGCCGCGAGAAGGAGATCGTGGAGCTGGTCGAGGCGACCTACCGGCTGCACGCCGCGGGCGAGACGGTGAACCCGCCGTCGTACTTCCTGCGGTTCCCGGACCGCCCCACGTCCCGGATCATCGCCCTGCCGGCGTCGGTCGGCGGCCCGGTGGGCGTGGACGGCCTGAAGTGGATCTCCAGCTTCCCGGACAACGTCGCCGCCGGTCTGCCGCGGGCCTCGGCGGTCCTGATCCTCAACGACCGCGACACCGGCTACCCGTTCGCCTGCCTGGAGAGTTCCATCATCAGCGCCACCAGGACGGCGGCGTCCGCGGCGCTGGCCGCCGACCGGCTCACCCGCGGCCGGCCCCGCCCCACGCGGGTCGGGTTCTTCGGCACCGGACTGATCGCCCGCTACATCCACACGTATCTGGCGGCCACCGGCTGGGAGTTCGACCGGGTCGGGGTGTACGACGTGTCCGCCGACAGCGCGGCGGGCTTCAGCGGCTACCTGCGGCAGGCCGGCACCACCGGGCAGGGCGCGCGCGTCACCGTCCACGACAGCCCCGAGGAGCTGGTCCGCTCCAGTGACCTGGTGGTCTTCGCGACCGTCGCGGGCGAGCCGCACGTCACCGATCCGGACTGGTTCGGCCACCACCCGGTGGTCCTGCACGTGTCACTGCGCGACCTCGCTCCCGAGATCCTGCTCGCCTCGGCCAACTTCGTCGACGACGTCGAGCACTGCCTGAAGGCGAACACCTCACCGCACCTCACCGAACAGCTCACCGGCGGCCGGGACTTCCTGGACGGCACCCTGGACGACGTCCTGTCGGGACGGGTGGCGCCACCGGCCGACCGGACCGTGGTCTTCTCCCCCTTCGGCCTCGGGGTCCTCGACCTCGCCGTCGGCGGTTACGTCCACGACGAGGTGGCCCGGAGCGGTGACCTGCGTGTCATCGACGACTTCTTCCACGAGCTGCGGCGGTACGGCTGACGCTCCTCCCGGCTGATCGTCCGCTACTCGGCCCGAGCATCAGGAGGCCAGCGTGCCCGTCATCTCCTCCCCCCACGCCTTCAACGAAGGCCAGCTCTACGTCGACCTCCGGCCGATCTTCGGGCGCTCGCTCTTCCTGAAGTGCGAGGGCTTCAACTTCGCGGGCTCCATCAAACTGAAGGCCGCGATCGAGATGGTGGAAGCCGCGGAACGGGACGGACTGCTGACGGAGGACTCGATCCTGGTCGAGTCCTCCTCCGGCAACCTCGGCGTCGCGCTCAGCATGATCGCGGCCAGCAAGGGCTACCGGTTCCTGTGCGTCACGGACTCCCGCTGCAACCTCTCCACCAGACTGCTCATGGAAGCGCTCGGCAGTGAGGTCCAGGTCATCGCCGACCTGGACGCCAACGGCGGCTTCCTCGGCGCCCGGATCGACTACGTGCGCGCGCTGTGCGCCTCCGACGACCGGTACGTGTGGCTGAGCCAGTACACCAACCCGGGCAACTGGGGGGCGCACTACCGAAGGACGGCGCCCGAGATCGCCGCGCAGTTCCCGCGTCTTGACGTGCTCTTCGTGGGAGCGGGCACCACGGGGACGCTGATGGGGTGCGCGCGCTACTTCCGCGAGTGGCACCGGCCGGTGCGGATCGTGGCGGTGGACACCGTCGGTTCGGTGGCCTTCGGCGGCGAGCCGGGCCGCCGGATGATCCCCGGGCTGGGCATGAGCATGCGCCCGCCGCTGCTCGACGAGTCCTACGTCGACGAGGTCATCCGGGTGGAGGAGGCGGACACCATCCGCGCCTGCCACCGGCTGGCCCGGAGCGGCTTCCTGTTCGGCGGCTCCACCGGGACGGTGGTCAGCGGCGCGATGGAATGGCTGGCCCAGCACGACGAACGCGACCTGACGGCGGTGGCCATCGCCCCGGACCTCGGCGAACGCTACCTGGACACGATCTACCAGTCGACGTGGCTGGAGGACCTGTACGGCGATCAGGTGCTGAACTCGCTGAAGGCCTCCAAGGGTCCCCGCGGCGCCGAGCGCGTCGCCGGGGCCCCGGACCGGCATCAGAAACCCTAGGGCCGCTCGTCCGGACCGGGCCGGGCGCGGGAAGCCGTCGGTGCGGCCGCCCGGGCGGCGGTCCGGCAGTCCGGCAGTCCGGCAGTCCGGCAGTCCGGCAGTCCGGCAGTCCGGCAGTCCGGCAGTCCGGCAGGAAACGCCGACGGGTCCACGCGGTGTACGCGTGGACCCGTCGGCGTTCGCCGCTGTGCGGGCGGGCGCCGGTCAGCCGGCGCCGCCGCGCAGGGCGGGGAGGGTGGCGGCGGTCAGCGGCCGGGGGTCGCCGTCGGGGTCCACGAGGACGACGGTGCAGGCGGCCGCATGGGTGAGGGCGGTCGTGAGGCTGCCGTCGGCGAACTGGGTGAGGGGGCCGCGCGGCGAGCGGCCGACCGCTATGGTGCGGGCGCCCACGTCGGCCGCGTGCCGGGCCAGGACCCGGCCGGCGGCGGCATGGTCGCCGACGCTGGTGAGGATCTGGCCGGTGGCGGCCGTCCCGGCGGCGGCGAGGCGGTCGAGGTGGGCGGTGACGGCGGCCCTGGCCTGGTCGTGGGTCTCGGTGTCGGCGGCCTGTTCCTCGACGACGGCGGTCTGCCGGACGTGGACGACCTCCAGCGGGCCGCCGGTGTCGCGGGCGATGCGGGCGGCCGCGTCGACGATGGCGGCGGCCCGCTCGTGGCCGCCGACGGCGACGATGACGGGCGACACGCCGGCCGTGGCCGCGGCGCCCACGGCGGTGAGCGACGGCTCCACGGGCTCGGCCTCGGCGGTGTGCTGCTCCGCCTGCCGCAGCAGCCGGTGTCCGCTCGCCAGCACGGGGACGGCGAGCAGGAAGGTGGCGGCGCCGACGTAGAAGGGGACGCTGAGGTCGGTGGCGTCGGCGAGCTTGCCGGCGACGTAGGGGGCCAGGCCGCCGCCGATGAAGCGCAGGAAGCCGTAGGCGGAGGAGGCCACCGGGCGCTCGACCGGGGAGACGAGCATGACGGCCTGGGTGGTCAGGGTGTTGTTGATGCCGATGAACGCGCCGCTGACGACGACCGCGACGATCACGGTCGTGGGCGTCTCGACACCGGCGGCTATGACCGCCATGACGATGCCGAGGCCCAGGAGGTTGGCGTAGAGGACCGGGGCGGTGCCGTAGCGGGCCTGGAGCCGGGGGGCGAAGAAGACGCTGAAGGCGGCGACCAGCAGGCCCCAGCCGGTGAAGACCAGACCGAGCTGGTGGGCGCTGAGCTCCATGGGGTACGGCGCGTAGCCGAGCATGGTGAAGAAGCCCCAGTTGTACAGCAGGGCCATGATGCCCATGGTGAGCAGGCCGCGGTGGCGCAGCGCCCTGAGCGGGGCGAGGGGCGAGGTGACCCGTGCGGGCCTGGGCAGCGAGGGCACGAAGAGGAGGGTGGCGACCAGCGCGACGGCCATGAGGACGGCGACGCCGAAGAACGGCCCGCGCCAGCTGATCGCGCCCAGCTCGCCGCCGAGCAGCGGGCCGACGGCGATGCCGAGGCCGAGCGCGGTCTCGTACAGGATGATCGCGCCGCCGAAGCCGCCGCTGGCGGAGGCGACGATCACGGCCAGGGAGGTGGCGATGAACAGGGCGTTGCCCAGTCCCCAGCCGGCCCGGAAGCCGACGATGCCGTTGATGGAGCCGGAGGCGCCGGCCAGGGCGGCGAAGACGACGATGACGGCCAGGCCTATGACGAGGGTGCGCTTGGCGCCGAACCGGCTGGAGAACCAGCCGACGAACAGCATCGCCACGGCGGTGACGATCAGGTAGCTGCTGAACAGCAGCGAGACCTGGCTCGGTGTGGCGTGCAGGCTCTCGGCCAGGGCGGGCAGGATCGGGTCGACCAGGCCGATGCCCATGAACGAGATCACACAGGCGAAGGCGACGGCCCAGACGGCCTTCGGCTGCTTGAAGGGGCTGGCGGCCTTTCCATGGGGTGCGCTCATGTGCGTTTCTCTTCCGCAGAGTCGATGGGGACGGTGAGCGGTCGGAGGGTGGCCGGCGCGGAGCGCCGTCGGGGGTGCCGGGCTCCGCCGGTCAGGAGCGCGAGCGGCGGTCCTGGACGGCACGGGCCAGGGCCGGCAGCGCGGTGCGCACCGCGAGCCGTTCGGGTTCGGTCAGCTCGTCGACGAGCCGGCCGAGCGCCTCGGCGCGTTCGGCCCGCCGCCGGTGGAAGACCTCCAGACCGGTGTCGGTGACCCGCACGAGCACGCCCCGGCCGTCGCTGTGGTCCGCGGTGCGCCGTACCAGGCCCGCCCGTTCCAGCCGGGTCACGAGCTGGGTCATGCCCGGTTGGGAGACCCCTTCGGCGCGGGCCAGCTCGGTGAGCCGCTGCGGGCCCTCACGGCCGAGGCGGGCCAGCGCGGAGGAGGCCGCCGTGCTCAGGCCGCCGGCGGTGGCGCTGTGGCGCACGTGGCGGACGAGTTGCTCGACGGCGGTCATCAGCTCTTCCGGCGTCGACGCCCCGGCGCAGGCGCCCGGGGCGCCCTCCCGGTCCATAACGCGCTTATGCACAAGTGCATGATGCACTTAGATGTAGCGTGAATCAAGATTCGCTGGTCGCGGCCCTCACCCGGGCAGGATCAGGCGGCAGGTCTCCCCCGGCTCGACGCAGACCGCCCGGCCGGCCAGGCGGACGTCGACCGGCGCGTGGTGGGAGCGGGGCACGGCGATCTCCATCCGGCCGTGTTCCAGCCGCAGCCGGACCCCCCAGTGGCCCCGGTAGCGGATGGCGAAGCCGCATGAGGACAGTTCCGGCAGCGGGGCCGGGTCGAGCCACAGCGCGCCGTCCCGCGCCTCCAGTCCGGTCAGTCCACGCTGGACGAGGTCGAGGGTGCCGGCCATGGCCCCGAGGTGGATGCCCTCGCCCGTGGTGCCGCCCTGCACGTCGGCGATGTCGCCGCGCAGCGCCTCCTGGACGAACGTCCACGCCTCGGCGCGGCGGGCGCGGGCCAGCACCCAGCCGTGCACCAGGCCGCTGAGGGTGGAGCCGTGGCTGGTGCGGTCCAGGTAGTAGTCGACGGTGCGCGTCCACAGCTCCTCGTCCAGGTGGTGGCCCAGTCTGCGCAAGAGGGCCTGGAGTTCGGCGGGCGGGAAGAGGTAGCCGAGCATCAGCACGTCGGCCTGCTTGGACGCCTTGTACCGGTTGACGGTGTCGCCCTCCGCCTCCAGGATCCGGTCCAGCCGGCGGATGTCGTCGTAACGGCCGCGGTAGCCGGCCCAGTCGAGCTCGGCGAGATCCTCGTAGCCCGCGAACTGGCTGATGACGCCGTCGTGGAAGGGGACGCGCAGCGTACGCGAGACCTCCTCCCACCGCTCCAGTTCGGCGGCCTCGACGCCGGCGCGTTCGAGGAGGTCGCGGCGGCGCGGCTCGGGCAGGACGCGCAGCGCCTGCAGGGCGCGGACGAGCACCCAGGCCGCGGTGACGTTGGTGTAGGTGTTGTCGTCGAGGCCGGGGCGTTCGGCGTCCGGGTAGGCGTCGTGGTACTCGTCGGGCCCCATCACCCCCAGGACGCGGTGGCGTCCGAGACGGTCGTCCCAGGTGGCCGAGTCAGCCCAGAAGCGGGCGATCCGCACCAGCATCTCGGCGCCCTTGGTGTGCAGGAACTCGGTGTCCCCGCTCGCCTCGCAGTACTGCCACACGTTGTACGCGACGGCCGAGCCGACGTGGCGCTGGAGGTGTGAGTGGTCGGGCAGCCAGCGTCCGGAACGGGGGTTGAGGTGCACCCGCTGAGTCTCCTCCCGGCCGTCGCTGCCGCTCTGCCACGGATACATCGCGCCGCGCCGGCCGGCCGCGCGCGCTGCCGAGCAGGCCTGTTCGAGACGCCGGTGACGGTAGTCGAGCAGACCGCGCGAGACCTCCGGCAGACGTAGGTTCAGATACGGCAGGACGAACAGTTCGTCCCAGAAGACGTGCCCGCGGTACGCCTCGCCGTGCAGCCCGCGGGCGGGCACCCCGACGTCCAGGTCGGCGGTGTGCGGGGAGAGGGTCTGCAGCACGTGGAAGAGGTGCAGGCGCAGGATGCGTCCCGGCTCCCCGGGCACGTCGATGCCGGCCCGGCGCCACAGCTGCTCCCAGGCCGTCCGGTGGCCGGCCAGCAGTTCGCCGAAGGCGGGCGCGGCGGCGGCCCGGTCGGTCGCGGCGCGCAACGGGTCGCTGATGGCCCGGTCGTGGGAGGTGTGCAGGGCGGCGGTCTTGTCGACGGCACGGGTGCGGCCCGCCTCCACGCGCAGCCGCGTCTCCTGGACCGCGCGCGTCGGCTCGTGCCGGACGGTGACCTCGGCATCGCAGGCGAGACGGGCGGCCATGCCGATCTCGATGCCGGAGGTGCGGGTCCGGCAGCCCAGCCACACCGTGTCGGGCGCGGCGGCGCCGGTGCGGACCGCGGTGAGGTGCCGGCCGTCCAGGTCCCGGTACCGGGCCACGCCGGAGTTGGTGACGCCCCCGTCGATCGCCGCCTCGACCTCCAGTTCGGCCGCGCCGCCCTCGGCCGTGAACTCCGTGCGCAGGGCGGCCAGGCACGGGTCGGCCATGTGCACGATCCGCAGCTGACGAACCGTCAGGCTTCGTTCTCCGCCCAGCGCGTACCGGGTACGGCGCTCCAGCAGGCCCGTGTCGAGGTGGAGCGTCTGCCGGTGCTCCAGCACCCGCGCCGTGTCCGGGGTGAGCCAGGCGCCGCCGGCGAGCCGGAAGCGCAGCGGAAGCCAGTTGGGGAGGTTGACCATGTCCTCGTTCTCGACGGCGCGGCCGGCGACCTGGGAGACGAGCCGGTCGTAGCATCCGGCCAGATACGTCCCCGGGTAGTGCACGTCGTCCGCGGCGCACTCCGGCAGGGCGCCGCGGGTGGCGAAGCGGCCGTTGCCGAGGGTGCACAGCGACTCCCTGAGACGTTCCGCCGCGGGGTCGTAGCCGTCGTACGTCCAGGTCCCGGCCGTCACGGTGTCACACCTGCTGCGGCACGACGGCCACCGGGCAGTGGGCCCGGTGCAGCAACGTGTGCCCCGTGCGGCCGAGTTGGAGGCCCAGGTGTCCCACCCTGCGCCGCGCGCCGACGACGACCAGGTCGGCGGCGGCCGAGCGGTCCACGAGCACCTGGTGCGCCGGCCCCTCGACCGCCCGGCCGCGCACCCGGACGGCCGGGCGGGCCGCCGCCGTCTCACGCAGCAGTTCCTCCAGCAGGGCGGCGGCCCGCTCCTCGGGCCCCTCGGGCGGCGGCCCGTCCGGCGGGTGCGCGGGACGGCGTGTGAGCCGTACGACGTCCACGGGGCGGCGCCAGGCCCGTACGACGTCGAGGACGCAGCCGCGCGCCTCGGCCTCGCGGCACGCGAAACCCACCGCCTCGCCGGCGCTGTCGAGGGTGCCGGCGCCGAGCAGGATGCGCTCGTGCGCACCGGCCCGACCCGCCCGGTCGCCGCGGACCACGAGCACCGGGCAGTGGGCCCGGGCCGCGACCGCCAGGCACGTGGAGCCCAGCAGCGGAGCCGTCGACGCGCCCCGTCCCCGTACGCCCGTGACCAGGGCGAAGGCGTTGTTTCCGGCGCGCAGCAGGGCATGGACCGCGTCCTCGGGGAGGATGTCGCAGCTCACCTCCACCTCCGGGTCGCGCAGCCGGGCACGCCGCGCCGCGCGGTCCACGAGGTGTTCGGCGATCGTCCGCTCCGAGGCGTCCTCGGCGTCGTCCGTGGGGACGGCGCCTTCGTACCGTTCCCACAGGAAGGCGTGCACCAGGCGCAGCGGCAGACCGTGCCGGGCGGCCTCGTCCACCGCCCAGTCGACCGCCGTCAGGCTCGGCTCGGAACCGTCGACGCCCACGACCAGGGGCAGCAGCTCCATCCTTCGCACCGCCTTCCGCCCGTCCTCCGTCCGGCCGCCGTCCGGTGCGGCGGGATCCGGGCCGTCTCCCGCCGCCGGCGGGCGAGGGCTCCGCGGGCCGGGGCCGCCGGGCGCGGGGCCGGTTCACTCGGTGGTCACCGGGACCACCTCGCGCTGCGGCCCGCCGAGCACCACCTTGAGCGCGCCCGTCTCGGCGGCGTGCCCGAAGACGTCGTACGCCTCCTGCATGCGCTCCAGCGGGAAGGTGTGGGTGACCAGCCGCGAGGTGGGCAGCCGGCCCGCGGCGGCCATCTTGAGCAGGGTGGGGGTGGAGTGGGTGTCGACCAGGCCCGTGGTGATGGTCACGTCCTTGATCCACAGGTCTTCCAGGTGCAGCGTCGCGGGCGCGCCGTGCACACCCACGTTGGCCACGTGTCCGCCGGGCCGCACCATACGGGTGCACATCTCGAAGGTCTCCGGCAGGCCCACCGCCTCCACGACCACGTCCGCGCCCAGTCCGCCGGTGAGGTCCGCGACCAACTGCTCGGGGTCCTCCCGGGCGTCGGCCACCGCCTCGGCGCCGAGTTCGCGGGCGGCCTCCAGCCGGGCCGGGGCCACGTCCACGGCGATGATCCGTTCAGGCGCGAACAGGTGGGCGGTGGCGATCACGGCGAGCCCGACGGGTCCGGCCCCGACCACCGCCACCGTGTCCCCGGGCCGGACCCGCCCGTTGAGCACGCCCACCTCGTAGGCGGTGGGGAAGATGTCGGCCAGCAGGACCGCGTCCTCGCTCGCGACCGCGGCGGGCAGCGGATGCACCGAGAGGTCGGCGAAGGGCACGCGGACGTACTCGGCCTGGGTGCCGTCGACGAGATGGCCGAGGATCCAGCCCCCGCCGCCGCGACACTGGCCGTACACGGCCTCGCGGCAGTACCGGCAGCGCCCGCAGGCGGTGACGCAGGAGACCAGGACCCGGTCCCCCGGCCGTACGGTGCGTACGTCGGCGCCCACCTCGACCACCTCGCCGACGGCCTCGTGCCCCAGCACGGTGCCCGGGCGCACCTCGGGCACGTCGCCCTTGAGGATGTGCAGATCGGTGCCGCAGATGGTGACGGTGTCCACCCGCACGATGGCGTCGGTGGGGTCCTTGACGTCCGGGTCGGGGACGTCCTCCCAGGAGGACTGCCCGGGGCCGTGGAAGACATAGGCTCTCATGCCGGTCCTCACCCTCTCTTCTCGGGCGGATGTCCGGGGCCCAGCGGCACTCGTGTCCCGCGGGGACGCGTCACCGGGATGGCCCCTCACTCCATCTTGGCCGGTGACGGGCGGTTCCGCTCGGGCCGGACGGCCCGCCCGGGCGGGCGGGCGGAAAAGGCCCCTCGGGGGCGGCTCCGCGCGGTCCCGGGCCGTCGGCGGTTCCGCGCGGCCCACAGGACGTCGGAGCTCCTGCGCGGCTCCGGGCCACCGACGGGCCGGGGCGGCGGTGGGCCGAGGTGGCTCCGGGCCGGGGTGGCTCCGGGCTGGGGTGACAGTGGGCCGGGCGGTCCGGCGGGTCAGGGTCGGGTCCGGTGGGTCCCGAGGGGTTGAGCCAGGCGGGGTCCGGTGGGTCTCGACGGGGTTGAGCCAGGCGGGGTCCGGTGGGTCTCGACGGAGTTGAGCCAGGCGGGGTCCGGTGGGTCCCGGGCGGTCGGGGCCGAACGGCCCTACCGCCGGACCGGCCGGGCGCGGTGTGCTTTCAGCATGTCCAAGAGCCACACCTGGACCCTGAACGGTCACACCGAGCGCACGGTCGGCGGGGCGACCGTCGTGACGCTGAGCGGCGACGTCGGCTTCGCCACGCGGCTGAGCCTCGGCGCCCGCCTGGACGCGCTGAGCGCGGGCCCCCGCCCCGACCTGGTGCTCGACCTGCGCGGCGTGCCGTTCATCGACTGTGCCGGGCTGGGCCTGCTGTGCCGGGTGCGCAACCGGGTCGCGGCCCGTGACGGCCGGCTGCGCCTGGTCAGCGACAGCGCCTTCTTCCGGCGGATCCTGCGCCGCACGGGGCTGTCGGGCGTCTTCCAGGTGGTGCCGGAGTTCGCCGGGACGCCGGCCGCCGGCCGGGCGCCCGCGGAGCGTCCGGTGGTTCCCGCGGGGCAGGACTGATCGGTGCCGGCCTCCTGAAGGCGGGAACGGCTGGGGGCACGCGGACGAGGTGACGCGCGCGGGCGGGTCAGGTGGTGGGCAGGGGGAGGTATGAGGGCGGGGCCAGGTGTGGCGGCCCACGCGGGAGTGTGGGGACGAGGAGAGGGTGTTCCGGACCGCCCCGGTCCGGAACACCCTCTCTCGTCGCCCTGTCGCCCTGTCACCCCGACCGCAGGTCTGAGTCGTGGGTCCTTCTCAGGGCGGACCATGTGTGCGGGTCTCCGCCTCTGGGTGGATGAGACGGACGGCCGCTCGATGATCCGATGAGATGTCGATCTCCAAGGGCGGCACGCCACGCAGCGGGGCCGTTCGCCCGGTCAATCGGAAGGCCTCGGATGAGCGGTACGCCGACGCGGCGAAGGGCTGCCCGCCCCTGGACTCCGAGACGCCCCGCGCATCCCCCGGCCGGGCGGCCCCCGGCGCGCCGAGCGCTCACGGCCCCCCGGCCGCCGGCGGAGCACCCCGGAGATCGACGACGACCGCCGCGACCACCCTGTCACGGCTCGCTCGCCCACCTCACTCCGAAGGATCCGCCACACTTATGGGCTCCACCCTCGTCATCACCAATGACTTCCCGCCCCGCCAGGGAGGAATCGAGACCTTCGTGCACGCCCTGGCCACCCGCCTGCCGGACGTCGTCGTCTACACCTCGCACGAGGAGGGCGACACGGCCTACGACGCGACCCTTCCCTTCCCCGTGATCCGGGACACGACCCGCATGCTGCTGCCGACCGGGCGCGCCACCCGCAGGGCCGTCGAGATCGCCGGGGCCCACGGCTGCGACCGGGTCTGGTTCGGGGCCGCGGCGCCCCTGGCCCTGATGGCGCCGGCCCTGCGCGAGGCCGGTGTACGCCGCGTCGTGGCGACCACGCACGGCCACGAGATCTGGTGGGCCCGGCTGCCCGGCGCGCGGTCGATGATGCGCCGGATAGGCGACGGCGTCGACGTCGTCACGTATCTCGGCGACTACACACGTAGCCGGATCGAGCCGGCCCTCGGCCCGCGCCCGCTCATGAGCCGCCTGGTGCCCGCGGTGGACGCGAGGGTGTACCGGCCCGACGCCGCCGCCCGGGAGGCCTTGCGCACGCGGCTCGGGCTGCGGGACCGGCGGGTGATCCTGTGCGTCGCGCGCATGGTTCCGCGCAAGGGTCAGGACATGCTGATACGGGCCATGCCGCTGCTGCGGCGCGCGGTTCCCGACGCGGTGCTGCTGCTGGTCGGCAAGGGGCCCGACGAGGCCCGGCTGCGCAGGCTGGCCCGGCGGCACGCCCCGGGCGCGGTGCGTTTCGCGGGCGGCAAGCCGCACACCGAGACGCCCGGCTACTACGCGGCGGCGGACGTGTTCGCCATGCCGTGCCGCACCCGCAAGGGCGGACTGGAGGCGGAGGGCCTCGGAATCGTGTTCCTGGAGGCGGCGGCGAGCGGACTGCCCGTGGTGGTCGGGGACTCGGGCGGCGCTCCCGACACGGTGCTCGACGGCTCGACCGGCACGGTCGTGGACGGCACCGACACCGCGGCCGTGGCGGACGCGCTGACCGGCTTACTCGTCGACCCCGGCCGGGCCGCCGCGATGGGCGCCGCGGGCCGCGCATGGGCCCGCGAGTCTTGGTCGTGGGATGCGTCGGCCCGCCACCTGGCGCGGCTGCTGACCCCTGGACAGACGGCGGTGCCCACGCCGGACGACGAGTAGCCCCGGGCGGGCCGCACCCGACCGGACGGGAACGGGACCCGGCCCCCTCGCGGCGTCGGCGCCCCGGTCCCGTCCGTCCGTCAGCCCTCGATCCAGCCCCGCTTCGTGGCGAACTCCAGCAACCCGGCGCGCACCTGCAGAATCTGACTCCCCGTCAGCGACGGGGCGGCGGACAGCAGGATCTCCGTCACTTCACCGACGTACTCGTCGTGGCGGAGCACGTCGCACAGTCCGTCGTCGCCGGCGCCCGGCCTGCCCGCGGCGGCGGAGACGGCGGCCAGGGGTGTCACCAAGGTGCCGTCGGCCTTCCTGGCCAGCCGCACCGACGACGCCTTCGGGCCCCGGTCGCCCTCCTCGATCTCGAACTCCACCGCCACCCCTGTGCGGACCTGAGCCTCCGGCATCAGCATGTCGTTCACATGGAGGAAGACGTCCTCCCCACCTTGATCGGGCGCGATGAACCCGTAACCCCTCGTGCTGTCGAACCGGACCACACGGCCACTGACCACACCAACCCCCAACACCTCGTCGGGCGACCTGCCCGAGCCATCAGGGGAGAAGGTTAGTACGCGGCGTCCGCGGCGCGGCCGGCCACCACCGGATGGAGTACACCGTCGAGGCGTCCGCCCGGCCGGCGCCCTACGGTGAGTACCGAGCCGGTCACGGCTCGGTCACCGGGCCGGACCACGGTCCCGGCCCGTCCTCACAAGGCTCCCCCGCTCCGGTGCGGGCGTCGCCCGCGCCGGCCTTCTGGCAAAGGACCCTTTTCGTGCACATATCCAGCCTTCGGCGTGGCGGCGTCCTGCTGCTCGCCCTGGGGGCGTTCGTCTGCGCGCCCACCGCCGCGGCCGTCGCCGTCACCGCTCCCTCCCCCTCCTCCACCGCACGCGCCCAGGGCTGTCCGGCCGGGTCGACGGCCGCCTCGCAGGCCGCCCGCGCGTTCGGCGACAGCCTGGCGAAGCTGCAGGGCAAGCAGTTGGAGGTCGCCTTCCTCGCCGGGATCGTGCGGCAGCACCAGGCGGCCGTCGAAATGGCGCAGCGGGAGCTCCAGCGCGGCACCGACCGCGACCTGCGCGCCCGCGCGCAGGACATCGTCTCCGGGCAGAAGAGCCAGATGGAGCAGTTCACCCGCTGGCTGAGCCAGTGGTACGGGATGACGCCCGACCAGGCGATGGCGCGACTGCCCGCCGAGGTCCGTCAACAGGTGCAGGGCCTGGCGGACGAGGCCCGGCGCACACTCGGCATGCTGGACCGCACGGGTCAGGGTCCCGGCTTCGACACCATGTTCGCCTGCATGATGGTGCCGCAGCACAGCTCGGGCGTACTGGAGTTCCTCCAGACCCAGGCCCGCGCGGACCACGCCGAACTGCGGACGGCCGCCGCCACCGGGACGATGACCCAGATGAAGCAGATCACCGACTTCCTCGCCTGGCTGTCGGGCCGGGCCGGGAGCCTGGACGTCCGGCCGAGCGTCCAGGCCACGAGCACGCGACCGGGCGCCGTGCCCGAGGGCGCGGCCGACACCGGTGACGGCGCCACCCAGGGGTCCACCGCACCGCTGATCGCGGCCGGGTGCGCGCTGGCCGCCGCCGGCACGGGCGTGGGAGCCGTGGTGCTCCGGCGTCGGCGCGGTGCCGGAGAGCGCTGAGGGCGACCGGGACCCGGCCAGGGGTGACGCCCTGCTGCTGTGGCCGGCCGCCACCGCGCTGGTCGCGGGACTGGCGACGGCCGTCTACGGGGTGGCGTCGATGCCCGATCCCCCGCCGCAACCGGCCGCGGCCGCCGCCTCCCCCACGGCCGTCCCCTCCGAGGCGGCGTCACCGGTGCCGGTGCTGGGCTTCTCCCCGCCGGTCGCGATCGCCGTGCCCCGCCTGGGCATCAGGGCGGACGTGATACGCCTCGGACTGGACGAGGACGGTTCCGTCGCGGTGCCCCGCCCGGAACAGGCGCGGCTCGCCGGCTGGTACGAGCACAGTCCCGCACCGGGGCAGCGCGGGGCGACGGTCGTCCTCGGCCATGTGGACTCCGCGCGGCTGCCGGGCGGCAAGGCGGTGTTCTACCGGCTGGGCTCCCTGCGTCCCGGGGACCGGGTGGACATCCGGCGCGCCGACGGCGTTACCGCCTCCTTCGCCGTCGACCGGGTCACCACGGTGTCCAAGGACCGCTTCCCGACCGAGGCCGTCTACGGGCCCGCCACCACCCCGCAGTTGCGGCTGATCACCTGCGGCGGCGCCTACACCGCGGGCCGCGGATACACCGGGAACGTCATCGTGTTCGGCCACTACACCGGCGCCCGCTCCGGTTGAACCGGCCCCGTGCGCGCGGCGTGCCGGGGGGCGGCCGCCGGGTCACGGGCGCAGCAGCGCGGCCGGCTCCCGCTGGTGCGGCCCGTCGGCGCACGGCGGTGTTCCCGGGCGGACCGGGCCTGGCCGCCGGGCCGGTCGACCGGCGTCCGGGGCACGATCGCCCGGCCGGTCAACCGGTGGGCGGGGCCGAGGCGTCGAGGGCGGTGTCCCAGGTGAGGGAGGCCGTGCCGGCCGCATGCGCGACGACGAAGCCCGTGGGGGACGCGGCGAGCGCGCACACGGCCGCGGGCAGGTGGTACGCCGCGGGCAGCCGCGTACCGTCGAGCAGGTCCCAGGCGCGGACCCGGCAGTCGGCGCCGCCGCCGAGGACCACGGTCCGGCCGTCCGGCAGCCGGGCCGTCGTCAGAGCGGTCACCGGCCTTTCCGTGGCGTCCAGTGGGCGCGTGGGCGCGGTACGGCCGAGGTCCCACAGCCGCGTCTCGCCGGTGGCCTCGGCGGTGACGGCGACCGTGCGTCCGCCGGGCAGGGCGGCGGTGGCGATCGCGTCGACGCGGCCGGCCGACCGGGTCAGCACGGCGATCTCCTCCCCGCCGCGCGCGTCCCACATCAGCAGAGTGCCTGCGTCGTCGCCGCTGACGACGGCGCCCGGTGTGCCGGGGACGGCGGCGAGGGCGAGGATCCGGGCGCCGTCGTGCCCGGCGAAGGCTGTCACGCGCCGCCCCGTCGCGGGGTCCCACACCGTCGCCGTGCCCTCGTCGCCGCCGGCGACGACGACCGCGCGCCCGTCGTCGGCGCAGCCGGTCGTCATGGCCCGCACGCGTCCGGTCCCGCAGTCCCACGACCGCAGCAGCGATCCGCCGGCCGGGTCCCACACCCGCAGCAGGCCGTCCCGGCTGCCCGTGACCACGACCGGGCCGTGCCGCGGCAGTACGGCGGTGGTCACGGCCCGTGCCAGCAACGGCCGACCGTCGTCCCGCAGTCGGCGCAGTATCCGGCCGCCGGCGAGGTCGCGCACCTCGGCCGTCCGCTCGCCGCCTACGGCCACGAGCAGCGCGCCCCCGCCGTGCGGCACACCCCCGCCGTGCGGCGCCCCCTCGACGTGCGGGGCACCCTCGACTCGCGGCCCTACGCCGGGAAACGCGCCTCCGCCGTGCGGCACGGTGACGGCGACGGCGGTGACCGGTTCGGCGGGGCCGGCGCCCGGCGCGTCCGGTTCGGGCGCCGTGACGTCCCACACCACGGCCCGTCCGTCGGCGCCTCCGCTGACCGCCACCACCCGCTCGCCGATCCGGCCCACGTCCACGTCGTGCACCCCGTCGGCATGGGCGGCGAACCCATGGGTGTGCCGCCCGGTGCCCAGGTCCCACACGGCGACCCGGCCGTCGGCGCACCCCGTGACCGCCACGCCGTCCCCCGCGCCCTCGCCCAGGACCGCACACGTGATCACCCCGTGCTGTTCGTGCAGGTCGTGGAGGAGGTCGCCGGTGTCGAGGTCCCACACCAGCACCCGGCCCGAGCGGTCCCCGCTGACCGCCAGGCACCGGCCGCCGACCGTGCCGGCGGCCACCGCGGTCACCCACTCCCCGTGCCTCCGCAGGGTGTGCGCCACCGACCCGTCGGCCAGGTTCCACACGAGTACGGCGGCGTCCCGGCCGCCGGTCACGGCCACGGCGGCGCCGTCGCCGCGGCGGGCGGTGGCGACGGCGCGTACGAAGTCCCGGTGCGGGCCGAGGCCGCGCAGCCGCCGGCCGGTGCGCAGGTCCCACACCATGGCCTCGTACTCGTCGCCCGCGGCCACCGCCACCGCCTGGCCGCCGGGCAGTTCGGCCGCGGTCAGGGCCCGTACGACGACGATGGGGCCGTCCTCCTCGTGCACGAGCCTCCCCGTCTCCAGGTCCCAGAAGCGGAACTCCTTGTCCTTCCCGGCCGTGACGGCCCGCGCGCCGTCCCGCAGGGCGAGCGCGGCGAGCAGGCCGACCGGTCGTCCCCCGGGGGCCGCCAGGGAGCGCACCAGGGCGCCGGTGCGCAGGTCGTGCACGAGGAGTCCGCCGTCGTCGCCGCCGGAGACCAGTACGTGCCGGCCGTCGGACAGCCGGGTCGGCGCCAGCGCGCGGGCGGGGCCACCGGACAGCACGGGCAGGGGACGGCCGCGCAGCGCGTCCCAGCGACGCAGCCGGCCGTCGTCGCCGACGGTGACGACGAGGTCCGCTCCGTCGCCGCCCTCGCACGTGCGGGCCAGGGTCACCCGTGTGACGTGTTCGCCGTGCGGTCCCAGCGTGTGCAGCCGTGCCGGCGACGCCGTCCGGCTGACCGCCCACCGCGGCCGGGCGAGCGCCGCGGGCGGGGCGGCGAGGGCTTCGGCGAGGGCGGGGCGGCGCCACACCGACGCGTCCAGGTCCAGCAGGTCCCGTCGTACGGCCAGGTCGTGGCGGCGCGGGTCGTGGGCGGTGCTGTGCCGGTAGACGTCGGCGTGCGACCGGGCCAGGGGGCCGCGCGCGCGGTGCAGGTGCGGCGTGAGCCGGTCCGGGTCGGCGTGCAGCAGGTAGCGCGGGTCGGCGAGCAGCCCCTCCAGCTCTCGCGGGCCGGCCTCGGCCGCGTGGTCGGCGAGGTGGCGCAGCAGGTAGGGGTCCGTGTCCGCCCAGAAGCGGGCCGCGTCGCCGGCCGGTGTACGCGCCAGCAGGGCCCGCAGGACGACGCCGGCGTCCGCCCGTGGCGCCAGGTGTTCGGCCAGGGAGCGGTGGAAGAAGCGGTAGAGCCGGCGGTCGCCGTCGGCGGTGACGCGCAGATAGAAGCGGCCGCGTTCCAGCGACCGCCGGGTGTCCTCGGGCCGGGGCGGCGGGTTCCGGGCCGCCCCGGGGGCCAGGGCGAGCGCCACCGCGTGGATCGTCTCCAGCGGCATGCCGGGGCCGGCCGCGCGTCCGACCGCGGTCAGCACGGGGCCGGTCCAGGGGTCCCCGGCCAGCAGTGTCCGCAGGTTCAGGTCGAACATGCCGGGCAGGTCGCTCGGCAGGTCGCTCAGGATCCGCGCCGCGGAGGGCGGGGCGCCGGCGGCGGCCAGGGCGCGCACGTGGGAGCCGTGCAGGAAGGCGGTCAGGAACGCGCCGTGCCGCGGGGGGTCCTGCGGGGTGTGCGCCAGGCGGTGCCCGAGGGTCTCGGCGACCTCGTACGCGTACTCCGGGCCCAGCATGCGGTCCAGGTAGGCGGCCAGGTCGCGGGCGAGGACGTCCCGGTCCTCCCGGTCGAGGTCGATGCGGTCCCGCGGCCGGCCGGAGAGGGCGGCGTGCAGGGCGGGCAGGGTGTCCGGCCACAGGCGGGTGCCGATCAGGACGCGGCAGCCGGGCGCCGGGTCCCGCGGGGCGTGGCCCGCCAGCGGCAGCAGGACCTCCCGCAGCAGTTCCTCGGGGTCGGCGGCCTCGTCCAGGGCGTCCACGGCGACCGTCACCGGCGGGCGTGCGCCGAGGGCCTCCAGCAGGCGGGCGGCGGTGACGGCGGTCCGCCGTTCGCCGGGCGCGGCCGCGGGGGCCTCGCCGTGCGCCTGCCGGTACAGGGAGGCGGCGACCTGCTGAGTGGTCAGGCCGCTGGCGTGCACGGCGACGAACCCCGGGTCGGCGCGGGGCCGGAAGCCGTCGACGGCCATCTCGGTCCGCAGCGCGGCGAACTGGGGATGGACCGTGCACACCGCCGCCCCGAGCAGCGCGGACTTCCCGGCGCCGGGACTGCCGGTCACCACCAGCAGCCGGCCCTGCTCGCCGTCGGGGTCGTCGAGCCATCGCCGCAGGTGTTCCAACTGCCGTGCGCGGCCACGGAAGAAGGACGGTCCCGCGTGGCCGGTCCCGGTCGCCCGGGTGACGAAGTGGAACGCGTCCAGGCGGGGGTCGAGGGCCGCGGCGAAGTCCAGCAGTCCGGTGTCGTAGACGGCCCACAGCCGCTCGGCGCGAGTGGCCCCGTGCCAGGGGTTGGGCAGGATCGGCGCCGGGGCCGGCGCGGCCTCGTCGTGCGGGGTGCGTACGACGTCCTGCTTGGGCTCGCCCTGTGCGCGGTCCGCCCGGGCGAGCGCCGTGTCGATCTCCTTGGCGAGCAGTTCCACCGGGACGTGCTCGAACTCCGGCGGGACGACCAGGCGGCGCCGGGCGAGGCGGTCGAGGACGGTGGCGGTCGCCGTGCTGAAGCGGGCGCCGTAGGTGATCGCGTCGGCGCCGCAGGCCGCGACGACCCAGGTCCTGCGGTCGGTCACGCCGCTCAGCCGGGCGGCGAGCTGCCGGCCCAGCGCGGCCCCCGCGTGGCACACGTCCAGCAGGAACAGCACGGGCCCGCCGTCGCCCTGGCGGACGTCCTTGAGCAGCGCCTCCACCTCGACGGCCGTGTCGCGGATCCGGCTCCTGACCGTGCTGGTGCCGGACACGGCGAGGTAGAGGTCGGTGTCGACCAGGAGGCCGTGGCCGCAGAAGTGGACGACGAGGGGGTCGTGGCCGGCCCGCTCGCGTGCGGTGCGCCACGCCGTCTCCCACTCCAGGCGGGTGGGATCGGCCAGCACGGGCGCGACCTCGGCCCCGACGGCGGCCAGTGCCCGCGCCATCCCGGCGACGGCTTCCGTCACCTTGGGCAGGCGGCGCAGCGGCACCGCGCCCGAGGCCCGTTCCTCTTCCGTCATGGAGCGCGCCGGGAAGTTCCCGGCGCCCGCCACCAGCGCGTGCAACGTCACCTGCCGGGCTCCTCCGCGCGTTCGGGGTCAGGAGAGATGGGGTGCGAGCGCGGCCGCCACGAGTCCTTCGGAGAGGTAGCCGCCGAGGGTGTGCGGGTCGAACAGGCCGATGTCGGTGGTGTCGTGCAGGTCGACGGGGAAGGCTCCGCCCAGGCGCGGCGGGATGGCCACCAGGTCGCCGACGTCGGCGATGTTCACCCAGTGCCGTACGCCGGGCGGCCGGGCTCCGCGTCCGTCCACGGGCTCCGGGTCCAGTTTGCGCAGCATCGCGGGCAGGCCGAGCGGCGAGCCGAGGGTGAGCAGCAGGTCCAGCTCGATGTCCCGGTGGGCGTGCAGTGTCTCGTAGGCCACGACGCTGCCCAGCGAGTGGGCCACCACCACGCGGGCGCCGCTGTCCCGGATCGCCGTGGCGACGGTCTCCCGGACCCGTGCGCGGCGGCCCGGACGGGAGGTGTAGGCGTCCAGGTCGCGGATGGTGGCGACCACCAGCCGCGACAGCAGTTCCGTCAGTCTCTGCCGGGCGCCGGGTGGGGCGCCGGGGGCGCGCTGCGTCACCAGCCGCCCGAGCGTCCATCGCACCGGGGCCAGGAACGCGGCCTGGGAGTCGTCCGGTTCCGTCGCGCCGGCCGCGTGCAGCCATTCCAGCGCCTCGGCCACCTGATCGGGCGTCAGGTCGTCCAGGCTGTCGCCCTCGGCCGACTGCGGGTCCTCGGGTACGTATCCGTCGGCGAGCTGGTGTGCGTAGTAGGCCATGACCAGGGGCGGTACGGCGATGTGCGGCAGGTGTGCGGCGTCCAGACCGGCGCGCAGCCGGCCCGCCGCCTCCGCGGCCTTCTCCCGCGCGACGTCCTGCGGGGGCATCCCCGGTTCCTCGTTCCAGATACCGTGCACCAGCACCACGGCGCCCATCCCCACCACCCCCATGGCCGAGCCGATGTGCGGGTCACTTACCCGGTCCGCGCCCACCCGACGCACGGGTGGTCACCTGTGACGCCGCCTCACACGTGGCACGCCGCCCCGCGTCCGAGCCAGGATATGACCGACGTGGCGTCAGCACACCTGTGGATCGTCAGGGTTGTGAGCGCTCGCTCCACCGTCCCCGGTGTTCCTCGGCCTGCCGGTCCGCCTCGCGTACGGCGCTCGCCGGCAGCGGCTGCTCGCCCAGCCGTGCCAGGGCGCGGGCCGTCCCGGTGACGAACCGGCGGCCGGCCGGTGTCAGCCGGTCGTCGCTCCCGGCGAGGATGGCCCCGGCCGTCCCGGCCGCCGCCGCCCGCCACCGCGCGCACCGCACCTGGGCCCGGTGACGCTCCAGCGGATCGGACTCCGCGGCCGCCTCGACGGCCCAGAACCGGGCCACGGCCAGGAAGGCGTACGTGCCGTGCAGGAGGCCGGGCAGCGGCCTGGGATCCTCGCGCCAGGGCGCGTAGTGCAGCGGCTCCTCGTCCATGGGCCCGATGGGGGCCAGCAGGTCGACCAGGTGCGTCACGGCCAGCAGCTTGCTGTGCTGCATCTCGTGCACCAGCGTCTCGGCGAAGGCGCGCGGGCCGGCCGGGCGGCTCAGGGCCACGCCGCCGAACATCTCCGCGGAACTGCCGCTGTGGTGCGCGGTGTCGCCGTCGTCCCGCGTCACCGGCGTCAGCGCCCGCAGCCCTGCCGCCACCTCACCGGCGTACTCGGCGTGCCGGGCGCGCAGCAGCCGCAGGGCGGCGCCGGCCTCCGCCCGCCAGGACCGCAGTTCGGCGCCGGTGAGCCGGGCCGGAGCCGCTTGGGCCGTGGTCACGGCGTCGGCGTCGTCCAGCACCGCACCCCCGTCGGTCACCGCGCGCAGCGGCCACCAGCCGGGGTGCTCGCGTCCCAGTCGGGCGGGCGGCGGCAGCGGCGCCCGGGTGCCGTCGTCGCACTCCAGCAGCCCGCCGCGCAGCCGTACGACGGTGTTCGGCGCGGCGCCGGGCAGGGGCACCGCCCCCACCCCGGGCAGGACCGCTCCCGGTCCCGCGGCCGACAGGGTGAGCGAGGCCCGCACCCCGGCGGCGACGGCGGCGGCCGCGGCGACGGACGCCAGCGGCAGGGGCTCCGCGCCGACCGGCCCGTCCAGGGCACGCCAGGTGATCACCAGCCGTGGCCCGACCGAGGGGTGGGCGAGCACCCGCCGGGTCGCCGCGGGCGCGGCGCGCCGGGCCCGGGCGAGGACGTCGAAGAGGCGCCGCACCCGGGTCTCCGTGGCCCCGCCGTGCTCCCGCGCCCGGTCCAGCACGGCCCGCAGGAGCAGCAGGCGCCTGCCGTACTCGGCGTCCGAGAGCAGGCCGACCGCCGGCGCGCCGCCCCCGCCCTGGGCCAGCGCCTGGAAGACCGGGCCGCTCAGACGGTAGGCGCGCAGGGTCACGGGCACGCCTCCCGCACCGCCGCCCGGCGGCGCAGCCGCGCGGTGTCCGCCGACACCCTGCGGTGCACGTGCCGGATGAGACCGGCCAGGTCGGGGCAGTAGACGCTGGGGTTGCGGAACCCGCTGCCGTCGGCGCGGTAGCGGTGGACGTAGTGGCCGCCGCCGCACACCGGGAGCAGCGGACACGCCCGGCATGCGGCGGCCAGCGCCGCCGCGCCCGACTGGCGCACCCTGACGTCGGGGTGGCCGAGCGCCCGGTCGAAGGAGTCCCGGGCGACGTGCAGGCCCGTCCGGGTGGCGCCGGAGCGTGCCACCCGCAGGGTGTCGTCGAGGGCTATGGAGCCGTCGGTCTCCACGACGACGTAGCGGACCGGTTCCAGGCCCAGTCCCTCGGTGCGGGAGCGCCCGCCGAGCACCAGCGAGACCACGTTGTGCAGCACCCTGACATCCGTCTCGCGCACCGGGGCCGCGTACCAGTGGTCGAACACCGCGGCCAGCCAGTCGCCGTACGGCGTGTCGGGCCGGCCGGCGACACGGCCCGGCGGGGGCGCGGCCCAGGTGCCCAGCGGGAGCAGGAAGTCGATCATCGGGGGCCGGTAGCGCAGCAGTTCCTCGTAGGTGCCGCGCGGGTCGTTGCGCAGGTCGACGGTGCACAGCAGTCCGGCGAACAGGCGCCGGTGGGGGCCCTCGGCCAGCCGTTGGACGGCGGCGGCGACCCGCCGGTGGCTGCCCCTGCCGCCGGGCCGGGTGCGGTGCCGGTCCTGGGCGGTGCGGTCGCCGTCCAGGCTCACCCCTATCCGCACGCCCAGTTCGCCCAGCGTGTCGAGCCACGCCTCGTCCAGGCGCAGCGCGTTGGTCTGCACACAGGTGTCGACCCGCACCCCGGGACCCACTGCGCGGGCGATCTCCGTCACCGCCAGGCGCAGCAGCCGTGGTCCGGCCAGCAACGGCTCGCCGCCGTGCAGGACCACGGTCACCGCGCGCAGGCGGTGCGCCCGGACGTGCTCGGCGATCCGGCGCGCCGTCCAGGCGATCACCGCCGGCGACATCGACCGGGGCTGGTGCCGCCAGCTCTGGTCGGCCGCCCGGTACATGTAGCAGTAGTCGCACGCCAGATCGCAGCGGCTGTGGAACTTGAGGACGAAGGTGTGGAACGGGAATTCCTCCGCACTGTGGGGGGAAGGGGGCTCGCCGCTTTGTGAGGGAACGGTCGTCCGTCCGTACCACTCACCTGTTTCAGCGCCCATGGATCTCCCGTGTGCGAACGTATTCGCGTCCCGCCCGGGGCCCCGGACGGCCGTGTGGCGCGCCGCCGTCACTGGGCGCTCCAGGCGCCGCCCTTGCCGGTAGACTCAGAAGTGTGGCAGCAAGTCGGTTGTTTGGCAGCCGGGTTCACCGGCCAAACCACAACTGTCCGGCACTCCTCCACACCGTGGCGGATTCTCGACAGAAACGGGATGACGGGGCTCCGTATGGATGATCAGACCGAAGCGCGGAACGTCGTGGAATCGCCATTGGTCGACCTGTCCGAATTTCCCTTTGAGGAAATCGCCGCGCTGCCGGAATCCGCGCTGGTTCTCGCCCTGCGCCGGGTGCGGGACGACGCCGCCCGTCCCGAGGCCCTGTTCCACACCAACTACACCCAGCAGCCCGATCCCCCGGCCCTGCCCGAGGCCGACTAGCGGCAGCGGACGCACCCACCCCGAAGCGAAGTGGAGCCGAGATGTCCGAGGCGGACGGCCGGAACCAGCGCCCCCGCGTGACGGTGTTCTGTTCCACGGCGGAGAACATCGGCCAGACCACGACCCTGCTCAACACCGCCGTCCTGCTGGCTCGTTCCGGCCGCCGCGTGCTGGTGCTCGACGCCCGCAACGCGGACGCCCGCACCCGGTACTACGTCCGGTCCGTCACCCCGGGCCCGGCCCTGCTCGCCGACAGCGAGGGCGGCCCGACGGTGGAGGAGTGGAGTCCCGCCGGCGCCGTGCGGCCCATCGGCATCGTCACCCTCAAGGGCCACGACGCGCTGACCGCGCTGCCCGCGCCCCGGAGCCCGGTGTTCGGGGCCTACGACGACATTCTGGTCGACGCCCCGCTGATCCGCACCGACCAGCAGGCCGCCGACCTGGCCCGGCTGCCGTCCGTACTGGTGATGTGCTTCACCGCGGCGTCCTCCTTCATCGAGTCCGCCGTCGCCCTGGCGGAGCGGCTGCGCGGACACGCCGACCGGCCCTTCGACGTGCTGGCGCTCGCCCTGCAGACGGATGCCGCCCACGAGGACCAGCTGCGCCTGGCCCGTGACCGGGCCCGCGAGCGCTTCGCCCCGCTCGGCGGCGACCGGGCCGCGCGCTATCTGGAGATCCCCTACCACGCGCTGTCGGAGCGCAGCCCCCGCCTGGGCATGGAGCTGGAGCCCGGCAACGGCTTCGCCGAACG
The DNA here is from genome assembly GCF_044391765.1 of Streptomyces sp. NPDC018610. NCBI lineage: Bacteria > Bacillati > Actinomycetota > Actinomycetes > Kitasatosporales > Streptomycetaceae > Streptomyces > Streptomyces sp. NPDC018610. The sequence goes on from NZ_JBISAL010000005.1 coordinate 191,249, forward strand.
GGTCCGCCCCGCGCTGGAGCGGCTGGTGGCCGCCCTGTCCCGGCCCCGTTTCACCCGGCCCGCCAGGGCCCTGCTGGTCTGCGCCCCCCGGCACGCGGTGTGGGCGGAGTGGATCGAGGACCGGCTGCGCGGCTCCGGGACCGAGGTCGTACGCCGCTCCTACGGAGACTGGGCCCCCGAGCCGCCCGGCGAGGACGAGGTGCTGCTGCTCCTGCCGCCCGCGGCTCCCGGCCCCGAGGACCGGCAGGCGCTGCGGGCCCTGTCCGACCCCGGCGTCCGCATGGTGCTGGTCGACGACGAGGCGCTGCCCCGCGAGTTCGCCCACCACCAGCGCGTCGATCTGCGCCGGCTCCCCGAACAGCGCGCCGCCGAACGGCTGCTGCGCGGCCTGGACCTGCCCGCCGGCAACGCCCGGCCGTCCCGCGGGCGCCGCTTCCCGAGCCTGCCCAACAGCACCAACCTCGTCGCCCGCAACGTCGCCTTCGTCGGCCGGGACGCGCTCCTCGGCGAGGTCCGCTCGGCCGTCGCCGAGCTGGCCCGCGAGCACCGCCCCTGTCTGGTCCTGGGCACGCCGGGGATCGGCAAGAGCGAACTGCTGCTGGAGTTCTGCCACCGCTTCGGCGGCTCCTACGACGTGGTGTGGTGGCTGACCGCCGACGACCGGGGCGAGGTCCTCTCCGGTCTCACCGCGCTCGGCAACGCCCTGGGCGAGCCCTCCGTGCAGGACGCCGCCGCTCATGTGCGGGGGCTGCGCTCGCGCGCCGACGCGCTGGGCGAGCGGTGGCTGCTGGTGTGCGACGAGGTCGACGAGCCGGTGACGGCCGAGGAGGTGGCCCGGCTGCTGCCGGAGCCGTCCGAACACTGCCATGTGCTGATCGGCGCCCGCGGCACCGCCGAGGAGGCCGCCCGCAGCGCCGTCGAGGTGCCGCCGTTCACGCGGGCCGAGAGCGAGGCGCTGGTCACCACCATGGTGCCGGGTCTGACCCCGCTGTCCGCGCGGACCGTCGCGCAGCGGGTCGGCCCGCTGCCGCTGGCCCTGTGGCTGGCCGCCTGCTGGCTGGGCGTGGCCGCCGAGCGGGCCCAGGCCGCGAACCAGTCCGGCGCGCCCGCGCTGCTCGGCGCCGTCGACGAGTTCAGCCGGACCTTCGACCAGCGCCGTCAGGCGCACGGCGCGGGACCGATGTCCAGCGTCGAGGTCCTGCTTCACCTGGCCCGCGCCTCCCTGCTGAAGACCCCGGCGGCCGAGGCGTGGGGCCGGGAGCCGGTGGGCAGCCGGGCGCTGCTGTGGCTGCTGGAGTCGTGCGCCCTGCTCGCCGGGGCGGGCACGGACCTGCGCCTGCTGCACTCCCGGCAGCTGGCCACGGCGCTGGCCCGCGGCGGAGCGGATCCCTCCGACGGGGATCCCGGCGGCCCGGCCGTGCCCGTCCGGTCGGGCGACCAGCTGCTGATCGACGCCTCGCTGTGGGCGATGAACCGCCACGGCCTGCTGGACTTCGACTTCGCCCGCCCCGACCAGCCCGTCCGTCAGCACCGCGTGCTGCGCGACCTCGTCGTCGCGGGCATGGACGCGGCGGACCGGGACGGCCGGGAGGCGGAGCTGCGGGCCGCGATCGGAGAGACCCTGCTGGTGACCGACCGGGACCGGCCGACGCCCGCCCCGCAGACGATCGTCCGCCGCGGCCGGCAGATCGACGCGCTCCGGCTCTGGGCGGACAGCCGCCCCGAGGTCCGCCAGGCCCTTCTGAGTCATCTGTCGGACCTGATCGTCAGTCAGGAGAAGCAGCACCTCCAGGACGCCCGGCGGCTGGCCGAACTCGCCGAGCCGTACTGGGAGCCCGACTCGTTCGAAGGGCTGCGGCTGCGCTCCATGCTGTCGCAGACCCTGCGCCACCTCCAGGTGTACGGCCTGTCCGCGCGGATGGCCCGCAGCGTTCTGCAGAGCTACCGCACCCGCCTCGGCCTCGGCCACCCCCGCGCTCTGCTGATGGCCGACGGCTACGCCGCGAACCTGCGCACCTTCGGCCGCTTCGGCGACGCCCTGGACGAGGGCCTGCACGCCGCGCGCACCATGACCAGGCTGCTCGGGCCGCGGCACTGGACCACCGAGCAGATGCGCCGCAACCTGGCCTGGCGCTACGCCGTGCTCGGCAACTGCGCCGAGGGCCTGCGCATCCTGCGTCTGCTCTACGACCACCGCCGCGCCGTCGGCGGCGACGAGGATCCGGTGGTCGAGGGCCTGGTCCCCGAACTGGCCGAGATGCACCGGCTGCTGGGCCAGAACATCGAGTCGTACCAGCTGCTCAAGCGGGCCGGCGTGCTGGGCGGCGCGCGCCCCGGGATCAGACGGGTGCCGCTCGTCGTGCAGGCCGAGAACGGGCTGGCGGTCAGCGAGCGCCGGCTCGGCGACCACGAGCGCGCCCAGGAACGCGATCTGCGCACGCTCGACATGGCCGCCGCCATGCTGGGCGAGCGCAGCATCACCACCCTGCGCTGCCGGTTCAGTCTCGCGGCCGACCACCATGTGCTCGGCGACCACGACAGCGCCGTCGCCGAGTCGGAGCGCTGCCTGGAGGGTCTGGAGACGTCGCTGGGCCGCGAGCACCCGTTCTCCGACCTGTGCCGGGTGCGTCTGGGCGTCCATCTGCGGGGCGCCGGCCGGCTGGACGAGGCCCGGGACGTCGGCCGGGCCGCGCAGGAGAACCTGCGGCGGCGGCTCAGCGACCACCACCCCTGGGTGCTGGCGGCCGCCGCGTCCGTCGCGAACACCCTGGTGGAGCTCGGCGAGCTGGACGAGGCGGTGCGCCTGGAGGAGTTCGCCCGGCTGGGGTACGACAGGACGGGCTTCGCACGGCACCCGGACCGGGCCGCCGTGGCGGACAATCTCGCCGTGACCCGCGCCCGGCGGCTCGGGGCCCCGCCCACCGGCGAGGAACCCCGCCGGCGCACGGACATCGACCTCGAACTGCCCGATCTGTGAAGCGGTCCGCGGCGCACCGGTGCGCCGGGGACCGGAAGGAGCGTGCAAGCGGATGAAGCGGGACGCCGACGGGGCGGTGAGCGATCCGAAGGCCCTGGTCGCCCCCCACGCCGAACGGGGCTACGACCATCTGATCGAGGCCTGCCGCACGACGGCCGCGGCCTGCCCGGAGGTCCGGTCCCTGACCCATCTCACCCTCAACACCGTCGACTTCTGCGTGCGGGCCGCCGCGGCGGCGCCCTTCGAGGACGCCCTGCCCTGGGAGGACGAGGTGGAGGTGGAGGGGCGGCCAGCGCGGCGGCTGGTGCGCTGGGTGACGGAGATGGACGCCGCGATGCGGCCCCTGAACACCGGCGAGCTGATGCGGGTCCTCGCGGTCACCCGCTCCGCCGGGGCGCAGTGCTCCCGGCTGCGGGACGGGCAGTACGTCGTCGGCATCAGCGCGACGGGCCCGGGCAGCGACGCCGTGGACGGCGCCGTCAGCACGATGGTCACCGGTCTGCGGACCGACCACTACCAGCAGGGCGACGAGTTGCCGGGCGGCGAGCCGGGCCGGCGCAAGCGCGCACTGGACGGGCACGTCCCGCTGGTGATGCACGTCCTGACGCCCGACAGGGACGAGGAGAGCCGGCTGCGCGGCATCTGGCAGCGCCATGTGAACCCCTACGACCTGCAGTACGCCGGCTACTACCGCCGCCGGTCCGCGGTCTGCGTCGGGGACGCCTTCGAGCACGGGGAGCTGGCCGACACCTTCCTCGTCGTTCCCGTGCAGACCCGGCGCGCGCTCTACCGGGACCTCGTCTTCCGGCTCGGCTCGGCGCTCGTCGACCTGGCGGACATCCTGCGGCCCCTGACCGGTGACCCGTTGGAGCGGCTCGTCCTCGACGTGCAGGAGGGAGCCGTGTACGTGCACTGGCTGGATCCCGCCGCCGGCGACTTCGTGGTGGGCGTCACGGTGCGGCAGAAGGAGGTCGCGGTGGCCGAGGAACGGCTCACCGACCTCGTCGCCGAGCTCCGTCCGTACGCGCGCTGACCTCGTCCCGCAGCGAGCGCCACACCTTGTCGGCCAGGTCGGTGAGCACCTCCTCCACCCCGCCGCCGGGCCCGGCGTCCGGGCCCGGCCCGCCGGTGTCGACCCGGGGCAGGACCTCCACCGAGATCTCGAAGCTGCGGCAGACGGTGAACAGGTCCTGGCCGCTGCGGCCGTCGGCGCCGCCGCTCTCCCACCAGTGGGTGATCGCCTCCCGGAACGCCTCCACCAGCCGACGGGCGTACAGCAGGGCGCCCATGGCCTGCAGCGCCGCCTGCTCGGTGGTGGCCCGGCGCGGCACCGACGCGCCCGCGCCCCCGGCGCGGGACCCGGCCGGCCCCAGCCGCGGCCGGGGGCCGACCCCCTCCTCCAGCAGCCGGTCGAGCGCGGCCTGGGCCTGCCGGAAGGGCTCCCGGACGGGCGGCGGCACCCGCGGGTCGGCCGTCTGCGGCCCGGGCGGCTGGGCGGGCAGCCGCGGATGGTTCACCGCGTGGTCGACGGCGTCGATCCGGTCCACGAGCATGGCCTGCTGCGTCGTGATCGTCTCCAGCTGGTCCCGTACCTCCCCCAGCACCGCGTTGCGCCGGTTGGCCCGCAGCCGCTCGATGAGGCTGCGGACGCCGTTGAGCAGCATGGACTCGAACCGGGGATCGTCGAACACCAGCGGCGCCGTGCCGCAGTGCTCGGCGACGCGGTTGCGCATCTCCCGGCAGGCGTGGCCGTTGACGACGACCAGCACCTCGACGTTCTCGGGCGCCAGGACGGAGCGCACCCGGTCGACGAACCGCTGGATGCCGCCGACGTCGCCCTGCGACAGCACCGAGGGCACCGGAAGCAGCGCGATCCACGCCGTCCGGGTCACCTGGACCCAGCGCGGCTCGCCGCCCTCCCTCGGCGCGGACAGGCCCCGGACGGAGACCGGCGGCATGTGGTGCCACCACTGCCGGGGTGCGAGGACGTGCTGGAGCCGGTGGGCGACCTCGGCCATGTTCCGCTTGCCGTGCGCGGAGCGCAGGGCCGTGTGCACGTCGGTCAGGCCGATCTCCTGCGGCGGCGGGCCGCCGAGCGGCTGCCGGTCGTCGGCGGCGTCCGCCTGGCGGGCCGCCGCGCGGTCCCAGGCGCCCTCGCAGATCTGGAGGATCTGGCGCGGCACCCCGTCGGACTGCAGGACGATCTCCCTGAGCGCGGGTTCGGCGAACGGCGCGCCGTCCGCGGCGGACGGCGGCTCGTCCCCCGGGCGGCGGACGCGGTGGACGTGCTCGGCGATCAGCCGGTTGGTCTCGGCGGGCCCCCAGCTGTCCAGCCACAGCGGCAGCACGCGTTCGTGCAGCGACAGGGGCAGCCGGCCCCACAGTTCCGGGCGGACGCAGAACAGCAGCAGGCCGCCCTGGTTCACATAGCGCTCCACCAGCATCTCGAACGCGTTGATGAACACGGCCCGGTCCTGCTCCGGCCACTCGGTGGTCTTGTCCAGTTCGTCCAGGACCAGTGCGTAGGGCCGGCCGCTCTTGCCGTAGACGAGACTGAAGACGGCGAGCGCGTCGAAGACCTGCTGGATGCTGCGGATCGGCTCGCGGATGCCGCGCTCCTGGAGGTAGGCCACGGGTTCGCCGCCCGACAGCCAGTTCCAGACGTCGTTCTCGAAGGGCCTGTTGAACAGCTGGGCGAGCGCGATGGCGAACGTGCGGTGGGCGGTGACGCCCCGCAGGTGCCGCCGCAGCCGGTGCTGGATCTGCTCCTCGTCCAGGTTGAAGGCCTGGACGATCTTCTGCGGGTCGAGCCGCCGTGCCCGCAGCCCGTCCAGGAACGCGTCACGGTCGGCGCCGAACCGGCCGGTCTCGTCGTCGCGCAGGATCTCCGCGGTGACGTCGGCGTAGAAGTCGGTGATGGCCTGCTTGAAGTCCACGAAGGCGTCGAAGTCGTCGCGCGGGCTGGTCAGGCGCTCCTGGTAGACGGTCCGCATGTCGATGGAGGGCTGGCTGATCACCCACAGGGGCAGGGGCGGCGTGTGCTGCCTGAGCAGCCGGGTGGCCTCCCGGGCCAGATGGCTCTTGCCGAGTCCGAACTCGCCGACCAGGGCGATGGCGCGCCCGCGCGTCTCGGGCTCGCCCCGGTGTCCGAGGTAGGCCTCGATGTGTTCGGTGAGCCAGGCGCTGGTGCGTCCCGGGATGTGCACGCCGGCGCCGGCCGGTCCGGCGCCGATCTGGATGCTGTCGTCGAACGCCTCCAGCTGGGCGACGGTGCTGTTGCGGAAGGGGTTCCTGGGCGCGGCGCCCTCAGGGGGGCGTGCGGGCGGGGAGGTCATCGCGACTCCTGTCCGTGACGAGGGGTGCCCGGCTCGCGCAGGAAGGCCGCCGGTGTGGGCCGGTGCGCCTCGAACCAGTCGGCCACATGGCTCTTGCGCAGTTGGCCCTCGTCGTTGAGCACCGCCTCCTGGGAGACCTGACGAAGGCAGTCCTGAAGCCTGGAGATACTGAGGAGCGCCCAGGGGTCGGGCTGGTACTCGAGCACGTCGTCATGGATGACGATCTTGGGGGCCGGTATGTCCCGGACCTCCATCCAGTGCCGCAGGTACTTGCCCCAGTCCTGCGGTCCGAGGGCCGAGGTCTGCAGGTGGGTGATGCCCGAGCGCTCCTTCTGCGTGAAGAAGGTCTCGATGTCGCGTCCGACGTCCGTACGCTTCGTCTCCACGAAGAACACCACCCCGCGCGTGGACCGGTCGTAGCAGAACCGCAGGAACCGCCGGGCGATGTCGGCGTCCTGCCAGTCGATGTGCGGCACGATCACCACGAGGGCGCGGCCCTGTGCCTCCAGCGTGGCCGTCAGTTCCCGCCAGGCCAGGTACGGGTCGGGTTCCTGCGGCCGTGCCCCGCTCAGCCAGGCGGCGGCGAACTCCCGGTCCGCGCACAGCTTCTCGACGATCAGCCGGGCGATGCGGTGCACCGTCATGTCGTACTGCGGGACGAAGGGCTTGGCCCCCGGCGGCGAGCCGAGACCGCGGCCCTCGTTGCCGTGGCCGTCGACCGTGACGACGTGCACCGACCTCGCCGGCCTGCGGCGGCTCCACGGCCGCTCCGGTTCGGCGGGCGCGGAGGCCTCCTGCGGCGGCGCCCCGGCCGGCTCGTCGAGGTCGTCGAGCCACTGGACGAGTTCGTGGACGCAGCGGTGCAGCAGGCTGCTCTTGCCGGTGCCGGGCAGGCCGCTCACCACGACCAGGTGCCCGTGACCGTCCTCGCCGGGCCTTATGGCTCGGGCCACGGCCCCCACCTCGTTCCGGAAAGTGAGCAGAGCGTTCGGCAGATGGTCGATGTCGACCCAGAGGTCCTCGTGACCGGTGATGTGCCAGGGCGCCAGCGGCTCGTACGTGGGCCAGGGGGCATGGCCGTCTTCGGGAGGCGTGCCGAAGAGAGAGCAGTTGGCGTTGGGCATGCGCGTTCCCCCGTGTCCGTGCTCCGGGCCGCCTGAGGACGCGGGCCGCCCGATGGCGTTCTCGGTGCGTGGTGCGGGACGCGCGGTGCCGGCCGGCCGGTGCCCCGTACCGGGGGCGTCGCGGCGCGGCGCGGCCCGCGTGCGTCCCCTTCTCGCGCGGGCGTACGCCGCCCGCGGCGCTGAGTGGCTGTGTCACGAGTCTCCCCTGCCGGTCGGGCCTCCGTGAAGAACGTGTTCGATGGTGGGTCGGCCGGCGGAGCCGCCCGCCGGACCCGGCCGGGGATCTCGTCAGGGCGATCCCCGCTCCCGCGGTCCGGTACTCATCCCGCCCGGATCCGGCTGCGGTCCTTGACGCGCCGCCTGATCCCGTGGGGGCGGTGTTCGGGCGGGGGCAGGGGGCGGGCGGGACCGGCGCTCCGGGGGTGGCCCCGGGAGCCGGCCGCAGCCCATCGCCGGGCGTCGGCGCGGGCCAGGCGGAAGCCGTAGTGCAAGAGGTTGACGGTCACGATCGCCGGGCCGACGACGCCGACCGTCCCCGGGAACGCCGGCTCCAGGGAGAGCGCCAGCAGGATGGCGGTGATGCCGTTCTGCTGTCCGAGGCCGAGGTGGGCGCGGTCCGCTCGGGTCAGCGCGGGCCGTACCAGCAGCCGACCGATCAGCAGGGTGACCAGGAACTGCGCGGCGAACGCGGTGACGCCCAGCACCACGCCCTGGCAGAGGGACACGCCGCCGGAGAGCAGTACGCCGAGGGCGGCCGAGGCCAGCAGGAACGCGACGGCCACGGCGCCCCGCAGGACGCCGGCGAACCGGCCCAGACGGACGGCCAGTCCGGCCAGCGCGACCGCGAGGACAAGGGTGGTGCGCGCGGCCACCGCCAGGAGCGCCACGACGAGGACCAGCGCCGCCACGTCCAGGAACAGCGGCCTGTCGTGCGCGGGCCGCGCCCGGTCCGGGCCCGCGGACGGCGCGGCCGGTCGCCGCGGGGTCCCGCCCGCGGCGCGCGACCGGAGCAGGTACGCCAGCCGGATCAGCCACCACAGGGCCAGCGCGGCCGTGAACAGCGCGATGTTGGACAGCAGGCCGCCGAAGACGCCCGCGGAGTCCGAGACCAGCGAGCCGGTGGCCGGGCCTAAGTCGCCGAGGCGCAGGGCCAGCGCGGAGAAGTACACGGTGAGCAGGACCGTCATGGGGTCGTCGAAGGACGCCCAGATCGACAGGATCGCCTTGGCGCGCGGGGTGACGCGCGGGTCGTCCTGCATGGCGGCGACGGACAGCGGGTCGATCTGGGCCACCGCGATGCCCAGGACAAGGTACTCGGGCCTGCGGAAGGCGAGCACCATCACCGACGCGATGAGCGCGGCCTTGAGGAGCACGCCGGCGGTCACGGCCACCAGCACGACCCGTAACGACCTGCTGACCTCGGCCGGTTCGATGTCGTGGGTGCTGCCGTACAGGCCGATGCCCAGCAGCAGGGCGGCGGCGTAGCCGTAACCGGGCGTGTCGAGGAGGGAGCCGGCCGGCCAGAACGCCCCGGCGACGAGGCCGCCGACGAGGGCGGCGCAGACGGCGATGACCAGGTACGGCACGGCGAGGCGGCGTGTGTGCCCGCTCAGCAGGTTCACTCCCAAGGCCCGCGCTCCGTTCGGCCTCGTGACGACGGGTCCGGTCGCGCGGCGGGAGGACGGTCGTGGCCGGGATCGTCGTCGCGGCGGCGCGAGGGGCCCATCATGCCGTACGCACGGGTCCCACTCGCCACATACGAGTCAACACGCAACACCCACTCACCCCCCGGAGCGGCTGCCCGACAAGGCGCACCTGACTTCAGGGTATCGGGGCGGTCACCGCCCGCACAGGGCGCTCGGGCATCTCGGGGTCCTTTCCGGACGGCGGCGGGCGACGGCCGGTGCGCCCCCGGCCGCCGGGAGCCACCCCGAGGGCCGGGAGCGCCCGTCCTGGCGCCCCCGAAGGCGCGACGGGCGCACTCCGGTGCGGGCGCCGCGCGGGCGCACCCGGCCGGGTGCGCCCGCGCGGTCGTCCCCGGCTTCCGCTCAGCCGGTGGCGCGCACGGCGTCGATCACGATCCGCGCGACCGCCTCGGGCTGCGAGAGGGCGACGGCGTGCGAGGCGCCGTCGAGTTCGACGACGGTCGCCGCGGCGCGTTCGGCGCCGAAGCGCTCGACGTCGGGGTCGATGGCCCGGTCGGCGCCGGCCACCAGGGCCCAGGACGGCTTGGACTTCCAGGCCGCCGCCGCGGCCTTCTCGGCGAACACCCCCAGGGCGAGCGGACGCTGGGCCGCCGCCAGGACCTTCGTCACCTCTTCCGGCAGATCGGCGGCGAAGACGGAGGGGAACGCCTTCTCGGCGATGGTGACCTCGGTGGCCCGGTCGCCCTCGGCGGTGGGGTAGGACCACTCCTCGAGGTTGCTCACCAGGGGCGAGTCGGGGAAGCGGCCCTGCAGTTCGCCGAGGCTCTCGCCCTCGTCCGGGACGTAGGCGGCGATGTAGACGAGGCCGACGACGTTCTCGGCCGTCCCGGCGACGGTGATGACCGCGCCGCCGTAGGAGTGGCCGACCAGCACGACGGGGCCGTCGATCCGCGCGGCCACGGAGGCGATGTAGGCGGCGTCGGCGGCCAGGCCGCGCAGCGGGTTCGGCGGCGCGAGGACCGGGACGCCGGCGCGCTGGAGCCGGTCGATGACCCCGGACCAGCCGGCCGCGTCGGCGAAGGCGCCGTGGACCAGGACGGCGGTGGGGGTGGGACGGGAAGCGGACATGGCCGGATGTTCTCCTCGGGGCTCTCAGGCGGTGTGCAGGGCGGCGCGCAGGACGCCGGCGGCCTGGGCGACGGCGGCCCGGGCGGCGTGGGTCTCGCGCAGGGCGTCGAGCATGACGAAGTCGTGGATGACGCCCTGGTAGCGGACGGCGGTGACGGCGACGCCGGCCTGGCGGAGCTTGGCCGCGTAGGCCTCGCCCTCGTCGCGCAGCACGTCGGCCTCGGCGGTGACGACCAGCGCCGGCGGCAGCCCGGTGAGCTGCTCGGTGGTGGCGCGCAGCGGCGAGGCGGTGATCTCGGCCCGCTCCGACTCGCTGGTGGTGTACTGGTCCCAGAACCACCGCATGCCGTCGCGGCGCAAGAAGTAGCCCTCGGCGAACTGGTGGTAGGAGCCGGTGTCGAAGCTCGCGTCGGTGACGGGGTAGAACAGCACCTGCTGCGCCAGCGGAAGTCCGCCGCGCTCCTTGGCCATCAGCGTCAGCGCGGCGGTCATGTTGCCGCCCACCGAGTCGCCGGCGACGGCCAGTCGCGTGCCGTCCAGACCGTGGGCGCCGCCCTGTTCGACGATCCACCGGGCGACCGTGTAGTTCTGCTCGACGGCCACGGGGTAGCGGGCCTCGGGCGAGAGGTCGTACTCGGGGAAGACCACGGCCGCCTCGGCGCCGACGGCCAGTTCGCGGACGAGCCGGTCGTGGGTGTGGGCGTTGCCGAAGACCCAGCCGGCGCCGTGGATGTAGAGGATCACCGGCAGGGTGCCGGTGGCGCCGGCGGGACGGACGACGCGGGCGCCGACGCTGCCCGTGGGGCCGCCGGAGACGGTGACCCACTCCTCGTCGACGGCCGGCTTGTCGACCGGCCCGGACTGCACCTCGTCGACCGCCTTGCGACCCTCGGCGGGCGGCAGTTCGAAGAGGTAGGGCGGATTCGCCGTCGCCTCGGCGAAGGCCGCGGCCGCGGGTTCCAGTACCGGCTGAACCGGCTCGGCAGCATGGGACACAGCTATCTCCTGATGATTCACGGGGCGCCGGTGCCTCCGGCGGAATCGGCCCGGATCGTGCTCGCCGCACGGTTTCCCGGAGTCCGTCGTCCGCCACGTTAGGGGCCGTGCGGCCGCGCCGATTGCCCGGCAGCGCACCGCGCTTTCTCTCCCAGCGCACCGGCCCGGGAAGCGGGAGAGAACGAACAGCGCGCCGGATGCCGTGCATGCCGCACGAAGTGCGCTGACGGAACGCGGCCGGTGCGCTCACGGAACACAGTCGCCGGCCGGGCCTGCCTACGTTGACGGCGCAACAGCGGCGGCGCATTCACGACAATGCGCTTTCAGGAGGGGGTTTCACAAAGTGGCAGCGATGCCGGTCGGCGGTCTGGTTCCCCGGGCCGCCGACGACGCCGCGGAACTGGTGGTCCGCAACGCGAAGATCCACACGGGCGACCCGGACCGGCCGGCGGCCGGGGCGGTCGCCGTCCGGGACGGCGTCATCACCGTCGTCGGCGACGACCGGGACGTGGCGCCGCACATCGGCCCCGCCACCAGGGTGGTCGACGCGCTCGGCAGGCGCGTGGTCCCGGGGCTCAACGACGCGCACCTGCACGTGATCCGCGGGGGCCTCAACTACGTGCTCGAACTGCGCTGGGACGGCGTTCCGACACTGCGGGAAGGGCTGGCGATGCTGCGTGAGCAGGCCGCCCGGACGCCGAAGGGCCAGTGGGTGCGCGTGGTCGGCGGCTGGTCGGCGGAGCAGTTCGCCGAGCGGCGGCTGCCGACCGTGGCGGAGCTGAACGCCGCGGCCCCGGACACTCCCGTGTTCGTGCTGCACCTGTACCAGTCGGCCGTGCTCAACCGCGCCGCGGTCGAGGCGGTCGGACACGGCAAGGACACGCCCGACCCCCCGGGCGGCCAGATCGTCCGCGGGCGGGGCGGCGAGCCGACCGGCATGCTGCTGGCCGCGCCCAGCGCGCTGGTGCTGTACTCGACCCTGGCCAAGGCGCCGGTGCTGGAGGGCGAGGACCGTAGGACCTCGACCCGGCACTTCCTGCGGGAACTGAACAGGTTCGGACTGACCTCGGCGATCGACGCCGCCGGCGGATTCCAGAATTTCCCCGACAACTACTCCACCGTCATGGAACTGGCGCGGGCCGGACAGCTCTCGCTGCGGATCGCCTACCATTTGTTCCCGCAGACGGCCGGTCAGGAGATCGACGACCTCGCCCGCTGGATCAGTACGGTGCGGCCCGAGGACGGCGACGAATGGCTGCGCCTGAACGGGGCGGGAGAGAATCTCACCTGGGCCGCGGCCGACTTCGAGAACTTCGCCCAGCCACGCCCGGAACTCACCGCGGACTACGAGGTGGATTTCGAGAAGGCGGTACGCCTCCTCATGGAGAACGGCTGGGGATTCAGGCTGCACGCCACCTATGACGAGACGATCCGCCGCGATCTGGCGGTGTTCGAGAAACTCGCCGCGGAAGGTCTCTTCCCGGCCGGGAACCGCTGGCTGTTCGACCATGCCGAAACGGTTCGTCCGGACAGTCTGGACCGCATCGCCGCGCTCGGCGGAGCGGTGTCCGTGCAGAACCGGCTCTCCTTCCAGGGCGAGGCGTTCCTGCGCCGCTACGGCGCCGGGGTCGCCGCCGACTCCCCGCCGATCGGGGCCATGCTGGAACGCGGGCTGACCGTGGCCGCCGGCACGGACGCCACCCGTGTCTCCACCTACAACCCCTGGGTCGCCCTGCACTGGCTGGTCAGCGGCCGCACGGTCGGGGACCTGGCGCTGCGCCGGCCGTCCCACCGTCCGGGCCGGCGGACGGCCCTGGAGCTGTTCACCCGCGCCGGCGCCCGGCTGACCGGCGAGGCCGACGTCAAGGGCAGGCTGCGGCCGGGGAGTTACGCCGACCTGGCGATCCTCTCCGAGGACTACTTCACGGTCCCGGAGCCGGAGATCCCGCACATCGAGTCGGTGCTGACCGTCACCGGCGGCCGGATCGTGTACGCCGCCGCCGAGTACGAGGGCCTGGACGAGGAACTGCCTCCCGTCAGCCCCGCGTGGAGCCCGGTCGCGCACTTCGGCGGGTACCGGAGCACACCGGGGACGGAGCGCCGCGGCGTGCGCCAGGCCGAGTCGCTCGGCGAGGCGGTCGCCGAGTCCGAGCGGCACCGCCGGTGGCGGGTCGGGCGCGGTCTCACCCCGGAGGGCACTGCCCCCGTCTTCGACCCCTGCTTCGTCCTGTGAACGTCCCCGGCGCCACCACGGCGCCGGCCTGAGGGCCCCGGCCCCGGCCCGCCGTCGACGGCGGCTTCCGGCGGCCTCCCTCTCCTCCCGGCCTCCCGGAAGGGGCCCGGCCCGATGCCGCCCCTTCCGGGACACCACCACCGATTCCCGTCGCCGGGACGGTTCCCACCGGCGCGGACGCCCGTGCGCGCCCGTACCCAGAAAGGCACGCCACCACCATGACCGACATCTCCGAGGTCACCACCGCCCCCAGCCCCGACCTGCTCACCCCCGACAACTGCGCGGTGCTGTTCGTGGACCACCAGCCGCAGATGTTCTTCGGCACCGGCAGCGGCGACCGCACCGCGATCATCAACGCCACGACGGGCCTGGCCAAGGCCGCGAAGGTGTTCGACGTCCCGGTCGTGCTGAGCACCGTCGCCGCCGAGTCCTTCTCCGGCCCGATCATGCCGCAACTCCCGGCGGTCTTCCCCGACCACGAGATCATCGACCGCTCGACGATGAACGCCTGGGAGGACGTCGCCTTCGTCGAGGCGGTCAAGGCGACCGGCCGCCGCAAGCTCGTCGTCGCCGGACTGTGGACCGAGGTGTGCGTCGTGCTGCCCACGCTCTCCGCGCTGGCCCAGGGCTACGAGGTCTACGTCGTCACCGACGCCTCCGGCGGCGTCAGCCCGCAGGCCCACGAGCACGCCGTGCAGCGCATGATCCAGGCCGGCGCGGTGCCGGTGACCTGGGTGCAGGTGCTGCTGGAGCTCCAGCGGGACTGGGCGCGCACCCGGACGTACGCCGCCGTCACGGACGTGGTCAAGGAGCACGGCGGCGCCTATGGCCTCGGCCTCCTCTACGCGCAGGCCTTCATCGGCGCGCACGCCGCCGGCTGATCCGCCCGCGCGGATTCGCACGGCAGCAGTCACCGAGTCAGGAACAGGCAGGAACACGGACACGATGAACACTGGACTGTTGGTCCTCCGGCTGGCGGTGGGGTTGCTCGTCGCCGGGCACGGGGTGCAGAAGGTGAGCTTCCACCTGGGGGGCGCGGGCCTCGCCGGGGGAACCGAGGAGTTCCGTCACGACGGCTTCCGCGGTGGCCGGCTGACCGCGGTCGTGGCGGGCGGCAGCCAGATCGGGGCCGGCCTGTTCCTGGCCGCGGGGCTGCTGACGCCGCTCGCGGCGATGGCCGCGGCGGGCGTCATGACGGTCGCGGGCACGGTCAAGCTGCCCAAGGGGCTGTGGGTGCAGAACGACGGGTACGAGTACCCGCTGGTCCTCGTGCTGGTCTCGGCCGCCCTGGCCCTGACCGGGCCCGGCCGGTGGTCCCTGGACGAGGCCGCAGGACTCACGCCGTGGCCGCTGTGGACCGGCGTCGCCGCCGTCGTGGCCGGCCCGGCGAGCGGACTGCTCACCCGTGCGGTGCTGCACCGGCCGTCCGCCGCGCGGGAGGGGGCACGCCGTGCGCGCGCTGCTGGCTGACGCGGTCCGCACCCTTTCGCCGCGCGGAGAGGAGCGCCACGGGCCGCTCCCCCCGCTGATGCTGGTCCTGACCGTCGTCACCGGCCTGGTCGACGCGGTGAGCTATCTGGCCCTCGGGCACGTCTTCGTCGCCAACATGACCGGCAACGTGGTCTTTTTGGGCTTCGCGCTCGCGGGCGCCGAGGGCCTGTCCGCGGTGGCGTCCGTCGTCTCGCTGGCGTCCTTCCTCCTCGGGGCGCTGGCGGGCGGGCGGCTCGGCTCCCGGTACGCCGGGCACCGCGGGCGCCTGCTGCGGGCGGCCACGGCCGTACAGGTGCCGCTGATGGCGGTGGCCGCGGCCGCCGCCGCGTCGGCGGGCGGCGATGTGGGCACCGGAGTGCGGTACGCCCTCATCGTCCTGCTCGGGCTCGCCATGGGGCTCCAGAACGCGGTCGCCCGGCGCCTGGGGGTCCCGGACCTCACCACGACCGTGCTGACCCTGACGCTGACCGGGCTGGCCGCGGACTCCGCTCCGGCCGGCGGCGCGGGGCCGCGGCCGGGACGCCGGACGCTGTCCGTCCTCGCGATGTTCCTCGGCGCCCTCGGCGGGGCCCTGCTCGTCCTGGGCGGGCATCTCGTCCTCGCCCTGCTGCTCGCCCTGCTGCTCCTCGCCGCGACCTGCCTGGCCGCCCACCGGCTCTCGGCGGCCGACGCCGCGTGGGTGCGGCAGCAGCCCTGACGGCGCCCTCGGCCCACCCGAAAGGCCGGGCCCGTACCTCGGTACGGGCCCGGCCTCGTGGGTCACCATGGGCGCGGGTCAGGCCTGGTCCCCGTTGCGCAGCCAGCTCAGGACGTCGGGGGTCACCGGATCGGTGATGTCGGCGAACTCACCGTGCTTGGTCAGGTACTTGGCCACGTACGGGCACACCGGCACGATCCGCAGGCCCTGGGCGCGTACGTCGGCGAGGGCGTGTCCGACCAGCTGTGCGGCCAGGCCGCGGCCGGCGAAGGCGTCGCCGATCTCGGTGTGGTAGAAGACGCGCTGCTCGCCGCGGTCGCGGAAGGCCGTCAGACCGGCGCGCTCCCCCTCGACCAGGATCTCGTAGCGGTGTCGGTCGTCCCTGCGCTCGACGGTGGGTTCGGTGGCGGGCCGGGTCATCGTTCTTCCTCTCGGTCGGTGACGGGTTCAGCGGCGCGGCGGGTTGCGGCGCGGCCTGATGGTGGCGTTGGGCAGGGCGGGGGCGGGCAGGCGGCCGGCGGGGCAGCCCTCGACGACGCCGAACCGGTCCGAGCCGTCCTCCCACTCCTGCCGGGCCCGGACGATGTCGTCGTGGTCGCGTCCGACGAAGTTCCACCACATGACGATCTCCTCCTCGAAGGGGGTGCCGCCCAGCAGAACGGTCCGGGCGGGTTCGGCGGACTCGTTGCGCAGCGTCAGCGCCCTCTCGCCGGGACCGGCGTATCCCAACTGCGCCGGACGGAGCACGGTCCCGGACAGGCGCACGTCGCCGCGGTCCACGAGGAGCCCGTGTTCGAAGCGGGGGTCCACGGCGAGGGTGAGCGAGGCGTACGGGCCGAGGGTGATCTCGGCGCCGAGGAGGGGGGTGAAGGTCCGCACCGGCGAGACGGATCCGGCCAGTTCTCCGAGGAACACCCTGATCTCGGCGCCCTCGGTCCGCACGGGCTCGGGCACGTGGTGCCGGAAGTCGCGCGCGGTGTGCCGGTGCTCCTCCGGCAGCGCCACCCACAGCTGCACGCCGTGCAGGACGGTGGTCCGCCCGGTGGAGAACTCCGAGTGGCTGATGCCGTGTCCGCCCGTCATGAGGTTCAGCTCGCCCGGCCGCACCAGGGCGTGGCTGCCGAGGCTGTCGCGGTGTTCGATCTCCCCGCTGAACAGCCAGCTCACCGTCTGCAGCCCGGTGTGCGGGTGCGGGGCGACGCGCATGCCTCCGGTGCGAGCGACGTCGTCGGGGCCGTAGTGGTCGGCGAAGCACCAGGCGCCGATCAGGGGCCGGGACCGCTGCGGCAGCGTACGCCGCACCGTCATGGCGCGCGGGCCGCCCAGGGGCACGTCGCGCGGGGTCAGCACCTCGATCCCTCCCCGCGCCCCGCCCCCGTCCGGCCCGCCCTCCCGGGCCATGTCCACCGTCTCCGCTTCCGTCCTGCTCATCGAGCACCACCTTTCACCGTCATGATACTTTCATATTCAACAACTTTTGGCGCCGTCAACAGCGATCACGTCCGGAGGAATTCCGCGTTGAGCAGCACCGCACCCGGGCCCGCGGCCCGGCGGATCTTCATCGACAAGCAGAGCCCCGACGCCTACGACGCGCTGGTGCGCACCTCGGAGGCGGTGCGGAAGGTCGCCGCCGGGGCGGGACTCGACCGGTCCCTGGTGGAGCTGGTCAACCTGCGCGTGTCCCAGATCAACGGCTGCGCCTACTGCCTGCACGTCCACACCCGCGCCGCCCTGCACGCCGGCGAGACGACACAGCGCCTCGGCGTGCTGGCCGCCTGGCGGGACACCGAGGTGTTCACCCCCGCCGAACGCGCGGCGCTCGCCCTCGCGGAGGCGACCACCGAGCCGGCCGCCGGCGCCGCGCACGACGCCGCCTACGCGGCCGCCCGCGACGTGCTCACCGACGACCAGGTCTCCGCGGTGATCTGGATCGCGGTCACCATCAACGCGTTCAACCGGGTGTCGGTCATGAGCAGGCATCCGGTGCGCCCCGAACGGTGACACGCAAGGCCGTCGCAGGTGACGCGGGCGCCGTCGGACGAGGCTAGTGCCGCAACAGGCGACGTTCGCCCCGTCGCGACGCCCGGCACGCCTCCCCCAAGCTCTTCGAGCAGGGGGACCCCCACTCGCCGCACCGGCCGAAAGCCCGAGTACGTCCAGTACCAGGGCTTCCGGCCGGCACGGCGAGAGCACGCACCGGACGCCGCTCCTTGACGGGCAAACGTCACCTGCCGCGACACTAGTGCGCCGCGGGACGGCGCCTGGCCCGTCCGCGCACGGACACCGCACCAGGAGCGCACGGCTCCCACCGCGCCGCGCACGGTGCGCTCAGGGGCGCCACCGCATGCGCTCGCGGGCAAACCGTCCCTGGTCACAGCCCCTAGCGTCCCTCGGGTACACACAGCGAGGCCCCGCAGGAGGCACCCCATGAGCACGGTCACCCGGTCCCAGAGCAGCCAGCCGTGGCTGCATCAGAAGGGCGCGGTCATCCAGGAGTTCGGGACCGTCAAGCAGTTCCCCCTGGGGCTGTCCCACGACGCCCGCATGTACTCCTGCCAGCGCCTGAACAAGGTCCTGGCGGACACCCAGATCCTCTACGGCCTGTACAAGAAGCACCACTGGCTGCTGCGCGGCGCGACCTTCTACCAGCTGCACCTGCTGCTGGACAAGCACGCCGGGGAACAGCTCGCCCTCGTCGACACGATCGCCGAGCGGGTCCAGACGCTGGGCGGGGTGGCGGTGGGCGATCCCCGGCACGTCGCCGAGATCACCTCGATCCCGCGGCCGCCGGACGGCGTGGAGGAGGTCCCCGCCATGCTCTCCCGTCTGCTGGAAGCGCACGAGGCGATCCTGACGCAGGCGCACGACGCGGCCGCCCGCGCCGCCGGCCTGGGTGACGACGGCACCAACGACCTCCTGGTCTCCCAGGTGATCCGCACCGGCGAGCTCCAGGCCTGGTTCCTGGCCGAGCACCTGGTCGACACCCCCCTGGTGCGGACCTGACCCCTGCCGCACGGAAAGGGCCGTGACCTGCGGCTCCACCCGTTCCTCCTACAATCGTGCCGACCGTGCTCGGGGCGAGCGACGGCGTAGGGCGGGAGGACCGGGTTGGCCGGCGGGCAGGAGGCGTTCGGAGCGCTGCTTCGGGAACTCAGGATCGCCAGATCGCTGACGATCGAGGGCCTCTCCGAGGCGTCGGGCGTCAGCGTCAGGGGCGTCGGGGACCTGGAGCGGGGCCGGCGGGCGGCCCCGCAGCGGCGCACCGTGGCCGCGCTCGCTGACGGCCTCGGGCTCGACGAGGCCGAGCGGGAACGTCTCCTGGCCTCCGCCAGGAGCGGACGGAGCCCGGCCTACCGCCCGGCGGGGGTACGCGCCTTCCCCCGCGGCGTCGACGACTTCGTCGGCCGGGCCCGCGAGCTGGAGCGGCTCACCGAACTCGCCGAGCGCACCGCCGCCCGCGCCCCGTCCCACGGAAGCGGCGGTGGCGGGACGGCGCACCCGGTCGTGGTGGCCGTCTCCGGGCCCCCCGGCACCGGGAAGACCACACTCGCGCTGCACGCCGGCCGCCGGTTGGCCGACCGCTTCCCGGACGGCCAGCTGGTGCTGGACCTGCGCGGCACCGACGAGAGCCCGCCCGCACCGGCCGAGCTGCTGCTCCTCGTGCTCAAGGCCTTCGGCGTGCCCGACCGCGACCTCGCGAAGGCGGGGCCGGAGGGTCACCCCGGGCTGTACCGGCAGCTGCTGGCCGAGCGGCGGAGCCTGCTGGTCCTCGACAATGCCCGGGACGAGGCCCAGGTGCGCCCGCTGCTGCCCGGGACCGGCGCGGGCATGGTCGTGGTGACCAGCCGGCGGATGCTGACGGGCCTGGAGAGCGTGCACCGGATGCCGCTGGGCGAGCTGGGCTTCGAGGAGGCCACCGCGTTCCTCTCCTCGCTCGTCGGCACCGAGCGCGCCGCGGCCGATCCCGCGGCCCTCGCCGACGTCGCCCGGCGCTGCGGGCGTCTGCCGCTCGCGCTGCGGGTGGCCGGCAACTGGCTGGCGACCCGCACCGGCTGGACGGTGCGCCGGCTGGCCGACCGCCTCGCCCTGGAGGAACGGCGACTGGACGTGCTGTCCGCCGGTGACGTCCGGGTGGCGGCCGCCTTCGACCTGTCGTACCGTCAGCTCACCCCTCCCGCCGCGCGCATGTTCCGGCGGCTGTCGCTGGTGCCGGGGCCGGACGTGAGCGCCGCCTGCGCGGCCCGGCTGACCGGCCAGGAGCTGTTCGACGCCGAGGACACCCTGGAGGAGCTGGTCGAGACCGGGCTGCTCGGCACGGACCGCGACCGCTACCGCCTGCACGACCTGCTGTGCCTGTACGCCCGCGCCCGGCTGGCGGCGGAGGAGGGGGCCGCGAAGGCCGACGGGGCACGGGCGAGCATGTACCGGTGGCTGCTGGAGACGGCCGTCGTGGCGGGCCGCTGGTACGAGCCGGACCACGGGGCCCCGCCGGCGTCCTGGCAGGGCACGGTCGATCTGTCCAGCGCCGACCGGGCGCGCGCGTGGCTGCAGGCCGAGGGGACCAACTGGCTGGCCGCGCTGCGTGCCGCCGCCGCGGCGGGCGAGCACACCACGGTGGTGGAGGTGGCCGAGTCCCTGCACTGGTTCTCCGACCAGTGGATCTTCTGGGGGCACTGGCACGAGATATTCGACACCGCCGCCCGCTCCGCACGGGCCCTCGGGGATCCGCTCCTGGAGGCGACCCAGCTCAACTACCACGCCTGGTCCCTGCTGCTGTGCGAGGGCCGCCCGCGGGACGGTCTCGTCAGGTCCGAGCAGGCCCTGGCCGCCGCCGAACGCTCGGGCGACCTCGAACAGCAGGCCTGGGCCCACCACTACACCGCCTGGGCCCACCGCCTCCTCGACCGGCCCGAGCGGGGGGTCGCCCACAACGAGCGGGCCGCCCTTCTGTTCGAGGCCGCCGGTGACCTCCACGGCCTCCTGCAGTGCATGCACACCCGCGCGCTGCTGCTGGGAGGACAGGACCGCCACGAGGAGGCCATCGTGGCCTACCGGTCCATGCTGACCTGGCTGGAGGAGGCGGGCGCCGGCATCGAACCGCACGCCGCCGGGATGACCCGGCTCGGCGTGCACGGGGGCATCGGCACGAGCTGCACGCGGCTGGGCCGGTGGGACGAGGCCGTGTCCCACCTGCGGATCGCCCTCGACCTGTGCCGCGCCGGCGGCAACACCGCGCTGGAGAGCCGCCACCTCATCCATCTGGGCGAGGCCCTGCTGGCCGCCGGGAGGACGGCGGAGGCGCGCGAGGCACTGGCCGGCTGCCTCGCCCTCGGTCCGGACGCCGACCCCCGGTGCGTCGCCGAGGCCCGCGAACGGCTCGCCCGCCTGGACACGGACTGAGCGCCCGCCCGCGCGGCACACCCGGCCGGTCGCCGTCCGCCGCGCGTCCCGTCCCCGCACCGCACGCCGTGGGGCGATGCCCCTCACGGTAGGCCGTGGCGCCGTGCGCGGCCTGTCCCTCCAGCGCACTGTCCTGTTCCGTCGGCGCACAGCCGGAAGGCGCGCCTGTTGACCTGCGCTTTCTGCCCATTTCCTGCCTGGAGCAACGGGCGGGCCCACTGATTGGCTGACCGTGGCGGGGAACGGGACGGCGCTGCCGCCGTTCACACCTGGCCGGTCCGCGCGTGCAGCGGCTCCAGGTCTCCGCCGGTACCGCACGGGTGGAGAGGAGAGCCAGGTGAGCCTGGTGCTGACGACGGATTCCGTCCCCGACGAGGAGAAACTCGGCTACTGGCGCGCCGCGGTGAGCAAGGCGCTGGTGCCGATGGCCGTCACACCGCGGGGCGGCGGACCGTTCGCCGGCCGGGTCGCCGCCGGCCGGCTCGGATACGTCAGGGTCTGTTCCGTCGAGGCGGACGCGCAGCGCACGAGCCGCACCGCGGCGCACATCGCGCGCTCCCCCGAGTCCTTCGTGGCCGTGGCCCTCCAGATGCGGGGCACCGCGGCCCTCGTCCAGGACGGCCGGCACACCGCCGTCGGCGAGCGGGACATCGTCGTGTACGACACCGCCCGCCCGTACTCCCTGGACTTCCCCGAACGGTTCTCCGCCCGTGTCGTGCACCTGCCGCGTCGGGCGATCGGTCTGCCGGACGAGCGGCTCCGCCGGATCACCGGCACCGTCGTCGACACCTCGGACGGCATCGGCTCGGTGCTGATGCCCTTCCTGGCCACCCTGGTCGCCTCGGCGCACACGTGTGCCCCGGCCGTCGCCGGGAAACTGGCCGCCACCGTCGTCGACTTCTTCGCCACGCTCGTGGCCGAGCGCACCGGGCCCGGTGACGAGGCGGGGCCGGACGGCGCGCGTCGGCAGCTGGTGCGGCGCATCCGCGACCACATCGACCGCAACCTGGCCGACCCGGCCCTCTCCCCCCAGGCGGTCGCGGCGTCGCTCCACATCTCCGTGCGCTATCTGCACCGCGTCTTCGAGGACGAGGGCGTCACCGTCCACCGGCTCATCCAGCGGCGCCGGCTGGAGGAGAGCGCCCGCGAACTGGCGCGCGGCGGCGCGAACGCCCCGACCGTGTCCGCGGTGGCCCAGCGATGGGGGTTCGTCAGCCCGGCGCACTTCAGCCGGGTCTTCCGCACCTCCTACGGCCGCTCCCCGCTCGAATGGCGCCGGCTGCGCGCCTCGCCGGACGCCCGGGCCTCCTCGACGGCGGCGGTCGCTCAGGAGGAGCCGTCCCGCGCTTCGGGCAGCCCTTCGCTGGTGACGAAGTAGAAGACGGGCAGGGCGACGAAGACCGCGATCGCCAGCAGCGGCGCGACGAACACCCCGAGAAGCCCGGCGGCCGTGTAGGCGAGCGCTCCCGTCCACGAGCGGATCCGCCCGTGCCGTACGTAGGCGTCCTCCACGTCGGGGTGCAGCAGCTCGGGCCGGCGGGCGAGCTGCCGGTAGAGGGCCACCCAGCTCAGGCACATCGTCGCGGCGAGGCCGGCGTAGAGGGCGACGGCGACGCGTGCGTCGGCGTCCGTGAGGTCGGCCTGCAGCGCGTCCGCGACCACCGCGGTGGGGAAGGAGAGCGCCCCCGTGGTGAGCAGGAGGAACAGGTTGGCCGCATGCAGGCCGCGGTCCATGGTCCGGATGCGGACGAAGGCCTGGTGGTGGTTGAGCCAGATCACCGCCACGTAGCCGAAGGAGGCCAGGTAGCCGAGGTAGGCCGGCCACTGGGCCAGCAGGGCGCGGCCGAGGCCGCCCGGTCTGTGCGGCGGGTCGGCGAGGTTGAGGACCAGCAGCGTGACGGCGATGGCGAACACCCCGTCGCTGAAGGCCTCGGCCCGGGTGGTCTCGGAACGGGAGAACTTGCGGGGCCGGGTGGGGGACAAACTGGCTCCTGGAGTACGCGGTTCGGGGCACAAGTATCCGTGCGGTCCCCCTCGTGGCGTCATGGGCCAGGGGGCGGAGTGCGCTCCCGGACAAGAAGAGGGCGCGGACGGAGCACACGGTCCCGTCGGCGGCTCTCACACGTGCGGCCGTGGGCCCGGCGGGCTCGTGGCGCTCCGCGGGCTCATGTGACGGCCCCGTCCGTGGCGCCGGCGGTGATGTGACGTTGCGCGAGGGCGAGCAGCACGGCCGAGGGGATCGAGGCGAGGACGGCGGTGGCCATGACGGCGTTCCACCGGTCGGTGTGGGCGCCCAGGTACTGGTAGATGCCCAGGGTGACCGGCTGCACGTCCCCGGTGGTGGTCAGCGTGAGGGCGAAGAGGAAGTCGCTCCAGCTGAACAGGAAGGTGAAGACCGCCGCGGTGACCAAGGTGTTCACGCTCAACGGGAGGACCACACGGCCCAGGACGCGCAGCCGCCCGGCGCCGTCCACGCGCGCGGCCTCGATGATCTCCCGCGGGATGTTCCGCATGGACGACCGCAGGATGATGATCGCGAAGGGGACACCGGCGGTGGAGTCGGCGAGGATCAGCCCGAGGCGGGAGTCGACGAGTCCCAGGTCGCCGTAGGCGCTGTAGAGCGCGTCGGCCACGGCGATGCCCGGGACGGTCTGCGCGACCAGGACGCCGAGGAGCACCAGGTCGGCGCCCCGGAGGGTGAACCGGGCCAGTGCGTAGGCGGCGGGGACGGCGAGCGCGAGGCTGAACACGACGCTGCCGAGGGCCACGACGAGACTGGTGACGAGGTTGCGTCCCTGGTCGCGCAGGGCGGTGGCGTAGCCGCTGAGGTCCGGGTGGGAGGGGAACCAGCCCGCCCGCAGGGCGTTTCCCGTCGGCTGCAGGGAGGCGTCGACCATCCAGTAGACGGGGAACAGCATCACCGCCAGCAGGAGGATCCCGATGACGGTGGACGGCCAGGTGCGGCGGGGTGTGCGTTTCACCGGTTCCGCTCTCAGGTGTCGCGGGCGCGCCGGACGGCGCGGAGGTGCAGGAGCGCGAAGGCGAGCGAGAGGACGATCAGCACGTTGCCCATCGCGGCGCCCTCGCCGAACGCGAACTGGCGGAAGGACAGTTCGTAGGCCCGGGTGGCGAGGGTCTCGGTGGCGCCGGCCGGTCCCCCGCCGGTCAGCACGAGGACGACGTCCAGGGCCCTGAGCGTGTAGACCGCGCCCAGCACCAGCACGACGCCGGCCACGGGCCGCAGCAGGGGCCAGGTGACATGGCGGAAGGCGGCCACCGGCCCGGCGCCGTCCAGCCGCGCCGCCTCGTGGATCTCCGCGGGGATGTCCTGGAGCCCGCTGTAGAGGATCGTGGTGTTGAAGGGGACGCCGACCCCCGAGCGGCGCGCCGCCGTTGCTCTTCTCCGCCTTCGCCGCCTCGGTCCGGGACGGCGGGGCGCGGTCAGGAGCCGGCCGCGGTGCGCTGCGCACGCTTCAACGCCTCGGCCGGTGTCCGCTCGCCCGTCAGCGCCGACTGGATCGCGGTGTACATCGCGCTCGCCGCCGCGGGCCACTCGACCCCGAGTTCGCCGGTCCGGGCGCGGGCGCTCTCGGCGCTTTCGACGAAGGCGGCCATGGACGGGACGCGTTCGGCGTACCGCGCGGCCACCGCGGTGCGGGACGGCACGGTGAACCGCTGCTCGGCCTGGTCGAGCATGTGCGCGGGGTCGTTCAGGCACGCGAGGATCCGTGCGGCCTTCTCCTGCCGGGCCTTGGAGCCGCTGCGCGGGAGCGTCCACACCTCGCCGCCCAGCGGTGTGACGGGTCTCTGTCCGGCGTGCGGCACGGGGACGGGCGCCACGCCCCAGTGCAGGTCCTCGGCCTCGTTCATGGCGGGGATCCGCCAGGGGCCGTTGATCATCATGGCCGTCCGGCCGGCGACGAACTGGTCGTGGAGGTCGGCCTGGTTCCAGTTGAGCACCGACCGCGACATGGACCCGCTCTTCACGAGGTCGACCCACAACTGGAGCGCCTGAGCGGCCTGCGGGGTGTCCAGGTGCTTCTCGTCCCCGCCGTTGGACCACAGGAAGGGGAGGTACTGCCAGCTGCCCTCGAAGGTGGCGTCGGCGTCGACCGCCATGCCGTAGCGGCCCGGGCGCGTCAGCCGGGCCGCCGCCGACTTGAGCTCGTCCCAGGTCTTCGGCACGGCGACCCCGGCCCGGGAGAGCATGTCCTTGTTGTAGAAGAGGACGGTCGTGCTGACGGTGGGCGCCAGCCCGTACACCTTCCCCTTGTAGGTGCCGGTCGACAGGATGCCCTCGGCGAAGCCGCCGACGTCGACGTGGTACTCGTCCAGCGGGGTCAGGGCGCCGGTCCGGGCGATCTGCTGGAGGTCGGGGTTGTCGAGCATCAGCAGGTCGGGGAGGGTCCGCGACGACGCCTGCCGCAGGACCTTGGGGACGAGCGACGGCCCCGGAACGCTGCGGTGCTCGACCGTCACCCCGACGGTCGTGGCGCAGTCGTCGAGCCACCGGCTCCACTGGGCGTGTTCGGTCTCGTCGGTGTAGTAGTCGAGCACGGTGACGGAGCCGTCCGCGCCCGGGCCGGCCCCGCCCGCGGCGCCGGCCCCGCAGCCGGCGGCGACCAGCGTCAGAGCGGCGGCGCCCAGGGCGGCCGCGACGCGCCGCGCCGACGGGCCGAGCAGTGAGGTCATGGCGTCTGTTCCCGAGTGACATCTGTGGTGAATGCCGGTCCCGGGAGGTGGAGGACGAGCCCGAGGGTCCCGTGACGACCAGGTCAGCCTAACCGGCGCTCCGTCCCGCGCCTGCCGCCCGGTCCGCCCGGCGGAGCCGGCCGGCCGTCGCCCGCACGGCCGGTGCGGCGGGGCCCCGGGGGGAACGCGCCTCCGTAGGCGGTCAGTCGGCGGGCCGGGCCATGACCAGGTTGGCGAGCTGCACGCGGGAGTTGACCGACAACTTGCGGAAGACGGAGGTGAGGTGGGTGTTGACCGTGTGCGGGGAGACGAAGAGCACCCCGGCGGCCGACCGGTTGGTGTGGCCCTCGGCGACCAGACGTGCCACCTTCCGCTCCGAGACCGTCAGCGCCGCCCAGCCCTGGACGGGCCGCGTGGCCGGCGCCCCCCGGCCGCCGGCCCCCGCCCGGTCCAGGTCGTGCCGCACGTGTGCCGCCGCGGCGTGGGCGCCCGACTCCTCGAACAGGGCGTGAGCCTCGGTCAGAGCGGTCACGGCCCGCGGCCCGCGGCCCGCCGCCAGGAGCGCGCGGCCCAGATCCGCGCCGGCGGCGGCCCGGACGAGGGGGCGGGGGCTCGGCCCGAGCAGGGCCACCGCGCGTTCCAGCAGGGCGACGTCGTCCCGCGCCAGCCCGAGGGCGTGCGCCGCGACGCCGGCCGCGGTGGGCACGGCCGGGTTGCGTCCGGCGTGGGCGGCGGCCTGCTCGGCCAGGTCCTCCGCCAGGTCCTGGTCACCGCCGCGCAGGGCCATGCGCACCGCCGCGTCGACCCAGTCGCGCAGCAGGCGCCAGCGCATGAACATCCCCTCCCGCTGCACCTGCCGGATCCTCTCCACGGCGAGCGCCGGGTCCCCGTCGGCCTCGGCGTGCACGGCTTCCAGGAAGCGCACGGCGGCCGTGTTCCCCGGGTTCGGTTTGACCGCCAGCCGTTCCCGCGCCGCGGTCAGGTGCTGCCGCGCCGCTTCGCGCTCGCCGCGCAGCAGGGCGATCCGGGAGCGGATCACGCGGGAGTTCACCTGCTGGACGGGGACCTGTACGTCCTCCTCCAGGCGCTCCATGGTCGCGAAGCCGGCCTCGGCGTCGTCGAGTCTGCCCAGTCCCAGGTGCTGCTGGGCCTGGGCCCACAGCAGCATCGGCTGACGGGGCGAGGCGGCGTTGTCCGCCGCCCGCAGCAGCAGCCGCTCGCCGGCCCGGAAGTCGTCCAGGTGCTGGCAGGCGACGATCTCTTCGGGCAGGAAGGCGGGATCGACCGCGCTGAGCGCGGCGAAGCGCTCCAGCGCGGCGGCGTTCCGTCCCGCGTTGAGCGCACTCTCGCCGAGCGCGGACAGGGCCAGGACGTGCGCCTCCCGGTCGCCGATCGCGACGGCGGCGCGCAGCGCGCTCTCGCCCGCCACGCGCGCCGCGGTGAGGTCCTCGCCCCGGGACAGGGCCAGCGCGCGCAGGGCGGCCAGCCGCGCCGCGACCTCGGGGTCGGCGCCTCCGACCGCGAGGGCGGTCTCGGTCCGGCGGCGCAGCTCGTCGGCGAGGTCCATGTTCCACAGCGTTCCGCCGAGGGCCGCCTGGAGCCGGCCGTACGCCTTTGGAGCCGGCCGCTGGGCCAGCAGGCCGTCACCGACCGACAGAGCCTGCCGGTTCCGTCCGGCCCGGGTCAGAACGGTGATGGCCTGCTCCCCCACCGCGAAGCCCGACGGCCTGCCGGGCGGCACCAGTTCCATGGCGCGCGTCATCAGGTCGGCCGCGAGTCCCGGTGTGACCGGCAGGATGTCGTCGGCGGCCCGCCGCAGCAGCAGCACCGCCTCCTCGTCGCCCACCTGGGCGCCCTTGAGGATGTGCGGCACCGCGTCGATGGGGCGCCGGCCCGCGGCGAGGAGGTGGCCTGCAGCCTCCCGGTGCAGCGCCTTGCGGGCCGACGGCGGGATGTCGACGTAGACCGCCTGGCGCAGCAGGTCGTGCCGGAACACCAGTCGGTCGCCGTCGTCCTCCAGCAGCCCGGCGCGCACCGCCTCTTCGAGCGGTGCGACGAGCTCGGTGGGCGTCCGGCCGCAGAGCGCGGCGACCTCGGGGAAGCCGAACCGGCGTCCCAGGACCGCTCCCATCCGCAGGAAGCGCAGGGTGGCGGGTCGCAGGGAGTTGAGCCGTGCGCGCACGCCGACGACGAGCCTCGGGTGCACGGGCGTGCCCGAGGCGCCGACGGCCCGCAGCCCGGCGAGCATCTCGACCGCCAGGAACGGGTTCCCGCCGGCGCCGTCGAGCAGGTCGCGCACGCGCTCGTCGACGGCCGGGCCCAGGGTGTCGTCGGCCAGTTGGCCGATGGCGTCACCGGACAGGGGCCCGAGTCGTACCGTGACCGTCGGCAGTTCGCCCGTCGCGGCCGCGACGATCTCCTCCGCCGGGCCGGCGGGTCCCAGCCGCCCGGTCAGCAACCACAGCACCGGCGAGGTCCGCAGGCGTGCCGGGAGCTGCTTGAGGGCGAACCGGCTCAGCGGGTCGGCCCACTGCACGTCGTCGAGGGCGATGAGCACGGGTGCGCGGCCGGCCCTGGCCTCGATCGCCTCCGCGAGGCGTTCGACCAGCCAGATGCGCTGGTCGTGGTTGCGGGCGAGTTCGGCGACGGCGTCGCCGGACAGCAGTGGCTGATCGCCGTGCAGGACGCAGCCCGCCAGCGACGAGAGCGGCACGATGTCGTGCAGTTCGTCGGCCCTGCCGACGCCCACCGAGAACCCGGCCGCCCCGGCCCCGGCGACGACCTCGGCGAGCAGCGTGCTCTTGCCGATCCCGGGCTCCCCCTGGATCAGGGTCAGCGCGCCGCTCGCGGACCGGGCCACCGTGGCGACCAGCGTCCGCAGGCGCGCCAGTTCCTTCTCCCTGCCGCGCAGACCGCTCCGGGACAGCGACCCGCCTGCCCTCGCCACTCGCGACCCTCCCTGTCCGCACGCGCCGGCCGGACTCCGGCTCGACCCGTACCGACCGGCGACTCAGCCGTCACCGTCGAGCGCCGGCGGCCGACGCCCAAGGGCACTCCGGCGGACGCACACGACGCATCGGGGACCACTATCGCAAGCCCGCCCGGACGTCGGCACACCCGGCCCGGAGGGTGGGGCGGCGGCATGGGCCACCTGGCACACAGCGAGCGCCGGGCGCTCGGGCGGCGGCAGGGCGCCCGCGGGCAGGTGGGGTCACGCGGCGCGAGGCCGCATCGCGACGGGCGCGTGCGCGCCGTGCCGGGCCGCGGGGACCGGAGGCGGCGCGCTCCGCGCCGGGACGGCGGGCGCGACGGGCACCGTCACGCCGCCGTGTCTCCCGCCTCGTCGCCGAGGCGGGGGCGCCGGTCGGCCGGGGGTGGGGCGGGGCGGCGGGGCCGCAGGGCCGTGGCGGTTCCGGCCGTCTTCCGCGTCGGACTCGGAGCCGGGGCCGGGGCCGGGGGCGAGGTCGGGGTGGGGGCCGGGGCCGGGGGCGAGGTCGGAATCGGGGCCGGGCCGAGCGTCCTCGTCCCGGAATCCCGCCATTCGGCCGGAGACATCCCGTACGCGGCCCGGAACACCCGGCTGAAATGGGCGGCGCTGGCGAAGCCCCACCGGCGGGCCACCGCGGCGATGGTCCGGTCCGAGGCGGCCTGGTGCGCCAGCTCGCGTCTGCACTCCCGCAGCCGGCGGCGCTGGATCCACCGGGAGACGGTGACGCCCTCCGCCTGGAAGAGCCGGTGCAGGTAGCGCACGGAGATCCGGTGGGCGCGGGCTATGGACTCCGGGGTCAGGTCCGGATCGGTGAGGTGCTCGTCGATGAAGACCTGGATCCGCGGCAGCCACACGCGCGCCGGGCGCCCCGTGTCGTCCGCCTGCCGGTGGAGCCGTTCCTCGGCCAGGACTCCGAGGAGGTCGACCACGTTGCGGGCCAGGGCCTCCGCGGTGGCCGTCGCGTACGTCTCCGCCGTGTCGACGAGCCGGGTCACCAGCGGAGCCAGCAGCGCGCCCGGCACGGTGTCGGGAGGCCCGGGCGCCGCCGTCAGCCGGCGCAGTTCGTCCTCGCCGAGTCCGAGGAGCAGTCGCGGCACGACGAGGCAGTTCACCCGGGAGGCGCGGGCGAACTCCAGCCGGAGCGGTCGGGTCAGATCGCAGAAGACGATCTCGCCCGGCCGCAGCGGCGCCTCGTGTCCGTCCTGTTCGACCGCGGCGAGCCCCTGGGTCAGGAACAGGACGAGCAGGCGCCCGTCGTCGCGCCGGGCGATCAGCCCGGAGGTCCGCCGCACGCTCAGCGGGCCGCCCTCGGCGGTGACGACCCGCAGATGCCCGAGCCGGACGGACCGGACGGTCCGCGGACCTGTCTCGTCCAGGTCGGCGAGGTCGACGGCGTCGAACGTCCGGGACAGGACCGCGCGCCAGGCCTCCCGCGCGCGCCGGGCGGACACCGGCTCCCCGGCGGGCCGGGGACGGGACGTCCCCCTTCCCGGTTCCGGTACGGATGACTCCGGCGACATGATCTCCACCCTTCGGCCTCTGTGCTCTCGCTCCACCGTGCCGAGTGCGGGTGTGCCTGCGCATCGCGTGAACACGCGAGATCCGGAGCATGGGGCCGTCGGGCCGTTCGCCGTGCCGGGCGGAGCGGGACGGGAAGGCGGCGGGCGCGGAGCCCGGGGGGCCGGCCGGGGGCGGTGCGGCGGGCGCGGAACGGCTCAGTGGGCGGTCCAGCCGCCGTCGAGGACGAGCGAGGTACCGGTCACGGCGGACGCCTGCGGGCCGCACAGGTACGCCACGGCCTCCGCGACCTCCTCCGGTTCGATCAGGCGTTTGACCGCGCTGTCCTGCAGGAGCACCTCGGTGAGCACACGGTCCTCGGGGATGCCGTGGGCCTCGGCCTGGTCGGCGAGCTGCCGTTCGACCAGGGGGGTGCGCACGTACGCCGGGTTGACGCAGTTGGAGGTGACCCCGTGCGCCGCGCCTTCGAGGGCGGCGGTCTTGGACAGGCCCTCCAGGCCGTGCTTGGCCGCCACGTACGCCGACTTGTAGGCGGAGGCGCGCAGGCCGTGCACCGAGGAGATGTTGACGATCCGGCCCCACCCCTGGCCGTACATGTGCGGCAGGGCGCCGCGGATGAGCCGGAACGGCGCCTCGAGCATCACGGTCAGCACGGTGTGGAAGACCTCGGGCGGGAACTCCTCGATGGGCCGCACCAGCTGGATCCCGGCGTTGTTGACCAGGACGTCCGCGCCGGCGGCCACCCGCTCGGCGGCGTCCAGGTCGGTGAGGTCGAGCACGTACGGACGCACGGCGCCCGGGAGCGGGGCGGACCGCTCGGTCAGCGCGTCCAGGCCGGCCGCGTCCCGGTCGACGGCTCTCACCTCGGCCCCGGCGGCGGCCAGCCGGAGCGCGCAGGCGCGGCCGATGCCTCCGGCGGCGCCGGTGACGAGCGCGGTGCGACCGCCGAGGTCGAGCGCGGGAGCCTGAGGGGCGGGGAGCGGACGGGGCGGGGTCATGGACCGACCCTAAGCAGCTCCACCGCCCCGCCCCATGGGGGCACGCCCCATGCCTCAGCCGATTTCCGTGGGGTCGAACCACGCGGGCTCGTCGGTCATGGCCTGTTTGATCCGGAACAGGCCGAACTCGTCGAGCCGGGGCAGCGCGTCCACCGTGAACCAGCCCACCTCCAGCGACTCGTCGTCATTGACCCGCGCCTCGCCGCCGACCGCGCGGCAGCGGAAGGTGATGTCCATGTACTGGCAGATGTCCCCGTTGGCGTAGGTGACGGGTTTCAGCGCCTGGGCGAGGACCAGCCGCTCCGCCACGCAGCGCACCGCGGTCTCCTCGTACACCTCCCTGACGGCACAGGCGGCCGGCTGCTCGCCCGGGTCGGGGATGCCGCCGATCACCGACCACTTGCCGGTGTCGGAGCGGCGGCCGAGGAGTACGCGGCCCTCGTCGTCGAAGACGATGGCGGTGACCCCGGGCAGCCACAGCAGCTGGTTGCCGGCGGAGGCCCGGATCGTGCGGATGAAGTCGGGAGTGGCCATGCGGCCGACCCTAACGGGCCACGGCTCCGGCCACGGTCACGGCCGCCCCGGCGGCCACGTTCACGGCCGCCCGGTGGACCCGGTCACGGCCGCCCGGCGGCGGGCGGGCGGCCGACCGCGGTCGGGCCGCCGGGCGCGCCGCCCGCGCGCACCCGAGCCGACCGCCCGGCTCGGGCAGCCGACGGGCAGGGGCCGCCGTCCGGCCCAGGTCAGGCCCGCGCCGCGCGCCGTCCGCGGACGCCGGACCCGATCGCCCAGCCCAGGCCGCCCGCGGCGAGCAGCACCAGGGCGATCTCCGGCAGCACGCCCAGTTCGGTGGCGGGTGTCTCCGAGGAGCGCAGCGGCACCTTCTGGACCAGATGGGCGGGCACGAACATGCCCGTCTTCTGCGAGATCCGCCCGTCCGGCATGATGATCGCGCTGACGCCGCTGGTCACCGGGACGGTGACGGCCCGGCTGTGCTCGACCGCGCGGATCCGGCTCATGGCGAGCTGCTGGTAGGTCATCTCACTGCGGTCGAAGGCGGCGTTGTTGCTCGGCACGGAGATCATCTGCGCGCCGTGGGTGACCGTGTCGCGCACGGCCCAGTCGAAGGCGGCCTCGTAGCAGGTCGCGAGGCCGACCTTGGCGCCGTCGACGGTGAACACGCCCGGCTCGCTGCCGCGGCTGAAGTCCTGGCGGACCATCGCGGTCCAGTTCTCGTTGATCGCTCCGATCAGCGAGCGCAACGGGAGGTACTCGCCGAACGGCTGGATCTGCCGCTTGTCGTACGTCTGCAGGGGACCCTTGACCGGGTCCCACAGGATCTGCTCGTTCCACAGCCTGCCGTCCCGCTCGACGACGCTGCCGATCGAGATGGGCACGCCGATCGTCTTGGCGGCCTGGTCGACGACGAGTCGCGCGTCGGGGTATTCGAGCGGGTCGATGTCGGAGGAGTTCTCCGGCCAGAGCACGAAGTCGGGCCGGGGCGCCTTGCCGGCCTTCACGTCCTTCGCCAGCCGCGCCGTCTCGCGCGCGTGGTAGTCGAGGACCGCGCGGCGCTGGGCGTTGAAGTCCAGGCCCTCGCGCGGCACGTTGCCCTGGACGAGGGCGACGGTGGCGGTGCCGTCCTCGGCCTTGTCGCTCACCAGGGTGCGGGCCGCCAGCGCGCCCACCACCGGTACGGCCACGCCGAGCAGGGCCGCGGCGGCGGCCGACCGTCGCAGGACACGGGTGCGCCGCCCCTCCACGGCGAGGCGGACCGCCTCGCCGAGGCCGAAGCCGCACAGGACGACCGCGAAGCCGAGCACCGGTGTGCCGCCCACCGCGGCCAGCGGCAGGAACACCCCGTCCGCCTGGCCGAAGGCGACCTTGCCCCAGGGGAAGCCGTGGAAGGGCACGCGCGCGCGGGCCGCCTCGCCGGCGATCCAGACGGCCGCCGCCCACACCGGCCCGCCGGGCAGCTTCGAGACGGCGGCGACGCCCGCGCCCACCAGGGCGACGAAGAGCGCCTCGATGAGGACGAGGGCCAGCCACGGTACGGGGCCGACCTCGACGCCGGTCCACACCAGCAGCGGGAGCAGGAAGCCGAGGCCGAAGAGGTAGCCGAGACCGAGCGCCGCCTTCGGGCTCCGGCCGCGCAGCACCCAGCCGAAGGCGGCGAAGGCGGGCGGTGCCAGCCACCACAGGGTGCGGGGCGGGAAGCTGACGTAGAGGAGGAGGCCGGCCAGCGTCGCGGTCACGGCCGGTGCGAGCCGGACGAGCCTGGCGCTCCACGGCGCCGGAGCGGACTGCGGACGCAGGCCGTCCGACTCGTCGACGGAAGTTGCGGTGACGGTCACCCCGGGAGTGTACGGCGGGTGACCGGGCCCCTCACAGGACGGTCCGCGGGGCTCGTCCGCGGCCCGCTCCCCGCCGCGGTCGAGTCCTGTCCGAGCGGTCCACATTCCGGTCGGCAGCCGCTACGGTGTGCCGGAGCCCTGGCCGGCCGCCCTACGCGGCCGCTCGCGCCGGGGCATGGGCAGGGGTCGGGGGCGGCCGG
The DNA here is from genome assembly GCF_044391765.1 of Streptomyces sp. NPDC018610. NCBI lineage: Bacteria > Bacillati > Actinomycetota > Actinomycetes > Kitasatosporales > Streptomycetaceae > Streptomyces > Streptomyces sp. NPDC018610. The sequence continues at coordinate 225,027 of NZ_JBISAL010000005.1, forward strand.
GTTCCGGGGGGCGACGGGTGCGGTCCATCGAGGTGGGGTCCGCGGACGGGGCGGGCGGCGGAAGACCGTCCGGCAGCGAGCGGAGAAACGTTTCCGACGGGGCCGGTGTGGCGGTGCTGGGCGTCTGCGCGGCCTGGTCGCTGATCACCGGCGCGGCACACGAGGGCCGTCCCGAGGGCGTGCTGCTCGCGGTGCTCGCCGTGGCCGCCGGCCACGCGGCGGGGCGCATCGGCGGCGCGCTGCTGCCGGTCGCCGCGCCCTGCGCCGGGGCGCTCGCCGGTACGGCGTTCGCGGTGGCGGTCCCCGGTCCGGCGCCCGGGCCGGGGACCACGAACCCGCTGGGACACGCCGGCGCGACCGCCTGCGTGCTGGCCCTGGCCGTGGGCGGCGCCTGCTGTGCCGCCTGGGCGGCGCCCGCCCGGGCGGTGCGGTTCGCGCTGCGCGCGCTGGCCGTCGCGATCACGGTGACCGCCGCCGCGCTCGGCTCCGGCGCCGGGGCCGTCTGCTGCTGCGCGGTGCTGCTCTGCTCGCTCGCCGCCGGCCGGGTGCGCCGCCGGGGTCCCGCCCTTCTCAGCCTCGCCCTCGCCCCGGTCGCGGTCGCCGGGCTGGTCTGGGCCGTCGCCGCGCGGACGCTGCCCGGCGGGCTCGCCGGGGCGCCGGCGGGACCGCTGACCCGGCGCCGCGTGCTTCTGTGGCGGGACGCGCTGCTCCTGGTCCACCGGAACGCGGGACTGGGGGTGGGGCCGGGCCGCTTCGGCGAGTTCAGCCCCACGGCCGCGCGGTCGCCGCAGTTCGCCGGCAGGCCGCATTCGGCGCTGCTCCAGCAGGCGGCGGAACAGGGGCTGATCGGCGTGCTGCTGCTGGGGGTGGCGTACGGCTGGCTGGTGTACGCGCTGTGGCGCACCGCGCGGCCCACCCCGGTCGCGTTGAGCGCGGGCGCGGCACTGACGGCGCTGGCGGTGATCGCCACGGTCGGCGACGCGCTGAGTTTCACGGCCGTGCCGGTGGGCGCGGGGCTGCTGGCCGGACTGGCCACCGCACGCCCGATGACCGAGGGGAGACCACCGATGGCCGACGGACGACCGACGGTGGCCGACGGGGCGCCCGGGGCGGCGGCCGGCCCGCGCCGTCGGCGGGACCGTCTGACGCCCTGACGGGAGGCCGTCCGCGGACGCGGCGGCGGTCAGGCGGGGTCGGGGGCCGGGCGCAGCCGCGCCCTGATCACGCGGACGGCCGACTCGGCGTTGTCGATGGTGATCGTGAACGTGTGACCGTCCCACAGGCGCAGCACGATGCCCTCGCCTCGCCGTACGACGACCGCGGTGCCCTTCTCGGGGCGCCAGCGATAGCCCCAGCCGCCCCAGTGCCGCGGGGTGACGTGCGGCGCGAACTCGGCGCCCGCGACATGGGCGAGGGGGATCCGGCGGCGCGGCAGGCCGATGTGGCCGCAGCGCACCTCCAGGGACTCCCGGTCGACCCTCACCGCGACGTGCACGAAGGCGAGGGTCCCGAAGAGGACCAGCAGTCCGGCCGCGATGCAGCCCACGACGGACATCACCAGGGGCGCCACCCCGGAACTCCAGGCCGAGTCGACCGCCAGTTCGATGCCGAGCGCCAGACAGGCGGCGCCCACGGGCGCCAGCAGCCACTGGAACCGGTTGGTGGCCCGGCCCGTCCACACCTCGGTGTGCGGGCCCGTCTCGCTGCGGGAGTGGTCCCTCATGGCAACGAGGTTACTAAGGTTTCGCCGCGCGGGTAGCGCGTCGCACACGGCGCGTGTCAGCGGGCGGGGGTGGCCGCCCGCAGGAGGCGGCCCTCGGCGTAGGACAGGGCCGGCGCGGGGAGCGGGCCTTCCACGCCGTTGAGCAGCACGGTCACGGCGCCCTCGACCGGGGCGTCCGGCTCCGGCCGGGCGCCGATCCGGCGCAGCGCCTGGGCCGCGACCGCGCCCGCCGAGCCGTGCAGGACCAGCGGCGGGCGACCGGGCCGCTGCACGGCGGTCCTGATGCGCTCGGCGACCAGTTCGTAGTGGGTGCAACCCAGGACGACGGTCGTCACTTCCTCGGGGGTCAGCGCGGCGGCGGCGGTGACCGCCTCGTCGATCGCCGCCTGGTCCGCGTGCTCGACGGCCTCGGCCAGCCCCCAGCAGGGCACTTCGGTGACCGGCACGCCCTCGGCGAAGTCGCGGACGAGGTTTCGCTGGTAGGGGCTGCCGGTGGTGGCGGGCGTGGCCCAGATGGCGACGGGCCCGCCGCCGGCCGCGGCCGGCTTGATCGCGGGCACCGTGCCGATGACCGGGACGTCCGGTTCGAGGCGCTCGCGCAGGGCGGGCAGCGCGTGCACGGTCGCGGTGTTGCAGCCGACGATCAGGGCGTCGGGCCCGTGGGCCGCGGCGGCCTCGGCGACGGCGACGGCGCGCGCGGTGAGGTCCTCGGGAGTGCGCGGCCCCCAGGGCATGCCGGCGGGGTCCAGGGAGAGCACGAGATCGGCGTCGGGTCGCAGACGCCGCACCGCGGCGGTGGCCGCCAGCAGCCCGATTCCGGAGTCCATGAGCGCGATCTTCACCCCGCAACGATAGACGATCCCCTCGAAGGGGCCGCGCGGGTGGGGCAGACTGCCGGGGTGACCGTGATCGTGTGGACCGCCGTGGGATCACTCGCCGCCTGGCTGTGGCTGCTGCTCGGCCAGGGCTTCTTCTGGCGCACGGACGTCAGGCTGCCGCCCGGGGAGGATCCGCCGCCGGACGGCTGGCCGGCCGTGTGCGTCGTGGTGCCCGCGCGGGACGAGGCCGGCGTGCTCGGCGAGAGCCTCCCCTCGCTGCTCGCCCAGGACTATCCGGGCCGCGCGGAGGTCTTCCTGATCGACGACGGCAGCTCGGACGGCACCGGGGAGCTGGCCCGGGCGCTCGGGCGGCGTGGCGGACTGCCGCTGACCGTGGCCTCGCCGGGCGAGCCGCCCGCCGGCTGGACCGGCAAGCTGTGGGCCGTGCGGCACGGCATCGGCCTGGCTCGCGCGCGCGATCCCGAGTACCTGCTCCTGACGGACGCCGACATCGCGCACGCCCCCGACAGCCTGCGCCGGCTGGTCGCGGCGGCGCGCACCGGCGGCTTCGACGTCGTCTCGCAGATGGCCCGGCTGCGGGTGGAGACGCCGTGGGAGCGGCTGGTCGTGCCGGCCTTCGTCTACTTCTTCGCGCAGCTGTACCCGTTCCGCCGGATCGGCCGCCGGGGCGCGCGGACCGCGGCGGCCGCCGGCGGCTGTGTGCTGCTGCGCTCCCGGACCGCCGTGCGGGCCCGGATCCCGGACGCGATCCGGCACGCGGTGATCGACGACGTGGCCCTCGCACGGGCCGTCAAGGGCGGCGGCGGGCACATCTGGCTGGGGCTCGCCGAGCGGGTGGACAGCGTGCGTCCGTACCCGCGCCTTCGCGACCTGTGGCGGATGGTCTCGCGCAGCGCCTACGCGCAGTTGCGGCACAACCCGCTGCTGCTACTCGGCACGGTCGCCGGGCTGGCGCTGGTGTACCTGGCGCCGCCGGCGGCGCTGGCGGCGGGCCTCGCCTCGGGCGGCACCCCGGCGGCGCTCGCCGGCGGCGCGGCCTGGCTGGTGATGACGGCGACGTACGTGCCGATGCTGCGCTACTACCGCCAGCCGCTGTGGCTCGCGCCGCTGCTGCCGTTCACCGCGTTCCTCTACCTGCTGATGACAGTGGACTCGGCGGTGCGGCACTACCGGGGCCGGGGCGCGGCCTGGAAGGGCCGCACCTACGCGCGCCCGGACGCGCTGCCCGAGGAGGGCTGAGGTCCGGGCGCACGGGCCCTCACTTGCGGCCCGGGGTCCAGTTCATGCCCCAGCCGTAGGCGTGGTCGACGGTGCGCTGCGGGCTGACGCCGCGCTGGGGCACCAGGTAGCGGGCCTCCCGCTGCACCACGAGATCGCCCCCGATGTCGGTGATCAGGGCGAGGGCGCACACGGTCGAGGGCACCGTGCACTCGTCGAGGGAGAAGTCGACGGGTGCGCCGTGCTGCGGCTGGAGGGTGACGGTGGCGTGCAGGTCGGCGAAGGAGCGGGCGCCCTCGTAGATGGTGACGAAGACGAGGATGCGCCGGAAGTCGCGTGCGTGGTCGAGGTTGACGGTCAGGTTCTCGCCACCGTCGACGGCTCCGGTGCGGTCGTCGCCGTCGAGGTGGATGTACGGGGGCCGGTGCAGGGCCCCGAAGGCGTTGCCGAGGGCCTGTACGACGCCCTTGCGGCCGTCCGACAGTTCGTAGAGGGCGCACAGGTCGAGGTCGAGGTCCGAGTGGGTCGCGAACGCCCGTCCGCGTTTGCCGGCCCAGCCGGAGAACTGTTTGCGCACCTGCCAGTTGAGGTTCACGCGCAGGGCGCCGGAGGTGCCGCCCTGCTTGGCCAGCGACACCGAGGGCGCCGCCTTGGTGAGCGTCACCTTGGCGAGGCTGACGGGGGCGGTGAGCGGGGGCGCGGCCTGCGGGGGCGGTGGCACGGGCGCCCCGACGGGCGGCGGCGGGAAGGGCGCGGGGGCCGCCGTGGGCGGGGGCGGGGGCGGCGGCAGCGGTACGGGAGCGGCCGTGGGGGCCGGGGGCGGCAGCGGTGCCGGGGTGGCGGTGGGCGCGGGCGGCGGCCACCCCGCCCCCGTGGCGGGTCCCACCCCCGGCGCGGGTGCCGCCCCCGTCGGGGAACCCGCCGACGGGCCGGGTCCCGGTGACGGCGCCGGGCGCTGCGGCTCGTCCACGGTGATGCCGTAGTCCGTGGCCAGGCCCTCCAGCCCGCTGCTGTAACCCTGGCCCACGGCGCGGAACTTCCAGGCGCCCTGACGCCGGTAGAACTCCCCCAGTACGAAGGCGGTCTCCACACTCGCGCCGGCGCTGTCGAACCGTGCGGCCACCGCGTCCGAGGCGGCCTCGCGCACCTCGATGTACAGGTCCGGCACCCGGCCGAACGTGCCGCCGTCCGCCGACGCGGCGAGGACGACCCGGTCGACCGCGGGCTCCACGCGCGCGAGGTCGACGACCAGTGTGTCGGTCGCCCGGCCGCCGGCGTCGCGCTTGCCCTCGTGCCGGACCGAGCCGGAGGTGTGCGCGGGCTGGTTGTAGAAGACGAAGTCGGCGTCGGAGCGCACCTTCCCTTCCGTCGACAGCAACAGCGCGGAGGCGTCCACGTCGGGGACGCCCGGTCCGGACCGCCGGCCCACCTCGACTCGCAGGGCCGTGACCGGCACCGGCGTGTTGGACCCCTTCGGCATTGACATGTTCGCCCCCATCACCTGTGTCCCGGCCGCACCGGCGGTGCGCCGGCGGCCCGCGGCCCGCGTCGCGCCCAGTCTGCTCCCGTACGGGCCGGGCCCTGACCAGGAGCAGTGGAACACGCCGTCCGACCGCCGGTAACCCCCCAGAAGCTCGCCTTTTACAAGATGCGGCGCTCCCGCGACGCCCCTTTTTGCCAAATTCGCTCGCATTGGGGATCCCGCGTCACCGCGGACACGGAAAACAACCCTCTTATCGGTCTCCCCAACCAGCACATCGTGGGCTTAACTTATGTGCCATGACCTCCCCCCGTCCCACTTATGGTGGCGGCTACTATTCCGCCTCCTTCCCGGACACCCCGATCTACGACTCGCTCGTCGCCGAGCGGGGCACACCGCAGATCGCCCCGATCCGGGTCCCCGCGCCGTACGACACGGGAAGCCACCTCCCCGCGCTCCCCTCGGCACTGCCCGCCCTCCCGGCGGCCCCGTCCCAGCAGTACTACGGCTACCCGCAGGCGCAGCAGCCCGCTCCGCTGCAACAGGCGCCCACGGCCTACATCCCGCAGCAGGCCTCGGCCCCGCGCGGGTACCCCGGTCCGCAGCAGCCGATGCCGCCGCGCCCGATGGCGAACGGCACCGGCTACGAGGCCATGCGCCCCGCGGCGCCCCGGCCCGCCGCGGCGCCGTACCAGGACCCGTACAACAACCAGCAGTACCGCGGTTACTGACCCCTCCCCCGCCCGTCCCTGCCCCCTGGCAGGATGAGGTCATGGGGAATGCGGAGCTGCAATCGATACACATCCACCCGGTCAAGGCGTTCCGAGCCGTGGGACTCCGGCAGGCCGTGGTGGAGCCCTGGGGGCTGGCCGGGGACCGGCGCTGGGTGCTGATCGACCACGGGGGAAAGGTCGTCACCCAACGCCAGCAGCCGCACCTCGCGCAGGCCGCCGCCGAGCTCGTGCCCGGCGGCGGCCTGCGGCTCTCGGCGCCCGGGCGCCCTCCGATCACGGTCGCCGTGCCTCGGCCGGAAACCACGGTGACGGTGGACGTCTTCGGCGTCCGGGTGGAGGGCGTGCCGGCGGACGAGGCCGCGCACACCTGGTGCAGCGAGTACGTGGGCGCCGGCGTGCGCCTGGTCCACATGGACGACCCCGCCACGCGCCGGCCCGTCGACCCCGGCCTCGGACTGCCGGGCGAGACCGTGAGCTTCGCCGACGAGTCCCCGTTGCTGCTCACCTCGCGGTCCTCCCTGGACTCCCTCAACTCGCTGATCGCCGAGGGCGACCGCCCCGACGAGGGGCCGCTGCCGATGGACCGCTTCCGGCCGAGCGTCGTGGTGTCCGGCGCCCCCGCGTGGACCGAGGACGACTGGCGGCGCGTCGCGATCGGCGACGTCACCTTCCGGGTCGCCAAACCGTGCGGCCGGTGCGTGGTCACCACGGTCGACCAGGACACCGCACTGCGCGGTCACGAACCCCTGCGCGCCCTCGCCCGCCACCGCCGCCTCGGCAACGAACTGCTCTTCGGGCGGCACATGGTCCCCGAGTCGACCGGCACGCTCCGGCTCGGCGACCCGGTCACGGTCCTCGAGTGACGTTCCGGGGAACACGGGAACCCTGAGCCGGTGCCCGGTCGTTGGGGTCTTCCGAGGGGTGTGCGCAAGTCCCCGGACGACGGGGGTCCTTCCGCTCCCCTCGGCCGGCCCGTGGCCGGCCGCGCGACGGGTCACGGCGGAGCGGGAAGGGGTGGCGGACGGTGCGGGTCATCGGCGGACTGTGGCGCTGGCGGCACAATCCCGTGCGCCGCACGACCGATCTGGTCGAGTCCTGGGTGGCGTTGGCGGCCCTGTTGCTCGTCCTGGTCGCCGCCCCGGTGGCCGGTTCCCTCGTCGGCTCGGCCGCCCAGGACGCGCTGCAGCGGTCGGTGCGCGACCAGCGCCAGTCCCGGCACCTGGTGCGGGCCACCGTCGTGGCGCGGGCCGACGAGAGGACGCCGCGGCCGGACCCCGAGATCTCCTCGCGGCGGGCGGCCCGCAGCCGGGTCGTCGCCGACTGGACCGCCCCGGACGGCACACGGCGGCACGGCCCGGTGACGACCGGCCTGAAGGACCCGCGTCCCGGCGACCGCTTCGCGCTGTGGACCGACCGGCGGGGCCGGATCGTGACCCGCCCGCTGGACTCCGGCACGGCCACCGCCCACGCCGCCCTGGCCGGGCTCGGCACGGCCATGGTGACGGCCGGGCTGGTGGAGAGCATACGCAGACTGGTCCTGTGGCGTCTGGTCCGCCGCCGGTACGCGTGCTGGGACCGGGCCTGGGAGCGTGCGGGACCGGACTGGGGCCGCGCCGGCGCCGACAGCTGACCGCCTTCCGGCTCCGGTCAACCCACGGTCCGCGCTCACGCTACGGTGGACCGGCCGGCGCATCGGGAAACGACGCGCGCACGGGCGAACCACAGCGGCGCGCCGCGAAGGCGAACGGGCCATCAGTACGAGGTGGGGGCACAGCAACGCCATGGCACAGGGCACGGTCCAGGTGACGCACACCGGCACATCGCGGTGGCGGCGCCGCACGGGTGAGTACGCATCGCTCGCCGCCGCCCTGGAGGCCGCGGCGGACGGTGACGTCCTCACCGTCGCCCCGGGCACCTACCGCGAGAACCTCGTCGTCCAGCGCGCGGTGACGCTGCGCGGCCCGGAGGGCGCCGCCGGCTCCGTGCGGATCGCGCCCGTCGACGGGGTGCCGCTGACCGTGCGCGCCTCGGCGGTGGTGCAGGACCTGCACGTGGAAGGCCAGGACGCCGCCGCGCCCGCCCTGTTGGTGGAGGAGGGCGCGCCCGAGCTCAGGGACGTGCGGATCGTCACCCGGTCCGCCTCCGGCATCGAGGTGCGTGGCGGGGCCCGGCCCACCGTGCGGCGCTGCACCGTGGACAATCCGGCCGGCGTCGGCATCGCCGTGCTCGACGGCGGCGGCGGAGTGTTCGAGGAGTGCGAGATCGTCGCGGCCGGGCAGTCGGGCGTGGCCGTCCGCGGCGGCGCGCATCCCCGGCTGGAGCGCTGCCGGGTGCATCACACCTCGGGCGCCGGCATCACCGTGACCGGCGACAACTCGGCCCTGGAGGCGGTGGGCTGCGAGGTCTACGAGGTGCGGGGCAGCGGTATGCAGGTCACCGGGCGGGCCACCGCGCACCTCACCGACTGCGAGGTGCACCGCAGCACCGCGGACGGCGTCACCCTCGACACGGACGCCGTCCTCACCCTCGCCGACTGCCGCATCCACGACATCCCGGAGAACGCGGTGGACCTCAGGTCGCGTGCGGTGCTGACGCTGACGCGCACCACCGTGCAGCGGTTCGGGCGCAACGGCCTGTCGGTGTGGGACCCGGGCACCCGCGTGGACGCCAACCGGTGCGAGATCTCCGACAGCACGGGCGACTATCCCGCCGTGTGGGTCAGCGACGGGGCGACCGCGGTCCTCGACTCCTGCCGGGTGCACGACGTGCCGGACGCGCTGTTCGTCCTGGACCGGGGATCACGCGTGGACGTCGTCGACAGCGACCTGTCCCAGGTGCGCAACACCGCGGTGTCGGTGAGCGACGGGGCCACCGCGCAGCTCGACGACTGCCGCATCAAGGAGGCGGCCACCGGCGCCTGGTTCCGCGACCACGGCAGCGGCGGCACGCTGAACAACTGCACCGTGGACGGCGCCCAGACCGGCGTGATCGTCACCAAGGGCGCCGACCCGACCGTCGAGCGCTGCACCGTCGACTCCCCCGCCGAGGCCGGGTTCTACGTCTCCGCCGGGGGCCGCGGCAGCTTCCTGGGCTGCCGGGTCACGGGCAGCGGCGGCTACGGCTTCCACGTGATCGACGGCTGCCGTACGACGCTGCGCAAGTGCCGCACCGAGCGGTGCGCGCGCGGCGGGTTCGAGTTCGCCGACGGCGGGGCGGACGCGGCGGCCGGTTCGGGTCCGGTGGTCGAGGACTGCACCAGCGACGAGAGCGGCGGCGTGCGCACGCCGGCGGCCCGCGAGACGGCCGCGCAGACGGTGACCCCGCCGCCCGGTCTGCTGGGCGCGCTCCCCGGGCAGCGCGCCACCGAGCCGGAACCCCCTCGATCCGCGCCCGGGCCGGCGCCGGAGCCGGAGCGGTCCGAGCGCAGCGCGAAGGACGTGCTCGGCGAACTCGACGCGCTGGTCGGCCTGGACAGCGTCAAACGGGAGGTGCGGGCCCTCACCGACATGATCGAGGTGGGCCGGCGCCGGCAGCGGGCCGGGCTGAAGGCCGCGTCGGTCAAGCGGCACCTGGTCTTCACCGGCTCGCCGGGCACCGGCAAGACGACCGTGGCCCGTCTGTACGGCGAGATCCTCGCCTCGCTGGGCGTCCTGGACAAGGGCCACCTCGTGGAGGTGTCCCGGGTCGATCTGGTCGGCGAGCACATCGGCTCCACCGCGATCCGGACCCAGGAGGCCTTCGAGCGGGCGCGCGGCGGTGTGCTGTTCGTCGACGAGGCGTACGCGCTCTCCCCCGAGGACGCCGGGCGCGACTTCGGCAAGGAGGCCATCGACACGCTGGTGAAGCTGATGGAGGACCACCGCGACGCGGTGGTGGTGATCGTGGCCGGCTACACGGCCGAGATGGAGCGCTTCCTCTCCGTCAACCCGGGGGTGGCGTCCCGTTTCTCCCGCACCATCACCTTCAGCGACTACGGCCCCGAGGAGTTGCTGCGGATCGTCGGGCAGCAGGCCGAGGAGCACGAGTACCGGCTGGCGCCGGGCGCCGAGGAGGCGCTGCTGGCGTATTTCGCGGCGCTGCCGAGGGGTGCCGCGTTCGGCAACGGCCGTACCGCGCGCCAGACGTTCGAGGCGATGGTGGAGCGGCACGCCGGCCGGGTGGCCCAGTTCGCCGAGCCCAGCACGGACGACCTGACGCTGCTCTACCCCGAGGACCTGCCGGCACTGCCCTGAGCACCGGCGCCGTCCGGGCCGGCGGGCTTCCCGGTCGCGGGGCGCGGCGCGGGCAGGTCCGGGCGCAGTCGCGAAAGGAGCCGCCGGCGCTCCTCGGCGAAGGCCGGGTCGGCCCGGTAGTCGCCGTGGCCGAGGATCGGGGCGGGCAGCGGGTGCGCTGCGCTGCGGCCGCCGACGAGCGGGTCCTCGAGCGGGGCGCGGTCCACGTCCGTGTCGTGCCCGCCGTCGGGCGGCGGGACGGAGTCGGGGCGGTGGCCCGTGCCGGGACTGGAGCCGGCGGCGGGATCGCGAGACGCATCGGGAACGGGAGGGGCGCCGGGATCACGTGGGGAGTCGGGATCACGTGGGGAGTCGGAGCCGGATCGGGCGCCGGGGTCGGCGCCGGGCGGCGGGACGGGCTCCGGGCCACGGCCGACGGCGATGCGGACGGGGCCGCCGATGGGGTCGGTGAGCCGGTACAGGTTGCGCCAGCAGCCCACGTCCCGCTGCAGGACGGCGAGGGCGGCGGGCCCGAAGTGGGCCGGGAACCAGCGGCCGTAGAGCCGTTCGAGCGGGGAGTCGTAGGTCAGCAGCGCGACGCGGCGGCGCACCGGCGGGGGGAGCTGCCAGGCGGCGGCCGCGGCCAGCACACTGCCCTGGGAGTGGCCCGACAGGACGAGCCGGCCGCCGGTGGCGGCGGTCCAGGTCGCCATCCGCCAGGTGAGGTCCGGCACCGCGCGTTCGGCGTAGCAGGGTGGCGCGAAGGGGTGGGCCGCGCGCGGCCAGAAGGTGCCGACGTCCCAGAGGATGCCGATGGTGCGCCGGGCCGAGGCGTCCCGGTAGGCACGCCGGCCCCAGGTGACGAACAGCAGGAAACCGAGGCCGACCAGCCAGGAGCCCAGTGCCTGCGCGGTGTCGGCCGCGCCCTCGACGAGGGGCGGCGTCCCCGCTGCCGCCCGGGCGGGGGTCTCGTCGAGGCAGAGGCCGCCGACGAGGGCGGCGGCGCCCAGCAGCAGCGTCACGACGCACGTGACACCGACGACGTGCGGGGCGTCGTCGGTGAGGGCCGCCATCGCGCGGACGTGGGCGATCCGGTGGGTGCGCCCGGTGTCCGGCGGCTCGTGCGGGTACTCCCGTTCCACGTCTCGCTCCTGGGCGCGGGCCAGCCGCCGGGTGCGCAGGGCGAGCCGGGCGCAGAGCGCGAGCAGCACGACGAGCAGGGGCGGGATGACGGACGCCTGCCAGGTGAGCAGGACCGGCGGGCCCGGGATCGACCTACCGTCGCCGTCCAGCCGGTCGGCCACCCGCTGGGCGACCCCGCCGGTCATCACTCCGCCGAGCGTGCAGGCCAGCAGGGCGACCGCCGGTCCGCCGAGGCCGCGCAGGGCGGCCCGCGGATCGGGAAGCGTGCGGAACAGGGCGAGGGCGGCGAGGCTCAGGGCGATCACGAGGAATCCCTGCGTCAGGGCGATCGAGCCGAAGGCGGCGTCGGCCGCCAGCCTGCCCGTGGAGTGCCACGCGGGGCGCGGCCAGCCGGCGTACAGGACGGCGCACAGGAGCAGCCCGAGTGCTCCGAGCGGCAGCCGGCGCACCAGGCGGCGGTCGAGCCGCTGGTCGAGCCGGTGCTCGCTGCGGCCCCGGCGGCAGACCACGCCCACGACGGCGACGGCGGCGCAGACCAGCGCGGCTTGCAGGAGCCGGCCGAGGAGGTCGAGCGACGCCGGGCCGCCGGGGCGGCTGTCGAAGCGGGCGGCCGGGACGGTGAGCGCCGCGGCCACGGTCAGCAGGCCGGCCGCGGTGTGCGCGGCGCGCAGCCGGGCCACCAGGCGGCGCCCGTACCAGAAGCCGGGCCTGCTCAGGGAGCCGTCGGCGGACCCGGCCCCGGGCTCCGGGCCGGCGCCGTGGTCCGGGGGCGGCTGGGACTCGTAGGCGCTCCAGGTGCGGTGGGAGAGGTACCACAGGAGGCCGGTGAGCGCGCAGGGCAGCACGGCGGCTAGCGCGAGCCGACGGCCGGGCGGGCTCCACCAGCCCGCGCCGGGCGACAGGAAGCCCAGCCAAAAGTGGCGTGCGGCGCACACGCGGGTGCCCGCGCACTGCCAGGCCGCGAGGTCCAGCGCGACCTCGCAGGCCGCGGCGACGAGCAGCACCGTGAGGGTCAGACCCGTCAGCCGGACCAGCAGCCCGTACAGGCGCACGGTGCGGGGCCGGCCGCGGGCGGTGGGCCGCATCCAGTGGGCGAGGTTGACGACCATGAACGGCAGCAGCAACAGCCACAGGGCCCGGCTGCCGTCGCCGGAGGTGAGGTTGCACCAGACGTAGGCCTCGGGCACCGGCGCGTCGCGGGACCGCTCGGGCCGGGACTCCGCGTCCACGTCGGCGGCGCGCCGGTGGAGGGCGGCGGTGTCGTCCCCGCTGATCCGTACCGTGTGCGGATCGTCCAGCATCTCCTCGGGCGTGGTGCCGCCCACCCCGTGGACGAGGAGTTCCAGTGCGGGCCGCGTGGGGGCGGGTGTCCGCGGGCAGGGCTTCGCCCGGTCCGTCCCCTCGTGTCCCGCCGGCCGACCCGCCGCCGGGCGCCGCTGTGCGCGTCCCGCCATGGGCACCCCCGGTGCCGTGCCGTCGCCCGTGTTCTCGCGGGGACAGGATCGCCGGCGGCGGAGGCCGGCACACCCGCCGCCACCGGAATGCCCCCGATCCGGTGACGCGCGCCGTGAGCGGAAGGACTGGACGGCGGTCCGGTGGGGGTGCCGGACGGATCGGTGGGGGGCGCCGGACTACGGTCCGGCGGGGTGACGGACGGCGGTCCGATGGAGGTGTCGACGGCGGTCCGGTGGGCGCGTGTGCGCCGCGGGGCGGGCGATGGCGCGACGGACGGAGCCCCGTGAAAGGATGGGACGCCCGCGTGCCGCCCTCGGGGGCGACTCCTCGTCGCGGCGGGCGCGCCGGGCCTGTCGAGCGGCTTGAGGCGAAAGGAACCGGAGCACACGTGAGTGAGAATCAGAACCTCCTCGCGGAGCAGCGGCGCGCCCTGATCCTGGACGAGGTCCGGCGGCGTGGCGGCGTACGGGTCAACGAGCTGACGCGCAAGCTCGGCGTGTCGGACATGACGATCCGTCGCGACCTGGACGCGCTGGCCCGTCAGGGCATGCTGGAGAAGGTGCACGGTGGCGCCGTCCCGGTGGTCGAGGCCAGCACCCACGAGCCGGGCTTCGAGGCGAAGTCGGGCCTGGAGACGACGGCCAAGGAGGACATCGCACGGGCGGCGGCCCGGTTGGTCGCGCCGGGTTCGGCGATCGCCCTGTCGGGCGGTACGACGACGTACGCGCTGGCCCATCATCTGGTGGACGTGCCGGACCTGACGGTGGTCACCAACTCGGTGCGGGTGGCGGACGTCTTCCACACCGCGCAGCGCACCTCCGGTCAGCGGCAGGGCGTGGCGACGGTGGTGCTGACCGGCGGGGTGCGCACCCCGTCCGACTCGCTCGTGGGGCCGGTGGCGGACCAGGCGATCGCCGCGCTCCACTTCGACGTGCTGTTCCTCGGCGTGCACGGCATATCGGCCGAGGCGGGACTGTCGACGCCGAACCTGGCGGAGGCCGAGACCAACCGGCGGCTGGTGCAGTCCGCACGGCGGGTCGTGGTGGTCGCCGACCACACCAAGTGGGGCGTGGTGGGCCTGAGTTCCTTCGCTTCGCTGGAGCGGATCGACACGCTGGTGACGGACGCGGGCCTGCCGCCCGAGGCGCGCGCCGAGATCTCGGAGCATCTGCGGCTGGTGGTGGCCGGCGAGAGCCCGGAGACCTCGGGGACCGAGGACATCTGAGCGCACGTCAGCGCTCACCGCTCACGACCGTGTCCGATCCGTGAAGCGCGGCGGTCGTCACGGCCCGCGTCGGCCGCGTTCCCGCGAAGGCCTGCCCGGCCCCCAGGGGTCAGCCGACGGCCCCCGTACGTCCCGGTGGGACGGCGGCACCGCCGAGGGCGCTCAGCGCGGCCACGCGCCTGTCGACAGGAACGAGTCGATCGCCGCCGTGTACGGCGTGCTGTCCAGGCCCTGTTCGGCCAGCCACGCGTCGGAGTAGTACTTGTCGAGGTAACGGTCACCCGGGTCGCACAGCAGGGTCACGACGCTGCCCCGGCGGCCCTGAGCCACCATCTCCGCGACGATCTTCAGCGCGCTCCACAGACCGGTCCCGGTGGAGCCGCCCGCCTTGCGGCCGATGGCCCGCTCCAGCGCGCGTACGGCGGCGACGGCCGCCGCGTCGGGCACCTTCATCATCCGGTCGATCGCGCCGGGCACGAAGCTCGGTTCCATGCGCGGCCGGCCGATGCCCTCGATCCGCGAGCCGCGGTCGCAGGTGATGTCCGGATCGCCGGTGGTCCAGCCGTCGAAGAAGCAGGAGTTGTCCGGGTCGGCGACGCAGATACGGGTGTCGTACTGCATGTAGTGGACGTAGCGGGCGAGGGTCGCGGAGGTGCCGCCGGTGCCGGCGGTGGCGACGATCCACGCCGGCTCGGGGAAGCGCTCCAGTTCCAGCTGGCGGAAGATTGACTCGGCGATGTTGTTGTTGCCGCGCCAGTCCGTGGCCCGCTCGGCGTAGGTGAACTGGTCCATGTAGTGGCCGCCGGTCTCCACGGCGAGCCCGGCGGAGGCCTCGTACATGGTGCGCGGATCGTCCACGAAGTGGCAGCGGCCGCCGTGGAACTCGATCAGACGGCACTTCTCGGCGCTGGTCGTGCGCGGCATCACCGCGATGAACGGCACGCCGATCAGCTTGGCGAAGTACGCCTCCGAGACGGCCGTCGAACCGCTGGACGCCTCGATCACCGGGCGGTCCGGCCGGATCCAGCCGTTGCACAGGCCGTACAGGAACAGCGAGCGCGCCAGCCGGTGCTTGAGGCTCCCGGTCGGGTGGGTCGACTCGTCCTTCAGGTACAGGTCGATGCCCCACTCCTCGGGCAGCGGGAAGCGCAGCAGATGGGTGTCGGCCGACCGGTTGGCGTCGGCCTGGACCTTGCGGACCGCCTCTTTGAGCCAGTCGCGGTAGCCGGTGTCACTGCGGTCGACGTC
This sequence comes from Streptomyces sp. NPDC018610, assembly GCF_044391765.1. Taxonomy (NCBI): domain Bacteria; kingdom Bacillati; phylum Actinomycetota; class Actinomycetes; order Kitasatosporales; family Streptomycetaceae; genus Streptomyces; species Streptomyces sp. NPDC018610. The sequence continues at coordinate 240,303 of NZ_JBISAL010000005.1, forward strand.
GAGGGTCTCGCCGCTCCGGCGCTGCTCGGTGGTGATCACGGCAGGACTCCTTACGCTGGGCGCCGACGGCGTGTCGCACGGCCGGACCCCACCGATGATAGACACCTTGCTCACGCTTCTCACCTGCATAAACACCACTTTGAGAGGCTCAAAGACAGCCCTGGGGCGCGACCCGCCAGAGCGCGTCGCGGGCGCATGGGCCGCACCGGCGGGGGCGCGTTCACGCGAGTGCTCCGGGCGTCCGCGGTGAACGCGCCACGCGCACTGGTGCCGCGTGGCGAAGGGGGGCAGACTGCGGCGCGGGACGGGAGGCCGGACGGGGGCGCGAAGGAGATCTCGGCCGGACCGTACCGTCCCGCGACCGGGCCGGATCACGGGCCGGCGGCACGCGCGAGGGGGCGGGCAGGATGGCGGAAGCGGAGTTCACGGCCACGGGCGTGGGGATCGCCAGGCGACTGCGCTCACTCACCCGGGCCGGGCGCGTCCGGATCAGCGGCGGCAGGCTCGAACTGCTCACCAGCCTCGGCAGCGAGATCGACAGCGCGCCGGTGGGCGCGGTGCGCACGTCCAGGCCCTGGCTCGGCCCGGACGGGCGGGTGCGCGCCGACCTGAACGGAACCCGGTACCTGCTGGCCCTCGGCGACCACGACCCCTTGCCCGGGGAGCCGGGGCCGCCGGCGGCGCACCGGTTCATCGAGGCCGTCCGCGAGGCGACGGGGCGCGGCGGCTGAGGCGTCGCGAAGGTGGCGCGAAGTTGCGGTGCCGAACCCCTTGCGTCACGCTGGTCTCACGTCACTCTGGGTTTACCGGCGATAACGCTGCGAACCAGCCCGCCGGCCACGACAGCAGGCGGCAGTGTCACGCAGGCGCCCGCTGCATCCGAAACGTCGTGTTCTTCCGGACCTCAACGTCGGGGAGTCGCAGCCGTGATCAGTCACCCAAGCAGGCACTGCACGGTGGAGCTCCAAGCCCTGCCGTCGCGGATCGGCCAGGTCCGCAGAATCGTATCGGCGCACTTGCGCTACTGGCATCTGGACCCTCTGATAGACCGGGCCGCGCTCGGTGTGACGGAGTTGTTGACCAACGTCCACCAGCACGCCCGTCCCGACAAGTTGTGCACCGTCGAGCTCGAATTGCTGCTCGACCGGCTCACCGTCTCCGTGCGCGACCACGATCCGCGTCTTCCCGTGGTGGAGGAGATGGGCGACATCGCGCCACTGGCCACGGAAGGCCGGGGACTGGCGATGGTGGCCGCGATGAGCGAGAGCTGGGGCGCGCGCCCGGACGGCGAACAGGGAGGCAAGGTGGTCTGGTTCACCCTGCCCACCTGCGCCGACCAGGTCGCCGTCACGATGCCGGCGCGGGTACCGCGGCTGGCGGCCGGGGAGCAGCAGCCCGTTCGCCGGTTCACGGAGGCCGGGCCCGCGCTCGACGGCGCCGGGGCCGCACCCGTCCCCGCCCGGTCCGCCGTCCCCGGCTGACCGGGGCGGGCCGGCCACCCGCCGCCACCGCCGGGCACCGGCCGGTGACGGCGGACCCGCGCGCCGGGCCGGACGGCACCCGCCGCCGTCATCTTTGCCGGCCTCCGCCCGGCCGACCTCCGCCCCGGCCTGCCTCCGCCCCGACCGGGCGCCGCGACCGGTCGGCGGGGTTCGGCCACCGTGCGAGAACCAGCCGGGACCCGGTCCGGCGCCGGTTCGGCAACGGTCGACCGGTCGCGGCCGCTCGACAACGGACCGACCGGTCGCGGCGGTCCGACCATGAAGCGACCGGTCCCTGTGCTTCGACCACGGACCGACCGGTCCCGGCGGTCCGACCACGGACGGGCCGGGCCCCCTGGACGGCGGGTCGGCCGGTCCGCCGTCGCGCCGTCGGCCCGCCCGCGCCGCCCGGCACGGGCAGCCGCCCGGGCGAGCCATGACGGTCGCCCTCACGAGTCGCCGTCACGGATCGCCTCTCACGACGGTCGATCAGCCGTGCCGGCGAGCCCGTGGCGTCCGCTGCCGCGCCGGTCAGGGGGCGCCGCGCTTCTCGGTACGGCCGAACTGCTCCTCCAGGACCGACGCCCGCCGCCAGTACTCGTCCTCGTCGATCTCGCCGGTAGCGAAGCGCCGGCCGAGGACGGCGAGCGGCGAGTCGCCCGCGGGACGGCCGTCCGGGTCCCGCCACGGTCCGGCGGCGAGGCCGGGCCGGAGCCCTCCCCGGCCGCGCCGGGCGGTGCGCCGCACCAGCGTGACCACCGCGGCGATCGCGGCCGCCCAGAGCAGCGGGAAGAGGAGGATCCACGGCCCGGGGCCGCCGGCCTCCCAGTTCGCCAGGGTCTGCATCGCGCTCGTCTCCTTCGGGTTCTTCCGTGTTCTCCGGTGCTGCACCGACGATGCCTCCCGGACGGGGCCCGGGTCGTCGTACGGCCGGCGGCGGCTCCCGTACCTCCCGAGGAGTACGGACACCCCCGCGCGACCGCTTCCCCAAGGGCTCGACTTCTGTAACTACTAGTATGTACAGTGCCGTCATGAGCACCTCGGAGCGACTGATCGAGTCCACCCGCGAGCTGCTGTGGGAGCGCGGCTACGTGGGCACCAGCCCCAAGGCGATCCTGGAGCGCGCGGGCGCCGGCCAGGGCAGCATGTACCACCACTTCAAGGGCAAGTCCGACCTGGCGCTGACGGCCATCCGGCGGACCTGCGAGGAGCTGCTGGCCACCGCGGAGACGCTGCTCGGCGGGCCGGGCACGCCCTTCGAGCGCATCGAGGCGTACTTGCGGCGCGAGCGCGACGTGCTGCGCGGCTGCCCGGTCGGCCGCCTGACGATGGACCCGGACGTCATCGCCGACCCCGGGCTGCGCGCGCCGGTGGACGAGACGCTCGACCGGCTCCGCGAGCGGCTGGCGGCGATCGTCGAGGAGGGCAAGGAGCGGGGCCAGTTCCCGCCCCGCCTCGACGGCGAGGAGATCGCGGCGGCGATCGTCGCCACCGTGCAGGGCGGCTATGTGCTGGCGCGCGCCTCCGGGTCCCCCGCCGCCTTCGACGCCGGCGTGCGAGGGCTGCTCTCCCTGCTCGCCCCGGGCGATGCCCGGCAGGCCCCGCGCGTCCCGCACACCCACACCCCGCACGGCCCCGACGTCGACCCGCGGTGACGAGGGCCCGCGACGACGTCGGGGACTACGTCGACCGGAACGACGGCGGCCGCAACGACGGCGCCGGACCCAGGAGGAATCAGCGCACATGCACATCACCAGGCAGCGTCCGGACACCCAGTCGGGTCCGGCCGCGAACTTCACCGGCGCGGTGTGGCTCGACGAGGTCGCCGCGCCGCCGTCCCCGTCCCGGCTGCGGATGTTCAACGTCCACTTCGCGCCCGGCGCCCGCACCGCCTGGCACCGCCACCCCCACGGGCAGGTCCTGTACGTCCTCGACGGCGAGGGGCTGGTCCAGCGCGAGGGCGGCGCGGTGGAGCGGATCCGGGCCGGCGACACGGTCTGGACCGAACCGGGTGAGTGGCACTGGCACGGCGCCGCGCCCCGCACCTTCATGACGCACCTCGCGGTCGTCGAGGCCGCCCAGGACGGTACGACCGTCGAGTGGGGCGCGCACGCCGAAGCCTGCTGCCCGGCCTGACCCCCGAGGAGGGACTTTCTCCATGCACGCGATGCAGTACGAACTGACCCTGCCCGCCGACTACGACATGGGCGTCATCCGCGACCGTGTGGCCCGCATCGGGCATCTGCTCGACGACTGGGACGGCCTCGGCATCAAGGCGTACCTGATGCGCGAGCGCGGAACGCACGGCTCGCCGGTCAACCAGTACGCGCCGTTCTACCTCTGGAACACCGTGGAGGGCATGAACTCCTTCCTGTGGACAGGCGCCTTCCAGGGGCTGGCGGACGGTTTCGGCCGGCCCGTGGCGCGGCAGTGGACGGGGCTCTCGTACGAGGAGGGCCCCGCCGCGGACTCGGTCCCGGCCGTCGCCGTGCGGCATCGGCTGCCCGTCCCGGAGGGGGTGGTGCTGTCCGAGGTCGCGGACGAGGCGGTGCGCGAGACGGGGCGGCTGGCCGAGCGGGACGGCGCGGTGCTCGCGGCGACCGCGGTGGACACGAGCCGCTGGGAGCTGGTGCGCTTCTCGCTCTGGGCCCATGATGCGCCGCAGGCCGACGGCGAGGTCTTCCAGGTCCTCCATGTGTCCGTGCCCGGACGCGAGACGCTGCCCGCCGGACGGCAGTGGTGAGCCTGGTCCGCACGGTCCTCGGCGACGTCCGCCCCGGCGAACTGGGCCTGACCGACGCGCACGACCACCTCTTCTTCCGCAGCCCCCTGCTGCCCGGCCAGGAGCTGGACGACGCCCGGGCCGCGCGGGCCGAACTGGCCGCGTTCCGCGCGGCCGGCGGGTCGGGTGTCGTGCAGTGGACGCCGTACGGGCTCGGCCGCCGGGCCGCCGACCTGCCGCCGCTCTCCCGGGCCACCGGTGTGCACGTGGTGTGCGCGACGGGGCTGCACCAGGCCGCCCACTACGACGACGAGACGCTGAAGGATCTGCGCGGCCGGCTCGCGGAGGTGTTCGTCGCCGAACTCACCGTGGGGATCGGCTCCTCGGGCGTGCGGGCCGGACTCGTCAAGGTCGCCGGCGGTTTCCACGGTCTCGACGCGCACGCGCGCTGGACGATGGCCGCCGCGGCCGAGGCCCATCACGCCACCGGCGCGCCCGTCGCCGTCCACCTGGAGATGGGGACGGCCGCCCTCGACGTGCTGGACCTGCTGTGCGGCGAGCTGGCGATGCCGCCGCACCGGGTGATCCTCGGCCACCTCAACCGCTCCCCGGACCCCGTGGTGCAGCGCCAGGCGGCCGGCACCGGCTGCTACCTGGCCTTCGACGGCCCGTCCCGGTCCCACCACGCCACCGACTGGCGGATGCCCGCCGCCGTGCGGGCCCTGGCCGAGGCCGGGTTCGGCGACCGGCTGCTGCTCGGCGGCGACACGGTGGTCGCCGGCGCCCGGTCGGTCGACGGCGGCCCCGGCATGCCGTACCTGCCGCGCCGCCTGCGCCCGCGGCTGGCGGCCGAGCTGGGCGAGGAGCTGGTGGAGCGCGTCCTCACCGAGAATCCGGGCCGGGCCTTCGCCGTCGACTGGCGCTGAGGGCCGCCCCGGACCCGGTCGGGTCGAGACAGTGCGGGGCCCGCGCGCGCGACCGCGCCTCCCGGAGCGCGAGGGAGGCCGGCGGGACTTCAGGCCGGCGCGGGCGGGGTACTCGGGGCGGGTCCCGGATCCCCGACCCGCTCCCCTCTCCCGCCTCCCGGGCGACACTCCCGGACCTACACCAGAGACACGATCATGCGCGCAACCATCATCCACGCACCCGGTGACATCCGGGTGGAGAACGTTCCCGAGCCGTCGGTCACCGCGCCGACCGACGCGGTCGTCCGCACCGTCGCCACCTGTGTGTGCGGCTCCGACCTGTGGGCGTACCGCGGGATCGAGCCCGTCGACGAGCCCCGTCCCATGGGCCACGAGTACGTCGGCGTCGTCGAGGAGACCGGCGACGACGTCACCTCGGTCCGGCCGGGGCAGCTGGTGATCGGCTCGTTCGCCACCTCGGACAACACCTGTCCGAACTGCCGGGCGGGTTACCAGTCCGCCTGCGTGAACCGGGAGTTCATGAGCACCTGTCAGGCCGAGCGCATCCGCGTCCCGCAGGCCGAGGGCACCCTCGTGGCGGTTCCCGACGGCGCGGCGGACGAGCTGCTCCCGAGCCTGCTGACCCTGTCGGACGTGATGGGCACCGGCTGGTACGCGGCCCTGGCGGCCGAGGTGCGGCCGGGCGCCACCGCCGTCGTCGTCGGCGACGGCGCGGTCGGCCTGTGCGGTGTCATCGCCGCCAGGGAGCTGGGCGCCGAGCGCGTCGTCGCGATGAGCCGGCACGAGACCCGCCAGAAGCTGGCCGAGGAGTTCGGCGCCACCGACATCGTGGCCGAACGCGGCGAGGAGGGCGTCGCCCGCGTGCGGGACCTGACCGACGGCGTCGGCGCCGACTCGGTCCTGGAGTGCGTCGGCACCGCCGAGTCCATGAGCCAGGCGCTGCGGTCGACCCGCCCGGGCGGCAACGTCGGTTTCGTCGGCCTTCCGCACGGTGTGCGGATCGACGGGCAGGAGCTGTTCCTCTCCCACGTCGGCCTGCGCGGCGGTCCCGCGCCCGTCCGCGCCTATCTGCCCGATCTCATCCAGCGGGTCCTGGACGGCCGGATCGACCCGGGCCGGGTCTTCGACCTGACGCTGCCGCTGGAGGAGGTCGCCGAGGGCTACCGGGCCATGGACGAGCGCCGCGCGATCAAGGCACTGTTGCGGCCCTGACCCTCCCCGGGCGCCGGAGGGCGCGGGGCGGGCCCGGTCCAGGGCAGGGCCGCCGGCCGGCTCAGGCCAGGGCCGCCAGCGGATCGTCCAGGACCGGCTGCCAGGCCAGTTCCGCCGCGCCGACCAGACTGTTGTGGTCGAGGGTGCAGGGCAGGATGGGCACTCCGCCGCTCTGCCCCCACAGGCTGCGGTCGGCGACGACCGCCCGCAGCCGGTCCGGGGCGGCCTCCAGCAGGGTGCGGTGCAGTCCGCCGAGGATGATCCGGTCCGGGTTGAGGAGGTTGACCAGGCCGGCCAGGCCGAGTCCGAGGCGGTCGACGAGTATCTCCACGGCCCCGCGAACGGCCGGGTCGTCGTGCCGGCCGCCGATCAGGTCGTCGGCCTGCTTGAGCAGCGACACCTCGGGGCCCGGCTCGCGGCCCGCGGCGGTGAGCAGGGCCAGCGGGTCGGTCTCCACGTCCAGGCAGCCGCGGCCGCCGCAGTGGCAGGGGCGTCCCTCGGGGCGGACGGTGAGGTGCCCGACCTCCAGCGCCAGGCCCGAACTGCCCGTGTGCAGCCGCCCGTCCAGCACCAGCGCTCCGCCCACGCCGCGGTGCCCGGTGGCCACGCACAACAGGTCGCGGGCGCCGCGCCCGGCGCCGTGCCGGTGCTCGGCGAGCGCCGCCAGGTTCACGTCGTTGGCCGCGAACGCCGGTCCGGTGATGCCCGCCGCGCGCACGCACTCGGCGAAGATCCGCCGCACCGGCGCTCCCACGGGCCAGGCGAGGTGGAGCGGGTTCAGGGCCAGGCCGTCCGGTTCGGCGACCGCGGACGGCACGGCGAGCCCGGCGCCGACGCAGCGCCGGCCGGTCGCGCGCAGCAGCTCGGCGCCCGCCTCGACGACGGAGCCGAGCACCTTCGCCGGGTCGGCCTCCACGGTCTCGCAGCCGGGCGCGGTGGCCACGATCCGGCCGCCGAGGCCGACCAGGGCCGCGCGGAACCCGTCGGCGTGCACCTGCGCGGCGAGGGCCACGGGCCCGTCCTCGGCGAGCGAGAGCCGGTGCGAGGGCCGTCCCTGCGAACCGGCGGCCGCGCCCGGCCGGGCGTCCACCCGGATCAGGCCGAGCGCCTCCAGTTCGGCGGCGACCGCGCCGGCGGTCGCCCGGGTCACCCCCAGCTCCGCGGTGAGCACGGCCCGGGTCGGCGCGCGCCCGGTGTGCACCAGCTCCAGCGCGGGCCCGAGCGCACCGCGTCCCCGGTCCAGCCGCGTCCTCGAGGTGGTCCCCTCCCCCGCCGTCCGGGGGTCAGCCTTGCCGCTCATGAGGGCGAGTCTCCCATGATCGCGGGCCCGGCCGCCCGGCATCCTGCCCGGCTCAGACCCGCTGTCCGCTTCGGCCGGGGTAGGGGGCGGGGTCCCGCAGGCCGCTCACCCGGAGGGTGACGTTCAGCCGTCCGGCGAGCCCCAACTCGCCGGGGCCCGTGCCCGGGTGGACGCGCGGCACGCCGTGGTACGCGAGCCGGGAGGGGCCGCCGAACACGAAGAGGTCGCCGCTGCGCAGCTCCACGTCCGTCCACGGCCGGGTACGGGCGCGGGTGTTGCCGAAGCGGAACACGCAGGTGTCGCCGAGGCTCAGCGACACCACCGGCGCGCCGGACTTCTCGTCGCCGTCGCGGTGCATGCCCATGCGGGCGTCGGCGTCGTAGAAGTTGATCAGGGCGATGTCGTAGTCCGCGTCCCCGGCCGCCCGAGGCCCGAGCGCGTCCGCCACCGCGCGCCGTCCCAGCTCGCCCAGCCAGGCGGGGAAGGGCTTGACCGGCGCGCCGTCCCCGTCGGCGACGGTGCGGGCGTAGGCGTACGGGTACCAGTGCCAGCCCAGGCAGACCTGCCGGGCGGTCATGGTGCCGCCGCCGGGAGTGCGCACCGTGCGCAGGCCGGCCGGCGGCCGGGCCCATCGCCGGCAGGCGTCCAGCAGCTCGCGCTGGAGCGCCGGGTCCAGCCAGTCCGGGACGTGCACCGCGCCGGGCGCGATCTCGCTCCGGCCGCGGGGGAACAGCTCGGCGTCCATGGATCCATCCTGCCGCAGCGGCCCCGACCACCGTGAGCTGCGGCTCCGCTAGCCTGGACGGACGATGAACGACCGTATGACGACTCCCTGGGGCGAGCTCGAGCTGTCCCGGTTCCCCGTGGACCCGCGTGACCGGCTGCGCGCCTGGGACGCCTCCGACGAATACCTCCTGCGGCACCTCGCCGAACAGGCGACCGACCTGTCCGGGACGGTCGTGGTCGTCGGGGACCGCTGGGGCGCGCTGGCCACGGCGCTGGCGGCGCACCGGCCGACGCAGATCACCGACTCCTTCCTCGGGCAGGAGGCGACGCGCCTCAACCTCGCCCGCGCCGGCGCCGAGCCCGGCACCGTGCGCCTGCTCACCACGCAGGACCCGCCGCCCGAGCGCGTCGACGTGCTGCTGGTGCGGGTGCCCAAGAGCCTCGCGCTGCTGGAGGACCAGCTGCTGCGGCTGGCGCCCGCCGTGCACGCGGGCACCGTCGTCGTGGGCACGGGCATGGTGAAGGAGATCCACACCTCCACCCTGGCGCTGTTCGAGCGGATCCTCGGTCCGACGCGGACCTCGCTCGCCGAGCGCAAGGCCCGGCTGATCCTGTGCGCCCCGGATCCGTCGCTGAGGCGGCCCGAGAACCCGTGGCCGTACCGCTACACCCTGCCCGGCGGCGTCGGCCCGGTCTCCGGCCGGACCGTCGTCAACCACGCGGGGGTGTTCTGCGCCGACCGGCTGGACATCGGAACCCGTTTCCTCCTCCGGCACCTGCCGGACGCCGGGGACGCGCGGCGCGTGGTGGACCTGGGCTGCGGCAACGGTGTGGTGGGCACGGCGATGGGGCTGGCGCACCCGGAGGCCGAGGTGCTGTTCACCGACGAGTCGTTCCAGGCGGTGGCGTCGGCGGAGGCGACGTACAAGGCGAACGAGGTGCCCGGGCACGCCGAGTTCCGGGTCGGCGACGGGCTGTCCGGGGTGCCGGCCGGCAGCGTGGACCTGGTGCTCAACAACCCGCCGTTCCACTCCCACCAGGCGACGACGGACGCGACGGCGTGGCGCATGTTCAGCGGCGCGCGGCGCGCGCTGCGCCCCGGCGGCGCCCTGTGGGTGATCGGCAACCGGCACCTGGGCTACCACGTGAAGCTGCGCCGGCTGTTCGGCAACAGCCAACTGGTGGCGAGTGACCCGAAGTTCGTGCTGCTGCGGGCCGTCAAGCGGTAGGGAGGGCGTCCGCCGGACCGCGCGGGGGCGGCGGACGGACGCCGGGCGAGGAGCGGCGGGCGGACGCGTTTCGGGGCGCCGTCGGTCGGCCCACGCCGTACGGGGCGTGCCCAGGCCGGCCGAGGCCTGGCGGGGGTGTGCCGTCAGCCGACGGGCACGGTGCGGGGTGTGCCGATCACCCCGAGGAGCCGCGTCACCTCCTTCACCATCGCCTCGCGGCCCACGCCGAGGTACTTGCGGGAGTCGACCGCCTCGGGGTTGCCCGCGAGGAAGTCGCGGATGGCCCGGGTCATGGCGATGTTCAGGGCGGTGCCGACGTTGACCTTCGCGATGCCGCCGGTGACGGCCGCGGTCAGCTCGCCGTCGGCGAGTCCGGAGGAGCCGTGCAGGACGAGGGGGACCTCCAGCGCGCCGGCGAGGCGTTTGAGGAGGTCGTGGTCGAGGGCGGCGGTGCGCTCGGTCATGGCGTGCGCGTTGCCGACGGCCACGGCCAGGGCGTCCACTCCGGAGCCGGTGACGAACGCGTGCGCCTCCCCGGGGTCGGTGCGGGCGCCGGGGGCGTGGGCGTCCAGCGGCGGCCGGCCGTCCTTGCCGCCGACCTCGCCGAGCTCCGCCTCGATCCACAGGCCCTGCGCATGCGCCCATTCGGCGGCGGCCCTGGTGGCGGCGAGGTTCTCCGCGTACGGCAGCCGGGAGGCGTCGTACATCACGGAGCTGAAGCCCGCCTCGGGCGCCTGGCGCAGCAGGTCGTCGCTCTGCACGTGGTCGAGGTGCAGGGCGACGGGCACGGTGGCGCACCGGGCGGCGGCCACGGCCGCCCGGGCCAGCGGCAGCAGCCGTCCGTAGCGGTATCTGACCGCGTTCTCGCTGATCTGGAGGATGACGGGCGTGCCGGCCGTCTCGGCGCCGGCGACGACGGCCTCGACGTGTTCCAGCGTGATGATGTTGAAGGCGACGACGGCGGAGCGCGCGGCGGCGGCGCTGCCGACCAGCTCTCCGGTGGCTGCGAGCGGCACGGCCTGTCCTTTCCGTGGCGAAGTGGGTGACGGGGCGTCAGGGCGTGAGGATCACCGAGCGGGTGAGGTGGCGCGGCTGGTCGGGGTCGAGGCCGCGGGCCGCCGCGACGGCGACGGCGAGCCGCTGGGCGCGGACGAGTTCGGCGAGCGGGTCGAGGCCGCCGTCGACCCACGACGCGCCCGTCGCGCGGACCTGTTCGGCCAGTCCGTCGGGCGCCGGGCCGAGCATCCAGGTCGCCGTGCCGCTGGTGGAGACGCTGATGGGGCCGTGCCGGTACTCCATCGCCGGGTAGGCCTCGGTCCACGACAGCGAGGCCTCGCGCATCTTCAGCCCGGCCTCGTTGGCGAGTCCGACGGTCCAGCCGCGGCCCAGGAAGGTGAACTGCCCGCAGTCGACGAGCCCTTCGGGCAGCGGCCGGGACAGCGCGGTGCGGGCGTCGTCGACGACGGCGTCGGTGTGCAGGCCGAGGTGGGCGCGCAGCAGGGTGAGCGCGGTCGTGGCGAACCGGGTCTGCACGACGGAGCGTTCGTCGGCGTAGTCCAGTACGACCACGTCGTCGGCGGCCCCCATCACCGGGGTGCCGGGGTCGGCGGTGACCGCCGTGGTGCGGGTGCGGCCCTTCAACCGGCCGAGCAGGTCGAGCACTTCGGTGGTGGTGCCGGAACGGGTGAGGGCGAGGACGCGGTCGTAGGCGCGGCCGTCGGGGAACTCGGATGCGGCGAAGGCGTCGGTCTCGCCCTGCCCCGCGCCCTCGCGCAGCGCGGCGGCGGCCTGCGCCATGAAGTACGAGGTGCCGCAGCCGACGATCGCCACGCGCTCCCCCGGAGCGGGCAGCCCCCGGCCGTGCCCGGCGGCTTCGTCGGCGACGCGGGTCCAGCACTCGGGCTGACTGGTCAGCTCGTCCTCGACATGGCTCATGGCACACCCTCCCGACCTTCTGATTGTTCTTGCAAGATAGCGCCGAGTTTCGAGCACAATCAAGCATTTCACTCGTCAGTGGGTGCGTTAGGGTCACGGAGGACCGAGGAACGGAGGCCGTCGATGTCGCGCGACGCCCGCTGGAAGGCGCTGCTGGAACTGCTCGTCGAGCGCGGCCGGCTGGAGGTCGAGGAGGCCGCGGCCCGGCTCGAGGTGTCGGCCGCGACGATCCGGCGGGACTTCGACCAGCTCGCCGAGCAGCAGATGCTCGTGCGCACCCGGGGCGGCGCGGTCGTGCACGGCGTCTCCTACGAACTGCCCCTGCGCTACAAGACCGCCCGGCGTGCGAGCGAGAAGCAGCGGATCGCCGAAGCGGTCGCCGAACTCGTCTCACCCGGCGAGGCCGTGGGCCTGACGGGCGGCACCACCACCACGGAGGTGGCCCGCGCCCTGGCGGTGCGCGCCGACCTCGCCGACGGCTCGCCCGCCCTCACCGTGGTCACCAACGCGCTCAACATCGCCAACGAGCTGGCGGTGCGGCCGCAGTTCAAGATCGTGCTGACCGGCGGCGTGGCGCGGCCGCAGTCGTACGAGCTCATCGGGCCGCTGGCGGACGGCGTGCTGAGCCAGATCACGCTCGACGTGGCCGTGCTCGGCGTGGTCGCCTTCGACGTCACGCACGGCGCGGCGGCGCACGACGAGGCGGAGGCGGCCATCAACCGGCTGCTGTGCGAGCGCGCCGAGCGGGTGGTCGTCGCCGCGGACTCCAGCAAGCTCGGCCGGCGCGCCTTCGCCCGCATCTGTCCGGTGGAGTCGGTGGACACCCTGGTCACGGACTCGGCGGCGGGGCAGGACACGGTGCGCAGGTTCGAGGAGGCCGGGATCCGCGTCGTCACGGTCTGAGGGCCGGCGGACCGGGTCGTCACGGTCCGAGGGCCGGACGGACCGCGTCGTCACGGTCCGAGGGCCGGGCGGACCGGGTCGTCAGACCAAGGGCAGGGGGATCATGTCGGCTCAGGTGCGCAGGAAACCCACCCCGCGGCCGTCGTTGCAGCCGGCGGGCACCGGGCGGTCGTCGGCGGCGGGACCGCCGAGGTGGGCCTTGAGCGCGACGCTCATCAGGGACAGCAGCAGGTCGACGTCGGCGGAGGCGTCGAGGCGGATCGTCACCCAGGACGAGCCCGGCACGACGCGGACGGCGGCGAAGCGCCTGAGGTCGCCCGCCAGCCGGCGTATGGCCCGGTCGGTCAGGTTCAGGTCGACGTCGCGGTCGGAGTGGAAGTGGGCGATCTCCCCGTACGGCGAGCTGAGCGCCTGCCCGGCGCCACAGCTCGGAGCCGCTTCCATCAGGTCGGGCCAGGTGGCCAGTTGGGCGAAGGCACGCGCGGCGAGCGTCATGGCTCCATCATGACGCGCTCACCGCACGGCAACCGATACGTGAGCGAGCCTTAACCGATCCGTGTCCCGGCCCGCGTCCGGTCCACGTCACGACCCGGCCCTCCCCCGGCCCTCACCGGGGCCCTCGGCCGCCTTCGGGGGCACACTGGCAGTAGGAGCCCGTCGGTGCACGAGGGGGTGTCGAAGGTGACACGTCGTGCGGGAGTGAGGCTGTGGCGATGGCGGCGCAATCCGCTCCGGCGCACCAGCGACGTCGTCGAGGCGTGGATCGTGCTCGCCGCCTGGGTGCTCGCCGTGGTGGGAGCGCTGGCGACGGCGCTGCTGACGGCGGGCGCCATGCAGCAGAGCGCGCAGCGCGTCCGCCAGCAGAGCCACGCCGTGTCGGCCGTGCTGACCCGGGAGCCGGAGCGGACGACGGCCCGGACCACCGGCGCGCAGCTGGTGTGGGGCACCGTGCGCTGGACGGATCCGGGCGGCGCGGCGCACACCGACCGGACCAGGGTCCCGGCCACCGCGACGCCCGGCGCCCGTGTCACGGTGTGGACGAACGGGCGCGGCGCCCTGACGGCCCCGCCCCCGTCGCCCGCCGACACCGCCTTCCAGTCCGTGCTGGGCGCGCTGTGGGCCGGTACGGCCACGGCGGGCCTCGTCGCCGGGGGCGCCAGGCTGGCACGCACCCGGCTGGACCGCCGCCGCTTCGACCAGTGGGCCGAGGAATGGGCCCGGATGGACACGCCGTGGGGGCGCACGAGGGGCTGACACCGCCCCCCGCACCGCCGTGGGGCGACGCCGGGCCTGCCGGGCGGTGGACCCGCCCCTTGCCGGGTGCCGCGCGCGCTCCTAGCCTCAGTTTGTGCCGCTCATAAACAAAGTCCGTCAGCACAGTGCCGTGCCGGACGCCTCCCTCACCCGGCTCCGGGTCGCCCTCACCGCTTTCTTCGCCCTCGACGGCTTCGTCTTCGCGGGGTGGGTGGTGCGCATCCCGGCCGTCAAGCACCAGACCCACGCCTCCGCCGGGGCCCTGGGCCTCGCCCTCCTCGGCGTCTCGGCCGGGGCCGTGGTCACGATGACCCTCACCGGGCGCCTGTGCCGCCGCTACGGCAGCCACCCGGTCACCGTCGTCTGCGCCGTCCTGCTCTCGCTCAGCGTCGCCCTGCCCCCGCTCACCCACTCGGCCTGGACCCTGGGCGCCGTGCTGCTGGCCTTCGGCGCGTCGTACGGCGGTATCAACGTCGCCTTCAACAGCGCGGCCGTCGACCTGGTGGCCGCGCTGCGGCGGCCGGTCATGTCCACCTTCCACGCCGCCTTCAGCCTCGGCGGCATGGTGGGCGCGGGGCTCGGCGGCCTCGTGGCCGGCTCCCTGTCCCCCACCCGCCATCTGCTGGGCCTGACCGTGATCGGCCTGCTCGTCACGGCCGTCGCCGGACCCATCCTGCTGCGGCAGCCCTCGCCCGCGCCGGCCGACCGCGGCCGGCCCGCCGAGCCGGGCCCGCGCCGCCCGGACCGCCGCACGCGCGGGCTCGTCGTCGTCCTCGGCCTGATCGCCCTGTGCACCTCCTACGGCGAGGGCGCCATGGCCGACTGGGGCGCCCTGCACTTCCAGCAGGACCTGGGCGCGTCGGCCGGCACCGCGGCCGCCGGCTACTCGTGCTTCGCCCTCGCCATGACGGCCGGGCGCCTGACCGGGACCACACTCCTCCAGCGGCTGGGCCGGTCCCGGACGATCGTGGCCGGCGGCGTCACCGCGGCGGCCGGCATGCTGCTCGGCTCCCTGGCGCCGTCCGTGTGGGCGGCGCTGCTCGGCTTCACCGTCACCGGGCTGGGACTCGCCAACGTCTTCCCGGTCACCGTGGAACGCGCCGGCGCCCTGGCCGGACCCGGCGGCGTAGCCGTCGCCTCCACACTCGGCTACGGCGGCATGCTGCTCGGGCCCCCGGCCATCGGCCTCATGGCCGACCGGTTCTCCCTGCCGGCCGCGCTGACCAGCGTCGCCGTCCTCGCCGCCGTCGCCGCCGGGATCGGTCGGGCCACCCGGCGGTCGGCGCACGAGCCGGCCGCCGCCGGTCAGCCGGCCGGGACCGGTCCCGGCTCGCCCTCCTCGTAGACCTTCGCGTCGGACGGGACCGGGCGTTCGACACGGCACACGAGGGCGTCGTTCACGACGTCGGCCACGATGGTGTCGCCGGGATCGGCCTCGTCGCTCAGCAGCAGGGACGCGATGCGGTTGTCCAGTTCGGCCTGGATGGTGCGGCGCAGCGGTCGGGCGCCGAACTCGGGCTGGTGGCCGTGGGCGACCAGGAGCCTCTTCGCCGCGTCGGTGACCTCCAGCTCCAGGCCCTGGGCGCGCACCCGCCGGCGGCTGTTGTCCAGCAGCAGGTCCACGATTTGGTTCAGCTCGTCCTCGCCCAGGCCGTGGAAGACGATGATGTCGTCGATGCGGTTGAGGAACTCGGGCAGGAACCTGCCGCGCAGGTCCTCCATCAGCCGGTCCTTGATGTCGGCCACGTCGCCGTGGTGGGCGAGGATCCGCTGCGCGCCGATGTTGGAGGTCATGACGACCACCGTGTTGCGGAAGTCGACGGTGCGGCCCTGCGCGTCGGTGAGCCGTCCGTCGTCCAGGACCTGGAGCAGGGCGTTGAAGACGTCCGGGTGGGCCTTCTCCACCTCGTCGAACAGCAGCACGCTGTAGGGCTGGCGGCGGATCTTCTCGGTGAGCTGGCCGGCCTCCTCGTGGCCGACGTAGCCGGGCGGGGCGCCGACCAGCCGGGAGACGGTGTGCTTCTCCTGGAACTCGCTCATGTCGAAGCGGACCAGGCGGTTCTCGTCGCCGAACAGGAGTTCCGCGAGCGCCTTGGCCAGTTCGGTCTTGCCGACGCCGGTCGGGCCGAGGAAGAGGAAGGAGCCGACGGGACGGTTCGGGTCACCCATGCCGGCGCGGCTGCGGCGCACCGCCTGCGCGATCGCGGTGACCGCCTCGTCCTGCCCGACCACCCGGGCGTGCAGGGCGTCCTCCAGCTTCAGCAGCCGTTCCTTCTCGCTCTCGGTCAGCTGGGCGACGGGGATGCCGGTACGCCGGGACAGCACGTCGGCGATGTCGTCGACGGTCACCTCCAGCACGCCCTCGCGCCGCTCGGCGAGCCCCTCCAGTTCGTCCTCCACCTCCGCGATGCGGTCCTTCAGCTCGCTGGCCCGCTCGAAGTCCTCCGCGGCCACGGCCTGGTCCTTCTCGCGGCGCAGCTCGGCGAGCCGGTCCTCGCCGTCGGCGACCTCGGTGGAGCGGCCCAGCGAGCGCAGCCGCACCCGGGCGCCGGCCTGGTCGAGCAGGTCGATGGCCTTGTCCGGCAGGAAACGGTCGCTGACGTAGCGGTCGGACAGTTCGGCCGCCGCGGCGAGGGCGTCGTCGCTGTAGCGGACCTGGTGGTGGGCCTCGTAGGAGTCGCGCAGTCCCTCCAGGATCTGCACGGTCTCCTCGACGCTCGGCTCGGGCACCATGACGGGCTGGAAGCGCCGCTCCAGGGCCGCGTCCTTCTCCACGTACCGGCGGTACTCGTCGAGCGTGGTGGCCCCGACGACGTGCAGCTCGCCGCGGGCCAGGGCCGGTTTGAGGATGTTGCCCGCGTCCATGGACCCCTCGCCGGTGGCGCCCGCGCCGACGACGGTGTGCATCTCGTCGAGGAACAGGATCGTCGACTCGGAGGCCGCCTTCACCTCGTCGATGACGTTCTTCAGCCGCTCCTCGAACTGGCCCCGGTACTGGGCGCCCGCCACCAGCCCGGTCAGGTCGAGGGCGACCACCCGCTTGTCCTCCAGCGTCTTCGGCACGTCCCCGGCCACGATCCGCTGGGCCAGGCCCTCGACGATCGCGGTCTTGCCGACGCCCGGTTCGCCGATGAGGACGGGGTTGTTCTTCGAGCGGCGGGAGAGGATCTCCACGGTCTGCTCGATCTCCAGGGCCCGGCCGACCACCGGGTCCAGCTTCCCGTCGCGCGCCTCCTCGGTCAGGTCGCGGCCGTACTGGTCCAGGGTCGGTGTGTCGCTCGGCCGCTCGTCGCCGCCCGGCGCGCTCTCGCCGCGCGTCGCCTCCTCGGTGCCCCGGCGCAGCCGCTCCGCCTCCAGGCCGTGCGTGGACAGTACGCGTGCCGCCGCCGTGCCCGGCGCGTCCAGCAGGGCGCCGAGCACGTGTTCGGGCCCGATGTACGACACCCCGGCGGCCCGGGAGCGCTCGTAGGCGCGCAGCAGGACCCGCTTGGCGGCGGGGGTGAGCCCGGGCTCGGCGGAGGGGGCGCCGCTCTCGCCGGGCAGCGCGGCGGCGAGCTCCGCCCCGAGCCGTTCGGGGTCGGCGCCCGCCTGGGCGAGCAGTCCTCGGGTGGGGTCCACCTGGGTGCACGCCCACAGCAGGTGCTCGGTGTCCAGGTCGGAGCTGCCGTCCTCGGCCGCCCGCCGGGTGGCCGTGTTGATCAGCTCGCGCGCGGACTCGGTCAGCAGCCGCCCGATCGGCACCCGCTGCACCTGCGGCGGCGAGGCGGCCGGCGTCATGCCGAAGAAGCGGTTGAGGATCTCGGAGAACGGGTCCTGGCCGCCGAAGGAGGCGCCGAAGGGGGACATCGTCATGATCGCCGCCCGAGCGTGGGAAGTAGGGGTCCTCACCAGCCCACCTCCATCGGGGTACGAGCGCAACGCGACGTACGCCGACCCGGTGCCGGACCGGCCCGGAACGCCGTGGCGCCCCTCGGCGGCGCCCGCCCCGCCACCGGCGCGCCCGCCCCGCGGGCAGGGTGGCGCCTCGTCCGCCCGAGGGGCGGGACGGCCCTGTCCGGACAGGTGCCCGTCGGGCACACTTCCTGGAATGAAGACTGCCGAGTTCCTTGACGTGCTCGACCGGGAGGGCGCGCTGCTGGCCGCGGCGGCCGAGGAGGCGGGGACCGACGCCGAGGTGCCGTCCTGCCCGGGATGGCGGGTGCGCGACCTGCTGAGGCACACGGGCACGGTGCACGAGTGGGCCGCCGCGTTCGTCGCCGACGGCCACACCTCGCCCCGCCCCATGGGCGATCCGCCGGATCTCGACGGCGCCGCACTGGTGGCCTGGTACCGGGACAGCCACCGCCGGCTCGTGCGGACCCTGGCGAAGGCGCCGGCCGAGGTGCGGTGCTGGACGTTCCACCCCGCGCCCCAGGATCCCCCCTCGCCCCTGGCCTTCTGGACCCGGCGGCAGGCGCACGAGACGGCCGTCCACCGCTTCGACGCCGAGTCGGCGCGCGGCGGCGACCCGACGGCGATCGACGCCGACTTCGCCGTGGACGGCGTCGACGAGCTGCTGCGCGGCTTCCACGCCCGCTCCAGGAGCCGGGTCCGCGTTCCCGAGCCGCGCGTCCTGCGGGTACGCGCCACGGACGCCGGCGAGGGCGACGAGGCGGTGTGGACCGTACGGCTGTCGGACGGGCCGCCGGTCACGGCGCGGGACGCCCTCGGCGCGGCCGACGCCGAACTCGCCGGTCCGGCGGACCGGTTGTACCTGGCGCTGTGGAACCGGGCGTCGGTGCCGAGCGTGACGGGCGACGCCTCGCTCGCCGCGCTGTGGCGGGAGACCTCGGCGATCGTCTGAGCCGCAGGCCGTCGGCGCCGCGCGGGCCTCAGCCCAGCCAGCCCGGCCGTACGAGCCCCGACTCGTAGGCGAGGACGACCAGTTGAGCGCGGTCGCGGGCGCCGAGCTTGACCATGGTGCGGCTGACGTGGGTCTTGGCGGTGAGGGGGCTGACGACCAGGCGGCGGGCGATCTCCTCGTTGGACAGGCCGATGCCGACCAAGGCCATGACCTCGCGTTCGCGCTCGGTGAGCCGGCCGAGGGCGTCGGCCGCCGCGGGCTCCTTGGAGCGGGCGGCGAACTCGGCGATCAGCCGGCGGGTGACGCCCGGCGACAGCAGGGCGTCACCGGCGACCACCGCCCGTACCGCGCGCAGCAGTTCGTCCGGTTCGGTGTCCTTGACGAGGAAGCCGGAGGCGCCCGAGCGGATCGCCTCGAAGACGTACTCGTCGAGTTCGAAGGTGGTCAGCATGACCACCCTGACGTCCGCCAGGGAGGGATCGTCCGTGAGGCGGCGGGTGGCGGCCAGGCCGTCCAGCACCGGCATGCGGATGTCCATCAGCACGACGTCCGGGCGCAGACCGCGCACCTGGCGCAGGGCCTCCTCGCCGTCGGCGGCCTCCCCGGTGACCTCGATGTCCGGCTGGGCGTCGAGCAGCGCCCGGAACCCGGCCCGGACCAGCGACTGGTCGTCGGCGAGCAGCACACGGATCACCGGTCGTCCTCCTCGGTCGTCAGGGGCAGTACGGCCAGCACCCGCCAGCCGCCGTCGGGGCGCGCGCCCGCGTCGATCGTGCCACCGAGCGCGGCGGCCCTCTCCCGCATCCCGGCCAGTCCGTTGCCGCTGCCGCCCGCTGCCGCGCCGGTCGCGGGCCCGTCGTCGTCGACGCGCAGCCGCAGCGCGCCGCCGTCCTGAT
The DNA here is from genome assembly GCF_044391765.1 of Streptomyces sp. NPDC018610. Taxonomy (NCBI): domain Bacteria; kingdom Bacillati; phylum Actinomycetota; class Actinomycetes; order Kitasatosporales; family Streptomycetaceae; genus Streptomyces; species Streptomyces sp. NPDC018610. Next base: position 259,730 of record NZ_JBISAL010000005.1, read on the forward strand.
CGAGGCGTACCCGCGCGTGCCGCGAACCGGAGTGCCGTACGACGTTGGTCAGGGCCTCCTGGACGATGCGGAACGCGGCGAGGTCGGTGCCGGGCGGCAGCCGGGGCGGGTCGCCGTCGACCTCGACGGTGAGGCCGGCGCCGGCCGCCTGCTCCACCAGTTCGGGCAGTCGGCCGAGGCCGGGCGCCGGGGCGCGCGGCGCGTCGCCGGGGGTGCGCAGCGTGTCGAGCACCTGCCGCACCTCGCCGAGCGCCTCCTTGCTGGCGGCCCTGATGGCGGTGAGCGCCGTACGGGCCTGTTCGGGATCGATGTCCAGGAGGGCGAGGCCGGCGCCCGCCTGCACGTTGATGACGGAGATGCTGTGCGCGAGGACGTCGTGCAGCTCACGGGCGATGCGCAGCCGTTCCTCGTCGGCGCGCCGCCGGGCCGCCCGGGCGCGCTCGGCGCGTTCCTGGGCCCACTGCTCGCGGCGGGCCCGGGCCAGTTCGGAGACGGCGACGACGGCCACCACCCAGGTGGCGACGACGAGTTCCTGCCCCCAGGAGGAGGGGCCGTCACCGGGCGGCGGCAGCCACCGGTACAGCCAGAGCGCGATCAGCGCGTGCCCCGCCCACAGCAGCCCGACCGACGTCCAGGCGGCGCGGCGGTGTCCGGCGACGACGGCGCTGAAGCAGCTGACGGCGACGGCCGCGAACACCGGCCCGTAGGGGTATCCGGCGGCGAGGTAGGCCAGTGTGGCCGCCGCGGTGCCGTACGCCACGAGGCCGGGGTGCCGGTGGCGCCACAGCAGCAGGCCCGAGGCCACGAGCAGCAGCGCGTACGCGTAGCCGTCCAGCGGCTCGCGGTGGCCGTGCTGGCCCCGGGCGGCGAAGTGGGAGCCGGCGAGCACGAGGGCGGTGCACAGCACGGTGGAGAGCCAGGGCCGGTGCGGGCCGGGCACGCCCCGCCCTCCGATGTGCGGGCCTGACGCGTCCGGGCTCTGGGAGTACGGCCCCGGCGCGCCCGGGCTGTCGGCGCGTGGGCCCGGCGTCCCCCCGCTCCCGGCGGGCCGGCCGGGCGCGCTGCGTCCGTCGGCGCGGTTCCACCACGGCGGGCCGTGCCGCCACCGCCGCGGCGGGCCGCCCCGGCGGACGCGCTGCTCTTCCATGACCGCCACGCTAGACGCCGCGCACCGCCCGTGCGTCGGCCCGGAGAGGTGATCATCCGTACTCCCCGGGGAGTACGGCCCCTGACGGCGGCGGGCGGCCGGTGAGCGCGGTCGGCACCGGCGCCGCGGTCGGTGCGGTCAGGAGGGAAGGCCCACCCCGTGCGCGAGCCGGACCACCGCGTGCCGGAAGAACGGTTCCCGGTCCTCCACCACCCGGTTGAACTGCCCGAACAGCTCGAACCCGACGAGTCCGTACAGCTGCGCCCAGGCGGCGACGAGCGCCGTCGCGATCTCGGGCGGCAGGTCGGGGGCGAGGTCGGCGGTCATCCGCTCGGCCTCCCTGCGCAGTTCGCCGGGGAGCGCGGGGCCGGTCAGGCGGCCCTGCTCGTGGGCGTCGCGGACGATGCCGATGAGCAGGAGGCCGACGCGGGCCGCGGCCGGCACGGTCGTCCGAGGCGCGGTGTAGCCGGGCACGGGCGAGCCGTAGATCAGGGCGTACTCGTGCGGATGGGCGAGCGCCCAGCCGCGTACCGCCTCGCAGACGGTGGTCCAGCGTTCCAGGGGCCCGGCGTCCGCGACCGCGCGGTGGGCGGTCTCGGCGGTGGCGCCGAGCGAGTCGTAGGCGTCGATGATGAGCGCGGTCAGCAGGTCGTCGCGGCTGGGGAAGTACCGGTACAGCGCGGAGGAGACCATGCCGAGTTCACGGGCCACGGCGCGCAGCGAGAGTTTCGCGGCGCCCTCGGCGGCCAGCTGTCCGCGCGCCGCCTCCTTGATGGCCGCGGTGATCTCCGTCCTGGCCCGTGCGCGGGCTCCCTTGGCGGTGTTCATGGGAGTAGTGTTCCACGATTCCGGAGCACCGCACACAAAAGAGAGCGCCGCACAGAAAAGAGAGCACTGCTCTTGCCCCGGAGCGGCGATCCGTGCACACTGGAACCCGGAAGCGAGAGCACCGCTCTCCCGAATCTGTGGGGGTCACCATGCCGTCGTCGCCGTACTACCTCCAGGGCAGCCCTGTGAACGTCCGTCTGAACGGCGTGATCGGCTGGCTGGCCCGGCACGGACTGAGCCTCGCGGGCACGGCGGAGATGTCCGTGCGCGGCCGCAAGAGCGGCAAGCTCCAGCGCATCCCGGTCAACCCGCACACGTACGAGGGCGGGCAGTACCTCGTCTCGGCCCGCGGCCACTCCCAGTGGGTGCGCAACATGCGCGCCGCGGGCGGCGGGGAACTGCGCGTCGGCCGGAAGGTGCGCGCGTTCACCGCGGTGGAGCTCCCCGACGCGGAGAAGCTCCCGGTCCTGCGGACCTACCTGGAGAAGTGGGGCTGGGAGGTCAACCAGTACTTCCAGGGGGTCACCGCCAAGTCCTCCGACGAGGAGCTCGCCGCGGCCGCCGGCGACCACCCGGTCTTCCGCATCACGGTCACGGACTGACCGAGTCCTCCGCGTCCTGGGCGTCCTCGGCGTCCCGCTCGACGGGCGGGACGGGCGTGGCGGCCCTGCGGTCCATCACGGACAGGGCCCGCTGGGCCATCGGGTGGCTGCGGACCAGCTCGCCCAGCGAGGTCGAACCCTGGGTGATGTCCCTGAACGCCTTCCAGGCCGGGCGGAAACCGGTCAGCGCGGCGTGGAAGAGGCCGGGACGGCGCTCGAAGACCGCGAGCATCCGCTTGCCGACGGCCATCTCGACGCCGAGCCCCGCCTTGATCGCGAACGCGTAATTCAGCGCCTGGCGCCGGGCGTCGACCGCGTCGTGGGCCTCGGCGATCCGCACCGCCCACTCCCCCGCGAGCCGCCCGGACCGCAGGGCGAACGAGATGCCCTCGCGCGTCCACGGCTCCAGCATCCCGGCCGCGTCGCCGCACACCAGCACCCGCCCGCGCGACAGCGGCGAGTCCTCGGCTCGGCACCGCGTCAGATGCCCGGAGGAGACGCTCGGCTCGAAGCCGGCCAGGCCCAGGCGGGCGATGAAGTCCTCCAGGTACCGCTTGGTGGCGGCGCCCTCGCCGCGGGCCGAGATCACGCCGACCGTCAGCGTGTCGTCCTTGGGGAAGACCCAGCCGTAGCTGCCGGGCATCGGGCCCCAGTCGATCAGCACCCGCCCGCGCCAGTCCTCGGCCACGGTCTGGGGCACCGGGATCTCCGCCTCCAGGCCGAGGTCCACCTGGTCCAGTTTGACGCCGACGTGGGCGCCTATGCGGCTCGCGCTGCCGTCGGCGCCGACCACCGCCCGCGCCAGGACCGTCTCGCCGCCCTGGAGCACCACGGCGACCGTACGCCGGTCCGGCACCGACGAGCCGTGCTGCTCGACCCGGGAGACGGTGGCGCCGGTGCGCAGCTCGGCGCCGGCCTTCTGCGCGTGCTCGACGAGCTGCTGGTCGAACTCGGGCCGGTTGATCAGCCCGAACAGCATCTGCTTGGAGCGGCGGGTACGGGTGAAGCGCCCGTTGTTCGAGAACGTCACCGCGTGCACGCGGTCCTTCAGCGGGAGTTCGAAGCCGGGCGGCAGCGAGTCGCGGGACGGGCCGATGATGCCGCCGCCGCACGTCTTGTAGCGCGGCAGCTCCGCCTTCTCCAGCAGGAGCACGCGCCGCCCCGCGACCGCCGCCGCGTAGGCCGCCGAGGCCCCCGCGGGTCCCGCGCCCACCACGACGACGTCCCACACCTGCCGCACGTCGTCCGCCGAAGAGTTTTCGCTGCTCACGATGGTCTACCGCTCCAGATCAAGCCGGCTGCCGCTGCTGTCCCACGCATCCTACGGCGGTCGGCGGCGAGGTCCTCTGTGGGAGGATCGGCAGCGTGGGCGCCCCGGCCGCCGAAAGGCGCCTACGCTGAGTCGATCACCCGCAGAAACACCAGCGCCCGCGAGTACCCCGACACGTGCTCACGAGTGCGACGTCGCACCCACAAGGAGCGTGCCCATGTCGTCGAATCAGGTCGCCGAGACCGTCGCCTCCCTGATGCCCAGGGCCAAGGCGGAACTCGCCGAACTGGTGGCCTTCAAGTCGGTGGCGGACTTCGACCAGTATCCGCGCAGCGAGAGCGAGGGCGCCGCCGCCTGGATCGTCGACGCGCTGCGCGCCGAGGGCTTCACCGACCTGGCCCTGCTCGACACCCCCGACGGCACCCAGTCGGTGTACGGCTGCCTGCCCGGCCCCGAGGGCGCCAGGACGGTCCTCCTGTACGCCCACTACGACGTGCAGCCGCCGCTGGACGAGGCCGCCTGGATCACCCCGCCGTTCGAGCTGACCGAGCGCGACGGCCGCTGGTACGGGCGCGGCAGCGCCGACTGCAAGGGCGGGTTCATCATGCACCTGCTCGCGCTGCGCGCCCTCAAGGCCGACGGCGGCATACCGGTCGCCGTGAAGATCATCGTCGAGGGTTCCGAGGAGCAGGGCACCGGTGGCCTGGAGCGCTACGCCGAGCAGCACCCCGAGCTGCTCACGGCCGACGCCATCGTGATCGGCGACGCCGGCAACTTCCGCGTCGGCCTGCCCACCGTCACCTCCACCCTGCGCGGCATGACCCTGATGCGCGTCCAGGTCGACACCCTGGAGGGCAACCTTCACTCCGGCCAGTTCGGCGGCGCCGCCCCCGACGCCCTCGGCGCGCTGATCCGCGCCCTGGACTCGCTGCGCGCCGAGGACGGTTCGACGACCGTGGACGGCCTGGCCTGCGACGCGGCCTGGGACGGACTGCAGTACGACGAGGAGCAGTTCCGCAAGGACGCCAAGGTGCTCGACGGCGTCGGGCTGATCGGTTCGGGCACGGTCGCCGACCGCATCTGGGCCCGCCCGGCCGTCACCGTCCTCGGCATCGACTGCCCGCCGGTCGTCGGCGCCACCCCGTCGGTGCAGGCCGCGGCCCGCGCGCTGATCAGCCTGCGGGTGCCGCCGGGCGTCGACGCGGCCGAGGCGACCAAGCTGCTCCAGGCCCACCTGGAGGCGCACACGCCGTGGGGCGCCCGGGTGCGCACCGAGCCGATCGGCCAGGGCCAGGCCTTCCGCGCCGACACCACCAGCCCGGCCTACCAGGCGATGGCCGACGCGATGGCGGTCGCCTACCCCGGCGAGGAGATGCAGTACGCGGGCCAGGGCGGCTCCATCCCGCTGTGCAACACCCTCGCCTCGCTCTACCCGCGGGCCGAGATCCTGCTGATCGGCCTGAGCGAGCCCGAGGCGCAGATCCACGCCGTCAACGAGAGCGTCTCCCCCGAGGAGCTGGAGCGGCTGTCGGTCGCGGAGGCGCTGTTCCTGCGCAACTACGCGGCGAGCTGAGCCGGAGGGCGGCTTGGCCCGGGGCGGCGGGACTCCGCTCCGAACAGGGCTTGGGCCCGCGGTCGCGCCGTGCGGCATGGACCGGGCCGGGCGTCCTCGACCCCGGCCGGGCCCGGCCCCTCGCCTCCTTCCAGCGGCTCACCGCGACGGGGAGCGGAGGCAATCCGCTCCGGGCACGGCGCGCCGGTGACCGAGGGGGCGGTCAGGCGCCGCGCGAGGCGGCCGGCAGGCACCCCGTGCGGGACTCGCCGGGGCGCGCCGCGGGGTCCCGGGACCCCGCCGTCCCCCGTCCGGGTCCCGGGACGTGGACGTACGGCCCCTCAGCCCACCGGCACGCCCGCCTCCAGGTACACCGCCGCGCCGCGTTCCCGGGCCCGCAGCGCCCAGCGCAGCCGTTCATAGCGGACGGGCGGGAGCAGGGTCGCGGCCTCCCGCTCGGTGACGAAGCGGCAGTCGCGCAGCTCGGGCCCGGGCAGCAGCAGCCGGCCGGCCGCCTCGGAGTCCAGCCGGCCGCCGTCGAACAGCAGCCGCAGCCCGCCGAAGCCGGGAGGTCTGGGCGACTCCCAGTCGACGACGAGCAGCCGCGGCACCTCCTCCAGCCGTATCCCGGTCTCCTCGGCGACCTCGCGGATCCCGGCGCGGGCCGGCGCCTCGCCGGGCTCGACGATCCCGCCGGGGAACTCCCAGCCGGGCTTGTAGGTGGGGTCGACGAGCAGCACCCGGTCCCGCTCGTCGAAGAGGAGCACACCGGAGGCGACGGTCTCCGCGGTGGGCTCCGGGGTCTGCACGATGTCGCAGGCGGGCACGGTGCCGCTGCCGACCGCCTCGGCGATACGGAAGGCCGTCTCGTACGGGGTCAGGGCGCCGGTGTCGACGACGTGGGCGTCGGCGGTGAGCCAGGAGGCGAGGGCCGCCCGGTAGGGCTCTATGTGGTCGTAGGACCACTGGCGTATCCGCAGTTCGCCGTCGGGCAGGTCGGGCGGGACCTCGCGCCCGGCGATCCGCTCCCGCAGGATCGTTTCGGCCGGCGCGAGGAGGATGTGCCGGACATCGATGCGGCGGGCGGCGAGGCCGCCGAAGATCTCGTCGCGGTACTCCTGGCGCAGCAAGGTCATGGGCACCACCAGGGTGCCGCCGAGCTCGGCGAGCATGGCCGCCGCCGTGTCGATCACCAGCCGCCGCCAGATCGGCAGGTCCTGGAAGTCGCCGACCTCGGCGAGGTGTTTGGGCGGCAGCAGGTGCGCGAGTGCGCCGCCGATCACCTCGGGGTCGAAGAGCGTGCTGTTCGGGATCAGCTCGATCAGTTCCCGTGCGGTGGTGCTCTTGCCCGCACCGAACGTGCCGTTGATCCAGACGACGGTCACTGGTCCCCCTCTTCTGTTGGCCCCCTGTGGCTTGCCCGCTCCACCCTGCCATGGAAACCAGGCCCAGTTGAGGACGTGCACGAGACGGCGCCGGCGCCCCCGCGACGGGGACGCCGGCGCCGTGCCGGGAACGGTCTGCCGGCGGGCTCAGCCCCGCTCCGCCGGGGCCCGGCCGTCGTCGGCGGGGTCTTCGTGGTCGACGGAATGGTCCAGGGCGCCCACGGCTTCCCTGGCCTTCGCGTCGCCGGTGGCCGGATGGCCGGTGGCGTGCGAGGGGCTGACGGCGGCGACCACGAAGCCGGTGGCGAGGGAGGCGAGGGCGAGCATGCTGCGCTTCTTCATGCCTGCTCAACGGCGTGGGACGCGGTCGGTCACGGCACCGCGGGCCGAAGATGCGGAACCTCCGGGCCCGCATCTCGGTCCGCCCGGGCCCAGGACGCGCCCGGCCCGGCACGGCCGGCCCCGGCGGGCCCCTGCCCCGCACGGCCATCCACGGCAGGCCCCTGCCCGCACCGCGCACATCGTCGCCCCGGCGGGGTTTCCGCCCGTCACCGGGCGGGCCCGCCCTCGACGGGGTCCGCCACCGCCCGGACGGGGCGGAGCCCGGTGACCGGGACCACCACCGGCGTGCCCGCTGCCCGCCGGACGCGGCGGAACCCGGCGGGCAGCGGGCAGGGTCAGACGCCGGCGGCCGCCGCCTTCGCCGGTCCGGCCAGCGCGGCGGCGGCCGCTCCGACCAGGCCGGCGTCCGTGCCCATCCGGGCCGGGACGACCGTCAGACGCTGCACGAAGGACAGGGTGGCGTAATCGGCCAGGGCCTTGCGCAGCGGGTCGAGGAGCACGTCGCCCGCCTTGCCCACACCGCCGCCGATGACGGCGATGTCGATCTCGACGAGGGTCGCGGTGGCGGCGATGCCCGCGGCCAGGGCCCGTGCCGCGCGGGCGAAGGAGGCCATGGCGACCGGATCCCCGGCACGGGCGGCGGCGGCCACCGCGGCGGCCGAGGCGTCGCCGTCGGAGCCCGGCCGCCAGCCGTCCGCCAGCGCGCGGCGGGCGATGTTCGGGCCGCTGGCGATGCGCTCCACGCAGCCGCGCGAGCCGCACGGGCACGGGTCGCCGTCCAGGTCGACGCTGATGTGCCCGATGTGCCCGGCGTTGCCCGTCGGGCCCGGGTGCAGCCGGCCGCCCAGCACCAGACCGCCGCCCACGCCGGTGGAGACCACCATGCACAGCGCGTTGTCGTGGCCGCGGGCGGCGCCCTGCCAGTGCTCGGCCGCGGTGATGGCGACCCCGTCGCCGATCAGCTCCACGGGCAGCCCCCCGACCGCCGAGCGGACCCGCTCCACCAGCGGGTAGCCGCGCCAGCCCGGCACGTTGACCGGGCTGACGGTGCCCGCGGAGGCGTCCACGGGCCCGGCGCTGCCGATCCCCAGGGCCACGACCCGCCCCCACAGCGGCGACGTGGTCAGCTCGCCGAGGACGTCCGTCACCGCCCGCATCACGGTGTCGCCGTCCTCCTGCGCGGGCGTCGCGCGCTGGGCGCGCACCAGGATGTCGCCGCGGCCGTCCACCAGGGCCGCTGCGATCTTCGTACCGCCGATGTCGAGCGCGGCCACCAGCGCCCCGGAGGGGGAGGTCCCCCCGTCGGGCAGCGGTGTACGGTGCGTGCTCTCGGCAAGCCGGCCGGAAGCCCCCGTGCCGGGCGGCGCACCCGGGCTCTCGACGGGTGCGGCGAGAGGGCGTGCCGGGCGTCGCGACGGGGCGAACGATGCCTGTCGGGGCACTGGGTCGGTGTGCATCAGAGTCGGATCTCCCCGTCAACCGTGAAGGAACCAAGAGGCGGGCACAGTCGCGGTCGCGCGGTGGGGCGGCGGGCCGAGTGTGCGATGGACAGTCTCTCGCGCCCATGACAACGTTGTCCAGGCTCTATGCTCGACGCCACATCAGTAATCGCCTCCGGGGACCGACGTCCCCGCGTCGACGAGCAGGACAGGACGCCGCATCGTGCCAGAGACCGCCCGCCGGGCCGACCGCCCCGGCGACCGCCGCCCGGACCGCCTCTCCGGGACCCGTTACGGCAACCGTCCGACCATGAAGGACGTGGCGGCCCGGGCCGGCGTGGGCCTCAAGACCGTCTCCCGCGTCGTCAACGGCGAGCCCGGCGTCACCCCCGACACCGAGCGCCGGGTCCAGGAGGCCATCGACGCCCTGGGCTTCCGCCGCAACGACAGCGCCCGGGTGCTGCGCAAGGGCCGCACGGCGAGCATCGGGCTGGTGCTGGAGGACCTCGCCGACCCGTTCTACGGGCCGCTCAGCCGCGCGGTCGAGGAGGTCGCCCGGGCGCACGGCGCGCTGCTCATCAACGGCTCCAGCGCCGAGGACCCGGAGCGCGAGCAGGAACTGGCGCTGGCGTTGTGCGCGCGGCGGGTGGACGGGCTGGTCGTCATCCCGGCCGGCGACGACCACCGGTACCTGGAGCCGGAGATCAAGGCCGGCGTCGCGACGGTGTTCGTGGACCGGCCCGCCGGGCGGATCGACGCCGACGTGGTGCTGTCGGACAACTTCGGCGGCGCCCGGGACGGCGTCGCGCACCTGATCGCCCACGGCCACCGCCGGATCGGCTTCATCGGCGACATGCCCCGGATCCACACCGCCGCCGAGCGGCTGCGCGGCTACCGGGCGGCCATGGAGGACGCGGGCATACCGGTCGAGGCTTCGTGGATGTCGCTGGGCGTCACGGACCCGGAGCGGGTGCGCCGGGCGGCCGAGGAGATGCTCTCCGGGCCGGATCCCGTCACCGCCGTCTTCACGGGCAACAACCGGGTGACCGTCACCGTCATCCGGGTGCTGGCCGGACTGCCCCGCCCCGTCGCGCTCGTCGGCTTCGACGACATCGAACTGGCCGATCTGCTCCAGCCGGGCGTCACCGTCGTCGCCCAGGACGCGGCGGCCCTCGGCCGCACCGCCGCCGAACGCCTCTTCCGCCAACTGGACGGCAGTCCGCTCGGTCCCGAGCGGATCGAACTGCCGACCCGGCTGATAGAGCGCGGCTCGGGCGAACTGCCCCCGCCGGCCTGAGCGGGCGGCCCGAGGGCGTGAGGAAGGCGGGCGCGTCCGCGGCGCCCGCCGCGGTCACGCCCGCCTGTGACGGTGCGGCGCTCCCCTACTGGGCGGACGCCGTCAGGTCGCCCCGGCGCGGGGCGGCGAAGCCCTCCAGGTCGGCCCGGGTCAGGCCGGTGAGGCGGGCCACCTCGGAGATGTCGAGGGCGCCGCAGTCCAGGCCGCGCAGCAGGTAGCCGCTGAGCGCCTTGGCGGTGGCGGGCTCGTCCATGACGTCGCCGGCCGTGCGGTTGGCGTAGCGGGACAGCCGGGCGGCGGCCTGCTCGAAGCCCTCGCGGTAGAAGGCGAACACGGCCGCGTACCGGGTGGGGATGTGCCCGGGGTGCATGTCCCAGCCCTGGTAGTAGGCGCGGGCCAGGGCGCGGCGGGTGAGGCCGAAGTGCAGCCGCCAGGCGTCGTGCACCTTCTCGGTCGGGCCGACGGGCAGGACGTTGGTGGAGCCGTCCGACACACGTACGCCGGTGCCGGCCGCGGCGACCTGCATGACGGCCTTGGCGTGGTCGGCGGCCGGGTGGTCGCTGGCCTGGTAGGCGGCGGAGACACCGAGGCAGGCGCTGTAGTCGAAGGTGCCGTAGTGCAGTCCGGTGGCCCGGCCCTCGGCGGCCTGGATCATACGGGCGACGGCGGCGGTGCCGTCGGCGGCGAGGATGGACTGGCTGGTCTCGATCTGGATCTCGAAGCCGAGCCGGCCGGGCTCCAGGGCGTGCGCCTTCTCGAAGGCCTCCAGGAGCCGGACCATCGCGGTGACCTGCTCGGGGTAGGTCACCTTCGGCAGGGTCAGGACCAGTCCGTCGGGCAGGCCGCCGGCCGCCATCAGACCGGTGAGGAAGACGTCGAGGGTGCGGATGCCCCGGTCGCGGACCGCCGCCTCCATGCACTTCATGCGGATGCCCATGTACGGGGCGGCCGTGCCGTCGGCGTACGCCTCCGCGACCAGACGCGCGGCGCGGGCGGCGGCCTCGTCCTCCTCGGCGTCGGGGCGGGGGCCGTAGCCGTCCTCGAAGTCGATGCGCAGGTCCTCGATCGGCTCGCGCTCCAGCTTGGCGCGGACGCGGGAGTAGACGGGTTCGGCGAGTTCGTCTCCGAGGCCGAGGACCTCGGCGAAGGCGGCGGCGTCGGGGGCGTGCTCGTCGAGCGCGGCGAGCGCGCGGTCGCCCCAGGAGCGGACGGTGTCGGCGGCGAAGACGTCACCGGGGACGTAGACGGTGTGGACGGGCTGGCGGGTGCCCGGGTCGCCCGGATAGCGGCGCTCCAGCTCGGCGTCGACCGGGGCGAGGGAGGCGCTGATCTCCTCGCTGACGGCGCCCGCGAGGCTCGTCGCCACCTTCTCCTGCTGGCCCTGACCCATTCCCACACCCTCCTGTTTTCCGCTGTACGGAATCGACAATCCGCACTACGAAGTTATCCGTGGATCTTCCCGCCGGTCAACACCTGTCCGCAGCCTGAGCCATCGGCGGGCCCCGGACAACCGGGGCATGCCGAGGCCCCCGCGACCGCGTGGGTCACGGGGGCCTCGTGAGGACCGGGTCCGGCCGGCCGGGGAGTGTCAGCCCTTGCGGGTCTTGATCTCCTCGGTCAGCTGGGGGACGACCTCGAAGAGGTCGCCGACGACGCCGTAGTCGACGAGGTCGAAGATCGGAGCCTCGGCGTCCTTGTTGACCGCGACGATGGTCTTCGAGGTCTGCATGCCGGCGCGGTGCTGGATCGCGCCGGAGATGCCGTTGGCGATGTACAGCTGCGGCGACACGCTCTTGCCGGTCTGGCCGACCTGGTTGGTGTGCGGGTACCAGCCGGCGTCGACGGCGGCGCGGGAGGCGCCGACGGCCGCGCCGAGGGAGTCGGCGAGGGCCTCGATGAGCGCGAAGTTCTCCGCGCCGTTGACGCCACGGCCGCCGGAGACCACGATCGCGGCCTCGGTCAGCTCGGGGCGGCCCGTCGACTCACGCGGCGTACGGCCGGTGACCTTGGTGCCGGTGGCCTGCGCGGAGAAGGACACGGACAGCGCCTCGACCGCGCCGGCGGCCGGGGCGGCCTCCACGGCCGCGCTGTTGGGCTTGACCGTGATGACCGGAGTGCCCTTGGAGACGCGGGACTTGGTGGTGAAGGAGGCGGCGAACACCGACTGCGTGGCCACGGGGCCCTCGTCGCCGGCCTCCAGGTCGACGGCGTCGGTGATGATGCCCGAGCCGATGCGCAGCGCGAGGCGGGCGGCGATCTCCTTGCCCTCCGCGGAGGACGGGACCAGGACGGCGGCCGGGGAGACCGCCTCGACGGCGGCCTGCAGCGCGTCGACCTTCGGGACGACGAGGTAGTCGGCGTACTCGGCGGCCTCGTGGGTGAGGACCTTCACCGCGCCGTGCTCGGCGAGCGTGGCGGCGGTGTCGGCGGCGCCGCCACCGAGGGCGACGGCGACGGGCTCGCCGACGCGGCGGGCCAGGGTCAGCAGCTCCAGGATGGGCTTGCGGACGGCGCCGTCCACGTGGTCGACGTAGACGAGAACTTCAGCCATGGGACTTCTTCTCTCCTGCTGTGCGAAGTATGAGGGGCGGTCAGCGAGCCGGGCTTCAGATGAACTTCTGGCCCGCGAGGAACTCGGCGAGCTGCTTGCCGCCCTCGCCCTCGTCCTTGACGATCGTGCCCGCGGTACGGGCCGGGCGCTCGGAGGCCGACTCGACCGTGGTGTACGCGTTCTCCAGGCCGACCTCGTCCGCGTCGATGTCCAGGTCGGACAGGTCCCAGGACTGCACCGGCTTCTTCTTGGCCGCCATGATGCCCTTGAAGGAGGGGTAGCGGGCCTCGCCCGACTGGTCGGTCACCGACACGACGGCCGGGAGGGAGGCCTCCAGCTGCTCGGAGGCGGCGTCGCCGTCGCGACGTCCCTTGACCGTGCCGTCCTCGACCGACACCTCGGACAGCAGGGTGACCTGCGGGACGCCCAGGCGCTCGGCCAGCAGGGCCGGGACGACGCCCATGGTGCCGTCGGTGGAGGCCATGCCGGAGATCACCAGGTCGTAACCGGCCTTCTCGACCGCCTTCGCCAGCACCAGCGAGGTGCCGATGGCGTCCGTGCCGTGCAGGTCGTCGTCCTCGACGTGGATCGCCTTGTCGGCGCCCATCGACAGGGCCTTGCGCAGCGCGTCCTTGGCGTCCTCCGGGCCCACCGTCAGCACGGTGACCTCGGCGTCGTCGGCGTCCTCGGCGATCTGCAGCGCCTGCTCGACCGCGTACTCGTCCAGCTCGGAGAGCAGACCGTCCACGTCGTCCCGGTCCACGGTCAGGTCATCGGCGAAGTGCCGGTCGCCAGTGGCGTCGGGCACGTACTTCACAGTGACAACGATCCTCAAGCTCACGCCGGCTCTCCTACTGCATCGTCATTTCCAGGGCTGCCCTCTTGCAGGCAGCATAGGCGCCTGAAGCGGCCGATCCCGGTCGGGGCGACCCCGCGCTCCGAGCGGAATATTACTCGTCAGTACACCCAGTTCATTCCCGCTAAGCAAGCGCTTTGAACTGTGACCTTCGCAACGCAGCGTAACCGGAACTCGACGCCTCCGCAGATCCGGGGGCGGGCGGAGGCCGTCGGTCAGTCGCGCAGGCCGCTGAAGCGACCCTGGTGGTACAGCAGCGGCCGGCCGGAGCCCGCGGGGTCGCCGAGGACCACCTCGGCGAGGACGATGCGGTGGTCGCCCGCCGGGACCCGTGCGACGACCCGGCAGACCAGCCACGCCAGCACGCCGTCGAGCACGGGGACGTTCTCGGGTCCGTCCCGCCAGGAGGTGGGCGCGCCGAAGCGGTCGGCGCCGCTGCGGGCGAAGGTGGCGGCCAGTTCCTCCTGGTGCTCGCCGAGTATGTGCACACCGATGTGATCGGCGACGGAGACGGCCGGCCAGCTGGAGGCGCCGGTGCCGATGCCGAACGAGATCAGCGGGGGCTCGGCGGAGACGGAGGTCAGGGAGGTCGCGGTGAAGCCGACCGGACCCGCCTCCCCACGCGCGGTGATCACCGCCACGCCCGCCGCGTGCCGCCGGAAGACGGACCGCAGCAGGTCGGGCGAGGCGAACTGGAGGGCGCCGGCGGCGCCGAGGCCGGAGGTGGCCGTCATGGAGTTGTCCTTCTGCTGGTGGGCCGGGCGGGATCCGTCGCTGCTCAACAACCCGGACAGCGCGCGCTCGCGGTACGGGCCAGATCGACGTGCACCCGTGCGAAGAGAAGGAGTTCCCAGTCCATACGGTCAGGCTGACGACAGGCGACGGGCGCAGTCAAGTGGCGCCGGGCACATGGGAGATGCCTCACGGTGACGGACGGCACGTCAGACAGCCTCGCCGAGGGCCGCGATGACGTCCGCCCTGCGCGGCTGCCCGGCGGCCCGCCGCACGACGCGGCCGGCCGCGTCCAGGACCAGCACGGTGGGGGTCCTGAGGATGCCGAGTTCACGCACGAGGTCCAGGCGGTCCTCGGCGTCGATCTCGACGTGGACCACGCCGGGCACCATGCGGGCCACTTCGCCGAGGACCCGGCGGGTCGCCCGGCAGGGGGCGCAGAAGGCGGTGGAGAACTGCACCAGAGTGGCGCGCTCGCCCAGGTCCTCGCCCAGCCGGGCGGCGCCGAGCCGTCCGTTCTCCTCGCTGGCGTGCTCCCGCACCGCACTCTCCTTCTTCTCCCGCTCGCGCCGCCGCTCCCGGCGACGCCGTCGCACCGTCGTGCACCCGCGCCGCGCCGGCCGTCCTCAGCCTTCAGCGCTCGGGCGGCCGCGGTTGATTCCCGGCCGCGGCGGCGGGGCGCTCGCCGCGGCATTGGGCCGACGTGACGAGGATCTCGCCGTGGACGGGCACGCGGGCTGGCTCCCCGGCCGTTCTTCGGGCACGATCTGCGACATGCCGTAAACCTACGGCAGCGTAACTTCCGCAGGGAGCCCCCCTTCCCTGACAGACAGAAGGGTCCACCCCGCCCATGGCCGAGCTTGTCTACCGTCCCGTCATCGGTCTCGCCCGCACGATGTTCAAGGTGTGGGACCTCAGGATCGATTGCCGGGGGTCGGAGAACATTCCGCGCTCGGGCGGCGCCGTACTGGTGAGCAATCACATCAGCTATCTGGACTTCATCTTCAACGGCCTGGCGGCGCTCCCGCAGAAGCGCCTGGTGCGCTTCATGGCGAAGGAGTCGGTCTTCCGGCACCGGATCTCCGGTCCGCTGATGCGCGGCATGAAGCACATCCCCGTGGACCGCGCGCGGGGCGAGGCGGCCTACGAGCACGCGCTGGACTCGCTGCGCTCGGGCGAGGTGATCGGGGTCTTCCCCGAGGCGACCATCTCCCAGTCCTTCACCCTGAAGAGCTTCAAGTCGGGCGCCGCCCGGCTGGCCCAGGACGCGGGCGTTCCGCTGGTCCCGATGGCGGTGTGGGGCACGCAGCGGCTGTGGACCAAGGGACACCCGCGCAATTTCCGGCGCAGCCACACGCCCGTCACCATCAGGGTGGGCGAGGCGGTCGAGGCCCCGCGCGACCAGTACGCCGGCGCCATCACCCGCCGGCTGCGCGAGCGCGTCCAGGAGCTGCTGGAGGCCGCGCAGCGTGCCTACCCGGTGCGCCCCCGCGGCCCCGAGGACACCTGGTGGATGCCCGCCCACCTCGGCGGCACGGCCCCGACCCCGGAGCAGATCCGCCTGGCCGAGGCGCACTGACACCGCGCCCGGCCGGCCCGCCGAGGCCACACCCGTGCCGTCACGTCGGACGGCGCCGGTGCCGCGTCGCCGTCGCGGGACAGCGGCGCTGTGCGCGCCGTTCCCCGGCGGCGGTGCCCGCCGCGCGGACGCCGCCGGGCGAGCCGGGACGTGACGGCGCAAGGCCCGCAGCAGCGCGGCCGGGGCGTGGGCGGGGCCCGCTCAGGCCGCGGACCGCGGCGGGTGGACGGTGACCCGCGCCCCCGGGCTGAACTTCTCCAGCAGCTCGGCCAGTTCGGCCCCCGCCGCCGCGACCTCGGACACCGGCATGGGGGCCAGGCTCTCCAGCAGGAACACGCCGGAGGCGGTCCGCTCGGTCAGGCGGGTGCGCGGGCCCTGGCGCCAGTTCCACCGGCGGCAGGTGACGCCGGCCTCGTCGCACCACACGACCTCGCCCGCGTCGGGGTGCTCGACGACCTCCTCGCCGCCGGCCACGGTCGTGAAGTCCTCGTCGCCGGTGGCCCGTACCAGGCGCATGCCGCCCTGGATCAGATCCAGGTCCTCGCCGCCGACGGGGATCAGACGGGCCACGCTGATCGCGTTGTAGACGTCGACGAGGACGTTGATGCGGGGCAGCCCGGCGTCGGACAGGGCCCGCTTCGCCAGCGCCTCGGCCGAGTTGCGGGTGCGGGAGGGCTTGGAGCCGAACGCCGTGTAGACCTCGCGCCAGGCGGCCATGTGCGGATCCTCGTGCGGGGCGCGCCCCTCCAGCCGTGCGGCCAGCCGGCGGGCCGCGTCGTCGAGCAGCGCCGCACTCGCCTCGGTGCTCGGGCCGTTGGTCAGGCCGTGGGCCTCGACCGCCACATGGGTGAAGCCGGGCGCGAGCGCGCGCACCTCGTCGGACACGGTGAGCGTGAATGTCATCTTCTGTCGCCTCGGGGTGATCAGAGTGCGGTGGGCAGCGCCTTCCACAGCCACGGCCGGTCGGGGGCGGCCTTGAGGGCGCTCAGCACGACCGGATGTGGTTCAGCGTACAGTACCGGGTAGTCCACTTCATTTGCCTCTGGGGCGACCGGGAAGGCCAGGCGCTCGCCGGCCAGGGAGAACTGGGCGTCGACGCCCGGTTTGTTGCCGCGCGGGTCCTGCCGGTGCCAGGCGCCGTTGAACCGCACGGCGACCAGTCCGTGCACCATGTGCGCGCCGCCCTCGTCGAGCGTCAGCCGCTGGTAGCACAGGGCCGTCGGGATGTCCTCGGCCCGCAGCAGCGCTGCCAGGGCATGGGCCTTGGCGTGGCAGATGCCGGTGCGCAGCCGCAGGACGTCGGAGGCCCGCCAGGTGACGCGCAAATCGCCCGCGTCCTGCGAGTGCGGGATGGTGTCGCGCACGAACTCGTAGGCGGTCCGCGCATAGGCATACGAGTCGGCGACACCCTCGGCGAGGCGGTCGGCGGTCTCGCGGACCACCGGGTGTTCATGGTCGATCGCCTCGTCAGCGGCGAGATAGGCGGACAGGTCGGGCGTGTTCTGGATCAGCTCCATGTCCGCAGAGCATAGGAATGCGATCACCCGACAGTCAATGACTTTCCGAGTGACCGCATAACTATGCAGATAACCGGCCCGGTCGGCGCCGACGGCTCGTCAGCGCGCCATCTCCTCCTTCAGCGCGGCCACGAACGCGTCCACGTCGTCCTCCGTGGTGTCGAAGGAGCACATCCAGCGCACGACGCCCTCGGCCTCGTTCCAGAAGTAGAAGCGGAACCGCTTCTGCAACCGCTCGCCCACGTCGTGCGGCAGCTTGGCGAAGACGCCGTTGGCCTGCACCGGATGGAGGATCTCCACCCCGTGCACGGCGCGCACCCCCTCCGCGAGCCGCTGGGCCATCTCGTTGGCGTGCCGGGCGTTGCGCAGCCACAGGTCCTTGGCGAGCAGCGCCTCCAGCTGGACCGAGACGAAGCGCATCTTGGAGGCGAGCTGCATGCTCATCTTGCGGATGTGCTTCATGCGGCGGACGGCGTCGTGGTCGATGACGACGACCGCCTCGCCGAACATCAGGCCGTTCTTCGTCCCGCCCAGGGAGAGGATGTCGACGCCGACGGCGTTGGTGAAGGTGCGCATCGGCACGTCCAGCGAGGCCGCCGCGTTGGCGATGCGGGAGCCGTCCAGGTGCACCCGCATGCCGCGCGCGTGGGCGTGCTCGCAGATCGCGCGGATCTCCTCGGGCGTGTAGAGCGTGCCCAGCTCGGTGCTCTGGGTGATCGACACCACCTGCGGCATCGCCCGGTGCTCGTCCTCCCAGCCGTACGCCTGCCGGTCGATCAGCTCGGGGGTGAGCTTGCCGTCCGGGGTGGGCACGGTGAGCAGCTTCAGACCGCCCACGCGCTCGGGGGCGCCGCCCTCGTCGACGTTGATGTGCGCGCTCTCGGCGCAGATCACCGCGCCCCAGCGGTCGGTGACCGCCTGGAGCGCGACGACGTTGGCGCCGGTGCCGTTGAAGACGGGGAAGGCCTCGGCGCCGGCGCCGAAGTGGCCGCGCACGATCCGCTGGAGGTTGTCGGTGTAGTCGTCCTCGCCGTACGCGACCTGGTGCCCGCCGTTGGCCAGGGCCAGGGCGGCGAGCACCTCGGGATGGACCCCGGCGTAGTTGTCGCTGGCGAAACCGCGGACCTCCGGGTCATGGCGGCGGCGCGCGTCGGTCTTGGCGGGGTTCACGGCTGCTCGGTCAGCCACAGACGTTTTCCGTTCACTTCCGCGGCGGGCTCGCTCCAGACGTCGACGATGGCGTCGGCCAGGTCCTTGACGTCCGTGAAGCCCGCGAACTTCGCGTTGGGGCGCTCGGCGCGCATCGCGTCGTGCACCAACGCCTTCACCACCAGGATGGCAGCCGCCGACGTCGGCCCGTCGGCGCCCTCCGCCTTCCCGGCCTTGCGGAAGTAGTCGGCCATGGCGAGGGTCCACGCCTCGGCGGCGGCCTTGGCCGCGGAGTAGGCGGCGTTGCCCGCGGTGGGCTTCGTCGCGCCGGCGGCGCTGATCAGGACGTAACGGCCGCGCTCGCTGCGCTGCAGCGCCTCGTGGAAGGCGAGGGAGGTGTGCTGCACCGTCTTGACGAGCAGCAGCTCCAGGAAGTCCCAGTCGTCCAGGCTGGTCTTGGTGAAGGTCTCGCTGCCGCGCCAGCCGCCGACGAGGTGGACCAGACCGTCGACGCGGCCGAAGTCCTTCTCGATGTGGGCGGCCCAGTCACGGGTGGACCTCAGGTCGAGCAGGTCGACCGTGTCCCCGGTGACGGTGGCGCCGCCGGAGGCGTAGCGGGCCGCGTCCACGGCCTCGGAGAGCCGCTCGGGGTCGTTGTCCGCCCCGACGACCGTCGCGCCCGCCTCGGCGAGCCTGAGCAGCGCCGCCCGGCCGGCGGGTCCGCCCGCACCGGCCACCGCGATCACCGCACCGCTGAGAGCCCCGTTCCCCGCCATCTTCTTCGCCTCCGTAGCAGCAGTGTTCTGGACGTGATCGCTCACGCGGCGACCTGCTCGGCGCCGCCCGCCGTGATGCCCTTGGTCGAGGCGATCACGCTCTTCAGTTTCTTGGACAGTGCCTCGTAGAACATGCTGAGCGGAAACTCGTCCGGGAGCACGTCGTCGACGAGCTTGCGCGGCGGCAGGCTCAGGTCCAGGGCGTCGGGGCCCTTGGCCCACTTGGAGCCGGGGTGCGGGGCGAGGTAGGTGGCGACCAGCTCGTAGCCGGCGAACCAGTGCACCAGCTTGGGGCGGTCGATGCCGTCGCGGTAGAGCTTCTCGATCTCGGCGCACAGCTGGTTGGTGACCTGCGGGGCGCGCTCCCAGTCGACGGAGAGCCGGTTGTCGGTCCAGCGCACCACGTCGTGCTTGTGCAGGTAGGCGAAGAGCAGCTGGCCGCCGAGGCCGTCGTAGTTGCGCACCCGCTCGCCGGTGACCGGGAAGCGGAACATGCGGTCGAACAGCACCGCGTACTGCACGTCGCGGGCCTGCGGGACGCCGTCCGCCTGGAGCTTGACGGCCTCCTTGAAGGCGGTGAGGTCGCAGCGCAGCTCCTCCAGGCCGTACATCCAGAACGGCTGGCGCTGCTTGATCATGAACGGGTCGAAGGGCAGGTCGCCGTGGCTGTGGGTGCGGTCGTGGACCATGTCCCACAGGACGAAGGCCTCCTCGCAGCGCTTCTGGTCGTGGACCATGGCCGCGATGTCCTCAGGCAGTTCCAGGCCGAGGAGGTCGACCGCGGCGGCGGTCACCCGACGGAAGCGGGCGGCCTCGCGGTCGCAGAAGATGCCGCCCCAGGAGAATCGTTCCGGCGCTTCGCGCACGGCGATGGTCTCGGGGAAGAGGACGGCGGAGTTGGTGTCATAACCGGCCGTGAAGTCCTCGAACGTGATGCCGCAGAACAGCGGGTTGTCGTAGCGGGTGCGCTCCAGCTCGGCCAGCCAGTCCGGCCAGACCATGCGCAGCACGACCGCCTCCAGGTTGCGGTCCGGGTTGCCGTTCTGCGTGTACATCGGGAAGACGACCAGGTGCTGGAGGCCGTCCGCGCGGTCGGCGGCGGGCTGGAAGGCCAGCAGGGAGTCGAGGAAGTCCGGCACCCGGAAGCCGCCGTCGGCCCAGCGGCCGAGGTCGGCGACGAGCGCCCGGTGGTACGCGGCGTCGTGCGGCAACAGCGGGGAGAGCCGCTCGACGGCGTCGATCACGCGGCGTATCGCGTCCTCGGCGTCGGCCCGGGCCGGCGCGCCCTCGGCCTGGAGGTCGATGGAGCCGTCCTTCGACTGCCATGGCCGGATCTGCTCCACGGCATCCTTGAGCACGGGCCACGCCGGGTGCTCAACCACCCTGGTCGCCGGAGGAACCTCCCCCTCGGCACCCACCTGCACAAGAATTTCCGTCATGACCCATCCTCCACGGGAGAAGCTCGCGTAAGGAGACCGTATACATACGAGGTTTCTCCCATCAAGGGCACCCTCGGGAAATTATTCTGCGCACGCCCATCGTCACCGCCCATTTTCCTGTCGGACACCCGAGCGGCGGCTACTTCCGCTAGGCCGTTCGGGTGTCGCGTCCCGCAGTGCCCCTACGGCGACTTCCGGCCCGCGGCGAACGCGCGCACGACGATCCGGGTCCGTCGGTCAACATCCGGAGGACTCGCCCACGCCAGGGTGACCGCCCCGGCGCACCCGGCCCCGGCGGCTCGCGGCCGTCACCCCAGTGCGGCGTGTACGCGGGGGTTCAACACCGGTGCGGGCCGTTAGGCTGCGGGCCTGCCGCGTGGACGACGAGGTCCCTGTAGGTCCGCGGGCGTGCCGAGCCGCCGTCGACGGAAGCGAGTTGAACCTTGAACTTCCTTACCATCGGTCACCGCGGAGTCATGGGTGTCGAGCCCGAGAACACCCTCCGTTCCTTCGTGGCCGCCCAGCAGGCCGGTCTCGACGTCATCGAACTCGATCTGCACCTCAGCAAGGACGGCGCGCTCGTCGTCATGCACGACGCGGAGGTGGACCGCACGACCGACGGCAGCGGCGCGATCGCCGACAAGACCCTCGCCGAACTGCGGGCGCTCGACGCCGGGCACGGCGAGCGCGTCCCGGTCTTCGAGGAGGTCCTGGACGCCGTACGGACGCCGCTGCAGGCCGAGATCAAGGACGTGGCCGCGGCGCAGGCGCTGGCCGAGGTCATGCACCGGCGCGATCTGCTGTCCCGGGTGGAGGTGCTGTCCTTCCACGACGAGGCGATCACCGAGATCACCCGCCTGGTGCCCGGCGTGCGCACGGCGCTGGTCGCCGACCACTACGGCACCGAGGTCGTCGGGCGCGCCACCGCCGCGGGCGCCGGGGCCCTCGTCCTCAACATCCGCAGGCTCACCCTGGAGATCGTCGAACAGGCCCGCGCGGCGGACCTGAGGATCATCGGCTGGGTGGTGAACACCCTGGACCACCTGCGGCTGGTGCGCGCCCTGGAGCTGGACGGCGCGACCACCGACTACCCGGAGATCAAGCGCACCGGCCGCTTCACCGCGTGAGGGCGCTTCGCCCGGGGCCTGTCGACAGGCCCCGGGTCAGCCCAGTTCCTTGACCAGCAGCTCGAACCGCAGGTCGTCCCGGAGCGGCACGCCGAAGCGCTCGTCGCCGTACGGGAACGGGCTGGTGCGGCCCGTACGGCGGTAGCCGCGGCGTTCGTACCAGGCGATCAGCTCCTCGCGCACGGAGATCACCGTCATGTGCATCTCCTCCACGCCCCAGATCTCGCGGACCCGGCGCTCGGCCTCGGCGATGATGGCCTTGCCCAGGCCCGCGCCCTGGAGGGCGGGGCTGACCGCGAACATGCCGAAGTAGGCGTACGCGCCGCGGTGCTCCAGCTGGCAGCAGGCCACCACGCGGCCGTCCCGCTCGACCGTCAGCAGCCTGCTGTCGGGCGACTCGATCACGGCCAGCACGCCCTCGGGGTCGGTCCGCTGCCCGTCGAGGATGTCCGCCTCGGTGGTCCACCCGGCCCGGCTGGCGTCGCCGCGGTACGCCGACTCGATCAGCGCGACCAGCGTGTCGACGTCGGCGCCGGTGGCGTCGCGGAAGGTCAGTGCGGTGGCGGGGGTGGCGGCGGTCTCCATGGGGGCGTGCCTTTCGGACTCGGGCGCGGCAGGGCGGGGCAGGACGCCATCCTGCCACTAGGCTCCGGGTGCATGGTGCACGTACTCAGCAGCCGGACACTGCTCCAGCCCACCGACCCCGAGCGCTCCCGCCGCTTCTACGGCGAGCAGCTGGGCCTGCCCGTCTACCGCGAGTTCGGCACGGGGCCCGAGCGGGGCACCGTCTACTTCCTCGGCGGCGGCTTCCTGGAGCTGTCGGGCCGCTCCGAGGCCCCGCGCTCCCCCTCCTTGCGGCTGTGGCTCCAGGTGGCGGACGTCTCCGCGGCCCACGCCGAGCTGCGGGCCGAGGGCGTGGAGATCGTGCGCCCGCCGGTGCGGGAGCCGTGGGGTCTGATCGAGATGTGGATCGCCGACCCCGACGGAACGCCCCTCGTCCTCGTCGAGGTGCCCGCGGACCATCCGCTGCGCTACCGGCCGGGTGTCTGAGGGCTCCGGGGCCTGCCCGGACGTACGGCTCCGGCTGGCCACCGTCGGTGACCGGGGATAGCGTGCTGGAGGTGGGGGCGAGCCTTCTTCCCGGAGGAGTGCCATGGAGTTCGACAAGCCGGTGATCGGCGGCCCCTGCTGGGCGGAGCTGGGCACCGACGACCTGGCGGCGGCCAAGCGGTTCTACGGCGAGGTCTTCGGCTGGCGGTGCGACGCCCCCGACTCCCGCCCAGAGCTGCGGGGGTACACCGTGGCCCGGCTGGGAGACGCCGCGGTCGCCGGTCTCGGCCCCCTGTACCGGCCCACGCAGCCGATCGCCTGGAACGTCACGTTCGCCGTCGCCGACGCCGACGCGGCCACCCACAAGGCGGTGGGGGCCGGCGGGACGGTGATCCGCGGCCCGATGGACATCTTCGACGAGGGTCGCCGCACGGTGGCGCTCGACCCGTCCGGCGCGGCCTTCCAGATGTGGCAGGCTCGGGACTTCCCCGGCGCCGGCGTCTTCAACCGGCCCGGCGCGCTCGGCTGGGTGGAGCTGGCCACCCGGGACGTCAAACGGGCCAGGGACTTCTACACCACCGTGTTCGGCTGGAGCGTCAACGCCTCCGAGTGGTACACGCAGTGGGGCATGCACGGGATGGACTTCGGCGGTGTGACGGCGCTGCACGAGCGCTTCCCGGCCGATGTTCCGCCGCACTGGCTGCCGTACTTCGCGGTCGAGGACGTGGACGCCACCACGGACGTCGCGACGCGGGCGGGCGGCAAGGCCCTCCAGGAGCCCACCTCCGTCCCGGACGGGCCCCGTATCGCGGTGCTGCGCGACCCCCAGGGCGCGGCCTTCGGGGTGTACCAGGCCGGCGAGGAGGAGAACGGGCGGCAGGAGGCCGGAGCGGCGGAGAGCTGAGGCCCGGCCCGGGGGCCGGGCTCCGGGAGCGGACCGGTCCTTCGGGCCCTCCGATCCGGATCTCCGGATCTCCGGATCTCCGGATCTCCGGATCTCCGGGGAACTCAGGGGAACTCAGGGGCGCGGGCCTCGGCGGTGCCGCGCACGCCAGGCCCGCGGTGCGGGGCCGGCCCCGGGGCGCGCGCCTCGGCTCCGTGGTCCGCGCCTCAGGCCCGCGGCACGCCCGGGCGGCCCTCCAGCCTGCCGAGCAGCTCGCACAGCAGTGCGGCCAGTTCACCGCGTCCGTCGCCGTCCAGGCCCGCGAGGACGGTCCTCTCGTAGGCCAGCTGTTCGGGCAGGATGCCGTCGACCAGGCCCCGTCCGGCGTCCGTGAGGCGGACGTGGGCGACCCGGCGGTCGCGGGTGTCGCCGCGCCGCTCCACCAGGCCGCGTTCGGTCAGCTGCTTGAGGCGCTTGGTCACGGCCGCTCCCGAGGAGAACGTCTCGCGGGCCAGCTCACTGGGCGTGAGTTCGTGTCCGGTGCGCCGCAGCGCCCCGAGCAGGTCGAACTCGGCGCGGCTGAGTCCGGCCCGGCGCAGCGGCGCGTCCTCGGCCTGCTGGAGGAGGGCGGCGCAGCGGTTGATGCGGCCGATGATCTCCATCGGCGCGGTGTCCAGGTCGGGATGGACGGCCCGCCACTGGCGCACGACGCCGGCGACGGTGTCGTCACGGACGGCGCCGCCGGCGTCGGGGGCGACGACATCGGCGTCGCGGACGGCGCCGGCGGGGGCGGCTGTGCCGACGGGGAGCTCGTGGGCGGCGGCGGCCGTCCCCGTCGGCATCCCGCCGGATCGCTCCCGCTCCCGCCCGGCCGCCGCCGCGGTCACCGCCTCGTCCGGCACCGTTTCCTCCGGTGCCGTCTCCCCCGGTGCCGGCCGTCCGTCGCTCGCCGTCATGGCCGTAGGTCCTCCGTCGTGCCGCCCGTGCTCGCCGCCGGGGTGTGCAGGCCCAGGCGTCGTACCGTCGCGGCGAGCGTACGGTGTGCGGACTGCTCGGTGAGCACGACCCGCTCCTGGGGCAGGGCCCGCTGCCACCACTCGCCGGACGCGGCGTCGGCGGTGGCGCGCAGCTCGACCAGCGCGGCGGCCAGGCCGCGGCGGGCGGACTCCAGCGCGGCGGGCTCGGCGCGCTCCTCGGCGAGCAGCCGCGCGGCCCGCTCGCGAGCCCGGTCGACGGCGGTCAGACCGTGCTCGATGCGGTCGCCGGCCCGGCGGTTGGTGACGGCGACGGCGGCCACGAAGCCGACCAGCGCGCCGACCACGGTGTCCACCGCGCGTTCGGTGATCAGCTCCCCCGTCTGCTGCTGCCGGGCGAACTCGGTGATGAGCAGGGCCATGGGCGTCACGCAGATGGTGCCGAGCCAGTAGTTGCGGCCGATCAGCGCCTCGGCGCCGAAGTTGAGGGCCAGGCAGCACAGCACGAGGGCCACGCCGCTGGTGTGGGCCAACGGGGCGATGACGGCGAAGACGAGGACGCCGACGAGGTTGCCGACGACGCGCTGGACACTCCGGTTCCAGGTGAGGGTCATGTTGGCCTGGTAGAGGGCGGCGGCGGTGACCAGGGCCCAGTAGGGGCGGCCGATGCCGAGCGCCAGGGAGGCGTACCCGGCGAGCGCGCAGCCGAGGGCCGTGCGCAGCGCGATCGGGGTGAGCGGGCCGAGCCGGCTCCACCAGGGACGGTGCGGCGCGGCGCTCTCGGCGGCCACGCCGAGCAGTTCGTCGGTGGCCGCGGCCGTCTCGCCGGTGGTCGGGACGGGTCCGCTGCCGCACAGCTCGCGGGCCCAGGTGCGCAGCCGCCGCGGGTCGGTGTCGGCCGGTGCGGCGAGCGCCACCTCGGCGCGGACGACGAGGCGCTCCAGGGCGTACCGGGTCTCGGTGCGGGCGCCGGAGGCGAGCAGTGTCTGCCAGGCGGCCTGCACGGCGGCGGCAGCGGCCGCGCGGGTGCGGGCGTGGTCCTCGCCGGCGCCCCCGGTGGCGGCGTACGCGGCGGCGGCGTTCAGCGCCTGGGCGGTGGCGCGGCGCTCGGGGCCGTGCGGGCGCAGCAGCCCCGGCGCCATCCCGACCAGCCAGGCCCACACCGCCGCCGCGAGGGCCAGCGCCATGTGCCCGGGGACCTGGCCGAGGGTCTGCGGGACGAAGAGGGAGGCGGAGCTGATGAAGGTGAGGACCACGTTGCCGGGCGGGCCGAGGCGGGTGGCGTCGCACAGCGCCTTCTGCGCGGCGGCCATCAGGGCGCCCACGGTGACCAGGACGACCGCGTTCGTGGTCAGCGAGGCGGCGACCAGGGAGAGCGCGAGGCCGCCGAGCATGCCGAGCACGACCCAGGCCAGCACCCGGGCCCGGGCGGCGTAGGGCCGGTTGTGGGCGTAGAGGGCGCAGAGCGATCCGGCCATCGTGTACATGGCCAGGTCGAGCCGGCCGAGCGCGAGCAGCGTCAGGTTGGGCGGGGCGACCGAGACGACGACGCTCAGCGCGGGCTTGAACCAGATGTCCGAGGGACGGCCGAGCCGAAACACGCCGGCGAGCGGCAGTCGCGGGCCGGATCGGCCGCCGGGCTTCGGCGTGGGTGTGGGAGTGGGGGACGCACTGCTCATGACGACAAGCTTAACAGGTGTTTTACAAGTAAATTAGATCTTCGCGGGGCTCGTGACATGGCGCGCTCCGGCGAATGCTCCCCGCGTACACCCTTGCGCTCGTGTGCGCACCGCGTGTCCCGGGCATCGCTTGACCGACCGCCCGGCCGCCCCCAGCGGCGGCCGGGAACCGTCGAACGGGGAGGTGGGGGGTGCACGGACCGGCTTCGCCCGGCTGGCTGCTGGTCGCGCTGTGCGCGGCGAGCGGGGCCTACTGTCTGCTGCGGATGCGCAGCGGCGTCGAGGAGCAGCGCCGGGCCGCGGGCAGCGAGGCGGTGATGGGGTTCGCGATGGCCGTCATGGCCGTGCCCGCGGCGGTCTTCAGCCCGCCGGCGTGGGCCTGGCCGGTCTATGCGGCAGTCTTCGGCGCGGCCGCGCTGCGCTCGCTGTGGTGGGCGCGGATCGACGCGCACCATCTGCACCACTCGATAGGCGCCGCCGCGATGGTCTACATGTCGGTGGTGATGACCCTCTCCCCCGGCTCGCACCACCACGGGCACGGTGGCTCGGGGGTGCCCCTGCTCACCGGTGCGCTCCTCGCGTACTTCGCCGGCTACGTCCTGCTGTCGGGCGCCCGGCTGGTGCCGGCGGGGGGCGCGGGCGCGGCGACCGTGCGCGCCGGGGCGGGCGGTGGCGCCGGGTGGGGCGACCGGCCGGAACTCGCGCGCGCGTGCCGGCTGTCGATGGGGATGGCGATGGTGGCCATGCTGCTGACCCTGTGAGACCACGGCAGCTCCGGAGATCCCGGCGGATCGCGGCGGTGACGGACTCCGCGGAGGCGGAGACCGGGGCCGTCGTGGGCACGACGGGGCCGGCCGGGCCGGAGGCCGTGACCATGCGGTGACGAGGTGACGAGGCCCCGCGGTGACGCGCCCGGCGGGGCGCGGCGTCGTGGTCTGTGTCACTTCGCCGCGCCGGGCCGTACATGAGCGGCCGGGCGCTCATAGGGTGCTCGCATGATGGTCCCCGCGGTCCTGTTGCTGCTCGGCGTGCTGACCGCCGTGGCCGCTCCGCGGCTTCTCGCCCGGGCCGACTGGCCGGACCGTGAACCGGTCGTCGCGCTGTGGGCGTGGCAGTGCGTGGTGGCCGCCGTCCTGCTGTGCTGCGCGCTGTCGATGACGCTCAGCGCGGCCGCCGCCTGGCAGGCGGTGCGCGGCCATGTGTTCGCCACGGCGCCGCGCGCGGTGGTGGAGGCGTACGCGTTCGGCACGGCCGGCGCGTGGGCGCCGACGACCGCGGTGGCGCTCGCCTGCGGCGGGGTGTGGAGCGCGGCGATGCTGCTCCGCGAGCTCGTACGGGCCCGGCGGCGGCGCGGACTGCGGCGCGCCGAACTCCTCGTGCGCGCCCCGCTGCTGCCCGGCGAGGAGCCCGGCGCCGAGCGGCTCGTGGTGCTGGAGAGCGAGCGGCCGGACGCGTGGTGGCTGCCCGGGTCCACGCCCCGGCTGGTCGTCACCACGGCCGCGCTGCGCCGTCTTCAGGGACGGCAGTTGGACGCGGTCCTCGCGCACGAGCAGGGGCACGCGCGGGCCCGGCACGACTGGCTGCTGCACTGCTCGGCCGCGCTCGCGGAGGGCTTCCCGCAGGTGCCGGTGTTCGCCGCGTTCCGCGACGAGATGCACCGCCTGGTCGAGCTCGCCGCCGACGACGTGGCCTCGCGCCGCTTCGGCCGGCTCACGACCGCGCTCGCCCTCGTCGGACTCAACGAGGACCGGGGCGTGTTCGGTCCCTGCCCCACCCCGCGGGCCGATGTTCCCGAGCGGGTGCACCGCCTGCTCACGCCCCGCACCCGGCTCCCCGCGGCGCGCCGGCTGCGCCTGACGGCGGTGGCGTCGCTCGTGCCGGTGGTGCCCGTCCTGGTCGCCCTGATCCCGGGACTGCACGCACTGAGCTGACCGGCCGACGGGGGCGCCGGGCCGGGACGCCGCGGATTCTCCGTGATCGGTGGCGCACACGGCCGGCATGGACGATGATCACCACCATGCCGACCGCCGTCCTCTTCGACTTCTCCGGAACCCTCTTTCGCATCGAGTCCGCCGAGTCCTGGCTCCGGGCCGTGCTCGACGAGGCCGAACTGACGCTGGAAGAGCAGGAGTTCACGGAGACCGCGCGTCGCCTGGAAGAGGCGGGCGCACTGCCGGGCGGTGCGGAACCCATCGCCCTCCCGGACGAACTGGCCGCACTGTGGGCGGTACGGGACCGCAGCGCCGAGCAGCACCGGGCCGCCTACACCGCCGCGTCCCGGCGCGTGCGGCTGCCCGACGCGGCGCTGCACGACGCGCTGTACGACCGGCACATGACGCCGGCCGCCTGGACCCCGTACCCGGACGCGCCCGAGGTGCTGCGCACACTGCGCGAGCGCGGGATCGCGGTGGGCGTCGTGAGCAACATCGGCTGGGACCTGCGTCCGGTGTTCCGGGCACACGGCCTCGACGCCTGCGTGGACGCCTACGTCCTGTCGTACGAGCACGGCGTCCAGAAGCCGGATCCCCGCCTGTTCGCCGTGGCCTGCACGGCGCTCGGCGTCGAGCCCGAGGACGTGCTCATGGTCGGCGACAGCCGGAGGGCGGACGGCGGCGCGGCGGCGCTGGGCTGCGGGGTGCACTTCGTGGACCACCTGCCGGTCGCGCGGCGGCCGGACGCGCTGCGGGGCGTGCTCGACGTGGTGGCGGAAGAAGTGAAGTAGCCCGAGGAAACCAATGGGGCGGACGTACGCCCGTCTCGGACGATCCCCCGTGTCGCCCGAGACGGGCGGCATGCCGACCAGGCCCGCACAAGGGGGCCGGTCCGCTCGCGTTGAGTATAGTTGGCTGGCAGCCAGTCAACGCAGGAGTTACAGCATGTCCCCGCGCAGCGCCTCGGTCAATGAAGAGTTGCGGCGGCGTTCCCGGGAGCGGCTTCTGCAGTCGGCCGTCGAGCTGGTGGGCGAGCACGGGTACGACGCGACGACGCTCGGCGACATCGCCGACCGGGCGGGCTCGGCCCGCGGCCTGGTCTCGTACTACTTCCCCGGCAAGCGCCAACTGGTGCAGTCCGCCGTGCACCGGCTGATGCACCGCACGCTGGAGGAGGCGCTGGAGCGTGAGCCGCGCACCGAGGACGGCCGGGAGCGGATGGCGCGCGCCATCGACGCGATCCTGGGTCTGGCCCGGGAGCGGCCGGTGCTGATGCGCCAGCACATGGCGGGGATGCTGCAGGCCGAGGGCTTCGTGCAGTGCCCGGAACAGCAGCGCCTGTCGCACCTGCTGCGGGACACGGTGGCCCGGCGCGGTTCGGCGGACGTCGACGCGGACTACCCGAGGCTGCGCGCGCTGCTGATGGGCGCGGTCTACGCGGCGCTGGTGCCCGGAGCGCCGATGCCGGTGCCGGTGCTGCGGACGGAGCTGTTCGAGCGCTACGGCCTCGACTGGGACATGGGCCGCCCGCCCGGCGCCGAGACCACCGGCGCGGCCGGCCGCTCGGACGTCTCCCGCTTCTTCGCCACCGGCCGGCCACCGGCCGCCGACGCGCCGGAGTAGTCCGCGCCGGACGGGCTCCCGCCGGGCACCGGCTCGGCGCGCCGGGCGGGCGGAGACGGCCGGGCGGAGAAGGGCGGGCGAAGAAGGGCGGCCGACACGCCGTTCCTCCGGCGCCGTCGCTCTCCCCCGGCGGCCCGCTCGGTGCGATGCTGGTAATCATCAGCGATCTCCTCCGACCGCCGGGGTAAGGGGTTCCGCCGTGCTGCGTGTCGCCGTCGTCGGCTCGGGGCCGAGCGGGTGCTACACCGCTCAGGGCCTCGTCCAACAGGACTCCTCGGTGTTCGTCGACGTCCTCGACCGGCTGCCGTGCCCGTACGGGCTCGTCCGCTACGGGGTCGCACCGGACCACGAGAAGATCAAGTCGTTGCAGGGCAGCCTGCGTTCGGTGCTGGAGCACGAGCGGGTCAGGTTCCTGGGCGGGGTGCAGATCGGCGGACCCGGCGGACTGCCCGCCGGCAGGCTGCGGGAGCTGTACCACGCGGTGGTGTACTGCGTGGGCGCGGCGGCCGACCGCCGGCTGGGCGTGCCGGGCGAGGAGCTGCCGGGGAGCTGGTCGGCGACCGAGTTCGTGTCCTGGTACAGCGCCCATCCGGACGCGGTGGACGGCGGTTTCGTACGGGACGCGCGAAGCGCCGTGGTCGTGGGCATGGGCAACGTGGCCGTCGACGTCACACGCATGCTGGCCCGGGACACGGCGGAACTGAGCCCCACCGACATGCCCGAGGCCGCGCTCGCCGCGCTCGGCGCGAGCCGGGTCGCCGACATCCACATGGTGGGCCGGCGCGGCCCCTCGCAGGCCCGTTTCACCACCAAGGAACTGCGCGAGCTGGCCGACCTGCCGGACACCGACGTCGTCGTCGACCCGGCGGAACTGGCGCTCGACCCGGCGTGCGCGGATCCCTCGGCGCTGCCGCCGGCCCGGCGCCGCAACGTGGAAGTGCTGCGCGAGTGGGCGCACACGCCCCCGCGCGGCGGCTCCCGCCGGATCCGCCTGCGGTTCTTCCTGCGTCCCGTCGAACTGCTCGCCGCCCGGGGCCGGGTGGCGGCGGTCCGGTTCGAGCGGACGGCGCCGGACGGACGGGGCGGCGTGAGCGGGACGGGACGCCACGAGGAACTGGCGGCGCAGCTGGTGCTGCGTTCGGTGGGCTACCGCGGGGTGCCGCTGGACGGGCTGCCGTTCGACGCCGCCACCGCCACCGTGCCGCACCGGGAGGGCCGGGTGCTGCGCGAGGGGGCCGTGGCGCGCGGCGAGTACGTGGCCGGGTGGA
Source organism: Streptomyces sp. NPDC018610 (assembly GCF_044391765.1). Taxonomy (NCBI): domain Bacteria; kingdom Bacillati; phylum Actinomycetota; class Actinomycetes; order Kitasatosporales; family Streptomycetaceae; genus Streptomyces; species Streptomyces sp. NPDC018610. The sequence goes on from NZ_JBISAL010000005.1 coordinate 290,726, forward strand.
TCAAGCGGGGCCCCACGGGGGTCATCGGCACCAACCGGCCGTGCGCGAAGGAGACGGTGACCTCACTGCTCGCGGACGCGCCCGAGCTTCTGCGCGGGGAGGTGCCCGACGACGCGGTCGCCGCGCTGCGCGCCGAGGGGGTGGAGCCGGTGCGGTGGGCGGGCTGGCAGGCCATCGAACGGGCCGAGGCGCGCCTCGGCGTCTCGCTCGGACGCAGTGTGGTCAAGCTGCCCGACTGGGAGTCGCTGCGGGCGGCGGCCCGCACGGCGGCTCTGTAGGGCCGCACGGCGGCCTCGCGGCCGGGCGACCGCGCCGGGCGTCACGGCACGAGCGACCGGCTCATACGCCGCTCCACGCGTCCGAGGGTCGGAGTGGCCGGCTCACACGCCGCCAACGCACCCGGAAGGTCGCCGCCCGACGGCCCCCCGGACGGCCGGCTCACACGCCGCCCGGCCGCCGGCCGGCTCGCGCACGCGTCGGCCGGATGGCTCTCGTCCGGACCGGGGCGGTCCCGCCTCAGCCGTCCGCCAGGCGCTCCTCCTGGTGGGCGGCGGCGCCGAGGAGGCTGTCGAGGAGGCCCGGGAAGAGGGCGTCGAGCTCCTCCCGGCGCAGGCCGTTCATCTTCGCGGTGCCGCGGTAGACCTGCCGGATGACTCCGGCCTCGCGCAGCACCCGGAAGTGGTGCGTGGTGGTCGACTTGGTGACCGGCACCACGAAGTCCGAGCAGGACAGCTCCTCGCCGTCGGCGGCGAGTTCCCGCACGATCCGCAGGCGCAGCGGGTCGGACAGCGCGTGCAGCACGCCTTCCAGGCGGATCTCCTCCGGCGCGGGATGCGCCAGGACTCGGCCGCCGGCGGCGGGGACGGAGGCAGGGGCGGTCACGGCGGCTCCACTTCGTACGAGGCTCTTCATCCTACGAGAAACATCGTAGTTTGACAGCCTCCGTACTACGAGGGTTACCGTACAAGCCGACCACCGCACCCGTGATGAATGGAGGCCGCCGTGAGCGCGCTCTTCGAGCCCTGGACGCTGCGCGAAGTGACGATCCCGAACCGGGTCTGGATGCCCCCGATGTGCCAGTACTCGGCCGAGCCCGAGGGCCCGCTGACCGGCGTCCCGCACGACTGGCACTTCGCCCACTACGCGGCGCGCGCCGCCGGCGGCACGGGGCTGATCATCGTCGAGGCGACCGCCGTGTCGCCGCAGGGCAGGATCTCCCCGTACGACCTCGGCATCTGGAACGACGCCCAGGTCGAGGCGTTCCGCCGGATCACCCGTTTCCTGAAGGGCCAGGGCACGGTGCCCGCCGTCCAGCTGGGGCACGGCGGCCGCAAGGCGTCCACGGACCGGCCCTGGCGGGGCGGCGCACCGGTCGGACCGGACGCGCACGGCTGGCAGCCGGTGGCGCCGAGCGCGGTGCCCTTCGACGACGGGCATCCCGTCCCGGCCGAACTGACCGTCGAGCAGATCAAGGACGTGGTGCGGCAGTTCGCGGACGCGGCACGACGGGCCCTGACCGCCGGCTTCGAGGTCGTCGAGATACACGGCGCCCACGGCTACCTGATCCACGAGTTCCTCTCCCCGCACTCCAACCACCGTACGGACGCCTACGGCGGCTCGTACGAGAACCGGGCGCGGCTCGCCCTGGAGGTCGTCGACGCGGTGCGCGCGGTGTGGCCCGAGGACAAGCCTCTGTTCTTCCGCGTCTCGGCCACCGACTGGCTGGACGAGGGCGGCTGGACGGCCGACGAGACGGTGCGCCTGGCGACCGAGCTGCACGCGCACGGCGTCGACCTGCTCGACGTCTCCACCGGCGGCAACGCCCCCGGCGTGCGCATCCCGACGGGCCCCGGCTACCAGGTGCCGTTCGCCGCGCGGGTGAAGGCCGAGACGCCGATGCCGGTGGCCGCCGTCGGGCTCATCACCGAGGCGGAGCAGGCCGAGAAGATCCTCGCCAACGGCGAGGCCGACGCGGTCCTGCTCGGCCGCGAGCTGCTGCGCGACCCGTCCTGGGCCCGGCACGCGGCCCGCGAGCTGGGCGGCTCGGTGCACGTGCCGGACCAGTACCACCGGTCCGTCTGAGCGACGGGGCGCGTCCCTCGGGAAAGCGGCGCGCCCCTCTCATGTCGCGGCGGGGGCGGTGGTCTCCTCGTCGCTCCGCGTCGGCAGAAGGCGTACGACCGTCTCCTCCAGGCGGGGCAGCGCGCGCTGGCCGGCCAGGGCGAGGGCGATGGCCGCGACGACGCCGGCCCAGGCGACCGGGCCCAGCGGCGTGCAGCCGAAGACGCGGCTGACGCCCGGGGTCTGCACCATGGCGACCAGGGCGACGGCGGAGCCCAGCGAGGTCACCTGGACCAGCCGGCTGTCGCGGCGGTCCAGCAGGGTCTGGGCCAGCTGGGTGCCGACCACCCCGCACAGCGCCATCGTGCCGGAGCGGCGCGCGGTGCCCGGGGTGAAGCGGCCGATCAGCCAGGCCGTGACCGCGCCCAGGCAGGTGGTCAGGGCCCGGTGGCGGATCTGCCGGATCAGCGGCTCCCCGAGGACGCCGCCCGCCGCGTCCTCGGGCGATCCGGCGCGCGCCTGCTCGACGTCCTCCTTCGGCGTCACCGCCACCGCCATGGCCGGGAACAGGTCGGTGAAGAGGTTCACCATCAGCATCTGCCGGGTGGACAGCGGCGCCCGGCCCGCCAGCAGGGTGCCGAGGATGCCGAAGCCGACCTCGCCCGCGTTGCCGCCGATCAGGATGGCGATGGCGTCCGCGACGCTGTGCCACAGGGCGCGGCCCTCGCCGATCGCGTCGATCAGGACGGTGAGGTCGTCGTCGGTGAGGACGATGTCCGCGGCGTTGCGCGCGGCGGCCGAGCCGCGGGCGTTGATGCCCACGCCGATGTCGGCCGCGCGGATCGCGGCCGCGTCGTTGGCGCCGTCGCCGACCATCCCCACCACCCGGCCCGCGTCCCGCAGGGCCTCGACGACCTGGAGCTTCTGCTCGGGCGCCACCCGGGCCACCACTCCGGCGTCCCGCAGCATCCGGGCCCGGGCGGAGCGGTCGGCGGCGGCCAGTTCGTCCCCGGTGACCACGGCCGTGTCCTCCGGCCAGCCGAGTTCGGTGGCGATCGCCCGCGCCGTCTGCGGATGGTCGCCGGTGAGCATGACCGGCCGTACGCCCTCCTCGTACAGGCCGTGCACGAGGGTCGTGGAGGTCTCCCGGGGCACGTCCGACAGGGCCAGCAGGCCGGTGAACTCCAGGTCCCGGAGCCCCTGTTCGAGGACGTCCGCCTCCTCCTCGCCGTCGCCGAGCCGCCGCTGCGCCACCGCCAGGATCCGCAGTCCGCCGCCGGCCAGGGAGTGCGAGGTGTCGGCGGCGTGGGAGGGCAGGGCGGGGCAGGCGGGCAGGACGGTCTCCGGGGCGCCCTTGACCACGAGCAGCCGCTGCCCGTCCGCGGTCTCGCCGACGGCCGCCGCGTAGCCGCGCGCGGCCTCGAAGGCGAGGCCTTCGAGCTGTGTCCAGTCCGGGTCGGGACGGGCCGCGTCGAGCACGGCCTCGTCGGTGGCGTGCACCGGCCGGTCGGAGCCGCCGTTCAGGCGGGGGCAGGCGCGTGCCGCGGCGCGCAGCGTGTCCGCGCCCGCCTCGTCGCCCACCGCGTGGACGGTGCCGCCGCCGTCGGAGATCCGCACCAGGCGCAGCCGGTTCTCGGTGAGGGTGCCGGTCTTGTCGAAGCAGATGGTGTCCATCCGGCCCAGCGCCTCCAGGGTGCGGGGCGTGCGCACGAGGACACCGGCCCGGCTGAGCCGGCGGGCCGCGGCCAGCTGGGCCACCGTCGCCACCAGCGGCAGCCCTTCGGGCACGGCGGCCACCGCGACGGCCACGCCTCCGCTGACCGCGTCGCGGATGGGGGCGCCGCGCAGGAGGGCCAGTCCGGTCACCGCCGCGCCGCCCGCGAGGGTCAGCGGCAGTGCCTTGCGGGTGAGTTCCTGCAGCCGGGCCTGGACCCCGGCGGCCGGGGGCGTGCGGGCGGCCAGGTGCACGGCGCGTGCGGCCTCGGTGAGCTCGCCGGTCTCCACGACGACGGCCCGGGCCTGTCCGGCCACCACCGTGGTGCCCTCGAAGACCATGCAGAGCCGGTCGGCGACCACGGCGTGCGGGGTGGGGTCGGTCTGCTTCTGCACCGGCAGCGATTCCCCGGTCAGCGCGGACTCGTCGACCTCCAGGCCCTCCTCCCACAGCAGCCGGGCGTCGGCGGGCACCACGTCGTCGGCCTTCAGTTCGATCACGTCGCCCGGGCCGAGTCTGCCCGCGTCGACGGTGCGGGCGCTCTCGGCCGGCGCCCGGCCGGCCCGCGCCCGCCCGGCCGGCGGCGCGAGGCGCGCCTTCTGCTTCTGCTCCGCCAGCAGCCCGGACAGCGCCCGTTCGGCGCGCAGCCGCTGGACACCGCCGACGAGGGCGTTCAGGTCGAGCGCGCCGACGACGAGCAGGGCGTCCATGACGGAGCCGAGCATCGCCGAGGCCGCCGATCCGACGGCCAGGACGGGGGTGAGCGGGTCCTGCAGTTCGCCGCGCACGGCCTGGCCCAGGTCGTACGTCCAGCGGGCCGGGGCGAGGGCGGGGTGCCGGAAGGCGCCGCCGACCGTCTCGCGGACACGGGCGGTGGTCTGCTCCAGGGCGGTCGGTTCGTCCGCCGGTTCGTGTTCCAGCCGCTCCCGGGCCTCGTCCGACTCCAGTTCGTGCCAGGGCACACGCGGGTGGGGGCGCGGCGCGCGGGCGGCGGCCACGCCCAGGGCGGCGCGCGCCCCGGAGAGCAGGGCGGTGGCCGCGCCGGCGTCGACCGGCGCGTGTCGCAGCCCGGGGAGCAGGGACCGGCGGCCGCGGCCGTTCCCGGACTCGCCGACGGCGACCATGAGCCCGGACAGCGCGGCGCCCGACCGGGCCAGGGTCTGCGCCCGGCGGCCGACGGTGCGGGCGGCCGGGACCGCGGTGAGCAGCCGCCACACGTCGGGCAGACCGTGCAGGGCCAGGACGTCGGCGCCCCAGACGACGGCCCCGGCGCGGTCGGTGAGGGCGACGGCGACATCGCTGCCGAGCAGTCCGGCCAGGACGTCGTGGTCGTCGGCCGACCGCGCCCGGGCGACGGTGATGACCGCGCCCTCGTCCTCGTCGCGGCGCAGCCCGTACACGACGTCGTCGAGGGGCCGCCGGGCGTCCACCACCTCGTCGGCGAGGCCGGTGAAGTCCTCCAGGGCCGGGTCGCCCACGACGACGACCCGGAGGCCGGCCCGGCGGGCGGCGTCCAGGACGGGTTCGGCCCAGGGGTCGGCGTCGCCGTCCTCGGTGCGCAGCGCGCTCGGGTGCAGGACGACGGTGCCGGCCATCTCCAGTTGCCGCAGCCGCTCCGGGTCGCGCACCAGCACGCCGGTGCGGGCCAGTGCGGCGCTGAGCACGGAGTGGAAGGCGGCGGGCCCGTAGCGGGCGGCCTTGGGCGAGCCGGCGAGCACCGCCTCGGCCGCCTCGGCGCCGTCGTGCTTGACCAGCAGGGTGGCCGCCGCGCCGATCAGACTGCCCGCGGAGGCGTGGTTGGCGTACTCCTGGGCAGGCGAGACGCGCAGCGGCGGACGCGGGCAGCCGTCGGCGGCCACACTGATCCGGTCGGGCGAGCACAGCTGGTCGTGCACCGCGTCGAAGGCGGCGGAGCGCGCCACCGTCTCGGCCAGCTGGCAGGCGCGCAGGGCGCCGTCGAGGACGAGCGAGGTGGGGGTCTGGCCGACGCCGTGCGCGGCCGCGTTCGCGCACGCCAGCAGCAGGTCCATCCGGGCGGCGCCGAGGCGGGCGCGCAGCCGGGCGCGAAAGCGCGGGTTCTCCCGCAGCAGGGTCACGACGGCGGTCGCCAGGCGCGGTGACGGCGGCAGCCGCATCCCGTACGCGGTGAGGCCGATGGCGATGCCCAGCGCGTCGGCGGCGAGCGTGGCCGCGGCGGCCCGCACTCCGGCGGGGTCGGCGGGGTGCGTCGTCTCCTCCGGGTCGCCGCCCTCCAGGGTCAGCCCGTGCCGGGTGGCGAGATCGCTCGCGTGCTCCACGACCCGGTCGGCGAACTCGTCCTCGGTCACGCTGACGACCAGTCGCCCGAGCCCCTGGTCCCAGTAGGCGAAGAGGACGTCGGGCCGCTCGGCGAGCTTGGCGGCCACCCGCCGCGCCAGGTGGTCGGTGCCTCCGGCGCGCCGCACGGCGCCCGGCTCGGCGGCGCGCAGCGCGATGTGGGCGCGCGTGCCGGAACGCCAGTTGCCGCCCGCGCCGGGGAGCGCGTTGCGGGCGACCCGTACGACGCGCGCAGCGGTGTCCGCGCTCCGTACGCCGGCGCGCGCCGTTCCGGCCGCCGCTCCGGCGGCCATCCCGACCGCCGGGGCGGCGGCCCGGGCCAGGGCCCGGGGCGCCGCGGGCAGCAACCGGGCGGCGGCCGACGGGGCGGTCAGCAGACCCAGCACCATGGCGCGCCCTCAGAGGGTGGTGCGGCCGGGCCGCGCCGTGGGGCCGAGGGGGCCGGTGGACGTGTGGCCCGTACCCGGTGCGCTCGTGGGCTCCTTCCCTGTCGGCGTCCCCGTGGACGCCTTGCCCGTCGGAGGCTTGCCGGTCGGGCGCGTCCTCCCGGTGGGCGGCTCGGTCCGGTCGCCCGCCGGGGGCTTCGGGGCCTCGGCGCCGCCGTGCGCGGAGGTGAGCGCCGCGGTCGCGATGTCCTGCGCCGGCTCGCCGGTCGCGGGGGCGTGCGCGGGCGCGGTGCGCCGGGCGGCGTGCTCGGCGGTGCCGGTCTCCTGGGCGGGGCCGGCGGTCTCGGCGGCGCCGGCCGGGCCGGTTCGCCGTGTGGCGCCCGTGTCCTGGGTGGTGCCGGTGGTGGACGGTCCGCCGCCGGGTGCGGCGTCCGTGGTGGCGGTCTGCGGTCCGCCGTCCTCTGCGGCGCCCGGGTGCGCGGTGCCGGTGTCCGGCGCCGTCGACGGCTGTCCGCCGCCCGTGAGGCGTCCGGGCCCGCGGGACTGCTCCGGATGTTCGGGCCGGGGCTGGGTGAGCCAGGCCACGGCCGCTCCGGTGAGCGCGACGGGCCACTCCACCACTCCGGCGACGCCGAGGACTCCGGCGCCCGTGTAGACCGCGAGCCGACGCCCCTTCGGCGACACCGCGCCGACCTTGTCCAGCGTGCCCTGTGCGGCCCTGCCGACCACTCCGGCGCCGGGCACCTTCCGGAGCACCGAGGCGGCGCCGTGCAGGGGCGCCGCGAGGGCCGACGACGACTTCTGCTCAGCCATGACTCTCCTCGCCTGGGTGAGATCCCTTCCGTGCCCACCGGGTGCCCGTGACCGTGCAGGTCATCCCGCCCATCTCAGGGAACGTCAGGGCCCTCGTCCGCGCCACCGGCCACGCCGTCCGCTCGGCCGGACGGCGATCGTGCGGGGGAGATCGGCCGCGCCGCGATCAGGGCGCGCCCCTCGCCGCGCCGCACGCGCCCCACCGCCGTGGAAGCGCCCCCCCCGCCGCCGCGCGGACCACCGACCCGCTCTTTCCGGTCCCGGTCAGCGCGGTCGCGGTGGGCGTGGCCGCCCCCGCCGTGCCGGAGGCGTCGCGCGGCTCCCTTCACACCCTGGCGCGTCGCACTCCCTGGCGCGTCGCACTCCCTGTCGCGTCACTTCCTGGAACGTCACTCCCTGGCGCGGCCGAGCATCTCCTCGGTCAGCTCCCGCCGGTAGCCGGTGTACACGGCGCGCAGCGCCGGGCCGGGCCACTGGCCGGGCAGCAGACGGGCCGGCAGGACGGGGTCGGCCAGCAGGTGCCGTACGACGGCGGCGAGTGCGGTGAAGCGGTCGGCGGGCCGTTCGGCGCGGGCGACATGGGCGAGCAGCGCCCGGGCCGTCGCGGCCCAGGCGTCGACCGGCCACAGGCGCGCGGCGAGGTCCTCGGCCGGCTCGTCGGGCCGGGCGGTGAAGCGCCGGACCACGTCGTCGAGGCCGTCGGGCCAGGGGCGGCTCAGGTTGGCGGGGCGCAGCCAGACGCCCTCGCGGAGTTCGGCGAGCCGCAGGGCGGTCAACCGGGTGCGCAGCGCGGCGCGTTCGGCGGGTCCGCGGCCGGTCGCCGTCACCACCGCCATCTCCCACTCCCCGGCCCAGCGACGGGTCTCCGGGTGCACGGCGGCGTCCTGGCGCCGCTGGCGTTCCAGCAGACGGTCGCTGAGGCCGTAGACGCCGTCCGCGCGCCGCAGGTCGCCGGCGGCCACCATGCGGCTGAGCGCCGCCCGGAGGGTGGATCCGCCGACGCCGAAGGGCTCCACGGCCCGCAGCAGGTCCCGTACCGGCAGCTCGGGCGGGTGGGTGCCCAGCAGCAGGCTCAGCACGACGGACCGCGCGGACAGCGGGCGCAGGTCCACCGCGGCGGGCTCCTCGGAGACGTTCATGGTCACGTACTGTACGGATCCGGTCTTGTTGCATCATTGCTGCGACCGCAGGATAAGTGCAACACTGCTCGTATGACCTCCACTCTCGCGCACGAGCAGCAGGACGAGCGGCGGAACGGGCCGGACCGGCGGCCGGCGCCCCAGGAGCCGCCCCGGCCGGCCGGTCCCTACGCCACGCACGACGTCACCAACCAGCCCCCTCCGCTCGCCCCCTACGACGCGTCCGACGACACGGCCCTGCTGGAGGGCCTGCGCCGGGAGGGCGCCGGATGGGCCGAGGAGGACGTACGGCGGCTCGGGCTGCGGGCCGGCGGCGCCGAGGCCCAGGAGTGGGCCGAGCAGGCCAACCGGCACGAGCCGGAGCTGCGCACCCACGACCGGTACGGCAACCGGGTCGACGAGGTCGACTTCCACCCGAGCTGGCACCACCTGATGCGGACCGCCGTCGCCGAGGGCCTGGCCGGCGCGCCCTGGGCCGACGACCGGCCCGGCGCGCACGTGGCCCGCACGGCGGGCGGGCTGGTGTGGGGGCACACCGACGCCGGCCACGGCTGCCCGACCTCGATGACGTACGCCGCCGTCCCCGCCCTGCGGGCCCAGCCCGACCTGGCGGCCGTCTACGAACCGCTGCTGACCAGCAGGGTCTACGAGCCCGGACTGCGGGCGCCGACGGAGAAGCCGGGCCTGCTGGCGGGCATGGGCATGACCGAGAAGCAGGGCGGCTCGGACGTGCGGACCAACACGACGGCGGCCACGCCGACCGCCGAGCCCGGCGTCTACACACTGCGCGGGCACAAGTGGTTCACCTCGGCGCCCATGTGCGACGTCTTCCTGGTGCTGGCCCAGGCGTCCGGCGGGCTGTCCTGCTTCCTGGTCCCGCGCGTCCTGCCCGACGGCAGCCGCAACGGCTTCCGCATCCAGCGGCTCAAGGACAAGCTGGGCAACCGGTCCAACGCCTCCTGCGAACCCGAGTTCGACGGGACGGTCGCCTGGCTGGTCGGGCCGGAGGGACGGGGCGTCAAGACGATCATCGAGATGGTCAACTGCACCCGCCTGGACTGCGTGATGATGTCGGCCGCGCTGATGCGCAAGACGCTCGTCGAGGCGGGCCACCACGCCCTGCACCGCCGTGCCTTCGGCGCGCGCCTGGCCGACCAGCCGCTGATGCGCAACGTGCTGGCCGACCTGGCGCTGGAGTCCGAGGCGGCCACGACGCTCACGCTGCGGCTGGCCGGCGCGGCCGACCGGGCCGTGCGCGGGGCCGGCGACGACGGCGAGGAGGCCGCGTTCCGGCGGATCGCCACCGCCGTCGGCAAGTACTGGGTCACCAAGCGTGGCCCGGCCTTCACCGCGGAGGCCCTGGAGTGCCTGGGCGGCAACGGCTACGTCGAGGAGTCCGGCATGCCCCGCCACTACCGCGAGGCTCCCCTGCTGTCGATCTGGGAGGGCTCGGGCAACGTCAACGCCCTGGACGTGCTGCGGGCGCTCGGCCGCGAGCCCGGCACCGCCGAGGCGCTGTTCGCCGAGCTCGCCCTGGCCCGGGGCGGCGACGCCCGGCTGGACGCGGCCGTCGCCCGCCTCAAGGACGGGCTCGGCGAGGCGTCCCCGCTCGGCGCGCGGCGCCTGGTGGAGCTGATGGCGCTGACCCTTCAGGGCGCCCTCCTGGTCAGGCACGCCCCGTCCGCCGTCGCCGACGCCTTCTGCGCGACCCGGCTGGGCGGCGACTGGGGCCACTCCTTCGGCACGCTGCCGGACAGCGCGGAGCTCGGGACGATCCTGGGGCGGGCGCTGCCGGGCCTGGCCTGAGGGAGCCCGCCGGCCGCACCGAGTTCGTGCCGCCCCGGGGACGGCGGCTTCGTCCGGCGGCGCGAGCACGGTGGGCCCGGCCGCCGCACGCACCACGGCGTGAGCGGCGGCCGGGCCCGCTCACCGGGTCTCGCGGCCCCACAGGGGGTCGAAGCGGGCCCACTCGACGTCCCAGCGGTCCAGCCGCCGGCGTTCCAGACGGGCCCGCAGGAGACGGCCGCAGACGAACGGCACGGCGGCGGCGCCCACGCCCGCCAGGCCTCCGATCACCAGTGACCGGGTGTGGGCCTGGGCGGCCGTGGGCGGCCGGGTCACCAGCCGGCCGCCGCGGTCGGTCCACACGGTGACCGCGGTGCCGGCGGCGCTGCCGGAGGCCACCCGGATCCGGCCGGTACGACCGGCGCCGTCGGGCGCGGTCCAGCGCACCTGCGCCCACACGGAGGCGGGGTCGCCTGCCCCGCCGTGTCCGGCCCCCTCGTCGTCGGCGGCGGCGCCGGGCCTGCCGGGGTCGTCGCCGGAGACCGGAACGGGAGCCGTCCGGGTCACCAGCGCCACCGTGGGCCGCCACTCCAGCCGCTCCCGGGCGAGCCCGCGCTCCACCCCCCGGGCGCCCGCCCAGCCGGCGAGCGCCCCGGCGGCGACGGTGAGCAGCCAGACGCCCAGCACGACCCAGGCCTCCACCGCGTCGGCACGGCGCCTGAGCGGATTGCGGCGCCACCGCCACAGCCACACCTGGGGACCACGGACGGCCATCGAAGGCATCCTCCTCACGAACGCGCGGACACACCGGACCGCTCTTCCGTACGGAAAGCGGTTCGCCGATGCTCATCCCGGGTTCCCCGGGCCCGCGGTCCCATGGGCGCGCTGATCCCGCACCACCGGCCGGAGTACCGACGGTGCCGGTCCGACCTGCGACGACGGCCACGCGCGGGTGACTGTCAGTGGTGGGGTGCACACTGACCGGTGTCCGGGACGAAGGCGCCCGGGACGGCGATGTCGCCAAGCGGCGGAGGTGATCGGCATGACCGAGGTACTGCTCGCGGTGGGCACCCGCAAGGGCCTGTTCATCGGACGGCGGCGGGACGGCGCCTGGGAGTTCGACGACAGTCCCCTTTTCAACGCCCAGGCCGTGTACTCGGTCGCCATCGACACCCGCGGGTCCGTCCCGCGGCTGCTGGCCGCCGGCGACAGCGCGCACTGGGGACCGTCCGTCTTCCACTCCGACGACCTGGGCCGCTCCTGGACCGAACCGGCCCGGCCGGCCGTGAGGTTCCCCAAGGACACCGGCGCCTCGCTGGAGCGGGTGTGGCAGCTGCACCCGGCGGCCGCGGAACCGGACGTGGTGTACGCCGGCACGGAACCGGCCGCGCTGTACCGCTCCGAGGACCGGGGTGAGAGCTTCGACCTGGTGCGGCCGCTGTGGGAGCACCCCACCCGCTCGAAGTGGGTGCCGGGCGGCGGCGGTGAGGGTCTGCACACCGTGGTGACGGACCGGCGCGACCCGCAGGCCGTCACGGTCGCGGTGTCCACCGCCGGGGTGTTCCGCACGTCCGACGGCGGGGCGAGCTGGGCCCCGTCGAACTCGGGGGTCTCCGCCGTGTTCCTGCCGGACCCGAACCCGGAGTTCGGGCAGTGCGTCCACAAGGTCGCCCAGGACTCGGCCGACCCGGACCGGCTGTACCTGCAGAACCACTGGGGCGTGTACCGCAGCGACGACGGTGGCGCGCACTGGACGGACATCGGCGAGGGACTGCCCTCGACGTTCGGCTTCGCGGCCGCCGCCCATCCGCACCGCGGCGACACGGCGTACGTCTTCCCGATCAACGCCGACGCGGACCGGGTGCCCGCCGGCCACAGGTGCCGGGTGTTCCGCACGGCCGACGCGGGCGGCAGCTGGGAGCCGCTGTCGGCGGGCCTGCCGCGGGAGGAGCACTACGGCACCGTGCTGCGCGACGCCCTGTGCACCGACGACGCCGACCCGGCGGGCGTGTACTTCGGCAACCGCAACGGCGAGGTGTACGCCTCGGCCGACGACGGCGACAGCTGGCGGCAGTTGGCCGCGCACCTGCCGGACGTGCTGTGCGTGCGCGCGGCGGTGATCGGGTGACCACCGCGACCGCCCCCGGTCCGCACGGTGCGCCGGCCGCCGCGGTCCGGTCGCCCCTCCTGCCGTCTCCGGCCTCTGCCCGGCAACCGCTTGATCATCGCCCGGGGCCCGGCAGTAGGGTGACGCCCGTGGCACCACGACCCTTGCATGAAATCGTCGAACCGGGCTGGGCGAAGGCCCTCGAACCCGTGGCCGGAAGGATCGCCCAGATGGGCGACTTCCTGCGCGCGGAGATCGCCGCGGGACGCACCTATCTCCCGGCCGGGGCGAACGTCCTGCGGGCCTTCCAGCAACCCTTCGACGACGTACGCGTCCTGATCGTCGGACAGGACCCGTACCCGACCCCGGGCCACGCGGTGGGACTGTCGTTCTCGGTCGCGCCCGAGGTGCGTCCGCTGCCGGGAAGCCTCCTCAACGTCTACCGGGAGCTGAACAGCGACCTGGGACACCCCCAGCCGTCCTCCGGCGACCTGACGCCGTGGACCCGGCAGGGCGTGCTGCTGCTCAACAGGGCGCTCACCACGGCCCCGCGCAAGCCGGCCGCCCACCGCGGCAAGGGCTGGGAGGAGGTCACCGAGCAGGCGATACGCGCACTGGCCGCACGCGGCAAGCCCCTCGTGTCGATCCTGTGGGGCCGCGACGCCCGCAACCTCCGCCCGCTGCTCGGCGATCTGCCCTCGGTGGAGTCGGCGCACCCCTCCCCCATGTCGGCCGACCGCGGCTTCTTCGGCTCCCGGCCGTTCAGCCGCGCCAACGACCTGCTGATCGGACAGGGCGGACAGCCGGTGGACTGGCGCCTGCCGTGACGGGCGGCGCGGAGACCGGAGCCGAGGGGTACCTCGCCGTCGACTCCGGCGGTTCCGGGATCCGGGCGCTCATCGGCGTGCCCGGCCGCGGACCGCTGGCCGAGCGCCGTTCCGCGGAGCCCGTGCGCACCGGTGACAGGGGCATCGACCCCGCGCACCTGATGGCGCAACTGCTGCCCATGGCCCGGGCGCTGACCGCCGAGGCAGGAGTGGGGCGACTGGCGACCGCCGTCGTGGGGGCCGCCGGGTTCGCCACGCTGGGCGACGCGTTGCGCGCCGAACTGCCCGGCGCGCTCGCGCGGGAACTCGGGGTGCGCCGGGTCGCGCTCGCCGCCGACGCGGTCACCGCGTACGCCGGCGCCCTCGGTCCGCGCCCCGGCGCCGTGATCGCCGCCGGAACGGGACTGATCGCGATCGGCACCGACCTGTCCCGCTGGCGTCGCGCGGACGGCTGGGGCCATCTGCTGGGCGACTGCGGCGGCGGGGCCTGGATCGGCCGGGCCGGACTGGAGGCCGCGCTGCGTGCCCACGACGGGCGCGAGGGCGGTTCCACGGCCCTGCTGGCGCAGGCCGAGGAGGCGTTCGGGCCGATGCCCCGGCTGCCCGGCCTGCTCTACCCGCGCGCCGACCGCGCCGGCGTCCTGGCCTCCTTCGCACCCCGGGTCGCCGCCTGCGCCGCCGACGACGACCCGGTCGCCGCCGGTGTGCTGCGCGCCGCGGCCCGGCACATGGCCGAGTCGGCCGCCGCGGTGTGCCCGCCGGCCGGCGAGCCGCTGATCGCCCTCACCGGGGGCCTGTTCAAGATGGGCGACCCGCTCCTCGTGCCGCTGGGCCGGGAGCTGGCCGTACGGCTGCCGCACGCGCGGCGCGTCGCCGCCGAGGGCGATCCCCTGCACGGCTCGGCGCGCATCGCGACCGCTCTGGCCGAGGGCGCCCTCGCCCTGCCGGGTGACGAAAAGATGCTGTACGTCCCCCGGGCGCAAAGGGGCTGATTTCCCGACCGGCCTCCCGCATCCGGACGTGTCGGGCACGCGTCGGACAAGTGCGCCGATGTCCCGGTCGAGTTGTCGGGTCCGGGCGGAATGCGCACTTGGGTCAGCCATGATCGGTACGTAACTCATCAGACAAAACCGGACGGAAACCGCTCACCTGCACCCTCCCCGAACAGGGGCACCGCGAAAGCCAGTAACATGCGGCGCCATGAGCTCCCCCACTGGGCCCGCGTCCGGCCTGCCTGTACGAATGCCGCGCCCCCGCCAGCCCGGACGGCACCGTCGACCCGAACCGCTGGCGGCTCCCGAGGGCGCGCCCGCGCTCGTCCTGGCGGTGCCGGGCACGCCCAGCACCGCCACGCGCGGCCTCGCCGAGGAGGTCGTGAGCATCGCCCGTTCCGAGCTGCCCGGCCTGGACGCCCTGATCGGGTACGTCGACGGCGATGACTCGGAGTTCCCGACCCTGCGGTCCGTGCTCGCGCGCGCGGCCGACGAGCGGACCGCCCGGTACGAGCAGGCCCTCGCCGCCGGTCTCGACGTCAAGGAGCCCGACGGCCCGGTGGCGGTCGTCGTGCCGCTGCTCGCCGGCCCGGACAGCGCGCTGCTGCGCCAGATCCGCCAGGCCGTCATGGACAGCCGGGTCGCCGCCGAGCTGACCGATGTGCTCGGCCCGCACCCGCTGCTCGCCGAGGCGCTGCACGTGCGTCTGTCGGAGGCGGGGCTCGCCCGCGCCGACCGCGCCCGGCTGTTCACCGTGGCGACCGCGGCGGACGGCATCATCCTCGCCTCGGTCGGGGGCGAGGAGGCCGTGCAGGCCGCCGGGATCACCGGCATGCTGCTCGCCGCCCGCCTCGCCGTGCCGGTGATGGCCGCCGCCCTGGACCAGGAGGGCTCGATCTCGGCCGTCGCCGAGCAGCTGCGTGCCTCCGGCTCCCAGCAGCTGGCCCTGGCCCCGTACCTGATCGGCCCGGAGATCGAGGCCGAGCTGATCGAGGCCGCCGCCAAGGAGGCGGACTGCGCCGCCGCCGAGTCCCTCGGCGCCTACCCGGCGATCGGCAAGCTGGCCCTGGCGAAGTACACGACCGCCCTGGGCATCGCCCCGCAGCAGGCCCAGAGCACGCCGGTCCTCTGACCTCGGCGTCCGCCAGGCACCGAGCACGAAGGCACCACCGCACGACAGCACGCCGTACGACCACGCCGAAGGGCCCGCTCCGCACAGACCGGCGCGGGCCCTTCGCCCTGCCGCGCTCGTGACGGCAGGCGGCCCTGGCGGTCCTACGGCCCGGCGGCGCGCGGACCCGCAGGGTGATCAGCCGAAGATCACACAGGAAGCGGCCGCCACCCGCACCGCGCCGGCGCGCTCCGGCAGCCCCGTGGCCGGGTCCACGGCGAACCAGGTCACGTCCCCGGAGCGCTCGTTCACGACGTACAGGAAGACGCCCTCCGACGCGGAGCGGCCGGACGACGAACCGTGGGACAGGGCGAGCGCGCGCGGCCAGTGGCCGCCGCACGGCACCGTCCCCACCCGTGTGAGCCCCTCCCCGTCCGCGTCGACGGCGAAGGCGGAGAGCACGTCCTCGCCGCGCGTGGCGGTCCACAGGAACCGGCCGTCCGGCGCGACGACGATGCCCGAGGGGTAGGCGTCGCCGGCCGGGGTGTCCGGCAGGAGCGGCGTCTCGGCCAGCGGCCTGAGCGAGCCGGCCGCCGCGTCCCAGCGGCAGACCGTGACGGTGGGCGTGAGTTCGTTGACGACGTAGGCGTGCCGGCCGTCCGGGTGGAAGGCCAGGTGACGGGGGCCGGAGCCGGGGCGCAGCGCGACCTCCCGGTGCAGTTCGAGCCTGCCGTCGGTCAGCGCGCACACCCGTACCGAGTCCGTGCCCAGGTCGACGCTGACGACCCAGCGGCCGCTGGGGTCGGGCTGCACCTGGTGGGCGTGCGGGTCGCGCTGGCGGCGCTCGTGCGGACCGGAGCCGCTGTGCCGCAGTACCCCGGAGGGCGCGTGGGCGAGGCGCCCGTCGGCCCGGACGGGCACGGCGCTGACGCTGCCGGAGCCGTAGTTCGCGGTGAGGACGTGTCCGTCGAACAGGCTCAGGTGGGTGGGTCCGCTGCCGCCGACCCGCACGGGCGGGCCGGTGAGTTCCAGCGCCGCGTCCTTGACCCGGTACGCGGCGACCGCGCCCTCGGTGGTCTCGCTGACGGCGTAGAGCGTGTCGCCGTCGGGCGACAGGGCCAGGTAGGACGGGTCGGGTACGCCGTCCACGCTGGTGAGCGGCGTCAGCGCCCCGCTGTCCCCGGCCACGGCCGCGGCGACGACGCCGGGGCCGCCCGCCGCCGTGAACGATCCGATGAACGCCCGCCGTGCCCGCCTGCCGCCGTCTGTCACCGCTGTCCCCTCTCGGTCGACCCGTTGCGGTGACGGTAGCAGTCGATCACGCGCGGTCTAGACCAAGACTCCGGCTCCGGTCGAACCCGCGCGCCCCGCCGCGGCCGGGCCCGTACTCCGGACGCGGTCCGACTCGGGTCCCAAGGCCGGCCCGACGCACGCCTCAGGTCAGGCCCGGCGTATGACTCGTCGCCGGCCCGACGCATGTCCCGGATCCGGCCCGACGCATGTCCCGGGTCCGGCCGGCTCCCCGGCTCAGGCTCCGACCAGCGGGGAGCCCGAGGGTGCGCGCAGGGGTGCGGACAGCTCGGCCAGAGCGCGTTCGAGACCGTGCAGGTGGACGAGCGCGCCGGCGTCCGCGCCCGGCCGGGCGGCGACGGCGGTGACGGGTTCGGCGCCGCCGGTGAGCGCCTCCACCGCCGCCTCCACCCGCCAGCAGGCGGCGGCCAGCCGCGCGTCGTGGGAGGCCTCCGGGTCGGCGGCGACGGCGACGAGGCCGCGGATCTCGCGGGCGCAGTCGTCGAGCAGGCAGAGCACCCGCCGGGCGCGCCGCTTGCGGCCGAGCATCGGGTTCAGCGGGTGCACGAGCGGGGCGACGGAGAGCCGTACGCGGGCGAGCAGCTGTTCCAGTTCGGCGACCCGGAGGGCCGGGTCGGCGTCCACCGCGCCCGCGAGCCGGGCGGCCGCCTCGCCGGTGCAGGCGTGGACACAGCGCAGGGCGCGCTGGATCCAGGCGTCGGTGACGGCATGGGTGCTGACCGGCAGCACGAACAGTACGGCGAGCCAGGCGCCCAGCGCGCCGACGGCGGTCTCGCCGACCCGCAGGGCGAGCAGTCCGGGGGTCAGCACGCCGAGCAGGCCGTAGAGCGACTCGGCGAGCACCGTGACCCAGAGCATCATCCAGGTGTAGGACACCGCGGCCGTGTAGAAGATGCCGAAGACGCCCACGGCGACGAGCAGGGCCGTGGGCAGCGCGGCCCCGTGCAGGGGGACGACGAGGAGGGCGCCGAGGCCGATGCCCAGCACCGTGCCGAGCACCCGGCGGAAGCCCCGTACCAGGGTCTCGCCACGCGAGGCGGTGTTCACGAACACCCACCAGGTGGCGCCGACGGCCCAGTACCAGCGCTGCCCGGACAGCAGCTCGCCCAGGACGAGCGCGAAGCCGGCGCCGGCGACCGCCTGCACGGCCTGCCGGGTGGTCACCCGGGCCAGTCCGGTGCCGGCCGGCGGTGCGGGCGCGCCGACCGGGGGCAGCCCGCGTTCGTAGCACCACAGGCCGAACCGGACCGCCGCCGCGCTGAGCACGGACAGGACGACGGCGACGGACAGCTCGGGCAGCTGCCGGGTGGTGGCGTGCAGGAACTGCGCCACGAAGAAGGTCATGAACGCGAACACGCCGAGGCTGTGGCCGCGCGGCCCCCAGCGGCGCGCGTACACGCCGGCGCCGACCACCGCGAGGAAGGCGAGGTCGCGAACCAGGGGCCGCCCGTGCAGCGCGGAGGCGGCGGCGAGGACGGGGAGGCCGACGGCCGGCAGCAGCGCGGTGGTGACGGCCTGGCCGCGGACGGTGGGGTCGGCGACGGTGAACAGGGCGAGCAGCGCGGCGAGCCCGCCGGTGACGGCGCCCGTGAGCGAGTGTCCGGCCGCGGCGCAGACGAGGACCGCCAGGCCGATGCCGAGGACGGCCCGGGCGGCGAAGCGCAGTCGCGCCCGCCCCGGGTCCGGAGCCGCGAACACCCTCTTCAGCACTGCTGATCTCCCCCTAGGAGCACGTGGAGTGCCGGCGCACGCGCCTTGCGCGCGGCAGCCGGACACCGACATGAAAAAGGCGCCGCGGGGTTCCGCAGCGCCATCGACGTCCCCATCAGAGCATCACCGTGGCCCCTGGCTCAAGTGACACGCCTCCGACTGGGCCATTGGCCCATACCGGCCGGTGCGATCCGCGCCGATCACGGGCCATTGGACGACGGTCGCTGGCTCATCCGAGCCGCCGTGTGCTGGGCCATTGGTACAGTCGTCGTGGATCGACGAACGCATCAGGAGGCGGCGCCGTCATGGCCGTGGACGAACTCGACACCCGCATCCTGCGGCTGCTGCTCGAACAGCCGCGCACCAGTGTGCGCGAGTACGCCCGTGTCCTCGGCGTCGCGCGCGGCACGCTCCAGGCCCGGCTGGACCGCCTCGAACGCGACGGCGTGATCACCGGCACGGCCCCCGCCCTCTCCCCCGCCGCGCTCGGTCATCCGGTGCTCGCGTTCGTGCACATCGAGGTGACCCAGGGCCACCTGGACGACGTCGGGGAGGCGCTGGCCGGGGTGCCGGAGATCGTGGAGGCGTTCTCCATCACCGGCGGCGGCGATCTCCTCACCCGGGTGGTGGCGCGGGACAACGCCCACCTGGAGGACGTGATCCAGAAGCTGATCAGCCTGCCCGGCGTGGTCCGCACCCGCACCGAGGTGGCCCTGCGTGAACGGGTCGCGCACCGGATGCTGCCGCTGGTGGAGTCGATCGGACGTACGGCGCGGAAGTGAGCCGAGGGCGGGGCGCGCCCTCATGACACCGGGGTGCGCGACGCGGCGGTGATCTCCGCCAGCCACCGGTCGACCGGGCCGAGGGCGACCAGGCCGCTGCCCGCGCCCGCCACTTCCCCGGCGGCCGGCAGCAGACGCGTCCGGGTCCGCTCCAGGGCCGTCCGGTCGCCGAGTTCCAGGGCGAGGGCCGCCTCCAGACAGCACAGGGCCTCCTGGAGCAGGTCGGCGGGCGGTTCGGGCAGGGCGCCCAGCGCGGTCCGGGCGTCGTCGCGGCGCCCTGCGCCGAGCAGGGCGAAAGGAAGCATCCAGGGACGGTACGGGCCCCAGTCCTCGCCCGGGTCGACGGCCCCGGCCGCCTCCGCCGCCGCCCTGGGCCGGTCCGCCAGCCGCAGGCACAGCAGCGCCAGCGGAAGCAGTCCGGCCGCCAGGCCCGGCATGCCCGCGCCGTCCAGAAGCGCGGCGGCCGACCGTACGGCCCGCTCGTCGCCGGCCTCCATCGCGCGGTACCAGCCCGTGAACACGGCCACCAGCGGGCGTTCGTGACGTTCTCCGAGGCGGTCGGCGGCAGCGGCGTGCGCCCTCGCGCCGGCCCGGTCGCCGAGCCCGGCGCGGGCCTGCATCCGCACGAGCTCGCCCAGCACCTCGTACGACGCCAGCCCGTGCCGCGCCGACAGGGTCACCAGTTCCTCGCCGATCGCGTCGCGCCGGGCGGCCAGGCCGGCTCGCGCGCAGGACTGCATGAAGCGGCCGTTGAGCGCGAAGGCGAGCAGCGCCGGGTCGTCGAGCCGGCGGGCGAGTGCCTCCGCCTCCGCCGCGGCGGCGGGCCCGCGGGGCGACCGGGTGCCCCGCGACTCCAGGGCGACGGTGGCCAGCAGACGGCAGCGGTCGGCGTCGTGGGCGGGACCGGGCGGGAGGGCGGCGAGGGTGCGCTCGGCCGCGGCGACGATCCGCAGGGCTGCCCGCGGATCGTCGCCGCGGGTCCAGACCGCCGGGACGTCGTAGGCGCCGATGACCCGGGCGGTCAGAGCGGGATCGCCCAGTTCCTCGGCGGCGTCGACCACCGCCGTGCGCTGCTCGCGCGCGGCGGCCAGTCCGCCTCCCCCGGCCAGCGCGAGGCCGCGCAGCAGTCCGACCGTCGACTCCAGCCGCGCCCGGGACCCGGCCGCGACGGTGCGGTCGTACGCCTGAGCGGCGCGGTGCCACAGGCTCGCCGCGCCGGCCGCCTCCTCCGGCGCCTCCAGCGCGGGGTCCTGAGCCAGCACGTCCGCCTCCAGACGGCGCAGAGCGGGTCCGGGGTCCACCCCGAGCTGGTCGACGAGCGTCGTGCGGGCGCGGCGCAGGACGGTCAAGGCGTCGCCCTGGCGGCCCGTGCGGTACAGCGCGAGCGCCAGCAGCCGCCAGGCCTCCTCGCGCCACGGATGGTCGGTGACATGGGCCTCCAGATCGGGCACCGCCTCGGCGGACCGGCCCAGTGCCAGCCGCGTGGCGGCCCGCTGCTCCTCGGCGCGCAGACGCAGTTCGGCCAGCCGGGCGCGCTCGGCGCGGGCCCAGTCGTCGTGGGCGAACTCGGCGTAGGCGGGCCCGCGCCACCACGTCAGGGCCTGTTCGAGCCGGTCGAGTGCCTGCCCGGGGGGCAGGCGGACGGCTTCGGTGACCGCCTTCTCGAACCGCCAGGCGTCCACCGCGTCCGGGGCGGCCCGCAGGGCGTATCCGGGGCCCTCGGTGACCAGCAGGTGGGCGGGGGCGCGGGGCGGGCGGTCGGGTTCCAGGGCGCGGCGCAGGGCGGCGACGAAGGTCTGGAGGGCTCCGACGGCTCCGGCCGGCGGCTGCGGCCACAGGTCCGCGACCAGCCGGGCGACCGGGACCACCCGGCGGCGGGCGACGATCAGCCGGGCGAGCACGGCGCGGTGCCGCGGCCCCTTCAGGTCCAGCGGGCCGTCCTCGCACTCGGCCGTCACCGGCCCGAGCACACCGAAACGGATCCCGTCCGTCATCGTCCACCTTCCTCTCGCCCCGGCGCACCGGCCGGCCGTCCCTGACCGACCCGTCCCCCGCCGGGCGCCGCTGACCGGTCGCCTTTGGACCGGTCGCCCCTTGTCGATCGTCCCTCGCCGCCCGGATTCGTTCGGTCCACGCCGCCGCCCGGTGCCGGCTCCTCGGCCGTCCGTCGCCGTCGGCGCCGCACCGGCGGACCAGCCTCCGTTCGCGGCCCGGCACCCCGGTGATCGCCGCACCGACGGTACGACGGTGCGGCGATCCGGTGGTCCGCTCGTCCGACTGTCAGCTCGTCGGGCGGTCGGGCGATCCGGTAGTCCGGCGGCCCGGTGTGCTGATCGTCCGCTGATCGGGGCGCGGCAGGCTCGGTGCAGCCGGCCGATCCGACCGGCCCCGCGAAGGAGAGGCATCACCGCATGACACCCGCCATCCCCGGTTTCGACCTGCGCCGCGTACCCGTCGCCGACGAAGTCGCGCTGACCACGGCCGTGGGCGGCTCGGGCACCCCCGTCGTCCTGCTGCACGGCTTCCCGCAGACCCACCTGATGTGGCGGCACGTGGCCGCCGACCTCGCCGCCGACCACACCGTGATCTGCCCCGACCTGCGCGGATACGGAGCCAGTGACAAGCCGGCCGACGCCGACGGAACGGTGTACGCGAAGCGGACGATGGCCGCCGACGTGGTGGCGCTGGCCGAGGCTCTCGGGCACGAGCGCTTCGCGCTGGCCGGGCACGACCGTGGCGCGCTGGTGGCCTTCCGCGCGGGCCTCGACCACCCGGAGAGGATCACCCACCTGGCCCTGCTCGACATCCTGCCCACCCTCGACATGTGGGACGTGCTGCGGGGGGCGCCGGCCGCCGTGGCCTTCCACCTGTATCTGATGGCCCAGTCGCCGGGCCTGCCCGAGCGGATGATCGCCGCCGCCGCGGACGACTTCTTCGGGTACTTCCTCGACGCCTGGACCCGGGACCCGAAGGCGCTGCCCGCCGACGTGCGCGCCGCCTACCTCGCGGCCTGCCGCGCCGCCGTGCCGTCGATCGTGGCGGACTACCGGGCCTCGGCCGGCATCGACGTGGCCCACGACCGTGCCGACCGGGAGGCCGGCAACCGGCTGCGCATGCCCGTCACCGTGCTGCAGCAGGACTGGGGCGCCGCCCTCGGCTACGACGCCGCCGCGCTGTGGCGGGCCTGGGCGCCGGACCTGCGCCACACCACGGTCGCCTGCGGTCACTTCATGGCCGAGGAGGCCCCGCGGGAAGTGGCGCGGGCGCTGCGGGAACTGCTCGCCGTTTGAGCCGCCCGACGCCCGCCCCGGCGACGGGGCTGTGGGGCGACGCCCGCTCACGGAGCCGGGGAGAAGCGGCGGCGCCCGGGTCGACGCCGGTCCGGCGGTCGGCGCCTGTCTGACAGGCGGCACTGGTCCGGCGGACGGCGCCGGTCCGGCGAGCGGCGCCTGACGGAGCTCAGGACCGGCGGCGCGAGCCGCCCTGCCGGCCGCCCCCCTTGGTCCCCTTCGCGCCCTTTCCGCCCTGCCCGCCCTTGGCGCTCCTGGCGCCCTTGGCCGTGCGGGAGGCGCCCGGGGCCTCCTTCCGGGCGGTCGCCCTGCCGGTGCGGCCGGCCGCCCGCTTCCCGCGGGCGCTCTCCCCCTCGCCGCCGGGCCGGTCCGCGCCCTGGGCACTGGAGCGTCCCCGGGTGCTGTTGACCGTCCGGCCGCGGACGATGCCGATGAAGTCCTCGACCATGTCCGTGGTCGCCTCCTCCGGCCAGGTGAGCGCGACGCCCGACTGCGGGGCGTCGACGACCGGCCGGTAGGTGAGGTCCCTGCGGTGGTGGAGGCGGGCCAGCGACTGCGGGACGACGAGCACCCCCACGCCGGCCGCCACGAGTTCGACGGCGTCCTCGGTGGTGGCGGGGCGCTCGAAGGCGGGCTCCCCGGGCGGCCGCTCCCAGCCGAGTACGTCGTCCAGGGGGTGGAGGACGACCTCTTCGGCCAGGTCGCCCAGCGACACCTCGTCCGCGGCCGTCAGCAGATGGTCCTTGGGGACGACGACGACCGTCGCCTCGGTGTAGAGCGGGATCGCGCTGAAGAACGTACGGTCCACCGGCAGCCGGACGAGGCCCGCGTCCGCCGCGCCGTCACGCAGTGTCGCGGGCGCGTCGGCGGCCGGGACCTGGACCAGATCGAGGGGGACGTCGGGCAGGCGCTCGTTCCAGGTCCGCACCCACTTCGCGGGCGTCACCCCGGGAACGTACGCGAGCCGGAACGTGGGGGATGTCTCCGAGCCTGTCACCCCGCCAGGTTACCCGCCGTGGTCGGAGCCCTCTCCGGCGGTCGATAGTCTGGACACCATGAAGTCGCACCAGACCGCCCAGACCATGAAGGCCGCCACGGCGGCGAAGAAGCTGGGTGTGTACCTCCCCGCCACGCCCGCCGAGTTCCAGCAGGGCGTCGTCTCGCGCGCCGAGCTGAACGAGCTCCAGGCCGATCCGCCCGAGTGGCTGCGGGAGCTGCGGATCAACGGCCCCCACCCGCGTCCGGTGGTCGCGGCCAAGCTGGGTGTCTCCATCGCCGGCCTGGCGCGCGGCGGAGTGACCGAGGCCCTCACCACGGAGCAGATCGAGGCGCTGAAGCAGGACCGGCCCGAGTGGCTGGAGAAGGAGCGCGCCACCCAGGCCGAGGTGCGCAAGGAGACCGCCCGTCTGAAGAAGCGGGACGCCGAGCGCGCGGAGGAGAGCGGCGAACCGCGTTCCTGACGGTGTCCCGCCCGGACCGGCCGACCGATCCGCCCGTCACGATCATCTGACCGATCTGATGAGGAGTCAGTCGAACTCGTGGATGATGCCGGTCGGACACGTGGACGATCCGGACAGGTCGAGGGGGCGCGCATGACCGAGGCGTTGGTGCTGGGCGGTGGCGGTGTCGGGGGCATCGCCTGGATCACCGGGCTGCTGACCGGGCTCGCGGAGAGCGGACAGGACGTGACGGGGGCCGACGTCATCGTCGGGACCTCCGCCGGGTCGGCCGTCGCTGCCCAGCTGGGCAGCGGACTGCCCCTGGAGGAGCTGTACGCCCGGCAGGTCGAGCCCTCGTTGCAGGCCGTCGAGATCATGGCCGAGATGGATCTGGAGGCCTTCGCGGCGCAGCTCGGGGCCGCGCTGGGCGGCGGTGCCGACGTGCCGGAGATGCGGCGCGCCGTCGGGGAGCTGGCGCTGCGCGCCGGGACCGTGCCGGAGGCCGAGCGGCGGGCGGTGATCGAGTCGCGGCTTCCGCGGCACGAATGGCCCACGCGCCGGCTGCGGATCGTGGCGGTGGACGCCGCGAGCGGCGAGCCGCGGGTGTTCGACGGCGCCTCGGACGTGAGCCTGGTCGACGCGGTCGCCGCGAGCTGCGCGGTCCCGGGGATCTGGCCGCCCGTGACGATCGAGGGCCGACGGTACGTCGACGGCGGGGTCCGTTCCGTCGCCAACGCCGACTACGCCGCCGGCGCCTCGCGTGTCCTGGTGATCGTGCCGATGGGCGCCGAGGAGCCGTTCCCGAGCGAGACGCCGCTGCCGCGGGCCGTGGAGGAGCTGCGCGCCCAGGGCGCCGAGGTGGCGGTGATCGCGCCGGACGAGGCGTCGAAGGCCGCGATCGGCGCCAACGCGCTGGATCCGGCCACGCGCGGGCCGGCCGCCGAGGCCGGGCGCGCGCAAGGACGTGCGCTGACCATCGAGTGGGTCCGCGGCTGAGCGGAGCGCTCTCGCGCGTCCGCGCGGCCCGAGCGGACACGAGCCCGGCCGTCGCCGTCATCCGCGTATCCCGGCCGCCCGGGCCTCCCGGCCGCCGCCGTCCGGCCCCCGCCACCGCGGGTCCGGTTCCCGTCCGGCGGGTACCCGGCGAGCGGCGGAGTCCCTCCCCGTGGAACATGGAGCCGAGCGACCCGGGAAGTGATGCCCATGATGTCCGAGACGGTGTCGGTGCCTGCCGACCGTGTGACGCTCGAGGGTGACTTCTCCGTCCCGGCCTCGGCCGGGGCGGTGGTGCTGCTCCCGCACGACGTGGACAGGTCCCGGCGGGACCCGCACAGCCAGGCGCTCGCCGCCCGGCTGCGAAGCGCCGGGTGGGCGACCTTGCTGGTGGACCTCCTCAGCGAGCGGGAGGACCGCGGGGCGACCGAGCGGGGGGAACAGCGCTTCGACGCGGGGCTGCTGGCCCACCGCCTGGTGGCCGCGGTCGACTGGGTCAGGGCCCAGCCCGGCACACGGACCCTGCCGGTCGTCCTCCTCGGCTTCGGCACGCAGGCGGCCACCGTGCTCGAGGCCGCCGCGGAACTGCCGGAGCACGTGCTGACCGTGGTGCTGTGGGGCGGGCTGCCCGACCCGACGGCCGACACGGTCCGGCGCGTACGGGTACCGGTGCTGTTCATCGCGGGCGGCCAGGAGTCCGGGGTGCTGAGGCTGACCGAGAGGGCGGCACGGCGCCTGCACTCCCCGCACTCCGTCCGCGTGGTGCCCGAGGCCACGCATCTCTTCCAGGGCCAGGACGAGCTGGACCGGATCACCGACATCGCCGGCGAGTGGTGCACGGAGTACCTGCGGTTCTCACGGGAGACCACCCGACCGCGGTGGTGACCGCCTCGGGCGGACCCGCACGCACGGCGCCCGGTGGGCGGGCGCGTCCTGACCGCCGTACGTGACCCGGCGACCACGGCCTTGGAGGGAAGATGACCGACGATCACCGTGGCACGGTCCTCGTGGGGATCGACGACACGTCCCACTCCTGGCTCGCCGTGGACTGGGCGGCCACGGAAGCGGCACTGCACGGCATGACGCTGAGGCTCGTCCATTCCGTGGGGCCCGGCCCCGAGATCGGATACGACCAGACCGGTGCCGGGCTCACCGACCAGGTCTTCCAGGCGGCCACCGGCATGCTGGACGACGCCCGGGGCCGGATCGCGGCCGACCGCCCCGACCTGCCGATCGAGACCGCGCTCGTCCACGGCCGGCCGGCGGAGGCCCTCCTCGGCGCGGCCCAGGACGCCGACGTGCTGGTGCTCGGCACCCGTGGCCGCGGCGGCTTCGCCGGACTGCTGCTGGGCTCGGTGAGCCTGAAAGCGGCCGCGCACGCGGACCGGCCGGTGGTCGTCGTCCGAGGCCATGTGGAACGGGCCGTGGACGACGACATCGTGGTCGGGATCCGCGACGACCGGGACGAGAGGGCCGTGCGGTTCGCCCTCGCCGAGGGGGACCGCCGCCGGGCCACGGTGCGCATGGTCCACGCCTGGACACCGCTGCGCGAGGCCGGGCTCATGGTGCCGCAGGTGGACACCATGGACGAGGAGCAGCGCGGTCATGCCGAGCTGCTGAGCCGCGCCGCCCGTACCGCCGGGGACTTCCCCGGGGTGCGGGTGGCCACCGAGCTGGCCGTGGGCTCGCCCGCCTCCGCGCTGGTGGAGGCCTCCGGGCGGGCCGGTCTCGTGGTGCTTCCGCGCCACCCGGCCGAGGGCGGCCTCGGACTGCCCCTGGGGTCGGTGACGCACGCCGTGCTGCACCACGCGAACTGCCCCGTCGCCATCGTGCCGGTGCGCTAGGTCCTGTCGTTCGGACCGTGCCGGGCTCGCGGGCCCCGCCCGCGAACTCCGCCGCCCGGTCCGGGGTGGTTCCCGGACCGGGCGCTCGAACGTCCGGGCGGCGCGGCACAGCCTCACGTCACCGCACAGGCGCGCCTCGGCGCCCGGCTCGGCGAAGAGGGCCGACTCGGCGCGCGGCGCCCTGTCGGCGGTCGTCGCGTCGTGGACGTAGGGCGACGTCGAGGTGGTCGGCCCGGAGGCGGAGGCGGGCCGTGAACTGGTCGCGGGTGAGCCGTGCGGGACCGCGCGCGTGATCGGCCACGGGTGGTTCGTGACGTCGAGCCCGCGCCGGGTCTCCTCCTCGCGGCCCCGGGCGGGGCCGGAGAACGATCGTGGGACGACCCGAACGGTCAGGGCGCAGAAACTCAACCGCAGTCGAGCAGGCCCGCGTCGCGCTTGGCGTCGAGTACGCGGCGCACGCCGGCGTCGACCTTGGCCCGGAACGAGGCGTCCTGCTGCACCCGGGTCTGGAGGGCCTGTGTCATCGCGGGTATGGTGCTCGGCCGCACGGTGAGGATCATGTCGCCGCCTGCCGCGATGAAGTTCACGGCCCGCTGGCCGGGGCTGAACGACCGCACCGCGACGGCGTTCCCGAGGTCGTCCGAGATGACCACGCCCTTGAAGCCGAACTGGCCGCGCAGCAGATGGTCGACGACCGTCGGCGAGAAGGCCGCCAGGTGCTTGGGGTCGATCTTGGTGTACGTGGCCGACGAGATCATCACGAAGGGGGCTCCGGCCTGGATGCCGGCCCGGAAGGGCGCGAGGCTGGAACTGGAGGCGGTCGTCACCGAGTCCACGACGTTCGCGGTGGTGTCGGTGTTGCCGATCACCTGGCCCAGTCCGGGGAAGTGCTTGAACGTGGTCATCACGCCGGACTGCGCGAACCCGGCGGCGAAGGCGCCGGTGTGCGAGGTCACGGTGTCCGCGGTGTGGCCGTACTCCCGCTGGAAGGAGCCGATGGGGATGTTGCGGGTGCCCAGGGAGGCCGGGACCACGTCGGCGACCGGCGCCAGATTCAGGTCGACCCCGGCGGACTTGAGCTCCTTGGCCCACTCCGCGGCTCGGGCGCGCAGCGTCGCGGTCGGCCAGCTGCCCTGGGTCTGGCCGCTGGGCATGGCCGAGAAGCCGGGGCCGTTGAGCACCTGCACCCGGCCGCCCTCCTGGTCGGTGGCGACCAGGTAGCCGACCTTCCGGCCGTCGATCTGGTCCGCCTGCCCCCGGAAGCCGTCGACGACCTTCCTGGTGGCCGTCGTACCGGCGGTGCTGCGTCCGGTGAGCATGACGGCGCCGACGTGGTTGTTGCGCAGCGTGCGCAGCTGGTCCTGGGAGGGGCCGGTCGCGGGAAGTCCGCCCATGATGAGCTGGCCCACCCGTTGGGCCGTGGTCATGCCGGACAGGTACCGGTCGGTGCAGGTGGCCGCGGTCGGCGACGCGGCGGCACTGGTGGTGGCCGGGAGGGCGTCGGCGCCCGTACGGCTCGGCGGTGACTTCGGGGTGCCCGTGACCACCGTGCCGTGGCTGGTGGTGGGAGACCGCGGCGAGTCGGCTGTCGCCCCTGGTGTCGCCGATGTGCCGCAGGCGGTGACGGCGAGCGCCACGACGGCCAGCGAGGCTCCGGTGAGCGGACCTGTGCGACGGCGGCCCCTGGGCTGCTGCCGGACGCGTATCGTCATGCTTGTTCTCCCGGCCTGGACGAGTCGGGGCTGCCTCCGGCCGCGTGCTGCGCAGTCACTTCCGTCACGGCGAGCCCGGTTTGCTGCGTTCTTCACACCGTACGCTGCCGGGAATTCGTTCGCCTCTCGGCGGTCGCGGTGAGATGCCCGGGCCAAGCCCGGCGTCGCCCGCGCGACTACCCGAGGAAGGACAGCCGCACCTGCCGGTCGGGGTTGTCCTTGTTGGTGTCGACCAGGCACACCGACTGCCAGGTGCCCAGCTCCAGGCGGCCGCCGAGGACCGGGATCGTGGCGTGCGGCGGGACGATGGCCGGCAGGACGTGGTCACGGCCGTGGCCGGGGCTGCCGTGGCGGTGCTGCCAGCGGTCGTCCGCGGGCAGCAGGGTGTGCAGGGCGGCGAGGAGGTCGTCGTCGCTGCCGGAGCCGGTCTCGATGATCGCGATCCCGGCGGTGGCGTGCGGCACGAACAGGTTCAGCAGGCCGTCCCGGCCGGCGGCGGCGTCCCGCAGGAAGGCCTCGCAGTCGCGGGTGAGGTCGACGACCGTCTCACGCGAGCCGGAGGCGACGTTCAGGACTCGGGTGGTGAAGGCATGTGACATGCCCCCATCCTCCTCGATCCTCGGGGAAGATCCGTGCCCGCGGCGCGGTTGACCGCTGCGTGGACAGCATGCGCGAGGTCGATGTGGTCGTCGTGGGGGCCGGGCAGGCCGGACTGTCGAGCGCCTATCACCTGCGGCGCGCCGGATTCCGGCCGGACCGCGACTTCGTCGTGCTCGACCACTCACCCGGTCCGGGCGGCGCCTGGCAGTTCCGGTGGCCGTCGTTGATGTACGGCAGGGTGCACGGGATGCACGCGCTGCCGGGGAGGGAACTGACCGGCGCCGATCCCGCGCGGCCGTCGGCGGACGTCATCGCCGGGTACTTCGCCGACTACGAACGCGCCTTCGATCTGCGGGTGCGACGGCCGGTGGACGTGCGCGCCGTGCGGGAGGGGACCGGTGGACGGCTGCTCGTGGAGACCTCCGACGGCATGTGGTCGGCGCGGGCGCTGATCAACGCGACCGGCACCTGGGAGCGCCCGTTCTGGCCGCGCGTCGCCGGGCAGGAGACCTTCCGCGGACGGCAGTTGCACACGGCCCGGTACACGGGGCCCGAGGAGTTCGCCGGTCAGCGGGTGGTCGTGGTCGGCGGGGGCGCGTCCGGCACCCAGCACCTGCTGGAGCTCGCGCCGTACGCGGCGGCCACCACCTGGGTGACCAGGCGCCCGCCGGTCTTCCGCGAGGGGCCGTTCGACCAGGAGGCGGGCCGGGCCGCGGTCGCCCTCGTCGACGAGCGGGTGCGCCAGGGGCTGCCGCCCCGCAGCGTCGTGTCCGTCACCGGTCTGCCGTTGAACGACGCCGTGCGGCAGGGGCTGGCGGACGGGGTGCTCGACCGGCGGCCGATGTTCGACCGGATCACCCCGGACGGCGTGGCCTGGCGGGACGGGCGGCAGGTGAGCGCCGACGTCATCCTCTGGGCGACCGGGTTCCGGGCCGTGCTCGGCCACCTGGCGCCGCTCGGGCTGCGCGAGCCGGGCGGCGGCATCCGTGTCGAGGGGACGCGAACGGTGGCCGACCCCCGGATCCACCTGGTGGGGTACGGCCCGTCGGCCAGCACGGTCGGCGCCAACCGGGCCGGGCGCGCGGCCGTCCGGGACATCCGGCGGCTGCTCGCCGAGGGGCCTTCCGAGGCGGCGGCCTGAGGCCGTCCGGACCGGCGGCAGGGGCGGCGCGCTCGGGTCGGCCGAGGGGTCTGCCCGGGGCCGGCCCGCGGGTCACTTCGACGGCTTCGGGCTCGGACTCCGCTTCCGCGCGAGGCTCTGCTGCCGGGCGTCGAACTCGGCGACATTGCGCTCGTGTTCGGCGTAGTCGGCGGTGAAGCGTGTGTCGCCCGGTTTCACGGTGACGAAGTACAGCCAGTCGCCCGGGGCCGGGTCGAGCGCGGCACGCATCGCGTCCTGCCCCGGGTTGTCGATGGGGGTCGGGGGCAGCCCCATGCGCTGATAGGAGTTGTACGGGCTGTCCAGCCGGGTGTCGGCGGCGGTCGTGCGGACGCCGGTGCGGCCCAGGGCGTAGTGCAGGGTGGAGTCCATCTGCAGCGGCATGCCGCGCTCGAGCCGGTTGAACACCACCCGGGCCACCTTCGCCATGTCCGTCTTCGTCCCGGACTCGGCCTGGACGATGCTCGCGACGGTGACCGCCTGGTAGAGGTTCATGTAGTCGCGCTGCGGGCCCGCCGCGACCGGGGCGGCGGCGAACTTCTTGACGGCTGTGTCGACCATGGCGGTCAGCAGCGACCGCGGGGTGGTCCTGTCGTCGAGGGGGTACGTCGCCGGATACAGGTAGCCCTCCGGATTGCCCCCGGCGGCGTCGGGCAGCTTCAGGCCGGCCTTGGCCGCCGCCTGCTCGGTGCTCCCCGCGGGCAGGGCGAGGGCCTTGTCCACGGCGGTGTACACCTGGCCGGCCCGCCAGCCCTCGGGGATCACGAGGGTGCGCGGGCGCGTCGGCCGGTCGCCGTCCAGGGTCAGCAGCGGCACCGCCACGGCGGTGCCGGCCAGGACGGCCCCGGACACGACGAGGGCCAGCCGGCCCCGGCGCGTCAGCTTGATGGTGTTCCGTGACGGAGTGTTCGTCTGCATGCGGGCACGGTAACTCCCATCAGCTCATAAACCTGGCATATCGTCAGCTTGTCGGCTCCAGTTGGGCGTCCCGGCGGACCAGCGCCGCGTAGCGGCCGTCGAGCTCCAGCAGTTCCTGATGGGTGCCGCGTTCGGCCACCCGGCCGGAGTCGAGGACCACGATCTGGTCGGCGCCGCGGACGGTGGACAGCCGGTGGGCGATGGTGAGCGTGGTGCGGTCGGCCGACAGCGCGTCGATGGCCTCCTGCACGGCCGCTTCCGTACGGGTGTCCAGGGCGCTGGTCGCCTCGTCGAGGAGGAGGACCGGCGGGTCGCGCAGAATGGTCCGGGCGATCGCCAGGCGCTGCTTCTCCCCGCCGGAGAAGCGGTGACCGCGCTCTCCGACGACGGTGTCGTAGCCGTCGGGCAGGGCCGCGATGTGGTCGTGTATCTGGGCCGCCCGCGCCGCCGCCACCAGTTCCTCGTCGGTGGCGTCCGGCTTGGCGAAGCGCAGGTTCTCGGCGACCGAGGCGTGGAAGAGGTACGTCTCCTGGGAGACGACGCCCACGGCGCGGGCGAGGGTGTCGAAGTCGAGGTCGCGCACGTCGACCCCGTCGAGGGTGACCCGGCCGCCGGTGACGTCGTAGAGCCTGGGGACCAGGCAGCCGAGCGTGGACTTGCCGGCGCCGGTGGGGCCGACGATCGCGAGGCCGCTGCCCGCCGGGACGGTGACGTCGATGCCGTCGAGGATGGGGGCACTCTTGTCGTCGTAGCGGAAGGTGACGTTCTCGAAGCGGACCTCGCCCTTGATCCGGTCCAGGCGGACGGGCCGTTCCCGCTCGGTGATGTCGATGGGCAGGTCGAGGTATTCGAAGATGCGCTGGAAGAGGGCGAGCGAGGTCTGGATCTGCACCCCGGTCGAGAGCAGGCTCACCGCGGGGCGGAACAGGCCCTGCTGGAGCGAGACGAACGCGACGATCGTGCCGATCGAGACCTTCGGGCCGCCGAACTGGAGGGCGATGCCCGCGGTCCAGTAGATGACGGCCGGCATGGCGGCCATGACGATGGTGATGACGGCCATGCGCCACCGCCCGGCCATGTTCGACCGCACCTCCAGGTCGACCAGACCCTCGGACTCGGCGGCGAAGGACGCGGTCAGCGAGTCCGAGCGGCCCATCGTGCGGCCGAGCAGGATGCCGCTGACGGAGAGCGATTCGGTGACGGTCGCCGCCATCGCGGCCATCTGCTTCTGCCGCTGGGTGGTGATCTTCTTGCGCTCGTTGCCGACCCGGCGGCTGATCCACACGAACACCGGGAGCAGGAGCAGCGAGACGACCGTGAGCCGCCAGTCGAGGGCGACCATCGCGACGATCGTGGCGACCACGCTGGTGAGGTTGGAGACCAGCGAGGTGGCGGTGGAGGTGACGGTGGCCTGCATGCCGCCGATGTCGTTGGCGATGCGGGACTGCACCTCGCCGGTGCGGGTGCGGGTGAAGAAGGCCAGCGACATGCGCTGCAGCCGCCCGTAGACGGCGGTGCGCAGATCGTGCATGACGCGCTGGCCGACGGTCGTGGAGATCAGCGTCTGCAGGACGCCGAAGACGCTGGACAGCACGGCGCTGAGGATCATGCCCGCGGCGAGCAGGCTCAGCAGGCCGGTGCGGCCCTGCGGGATCGCGACGTCGAGCGTCTCGCGCAGCAGGAAGGGCGTCGCCACGGAGACCAGCGAGGAGGCGCCGACGAGCAGGCCGACGACGGCGAGGCGACCGCGATAGGGACGGAACAGTCTCAGGATGCGTCCGACCTGCCGCGGCCGGTCCTCGGCGTCGGCGGGCGGGGTCCAGGAAGGTTGACGGTCGGGGTGCATGGGCTCCTACGAGGTGTGCGGGCGCCGCCCGGACAGCACGAGCGGCGAAGGCTCACGGATCCTAGCTCATTGTTACCTATACTCACAATGAACAGGGTCCTGATATTGTTCCCGCATGACCGACCCCGATGCCGACGGCCTCCTCGCCGAGCAGCTGCTGCGGCTCACCCGCCGGCTGCACCGCGTCCAGAAGCGCCACCTGCTGGAGCGCGCCCCGGGCGTCACACCGGCCCAGTCCCGGCTGCTGCGCACGCTGGCGCACTTCGGCGAGCCGCCGCGCATGGCGGATCTCGCCGAGGCCCTGGAAGTGGTTCCCCGTGCGGTGACCACACTGGTCGACGCCCTGGAAGCGGGCGGTAACGTGCGCCGGGTCCCGGATCCGGCCAACCGCCGGGTGATCCGGGTCGAGCTCACCGAGGACGGCCGCGATGCGCTGCGGCGACTGCGCGGCGCCCGCCGCGCCGCCGCGGAGGAGATCCTGGCACCCCTGACCGTCGAGGAGCGCGAGGCACTGGGCGGACTGCTGGACACACTGGTGGGCGCGGAGCCCGCGCGGGGACATCGCTGCTGAGCAGCCGCGACGCCGGCCCTGCCGAGGGACCTACGCCCGCAGGTGGGCCTTGTCCCCCATCACCACGACGGGCTTGTCCTTCGGGTTCAGCGTGCGCAGCAGGAACTCCATCGCCGTCTCCGGGACACTGACGCAGCCCAATGTGCCGTCCCCGTGGTCCAGATGCAGCCAGATGCCGCCGCCCTTGGTCTGTCCCAGCGGGCGCCTCGGGTCGTCGGGGCGGGTGCCGCGCAGGCGGTTGTAGTCGACGGCGATCACGTAGTCGAAGTCGTGCCAGTGCGCCTCGTCCCAGTAGTAAGGGGACGCGAAGGCGTCCTCGTCCTGGGTGTACGGCAGCCGGGTGCCCGGGTCGTCGAGCAGACCGCCCGCGTCGGAGAGGGTGAACACGCCGACCGGGGTGCGCTCGTCACTCTCGTGGTGGTCGGTCGTCCAGCCGCGCTTGCCGTTGTGGGCCGGCCAGCTGCCGGTGCGCTGCCATGTCGCTCCTCGCTTCTCGTAGAGGACGAGCGTGGAGTCCGGGGAGTCCTCGCCGTCGCCGTAGACCGTCACGATCTGACGGGTGCCCGCCGGGATCCGCTGCCACATCCGGTCACCTACGCCCGGGACATGGACCGGCTTCGCGGTCGGACTCGGTCGGGCGGTTCCCGAGGGACCGCCGGGTCTGGGCAGTTCCCCGTGACGGACCTCCGCCCGCGTGTCGCCGCACGCGGCCAGGGCCGTCAGAAGGAAACCGCAGGCCGCTACCGCGGCTGTCGCACGCCTTGCGCCACCTTTTCGCATGACCCCATGGTGGTCACGCGTGGCCCGCGCGATCTACTCGAGATTGGACCAAATAGCGCTATATGCGGCTTTTTGACTCTTTTGAAGTATGTCGGTCATGCGCTGAGGGTGACTCACCTGATAGGCGCGCCGCCGGGCGGCGAGGGTGGGGCGGTGGGCCGGCGGAGCCGCTGGCGGGGCGGGGCAGCGGGCCGGCGGAGCCGCTGGCGGGGCGGGGCAGCGGGCCGGCGGAGCCGCTGGCGGGACGGGGCAGCGGGCGGGGTGGGACGGTCCGCGCGGCAGGGCCGGGCGGACCGCGCCGGGGGCCGGGGGCCGGGCGGCGCGCCGGGTGGGAGGCATGTCGAGGCGGGTGCGTACGCCAGGTCGTGTGAGCACACCGGGGCGGGTGAGCGAACCGGGGCCCGTGAGAGCACCGGGGCGTTGTGAGAGCACCGGGGCGGGTGAGCGCACCGGTATCGCCGAGCGCGCCCGGGCCTTCCGACGCCCGGTCAGGAGGCCCCTTCCGGGGGAGGGAACCGCATGACCGGTCCCCTCCCCCGGCGTCGAAAACCGCTTGCTTTCCGCGACTGCGTGAAGCGAGGCTGTCACGGCTTGTCACCGCCTTCCGCGGCCCGATCCCGCCCCTGACACGAGCCACTGGGACGTCATGCAGATTCACGACCTTCCGTATCCCGACCCGGGCGTGCCGGACGCACGCTCGGGCCCCCGATTCCTGTGGTGGCTGGGACGGAGCCAGCTCGGCGGCCAGCTGAGAGCACTGGCCTGGGGCCTGCTGCACTTCGCCTCGGTCTCCGCCCTGCCGTTCTGCGTCGGCCTCGCCGTACAGGCGGTCGTCGACCGCTCGGGGAGGCGTCTCGCCCTGACCGGCGGACTGCTCCTGCTGGCCTGCGCCGGCAACGCGCTCGGGGACACCTTCCTGCACCGCGCCGCGGTCACCAACTGGATCACCGCCGCCGCCCGGGTCCAGCAACTGCTCGCGCGCAAGGCGGCCCGCCTGGGCTCGGCCCTGACCCGGCGGGTGGCCGCGGGCGAGGTGGTGGCCGTCTCCACCGGCGACGTCGAGAAGATCGGCTGGTTCGTGGAGGCCGTGTCCCGGTTCACCGCCGCGGCCGTCACCGTCGTGCTGGTCTGCGTCGCGCTGGTCGTGTACCAACCGGCCCTCGGCGTGATCGTCGCCGTGGGACTGCCCGCGCTGGCGCTCACGGTGCTGCCCCTGCTCCCCCGCGCGACCCGGCGCGCCGACGTACAGCGCGAGAAGGCGGGCCGCGCCACCGAACTGGCCTCGGACACCGTCGCCGGCCTGCGGGTGCTGCGCGGCATCGGCGGCGAGGAGCTGTTCCTCGACCGCTACCGCCGCGCCTCCCAGGAGGTGCGGCACGCCGCCGTCCGCAGCGCCCGGATGTGGTCGCTGATCTCCGCGATCCAGGTACTGCTGCCGGGCCTGCTGCTCATCGCCGTGGTCTGGCACGGCGTCCATCTGGCCCGCGAGGGCCGGATCACCGTCGGCGAGCTCGTCACCGTCTACAGCTCCGTCATGGTCCTCACCTATCCTCTGCAGCACTTCCAGGAGATCGCCATGGCGTACTCCTTCTCCCGCCCGTCGGCCAAACGGGCCGCCCGGGTGCTGTCGTTGGAGCGGACCACGGATCCGAAGAAGCCCGTGGAGCCCGAGGGAACCGAGAGGGCCGCTGAGCCGGACGGCGCGGGGACCGGGACCGTCGAACACGCCGACGCCGGCGGTGCGGGCGCTTGGCGGACGGACACCGGGACGACGGTGACGCCGGTGGACGGAGCCGGGGCGGACGCCCGGTCAGGCGGCCTGTACGACCCGGTCACCGGCCTGCGGGCGCCCGCCGGACGCCTCACCGCCGTGGTGTGCGGCGACCCCGACGCGGCGGGCCGTCTGGCGGAGCGGCTCGGCGGCCACCCCGCCGAGGACGGACCCGGCACCTCGGTGCTGCTCGACGGCGTACCTCTCGACGGTCTGTCACTCGACGCCGCCCGCACGGCCGTCCTGGTGCAGGACAAGGACCCGGTGCTGCTGTCCGGTTCGCTGCGCGACCTGCTCGACGTCCCCGGCTCGGGCGACGTCACCGTGGAGGCGGCGCTGACGGCGGCGCAGTGCGCTGACGTGCTGGAGGCCCTCGCCCAGGCGTCGCTGGAGGCCGAGGACCCCATGGACGTCCGGATCACCGAGCGCGGCCGGTCCCTCTCCGGGGGCCAGCGCCAGCGCCTCGCTCTGGCCCGGTCCCTGGTCACCGACCCCGGGGTGCTCGTCCTGGACGAACCCACCTCGGCCGTCGACTCCCACACCGAGGCCCGGATCGCGGAAGGCCTGCGCGGACTGCGGGCCGGGCGCACGACGGTCGTCCTCACCTCCTCGCCGCTG
This sequence comes from Streptomyces sp. NPDC018610, assembly GCF_044391765.1. Taxonomy (NCBI): domain Bacteria; kingdom Bacillati; phylum Actinomycetota; class Actinomycetes; order Kitasatosporales; family Streptomycetaceae; genus Streptomyces; species Streptomyces sp. NPDC018610. The sequence goes on from NZ_JBISAL010000005.1 coordinate 327,321, forward strand.
CTCCTGGACCAGGCCGACCGGGTGGTGCTGGTCCACGAGGGCAGGGTCGCGGCGGCCGGAGCGCACCGGGATCTGATGCGCGCCGACGCCCGGTACCGCTCGGTGGTGACGCGTGAGACGGACGAGGAACGCGCCGTCAGCGAGGTGCTGAACGACGACGGGACGCCGCGCATCGCTTCGGCCGCCGGGTCCGCACCTGAGGAGGACGCCCTGCGGGGCGCTCTGGAAGAGATCGAGGAGAAGACCGCATGATCGGCCTGGCCCCGCCCGCGTACGACCCGGCGGCGCCGACGACGGCGAACACCCTGCCCGTCGGCGCCTCCACCACCGTACGCGCCTACGTGAGCGAACTGCTGCGCCGGCACCGGCGTGCCTTCCTGCTCCTGGTCACCGTCAACACGGTGGCCGTGCTGGCCTCCATGGCGGGCCCCTGGCTGCTGGGCGACCTGGTCGAGCGCGTCTCGGACGGCGCACGGGAGCTCCGTCCGGGGCTCACCGCCACGCTGTTCGTCCTCGCGCTGCTCGTCCAGGCCGTGTTCGTCCGTGAGGTGCGGCTGCGCGGCGCGGTGCTGGGCGAGCGGATGCTGGCGGATCTGCGCGAGGACTTCCTCGTCCGGTCGGTCGGTCTGCCGCCGGGCGTGCTGGAGCGTGCGGGCACCGGTGACCTGCTGTCCCGCATCACCACCGACATCGACCGGCTCGCCAACGCGATGCGCGAAGCCGTGCCGCAGCTGTCGATCGGAGTGGTGTGGGTGGTGCTGCTGCTGGGCGGCCTGGTCGTCACGGCGCCGCCGCTCGCCGCGGCCGTGCTGCTCGCCGTGCCGCTGCTGGTGGTCGGCTGCCGCTGGTACTTCCGGCGGGCGCCGTCCGCCTACCGCTCGGAGGCCGCGGGCTACGCGGCCGTGGCCGCCGCGCTCGCCGAGACCGTCGACGCCGGCCGCACCGTGGAGGCCCACCGTCTCGGCGACCGCCGCGTCCGGCTGTCGGAGCGCCGGATCAAGGAGTGGACGGCCTGGGAGCGTTACACGCTGTGGCTGCGGTCGGTGCTGTTCCCTGTCGTCAACGTCACCCATGTGACCGTCCTCGCCTCGGTGCTGCTGGTCGGCGGTGTGTTCGTCCTGCACGGCTGGGTGGGAATCGGCCAGCTGACCACGGGCGCGCTCATCGCGCAGATGCTCGTCGACCCGGTCGGGCTGATCCTGCGCTGGTACGACGAGTTGCAGGTGGCGCAGGTGTCGCTGGCCCGGCTGGTCGGTGTCCGTGACATCGAACCGGACGCCGGGGACGCCTCGCTGGTGCCCGACGGACGGGACGTGCGCGCGCACCGGGTGCGTTTCGGCTACCGCGAGGGCGTCGACGTGCTGCGCGAGGTCTCCCTGCGGGTCGCTCCGGGCACCCGGCTCGCCCTGGTCGGCCCGTCGGGCGCGGGCAAGTCCACCCTGGGCCGGCTGCTCGCCGGGATCTACGCGCCCCGGGACGGCAACATCACCCTCGGCGGCGCCGAACTGTCCCGGATGCCGGCCGAGGGCGTGCGCTCCCACGTGGCCCTGGTCAACCAGGAGCACCACGTCTTCGTGGGCACCCTGCGCGACAACCTCCTGCTCGCCCGCGCCGACGCCGAGGACGCCGAGCTGTGGGCCGCCCTGGGCGCGGTCGACGCCGACGGCTGGGCCCGGGCCCTGGACGACGGACTGGAGACGGAGGTCGGCTCGGGCGGCCTGGCCCTCACCCCGGCCCAGGCGCAGCAGATCGCGCTGGCCCGACTGGTCCTGGCCGACCCGCACACGCTGGTGCTCGACGAGGCGACCTCCCTCCTCGACCCGCGCGCGGCCCGGCACCTGGAACGGTCCCTGGCCCGGGTCCTCGACGGCCGGACGGTAGTCGCCATCGCCCACCGGCTGCACACCGCTCATGACGCCGACGTCATCGCCGTGGTCGAGAACGGCCGCATCAGCGAGCTGGGCAGCCACGACGAACTGGTCAGGGCGGACGGGGCGTACGCGGCCCTGTGGCGGTCCTGGCACGGCTGAGCGAGCGCACACGGCGCCAGGAAGAGGCTGCCGGCCACCTCGCCCGGGACCGAGAGGACGCGAGGGGCCAGGTCCGGTGCGCTTCCCGGCGGTCCGCGACAGGGACAGCCGGGTTCCGCCGGGAGCGGCGGGCGCGCTCACGGCCGCCCTGCCGGGCGTGCGCGCCGGTGACCTCCGGGCGGCGGATCCGACGGTGACCGGGGCGCGGGCGGGGCGCTTCCCCCGTGCCGTTGCGCGGTGACGAACTGGAGTGGAAGGCTGGTAATCGGCAGCGGTTCGGGGAGCGCCCGGGAACCACGCGGTTCTCGCCGGGCGCCGGCCGTGGCCCGCGCACCGAAGGCCGCCGGTCGGCCACGGTGAGTACGGGACCGTCCCCACCACCTGGAGGTATCCGTGGACAGCGCCGACGGATGGGGCGACGACGTATACCAGCCCGACGACGACTCCGAGATCAAGGAAGACACCGGAGTCCTCGACTCGGAGGACACGCTGGAGTACGACGGCGTCGATGACCCCCTGGACCGTGGCTGGTCCCCTCCGGAGCGGCCGTGGGCGGTGGAGCACGCCGGGGTGACCGCGTCCGAGCGCCGACGGGGCGAGACCCTGGACCAGCGCCTGGCCGAGGAGCTGCCCGACCTCGCCGCACCGGACGGCGACGGCATCGGCGACTACGACGGCGGTGACGGGGAACTCCTGGACGACGAGGTCGGCGGCGCCCGCTCCGGCCGGCTGGTCGCGCCGGACGAGGGCGCGCACGAGGACGAGGAGAGCGCGCTGGTCGCCACGGACGTGGGCATCGACGGCGCGGCCGCCTCGGCCGAGGAGGCGGCGGTGCACGTCGTCGACGAGGACACCCTGTACGGCTGACCTGAACGGCCGCGCGCCGCTGTCCCGGCCTCGCCCACCGCCGCACGAGGAGCACCCATGCAGCAGGACAAGCATCCCGACTACCACCCCGTGGTCTTCCGCGACCGCGCCGCCGGTTACGCCTTCCTCACCCGGTCCACCGCGGCCAGTGACCAGCGCATCGAGTGGGACGACGGGCAGACGTACCCCGTCGTGGACGTGGAGATCTCCTCGGAGAGCCACCCGTTCTACACGGGCAAGGCCCGCACCGTGGACTCCGAGGGCCGTGTCGCCCGGTTCGAGCGCCGCTACGGCGGAGGGACGGGGCAGGAGGCCGGCGGCGACGCGCCTGCCTGAGCCGGTGGCCTCGCGCAGGTCTGCCGCCGGGGCGGGTCCCGGCCCGCCGCACGGACCGGTTGCCTCGCGAGGCCGGCCGGGCCGCCGGGTCAGATGAAGTTCAACGCGGCCGCGCAGCCGATCCCGCCGAGCACCATGAACACCGGCATCAGCACCTTGAGCTCGACCCAGCTGCCCGCGCGGAACCGCATGGCCTTCGGCGGGCCGATGGGGTACCAGCGCTTGCGGCCCACCGGTATCGGCCACAGGATCGGGCAGCCGGACACGGTCAGCGCGTCCCCGATGTCGTGCACCAGCGCACCGAGCACGATCGGCAGCCCCAGCCACAGGTACTCCTGGCCCGGCGCCGTGAACAGCCAGTTCGATCCCTTCCCCGGCTCGTCCAGGATCCCGGCGAGGATCCAGGCGCTGGTCCCGGCCAGCAGCCACACCAGGATGTCGCTGCTCGAGCCGCGGGCCGCCCGCCACAGCAGTCCCTCGATGGCCAGCACCATGTGGGCGAAGAGGATCGCGAGCACCGCCCAGCGGCCCCCGGTGATCGCCGCCGCCGAGGCGCCCGCGCCGATCAGCACCGCCCACAGCCAGGTGTGCGTCAGTGTGCGGTGGCCGCCGGAGCGGCGTGGGTCGCCCTTCTTGCGCGTCGCCTTGTAGGCGGCGTAGGAGAGCTTGTCGACGATCTCGCAGAGCCACCGTGAGAGCGGTCCGAAGGCCCGCGAGATGGTGGCGGCCTTGTGGTCCAGGTCGGGGGCGAGGGCGGCGCCGGCGCAGATCAGGGCGCCGACCAGCAGGACCGGCCAGGGCATCGGGTGCCCGGCCGCCGCTGTCGCGGCTCCGACGCCGAGCCAGGCCGCCGCGCCCGACAGTGAGTGTGCTGGTCCCATCATGGCCGCTTCCCGCCCCATTCCTCGTATGCCGCTGTCCAGTTGACCCGGTGCGCCGATCCTGCGTCGGCGACACAGCGTAGCGGCCGTGATCTTCGACCGGGCATCCGATTCCCGCCTCGGGCGTGGGGCCAGGCAAGATGGGGGCGTGACCCTCATCGATCAGCTGCCGCCGACCGCCGACCCCGACGCCCTGTACGAAGCCTTCGAGTCGTGGGCCCAGGAGCGAGGCCTCACGCTCTACCCCCATCAGGAGGAGGCGCTGATCGAGGCGGTCTCCGGGGCGAACGTGATCGTGTCCACGCCCACCGGCTCGGGCAAGAGCATGATCGCCGCCGGCGCGCACTTCGCGGCCCTGGCCCGGGACGAGGTCACCTTCTACACGGCGCCGATCAAGGCACTGGTGTCGGAGAAGTTCTTCGAGCTGTGCAAGCTGTTCGGCACCGAGAACGTCGGCATGCTCACCGGCGACGCCTCGGTGAACGCCGACGCGCCGGTGATCTGCTGCACCGCCGAGGTGCTGGCGTCGATCGCGCTGCGCGACGGCAAGGACGCGGACGTCGGCCAGGTGGTCATGGACGAGTTCCACTTCTACGCGGAGCCGGACCGCGGCTGGGCCTGGCAGATCCCGCTGCTGGAGCTCCCGCAGGCGCAGTTCGTCCTGATGTCGGCGACGCTCGGCGACGTGTCCTTCTTCGAGAAGGACCTCACCCGCCGCACCGGTCGTCCCACGTCCGTGGTCCGCTCGGCGACCCGCCCGGTCCCGCTGTCCTACGAGTACCGGCGCACCCCCCTCACCGAGACGCTCACCGAACTGCTGCAGACACGGCAGGCGCCGGTGTACATCGTGCACTTCACGCAGGCCCAGGCCGTGGAGCGGGCGCAGGCGCTGATGAGCATCAACATGTGCTCGCGTGAGGAGAAGGAGCAGATCGCCGAGCTGATCGGCAACTTCCGCTTCACCACCAAGTTCGGCCGGAACCTCTCCCGTTACGTGCGGCACGGCATCGGTGTCCATCACGCCGGCATGCTGCCCAAGTACCGACGGCTGGTGGAGAAGCTGGCCCAGGCCGGTCTGCTGAAGGTCATCTGCGGCACGGACACGCTCGGCGTGGGCGTGAACGTCCCGATCCGCACGGTGCTGTTCACGGCGCTCACCAAGTACGACGGCAGCCGGGTGCGGACCCTGCGCGCCCGGGAGTTCCACCAGATCGCCGGTCGGGCCGGCCGGGCGGGTTTCGACACGGAGGGTTTCGTCGTCGCCCAGGCCCCCGAGCACGTCATCGAGAACGAGAAGGCGCTCGCCAAGGCGGGCGACGACCCGAAGAAGCGCCGCAAGGTCGTCCGCAAGAAGGCTCCGGAGGGTTTCGTCGCCTGGTCGGACACCACCTTCGACAAGCTCATCGCCTCCGAGCCGGAGCCGCTGACCTCCCGCTTCCGGGTGACGCACACGATGCTGCTGTCGGTGATCGCCCGCCCGGGCAACGCCTTCGAGGCGATGCGGCACCTCCTGGAGGACAACCACGAGCCGCGTAAACAGCAGTTGCGGCACATCCGGCGGGCCATCGCCATCTACCGCTCGCTGCTGGACGGCGGCATCGTCGAGAAACTCGACCAGCCCGACGCCGAGGGACGCATCGTGCGGCTCACCGTCGACCTCCAGCAGGACTTCGCCCTCAACCAGCCGCTGTCGACCTTCGCGCTGGCCGCCTTCGAACTCCTGGACCCCGAGTCGCCGTCGTACGCGCTGGACATGGTCTCCGTGGTGGAGTCCACGCTGGACGACCCGCGGCAGATCCTGGCCGCCCAGCAGAACAAGGCGCGCGGGGAGGCCGTGGCCGCCATGAAGGCGGACGGCGTCGAGTACGAGGAGCGCATGGAGCGCCTCCAGGACGTGACCTACCCCAAGCCGCTGGAGGAGCTGCTCTTCCACGCGTACAACACGTACCGCAAGAGCCACCCCTGGGTGGGCGATCATCCGCTGTCGCCGAAGTCCGTCATCCGGGACATGTACGAACGGGCGCTCACGTTCACGGAGTTGGTCTCCCTCTACGAGCTGGCCCGGACCGAGGGCATCGTGCTGCGCTACCTGGCGAGCGCCTACAAGGCCCTGGAGCACACCGTCCCGGACGACCTGAAGTCCGAGGACCTGCAGGACCTGATCGCCTGGCTCGGCGAGACGGTGCGCCAGGTCGACTCCAGCCTGCTGGACGAGTGGGAGCAGCTGGCCAACCCGGAGGAGATGACCGCCGAGGAGGCCCAGGAGAGGGCCGACCAGGTCAAGCCGGTCACCTCCAACGCGCGCGCCTTCCGTGTCCTGGTCCGCAACGCCCTGTTCCGCCGTGTCGAGATGGCCGCCCTCGACCAGGTGGAGGAGCTGGGCGAGATGGACGCCGAGTCCGGCTGGGACGCCGAGGCGTGGGGCGAGGCGATGGACAGGTACTGGGAGGAGTACGAGGATCTCGGTACCGGCCCCGACGCCCGTGGCCCCAAGCTGCTGGTGATCAAGGAGGAGCCGCAGCACGGGCTGTGGCGCGTGCGGCAGATCTTCGACGACCCGAACGGCGACCACGACTGGGGCATCAGCGCGGAGATCGACCTCGCGGCCTCCGACGCCGAGGGCCGCGCGGTCGTCCGGGTGACCGCCGTCGGACAGCTGTGAGCACAGGAGAGTCCCGCTGATGACGAACCCGGCCGAAAGGCTCGTCGACCTGCTCGACCTGGAGCAGATCGAGGTCAACATCTTCCGTGGCCGCAGCCCGCAGGAGTCCTTGCAGCGGGTCTTCGGCGGCCAGGTGGCCGGCCAGGCGCTGGTCGCCGCCGGACGCACCACGGACGGCGATCGCCCGGTGCACTCGTTGCACGCGTACTTCCTGCGCCCCGGCAGGCCGGGGGTACCGATCGTGTACCAGGTCGAACGGGTGCGGGACGGGCGGTCCTTCACGACCCGCCGGGTCACCGCCGTGCAGCAGGGCCGCACGATCTTCAATCTCACCGCCTCCTTCCACAAGCCTGAACAGGGAGGTTTCGAGCATCAGTTGCCACCCGCCCGCAAGGTTCCGCCTCCGGAGTCCCTGCCGACGGTGACCGCGGAGATCCGGGAGCACCTGGGCGCGCTGCCCGAGCAGTTGGAGCGCATGGCGCGTCGCCAGCCCTTCGACATCCGTTACGCGGACCGGCTGCGCTGGACCGCCGAGGAGGTGCGGGACGCCGAGCCGCGCAGCGCGGTGTGGATGCGCGCGGTGGGCCCGCTGGGCGACGACCCGCTGGTGCACACGTGCGCGCTGACCTACGCCAGTGACATGACCCTGCTCGACGCCGTGCGGCTTCCGGTCGAACCGCTGTGGGGGCCGCGGGGCTTCGACATGGCGTCGCTGGACCACGCCATGTGGTTCCACCGCCCCTTCCGTGCGGACGAGTGGTTCCTGTACGACCAGGAGTCGCCGATCGCGACGGGAGGCCGGGGTCTGGCTCGCGGCCGGATCTACGACGCGGAAGGCCGTCTGCTCGTGTCGGTCGTCCAGGAGGGGCTGTTCCGCTCGCTGTAGGCGCCGGCCGTCGACCCGAGAGCGCGTTCCGGACGCCTCCGCTGGTCAGGCGTGCGGGGCGCCTCTGCGGAAGAGGCGGCCCAGCAGGCCGTGCGCCCGAGCGGAACGGCCGGTCCGCTCGGCCGGTACGGGCTGATCGCGCCGGCAGGACGGCCGGGCGGCATCGGTCCGACCGTTCAGCCGGTGCCTTCCGGCCGGATCCGGGTCCGGGTGCGGTACCCGCACGGGTCGGCGGTCGCTGTGCCGTGGAGCCGGCCGGGGCGCGGGACGGTGGGCTCGTGCTTCTCCCATCTCCTGTGCCAGGTCGGCCCGCAGCCAGGCGATCTCGTCGGCGTCCTGCGCCGTCGTGATCCGCTCGGTGAGGTGGGCGGCGGGTGAACCCGGCGCTCCGTGAGCTTCGGGCCGTGGCCGGTAGCGGTGGAGACGGGCCCGCTCGTAGGGGTCCGCCACGATCTCCGAGACCTGCAGGGGGTCCAGCAGCGAGGCCACGGCCGCCGCCCGCTCCCACGGATCGCCGGCCTGACGCAGCAGGAAGCCGAGGTGTCGTCCGCGCCAGTTGCGCGGGCGCAGGTCCAGCCCCGCGTCCAACTGGTCGCGCAGCCCCTCGGGCAAGGGCTTGTTCAACAGGGCGGCGTTCTTCGTGTCGGCCGCGAACTCCCGCAGATCGTCGGCCGTATAGAGCCAGACGACGGCCCTGTACCGGTTCAGATAGAAGGTCACGGGCACCAGCAGGCCCAGTCGCGCCAGGCGGGTGAACCGGGCCGCGGTGACCCGCATGGTCTCCGCGCCGTCCTTGGTCCCCACGACCGCCACGCGCTTTCGCAGCGTCCGCGGGAAGTCCTCCTGGGCGAGCAGCCGCTGGATCTCGGCGCGGGCGACGCGTCGGCCGCCCCCGCCTTCGTCGGGGAGGGTGCGGATGTGGCCGAGATGGACGGCCAGATCGAATTCGCCCGGTTTCAGACCGAGTTCGCGGGCCGCCCGGGCCTGGGTGAGGGGTGTCTCGCGATGTCGGGCCGTGGGGCCCGCCGTGGGAGTGGTCTCATGGGTGATGGTGTCGCCGGACATGTCGGTGCCCCCGTGGAGTGTGTGGCCAGCGCCGTCCGCGCTGACCTGCGAAAGACCGTAGCCGGTCTCGACGATCTCCGCGCGAGCCTGTGGACAACTCCACGGGGTACAGCGAATACGCAGGTCAAAGGTCTGTCGGCGAGTTGTGGCCGGGGCGGCGGGCGTCCACGTCGAGGTGCTCGCCGACCCGGTTGACCAGCAGGGTCATCTCGTAGCCGATCTGGCCGATGTCGGCCTCGGCACCGCTGAGGACGCACAGGCAGCTGCCCGCTCCGGCGGCCGTGACGAAGAGGACCGCCTCGTCGAACTCGACCATCGTCTGCCGCACCGTGCCCGCGCCGAAGTGGCGTCCTGATCCCTTGGCCAGGCTGTGCAGTCCGGACGACACGGCCGCGAGGTGCTCCGCGTCCTCACGCCGCAGGCCCGTGCTCGCCCCCGTGACCAGCCCGTCGTTCGACAGGACCAGGGCGTGCCGTACGTGTTCCACCCGCTGGGTCAGGTCGTCGAGCAACCAGCCGAGTGTCTGGTTCTGCGCCATGCTGCGGTCTCCCCCTGTGGTCTCCTCCTCCTTGGCCGGAGGATCTCCCGCCAGCCTTCCCCACCGCCGCCGCGGCGGCAAGCAAGATGGGCACATGGCACAGAACATGACCGATGAGGAATGGCGGGCGTTCGTCTCGTCCGGTACACGCACGGGCAAGCTGTCGACCGTCCGGGCAGACGGGAGTCCGCACGTCGCGCCGATCTGGTTCCTGCTCGACGGGGACGACGTGGTGTTCAACACCGGCAAGGAGACCGTGAAGGGGAGGAATCTCGCACGGGACGGCCGGGTCGCGCTGTGCGTGGACGACGACCGTCCGCCGTTCGGCTTCGTGGTGCTTCAGGGGCGCGCCCGGTTGTCCGAGAGTCTGGACGACCTCCGTCACTGGGCCGCCCGGATCGGCGCCCGTTACATGGGCGAGGAGCGCGCGGAGGAGTTCGGGGCCCGCAACGGCGTCCCGGGCGAACTGCTGGTCAGGTTCACCGTCGACAAGGTGACGGCGGTGCGGGATCTCGCGGCCTGAGCCACCCGCACGGGCGGACCCACCGCCCTGTGCGGTCCGGCCTCAGCCAACGGAGTCGAGCAGCCGGGCGGTGTGCATCCGCCCGGCGTACTCGACGAGCCGGATCAGCACCTCCTTGCCCGAGTCGCGTTCCCGGGCGTCGCAGGCGACGACGGGTGTCCCCGGGTCGAGGTCGAGGGCGCGCGAGACGTCGAGCGCCTCGTGCGCGCGGGAGCCCGGGAAGCGGTTGACGGCGACCACGAAGGGGATGCGCCGGTGCTCGAAGTAGTCCACCGCCGGGAAGCAGTCCTCCAACCTGCGGGTGTCCGCGAGGACCACGGCGCCCAGAGCCCCCTGCGCCAGTTCGTCCCACAGGAACCAGAAGCGGTCCTGACCGGGTGTGCCGAAGAGGTACAGGGAGAGGTCGGACCGGATGGTGATGCGGCCGAAGTCCATGGCGACGGTCGTCGCGACCTTCCGGTCCACGCCGTCGGTGTCGTCCACCGACTGTCCGGCCTGGCTCAGCAGTTCCTCGGTGCGCAGTGGCCTGATCTCGCTGACCGCTCCCACCAGCGTGGTCTTGCCCACGCCGAATCCGCCGGCGACCAGGATCTTCAGCGACAGTGCGGCCGTCTCGTCGTCGTGGATGCCGGAGTGCTCGAAGACCATGGATCACTTCTCTCGGAAGGGGCGGCATGGGCGGGGGCGGCGGGCCCGCTCACGCCGGGCGGCGTCCGCCCGGAGCTCGGTGGCACGGTGCGACGTCATCATCATGACGACCACGGCACCGGTTCGGGGGACGGGACCGGGATTCGTCCCATCTGACCGACTCGTTTGCGTATGGTGCCCGTTCGGGTGCGCATTGAGGCGGGTGTGTGCCTCCGCGCCGTCCGTCCCGATGGGGGATCATGCGGGACATGAGCGAGGACCACACCCACGTCCGTGACTTCTTCACCGCACGCGCGGCCGCCTGGGACGGCAAGTTCCCGGACGACGGCCCGGCCTACGCGGCGGCGGTCGCCGAACTCGGGCTGCGCGAGGGCGACCGGGTGCTCGACGCGGGCTGCGGCACCGGGCGCGCCCTGCCGCCGCTGCGCGCGGCCGTGGGCGCGTCGGGCCTCGTCGTGGGCGCCGATCTCACGCCGGCCATGCTGGACGCCGCCGTCCGGGCCGGCCGGGACCGGGACGGGCGGCTGCTGCTCGCCGACGTCGGTGCGCTCCCGCTGCGATCCCGGTCCCTGGACGCCGTGTTCGCCGCGGGCCTCGTCGCGCACCTGCCCGATCCTGCCGAGAACCTGCGGGAGCTGCGGCGCGTGGTGCGCCCGGGCGGCGGGCTGGCTCTGTTCCATCCCATCGGCCGGGCGGCCCTCGCGGCCCGGCAGGGGCGGCGGATCACCCCGGACGATCTGCGCGCGGAGCCCAACCTCCGTGAGCTGCTCGCCGGTTCGGGGTGGCGTTTGACGTCGTACGCCGACGAGGACGCCCGCTTCCTGGCGCTGGCGGTCCGGGAGGACTGAGGCCGGCGGGCTTCGGACCGGCGCGGCGGGCGGTTCTCAGAGGTTTCCCGCGACGGCCGCCGCGAACACGTCCGGGTTGTCGAACATGATGTTGTGGCCGGCCCCCGGAACGGTCACCACGCGCACTCCCGCGGCCCGAAGGCCGCTCCCGTCCTCCAGTTCGCCGCTGTGTTCGCCCTGAAGGCAGAGCCGGTCGACGGTGAGCCCTTCGAGTATGCGGCGCATCGTGGGCTCGGTGCCGCGCCGCAGGGCCACGGCGCTGCGGTGCAGGGCGCGCGGGTCGGCCAGCCGCATGGTCGCCGCCCAGAGGGGGCCGACGCGGTCCAGCACGCGCGCGTGGCCGACGTCGACGAACACCTCCTCCTCGAAGGAGGCGATGTCGCTGCTGCCCGCCGTGACCGGAGGAGACGGGTCGAGATTGGCCTCCGCGAGGACCAGACGGGATACCAGGTCGGGCCTGCGGTGGGCGAGCACGATCGCGACGGCGCCGCCCATGCTGTGCCCGATCACCTCGCAATCGGTCAGCTCCGCCGCGTCCAGTGCGGCTGCCAGGGCGTCCGCGTGCTCCTCCAGGGTGTACCCGAAGTGTCCGGGCCGGTCGCTGATCCCGTGTCCGGGCAGGTCGACGAAGAGGCTGCGGCGGCCCGCGAGTTCGGGACGTGCCGCGATGTGCGCGTGGTACACGGAGGACATCGAGCCCAGTCCGTGGACGTAGACCCGTGCGGGTCGCGCGCCGGGCACCTCCGTCCAACGGATACGGCTGCCCCGGCTGTCGAACTCGGCCTGCCTCACGTCGCCCTCCTCGCTGCGTCGCCGCTCTGATCGGCACGACCTGAACCATACATCGGTTGCGAGGTATTCCTGAGACGATGCACCTAGTGGTGGATGTACTTCGGTGATGCGAGAGAATGCGGGCATGCTGGAGCTGGCGATCCTCGGTTTCCTCTACGACACCCCGCTGCACGGGTATGAGCTGCGCAAACGCATCACGGCGCTGACAGGGCACGTACGGCCTGTCGCCGAGAGCACGCTCTACCCGGCCATCAAGCGACTGGAGAAGGCCGGACTGCTGGAGCGAGCCACCGAGCCGGGCTCGGTGGCGGCACCGCGCCATGTCCTCACCCTCACCGAGGGCGGCCGCAGCGAGCTGCGCCGTCGGCTCGCCGAGCCGGTCCAGCGGGACATCACCGACGAGAACCGCTGGTTCACCGTCCTGGCCTTCCTCCGGCACCTGGAGGATCCCGGCGCCCAGGCGACCGTGCTGCGGCGCAGACTGGCCTTCCTTCAGACGCCTTCGAGCTTCTTCTACGACGGAGACCGGCCGGTGCGCGCCGAGGAACTGGAGGATCCCTTCCGCCGGGGCATCCTCACCGTCGCGCGGGCCACGACGCGGGCCGAGCTCGCCTGGCTGCGCACCACGATCGAGTCACTGGAGGGCGTCGCCCGCTGAGCCGCCGGAGTGCCGCACGGGACAGCCCCGGAGGCCGGGGACCGGCCGGGTGCCGAGATCGGCCACCCGGTAGCCGTCCGGGTAACTCTTGATCTCCCGGTTCTGCCGCGCGAAGTGCGGGGCCCTGCGCACGGGCAGCAGGCGCACCGCCCGCCCCCGGGCGCGCACCGCCCGGCGCACCAGGGCGCGGGTGAGGGCGGCCGGCGGCTCGTAACGGAAGGCCTGCAGCAGGGGTTCGTCGAGCAGGGCGAGGGTGGCTCCGCGCAGCAGCGGCGCGAGGGGGCGCGGATACCAGGAGGTCATCAGGTCGAGCGTCGCGTCGGAGACCTTCCTGGCCTGCTCGTCCCAGCCGAAGTTGAGTTCCTCGTAGGCGTCGAGGCAGGCCTCGAACTCCTCGTAGGTCTCGGGGATGTCCTTGATGCCCATGTGCCGGCCGAGCGTGCGGTAGTGGACGGTGGAGGCGACGATCTCGTGGCGGGAGAGCCGGCGCCACCCGTAGGCCTCGATCCAGCGCTTCGGCACCACGACGAACGTGCAGAGCACGTAGCGCATGTCGTCGTCGCTGATGTCGTAGGCACGGTGCATCTGGTTGATGCGCCGGATCGCGGTACGGCCGGGCCGGCTCTCGAAGCCGTGCTCGACGACGGTGTCGAGGAGCAACGACGTGTCGTCGTAGCGCTTCTGCGTGCGGTCGGTCAGCTCCGCCGTCTCGGCGAGCAGCCGGCCGATGCTCGGGACGGCGTAGGTCCGGTAGAGGGCCAGCTCCAGTGCGCGGGTGACGTCCCAGGGGAACTCGTACGCGACGGTGAGCCGGTAGATCTCCGACGCGTCCGCCACCGGGTCCATGCGGCGGATCCGCTCGAGCCGTTCGAAACGCTTCGTCACGCCGCGCCCCCTCTGCCGTCGGTGCCCCGACTCTACTTCGGGCGGGCACGGACACGGGGGCCGACGCGGTGACCGCCCCGGCGCCCGAGCGCGACGGACGGCGCGTGCGGTGCGCGTACGGTCAGGGGGCGCCGCCATGGATCCCGGCGGCCCGAAGGTCGGGGGGACGGAGGTCGTTTCGCCCCCGTCCGGATGGAAAACTGCAGGTCCCGGTGGCTGGGGAGTCGTGACAAGCGGCTTCCCCTCGCACTAGGGTGCGCGCCGTTGGACGAACCGAGGGGAGGCCTGGATGGCCGGGACGGACGAGGAAGCCGTCGCCGCCGCGGACGACGCGCTCTACGTGCTGACGGCGGTACTGCTGACGCCCGCGCAGTTCCCGAGCGTGCTGGGCGACGACTACCCGGAGGCGTGCGCCGCGCTCGGTCTGGCGCCGTCGGCCGACGGGTACGGCCTGGTACTGGGACAGGACGGCACCGGCGCGCGGTGGACGGTCGTCGTCGATGACGTGTCGCTGGTCGCCGTCGCGATCGCCTCCTGGGACTGCGGCATGGAGTACGACCTGTCGCCCGACGAGCGCGCGGTCGTCGCCGCTCTGCCGGGCTGGCCCCTCGCCGTCGCCGTCGCGGCCCCCGGCGTGCCGGCGCCGCACGACCCCGATCCCTCGGTCTCGGACGGACCGCCGCTGTCGCCCCCGGACACCAGCGCCTGGAATTCGGCACAGCGCCGTCTGGGCGCCGACGAGATCGCGCGGCAGTGGACGGTGTGGCGGGACCAGATAGACGACAGCTCCTTCATCTTCCCGGGCGACAGCGACCGCGGGGCCGTGCCCGGCGGTCGCGGGGGCGGTGCGGCGGACGCCGAAGGCGTCACGGCACAGGACTCCGGAGCCGGCCCGGCACGGGAATCAGGAGCGGGCGGGGAGCAGGCACCCGGTCCGGACGACGGCTCGCCGGACGCGTCGGTCCCGGGTACGCCCCCGGGGCACCCCGGCGTGCGGCGCGTCCTCGCGGAGGTCCGCGCGTACGTGGACTCGCCTCCTCCGCTCGGCCGCGTCAGGTCGTCCTTCGCCCCGGGGGACGCCCGGACCCTGCGCGCCGACGGCCCGGGCTGGTCGATGGTGGCCCGCACCGACGACATCGCCTTCGTGCTCCTCGACGAGGAACCGGGCGAGGTGCTGCCGGTCGGCCGGGGCCCGGAGCTGCCCGGCCTGCTCCAGGCCCTGGACCAGCTCGCGGCGCGCCCCCACTGATCCGGCGCGCCCGCGGTGGCCTCGCCCCGCCGTCCGCCCCGGCCAACCGTCCCGGCCATCCGTTCCCGGCCATCCGTCCCGGCCGCGGATGCCCGCCGACAGGCCGCTCACGCAACCTGCGGGCGGCCTGTCGGCCGGCGCCCTCGCCTGATCGCTCCCGGCCCCTCAGCGCCCGAGTTCCTTGCGGGTGACGCGGCGCAGCCGCCGCCGCTGCGAGGGGTCCAGCGCGAGGTAGGCCGCGGCCGGGACCCCCAGGACGATCAGGAGTGCGGCCCACCAGGGCAGCCAGATCAGCAGGATCAGGCCGACCGCCACGCCACCGGCGGCGATCTTCGCGTTCTTCGACATCTGTCGCCTCCTTCGCGGCCACTGCCGCTCTCTGTCCTGGAAACGGCTCCGCGCCGCCGGCGGTTCCGGGCCTCGCCCCTGAGACACCCCTGAGAGTTCCCGGAGCCGCGCCCCTACGGGTCGCGTCGGGACACCGCGGTGCGGCGCCGCGTGTGCCGGTTGTCTACCGCTTCCTGAGGGGTTCCCCCACCTCGTGCAGGTGCCGCAGGGCCTGCCGGTAGGAGTCGAGGAGAGCGGCCTCCGTGTAGGGGATTCCCACCTCTCGGCAGTGGGCCCGCACCAGTGGCTGCGCCAGGCGCAGGTGCGGGCGCGGCATGCTGGGGAAGAGATGGTGCTCGATCTGGTAGTTGAGACCGCCCAGGAACCAGTCCGTCAGAGCCCCGCCCCGGATGTTGCGGGAGGTGAGCACCTGACGGCGCAGGTGCCCCCAGCGCTCGCCGTCCGGGTCGGGCATCTCCATGCCCTTGTGGTTGGGCGCGAAGGCGAGGCCCAGATGCAGGCCGAACAGCGCCTGGTGGAGGACGGCGAACGCCAGTGCCCTGACGGGTGACAGGACGGTGAGGAGCAGCCCCGCGTAGGCGGCGGCATGGATCACGAGCAGCGCGCCCTCGACCATGCGCTCCCGTGGCGGCTGCCGGCGCAGGTCCTGGAAGCTGTGCACCTTGAGGGCGACGCCCTCCAGGAGGGTGAGCGGGAAGAACAGCCAGGCCTGGTTGCGGGTGAGCCAGCGGCGCAGGCCCTGACGGTCGCCGGCCTGCCCGCCGGAGAACACGAGCACGTCGGCGGCGACGTCGGGATCCTTGTCGATGTGGTTGGGGTTGGCGTGGTGCCGGTTGTGCTTGGCGTTCCACCACGAGTAGCTCAGACCGAGGAGCAGGTTGCCGTGCAGAAGCCCGATGAGCCGGCCGACACCCTTGCCGCCGGTGATCTGCCCGTGGCCGGCGTCGTGCCCTATGAACGCGGTGCGGGCGAAGAGCACGGCGAGCGGCGGGGCGAGGAGCAGCGCCCACCAGGAGTCGCCGACGAGGACCAGCGCGGTGACGACAGCGGCCAGGGCGAGGGCGTTGGCGGCGATGACGCGCGTGTACCAGGCGTGGCGCCGCCCCAGGAGGCCGCAGGACCTGACCGTGCGCAGCAAGGGGGTGAACTCGCTCCCCGCGGGCGGGGCGTCGGTCCTTGTCTCGACACCGTCAGCGACGGCTGCGGCGGGTTGGGGCATGGCGGGGTCTCCGGCTCTCTCGGCAACGTCCTGACCTCGAGAAACGTACGGATCGGAGCCCTGTGGGGGCCATGGCGCCAGCACCCGGGTGCCTACGGGGGCCCGCCCCGTGCCCGGCGGGGGGCTGGCGGCACCCTCACGGGTGTGGCGGGCCCCAGCGCCGCCGGGCCCGACGACCATGGGCCCGGGGGCCCGGCGCACGCACGCGTGCTCCGGGCCGCCGGGCCCATGTCGTCCGCTCCGTCAGCCCCGCGCTCCCAGCAGGTGGTCCATCGCCAGCTGGTCCAGCCGCTCGAAGGCCATCCCGCGCGCGGCGGCGGCGTCGACGTCGAAGTCCTCGAAGGCCGAGCCGTCCGCCAGCAGCGCCTGCAGGCCGTCCTCGGCCGTGGGCTGCGCCAGCTGGTCGAGCCGGGAGGCGCGCAGGGCCTCCTGGACCTCCGGGTCGGCGCGGAAGGCCGCGGCACGCTCCTTGAGGATGAGGTAGTTGCGCATGCAGCCGGCCGCGGAGGCCCACACGCCGTCGATGTCCTCGGTCCGCGGCGGCTTGAAGTCGAAGTGCCGGGGGCCGTCGTAGCCGGCGCTCTCCAGCAGGTCGACCAGCCAGAAGGCGGCCCGCAGGTCACCGGCGCCGAAGCGCAGGTCCTGGTCGTACTTGATGCCCGACTGGCCGTTGAGGTCGATGTGGAAGAGCTTGCCGGCCCACAGGGCCTGGGCGATGCCGTGCGGGAAGTTGAGGCCGGCCATCTGCTCGTGGCCCACCTCGGGGTTCACGCCGTACAGCTCCGGGCGCTCCAGTCGCTCGATGAACGCGAGCGCGTGGCCCACGGTGGGCAGCAGGATGTCGCCGCGCGGCTCGTTCGGCTTGGGCTCGATGGCGAAGCGCATGTCGTAGCCCTGGGCGGTGACGTACTCGCCGAGGAGGTCGAACGCCTCCTTCATGCGGTCGAGGGCGGCGCGCACGTCCTTGGCGGCGCCGGACTCGGCGCCCTCGCGACCGCCCCAGGCGACGTACGTCCTCGCGCCGAGCTCGGCCGCCAGGTCGATGTTGCGGATCGTCTTGCGCAGCGCGTAGCGGCGCACGTCGCGGTCGTTGGCGGTGAAGGCGCCGTCCTTGAAGACGGGGTGCGTGAAGAGGTTGGTGGTGGCCATCGGCACGGTCAGGCCGGTCGCGTCGAGCGCCTGCCGGAAACGCTTGATGTGCGACTCGCGCTCGGTCTCGGAGGACCCGAAGGGGATCAGGTCGTCGTCGTGGAAGGTCACTCCGTGAGCGCCCAGCTCGGCCAGGCGCTGCACCGTCTCGACGGGGTCGAGGGCGGGACGCGTGGCGTCGCCGAACGGGTCCCGTCCCTGCCAGCCGACGGTCCACAGGCCGAAGGTGAACCTGTCCTCGGGGGTGGGCTGGTAGTTCATGCCGCGGCTCCTTGCTCGCTTGCGACTATTTCGTCATGGCGATTTACAAATTAGTATGCCGACGCGTCCCTGGGAAGGGACAGGAGGGTCCCGACCTGGGTTCCACCCCGGCGACCGGACCTGAAGGACCGAGACAAGCGCAGGTCAGATGCGGTGAGCCGCGAAAAAGAGGGAGAGCCGATGTCAGCAGCCGAGGGTCCGCTCGTCGTCGGTGTGGACTCGTCCACCCAGTCCACCAAGGTGCTCGTCGTCGACGCGGCCACCGGCCGGGTCGTGGCGAGCGGTCAGGCGCCGCACACGGTCTCCGGCGGGGCCGGCCGCGAGAGCAACCCGCGCCAGTGGTGGGACGCGCTGCACGCGGCGCTGCACCAGTGCGGCGAGGCGGCGCACGAGGCCGCCGCGGTGTCGGTCGCCGGCCAGCAGCACGGCCTGGTCGCGCTGGACGCCCGGGGCGAGCCGGTACGGCCCGCCCTGCTGTGGAACGACGTGCGGTCAGCCCCGCAGGCCCGTCGTCTGGTGGAGGAGCTGGGCGGCGCGAAGGAGTGGGCGCAGCGCACGGGCAGCGTGCCGGGCGCCTCCTTCACGGTCGCGAAGTGGGCCTGGCTCGCCGAGAACGAGCCGGAGGCCGCACGGTCCGCGGCGGCGGTGCGCCTGCCGCACGACTACCTCACCGAGCGTCTGACCGGCCAGGGAACCACCGACCGCGGTGACGCCTCGGGAACGGGCTGGTGGTCGTCGCGGACGGAGGCGTACGACGAGGAGATCCTCGCCCGTGTCGGCCTGGACCCGGCGCTGCTGCCGCGCGTGGTGCGGCCCGGCGAGGTGGCGGGAACCGTCCGTGACGTCCACGACCTGCCCTTCGCCAAGGGCACCCTGGTCGCGCCCGGCACCGGCGACAACGCCGCCGCCGCCCTCGGCCTCGGGCTGCGCCCCGGCACCCCGGTCCTCAGCCTCGGCACGTCCGGCACGGTGTACGCGGTCTCCGAGCACCGCCCCGCGGATCCGTCGGGCACCGTGGCGGGCTTCGCCGACGCGCGCGGCGACTGGCTGCCGTTGGCCTGCACCCTGAACTGCACGCTCGCCGTCGACCGGATCGCCGCCCTGCTCGGCCGGGACCGGGAGGCCGTGGAGCCGGGCACCGTGACCCTGCTCCCCTACCTGGACGGTGAGCGCACCCCGAACCTCCCCGCCGCCTCCGGGCTGCTGCACGGGCTGCGCCACGACACGACCGCGGGCCAGCTGCTGCAGGCGGCCTACGACGGCGCCGTCCACTCGCTGCTCGGCGCGCTCGATCTGGTCCTGGACCAGGACGCCGACCGCACCGCTCCCCTGCTGCTGATCGGCGGCGGCGCCCGCGGCACGGCCTGGCAGCAGACGGTCCGGAGGCTGTCGGGCCGGCCGGTGCAGGTGCCGCAGGCCGCGGAACTGGTCGCGCTGGGCGCCGCGGCGCAGGCGGCGGGCCTGCTGACCGGCGAGGACCCCGCCGCGGTCGCCCGCCGCTGGAAGACGGCCGACGGTCCGGTGCTGGAGGCCGTGGAGCGGGACGAGGCGACGCTGGCCAGGATCTCCGGGGTACTCTCCGACGCGGCCCCGCTGCTGGAGCGGGGGGCGGAGACCCGCTGACGGACCCGGCGGGCATCCGCTGACGGACCCGGCCGGCGGGCCCCCGCCGGCCGGACACCGACCGAGGACGACGGAGGCATGAGCGCACCGCTGCACGAACCCCACCCGGCCGCACCGAGGCGGGCGCTGCCCGACACCCAGCGGGGCATGCGCCGCCGCAACCTGGCCCGGGTCATGCACACCGTCAGCGCCGAAGGGCCCCTGTCGCGAGCGGCGGTCGCCTCGCGCATCGGACTGACCCGTGCGGCGGTCTCGACCCTCGTCGACGAGCTCATCCGCTCGGGACTGCTGGAGGAGCTGGGGCCCGAGCGGCCGGGCAGGGTGGGCCGTCCCGGCTCGGCGCTCGCCGTCAGCGGACGCGGCCCGGCCGGGGTCGGGGCCGAGGTCGGCGTCGATCATCTGGCGGCCTGCGTGGTCGACCTGCGGGGCGAGGTGCGGGCGCGCGCCGTGCGGCACGGCACGAACCGGGGCCGCTCCCCCGGGCCGGTGGCCGAGGACCTCGCGGCGCTGATATCCCAGGTCGTCACGGAGGCGGAGGGGCAGGGCCTGTGGCCGGCGGGGCTCGCCGTCGCCGTGCCGGGCCTGATCGCACGGGACGGCCGTACGGTCGTCCGGGCGCCCAACCTCGACTGGCACGACACCGACCTCGGCGCCCTGCTCCCCCGCGAGTTCAGCCCGGTCGTGGACAACGAGGCGAACTTCGGGGCCCTCGCGGAGCTCTGGCTCGGCGAGAGCACTCCGCCCGACTTCCTGCATGTGTCGGCGGAGATCGGCATCGGCGCCGCCGTGGTGGTCGACGGGAGGCTGCTGCGCGGCACGCGTGGCTTCGCCGGCGAGCTCGGGCACGTGCCGGTCGAACCGGAAGGACCCGCCTGCCCGTGCGGCGGGCGCGGCTGCCTGGAGCAGTACGCGGGCGAGGAGGCCGTGCTGCGGGCGGCCGGGCTGGAGGCGGACGAGGGCCGGGTCGGTCTGCTCGCCGCCCGCGCCGCCGAGGGCGACGAGGACGTACGGCGGGCCCTGCGCGGCGCCGGTACGGCCCTCGGGATCGCCCTGACCGGTGCGGTCAACCTGCTCGACCCCGAAGCCGTCGTGCTGGGCGGCGCGCTGGCCGAACTCGCGCCCTGGCTCCTGCCCGCCCTGGAGGCGGAACTGGCCCGCCGCACCGCCGGGCCGTCCTGTCCGGTGTCCGTGTCCCGGCTGGGGCCCGAGGGCCCGCTGCTCGGCGCCGCGCACGCGGTCGTACGGGCCGTCCTCGACGACCCGGCGGCGGTGGCCGAACGGGCCTGATCTCAGGCCCGCTTCACCTGTTCGAGTGGCGGAGTTGTCCACAATCCGGCGCGTGTCCACGGAACCTCGCCGCGCTCTTCTGCCCAAGTCGTGAGCGCCGTACCGTGATTCACGCGAGCCGCTGCCCCGGGCCCGGGTCGGCGGCACGTGTCGCACGGACGGCCACGGCGCCGTGGCCGTCCGTGCGACACCCGCCACACGCCCGCGGCCGGGCTCCGCGAGGAGCGGCCGACCGTGCGCGACACTCGCCGCACCGCCCGACGTCCCCGCACAGAAGAGCACCCTCCACGAGACAGGCAGAAGAACTTCCCCCACGAGAAAGGTCATCGCCCATGGACCGGGCCGGACCTCCGCCCAGCAGACGGCGCGTCATCAAGGGCGCCGCCGCCCTCGCCGCCGTCCCCTACGCGTTACTCCCCGCCGCCCGGGCGAGTGCCCGGACGCAGGCCGTCGACTATCCGCCCGCCGAGTGGCAGCCGGCCAGTCCCTCCAACTACACGGCGTCCAACCGGCCCAGCAGCTACTCCCTCGACCGAGTGATCATCCACGTCACGCAGGAGACGTACGCCGACACGCTGGCCATCTTCCAGAACTCGCAGAAGAAGGTGTCCGCGCACTACCTCGTCCGGTCCGCCGACGGACACATCGCGCAGTGCGTCCGTGAGCCGGACATCGCCTGGCACGCGGGGAACTGGGACTACAACACACGCAGCATCGGCATCGAGCACGAGGGCTGGGTGGACAGGCCCGCCTACTTCACCAACGCCATGTACGCGCAGTCGGCCCAGCTCACCGCGGCGATCTGCGACCGGTACGGGATCCCCAAGGACCGCGCCCACATCATCGGGCACTACGAGGTGCCGGGCACGGACCACACCGATCCCGGACCGAACTGGGACTGGGTCCGCTACATAAGGATGGTCAACTTCTCCTGAGCGCGGCAGGGCCCGCCCGGGCGGGATCCCTGGAGGGCGCCGAGCACGGGGCCGGCCGGCCTCCGCGACCCGGGGAGCAGGAGACCATCGAAGGCGTCGGGACCGCTTCCGCGTGACGGGTTCCTGGGCTGCGGGGCCCACGCGCCGGCGGCTCGGGTCCCGCGACGCCCCCGCCGTCCGAGGCGGCGGGGCTCCGCGTCCGTACGGCTCGATGGCGGACCCGTGCTCCGCAGGGCCGCGCACGGCCCTGTGAGAGTGGGGGCCCCGGACGGCCGGACGCGGGTCCGGCCGTCCGCGCCGACGGCCGGGCGTGCCCGGTGCTGCGCGTGCGTCGCACCTGCGGGTGGAGGACGCTGGAATCGCGCCCTCCGGCCGCGAGCCGCACCGGGCGCACCTGCTCGCGGCCCGAAGGAGGTACCAGTGGCGCACGGCGAACCGGGCCGGCCCATGGACGAGACATCGGCCGCCATGCTGCAGGCACTGTTCACCACCTCTCCCGTCGGCCTCCATCTGCTGGATCCGGACCTGCGGGTGGTGCGGCTGAACACCGCGACGCCCGCCATGCGGGGGACGCCCCCGGACGATCTGATCGGGCGGCCGGTCCGCGACGTCTACCACATGGTCGAGAACAACGAGGCGGAGATCCTGCTCAAGGACGTGCTGGAGTCCGGTGACCCGCTGTGGGAACACATCGTCCGCGCACAGATCAAGGGGAAGGAGGCGCCGGAGGAGCGCTACTTCGAGGTCACCGCACTGCGTCTGGAGGGCCGCGACGGGAAGGTGCTCGGTCTGGGGGTCACCGTCATAGACGTCACCGAAAGGGAACGGGCACGCTCGCGCGCCAAGGTGCTCGACGCCGTGCGGCGGCAGGTGGGCCGGACGCTGGATCCGGTGGTGACCGGTGAGGAGCTGGTCTCCGCGCTGGTTCCGGAGTTCGCCGACATCGCCGTCGTCGAGGTGGTGGACTCGGTGATCCGGGGCGACGAGCCGCCGCCGGCGCCGCTGCCGCCGGGGACGCCGCTGATGCGCACCGCCTTCCGCAGCGGCCAGGCGCACCCGCCGCAGGCCCTCCCGGTGGGAGAGGTGCGCCGGCTGCCGGGGCCCACGCCCTTCACGCAGGCCCTGACCGATCTGCGGCCCCGCGTGGTCCCGCTGAGGCCGGGCGCACCATGGATGCCGGTGGATCCGGCGCGCACGGAGGCGATCCACTCCTCCACTTCCCACACCATGCTGGTGGTGCCGCTGGCGCTGCGCGACACGGTGCTGGGTCTGGTCAGTCTGTACCGCGCGGGGCAGTCGCCGCCGTTCGACGCGGGCGACCGGCAGCTCGCGGTCGAGCTGGCCGCCCACACGGCCCTGGGCATCGACAACGCCCGCCGGTTCATCCGCGAGCACACCGTCGCCGCCACGGTCCAGCGTCAGCTGCTGCCCCGCAGGCCCGAGACGCACGCATGGCTGGAGACCTCCTACCTGTCGGTCACCGGCGCCGATCCGGGCGCCTGGTACGACTCCATCGCCCTGTCCGGGGCGCGCACGGCGCTCGTGGTCGGGAACGTCTCCGGGCGGGGCCTGCACGCGGCGGCCACCATGGGCCAGCTGCGTACCGTCGTACGGTCCCTGGCGGCGTTCGACCTCGCGCCGGACGAGTTGCTGGCGCGGCTGCACGACACGGCGATCGAGCTGGCCTTCGAGCGGGCGAACCTGCCGTTGGGCGACCCGCTGCGCCGGGAGGCACTCACCGCGAACTGCGTGTACGCCGTGCACGACCCGCTGGCCGGCACCTGCCTCATGGCGGCGGCCGGCCGGCTGGCCCCGGTCGTGGTCCGTCCCGACCGTACGATCACCGTTCCCGACACCCCGGCCGGTCCGTGCCTGGGCGCGACGGAGGACGCGCCGTTCGCGACGGCCGAGTTCGAGGTACCGGCCGGCAGTGTGCTGGTGTTCACCAGTGATCCGCTGGTCACCGACTACCTGGCCGAGTCCTCACCGCAGTTGCGGGCGGCGGCGGACTACGCGGAACGGCCGTTGCGGGACCTGTGCGACAGCGTGGTCTACTCGCTCCCTGAGGGACTGGGCGCGGGCGACGCCGCGGTGATCATCGCGCGCACCCGTGCCTTCCCGGGGTCCGCCTTCACCACCTGGCACCTCGGCTCCGACCCGGCCTCGGTGGCCACCGCGCGTCACCGCACCCGCGGGCAGCTCGACGCCTGGGGCGTGGACGACGAGACGTCCTTCAACGCCCAGCTCATCGTCAGCGAGCTGGTCACCAACGCCATCCGGTACGGGACCCCGCCGATCACGGTCCGGCTGATCCATGACCGCACCCTGACCTGCGAGGTCCACGACGCCGGTCCGGCCGCGCCGCATCTGCGCCACGCGCACGTCGCCGACGAGGGCGGCCGCGGTCTGTTCCTCACCGCCCAGTTGGCCCGGACGTGGGGCGTGCGGTACGGGACCACGGGCAAGACCGTCTGGACCGAGCAGTCGCTCCCGGACGGCCGCTGAGACCGCCGACGCCCGGCCCGCCGGGACGGTGTGCCACGCCCCCTGTCCGGCCGGCTCCGTCCTCTCCGGCCCGCCCTCCGCCGGGTCTCTTCGCTACGGGTCTCTTCGCTACGCTGACCGGGCCCGTCGCTCGTGCCAGACCCGATCGACCACCGGAGCAGCCCGATGCACGTCCGCCGTGTCGTACCCAACGTCTCCTCGCAGGCGTTCGAGGAGAGCGCGCGCTTCTATGGTCTGCTGGGCTTCGAGGAGGTCATGAACCACGGCTGGATCATGACGCTCGCCCCGGCCTCGAACCCCGCCGCGCAGATCAGCTTCATGGGCGAGGACCGGACGGCCCCCGTCGCGCCGGACATGAGCATCGAGGTCGACGACGTGGACGCCGCCTACGCGGCGCTGCGGGAACGCGGCGCGGAGATCGTTCATCCGCTCACCGACGAGGAGTGGGGCGTGCGCCGCTTCTTCGTGCGGGACCCCAACGGCCGGGTGGTCAACGTCCTCGGCCACCGCTGACGCCGGGGAGGGGCACCCCGACCGACGAGGGTCAGGGCCGCAGACTGCCGACGATCTGCGCGGTGGCCATGAGGCCCTCGTGAATGGTGGGCGCCATGCTGGAGTTGGCCAGGAAGAACCCGAGCATGCCGCAGACCAGGGCGTGAGAGAACTTCAGCGCGCAGTTGCGCACGAAGATGATCGCCAGGATCGAGAGCAGCAGCACCACAGAGATGGAAATGGCCATCGTCAACCTCCTCCGCCACGCCCACTTCGCGGCTTTCGGCGGCAAGTGTGGCGTAGCGGAGGGTTCGTCCGGGCGGCTGACGTGTCCGCCGAACGTGTGGTTCTGTGCTCGGCGGTCCGGCTCCCCCGGCCCCGGTGTGCCCGCCCCGGGTGGGCCGGGCGCGCCGGGGCCGGTGCGTCAGGGGGCCTGAAGGTCGACGAGGCCGGCCAGCGCCTCGCGGTGGGCGCCCGCCGTGCCGTAGGCGATGGAGTCGGCCTTGGCCCGCTTCAGGCAGAGATGGACCGGGTGTTCCCAGGTCATGCCGATGCCGCCGTGCAGCTGCAGCGCCTCCTCGGCGGCGTGGACGGCGACCGGGGCCGCGTAGGCCTGCGCCACCGCGCCGGCCACGTCGGCGTCCTCGTCGCGCGCGAGCGCGTCCGCCGCGTTGCGGGCGGCGGCACGGAGGTTGACGACCTCCAGCCACAGCTGGGCGAGCCGGTGCTTGAGGGCCTGGAAGCCGCCGACGGGCCGGTTGAACTGCTTGCGCTCTTTCAGGTAGCGCACGGTCTCCGTCAACGCCCAGTCGGCGAGCCCGAGTTGTTCGGAGGCGAGCAGGGCGGCCCCGGCGCGCAGTGCCCGGCGCACGGCGGGGGCGGCATCGCCGAGGCGGCGGCCCGGAGCGCCGTCGAGGACCACGCGCCCCACCGGGCGCGTCAGGTCCAGCGACACCTGCGCGACGACGGTCGCGTCGGAGGCGGCGACGGCGTACAGACCGCCGTCGTCGGCCGGTACGAGCAGCACGTCAGCGACCACCGCGTCGGCGACGGCGGGCAGTTCCCCGTGCAGCGCGCCGTCCACCACTCGGGCGGCCGGGAAGGGCGCGCCCGGCGCGGTGTGCAGACCGACGGCGAGCGCCCCGATCGAGGTGGCCGCCGCCAGCTCGGCGAGCAGGTCTTCGGCGCCGCACTCCAGCAGGGCCTCGGTGGCCACGACGGCGCTCGTGAGGTAGGGCACGGGCGCGACCGCGCGGCCCAGTTCCTCCAGGACGACCGCGGCCTCACGGTGTGTGGCCCCCTGGCCGCCCAGTTCCTCGGGCACCAGCAGACCGGCCAGGCCCATGCCGCCGGCGAGCGTCTTCCACAGCGGCACGTCGTGCGGGGCGTCCGTCTCCGCCCGCGCGATCACCTCCGCCGCGGGACAGTGGTCGGTGAGCAGGTCCCGGACGGCGGCGCGCAGCGCCTCTTCCTCCTCGGAGTAGAGAAGATCGGTCATCGGGCGAGGTCCTTCCAGGCGACGTCCTTGTCGGTGCGCGGCTCGGCGGGCAGGCCCAGGACGCGCTCGGCGACGATGTTCAGCAGGACCTCGCTGGTCCCGCCCTCGATGCTGTTGCCCTTGGAACGCAGGTAGCGGTAACCGGCGTCGCGGCCGGTGAAGTCGACCAGTTCGGGGCGGCGCATGGTCCAGTCGTCGTACAACAGGCCCTCCTCGCCGCGCAGTTCGACCTCCAGGCCACTGATCTCCTGGTTGAGGCGGGCGAAGGCGAGTTTCATGCCGGAGCCCTCGTAACCGGGCTGGCCGGCGACGAGCTGCTGGCGCAGGCGCTCGGCGGTCAGGCGGGAGACCTCGGCCTCGACCCATAGCTTCAGCAGTCGCTGGTGCAGATCGTGGGTGCGCAGCTCCGGGCGTTCGCGCCAGGTCTTCGCCACCGGGCCGATCATGCCGCCCTCCCGGGGCAGCCGCATGCCGCCGATGGAGACCCGCTCGTTCATCAGCGTGGTCTGGGCGACCCGCCAGCCCTCTCCGATCCCGCCCAGGCGGCGGGAGTCGGGGATGCGGACGCCGGTCAGGAAGACCTCGTTGAACTCGGCCTCGCCGGTGATCTGGCGCAGCGGCCGGACCTCGACGCCGGGGTCGGTCATGTCGCACAGGAAGTAGGTGATGCCCTGGTGCTTGGGCAGGTCGGGGTCGGTGCGCGCGATGAGGATGGCCCAGCGGGCGAGATG
This sequence comes from Streptomyces sp. NPDC018610, assembly GCF_044391765.1. Classification (NCBI taxonomy): domain Bacteria; kingdom Bacillati; phylum Actinomycetota; class Actinomycetes; order Kitasatosporales; family Streptomycetaceae; genus Streptomyces; species Streptomyces sp. NPDC018610. Next base: position 354,237 of record NZ_JBISAL010000005.1, read on the forward strand.
CGCGCTGGAGGTCCACACCTTCTGCCCGTCGACGACCCAGTCGTCGCCGTCGCGGACGGCGCGGGTGCCGAGGGCGGCCAGGTCGGACCCGGCGCCGGGCTCGCTGAACAGCTGGCACCACACCTCCTGACCGGTCCACAGGGGCCGCAGGAAGCGCCGCTTCTGTTCGTCGGTGCCGTAGCGCAGGATGGTCGGGGCGGCCATGCCCAGGCCGATGCCGATGCGGCGCGGGTCGTTGTCGGGGGCGCCCGCCGCCTCCAGTTCGGCGTCCACGACGGCCTGCAGCGAGCGCGGGACGCCGAGGCCGCCGAGGCCCTCGGGGTAGTGCACCCAGGCGAGTCCGGCGTCGAAACGGGCGGTGAGGAAGTCGAGGCGGTCGGTGCTCCCGGGCGGGTGGGCGGCGAGCAACTCGCGGGTACGGCGACGCAGTTCGGCCGCGTCGAGGTGGCTGTCGGTCATGCGGCGGCTCCGTTCTCCGACGTGGGCAGCACGGCGACGCGGCCGGTGGTGACACCGTCGGCGACCCGCTGCACGGCGCTCGCGGCGCCGTCCAGCGGCACCCGCTCGCTCACCAGCGGCTTGATCGCGCCCCGGGCGGCCAGCTCGGTGAGCTGTTCGTGGCAGTGCTGGACCAGCTCGGGGTTCTTGGTGTTGTACAGGCCCCAGTGCAGGCCGAGGATCGCGTAGTTCTTCACCAGCGCGTGGTTCAGCGCCGGGCTCGGGATGGTGCCGCTGGCGAAGCCCACGACCACGATCCGGCCCTCGAAGGCGACGGTCTTGGCGGACTGGGCGTAGGCAGGGCCGCCGACCGGGTCGTAGATCACGTCGGCGCCCCGTCCGCCGGTGGCCTCCTTGACGGCGGCGACGACGTCCTCGCTCCGCCGGTCGATCACCACGTCGCAGCCGAGTTCCCGGGCCACGGCGACCTTGTCCGGACCGCCGGCGACGCCGATGACGGTGGCCCCGGCCGCCTTGCCCAGCTGGACGGCCGCGCTGCCGACGCCGCCCGCGGCGGCGTGGACCAGCAGCGTCTCGCCCGCCTCCAGGCGCGCCCTGCGGTGCAGGCCGAACCAGCCCGTCTGGTAGCCGATGTGCAGGGCCGCCGCCTCGGCGTCGTCCAGGGCCTCGGGCGCGGGCAGCAGGGCCGCGGCGTCGGCGACGGCGTACTCGGCGAGACCGCCGTGGGGCAGCGCCGGGTTGGCGATCACCCGGCGCCCGTCCTCGGTCTCGCCGCAGATCTCCACGCCCGGGGTGAAGGGCAGCGGCGGCCGGACCTGGTACTGCCCCCGGCACAGCAGGGCGTCCGGGAAGTTGATGTTGGCGGCACGCACCTTCAGCAGGACCTGGCCGTCGCCGGGCGCGGGTCGCTCGGTCTCCTCCAGCCGCATCACCTCGCTCGGCTCGCCGTTCTCGTGCACTCGCCATGCCTGCATGCGCCGCCTCCACGGGTGACTGCTTCGTCGGACCGGGTCGATCGCATACTAAGCGGTCGCTTGCCGATCGGGGAACCCGCGATCCGGTCGAGCCGGCGAGTCGGCCCTCGCCCTGCCCGATCACGGCCGTCGAACCGCGGCGGTGGGCGTCGGCGCGAACCGCGGCCGTGGGCGTCGGCGCGAACCCATGGCCGCCGGCCCGGACCGGGGGCGGCCGGTCGGCGGTGGCGGCCGCCCCGCGCTCAGTCGCCCTCGTCGCGTCGCGTGGGCCGCGCCTTCACGTGCATCCGCTCACCCTGCGGCCCGAACAGGCTCAGGAACTCCACCGGCCCCTCCCCCGTCGACCCGAACCAGTGCGGCACGCGCGTGTCGAACTCCGCCGCCTCGCCCGCCGTGAGCAGCACGTCGTGCTCGCCCAGCACCAGCCGCAGCTTGCCGGACAGGACGTACAGCCACTCGTAGCCCTCGTGGGTCCGCGGGTCCGGGTCGAGCCTGCGCCGCGGTTCGAGGACCTTGTACGCCTGCAGCCCGCCCGGCTGGCGGGTGAGCGGCCAGTGGGTGCGCCCGCCGCGCACGATCGGCTTCCTGGCCCGCACCCGGGGGTCGCCGACCGGCGGCGCGCCGACCAGTTCGTCGAGCGGGACCTGATGGGCCTGAGCGATCGGCAGCAGCAGTTCGAGGCTGGGCTTGCGCAGGCCCGACTCCAGCCGCGAGAGGGTGGAGACGGAGATGCCGGTCGTCTCGGACAGGGCGGCCAGGGTCACCTCGCGCTCCTTGCGGATCCGCCGCAGCCTCGGCCCCACACCCGCCAGTACATCGTCGGTGGTCATACCGCCATTGCAGATTCGGCAAAGGAGTTTGTCAATCCGGCAGGTGGTGGGCGACCTTCGGGCCCGGAGGTGGTCACCATGACCGAACGCTACGAAGTGGTCGTCGTCGGAGGCGGCGCGGCCGGTCTGTCCGCCGCGCTGGTCCTCGGCCGGGCCCGGCGCCGCACCCTGGTCGTCGACGCGGGCGAGCCGCGCAACGCCCCCGCGGCACATCTGCAGGGATTCCTGTCCCGGGACGGCATGCCGCCGGCCGAGCTGCTGGCCGTCGGCCGCGAGGAGATCGCGCGGTACGGGGTCGAGCTGGTCCCGGACCGGGCGGTGGACGCCGTCCGGGACGCCGGCGGGGAGTTCGACGTGACCCTGGCGGGCGGGCGCACGGTGCACGCCCGGCACCTGGTCGTCGCGACCGGGCTGAAGGACGAGCTCCCGGAGGTCGCGGGGCTCGCCGGACGGTTCGGCCGGGACGTGCTGCACTGCCCGTACTGCCACGGCTGGGAGGTGCGCGACCAGGCCTTCGGCGTGCTCGCCACGACAGCGCTGAGCGTGCACCAGGCGCTGATGGTGACCCAGTGGTCCAAGGACGTGACCCTGTTCCTGCACGAGGTCGCCGAGGCGGACCTGTCCGACGACGACCTGCGCAGGCTGGCCGCGGCGGGCGTCGCCGTGGTGCCGGGGAGGGTGGCGGAGGTGACGGTCGAGGCCGACCGGCTGACCGGCGTCCGGCTCGCGGACGGGAGCGCCCATGCCCGCCAGGCGCTGTTCGTCGCCCCGCGCGCGGCGCCCCGCAACGACCTCCTGCGGCGGCTGGGCGCGGAGCTGCGCGAGACGCCGTTCGGCGCGTATCCCGTGATCGACGAGCGCGGTCTGACCAGCGTCCCCGGGCTGTGGGCGGCCGGCAACGCGAGCGGCTTCGCCGAGCAGGTGATCAACGCGGCGAGCCGGGGATATCGGGCCGGCGCGGCGATCAACGGGGAACTGCTGTTCGCCGACCTCGACGCGGCGGTGGCGGCGGGAAGCGGAACCGGCGGAGCGGCGGTGGCGGCGGGAAGCGGAACCGGCGGAGCGGCGGTGGCGGCGGGAAGCGGAACCGGCGGAGCGTAGCCGCCCGCGCCGGGCGCGCCTTCGAGCAGCCACGATGCGAGTACGCCGGACCGCGGTGCACCGGCCGCGTTCCCGCCCTTGCACGGGCCCGCACGTGGCCCGTGCAAGGGCCACGTGCGGGCCGCGCACGCCGGACGCGCACCGCCGTGGCGCCGGACCGTGCACGGCCGGGTGCCGGGGCCGTGCACAAGCCGGAGGCCGTGCAGGGGCCGCGTGCCGGACCCGCCGGGCGCGCTCCACCGCCGGACGGGCCGCGCGGGCGGACGCGTCGCCGGCGCCCGGGTGTGGAGCGCCGGGCTCCGGTGCACCATGACTGCATGCTGCTTGCCCGGCTGGCCCAGGTGTCACGGGAGGTCGCGGCCACCTCGGCGCGGTCCCGGAAGACCGCCCTGCTCGCGGAGTTGTTCCGGGAGGCGGAGGCGGACGACGTGCCGATCGTCATCCCGTATCTGGCGGGGCGGCTCCCGCAGGGGCGGCTCGGCGTCGGCTGGAAGGTGCTCGGGAACCGGGTCGCACCGGCCGCCGGGCCGTCCCTCACGGTGGCCGAGGTGGACGCCCGGCTCAGCGAGCTGGGCGAGGTTTCAGGGCCCGGATCCCAGGGCGAACGCTCCCGCATCGTGGGCGAGTTGATGGGCGCGGCCACCGAGGACGAGCAGCGGTTCCTGCTGGGGCTGCTCACCGGCGAGGTCCGGCAGGGCGCGCTGGACGCCGTCGCCGTGGAGGGGCTGGCCGCGGCGACGGGCGCGCCGCCGGCGGACGTGCGCCGGGCGGTGATGCTGGCCGGGTCACTGCAGCCGGTGGCGCGGGCCCTGCTCGCGGACGGTCCGGGAGCCCTGGAAGGGTTCCGGCTCACCGTGGGCCGCCCGGTGCTGCCGATGCTCGCGCACAGCGCCTCGTCCGTCGCCGAGGCGGTGGAGAAGCTGGGCGGGTGCGCCGTGGAGGAGAAGCTCGACGGCATCCGCGTCCAGGTGCACCGCGACGGGGACAGCGTCCGGATCCACACCCGCACCCTGGACGACATCACCGACCGCCTGCCCGAGGTGACCGCGGCGGCCCTGGGGCTGCCCGGCGAGCGGTTCGTCCTGGACGGCGAGGTGATCTCCTTCGGCGAGGACGGCCGGCCGCGCTCCTTCCAGGAGACCGCCGGGCGCGTCGGCTCCCGGCTGGACGTGGCGACGGCGGCCGCGGCGGTCCCCGTCTCCCCGGTCTTCTTCGACGCGCTGTCGGTCGGCGACCGCGACCTGCTGGACCTGCCGTTCACCGAGCGGCACGCCGAACTGGCCCGGCTGGTCCCGGAGCCCATGCGGGTCAGGCGGACCCTGGTCGCCGGGCCGCAGGACGTCCGGCGGGCCGAGGACTTCCTCACCGAGACCCTGGGGCGCGGCCACGAGGGCGTGGTCGTCAAGGCCCTCGACGCCCCATACAGCGCGGGTCGGCGCGGCGCGTCCTGGCTGAAGGTCAAGCCCGTGCACACCCTCGACCTGGTGGTCCTGGCCGCCGAGTGGGGCCACGGCCGCCGCACCGGCAGGCTGTCCAACCTGCACCTGGGGGCCCGCACCGTCGACGGCGGCTTCGCGATGCTCGGCAAGACCTTCAAGGGCATGACCGACGCCCTGCTGGCCTGGCAGACCGAGCGGCTGCGGGAGCTGGCCGTCGAGGAGCGGACCTGGGGTGTGACCGTGCGCCCGGAGCTGGTCGTCGAGATCGCCTACGACGGCCTGCAGCGCTCCACGCGCTACCCCGCGGGCGTCACCCTCCGTTTCGCCCGGGTCGTGCGCTACCGGGAGGACAAGCGCCCCGAGGAGGCGGACACCGTGGAGACGCTGCTCGCGGCACACCCGGAGGTACGGCCGTGACGGACCGGCGGGACGACCGGGACCACAGGGGTCAGCGAGACCAGAGACGCCGGCAGGACCAGAGGGGTCAGCGAGACCAGGGGCCCGAGCAGGACCAAGGGGGCGAGCAGGATCAGAAGGGCGGACGGGACCGGGAGACCGAGCGGGCCCCGGCGAGCCGGCCGGGCCGGAGGGTCCCGGAGGAACGGGACGGCGAGGGGGCCGGGACGGGCCGGCGTGACCGGCGGGACCAGCGGGGCCGGCGCAGTGCCGGACTGCTGTTGTTCCGGCGCACCGGCGACGGCCTCGAGGTCCTGCTCGGGCACATGGGCGGCCCGCTGTGGGCCCGGCGTGACGCGGGCGCCTGGACCGTGCCCAAGGGCGAGTACACGCCCGAGGAGCCCGCCTGGGAGGCCGCCCGGCGCGAGTTCCAGGAGGAGCTGGGGCTGCCGCCGCCCGACGGGGAGGCGGTGCCGCTCGGCGAGGTCCGGCAGGCCAACGGCAAGGTCGTGATCGCCTGGGCGGTGGAGGGCGACCTCGACCCGGCGGCGGTGACTCCGGGCACGTTCCGGATGCAGTGGCCGCCGCGGTCCGGACGGACGGCCGAGTTCCCGGAGCTGGACCGTGTCCAGTGGCTCGGCCTCGACCGGGCGCGCGAGGTGATCGTCACGGCACAGGCCGCGTTTCTGGACCGACTGGCTGAGCACTCGCGCTGAGGAGGGCCCACGCGTTGCGGCCGGCACCGCGGCGCGCGAAGGTCGAGACACAGCCCGCTCCCAGGGAGGTCAGTCATGTCCATCGCCACGGTGAACCCGGCCAGCGGCGAGACGCTCAAGACGTACGAGGCCATGGACGAGGAGGAGATCGAGCGCCGGCTCCAGCTCGCCGAGGCCACCTTCCGCACGTACCGCACGACCACCTTCGCCGAGCGGGCCCGCATGCTGACCCGGGCCGCCGACCTGCTGGACGAGGAGCAGGAGGAGATCGGCCGGGTCATGACCACGGAGATGGGCAAGCCGGTCAAGCAGGCCCGCGCCGAGGCCGCCAAGTGCGCCAAGGCGATGCGCTGGTACGCCGAGCACGCCGAGGGGCTCCTCGCCGACGAGGAGCCCGCCGAGTCCGACGTGAAGGACTCCGGCGCCTCCCGGGCCCTCGTGCGGTACCGGCCGCTCGGCCCGGTGCTCGCGGTGATGCCGTGGAACTTCCCGCTGTGGCAGGTGGTCCGCTTCGCCGCGCCCGCGCTGATGGCGGGCAACGTCGGCCTCCTCAAGCACGCCTCCAACGTGCCGCAGACCGCCCTGTACCTGGAGGACCTCTTCCACCGGGCGGGCTTCACCGAGGGCTGCTTCCAGACCCTGCTGATCGGCTCCGGAGCGGTCGACGACATCCTGCGCGACGAGCGGGTCAAGGCGGCCACGCTGACCGGCAGCGAGCCGGCCGGGCGGGCGGTGGCCTCCACCGCCGGCGAGATGATCAAGAAGACGGTGCTGGAGCTGGGCGGCAGCGACCCCTTCGTCGTGATGCCGTCGGCCGACGTGGAGCGGGCCGCCGACGTCGCGGTGACGGCGCGGGTGCAGAACAACGGGCAGTCGTGCATCGCGGCCAAGCGGTTCATCGTGCACACGGACGTCTATGACGCCTTCGCCGAGCGCTTCGTGGCCGGCATGAGGGCGCTGAAGGTGGGTGATCCGATGCGGGAGGAGACCGAGGTCGGTCCGCTCTCCAGCGAGCGGGGCCGGGCGGACCTGGAGGAACTGGTCGACGACGCCCGGCGGGGCGGGGCCGACGTGCTGTGCGGTGGCGAACGGCCCGACGGGCCCGGCTGGTACTACCCGCCGACCGTGCTGGCCGGCATCACCCGGGAGATGCGCATCCACCGCGAGGAGGCCTTCGGCCCGGTCGCCACGCTCTACCGCGCCGCCGATCTGGACGAGGCGATCCTGATCGCCAACGACTCGCTCTTCGGGCTGAGTTCGAATGTGTGGACACGCGACGAGAACGAGGTCGACCGGTTCGTGCGCGATCTGGAGGCGGGCGGCGTCTACGTCAACGGAATGACCGCCTCGCACCCGGCGCTGCCGTTCGGCGGGGTGAAGCGCTCGGGGTACGGGCGTGAGCTGTCCGGGCACGGAATCCGCGAGTTCTGCAACATCACCACGGTATGGCACGGAGCGTGAGGCTTCCGCGGCTACGATCGCCTTTGTGAACCGCGAAGTGACTCTCCCTCTGATCGTCGACGACCGCGGTACCCTGCAGGTGGCCGCGGCCGATGTGAGCAAGCTGCTGCGGACGGTGGGCGGCCGGTGGCTGCGCCTGGTGGAGACCGGGCAGGAGGGCCTCGACGAGGACACGGTGGCCGCCCTCACCATCGAACTGGCCAAGCTGGCCGACCGGATCGACGTGGCCTGCATCGCGCACAGCAGCGGCACGACGCCCTGACACCCGCGGCGCCGGCGGTCCCGACGAGCGCGGGCCCATCGCCTCGCCGCTGTCCCGCCCGCCTCTGTCCCGCGCCCGCCTCCGTCCTGCGCGCGCCCGCCTCGCCGCTGTCCGGCGCCCGCCCCCCGCGGGTGTGCGCGGCGCTCGGCCGGCCGGGGCCCGCCGCCCGCGCCGCGTGATCCGCCGTACCGGTCCGCCGCCGCGCGGCGGCCGCCCCGGACCGCGGGGCCGGGCGCTCCGCCCCGGGCCCGGCTCGTACCGCGAACCGTTCGGCGCCGATCCCCCGCGTCCCGGACCGGATCCGCCCGGTCCAAGTCCGGCGGACGGCCGGTACGACGCCCCCGGCCCTGCCGCCCTCGCGCTGCGGCGACCGCGGGACGCCGCTCCCTCGTCCCCTGCCGCCCTCGACGGCCGGCCGAAGAACCCGTCGTTCTCCGGCCGGCCCCCGGCGCGCGGAGCCGACGGCGGCCGTTCGGCCGCGCGCCCGGGCCGGCGCGGCGAGCGGGGCCCGGCTCGCCGTGCATCGGCCCCCGGCCGGTCGGGCCGATCGGCCGACGCGCGCGGAGCGACCCGGACAACGCCTGTGACCAGCGGTTCTCCTGCCCTTGGAAGCCTGGCGCCGTCCGCTCGCGCGGCGTCGCCGGGCCCCTTCGCGCCCCAGTCGCCGTCCCCGGATTGGAGTAGTCCGGCGAGAGATCGTCGCTCTCCCGGGCGATCGTGGGTGGACCACCCTTGTGGGTGCACAACCCTCTGACCGGGGGGCTACCGGCCTTCCGGAAGGCGAAAGCAGGCACGGCTCATGGCGACTTTGTGCAGACCTTCGGTGTCCGTTCCAGAGCACGTCATCACGATGGAGGAAACGCTCGACCTCGCGCGTTCCCACCACGCGGACCACCCGCAACTCCCGCTGGCCCTCCGGCTGATCGAGAACACCGGTGTGCGTACCCGGCACATCGTGCAGCCCATCGAAGAGACCCTGAAGCACCCGGGCTTCGAGGCCCGCAACAAGCTCTACGAGCAGGAGGCGAAGGCCCGCGTCCCCGCGGTCATCCAGCGGGCGCTCGACGACGCCGAGCTCCTCACCACCGACATCGACGTCATCATCTACGTCTCGTGCACGGGCTTCATGATGCCCTCGCTCACGGCGTGGCTGATCAACGAGATGGCGTTCGACTCCACCACCCGTCAGATACCCATAGCCCAGCTGGGCTGCGCGGCCGGCGGAGCGGCGATCAACCGGGCCCACGACTTCTGCACGGCCTACCCGGACGCCAACGCGCTCATCGTGGCCTGCGAGTTCTGCTCGCTGTGCTACCAGCCCACCGACCTCGGCGTCGGCTCGCTCCTGTCCAACGGCCTGTTCGGCGACGGCATCGCCGCCGCCGTGGTGCGCGGCACCGGCGGCACCGGCGTCCGGCTGGAGCGCAACGGCTCCTACCTGATCCCCAAGACCGAGGACTGGATCGCGTACGACGTCCGCGAGACGGGCTTCCACTTCCTGCTGGACAAGCGGGTGCCCACCACCATGGAGCCGCTCGCCCCGGCCCTGCAGGACCTCGCCGGGATGCACGAGTGGGACGCGTCCGACCTGGACTTCTACGTCATCCACGCGGGCGGCCCGCGCATCCTGGACGACCTCAGCAAGTTCCTGAAGGTCGAGCCGCACGCGTTCCGGTTCAGCCGGTCCACGCTCACCGAGTACGGCAACATCGCCAGCGCCGTCGTCCTGGACGCGCTGCGCCGGCTCTTCGACGAGGGCGCCCCCGAGGACGGGGCGCGCGGGCTGCTCGCCGGGTTCGGGCCCGGCATCACCGCGGAGATGTCCCTGGGCAGCTGGCAGAACGGGGGCCCGGCATGAGCGAGAGGACGCTCACCGCGACCATGCCCCCGGTGCGGCACTGGCCCGCGCGCGACCTGACCGGCGTCGACTTCGACCCGGTGCTGGCCGAGCTGATGGAGGAGGGCCCGGTCACCCGCATCGAGCTGCCCAACGGCGAGGGCTGGGCGTGGTTGGTGACCCGCATGGACGACGTGCGGCTGGTCACCAACGACCCCCGGTTCGGCCGCGAGGCGGTCATGGACCAGCAGGTCACCCGGCTGGCTCCGCACTTCATCCCGAGCCGGGGCGCGGTCGGCTTCCTGGACCCGCCCGACCACACCCGGCTGCGCCGCTCGGTCGCCCCCGCCTTCACGGCGCGGGGGGTCGAGCGGGTGCGGGAGAGCTCCCGGCGGATGCTGGAGGAGATGGTCGCCGAACTCGTCGCGGCCGGGCCGCCCGCCGATCTCACCAGCGCGGTGCTCAGCCCGTTCCCGATCGCGGTGATCTGCGAGCTGATGGGCGTGCCCGCCGCCGACCGGCACGGCATGCACACCTGGACGCAGCTGATCCTGTCCTCCGCGCACGGCGCCGACGTCAGCGAGCAGGCCAAGGAGGAGATGGGCGCGTACTTCACGGAGCTCATCGACGCGCGGGCGGACAGCTCCGGGGAGGACGTCGCCTCGCTGCTCGGCGCCGCCGTCGGGCGCCGGGAGATCACCCTGGAGGAGGCCGTGGGTCTCGCGGTGCTGCTCCAGATCGGCGGCGAGGCGGTCACCAACAACAGCGGGCAGATGTTCTACATCCTGCTGACCCGCCCCGAGCTGGCCGACCGGCTGCGCTCGGACCCGGCGATCCGCCCGCAGGCGATCGACGAGCTGCTGCGCTACATCCCGCACCGCAACGCGGTCGGGCTGTCCCGGATCGCGCTGGAGGACGTGGACATCAAGGGGGTGCGGATCCGGGCGGGCGACGCGGTCTACGTGTCGTATCTGGCCGCCAACCGCGACCCCGAGGTCTTCGCGGCCCCGGAGGAGATCGACGTCACGCGCAGCCCGAACCCGCACGTGGCCTTCGGCTTCGGCCCGCACTACTGTCCGGGCGGCCAGCTGGCCCGGATGGAGTCGGAGCTGCTGGTCGACGTGCTCCTCGACCGGCTGCCGGGGCTGCGGCTCTCGGTGCCGCCGGGTCAGGTGCCGTTCAGGAAGGGCGCGTTGATCCGAGGGCCCGAGGCCCTGCCCGTGACCTGGTGAGGTGCCCATGACGACCATCGAGCCACCGATCACCGCGATCGAGGTACCCCCGGCCACCGCCGCCGACGGGCTGCTCGTGCCACCGGGGCACGGCCGGGTCGTCGAGACGGCCGCACAGCGCGTGACGTACAAGGTGACCGGCTCGCACTCGCGCAGCGCCTCCACCTTCGAGGTGGAGGTCCCGCCGGGGTTCGACGTCGGCGCCCATGTGCACACGCGCAGCGAGGAGTTGTTCTACGTGCTCGAGGGCGAACTGGACGTGCTCGCCTTCGAGCCCCGGATCCGGACCCCGGACAACTGGCAGAAGTGGGAGTCCAGCTCCGGCCGGCGCGTGGTGCGGGCCACTCCGGGCACGGTCATCGTCGTGCCCCCGGGCTGCCCGCACGCGTTCGCCAATCCGACGGAGGCGCCGGCGAAGATGTTCTTCCAGGCCTCCCCGCCCCCGGACCACGAGCGGTACTTCGACGAGCTGCTGGAGATCCTCGGCAGCGGCGGCCCGCCGGACCTGGAGGCGATCGAGGCGCTGCGCAAGCGGTACGACATCGAGCAGCTGACGCCGCTCAGGCACCGCTGACGCCCGGCCGGCGGTACGACCGAGCGCCCCGCCCGTCTCACGACGGGCGGGGCGCGCACCTGTGCCGAGCCCGTGCCCGGACAGCCGGCGGTCCCGCACTCCGCTAGCGGATCGGCAGGCCCGAGATGGTGCGGGCGATCACCAGCCGCTGGATCTCGCTCGTGCCCTCGAAAATGGTGTAAATCGCTGCATCCCGGTGCATCCGCTCCACCGGGTACTCGCGGGTGTAGCCGTTGCCGCCCAGGATCTGGATCGCCTGCCCGGTGACCTTCTTCGCGGTCTCGCTGGCGAACAGCTTGGACATGGAACCCTCGGCGGCGGTGAACGGCTTGCCGTTGATGGCCATCCAGGAGGCCCGCCACACCATCAGGCGCGCCGCGTCGACGGACGTGGCCATGTCGGCGAGCTGGAAGGCGACGCCCTGGTTGTCGATGATCGGGCGGCCGAACTGCTCGCGGGTCTTCGCGTAGTCGAGGGCGACCTCGTAGGCGGCGCGGGCGGTGCCCACGGCCATGGCGCCGACCGCGGGGCGGGACGCCTCGAAGGTGGCCATAGCCGCGTTCTTGACGCGCTCGCCGCCCTTCCTGGCCTTCTCCCGGGCACGGGCGAGGCGCTCGTCCAGCTTCGCCTTGCCGCCGAGCAGGCAGGAGCCGGGGACGCGCACGTTGTCGAGGATCACCTCGGCGGTGTGCGAGGCGCGGATGCCGTGCTTCTTGAACTTCTGGCCCTGGGAACAGCCCGGGGTGTTCGGCGGGACGATGAAGGAGGCGTGGCCCTTGGAGCCCAGCTCCGGGTCGACGGAGGCGACGACGACGTGGACGTTGGCGATGCCGCCGTTGGTCGCCCAGGTCTTGGTGCCGTTGATCACCCACTCGTCCTTGGCCTCGTCGTAGACCGCGCGGGTACGCATGGAGGCCACGTCGGAGCCGGCGTCGGGCTCGGAGGAGCAGAAGGCGGCGACCTTGACGTCGGTGGCGTCGCCGTACATCTGCGGGATCCAGGTGCCGATCTGCTCCTCGGTGCCGTTGGCGAGGACGCCGACGGCGGCCAGGCCGGTGCCGACGATCGACAGGGCGATGCCGGCGTCACCCCAGAACAGCTCCTCCATGGCCATGGGGATGCCGAGACCGGTGGGGTCGAAGTACTGCTGGGCGTAGAAGTCCAGGGAGTAGATGCCGACCTTGGCGGCCTCCTGGATGACCGGCCAGGGAGTCTCCTCACGCTCGTCCCATTCGGCGGCCGCGGGCCGGATGACGTCGGCGGCGAAGCCGTGCAGCCAGTCCCGGACCTCCTTCTGTTCGTCGTTGAGCTCCATGGTGAACTCGGCCATGTCCCCTCCAGCGGCGCACAGGCTTGTTACTTGCGGTAACCGTACTGTGTTACCGACCAGTAGGAAAAGTCAAGTCGCCTGGTCCCCTCGGTAGCCCGTTCGAGGTCCGGGGCCCGGTCAGTGTTAGTTTGCGCAGGCGTCACCGAATCAGCACGGGTGGGGAGAGCTCATGGACACCACGCAGCGGACCGATCAGCAGCGGTCCGCCGACCGCCGACGGCGCGAGCTGCTGGAGGCCGCCGACCGGGTGGTGCTGCGCGACGGGCCACAGGCCTCGATGAACGCCATCGCCGCCGAGGCCGGGATCACCAAGCCGATCCTCTACCGCCACTTCGGCGACAAGGGCGGCCTGTACGCGGCCCTCGCCCAGCGGCACACCGACGCCCTGCTCGACTCTCTGCGGACCGCGCTGGACGCGCCCGCCGAGCGGCGCGAGCGGGTCGAGTCCACGCTGGACACCTATCTCGCCGCCATAGAGGCCCGGCCCCAGGTGTACCGGTTCCTGATGCACCCCGCGGAGGGCGGCCAGGGCGGCGACCAGGGCTTCGACGTCGGCAAACACTCCGCGCCGCTGCTGCGGCGCATGGGCGAGGAACTGGCCCAGGTCATCGAGGAGCGTCTCGACCTCGGCCCGGGCAGCCAGCAACTGGCCCGGGTCTGGGGCCACGGCATCGTCGGCATGATGCACGCGGCCGGGGACTGGTGGCTGGGCGAGCGCCCCTGCTCGCGCGCGGAACTGGTCCGCGGCCTCGCCGACCTCCTGTGGGGGCGCCTCGCGGCGGCCGGGGACAAGGTCGGCGGCCCCGGGTTCTAGGGCAGGTCCGGCGGATCGGCCGGACAGGCCCCGGGCGTGTCCGCCGGGTACCGTCCTCAGGACCCGACCGTCCTCAGGACCCGACCGTCCTCAGGACCCGACCGTCCTCAGCAGGGCCCGACCGCCCTCACCCTCCGGTCCGGCGGCCCCAGGGCGCCTTCGCCGCCTGCCGGAGCACCCTGCGCCGGCGCCATCCCGTCAGGCAGTCCGCGTACAGGCGGCCGTCCAGATGGTCGCACTCGTGCTGCAGGCACCGGGCGAAGAACCCGGTTCCCTCCACCGTGACCGGCTCCCCGGTGACGGTGAACCCCTCGACGACCGCGCGGTCGTGGCGTTCGACACCCGCCTCCAGGCCCGGCAGTGACAGACAGCCCTCCGGGCCGCGCAGGAGCAGGCCGTCGGCCACCACCAGCCGCGGGTTCACCAGGTGCCCCAGGTGGCGCACGTCCTCGTCGTCCGGGCAGTCGTAGACGAACACCCTGAGGTCCACGCCCACCTGGTTGGCGGCCAGCCCGACGCCCCGGGCGGCGTACATCGTCGCGAACAAGTCCTCCACGAGCCCGGCCAGTTCCGGACCGAAGCCGGTGACCTCGCGGCAGGGTGCGTGCAGGGCCGCGCCGCCGAGCAGGGTGAGGGGCCGCACGCGCCCGCGGACGCCGGGGATCGAGCCGTTTCGCATGGCGGCAAGGGTACGGTCCTGGTGAACGCGCGAAGGGCGCGCGGGCGCCGTGACCGTGCCGGGATTCGGGAGCGCGATCGGATCTCGATAGGCTGAGGTCCACACCACGTTGCCGGATGGCTCAGGCGCGGCGCGTACGCAAGGAGGATCGAGAACTGATGGCAGGCAACTCGGACCCGCTCACGCCGCGGGCCAAGCTGGCCGTGACCGCGGGCAAGGCGGTCGCGGCGGCATCGCGCGCCGCGGGGCGCGGCAGCGGTTCGGTGATCGGGGGCCGGGTGGCGCTCAAGCTCGATCCCGACCTGCTGGCCCGGCTCGCGCAGCACCTGGACGTCGTCCTGGTCTCGGCGACCAACGGCAAGACGACCACGACCCGGCTCATCGCGGAGGCGCTGCGGGCGGCCGGCCCGGTGGTCTCCAACGCGCTCGGGGCGAACATGCCGGCGGGCATCACCTCGGCGCTGGCGGGCGGCTCGGACGCGAAGTTCGCGGTGATAGAGGTCGACGAGAAGTATCTCGCGGGCGTGGCCCGCGACACCGACCCCAAGTGCATCGCGCTGCTCAACCTCTCCCGCGACCAGCTGGACCGGGCCGCCGAGACCCGGATGCTCGCGGAGAACTGGCGCGAGGGGCTCGCCGGGTCCAAGGCCGTGGTGGTCGCCAACTGCGACGACCCGCTGGTCGTGTGGGCCGCGTCGTCCTCCCCCAACGTGATGTGGGTGGCCGCCGGGCAGATGTGGAAGGACGACGCCTGGTCGTGCCCGTCGTGCGGCGGTGTGATGCAGCGCCCGGGCGACGACTGGTACTGCAACGAGTGCGGCTTCCGCCGGCCCACGCCCACCTGGGCGCTCTCCGGCGACCACGTGCTGGACCCGCACGGTTCGGCCTGGCCGATCCACCTCCAGCTGCCGGGCCGCGCCAACAAGGCCAACGCCGCCTCGTCCGCGGCCGTGGCAGCCGTCTTCGGGGTACCGCCGCAGGTCGCCCTGGAGCGGATGTACCAGGTGCAGGCGGTCGCCGGCCGCTACGACGTCGTCCAGTTCATGAACCGCGACCTGAGGCTGCTGCTGGCGAAGAACCCGGCCGGCTGGCTGGAGACGTTCTCGCTGATCGACCCGCCGCCGGCCCCGGTCATCCTCTCGGTCAACGCGCGCGGCGCGGACGGCACCGACACCTCCTGGCTGTGGGACGTCGACTACACCCGGCTGACCGGCCACCCCCTCTTCGTGATCGGTGACCGCAAGCTGGACCTCGCGGTGCGTCTCGAGGTCGCGAACCAGCACTTCCAGGTCTGCGAGAACCTCGACCAGGCGGTGCAGCAGGCCCCGCCCGGCCGGATCGAGGTCATCGCCAACTACACCGCGTTCCAGGACCTGCGCCGCCGCGTCGGCAACTGACCCCGAAGGACGATCACTTCATGAGCGACAACCAACTGCGGCTGGTGTGGATCTACCCGGACCTGCTCAGCACCTACGGCGACCAGGGCAACGCGCTCGTCGTGGAGCGGCGGGCCCGGCAGCGCGGTCTGGACGTGGCCCGGCTGGACGTGCGCAGCGACCAGCCGATCCCGACGTCCGGCGACATCTACCTGATCGGCGGCGGCGAGGACCGTCCGCAGCGGCTGGCGGCGGAGCGGCTGCGCCGCGACGGGCACCTGTACCAGGCCGTGCAGAACGGCGCGATCGTGTTCTCGGTCTGCGCCGGCTACCAGATCCTCGGTCACGAGTTCGTCAACGACCTCGGCCAGCGCGAGCCGGGCCTCGGCCTGCTCGACGTGGTGTCGGTGCGCGGCGAGGGCGAGCGGTGCGTCGGCGACGTGCTGGGCGACATCGACCCGCGCCTCGGGCTGCCGCCGCTGACCGGGTTCGAGAACCACCAGGGCGTCACCCACCTCGGCCCCACCGCCCGTCCGCTCGCCCAGGTCCGCATCGGCCGGGGCAACGGCACGGGCGACGGCACCGAGGGCGCGTACAACGACACCGTCTTCGGCACGTACATGCACGGGCCCGTGCTGGCCCGCAACCCGCAGATCGCGGACCTGCTGCTGAAGCTGGCGCTGGACGTCAACGCGCTGCCGCCGATCGACGACCACTGGTACGAGGCGCTGCGCGGCGAGCGCATCGCGGCGGCGCAGCAGCCCGCCTAGGCGCTCGGCGGGGCGGCGGTCCGCGCGGAACGAAGCAGCAGGAAACGGTTCTTCTCCACCCCCGCCGCCCCGGGGTCCCGACCGTGCGCGCACCGGCCCGTCAGCATGTGGCAGCCAGCCCGTCTGACGGGCCTTCCGCACAGGTGAGCGGCCCCGTCCAGCAGGCGGACGCACGCTTCGGCGCTGCCCCCCGGTGCCGTTAGGGTGGCGGGGATCGAGCCGGACAGCGCGGTCCGGTCCCGTGCCCATGTGGAGAAGGTTGTTCGGGCTATGCGCATTGGTGTCCTCACGTCCGGCGGCGACTGCCCCGGCCTGAACGCCGTCATCCGGTCCGTCGTGCACCGTGCGGTCGCCGACCACGGCGACGAGGTCATCGGCTTCCGGGACGGCTGGAAGGGCCTCCTGGAGTGCGACTACCTCAAGCTCGACCTCGACGCGGTCGGCGGGATCCTCGCCCGCGGCGGCACCGTCCTCGGCTCCTCCCGGGTCCGTCCCGAGCACCTGCGCGACGGCGTGGAGCGGGCCAGGGGGCATGTGCGCGAGCTCGGGCTCGACGCGATCATCCCGATCGGCGGCGAGGGCACGCTGAAGGCGGCCCGGCTGCTGTCGGACAACGGCCTGCCCATCGTGGGCGTGCCGAAGACCATCGACAACGACATCGCCGTCACCGACGTCACCTTCGGCTTCGACACCGCCGTGACCGTCGCCACGGAGGCGCTGGACCGGCTGAAGACCACCGCCGAGTCGCACCAGCGGGTGCTGATCGTGGAGGTCATGGGCCGCCACACCGGCTGGATCGCGCTGCAGTCCGGCATGGCGGCCGGCGCCCACGCCGTGGTCGTGCCCGAACGCCCCTTCGACATCGAGGAGCTGGCGAAGAAGGTCGGCGAGCGCTTCCAGGCCGGCAAGCGGTTCGCGATCGTCGTCGCCGCGGAGGGCGCCAAGCCGCTGCCCGGCACCATGGACTTCGACGAGGGCGGCAAGGACGTCTACGGCCACGAGCGGTTCGCGGGCATCGCCCGGCAGCTCTCCATCGAACTGGAGGAGCGCCTGGGCAAGGAGGCCCGGCCGGTCATCCTCGGGCACGTCCAGCGCGGCGGCACCCCGACGGCGTACGACCGGGTGCTGGCGACCCGGTTCGGCTGGCACGCCGTGGAGGCCGTGCACCGCGGGGAGTTCGGCCGGATGACCGCGCTGCGCGGCACCGACATCGTGACGGTGTCGCTGGCCGAGGCCGTGGAGACCCTCAAGACGGTGCCCGCGGAGCGGTACGCCGAGGCGGAGTGTGTGCTGTAGGACACGTGCGGGTCCGATCCGCCCCCGGTCGCGAGCGCGGCCGGGGGCGGTTCTACTCTGGGTGCGGACAGACAGCTGGGGACAGACGGCTGCGGATGCGCACAGCTGTGGTCCAACAGCGCACAACCCCCACGAATCAGGAGCCGGCGGATGGATCACAGCGGGCACGGCATGACCATGGATCTGCCGCCGTTCACGCTGGGACGCGGCCTCGAGTGGTCCACGGACCCGTTCTTCCTCGTCGCCTGCCTGCTCGGGCTCGGCCTGTACGGATGGGGCGTGGTGCGGCTGCGGCGGCGCGGCGACTCCTGGCCGGTGGGCCGGACCGTCGCGTACGTCATCGGCGTGCTGACCGTGCTGCTGACGATGTGCACCGGGCTGAACGACTACGGCATGGTGATGTTCAGCGTGCACATGGTGCAGCACATGGTCATCAGCATGCTGTCGCCGATCCTGATCCTGCTGGGCGCCCCGATCACGCTGGCGCTGCGCGCGCTGCCGGTGGCGGGCCGGGGCCGCAGGGGGCCGCGCGAACTGCTGCTGGCCCTGCTGCACAGCCGCTACATGCGGATCGTGACGCACCCGGCGTTCACCATCCCGATGTTCATCGCGAGCCTGTACGCGCTCTACTTCACCCCGCTGTTCGACTTCCTGATGGGCTCGCGGGCGGGGCACATCGCGATGATGGTGCACTTCCTCGCGGTCGGCGTGGCGTTCTTCTGGCCGATCATGGGCGTGGACCCGGGCCCGCACCGGCCCGGCTATCTGATGCGGATGCTGGAGCTGTTCGCGGGCATGCCGTTCCACGCGTTCTTCGGCATCGCGCTGATGATGGGCTCCACCCCCATGGTGAAGACCTTCGAGAACCCGTCCGCCTCCCTCGGCATCGACGCCCTGTCCGACCAGAGCGCGGCCGGCGGCATCGCCTGGGCGTTCAGCGAGGTCCCCTCGGTGCTGGTGCTGCTGGCGCTGCTGTTCCAGTGGTACCGCTCCGAGCAGCGGCAGGCCAAGCGCAAGGACCGGGCCGCGGACCGCGACGGCGACAAGGAGCTGGCGGCCTACAACGCCTATCTGGCCTCCCTCAACGCGCGCGGGAACTGACCCGCCCGCACGTTCCGCTTCCCGCATCCCGGGCGCCCGGAAGGTGAAACGGGGGCACCATGGTGGGGAAGCGGACGTGAGGAGGGGTGTCGTGATGCCCGGTGCGACGGACGGTTCCACCAGAGCGATGGGCGCGCTCACCGTGGGCGCCCTGGTGCTGGTGTCGGCCTACTCGGTGGCGCTGGGCGCCGACGGGTGGCTGTGGTTCGGCTGGGTCGTGCTGGTGCTGATCACGCTGGGGCTGGTGGTCACCCAGCGCCCCTGAGGCGGCTCAGCTGCCGGTGAGCCGCCTCAGCCGAGGCGGCCCGAGGAGTGCACGCCGGGCCGGTACTTGGGCAGCCGGACGGTGATCTTCATCCCGGCGCCCGGCGCGGTCTCCAGGACCAGGCCGTGGTCGTCGCCGTACACCTGGCGGAGGCGGTCGTCGACGTTGGACAGCCCGATGCCGCCCGAGGGGCTGTCCTCGCCCGCCAGGATGCGGCGCAGCAGTCCCGGGTCCATGCCGGCGCCGTCGTCCTCGATGACCACCAGCGCCTCGGCGCCCGCGTCCTGTGCGGTGATGCGGATGCGACAGGCGTCCTTCTTGCCCTCCAGGCCGTGCTTGACGGCGTTCTCCACGAGCGGTTGCAGACACAGGAAGGGCAGGGCGACCGGAAGGACCTCGGGGGCGATCTGCAGGGTCACGGCGAGGCGGTCGCCGAAGCGGGCCCGCACCAGCGAGAGGTAGTGCTCGACGGCGTGGAGCTCGTCGGCGAGTGTGGTGAAGTCCCCGTGCCGACGGAACGAGTAGCGGGTGAAGTCGGCGAACTCCAGCAGCAGCTCGCGGGCGCGCTCGGGGTCGGTGCGCACGAACGAGGCGATCACCGCGAGCGAGTTGAAGACGAAGTGCGGGGAGATCTGGGCGCGCAGCGCCTTGATCTCGGCCTCGATCAGCCGGGTGCGGGAGCGGTCGAGGTCGGCCAGCTCCAGCTGGACGGAGACGAAGCGGGCGACCTCGGCGGCGGCGCGGACCAGGACGGCGGACTCGCCCGGGGCGCAGGCGACGAGGGCGCCGTGCACGCGGTCGTCGACGGTGAGCGGTGCGACGACGGCCCAGCGCACCGGGCAGCCGGGGCTCTCGCAGCCGATCCGGAAGGCCTCGCCGCGGCCGGTGTCCAGGGGGCCGGCGAGGCGCTCCATGATCTCCTCACGGTGATGGCCGCCCACGCCGTCCCAGGCCAGGACCCGCCGGCCGTCGGTGAGGCACAGGGCGTCGGTGCCGAGCAGCGGGCGCAGCCGTCGGGCGGCCCTGCGCGCGGTCTCCTCGGTCAGTCCGGCGCGCAGCGGCGGCGCGGCGTGGGACGCGGTGTGCAGGGTCCGGAAGGTGGCGTGCTCGACGGGGGTGCCGAGGCCGCCGAGGCCGGGCGGGCGGGCGGTGCGCCGGCCGAGCCAGAACCCGGCGGCCAGCAGCGGCAGGACGGCCACGCACAGTCCGGCGAGGAATCCGCTCACGCCTTCGCCTCCGCCCGCAGTTGCTCGGGCAGGTGGAAGCGGGCGAGCACGGCCGCCGTCGACGCGGGGACCCTGCCGGGTGTGGCGAGGGACACCAGCACCATGGTGAGGAAGCCGAGCGGCACCGACCACAGGGCGGGCCAGGCGAGCAGCGCGTGCAGCGGGCCGCTCCGGGCGAGGCCGGCCATGGTCGCGGCGACGGCGACGAGCGCGGCGCCGCCGCCCGTGAGCATCCCGGCGGCGGCGCCGGGCGGGGTGAGCCGCCGCCACCAGATGCCGAGGACGAGCAGCGGGCAGAAGGAGGAGGCGGACACGGCGAAGGCGAGTCCGACGGCGTCGGCGACCGGCAGCGAGCCGACCAGGACGCCGGCGGCCAGCGGCACGGCCATGGCGAGCACCGTGCCGAGCCTGAAGTGCCTCACGCCGCGCGCGGGCAGCACGCCGCGTGAGGGCAGCACGTCCTGGGTGAGCACCCCGGCCACCGCCATCGTGAGGCCGGAGGCGGTGGACAGGAACGCGGCGAAGGCGCCGCCGGCCACCAGCGCGCCCAGCAGGTCGCCGCCGAGGCCGCCGATCATACGGTCGGGCAGCAGCAGGACGGCGGCGTCGGCGTTGCCGGTGAGGGTCAGTTCGGGGGCGTAGAGGCGGCCGAGGGCGCCGTAGAGGGGTGGCAGCAGGTAGAAGGCGCCGAGCAGGCCGAGGACGGCGACGGTGGCGCGGCGGGCGGCGACGCCGTGCGGGCTGGTGTAGAAGCGGACGACGACGTGCGGCAGGCCCATGGTGCCCAGGAAGGTGGCGAGGATGAGGCCGTAGGTGGCGTACAGGGGCCGTTCCTCGCGGCCGGAGGCGAGGGAGGCGGACATGCCGCCGGTGCTGCCCCGGTCGGCCTCGGGCAGGGCCGTTCCGGCGGCGAAGGTCAGGCGGGTGCCGCGTTCGACGTGGTGGGGGCCGGCGGGCAGGGTGACCGGCCGGCCGTCCTGGGCGCGGCCGTCGACGGTGCCGTGGACGGTGACGGTGAGCGGGCGCTCCAGGCGCAGGTCGAGGGTGGCGTCGACGCGGACGGTGCGCTGCTCGCGGAAGGCGGCCGGTTCGGCGAAGGCGTGGCGGGGCGAACCGTCGCCCTGCCAGGCGAGGACCAGGAAGAGCGCGGGAACCAGCAGGGCGGTCAGTTTCAGCCAGTACTGGAAGGCCTGGACGAAGGTGATGCTGCGCATGCCGCCGGCGGCGACCGTGGCGACCACGACGACGGCGACGACGATCCCGCCGAGCGCGTCGGGCGCCCCGGTGAGCACGGCCAGGGTCAGTCCCGCGCCCTGGAGCTGGGGCAGCAGGTAGAGCCAGCCGACGCCGACGACGAAGGCGCCCGCGAGCCGGCGTACGCCCTGGGAGGCGAGCCGGGCCTCGGCGAAGTCGGGCAGGGTGTAGGCGCCGGAGCGGCGCAGCGGGGCGGCGACGAACAGCAGCAGGACGAGGTAGCCGGCCGTGTAGCCGACCGGGTACCAGAGCATGTCGGGGCCCTGGACGAGGACCAGGCCGGCGATGCCGAGGAAGGAGGCGGCGGAGAGGTACTCGCCGCTGATGGCGGCGGCGTTCAGGCGCGGGCCGACGGTGCGGGAGGCGACGTAGAAGTCGGAGGTGGTGCGGGATACGCGCAGTCCGAAGGCGCCGACGAGGACGGTGGCGGCGACGACGAGGACGACGGCGGGGACGGTGTAGGCGGAGTTCACGTGCGGGCGGCCTCAGCGGTCCTCGACGAGGCGGACGAAGTCGCGTTCGTTGCGTTCGGCGCGGCGCACGTACCAGCGGGCGAGCAGGACGAGGGGGGCGTAGAGGCAGAAGCCGAGGACCGCCCAGGTGAGGCGGCGGGCCTCGGGGGCGGCGGCGAACACCAGCGGCAGCGGGCCGACGAGCAGGGCGAGCACCGCGAACACCGTGAGGGAGGTGCGCAGTTGGCTGCGCATGAGGGAGCGGACGTAGGTGTGGCCGAGGGTGGTCTGCTCGTCGATCTCGGTGCGCGGACGGTAGTGGCCCGGGGTCCGGCGGGCGCGCCGGGGCGGGCCGGTGACGACGACCCGGCGTTCGGTGGCGTCCTGCGGCATGGCGTACGTCTCCCTACCGCGCCGTGCGGCGCATCAGCAGGTCCCGCAGCTCGCGTGCGTGGCGGCGGCTGACCTGGAGTTCCTCGGAGCCGACCAGCACGCTCACCGAGCCGGCGTCCAGGCGGAGTTCGCCGATGTGGCGCAGGGCGACCAGGTGGCGGCGGTGGATACGGACGAAGCCGCGGGCGCGCCAGCGTTCCTCCAGCGCGGACAGCGGGATGCGGACGAGGTGGGTGCCCGTGCCGGTGTGCAGGCGGGCGTAGTCGCCCCGCGCCTCGACGTGGGTGATGTCGTCGACGGCGACGAAGCGGGTGACGCCGCCGAGTTCGACGGGCAGGTGGTCCGGGTCGGGCTCGCTCACCGGTATGTCCGGTGCGGCGGCGTGCAGGCGGTCGGCGCGGCGCACGGCCTCGGCCAGCCGTTCGCGGCGGACGGGCTTGAGGACGTAGTCGACGGCCTTGAGGTCGAAGGCCTGGACGGCGAAGTCCTCGTGGGCGGTGACGAACACGATCAGCGGCGGCCGGGCGAACTGGCCCAGCAGCCGGGCCAGGTCGAGACCGTCGAGGCCGGGCATCTGGATGTCGAGGAAGACCACGTCGACGGCGTCGGGCCCGCCCGGGCCGCTCGGCAGCGCCCGGTTGATGCGGCGCAGCGCCTCGGTGGCGTCGCCGGCCCCTTCGACGGCGGCGATGCGGGGGTCGGCGTTGAGCAGGTAAAGCAGTTCCTCGAGCGAGGGGCGTTCGTCGTCGACGGCGAGGGCGCGCAGCATGAACGTGGAGTGTAGGGGCGAAAGCCCCGGCTGGACATGTGCCGGGCACGGGCGTTCACGCTGGATACAGTGCCGGCATGAGCAGCAGGCCCACCCCGTTCGACGACCTCGACCGGAAGATCCTCACCGCCCTGATGGCGAACGCCCGTGCGAGTTTCGCGGAGATCGGCACGGCCGTCGGCCTGTCGGCCACCGCCGTCAAGCGTCGGGTGGACCGGCTGCGCGAGGCGGGCGTGATCACCGGGTTCACGGCCACGGTGAAGCCGTCGGCGATGGGCTGGCGCACGGAGGCGTACGTCGAGGTGTACTGCGAGGGCGCGGCGCCGCCGCGGCGGCTGGCCGAGGTGGTGCGCAACCATCCGGAGATCACGGCGGCGATGACCGTGACCGGCGGCGCGGACGCGCTGCTGCATGTGCGGGCGCGGGACGTGGAGCACTTCGAGGAGGTGCTGGAGCGGATCCGGACGGAGCCGTTCATCCGCAAGACGATCAGCGTGATGGTCCTCTCCCACCTGCTGCCGGACAGCCCGGAAGCCGGAGCCAGCCATCCGGCCCCCCAGTGACGCAGCTCTCGTGCGCGGGGGCGGATGAAGACGCAGCGATCCTGCTCGGACACGCAGGGTTTGTTCCTTGTCGTCCGTGTTCGCCGCTTCCTACCTTGGTGTCAACCCTCAGTCGACACCCGGGAAACGGAGGAACCCCTCTGTGTCCGAACCGCGTGTGCCGCGCCGGCGGCGCTTCCTCGTCTGCGAACCCAGACACTTCGCCGTGCAGTACGCGATCAACCCCTGGATGCGTCCGGACCGTCCGGTGGACGTCCCGCTCGCCCAGGCCCAGTGGCGGGCGCTGATCGACGCCTACCGCGCCCACGGTCACACCGTCCGGACCGTGGAACCCGTGCCCGGCCTGCCGGACATGGTCTTCGCCGCCAACGCGGCCGTCGTCGTCGGCGGGCGCGTCTTCGGCTCCCTGTTCAAGGCGCCCGAGCGGCGCCCCGAGTCGGTCCCCTACGACACCTGGTTCAAATCGGCCGGCTTCGACGTCTACCGCCCCGAGTCGGTGTGCGAGGGCGAGGGCGACTTCGTCCCGGCCGGCCGCTGGGTGCTGGCCGGGACCGGCTTCCGCACCACCCGGGAGGCCCATCGCGAGGCGCAGGAGTTCCTGGGCGTCCCGGTGATCGGCCTGACCCTGGTGGACCCGTACTTCTACCACCTGGACACGGCGCTGTTCGTCCTCGACGACGAGAACATCGCCTACTACCCGAAGGCCTTCTCGCCGGGCAGCCGAGAGGTGCTCGCCCGGCTCTACCCGGACGCGGTGATCGCCACCCGCGAGGACGCGATGGCCTTCGGGCTGAACTCCGTCTCCGACGGCCGCCACGTGTTCGTCTCCCCCGGTGCCACGGCGCTCGCCGAGCAGCTGGCGCACCATGGATATCTGCCCGTCCCCGTCGACCTGTCCGAGTTCCACAAGGCGGGCGGCGGCATCAAGTGCTGCACCCAGGAGATCCGCTCATGACCGCACCCGCACGCACCCGCACCTCCGACGAGCTGATCCGCGCCGAGGAGCCCGTACTCGCGCACAACTACCACCCGCTGCCGGTGGTCGTCGCCCACGCGGAGGGCGCCTGGGTGGAGGACGTGGAGGGCCGCCGCTACCTGGACATGCTGGCCGGCTACTCCGCGCTGAACTTCGGCCACCGCCATCCGGCGCTGATCGAGGCGGCCCACCGGCAGCTCGACCGGCTCACCCTCACCTCGCGGGCCTTCCACAACGACAGGCTCGCCGCGTTCGCCGAGCGGCTGGCGGAGCTGACCGGCCAGGACATGGTGCTGCCGATGAACACCGGCGCGGAGGCGGTGGAGAGCGGCGTCAAGGTGGCCCGCAAGTGGGCTTACGAGGTCAAGGGCGTGCCCGCCGACCGGGCGACGATCGTGGTGGCCGCGGACAACTTCCACGGCCGTACCACGACGATCGTCAGCTTCTCGACGGACGAGACGGCGCGGTCGGGCTTCGGTCCGTTCACTCCGGGCTTCAGGATCGTGCCCTACAACGACCTGGCGGCCATGGAGGCGGCGGTCGACGAGACGACGGCGGCCGTGCTGATCGAGCCGATCCAGGGCGAGGCCGGGGTGATCGTGCCCGACGACGGCTACCTCGCCGGGGTGCGGGAGCTGACCCGTCGGGCGGGCTGTCTGTTCGTCGCGGACGAGATCCAGTCGGGGCTCGGCCGCACCGGGCGCACGCTCGCCGTCGAGCACGAGGGCGTGACGCCGGACGTCGTGCTGCTCGGCAAGGCGCTGGGCGGCGGCATCGTGCCGGTGTCGGCGGTGGTGGGCAGCCGCGAGGTGCTCGGCGTGCTGCGGCCGGGCGAGCACGGGTCGACCTTCGGCGGCAATCCGCTGGCCGCCGCCGTCGGCACGGCGGTGGTCGAACTGCTGGAGACGGGCGAATTCCAGCGCCGGGCGGCCGAGCTGGGCGCCGTGCTGCGCGAGGGGCTGACCGATCTGGTCGGCCGGGGGGTGGTCGGGTTCCGCTCGCGCGGTCTGTGGGCGGGCGTCGACGTCGACCCGGCCCTCGGCACCGGACGGGAGATCAGCGAGCGCCTGATGCGGGAGGGCGTCCTGGTCAAGGACACCCACGGTTCCACGATCCGCCTGGCCCCGCCGCTGACGATCACGGAGACCGAACTGCGGTCGGCCCTCGGGACCTTGGCGGGGGTGCTGGCCTCCTGAGCACCGGCGGCCCGGTGCCGGCCGAACAGCGGCCCGGTACGCCGACCGGGGGCGTCCCGTCAGGGGGCGCCCCCGGTTCCGTGCGCACGGGCGGGCCTACTGATTGGACTTCGCCGCGCTGATGTCCCCGAGTGCCGAGTCGGGGTCCCGCTCGATGGCGAGGTCGCCGATGGAGACGATGCCCACGGTCTGCCCGTGGTCGACGACCGGGACACGGCGCACGGAGTGCTCGCGCATCAGCCGCGCCGCCTGGTCGACGTCCTCGTCGGGAGTGATGGTGATGATGTCGCCGCTGCACGCGGAGGCCACGGTCCGCTGCTCCTGGTCACCGCCCTCGGCGAGCGAACGCACCACCAGGTCACGGTCGCTGACCAGTCCGCGCAGCTCGTCGCCCTCGGTCACCAGGACGATCCCGATGTCCTCGTCGCGCATCTTCTGGGCCACCGCCGTCACCGAGGTCTGCGGCTCCACCGTCACCAGTCGGCTGGTCATGATGTCGCGGACGTGCTGAGCCATGACGCCTCCCTTCGTCAGGTCCTGCGGTGCCGTTCACCGCACTGCGTGGCGCCGGGTACCCGGGCCGGGCGGCGCCGCACACGACATGCGGAACGGAACATTCCGTTCGCTCGACGGGATGCGGGTACCCGGCGGCGAGACGGCACTTCCTGAGGAGATGACTCCCATGCTGCTCATCGGCCTGCTCCTCCTCGCGGCCACCGCCGCGTTCGTCGTTCTGGCCATCGCAAGCAACATGTCCGGCGGGCCCGGTTACCCGGTGTCGGTCCTCGGCAACCACATCGCCACCATGAGCCCCCTCGCCCTCTTCAGCGCCGGGCTCGCCCTGGCCCTGATCTTCTGCTTGGGGATGCTCCTCTTCCTGGGCACCGCCAACCACCGGCGGCGCAGCCACAAGGTGGCCAGGAACTACGGCCGGACGGGCGGCGGCCCGGTGAACGACCCGACGCGCCCGGACGACCGCCGCTATCCCTGACCCGTCCGCGTCAGTGGTACGCGTGCACCACCGCGTGGCCCTTGCCCCGGCCGATCATCCACCGGTCGACCGGAGTGGTCACCACGAAGGCCAGGGCGAGGGAGAGGACCAGCGAGACCCAGAACAGGGCGTCGGACAGGCCCGCGTCCATCGCGCCGGGGACGCCCACCATCACCGTGTTGTCGATCAGCTCCATCACCGCGATGGAGACCGTGTCGGCGGCGAGGGCGACCTTGAGCGCCCGCCGCGGCGGGAGTCCGGCGCGCAGCACTCCGCGCATGGTCAGCGCGTAGCCGAAGACGAAGGCGAGGGCGATCGAGACGACGACCGTGGCCGCGTTGTGCAGCCCGGCGGCCGTGCCGACGACCATGCCGAGCACCTCGCCGACGGCGCAGCCGGTCAGGCAGTGCAGCGTCGCCTGCGCGGCCGTGCGCCAGGAGCCGCCCGCAAGAGCGGGGTGGCGCCCGTCGTGATGGTGCCCGCCGTGGTGGTGTTCCTCGTGGTGCCGTGCCGGGTGTGTCATCGTCGCTCCCCTTGCTGATGAGGTCTCACCGAACCGGAACAACATACCCCTGGGGGGTATTCCTGAACCAGTGGTCCGGGCGACGGGGCCCCTTCCGGGGCGGCCCGGTCGTGCGGCTGCCCCGGAAGGGTGAAGCGGTGAGGGACGGGCGGACTACCGCTCGCCGAGCATCTTCCTCATTCCGGAGATCTCGGCCGACTGCGAGGTGACGATCGACTTCGCCAGCGCGATGGCCGGGCCGTAGTCGCCCTGGGCCCGCTCGGTGCGCGCCATGGCGAGCGCGCCCTCGTGATGGCCGATCATCATCCGCAGGAAGGCCCGGTCGAAGGCGTCGCCGGACATCTTCTCCAGTCCGCTCATGTCGGCGTCCGACATCATGCCGGGCATCGGCGCGGCGGAGTGGCCCGAGCCCGAGTGGTCCATGCCCGGCATGTCCGCCATCGCGGAGGCGTCGGCGTCCGGAACGGCCGCGTCCCAGTCCCTCAGCCAGCCGGTCATGGTGTCGATCTCCGGGTCCTGGGCCTTCCTGATCTTCGCGGCGAGGTCCTTGACCTGCTGCGAGTTCGCCCGCGTGGGAGCCAGTGCGGCCATCGCGACGGCCTGGCGGTGATGCGGGATCATCTGCTGCGCGAACGCGACGTCCTGCGCGTTGTGGCCGGTGTGCCCGGCGGAGGGGGCGGCGGCCCCCGTACCGTGGCCCGGGCGGTGCGGCGAGGCGGAGCCGCCGTCGCCGCCGCAGGCGGTCAGCACCAGTGCGGCGGTCACCGCCACGGCCACCGCGGCGGCCGGGCGGAGAAGGGAACGACGAAGGGGGGAACGGCTGATGGCCATGGGTGATGAAGCTCCTCGTTGAGCCCGCGTGCGGGCACGCGGGAACGGCGGATCGTGAGACGGGCCGGAGCACGTCGCCCGGGGCGGGGCGTCGTGCGGGCGTCTCTAGATCCGCAGGAGCTGGAGCTCGGCGAGGTCGGGCGGCGCCCGGCCCCCGGACGGCCCGGCCGCCGGACCGGTGCGGGCCCCGACGGGCGGCGTGGCCGTGCGGCCCGGCGCGGGCAGCGGCGCGGGCGGCGTGTACGACACCGAGACCCCGGCCGCCGCGCAGGTGCCGCCGGCGTGCGCCATCGCCGTGCCGCCGCAGCCGGAGGCGTCGAAGGACGGGGGGCAGACCCGGGTCGGGGGCGGGAGCACCCCGCCGGCACGGGCGGGAACCGGACGGTGGCCCCGGACCGGCGCGTACGCCGTCGCCGCGTCGTGCCCGGACACGGCAGGGACCGCCCCGCGCCCGGCTGCGGCAGGAGCCGCACCGTGTCCGGATCCGGCAGGAGCCGTCATGGCGAGGACGCCATGCCCCAACGAGGGGCCGGCCGTCATGTCACGGTGGCCGGACGCGGCAAGGGCCGTCATGGCACGGTGGCCCGACGCGGTGAGAGTCGTCAGGGCGCCGTGCTCGCCCGAGGCGGGCATGCCGGCGGGTGACAGCGCGTGCATCGCGAAGACCCCGGCCAGTACGGCCAGGACGAGCAGCGTCCGCCCGGCACGGCTCACCGCGAAGCGGGTGCGGGCGCCGGACGTCATGCGCCCATCGTACGGAGTGCGCCGCGCCGCCCCGTGCACCCCCTCCCGCCCCGCGGCCGGCGCGTCGGACGGGTCAGGACTCCTGGTTCCGGCGCCGGCGCCGCAGCAGGTGCCGGGCGACCAGCGCGGCGACGAGGACGCCGATCCCGGCGAGCACGTACACCTCGTACCGGCTGATCGTGTCGTAGACGGCGCCGATGTGGGTGCCCGCGGAGTAGGCGAGGGTCAGCCAGAAGCCGACCCACAGCGCCGCGCCGAGCGCGTTGAAGGCCACAAAGCGCAGCCAGTGCATCCCGGTGGTGCCGGCGATGATGCCGTTGGCCTGGCGCAGGCCCTCGACGAAGCGGGCCACGGTGACGATCTTGCCGCCGTGCCGGGTGAAGAACCGCTCCGCCGACTCGAACCGCTCGGGCGTCAGGAAGACGTACTTCCCCCAGCGGTGGACGAACGCCCGGCCACCGAAACGGCCGATCAGATAGCCGATGTTGTCCCCGACGACGGCGGCGACGAACGCGATCAGCCCCACCGCCACCACGTTCAGCTCGCCCGCCCCGGCGTACACGCCCGCCGCGATCAGGATCGTCTCGCCGGGTGCGGGGATGCCGAAGTCCTCCACGAAGACGACGCCGCCGACGGCCCAGTAGCCGTAGTGGCCGAGCAGCGGTGCCAGGTGCTCCAGCGGTCCCGGAAGCGGAGGAGGCATGGTTCCCACCGTACGTCGCCCGGCGCGCGGGATCCGGCAACCGCCGCGCGCCCGGTTCCGCGCGCCCCTGCCCCCACTTACACTTGCACCCCACAACACAGAGGTTGACCTGCGAGAACGCGGCGGTCGGGCGGACCCGCGCGAGTGAGGAGCGACCCCTTGTTCTACCACCTGCTCAAATACGTCCTGCTGGGGCCGCTGCTGCGGTTGCTCTTCCGGCCGCGCATCGAGGGGCTGGAGCACGTGCCGGCCTCCGGGCCGGCCATCGTCGCGGGCAACCACCTCTCGTTCGCCGACCACTTCCTGATGCCGGCGGTGCTCACGCGACGCATCACGTTCCTCGCCAAGGCGGAGTACTTCACCGGTCCCGGCCTC
Organism: Streptomyces sp. NPDC018610; assembly: GCF_044391765.1. Lineage (NCBI taxonomy): Bacteria > Bacillati > Actinomycetota > Actinomycetes > Kitasatosporales > Streptomycetaceae > Streptomyces > Streptomyces sp. NPDC018610. Next base: position 384,145 of record NZ_JBISAL010000005.1, read on the forward strand.
AAGGGCCGTCTCACCGCCGCCTTCTTCCGCAGCGCCGGGCAGATCCCGGTCGACCGCTCCGGCAAGGAGGCCGGCCGGGCCGCGATCCGGGAGGGGCTCGGGGTGCTGCGGGCGGGCGACCTTTTGGGCATCTACCCCGAGGGCACCCGCTCGCACGACGGCCGGCTCTACAAGGGGAAGGTCGGCGTCGCGGTCATGGCCCTCGAGGCCGGGGTGCCGGTCGTCCCGTGCGCGATGATCGGCACCTTCGAGGCGCAGCCGCCGGGCCGCGTCGTCCCGAGGATCCGTCCCGTCGTCATCCGTTTCGGCGAACCCCTGGACTTCTCCCGCTACGCCGGCATGGAGGGCGAGAAGACCGTCCTGCGCGCCGTCACGGACGAGATCATGTACGCGATCCTGTCACTGTCGGGGCAGGAGTACGTCGACCGGTACGCCGCCGTGGCCAAGGCGGAGGAGGCCGCCCGGGCCGCCGGGAAGAGGACCGGGCGGGCCGTGAGGAAGTCGCCGCGCCCGCCGCTGAGTTGACGGCCGTCGTGGTACGGCGAAGGGGCGGCCGGTGAGACCGGCCGTCCCTTCGCGTGCACGCGTAGCCGCCAGGCCGGGCCGTTACGGCTTCGGCGTGGCGTGCGGGGCGCAGGTCACGTCCGCGCGGTCCACCTCGCCGCTGAGCAGATAGGCGTTCACCCGGTCGTTGACGCACGGGTTGACCAGGCCGGTGACGCCGTGGGAGCCGGCGTCCTTCTCGGTGATCAGACGCGAGCCCTTGAAGCGCTGGTGCAGTGCGACGGCGCCCTCGTACGGGGTGGCCGCGTCCCGCGTGGACTGCACGATCAGCACCGGCGGCAGACCCTTGCCGGTCTTGACGTCCACCGGCTTCTGCTGCTTGACCGGCCAGGTGGCGCACGGCAAGTTCATCCATGCGTTGGACCAGGTCAGGAACGGGTACTTGGCGTTCAGCCGCGTGTTGTCCCGGTCCCACTTGTTCCAGCTGGTGGGCCACTTGGTGTCGGTGCACTCGACGGCCGTGTAGACGGCGTTGCCGTTCTCCGAGGAGATGTTGCCCGCGGTGTCGGACATGTCCGGGGCGGCGGCGTCGACGAGGGCCTGGGTGTCGCCGGCGAAGTACTTGCTGAACACCGTGGCCACCGGGACCCACGAGGAGTCGTAGTACGGGGCGCTCTGGAAGAGGCCGAGCAGCTCGGCCGGGCCGACCACGCCGCCGATCGGGTGCTTCTTCGCGTCGGCGCGCAGCTGGAGCCACTTGGCCTGGACGGCGTCGCGGGTGGTGCCGAGGTGGAAGGCGGCGTCGTTCTTGGCGACCCAGTCCTGCCAGTCCTTCCAGCGGCCCTCGAAGGCGACGTCCTGGTTGAGGTTGGCCTCGTACCAGATGTTGTCGCGGTCCGGGTTGACGACACTGTCCACGATCATGCGGCGGACGTGACCCGGGAACAGGGTGCCGTAGACGGCGCCGAGGTAGGTGCCGTAGGAGACACCCAGGTAGTTGATCTTCTTCTCGCCGAGCGCGGCGCGGATGACGTCCAGGTCGCGGGCGGTGTTCGGGGTCGTCATCTGCTGGAGCATCGCCTTGCCGGTGCGCTCCAGGCAGCCGTCGGCGTACTCGCGGGCCAGCTTGCGCTGGGCGCGCTTGTCGGCCTCGGAGTCGGGCACCGGGTCCATCTTGGGCGCCTTGACGAACTCCTGCGGGTCCATGCAGGAGATCGGCGTGGAGTGGCCGACGCCGCGCGGGTCGAAGCCGACGAAGTCATAGGCCTTGGAGACGTCGGTCCACAGGGGGTTCTTGGCGGTGACGCGGGTCGGGAAGCGCAGGCCCGAGCCGCCCGGACCGCCCGGGTTGTAGACGAGGGCGCCCTGGCGCTCCTCCTTCGTGCCGGTACTGGCGGCGCGGTCGACGGCGAGCTTGATCTGCTTGCCGTAGGGGTGGGCGTAGTCGAGCGGCACGGAGACGTAGCCGCACTGGATGGGCTTGGCCAGCCCCCAGTCGGCGGGGCAGTCCTGCCAGTCGATGCCGGTCCGGGCCGCGCGGTCCGCGGCGATCGCGGCGCCGTGGGCCTCGCGGTCCTGGCCGTGGCGGCTGTCCGCGCTGGCTGCGGGGGCCGCCACGGCGCCGGCTATCAGGGTCGCCGTGACCAGCGCGCCGGCCGAACCGAGCGCCAGGACCCGGTTCTTCGGTCTGATGTCCCTCAAGTGGGACCTCCCCGTACATCGTTACGGATTAGTACGGGGATCCTTCCGGCTGTGAGGCGGCTGAGAACAGGGGGCGTTGACCTTCTTTACCAATCCGATAACCGACGTGGTGTGTTCCGCTCAGCGGAGATCCGGCGACGGCCCCGGAAAGAGGCGGCCGAACTCGGCCAGTGCCTCGTCCAGCAGCCGGCGCAGCCGCAGCGCGTCGGACGCGACCGCGCTGACCAGAGCGGCCGGACCGGCGAGCGGGACGAGGACGGCTCCCTCGCCCAGGACGCGGGCCGGCGCCGGGACCCGGGCGAACTCAGGTGTCACCAGGACCAGTTGGCCGACCGCTCGGTGCCCGGCCAGTACCGCGGGCCCGTCCCAGCCGCCCGGCGCGCCCGGCCCGCAGGACAACTCCTGGTCCAGCACGACGTGTCCGCCGATGCGGACGGCGAGGCGGCTGGTGAGCCTGCCGGGTTGCTCGGCGGCGCGGCCGAGCACCTGTTCCTCGCGCAGCACCAGGCGCGCGGTCGGGGCCAGGTCGGCGCGCGTGGTGACGCGCAGGTCGCTGCCGTGGGCGGAGATCAGCTGTTCCGGCAGCCAGTGCAGTGCGCCACCGTCGGCGACGGTGAGCCGTACGTCGTAGTGGGCCGGACCCGGCGCCTGCCCCGGCAGGGCGATGGTGGCCGCCGCCGACCCGATCCGCAGCCGGGCCCCGGCCTCGACGTGTGTGCCGACGGTGAAGCGGTCGCCGCCGAGGGGTCCGCTCATCGCGCCGACCAGCAGGACGCGGGCCTCGCCGCCGTGCCCCCGGGTGCGGCGCGGCGCGAGCGGACCCTCGCCCTCCAGCACGGGCAGGCAGGTGCCGCCCCGGCCGTCGTCCCTGGCGACGATCCGGGCGGCGGCCCGCACTCCGGCCGAGGTCGCGGCGATCGCCCGCGCGGCGGGGACCACGGCCGTCGCCGGGGTGACGGTCATGGCCTCCGTGTCCGTCGCCGGGGTGACGGCCGTCGCGTCCGTGTCCGTCGCCCGCGTGTCCGTCGCTCGCGTGCCCGGCGAGGCCGTGGCGGCCGCCGTCACGACCGTGCCGTCCACGCCGCGATCCGCGCCCGCACCCAGGCGGCGACGTCAGCCACTCCGCCCTCGGCGCGCAGCGACTGGAGGACGACCGGCAGCTCGCCGCGGGCGGCCTTCGCGTCGGCGGCCATCCGCGCCAGGTCGGAGCCGACGTACGGCGCGAGGTCGGTCTTGTTCACGACGAGCAGGTCCGCGGTGGTGACACCGGGACCGCCCTTGCGCGGGATGTCGTCGCCGCCCGCCACGTCGATCACGAAGATCTGCGCGTCGACGAGCCCCCTGGAGAAGGTCGCGGTGAGGTTGTCCCCGCCGGACTCCACGAGGATCAGGTCCAGCGGGCCGACGGCGTCCTCCAGGTCCTCGACCGCTTCCAGGTTGGCCGAGATGTCGTCCCGGATCGCCGTGTGCGGGCAGGCGCCCGTCTCCACGGCGGTGATCCGCTCGGGCGGCAGCACGGCCTGGCGCAGCAGGAACTCGGCGTCCTCGCGCGTGTAGATGTCGTTGGTGACGACGGCGAGCGACACTTCGTCGCGCAGCGCCCGGCACAGGGCGGCGACGGTGGCGGTCTTCCCGGACCCGACGGGTCCGCCGAGGCCGATCCGGACGGCCCGGCGGGTGCCGTCGGGCCGGTGCGCGTCGGCGCTGACGGCGGGGGCGGTGGGGTGGGAATGATCGAGGTGCATGACACGGCTCCAGTGGTCGGCCCGGCCGGGATCCGGCGGCCCGCCCGGCCTGTCGGAGGACAGGGCAGGGCCGAGGGCGCCGGCCGGGGTCCGGAGTGCGGGGGGCAGCCCCGGAGATGGGAAGGAGGACGGGACAGGGACGGGGGTTGGAGCCCCCTAAGGGCTGTCCCGTAATCCCTGGCGGGCGCGCGACGACAGCTACGGCGCCTCGCCGCGTTGCCGGAATGCCCGGATACATCCAGTATCCGGGCACCCCTCCGCCTTGCGATCCACCGCATCTGACGCCGCGCACTGATCCACCAGGAATTACGGGACAGCCCTTAGGACGCGAACAGCCGTACGGGCCAGGCGGCGTGCGCTTCGGCCGCGATCTCCAGCAGCGGCGCGGAGCACGCGGGCAGCGCGTCGACGCCGTCGACCGCGACGAGCCGGGCCGCCGCCACCGCCCGCTCGACGACCTGGTCCAACTCCGGTGCCAGCCGGGCCAGTACGGCCGTCGCGTCGAACGGGTCGAGGCTGAGCAGCCGCACCGTCGCCGTGGCCGGTCCGCTCACACACTCGTACGCCGCGCAGTACGCCGCGTCGTCCGGGCCGAGCCCGGCGGCCCGGGCCGTGAGCCCGAGCACCACCGGCTGGTGGGCTCCCTTGGGGAACCGACCGGCCAGGGCGTCCAGTTCGGGGGCGGGCCAGGTGGCCCGGGCGGCCCGCGTCAGCTGCCGGCCGAGCTTGCGCGCGGCCAGCCGCAGCGCGGGCGACGGGGTCCGCGCGTCCGCCGCCGCGTCCAGTGCGCGGGGATCGTGGCCGAGCGCGGCGGCCGCGGCGAGGGCCGCCGCGACCAGCCCGGCCGTGTGCAGCCGCCCCCGGCAGAAGTCCGCCAGGTCCGGCGCGCCGGTGATCCGCCCGGCCCTGACCGCCGCCTCCGCCCCGCCGGAGTGCGCGTGCCCTCCGGCGGGGAAGCGGCCGTCGGCCAGGACGAGGAGCGCTGCCCTTGACATCGGCACCCCCTCAGAAGAGGAAGTAGCGCTGGGCCATGGGCAGTTCCTCGGCCGGCACGGACTCGATCAGCTCGCCGTCGACGCGCACCGCGAAGCTGTCGGGGTCGATGACGACGTCGGGCCGCGCGTCGTTCTCGCGCATGTCCGCCTTGGTCACCGCGCGCGTCGAGTCGATGGCGACGAAGCGCTTGCCCAGCCGCAGCCGTTCGGGCAGCCCGTCCTCGATCGCGAGCGGGGCCACGAAGGTGACCGAGTTGGACGCGGGCGCCCGGCCGATCGCCCCGTACATCGGGCGCGGCAGGACGGGCTGCGGGGTCGGGATCGAGGCGTTCGCGTCGCCCATCTGCGCGTACGCGATCTGGCCGCCCTTGATGACGAGGAGCGGCTTGACCCCGAAGAACGCGGGCTCCCACAGCACGAGGTCGGCGAGCTTGCCGGTCCGCACGGAGCCGATCTCGCGGTCCAGGCCCTGTGCGACGGCCGGGTTGATCGTGTACTTGGCGACATAGCGGCGTACCCGGTGGTTGTCGGCGCGCCCGTCGCCCGGCAGCAGGCCGCGGCGGCGCTTCATGATGTGCGCCGTCTGCCAGGTCCGCAGGATCACCTCGCCGACGCGGCCCATGGCCTGGGAGTCGGAGGAGATGATCGAGATGGCGCCCAGGTCGTGCAGCACGTCCTCGGCGCCGATGGTCGAGGGGCGGATCCGCGACTCGGCGAACGCCAGGTCCTCGGGGACCGCCGGGTTCAGATGGTGGCACACCATCAGCATGTCGAGGTGTTCCTCGACGGTGTTGACGGTGAACGGCCGGGTCGGGTTGGTGGAGCTCGGCAGCACGTTCGGCTCGGAGACCACGGTCATGATGTCCGGCGCGTGGCCGCCGCCCGCGCCCTCGGTGTGGTAGCTGTGGATGCCCCGGCCGGCGATCGCGGCGAGCGTGTCGCCCACGAAACCGGCCTCGTTGAGGGTGTCGGTGTGGATGGCGACCTGGACGCCGGTCCGGTCGGCGACGGTGAGCGCGGCGTCGATGACCGCGGGCGTGCATCCCCAGTCCTCGTGCAGCTTCAGGCCGAGGGCGCCGCCGCGGATCTGGGACAGCATGGCCTCGTGCGAGACGGTGTTGCCCTTGCCGAGCAGACCGATGTTGAGCGGGTAGGCCTCCAGCGCCTCCAGGGTCCGCGCCAGGTGCCAGGGGCCGGGGGTCACGGTGGTCGCCTTGGAGCCCTCGGCCGGTCCGGTGCCGCCGCCCACGAGGGTGGTGATGCCGGAGGCGAGCGCCTCGTCGGCGACCTGCGGGCAGATGAAGTGGACGTGCGCGTCGATGGCGCCCGCGGTCAGGATCCGCCCGTTGCCCGCGATGATCTCGGTCTCCGGGCCGAGGACCAGGTCCGGGTGGACGCCGTCCATGGTGTCGGGGTTGCCCGCCTTGCCGATGCCGGTGATCCGGCCGTCGCGGATGCCGACGTCGGCCTTGACGATCCCCCAGTGATCGACGATGACCACACCGGTGATCACGGTGTCGGGGGCGCCGTCCGCGCGGGTGGCGCGCGACTGGCCCATGGACTCGCGGATGACCTTGCCGCCGCCGAAGACGGCCTCGTCACCGGCGCGCCCGGGGCCGCCGCAGCGGTCCTCCTCGATCTCGATCAGCAGATCGGTGTCGGCGAGCCGGATGCGGTCGCCGGTGGTGGGGCCGAACAGGTCGGCGTAGGCGGGGCGCGAGATCTCAGGCATCGAGGGAGCCTCCGATCCGGCCGCGCAGTCCGGGCACGACGCGGGCGCCGGCGATCGGGACCAGGGCGACGTCGACGGGGACGCCGGGCTCGAAGCGCACGGCGGTCCCCGCGGCGATGTCCAGCCGCTTGCCGTGCGCGGCGGCACGGTCGAACTCCAGACCGGGGTTGGCCTCGGCGAAGTGGTAGTGCGAGCCGACCTGCACGGGACGGTCGGCGGCGTTCAGCACGGTCAGCCGCGTGACCTCACGGCCCTCGTTGTACGTGATCGGGCCGTCGTCGAACAGGATCTCTCCGGGAATCACCGCGGCCCCCCTCAGACGATCGGCTCGTGGACGGTCACGAGCTTGGTGCCGTCGGGAAAGGTGGCCTCGACCTGGACGTCGTGGATCATCTCGGGGATGCCCTCCATGACGTCGTCGCGGGTGAGCACCTTGCGTCCGGAGGACATCAGTTCGGCGACGGTGCGGCCGTCGCGGGCGCCCTCGAGGATGTGCGACGTGATGAGGGCGATCGCCTCGGGGTGGTTCAGCCTCAGCCCACGGGCCCGGCGCTTCTCGGCGACGTCGGCCGCCACATGGATGAGCAGTCTCTCTTGTTCGTGCGGGGTCAGTTGCATGTGCCCACCTCACAGTCCTCGCTCCGGACCGTGCGGGCCCGGTTGCCGCAGCCACCGCGACGGGACAGGTCTAACACAGGGACGGACTCCCCGATCTTGGGCAATCCGGACGGAAAAACCGCAGGTGGCGTGGATCTGCAGGTTAGTTCGCGGGAGTTTCGACGACGTTAACCAGACCTTGGACGTTCCATGACCGGAAGCTGGGCTGCTCCATAACCGAAAGACCCCGCTGCTCCACACGGGGCGCCGCCGCCGCACGTCACGCGCGTCACGGACGTCACGGGGGCCACACGGGGGCGCGGGACACGGGTTCACGGGGGCCCGGGCGTCAGGACGTGGCGCCGGCGCGGGCCGTCAGCGCCGCTCGCCGTGCGCCGACGGCCCGGCCGGGCGCCCGGGCGGACGTCCGCCCGCCCCACCGGGCGAATCGGTGCCGCTCAGGACCGCGCGCGGCTCGTGGAGCAGGGCGCCGCGTGCCGGCCGAGCGCCCGCCTCAGCTCCTCCAGCTCGGTGTCGGACAGGGCGCCGCCCTGCGCGAACTTCAAGACGTGCTCGGCGACCGTGCGCACCTTCGTGTTGGTGCGCTGGGAGACCTCCCGCAGGACCCGCCAGGCGTCATCGGGCGGGATCCGCCCGAAGGCGACCACCGCGCCGATGGCCTGGTCTATGACGGCGTGCGAGGTCAGGGCGCGCTGCATCTGGTCGATCTCCTCGTGCAGCCGCTCGTGCTCCAGCACCAGATCGGTGGTGGACAGCAGCTGGAGGGGGTGCCGCCTGGAAATCGCGAAGAACACCATTGCAGATCCCCTGGGTCGTCGAGCGGCCGGAGTTCCACCTCCAGCTTGCTCCAGGACGACGGCGCGCACGACCGGAGGCCCGCCGTCCGAAGCCCCTGGCCGGGCCGCGTACGTCCTGTGCGTTCCCGACTCCGACGGCCCCGCAGGCCGGTACCGTCCCCCTGGAGGGATGCGCTACGCCCCCCTCTCCCCCGTCCCCCGGCCGGCCGCCGGGCGGTCACGGGGCCCGCCGAGCGCGTGGGCACCGCACCGGCGGACACCGGACCCGGACGCGGGGTGGGCCGCCGACGCCGCCGCTCGACCCCGCCGAGCCGCCCTCGGAACCGTCCCGAGGCCGCCGGCGGCGCTGACCGCGCCGAGGGGAGCCGGTCGGCCGTTACCGCGCCGCGGCGGCCCTGCTCGGCCGGAGCGATCCGGGCCGGGGAGGCCACAGCGGCCTGAGCGCCCCTCAGGCGCTCAGGCCGCACGGCGGCGGAACTGCGGGACGTGCTCGCGCTGACGCACCGCCGTGGCGGGCCCGAGCCGCACACGCCGCCCTGGCGCGGGCGCTGAGGCCGCTGCGGGCGCTGCGGGCCCTGGGCGGCGAGCGGCCGACCGCCCGCGTCACCCTGCCGCTCGCGAGAGCCAGTTGACGCACCCGCAGCGGCGTCCCGGGCCGCACCCATGCCGGCACGCGTGCCGGTCACACGGCGCGTGACCGCGGGCGTGAGCCGAAACGGACCAAATGACGTACCGCCTTTCGGCGTAGATACACACCCTTTTTCGGGGCCCTTCCGGTTGCGCGACCAGCCCGCACGGATGGCGGAATGGGATGCTCCGGTGCTGGTCCGGGCGTCGCCGCAAGAGGACACAGTCGTTCGAGCGAGCGAGTGTCCACCCGAACGGGTGAGTGGTGAGTAACAACACAGATCTCCGGTTCCGTTGGGATTTTCGGACATCCGTAGGTGAAGATCCCTGTCTGACGACAAGCCCCCGCCACAGCGGCGGGGCGGTCCGGGCGGACGCCGAGTCCTGCCGCCGCCCGGACAACCGGTCGACGGGAGTGGATCGGCAGGAGTGGAGGACCCGAGCACGACGGGTCGCCGGAACGGTCACGCCATGACCGGGTCGAGCCGCCCTTGGGGTGAAGCCGCGGCAACGCGGCCGGGCAACTTCGCCAGCCCGAATCCGACAGGTCATCCTTCACAGGCGGCTGACGAAGGGTTGCGCATGACTGCGCTCAATCGTGTCCCGTCGTTCATGGCCCGGGCCGGCACGGCCTCGGCCCTGACCATCGCCGCCGTGGGCGGCTCGATCGTGGTGCCCGGCGCCGCCGGGGACGCCTCAGCCGCGACCCTCGCGACGAGGGCTCTCCAGATCGCGGCGTCCAAGAAGGGCTCCCCCTACCAGTGGGGCGCCACGGGACCACGGCGGTTCGACTGCTCCGGACTCACGCTGTACTCGTTCAAGAGGGCGGGCAAGAAGCTGCCCCGCACGGCCGAACAGCAGTACAACAAGACCCGTCACATCTCCGCGGGCAGCCGCCGCGCGGGTGACCTGGTGTTCTTCCACTCGGGTTCGTACGTCTACCACGTCGGCATCTACGCCGGCGGGGGCAAGATCTGGCACGCCCCGAAGACCGGGGACGTGGTGCGGCTGCAGAAGATCTGGACCAGAAGCGTGTGGTACGGGCGGGTCAACTGACCCGCCCGGGGGCGGGGACGGCCGGTGAGACACCGTCACCGCCCTCGGTCCGCGGCGCCGTCGCTCTCCGACGTCACGGCGCCGCCGCGTTCCCGGGCCGTCTCCCCGTGTCGTTCACGGGTCGCCGGCTCCACGGCCCGCGACGTCGCGCGCTACGGCTCCCGCCTGCACGGTGCCGGACGGTCGTCGACCGTCCACGGGAGCTCGATGCAGACCGTCTTCCCGCCCTCCCGGGTGGGCCGCACGGTCAGTCGTCCGCCGCACTCCGCGGCGAGACACCGGATGATCACCATGCCCCGGCCGTTGTCCTGCTGGACGGCGGCCGGCAGCCGTTTCGGGAACCGTGGATGACTGTCGGTGACCCCGATGCGCAGCAGTTCGTCGCGCTCCAGGAGGAGGGCCACCGTGAACGTCGGCGACTGCCCGAAAGTGTGCTGTACGGCGTTGGTCGCGAGCTCGGAGACGATGAGCCGCACGGTGTCGGCGGTGTCCGTCTCCGCGGACAGGCCCCACTCCGCCAGGGTGCCCACCGCATAGGCGCGGGCGGCGGAGACCGAGGCGGGATCGCTCGGCAGAGTGACGGATGCTTCCAGAAGGTCTGCCATGGCGATGTCGTCCCTTTCCCACGGGGCCGCGGTCCGACACGGAGCGGATGGTTCGAGTACGGTCCCGGACTGGTGCTTCGCCGTCAGACTGCCATCACCCGGGCGGTCCCGGTGGCGATCCACCGAGATATGCATATATCTGTCGCCCGAAGCGGTGAACTCTGCGACGGCCGACCGCATGCGACACGGCCCGCACCGGGCCCGGCGCCGACCGTGCCGGGCCCGGCTGGGCGCGCCCGGGCCCGGCGGGGACACACCGTCCCCGTTCGCGGCGCGGGTCGCCGCGGGCCGCCGCACGAACCCGGGAGGAGTGAGGAGTATCCATGCAGCACGGTCCCGTGGTGCGCCGCCGCAAGCTCGGCGCCGAACTGCGCACGCTGCGCGCCGGCGCGGGTCTCACCAGCGGACAGGCGGCCCGGCTGGTGGGCTGGCACCAGTCGAAGGTGAGCCGGATCGAGACCGGCACCAGCGGCGTGAAACCGGCCGACGTGCGGCTGCTGCTGGACGCCTACGCGGTCCACGACGCCCAACTGCGCCGGCTGCTTCTGGCGTTGGCGGCCTCCGAGGACGGCGACGGCCGGCACCGCTGGTGGCACGCCTACCGCGGTGTGCTGCCGCCCACCTACCGGGACTTCATCAGCCTGGAGTCGCAGGCGACCGCGATGCGCACCCTGGAGACCACGGTCGTGCCCGGACTGCTCCAGACGGCCGAGTACGCCCGTGAGGTCACCCGGGCCGCCGTGGAGGGGCTGGACGAGGAGCGGCTGGACGCGCTGGTCGAGGTGCGCCTGGCCCGGCAGCACGTCCTGCGGGCCGACCCGCCGCTGCAGCTGAACGCGGTGCTCGACGAGGCCGTGCTGCACCGGGAGGTGGGCGGTCCGGAGGTCATGGCGCGTCAGCTGGAGCGGCTGGCGGAGGCGGCGCGGCTGCCCCAGGTACGGCTGCAGGTGCTGCCGTTCGCCGCGGGCGCGCACATCGGCGTCACCGGGCCTTTCGTCATCTTCTCCTTTTCTCACACTTCTGATCTGGATGTGGTCGTTCTCGACCACTTGACGAGTAGCTTCCACCTCGATCGGAAAGAAGACCTGGAGGCCTACACCGAGGCCTACGACACCCTTCGGTCCCATGCCCTGTCGACCGAGGACTCGTTGGACTTCATCGCCGGGATGCGCCAGGACAGGTGAGGGCGCGCGACCGGGTAAGGAGGCACCATGTCCGCTCCGCCGCGGAACGTACCTTCCAGCGCCGATCTGAACGGCGTGCGATGGCTGCGCAGCAGCCACAGCACGGGAGCGAACAACTGCGTCGAGACCGCGCGCCCGTCGTCGGGGCCGGGCGCCGGACTGCTCGCGGTACGCGACTCCAAGGCGCCGGCCGGGCCCGCGCTGCTCTTCTCCCCCGGGAGCTGGGCGGAGTTCACCGCCGCGGTGCGCCGCGTCTGATCCGTCTCCCCCTCAGGCGGCGCACGGCCGTGTCACGCCGACTCATGGTCGCGTTCCGCCGATCACCCGGACAGCGCGCTCGATCTGCGCCCCGGAGAGGTCCGCACGGGCGGTCAGCCTGAGCCGTGAGATGCCGTCGGGCACGGAAGGAGGACGGAAGCAGCCCACGGCCAGGCCCGCCGCACGGCAGTCGGCCGCCCAGCGCACGGCTCCCTCCGGGGACGGCGCCCGCACGGAGACCACCGCGGCGTCCGGGCGCACCGCCTGGAGGCCCTCCGCGGTCAGACGGGCGTGCAGTTCGGCCGCCACCGCGCGCGCCCGCTCGGCGCGCTCCGGCTCGCGGCGCAACAGCCGCAGGGCGGACAGGGCCGCGCCCGCCGCCGCGGGGGCGAGACCGGTGTCGAAGATGAACGTACGCGCCGCGTTGACCAGGTGGTCGATCACCCGGGCGGGTCCGAGCACAGCTCCGCCCTGGCTGCCGAGCGACTTGGACAGCGTGGCGGTCACGACCACGTCGGCGGCGCCGGCGAGCCCCGCCGCGTGGGCCGCGCCGCGGCCGCCGTCACCGAGCACGCCCAGTCCATGGGCGTCGTCGACGACCAGCCCCGCGCCCCGTTCCCGGCACACCTCCGCGAACCGCGCCAGCGGGGCGGCGTCGCCGTCGACCGAGAAGACCGTGTCGGAGACGAGGACCGCCGGCCCCTCGTGCGTCTCGAGCGCCTTGGCCACGGCCTGCGGGTCCGCGTGCGCGACGACCTGCGTGGCGGCGCGCGCCAGCCGGCAGCCGTCGATGAGCGAGGCGTGGTTGCCCGCGTCGGAGACGATCAGCGCGCCGTGCGGGGCGAGCGAGGTGACCGCGGCGAGGTTGGCGGCGTATCCGGAGGAGAACACGAGCGCCGCCTCGAAGCCGCAGAATGCGGCCAGTTCGGCTTCGAGCGCGGTGTGCAGTCCGGTGGTGCCGGTGACCAGCCGGGACCCCGTGGCGCCGCCGCCCCAGGTGCGCGCGGCGCTCGCGGCGCCCTCGGTCACCTCGGGATGCCGGGCCAGGCCCAGGTAGTCGTTGCTCGCGAGGTCGAGCAGGGGCGAGTCGGCGGGGCGGGGGCGCAGCGTCCGTACGAGCCCGGCACGGCGGCGGGCGTCCGCCTGTTCGTCGATCCAGCCGAACGCCATGGTTCCTCCGGGGCTTTTGTAGGCAGTGGACAGACACTAGCGGTCGGACCGGCCGCCCATGATGTGGCAATACCCACACGTCGATGCGTCTCTGTTGTGCAAACTCTCCTTGGCCCGGGGCGGTCCCGTAGGACAGGATCGGCTCCCATGGACCTGCTGAACACGCTGGTGGACAAGGGGCTTCGGCGCGAGCTGCCGACCCGCGAGGAAGCTCTGGCCGTGCTGGCCACCTCCGACGACGACCTGCTCGATGTGGTGGCGGCGGCCGGGAGGGTGCGCCGCCACTGGTTCGGACGGCGGGTGAAACTCAACTACCTCGTCAACCTCAAGTCCGGCCTGTGCCCCGAGGACTGCTCGTACTGCTCCCAGCGGCTCGGCTCGAAGGCGGACATCCTCAAGTACACCTGGCTCAAGCCCGGCGAGGCCTCCGAGGCCGCGGCGGCCGGGCTGGCCGGCGGCGCCAAGCGCGTGTGCCTGGTGGCCAGCGGGCGCGGTCCGACCGACCGCGACGTGGACCGGGTCTCGGAGACCATCAAGGCCATCAAGGACCAGAACGAGGGCGTCGAGGTGTGCGCCTGCCTCGGGCTGCTCTCCGAGGGCCAGGCGGAGCGGCTGCGCGCGGCCGGCGCCGACGCCTACAACCACAACCTCAACACCTCCGAGTCGACGTACGGCGACATCACCACCACCCACACGTACGCCGACCGGGTGGACACGGTGCACAAGGCGCACGCGGCCGGGCTGTCGGCCTGCTCCGGGCTCATCGCCGGCATGGGCGAGAGCGACGAGGACCTGGTGGACGTCGTCCACTCGCTGCGCGCACTGGACCCGGACTCCGTTCCGGTGAACTTCCTGATCCCGTTCGAGGGAACTCCGCTGGCCAAGGAGTGGAACCTGACTCCGCAGCGGTGTCTGCGGATCCTCGCGATGGTCCGGTTCGTCTGCCCGGACGTGGAGGTCCGGATCGCGGGCGGCCGTGAGGTGCACCTGCGTTCGATGCAGCCGCTCGCGCTGCACCTGGCCAACTCCATCTTCCTCGGCGACTACCTGACCAGCGAGGGCCAGGCCGGCAAGGCGGACCTGGACATGATCGCGGACGCCGGGTTCGAGGTGGAGGGCGCCGAGCAGGTGACCTTGCCGCAGCACCGGGCGGCGGGGGGCGGCGGCTGCGGCGCGCACGCGGCGGCGACGGCCGGCGGGGCTCAGGAGGGCGCCGCCGGGTGCGGGTCGCACGAAGGCGCGGGCTGCGGTGCGTACGCCGACGCCGGGTGCGGGTCGCACGAGCAGGCGGGCTGCGGGTCGCACGGCGGGGCCGGCGTGTGCGGTTCGGTCCCCGCCACCGCCGCGGAGCCGAAGGCCGGCGAGCCCCGCACGGACCTGGTGGCGGTGCGCCGCCGGGGCGCCGGAACGGACCTCGCGCCCAATGCCTGAGGGCTTCGACCCGCACGGTCCGGGCGTCGCCGAGCTGCTCGACCTGGACCGCCGGCACGTGTGGCATCCCTACGGTCCGATGCCGGGCCGTCAGGAACCGCTCGTCGTGGAGTCGGCGAGCGGGGTGCGGCTGAGGCTCGCGGACGGCTCGGGCGAGCTGGTGGACGGCATGTCCTCCTGGTGGGCCGCGATCCACGGCTACAACCACCCGGTGCTGAACGAGGCGGTCCGCCGGCAGCTGGAGCGGATGAGCCATGTGATGTTCGGCGGGCTCACCCACGAGCCCGCCGTCCGCCTGGCGAAGCTCCTTGTCGACATGTCGCCCGACGGGCTCGAACACGTCTTCCTCGCCGACTCCGGCTCGGTGTCGGTCGAGGTCGCCGTCAAGATGTGCCTGCAGTACTGGCGTTCGCTCGGCCGCCCGGCCAAGCGGCGGCTGCTGACCTGGCGCGGCGGCTACCACGGGGACACCTGGCAGCCGATGTCCGTGTGCGACCCCGAGGGCGGGATGCACGAACTGTGGTCCGGCGTGCTGCCCCGCCAGGTCTTCGCGGACGCGCCGCCGGCCGGCTTCGAGGAGGCGTACGCCGCCCACCTGCGTGAGCTGATCGAACGGCACGCCGACGAACTGGCCGCCGTGATCGTCGAACCGGTGGTGCAGGGCGCGGGTGGGATGCGGTTCCACTCCCCCGCGTATCTGCGGGTGCTGCGCGAGGCGTGCGACGCGCACGACGTGCTGCTGGTGTTCGACGAGATCGCGACCGGTTTCGGCCGCACGGGCGCGCTGTTCGCGGCCGGGCACGCGGCGGTGACGCCGGACGTGATGTGCGTGGGCAAGGCGCTGACCGGCGGCTATCTGACGATGGCGGCGACGCTGTGCACCGCGCGGGTGGCCGAAGGGATCTCGCGCGGCGAGGTGCCGGTGCTGGCGCACGGTCCGACGTTCATGGGCAACCCGCTGGCCGCGGCCGTGGCGTGCGCCTCGATCGAACTGCTGCTCGGCCAGGACTGGTGTACGGAGGTCGAGCGGATCGAGGCGGGTCTGCGCGAGGGCCTGGCGCCGGCGGCGGAGCTGCCCGGGGTCCGGGACGTACGGGTCCTCGGCGCGATCGGCGTGGTCCAGCTCGACCGTCCGGTGGACATGGCGGCGGCGACCCGGGCCGCCGTGCGCGAGGGCGTGTGGCTGCGGCCGTTCCGGGACCTGGTGTACACGATGCCGCCGTACGTCACGAGTGACGTGGACGTGGCACGGATCGCGCGCGCGGTGTGCGCGGCGGCGCGGGAGGGATGAGATGCCGGTACTGGTGATCACGGGCACGGGCACGGAGGTCGGCAAGACGGTCACCACGGCCGCCGTCGCCGCGGCGGCCGTCGCGGCCGGCCGGTCGGTGGCCGTGCTGAAGGCCGCGCAGACGGGAGTGGGCCCGCACGAGCGCGGGGACGGCGCCGAGGTGGTGCGGCTGGCCGGCCCGGTGACCTGGGCCGAAGTGGCCCGCTACCCGGAGCCGTTGGCGCCCGCGACGGCCGCACTGCGGGCCGGGCGGCCGCCGGTGCGCCCGCAGGAGGTGGCCGAGGCCGCGGCCAAGCTCGCCACCGAGCACGATCTGGTGCTGGTGGAGGGCGCCGGCGGCCTGCTCGTACGGTTCGACGACGCGGGCGGGACGCTCGCGGACGCGGCGCAGCTGCTGCGTGCCCCGGTGCTGGTCGTCGCCTCCGCCGGGCTCGGCACCCTGAACGTCACCGAGCTGACGGCCCGTGAACTGCGCTCGCGCGAGCTGGATCTGCTCGGCGTGGTGATCGGCAGCTGGCCCGCCGCACCGGACCTCGCCGACCGCTGCAACATCGCCGACCTGCCGCAGGTGGCCGGCGCGCCCCTTCTCGGCGCGCTGCCCGACGGCGCCGGCGGCCTGGCTCCCGCCGGCTTCCGGGCGGCCGCGCCGGGCTGGCTCGCGCCCCGTCTGAACGGCACGTGGGACGCGGCGGCGTTCACCGTGCGGGAGGCTCCGCCGCCGTTCGCGGGGGCCGACGACCACTGATCGGCCGCCGGGGCCGCCGCCGGACTTCTGGTGGCGGCCCCGGCGGCCCGCCGGTCTTGAGAACGGGCGGGCCGGGCACGTGGCAGACCGCCGGCCCCGGACCCGGCGACCCGAGGCCCGCCGCCTTGACCGGCAACCCGAGATCAGGCAGCCCCACGTCGGCCACCGGAGCCGGCGACCCGGGATCAGACATCCCGAAGGGGGCCACCGGAGCCGGCGGCCCGAGGCCGCTCCCGGCGGTCCGGCCGGAGAACCGAACGAGCCGGCACGGGACAGGCCGGGCACGAGCTGGTCGGCCGGGCCGTCCGGCAGTCGGGTGCCGTCGCTCACAGGCTCCACTGGCGAAGCTCGCGCGCGATGTCCTCCACCGACGCCTCGCCGCTCTTGACCAGGCGGGCCAGGTCGCGCACCTGCTCGGGGGAGGTGACGACCTTCAGGCCGCTGGCGACCAGGTAGGCGTAGGCGACCGCGGAGGCGAACAGGGCGTTGGAGCGCTCCAGCGCGGGGACGTGGACGAGCAGTTGGAGCAGGGCGGCGGCCCGTGCGTGGGGGGTGTCGTAGACGGGGACGTCGAAGATCTCGGCCCGGTGCCGCGCCACCGCGGCGACGAGGGCGCCCCAGTCGGTGACCTGGGGGTCCCCGGGCGTCATCCGCTCCGCGAGCATCAGCAGCCAGGCGAGGTCGATTCTGAGATCGTTCAAGGGCTCAGTGACGGCCTTCGCTCCGGCGGGCATGGCGGCCCTCACGGTCCGCCCCGAACTCCTGCGCGAAGATGCTCTCGTAACTCTTCATGAAGTCGGCCGCGGCCTCCACGAAGGTGTGGCCGACCTCCCCCGTGTCCTGGCGGACCAGTTCCTCGATGTAGCGGTTGACGCTCATCCCTCGGGCCAGGGCGCGCTCGCGAGCGGCACGGGCGGTGCCTTCGTCCACTCTCACGTTCAGCTGGGTCTTCGCCATACCTCGACGCTAGCGCCCAACCGCTAGCACCGGCAAGGGCGCACCGGCCGCGGGTGGAGAGCGCCCCCTACACGGACCGCCGGGCCCGGCCCGCGAGTGGAGAGACGATTCGGCCCAACGGGGGATACCCCTCGCGCGGGCGCTCACATTACGCTCGGCGGGGGACAAAAGAGGCATGAGCCAGGACGTTCATGGTCGCGGGAGCACCGAGGAGGCCACCGTGTCCACACCTGCCGCGGCGCCGGGCCGGGCGCGGTCCGACGCGACCGCGGCCCGCGCCCGCGGGCTGACCAAGGCGTACGGATCGGGCGAGACCGCCGTGCTCGCGCTGGACTCGGTGGACGTGGACGTCGCGCGCGGCCGGTTCACCGCGGTCATGGGCCCCTCCGGCTCCGGGAAGTCCACCCTGATGCACTGTCTGGCCGGGCTCGACACCGTCTCGGCCGGTCAGGTGTGGGTCGGCGGCACCGAGATCACGGGGCTGAAGGACGGCGAGCTGACCCGGCTGCGCCGGGACCGGATCGGCTTCATGTTCCAGTCGTTCAATCTGATCCCCACGCTCGACGCGCTGGAGAACATCACCCTGCCGATGGACATCGCGGGACACCGCCCCGACCAGGGATGGCTGGACCAGGTCATCGACGCCCTGGGCCTGAGGAACCGGCTGGGGCACCGTCCGTCCCAGCTCTCCGGCGGCCAGCAGCAGCGCGTGGCCTGTGCGCGGGCGCTCGCCTCCCGCCCCGAGCTGATCTTCGCCGACGAACCCACCGGCAATCTGGACTCACGGGCCGGTGCGGAGGTGCTCGGCTTCCTGCGGGACGCCGTCGACCGCCTCGGCCAGACAGTCGTCATGGTGACCCACGACCCGAACGCGGCGTCCCGCTCCGACCTGGTGCTCTTCCTCGCGGACGGCCGGCTCGTGGACGAGATGGCGCATCCGACGGCGGAGGCGGTGCTCGAACGCATGCGCCTGTTCGCCGGGAGCGGCGCGTGGCCCTCCGGCCCGGGCCCGCTCCCGCCCCTCGACCCTCCTGCTCCCTCCGCCGGGCCGACGGCTCTCGATCCCTCCGTCGGGCCCACGCCTGTGGCCGCCGCTCCCGCGGCGCCCGGCGACCGGTCCACCGATGCCGGGCGGCGCCTGCTCGGCGGGGGCGACCGCGCCGCCGCAGAGGAGGCCTGACCGACGTGCTCAGGGCGACCCTGCGCAGCTTCCTCTCGCACAAGGGACGGCTGCTGCTGTCGGCCCTGGCCGTCGTGCTGTCGGTGGCCTTCGTCGCGGGCAGCCTGATCTTCTCCGACACCGTCACCCGCACCTTCGACCGGCTGTTCGCCTCCACCGCCGCCGATGTGACGGTGGCGCCCAGGCAGGACCTCACCTCAGCGGTGCGCACCGGCGCGGTGCCGACCCTGCCCGCCTCGCTCGCCGCACGGGTGGCCCGCGTCCCCGGTGTCCTCGCGGCCCACGTCGACGCGACCGTGGAGAACGTGGTGGTGGTCGACAGGCGGAACGAGCCCGTCGGCCCGACCACCGGCGCCCCCACCATCGCCCGCGTCTGGCGGGCCGGCGCCCGCAGCGGGGTGGAACTGTCCTCCGGTCACGCCCCGCGCGGGGACGGCGAGGCCGTCCTGGACGCCGACACGGCCCGGCACCGGCATGTGCGGATCGGCGACGTACTGACGGTGCAGGCGCCGCCGGGCACCTTCCGGGTACGGGTCTCCGGCATCGCCGCCTTCACCACCGTCAACCCGGGCGCCGCGCTGCTCTACCTCGACACCAGGACGGCGCAGACGAGGCTGCTGGGCTCCACCGCCCGCGCCACCGGCATCTCGGTCGACGCGGCCGCGGGCGTCACCGACGCCGAACTGAAGCGGCGCGTCGGCGCGGCGGTGAGCAGCGGGACGTACGACGTGCGGACCGCCGCCGAGCAGGCCAAGTCGGCTGCCGCGAACCTGGGCGGGTTCCTGAAGGTCATCAAGTACGTGATGCTCGGCTTCGCCGGGATCGCGGTCCTGGTCGGCGTCTTCCTGATCGTCAACACCTTCTCGATGCTGATCGCCCAGCGCACTCGCGAACTGGGGCTGCTGCGCGCCCTGGGCGCCGACCGTGGGCAGGTGCGGCGGTCGGTGCTCACCGAGGCGCTGCTGCTCGGCCTGGCCGGCTCCACGCTGGGCCTGGCGGCCGGGATCGGGCTCGCGGCCGGCCTGATGCGGCTCGTGAGCACCTTCGGCGTCCGGTTGCGGACGGCGGGAATGGTCATCGGCTGGGCCACCCCCGTCGCGGCGTACGCCGTCGGCATCGGGGTCACGTTCGCGGCGGCCTACCTCCCGGCCCGCCGTGCGGCGGGCGTCTCCCCCATGGCGGCGCTCGCGGACGCCGAGGCCCCCGGTGCGGGACGGCCCCTGCGGTCGCGCGCGGTGGCCGGCGCCGCCGTCGGGACCCTCGGCGTGGGAGCGCTCGCGGGCTGCGCCGTCGCGGACCGGACCGCGACCGCCGTCGCCCTGCTGGGGGCCGGCGTCGTGCTCACCCTGGTCGCGACCGTCGTCGCCGGGCCGCTGCTGGCGCGCCCCCTGATCCGGGTGCTGGGCGGCGCCTTCCCGGTGCTGTTCGGCTCCATCGGGCGGATGAGCCGGCGCAACGCCCTGCGCAATCCGCGCCGCACCGGCGCGACGGCGGCGGCGCTGATGGTGGGGCTGGCCCTGGTCGGCGGGATGTCGGTGGCCGGCGCCTCCATGACCCGCTCGGTGGACCGCCGGATCGACAGGACGCTCGGCGCCGACTACATCGTGCAGAACCGCACCTTCACGCCGTTCCCGTCGGAGGTCACCGACCGGGTACGCCACACCCCGGGGGCGGGCCTCGTCGTACGCCGGCGGCCGGCGGCGATCGCGGTACGGCTGCCGGACGGCAAGCGGGTCGAGACGTCCGCCTCCGGCTACGACCGGCGGCTGGACGCCGTGGTCCACACGAAGTATGCGGCCGGGAACACGGCGGCGGCGCTGGCCGACGGGCGCCTGGCCATGGACGCGGGCTTCGCCCGCGAGCACGGCGTACGGGCGGGCAGCGTGCTGCCCGCCGAGTTCCAGGGCGGCCGCCGGGCGGAGCTGACGGTGGGCGCGCTGACCGACCAGGAGCAGGCCGAGGGGTTCGGTCCGCGCGGCGGCCTGTTCCTCGGCATCGGCACGCTCGACCGGTACGCGCCCGGCACCCCGGACGCCGCCCTGTACGTGAACGCGGCTCCCGGCACCGGTACCGGGCAGTTGCGCGCCCGTCTGGAGAAGACCCTCGCCCCCTTTCCGAACATGCAGATCCGCGACCAGGCCGACTACAAGAAGCTGGTGCACGACCAGATCGCGGTGCTGCTCCGCCTCGTCTACGCGCTGCTCGGACTGGCCATCGTCATCGCGGTGCTCGGCGTGGTGAACACGCTCGCCCTGTCGGTGGTGGAGCGGACCCGGGAGATCGGTCTGCTGCGTGCGCTCGGACTGTCCCGCCGGCAGCTGCGCCGGATGATCCGGCTGGAGTCGGTGGTGATCGCCGTGTTCGGCGCGGTCCTGGGACTCGCGCTGGGGCTGGTGTGGGGTGTGTGCGTCCAGCGGGTGCTGGCGCTGCAGGGCATGACCGCGCTGGCCGTTCCCTGGGGCACGATCGTCGCGGTCGTGGCCGGGTCCGCGGCGGTCGGGGTGGTGGCGGCCCTGCTGCCGGCCTCGCGTGCGTCGCGCATGAACGTGCTGGCGGCGATCGCCCACGAGTGATGGAATCGCGACGCACGCTCAAATGCCGCGCCCACGGGGAGAGTTCATGCCGCGACCGTTCCGCTTCGGTGTCAATCTGCTGAATCCCGGCTCCGCCGCGGAGTGGCGCGCCAAGTGCCGGCGGGCCGAGGAGCTCGGCTATGACGTGATCCTCGTGCCCGACCATCTGGGCTGGGTCGCGCCCTTCCCGGCGCTGGTGGCGGCGGCGCAGGCCACCGAGCGGCCCCGGCTCGGCACCTTCGTGCTGAACGCGGGCTTCTGGAACCCCGCGCTGCTGGCCCGCGAAGTGGCGACGACGGACGCGCTCACGGACGGCCGCCTGGAACTGGGGCTCGGCACCGGGTACGTACGGGAGGAGCACGAGAGCGCGGGGCTGCCGTTCGGTTCGCCGGGCGAGCGCGTGGGGCACCTGCGGCGCACGGTGGTGGAACTGGACCGGTTGCTCGGATCCCCCGAGCACCGGCCGCGACCGGCGCAGCGGCCGCGGGTACCGCTGCTGATCGGCGCCAACGGCGACCGGATGCTGCGGCTGACCGCCGAGCACGCGGACATCGCCGCGTTCACCGGGGCCCGCGCCGCGGCCGAGAGCCCCACCGGACTCGCCCCGCTGTCGGCCGACGAGCTGGCCGAGCGGGTGGCCCGCTACCGGAAGTACGCGGAGGGCCGCGCCGAGCCGGCCGAGCTGAACCTGCTGATCCAGACCGTCGCCGTCACCGACGACCCCGCCGCCGCGCTGCGACCGCTGCTGGAACGCCGGCCGCAGCTGACCCTGGAGCAGGCGCTGGCGCTGCCCATCGTGCTGGTCGGCACGGTGGAGGAGATCGTCGCGCGGGTGCGGGCCCAGCGCGAGCGGTTCGGCTTCTCCTACCTCACCGTCCTGGAACCGGACATGGAGGCCTTCGCGCCGGTGCTGGAGGCGCTGCGCGGGGAGTGAGGGAAGTGTCGCTCGGGGAGCGGGGCAATGGGCGCACGGGGGTGACGGGAGCGCTGCTCGGGGAGCGGGGCAAGCGGCCCGCGGGCTGCCGGGGAAAGCGGCGCCCCGGTGCGGGACAAGCGGCGTCCGGGTGCGGGGCAAGCGGCGCCCGGATGCGGGGCCGGCGCGTCCGGATGCCGGAATTCCCGTTCCGCGCCCGGGTCCGCGTGGTGGGATCTCCGCATGACGGACCTGCGCATACGCCCCGCGACCGCCGACGACATCGACACCGTGCTGGCCTTCTGGCGGACGGCCGCCGAGGGCACCAGCATCAGCGACGACCGCGACGGGGTGGGACGCCTGATCGCCCGCGACCCCGGGGCCCTGCTCCTCGCGACGGGGAGGGCGGGCGAGTTGCTCGGCACGGTCGTCGCCGGCTTCGACGGCTGGCGCTGCCATCTGTACCGGCTCGCGGTGCACCCCGGTCACCGGCGGCAGGGCATCGGTTCCGCGCTGCTGTCCGCCGCCGAGGAGCGGTTCGCGCGGCTCGGCGGGCGGCGCGGGGACGCGATGGTGCTCACCGGCAACGAGCGGGCGCACCACGCCTGGCGGGCGGCGGGATACACGCCCGAGGAGCACTGGCGGCGCTGGGTGAAGCCCTTGCCGGCCCGGGCGGACTGACGTCACCCGACTTCTTTGCCCATCCTTTACCATCGGAGGAGCACTCGGTCCTCCATGAAAGGTTGTGAGCGTCCGCCCATGGGCGAGCCTCCCGGTGAGCATCACCGCGCGATCCCCTTTGTCCTGACCGACCATGGAAGGGGGGTGACCCGATGACCGAAGTGCTCCTGCTGCTCGTGGCGGTGCTGCTGTCCCTGGCCTGCGGCGCCTTCGTCGCGGCCGAGTTCTCCCTGACCACGGTCGAGCGCAGCGCCCTGGAGCGCGCCGTGGAGCGTGGCGAGCGCGGCGCCTCCGGCGCGCTCAAAGCCGTACGGAACCTGACGTTCCAGCTCTCGGGGGCGCAGCTCGGCATCACCGTCACCAACCTGGTGGTCGGCATGCTCGCCGAGCCGTCGATCGCCGAGCTGCTCGCCGGTCCGCTCCAGGCGCTCGGCGTCTCCCGGTCCACGGCGACCTCGGTGGCGCTGGTGCTGGGCACCGCCCTGTCGACGGTGTTCCTGATGGTGGTCGGCGAGCTGGTGCCGAAGAACTGGGCGATCTCCTCACCGCTGGCGATCGCCCGGCGGGTGGCCACGCCGCAGCGCTGGTTCAGCGCGGCGTTCCGCCCCTTCATCACACACTTGAACAACGCGGCGAACCGGGTGGTGCGCCGGCTCGGGGTGGAGCCCGCCGAGGAGCTGGCCTCCGCGCGCGGCCCGCAGGAGCTGGCCGCGCTGGCCCGGCACTCCGCCAAGGAGGGCGCCCTGGAGGCGGACACCGCCGAGCTGTTCGTGCGGACCCTCAACCTCGCCGACCTCACCGCGGAGAACGTGATGACGCCGCGCGTCCAGGTCGTTGCCCTGGACGCCCAGGCGACCTGCGAGGACGTGGCGAACGCGACCCGGGCCACCGGGCTGTCCCGCTTCCCCGTCTACCGCGGCAACCTCGACTCGGTGGTGGGGACGGCCCACGTCAAGGACGTGCTGGCGGTGCCCGCCGAACGGCGGCTGCATCTGCGCGTCTCCGAGATCATGCGCGAGCCGATGCTCGTGCCCGAGTCGCTGACCGTCGACCGGCTGCTGGACCGGCTCTCCGGCCGGCGCACGATGGCCGTCGTCATCGACGAGTACGGCGGCACGGCGGGCGTGGCGACCCTGGAGGACATCGTGGAGGAGGTCGTCGGGGAGGTGCGCGACGAGCACGATCCGCACGAGACGCCCGACCTCGCTCCGGCGGGGGCCGACGCGGAGGGCCGCGCCCAGTACTCGGCCGACGGTTCCGCGCGCGTGGACCAGCTGGCGCGCGTGGGGCTCAGGGCCCCGGACGGGCCGTACGAGACGCTCGCCGGCCTGGTCGCGGCCGAGCTGGGCCGGATACCCGTGGCGGGCGACGTGCTGGAGGTCGCCGGGTGGCGGCTGGACGTGGTGGACGCGGGCGGCCGCCGGGCCGCGCGGGTGCTGCTGCACGCGCCGCTGGACGACGAGGCCGTCGTGGCGGTCCCCACGCGGCGCGGCAGGCACCGCACCGCGGACCGCGCGGAGCTTCCGGCGCGTGACGGGCGCGCGGACGACGGGAAGGGGGCCGGCCGGTGACCGCCGTACAGATCCTGATCGGTGTGGCGACCCTGGTCGTCAACGCCTTCTTCGTGGGCGCGGAGTTCGCTCTGATCTCGGTGCGCCGCAGCCAGGTGGAGCCCTTCGCCGAGGAGGGCGACCGGCGCGCCAAGAGCGTCCTGTGGGGCCTGGAGCACGTGTCCGCGCTGCTGGCGGCGGCACAGCTCGGCATCACCCTGTGCACGCTGGTCCTCGGCGTGGTCGCCGAACCCGCGATCGCCCATCTGCTGGAGCCGGTCTTCCACGCGGTGGGCGTGCCGGCGGGCGCGGGCCACGTGGTGTCGTTCGTCATCGCGCTGGGCCTGGCGACGTATCTGCACATGCTGCTGGGCGAGATGGTGCCGAAGAACATCGCGCTGGCGGAGCCGGTGCGCAGCGCGCTGCTGCTCGGGCCGCCCCTGGTCACGCTGTCGCGGGCCCTGCGCCCGGTGATCTTCACGGTGAACGCGTTCGCCAACGGCCTGCTCAAGCTGTTGCGGGTGGAGGCGAAGAACGAGGTCTCGGCGACCTTCACGGACTCCGAGCTGGCCGAGATCGTCAAGGACGCCAGCGAGGCCGGTCTGATCGACGACCGGGCGCAGGAGCGGCTGCACGACGCTCTGGAGCTGGGCAGCCGGCCCGTGCGCGATGTGGTGCTCCCGCTGGAGCGGGTCGTCTACGCCCGGCTCGGCGTCACCCCGGAGCAGCTGGAGCGGCTGTCGGCCGAGTCCGGCTTCTCCCGCTTCCCCGTGGTCGACGAGGGCCGCCGGATCATCGGGTACCTGCATGTGAAGGACGCGCTGGACGCCTCGCCGCGCACCGAGCCGTTCCGGCTGCGGGACATGCGTCCGATCGCCCGGGTCCGGGAGGGCACGCCGCTGGACGACGTCCTCACGGCGATGCGCGGCAGCCGTACGCACCTGGCGGCCGCGCTGGGCGCGGACGGACGGCTGGCCGGCCTGGTGACCATGGAGGACGTGCTCCAGGAGCTGTTCGGGCAGCGGGCCTGACCGGACGCCGGAGCCCACGGGAGCCGGACCGACCGCTTGGTATGCGGTCGGTCCGGCGGGTTACCATCGCTCACGCCATGCAGACGAATCCCACACACACCAGTCTGGTCGCGGTCGGCGACTCGTTCACCGAGGGCATGTCGGATCAGCTGCCCGACGGCTCCTACCGGGGCTGGGCCGACGTCCTGGCCGGGCGGATGGCCGCCCGCACGCCCGGCTTCCGGTACGCCAACCTCGCCGTGCGCGGCAAGCTCATCGGGCAGATCGTCGACGAGCAGGTCGAGGCGGCCGCGGCCATGAAGGCCGATGTGGTGACGCTGGTGGGCGGACTCAACGACACCCTGCGGCCCAAGTGCGACATGGGCCGGGTGCGGGGGCTGCTGACGGAGGCGGTGGAGCGGCTCGCGCCGTCGTGCGGACAGCTGGTGCTGATGCGCAGCCCGGGCCGGCAGGGGCCCGTCCTGGAGCGGTTCCGGCCGCGCATGGAGGCGCTGTACGCCTGCCTGGACGACCTCGCGCGACGGCACGGGGCGGTGGTCGTCGACCTGTACGGCGCGCCGTCGCTGGCCGACCCGCGCCTGTGGGGCGTGGACCGGCTGCACCTGACGGCCGAGGGGCACCGCCGGGTCGCTGAGGCCGTGTGGCAGGCGCTCGGGTACGAGCCGGAGGACACCGAGTGGCGCACGCCGATGCCCGCCTCCGCGCGGCCGGGCTGGGCCGACCGCCGGGCCGCCGACGCCCGTTTCGCCCGGGAGCACCTGCTGCCCTGGATAGGCCGGCGGCTGACCGGCCGCTCCTCCGGCGACGGCCGACCCGCCAAGCGGCCCGAACTGCTGCCGTACGAGGACCTGGCGCGGTCGGCGGCCGACGCGGAACCCGCGTAGCGCGACGGCGGCACCGGCCGCGCCTCCCGTGCTTCCGGCACGTCTCCCGCGAACCGGTCGGCCACCGCGTCCAGACGGCCCGCCCATGCGCCGCGGCCGGCAGCCCCGAGCCACGGTGCCTGGGCCCCGCGTGGCTCGCACCCGCCATGGCTCCACGGCCCCCGCATCCGCCGCGCCCCCGCAGCCCTCGGCACCGGGCACCGGGCGCCTCCCGCGGGCCCGGGCGCCCGCCGTCGCCCCGCGGCCCGCACATGCGCCGCATCTGCACAGCCCCCGAACCACGAGGGCCGGGCCCCGCGCGGCCCGGGCACCCGCCTTGGCTCCACGGCCCCCGCATCCGCCGCGCCCCCGAGCACCGATCACCGGGCACCGGGCGCCTCCCGCGGATCCGGGCGCCTGACCGCGTCCGGCACGGCTCGCGGCCGGCCGTCCCGCGCGTTTGCGCGCCGCCAGGTCCCGTGCGGGCTCGGGCACCGGCCGGGCTGCCGGGGCCGGGGCCCGGACGAGTCCCGGGCCCGGACGCCCTGCCGGACCCTCGTAGCTTCCGACGAACAGCCCCGCGGCGCTGGCCTGCACGAATCGCCAGTAGACTCTGGTCACGTGACTTCTGCGCCCGCCAAGCCCCGCATCCCGAACGTCCTCGCCGGACGCTACGCCTCCACCGAGCTCGCCATGCTCTGGTCGCCCGAGCAGAAGGTGAGGCTGGAGCGGCAGCTCTGGCTCGCCGTGCTGCGCGCCCAGAAGGACCTCGGCATCGAGGTGCCGGACGCCGCCCTCGCCGACTACGAGCGGGTCCTGGACCAGGTCGACCTGGCCTCGATCGCCGAGCGCGAGAAGGTCACGCGGCACGACGTGAAGGCCCGCATCGAGGAGTTCAACGACCTCGCCGGGCACGAGCAGGTCCACAAGGGCATGACCTCGCGCGACCTGACGGAGAACGTCGAGCAGCTGCAGATCCGGCTCTCCCTGGAGCTGGTGCGCGACCGCACGGTCGCCGTGCTGGCGCGGCTGGCGAAGCTGGCGGCCGAGCACGGCGAGCTGGTCATGGCCGGCCGCTCGCACAACGTGGCCGCGCAGGCCACCACCCTGGGCAAGCGTTTCGCCACCGCCGCCGACGAGCTGCTGGTGGCCCACGGCCGTGTCGAGGAGCTGCTCGGCCGCTACCCGCTGCGCGGCGTGAAGGGTCCGGTCGGCACCGCCCAGGACATGCTGGACCTGCTCGGCGGCGACGCGGCGAAGCTGGCCGAGCTGGAGGGGCGCGTCGCCCACCACCTCGGCTTCTCGCAGGCGTTCACCTCGGTCGGCCAGGTCTATCCGCGCTCCCTGGACTACGAGGTCGTCACCGCGCTGGTGCAGCTGGCGGCAGCGCCCTCCTCGCTGGCCAAGACGATCCGGCTGATGGCCGGCAACGAGCTGGTCACCGAGGGCTTCAAGCCGGGCCAGGTGGGCTCCTCGGCGATGCCGCACAAGATGAACACCCGCTCCTGCGAGCGCGTCAACGGCCTCATGGTGATCCTGCGCGGCTACGCCTCGATGACGGGCGAGCTGGCGGGCGACCAGTGGAACGAGGGCGACGTGTCCTGCTCGGTGGTGCGCCGGGTCGCGCTGCCGGACGCGTTCTTCGCGCTGGACGGTCTGCTGGAGACGTTCCTGACGGTGCTCGACGAGTTCGGCGCCTTCCCCGCGGTGATCGCCCGGGAGCTGGACCGCTACCTCCCGTTCCTGGCGACGACCAAGGTGCTCATGGGCGCGGTGCGGGCCGGCGTCGGCCGCGAGGTGGCCCACGAGGCGATCAAGGAGAACGCCGTCGCCACCGCGCTCGCGATGCGGGAGCGGGGCGCCGAGCGCAACGACCTGCTCGACAAGCTCGCCGCCGACGAGCGCCTGCCCCTGGACCGCGCGCAGCTGGAAGCCCTGATGGCGGACAAGCTGTCCTTCACCGGCGCGGCCGCCGACCAGGTCGGCGTGGTCGTCGGGCGGATCGAGGAGATCGTCAAGCAGCACCCGGAGGCCGCGGCCTACGCGCCGGGGGCGATCCTCTGACCCGCTTCACCCCCGCGGAGCTTCAGGCCGCCCGCGACCGTCTGGTCCCCGACCTGGTCGCGGACGGCCTGAGCGTGCTCTTCTGCGGTATCAACCCGGGGCTGACGACGGCCGCGACGGGCCACCACTTCGCCCGGCCCGGCAACCGCTTCTGGCCGGTGCTGCACCGGTCGGGATTCACCCCGCGGCTGCTGAGGCCCGCCGAACAGGGCGAGTTGCTGTCGTACGGGCTCGGCATCACCAACGTCGTCGCCCGCGCCACGGCCCGCGCCGACGAACTGACGCGCGAGGAGTACCTGGAGGGCGGCCGACTGCTGGCGCTGAAGGTGGCACGGCTGCGGCCCCGGTGGCTCGCGGTCGTCGGCGTCACCGCGTACCGGGCCGCCTTCGGCGACCGCAAGGCCCAAGTGGGCCCGCAGGAACGGGCGATCGGCGGCACCCGCGTATGGGTGCTGCCCAACCCGAGCGGGCTGAACGCGCACTGGACGGCCGAGACGATGGCGCAGGAGTTCGCCCGGCTGCGAACGGCGGCGAGGGACGGCCACGAGGCGCCCGCGGACGAGTGACGGCCGCCGGCCGCGCGGCTCGACATCGAGTGACGCGAGCGGCCCCGGGGGCCGGTCAGGGCGGGTCGACGTCGGTGACGACCGCGAGCAGCTGGAACGGCCATTCCTTGTCCCACTGGGAGACCCCAAGCGCTATCCACCGGCCGTCCTCGGCCGACCTCCACAGCTGGACGTCCGGCACGTGCCCGCTGAGGCCGCCCCACGGCTCGGGCACGTCCTCCCCCTCCATGCTCCGCACGCACACGCTGTACAGGCTGAACACCTGGGGCGGCCCCCAGCGTCGGGTGAGACGCTCCCCCAGGCCGTCCCGGTCGCACTCGTACTGCTCGGCCGCCTCCTCCCGCCGGGTGCCGTCGTCCTCCCAGAAGTCCTCGCTCGTCGCCAGCTCGGCCGTCCCGTAACCGGGCCCGGCGACGCCGGTGTCCGTCCGGACGTGCTCGGCGGGGAACGCCCCGGAGCACAGCCGGTCGATCACGGCGAGCGCCTTCGCGATGTCCATGCCTTCCTCGCGTCCCATGCGTTTCAGTAAAGCGGCCACCACTGACAATTGGCGGCGCGTCAGCACCCGTACCGGCCGCCCGCGGGCCCGGCGGGGCCCCGGGCTCCGGTGTCCCGCCGGGCCCGCGGGGGCGTCACGCGGGCCCGGCGCCCAGGACCTGCGGGCGCCCCGGCCCGCTCCACCGGTCCCCGGCGCTCGCCGCCCCCGCCCTGGCCGAGTAGCATCCGCCCCACACGCGCACGAGCTGGGAGGACGGACGTTGGGGCGGCTGACCGGCGGGGACCCCTCGCTGCTGCGGAGGATCAATTCCGCGGTGGTGCTGCACGCGCTGCGCGCCACCGACTGTGCGACGCTCACGGAGATCACGCGGGTGACCGGGCTGTCCCGGCCCACGGTCGAGGGCGTCGTCGACGACCTGATCGGAGCCGGCCTCGTCATCGAGACGGCGGCCGAGGAGGGCGCCGCCCGACGGCAGGGACGGCCCGCGCGGCGGTTCCGCTTCCGCGCCGAGGCCGGGCATCTGCTCGGTCTGGAGATCGGCCCCCACCGGGTCGCCGCGCTGCTGGCCGACCTCGACGGCCGGGTGGTCGGCGCCCAGGCCAAGGAGGTGGACGAGACCGCCGCCGCTGACGAACGCCTGGAACGGCTGCGCACCGCTGTCGCCGAGCTGCTGCGCCGGGCCGGGGTGCCGCGCAGCTCGCTGCGGGCCGTCGGCGTCGGCACACCGGGCATCGTCGACGCGGGCGGCACCGTACGGCTGGGCACCGCGCTGCCCGGGTGGACGGGCCTGAACCTGGGCGAACGGCTGAGCCGGTCCTTCAAGTGCCCGGTCCTCGTCGAGAACGACGCCAACGCGGCGGCGGTCGCCGAGCATTGGAAGGGCGCCGCCACCGAGTCCGACGACGTGGTGTTCGTGCTGGCCGGGCTGAGTCCGGGCGCCGGCTCGCTGATCGGCGGCCGGCTGCACCGGGGGTACGGCGGGGCGGCCGGCGAGATCGGCGCGCTGCACCTGCTGGGCCGGGAGGCGACCCCCGAGACGCTGCTGTCGACCACGGACGAGCCGCTGCACCCGCTGGACGAGCAGGCGGTGGCGGCGGTCTTCGCGCTGGCCCGCGAGGGCGACCAGCGGGCCCTGGCGGCCGTGGACCGCTACATCCAGCGGCTCGTCCACGACGTGGCGGCGCTGGTGCTGGCCCTGGACCCGGAACTGGTGGTCATCGGCGGGTGGGCGGCCGGGCTGGACGGTGTGCTGGAACCGCTGCGCCGCGAGCTGGCCCGCTACTGTCTGCGGCCGCCCCAGGTCACTCTCTCCCTGCTGGGCGAGGCGGTCGTGGCGACGGGCGCCGTACGTCTGGCCCTCGACCACGTGGAGGAACAGCTCTTCGCGGTGGAGGGCACGGCGACGGCCCGCCGCTGAGCCCCGCCCCCGGCCCGTCCTCACTCGTCCGAGGGCCGGTTCCGTCCTCGCGCGGCCGTCGGACGCCCGGCGGGCGTACGGTCCGTCGCGGCGCGGGCATCCGGACGCCCGCGCCCCGCGGGTTCCGGCGTGCCCGGTACGAGACCGCCGCGCCCCGGACGGGTCAGGGGCGCGGCGGGTGTCGTCGCCGCTCGGGCGGATCGGGCGGCGGGCGGTGTCAGGAGGCCCGGCGCTCGGGTCCGTGGTGGATCTCCACGCCCCCGGAGTCCCCGAAGGTCAGCCGGCAGGTGTCGGCGCGGTAGGTGGCCACGGACAGCGCGGCGGTCCGGCCCCCGGCGACGAAGCGGGCGGTGACGACGAGGACGGGCGCGCCCGGCAGGCGGTCGAGTTCCTTGGCGTCGTCGGCGCGGGCCGAGCCGAGTTCCACGGCGCGGTCCTGGCCCTCCAGTTCCAGGTGCTGCAGCTCGCGCAGCACGGCACGCGCGCGCGCCGGACCGGACGGGGCGTCGATCGCCGTCAGGCCGGGCACCGAGGACGCCGGGATGTAGAGGAGTTCGGCCGCGACCGGCTGGCCGTGGCTCATCCGGGACCGGCGCACCGTGTGCACGGGCTGGTCCCGGTCGGTCTCCAGGATGTCGGCGACGGCGGACGGCGGGACGGCCTGCACGCAGTCCACGGGGTGCCAGGCGTCTCCGGCCGCTCCCGGCCAGGCGTGCTGCTCGGTGCCGACCGCCACGCCCACGCGCGGCGGCGCGACCGTCGTGCCGACGCCGCGGCGGCGCTGCAGTCTGCCCTCCAGCTCCAGCTGCTCCAGCGCCTGGCGGAGCGTGGCGCGGGCCACGCCGAAGCGGGCGGCCAGTTCCCGCTCGTTGGGCAGGATCTCGCCGACCGCGAACTCGGAGTCCAGTGCCTCACTGAGCACGGTCTTGAGATGCCAGTACTTCGGCTCCGGCACCGTTTCCAGCTGAGTGCTCCCCACCCTGTCCTCCGCAATCGCCGTAGTCCGGCGGCGTTTAGCGCCCTTGTTTATTAAAGGTTGTTGTACTTATCTGCGACGATAGGGCCGCCCCCACCCTTGGTCAAGACCAATCCTCGGCCGCGTGCGCGGCCGAGGGCCTCCGTGCCGCACAGCGTTCACGGGGCGTTCGCACGGCGTCGCACTCGTGACATCACGGCGAAGCCCCCGCCGCGGTGCGGACGGGGGCTCGTGCCGGACGGACGGGAAGTCCGGTCCCGGAGTTCAGGCGGCCGCCAGGAGAGCGGGTTTGTCCCGGTTCTGGGTGATGCGGAGTGTCTGGAAACGGCCGTCCGCCACGTCCGCCCGGAACAGGCTGCCGGGTCTGCCGCCGGACAGCGTGAGCACGGCGGGGCCGCCGTCGGCCTCCGGGAGGCGGGCGGACAGGTCCGGGGCGTTCCTGCGGCCGCGCTCCCCGCCCCGGCCGCCGCTTCCGGCCGTGCCTCGGCGCCCCGCCCCGGCCCGCCACGCGGCCGGCCGGGGCCGCGCCGGGCGCGAAGAGGCCGACGGACCCTGGGGGCTACCCGTCGGTAGTGATTGCTGACAAGCTGTCTACCCTGCGTCCGTCCGTGATCCCCGACGAGGAGCATCCATGTCCGCCACCGTCTCCTTCAAGGTCCCCTCCGCGCACGGTCCGCAGACCGTGACGCTCTCCTACGCGCGCGTGGGCACCGGCGAGCCCCTGCTCCTGCTGCACGGCATCGGCCACCACCGTCAGGCCTGGGACCCGGTGATCCACCTCATCGCGTCCGAACGCGACGTGATCAGCGTGGACCTGCCCGGCTTCGGCGCCTCGCCCGCGCTGCCGGACGGGCTCCGGCACGACCTGCCGACGGTGAACACCGCGCTCGGCGCCCTGTGCGAGGCCCTGGAGATCGGCCGGCCCCACGTCGCGGGCAACTCGCTGGGCGGCCTGCTGGCCCTGGAGCTGGGCCGTGCGGGGCTCGCCCGGTCCGTGACCGCCCTGTCCCCGGCCGGTTTCTGGACCGAGGCCGAACGGCGCTACGCGTTCGGCGTGCTCCAGGCGATGCGGGGGATCGCCCAGCGCACGCCGCTGCCGCTGGTGGAGCGGCTGTCCCGCACGGCGGCCGGCCGGACCGTCCTGACGAGCACCATCTACGCCCGGCCCGCCCGCCGTTCACCCGAGGCCGTGGTCGCCGAGACCCTGGCCCTGGCGCGGGCCTCCGGGTTCGAGGAGACCCTCCGCGCGGGCGTCGACGTGCGGTTCGCGCACGACGTTCCCGGCATCCCGGTCACCGTCGCCTGGGGCAGCAAGGACCGCCTGCTCGTGCGCCGGCAGGGTGTGCGCGCCAAGCAGACGGTCCCGCACGCCCGGCTGGTGCGGCTGCCCGGCTGCGGACACGTCCCCATGAACGACGACCCCGCGCTGGTCGCGCGCGTGCTCCTCGACGGCAGCCGCTGACCGGCGGCGTCCGGCGCGCTGCAGCGCGCCGGACCCCAGGGCCACGCCGGCCCCCACCAGGGCGCTGCCCGCCGCCTGCGCGATCCCGTAGGAGCCGGTGCCGACCAGGGGCGCGGTGCAGGCGGCCGAGACGGGGATGAGCCCGGAGAAGAGGGTGGCGCGCTCGGCGCCGATCCGCTGCATGCCCATGTACCAGCACACGAAGCCGACGACGGTGACGACGGCCGCCTGCCACACCAGCGCGGCGGCCTCGCCCGCGCCGGGGAGCCGCAGCCAGGCGCCGCCGTCCAGGAGGACGCCCGCGACCGCCGACTCCACGGCCGCGACGCCGCACACCACGGCGGACAGCAGCCGGGGTCCGAGGGGGCGCAGCACGGGCACCGCGAGGACCGCGAAACCGACCTCACCGGCCAGCGCGCACGCGGAGAAGGCGATTCCGGCGCCGTCGGTCCGCCCCCACCCCTGCACGGTCAGCGCCCCGGCCGCGACCAGGGCCGCTCCCTGGAGCACGGCCCGCTGCGGACGGCGGCGTTCCAGGAGCGGCACGAGGACCGCGACGGCCACCGGCGCACAGCCCACGAAGACCCCCGGCACCGCCGGTTCGGCGGTCCGCTCGGCGGCCAGGACCGCCAGGTTGAAACCGACCATGCCCACCGCCGACAGCAGCGCCAGCCGGCCCCATCGGCGGGGCCCGAGCCGTCGCAGCCGTGCGCCCGCGTCCCCTCCGGCGAACGGCAGGAGCAGCAGACAGGCCAGGCCGTAGCGCAGGAACTGGCCACCCGCGTAAGGGTAGTGGCCGAGGACGCTGTTGGCGGTGAAGGATCCGCCGACGAGGACGCAGGCGAGTGCGGCGAGCAGGGCGCCGCGCGAGGTGGTGGCGTTCATGGCAGCGACGCTAGGGAGCGCGGCGGCCCGGTTTAAGGTCCACTTCCATGACGTCATCGGGGACCAATCCGGACGGGGCCGCCGGCTCGGCCGCCTGGGAACTGCTGCTGCCCGCCGCGACGGCGCCGGCCCGCGCGCGTGGCCGCTCCCTGCGGGACGCGCTGCGCGAGGCGGTCCGCTCGGGCCGGCTCGTCCCGGGCACCCGGCTGCCCTCCAGCCGTGACCTGGCCGCCGATCTCGGTGTGTCGCGCGGGCTGATCACGGAGGCGTACGAGCAGCTGACGGCGGAGGGCTATCTGCGCAGCGGGCGCGGCGCGGGCACCTGGGTGGGCGGCGCGGCCCGGGCGGCGCGCACGCGCGCGCGTGACCTGGCGCCCCGCTCGGCCGGCGCCCGCGCGGACTTCGTGCCCGGCACGCCCGACCTGTCGCTGTTCCCGCGGGCCGCCTGGGCGGCCGCGCACCGTTCGGTGCTGGCCGGCCTGCCGCACCACGACCTCGGCTATCCCGACCCGCGCGGGCTGCCCCGGCTGCGCACGGCCCTGGCCGGGCTGCTCGCCCGCCGCCGCGGCGCCGTCGCGGACCCGGAGCGCCTGGTGATCGTCTCCGGGGTGGCCCAGGGCGCCGCCCTCCTCGGGTCCGTGCTCCGCTCGCGCGGGATGCGCGCCGTCGGTGTCGAGGACCCGGGAAGTCCGCGGCACAGCGCCCTGTACGCCGCGGCGGGCGTCAGCACCGTTCCGCTGCCGCTGGACGAAGACGGGGTGGTCCTCGCCGCGCTGCGCCGCTCGGGCGTGCGCGCCGTGGTGACCACACCGGCGCACCAGTTCCCCACCGGGATCGCCTGTTCCGCGCGACGCCGTGCCGAACTGCTCGACTGGGCACGCTCGGTGGACGGCTACCTCTTCGAGGACGACTACGACGGCGACTTCCGCTACGACCGGGCGCCGGTGGGCGCGCTGCAGGGCCTCGATCCGGAGCGCGTGGTCTACGCGGGCTCGATCAGCAAGTCCCTGGCGCCGGGACTGCGGCTGGGCTGGCTGCTCGTGCCCGACTCGCTGGCCGACGAGATCGTGGCGCGCAAACTGACCATGGACCTCGGTCATCCAACCCTCGACCAGGCGCTGTTCGCCCACTTCGTCGAACGTGGCGACTACGACCGGCAGTTGCGCCGCTGCCAGCGCGCCTACCGGGAGCGCCGGGACGCCCTCGTCACCGCCCTCGCCGAGCACTTCCCCGGCGCGCGGCTGTCCGGGATCGCCGCGGGCCTGCACCTCATCGCCGAACTGCCCGGCCGGTACGGCCCCGAGGAGCGGTTCCTCGCGCGGGTGGCGGCGGCGGGCGTCGCGGTGCGGGCGCTGGCCGCTTACCGGCACGCGGGTCCGGGGGGCGTCGCGGCCCACGACGGTGGCGAGGGGAGCGTCGCCGAGGGCGGCGGGCCGGGCGGGGGCGTGCGCCTGGTCCTCGGGTACGCGCATCTTCCGCCCGCGCGGATCCGCGCGGGGGTGCGGCTGATGGCGGAGGCGGCCGGCGGCTGAGCCGCCCGTCCGGCCGGCCGGGCAGGACGGCGCCGTCCTCGGCGCGCGGTCGTGGCGACCGGGCGGGGCGGTGACTCCCGTACCCTTCAGCCGGGCCGCGCACCGGCGTCATCCCCCGGTGCGCGGCGCGCCGTTCGCCCGCCGCGCCGACCGTCCTCGAGTTCGGTGCCCTTCGGGTGCGGTGCTCCGACCGCGCGCCGGCGGCCACGGGGTCGCGCCCCGGCCGTCGCCGTCACCATGCCGGCCCAAACGCGAACAAAGGGGCGAATCAACGCTTTACCAGTAAGTCACAGGACGTTCGCGGCCACGCAACACCCGTCCTCCACAGTGGCCGTATGACTCGAGAAATGTCTGATGTGACACGGGCCAGGCACGGCCGGCCGGTGCACCACTGGCGGCGGGACGTGGTCGAACTCGCCGCGCTGTTCACGGCGGTGGCGGTGGCGGACGGTGTGGCGAACCTGATCGGCCACGGGCCCGACGGACCGGCCCTGCTGCTGATCTCGGCGCTGGCGCTGATCGCCACGGCGGCGTTCCACACCTGGTGGGCGAGGCACCACGGCCACGCGCCCCCGGTGGGTGATACCGGCGCCCGGCCGCCCGCCGGCGAACGGCGGCAGGCCGGGCCGTCCGCGCCCGTCCCCGCGGCACACGGCGGGACCGCGCCGAGCGCCCTGTGGCGGCTGCGGACGACGGTGAGGGACGAGCCGGGGTCGCTGGCCACGCTGTGCGCGGCCCTGGCCACCCGGCACGTCGACATCCTGAGTCTGCAGACGCATCCGCTG
Organism: Streptomyces sp. NPDC018610; assembly: GCF_044391765.1. Lineage (NCBI taxonomy): Bacteria > Bacillati > Actinomycetota > Actinomycetes > Kitasatosporales > Streptomycetaceae > Streptomyces > Streptomyces sp. NPDC018610. Next base: position 420,538 of record NZ_JBISAL010000005.1, read on the forward strand.
GCCGAGGGCACCGTGGACGAGTTCCTGCTGCGCGCGCCCGGCCGGGTCGAGGCGTCGGAGGTCGTCCGGGTGGTGGCGTCGGCCGGCGGCGCCGACACGTGGATCGAGCGGGCCGACGCCCACGACCTGGTGGACGCGCCGACGCGGGTCCTGGGACTGGCGACGCGCACGGCGCTGGACGCTTCGGAACTTCCGCTGGCGCTGCGCCAGTTGCTGGGCCGATGCACCATCCGCTCGCTGCCGGGCCGCCCGGTGGGCGGCGGTCACGGCCCCGGGGAGGTGCCCGCGGAGGGCGTGCTGGAGGACACGGTGCTGCGGCTGCGGGCGCCCGAGGGCGGGGTGATCACGGTCGAGCGGGCGTACCTGCCCTTCACCCCCACCGAGTTCGCCAGGGCCCGGGCCCTGGTGGAGCTGGACGCGCGGCTCGGCCCGCGCGTCCCGTCCGGCCAGGACGTGCTGACCCTGCCCGAGGGCGACGCGATCACCGTGCGCCGGGCGGACACGAGCGATCTGCCGGAGGCCGTGCGGATGCACGAGCGGTGCTCTTCGCGGACGCTCGGGCTGCGCTACCACGGGCCGGTCGGTGACGCCGACCGCTATCTGAACCACCTGCTCAGCCCGCGCTTCGGCCGCACGCTCGCCGCACAGACCGCGTCGGGGCGCATCGTCGGCCTCGGACACCTGCTGTGGGACGGCGACGAGACGGAGGTCGCGCTGCTCGTCGAGGACGAGTGGCAGCGGCGCGGCATCGGCGCCGAACTGCTCGGCCGTCTGGTGGCGATGGCCGTCGAGGCGGGCTGCGCGAGCGTGTACGCCGTGACCCAGGCGTCGAACACCGGCATGGTGGCCGCGATGCGCGCCCTCGGCCTCCCGCTGGACTACCAGATCGAGGAGGGCACCTTGGTCATCACGGCCCGTCTGGCCAAGCGCCCGGTCCTCGCCCGGCTGCCGCACGACGGCGGCCTCCGGGGGGAGTTCGGCGACGCGCGCCTGTCCGACTGACACCGGACCGCGCTGCCGCGCCCCTCGTCCACCCGCCCCGGGCCGGGCGGGCTCCGGGTCCGGGCGGCAGGCCGACCGGACCCGCGCCGGGCCGGCGCCGTTCTCAGTTCAGCGCCTCATGCAGTCCCTTGACGTCCGGCGTCTCCGCGCGGGACCGGCCCAGGGCCGTGTCCAGGTCGGCCCACAGGTCGTCGACGTCCTCCAGGCCCACCGACAGGCGCAGCAGCCGGTCGCTGACCCCGGCGCCCCGCCGGTCCTCCGCGTCCACGATGCGGTGGCTGATGGAGGCCGGGTGCTGGATCAGGGTGTCGACGCTGCCGAGGCTCACGGCGGGCGTGATCAGGCGGACCCCGCCGATGACCGCGTGCGGGTCGCCGTGCACCTCGAAGGAGACCATCGCGCCGCCGATGCGCGGGTAGTGCACCCGGGCGACGCGCGGGTCGGCCGCCAGCCGTGCGGCCAGCTCCGCGGCGCCGGCGGAGGCGGCCCGCACCCGGACCGGCAGCGTGGACAGCCCGCGCAGCAGCAGGTAGCCGGCGAGCGGGTGCAGGACCCCGCCGGTGGCGAACCGCACCTGCCGCAGCCGCCCGGCCAGCTCCTCGTCACAGGCCACGACGCCGGCCATCACGTCGCCGTGCCCGCCCAGGTACTTGGTGGCGCTGTGCAGCACCAGCCGGGCGCCGAGTCGCGCGGGACGCTGGAGCACGGGGGTGGCGAAGGTGTTGTCGGCGAGCAGCGGGACCGAGCCGCAGGCGTGGGCGACGGCCCTCAGGTCGACCTCGGCCAGGGTCGGGTTGGCCGGCGACTCCACCATCACCAGTCCGGTGTCCGGCCGCAGCGCGTCGGCGATGCCGGCCGGGTCGGTCCACGTCACCTCGCTGCCGAGCAGCCCGGCGGTCAGCAGGTGGTCGCTGCAGCCGTACAGGGGCCGCACGGCGACGACGTGCCGCAAACCCATGGCGGAGCGGACGAGGAGGACCGCGCTGAGCGCGGCCATGCCGCTGGCGAAGGCGACCGCGGCCTCGGTGCCCTCCAGCCGGGCCAGCGCGGTCTCGAAGCGGGCGACGGTCGGGTTGCCGAGGCGCCCGTAGACCGGGGGCCCGTCGAGTTCGGCGCCGTCGGCGGCGAAGGCGTCGATGCGGGCGGCCTCGGCCCGGCTGTCGTAGGAGGGGTAGGTGGTGGACAGGTCGATCGGCGGGGCGTGCAGTCCCTGCCGGGCGAGGTCCTCACGGCCTGCGTGCACGGCCTCGGTGGCCAGTGCTCTGGGTGCGGGGCGTACGCCGTCGTACGCGGTCGGGCTCGCGGAGTCCATGGGCGTGTCCATGCCCGAAGGGTGAACACCGAGCGGGAGAGCGGCGGTAAACTCCGTGCTACGTTCGCCACATGGCCGAATCTGTCGTACTGGACCCGGTGGATCTCCATCTGCTGCGGCTGCTGCAGAACGACGCCCGGACCACCTACCGCGACCTCGCCGCTCAGGTGGGGGTCGCGCCGTCGACGTGTCTGGACCGGGTGAACCGGCTGCGCCGCTCGGGCGTGATCCTCGGCCACCAGCTGCGACTCGATCCGGCCAAGCTGGGCCGGGGTCTGGAGGCCCTGCTGTCGGTGCAGGTCAGACCGCACCGGCGGGAACTGGTCGGGCCGTTCGTGGAGCGGATCCGGTCGCTGCCGGAGTCGCGCACCGTCTTCCACCTGACCGGACCCGACGACTATCTCGTCCACGTGGCGGTCGCCGACATGGCCGACCTGCAGCGACTGGTGCTGGACGAGTTCACGGCCCACCGCGAGGTGGCCCGGGTGGAGACCCGGCTCATCTTCCAGCAGTGGGACTGCGGTCCGCTGCTCCCGCCGGGCACCGCGGCGGCAACGCTCTCGGCGAAACAGGACCGCATATCGGACGGAACACCGCCGGCGGTCCGGTAACCGGGCTGACGCGGAGGGCGCGCTCGTACGAGGATGGTCGGCATGTCAGAGACCAAGAGCCCGCTGCCCCGTCAGGTCGCCGACGCCTACGTCGACGAACTCATCGCCCTCGATCCGATCACCGGTACCTACCTCGGCGTCAAGGAGAGTTCGAGCAAGCTGCCCGACACCTCCCCCGCCGGCCAGGAGGCGCTCGCCGAGCTGGCGCGCACCACGCTGGCCCGGCTGGAGGAGGCCGAGCGCCGGCCCGGCGCGGACAGCGAGATCGAGCGCCGGTGCGCCCGCCTGCTGCGGGAGCGCCTGACCGCCGAACTCGCCGTGCACGAGGCCGACGAGGCGCTGCGGGCGGTGAGCAACATCCACAGTCCGGTGCACTCGGTGCGCGAGGTCTTCACGCTCACCCCCACCGACACGGACGAGGACTGGGCGGCGGTCGTCGAGCGGCTGCGCGCCGTTCCGCAGGCGCTGCGCGGCTACCGCGAGTCGCTGGCGCTCGGCCTGGAGCGCAAGCTGTACGGCGGTCCGCAGCCGACGGCCACCTTCGTCGAGCAGCTCACCGAGTGGTCGGACACCGGCCAGGGCCGCGGCTGGTTCGAGGACTTCGCGGCCGGTGGTCCCGAGAGCCTGCGCGGGGAGCTGGACGAGGCGGGCCGGGCGGCGACCGCGGCCGTCCTCGAACTGCGTGACTGGATGCGCGACGTGTACGCGCCGGCGGTCGAGGGCTCGCCGGACACGGTCGGCCGCGAACGCTATGCGCGTTTCTCCCGCTTCTACAACGGCACGGACCTGGACCTGGACGAGGCGTACGCGTACGGCTGGTCGGAGTTCCACCGGCTGCTCGGCGAGATGAGGAAGGAGGCCGAGAAGGTCCTGCCGGGCGCCGAGACCCCGTGGACGGCCCTCGCGCACCTCGACCGGCACGGCACGCACATCGAGGGCGTGGACGAGGTCCGCGCCTGGCTGCAGGGGCTGATGGACGAGGCGATCGAAGCGCTCGACGGCACCCACTTCGAGCTCGCGGAACGGGTGCGCAAGGTGGAGTCCTGCATCGCGCCGCCCGGTGGCGCCGCCGCTCCGTACTACACCGCGCCGTCCGCCGACTTCTCCCGGCCGGGCCGCACCTGGCTGCCGACCATGGGGCACACCCGGTTCCCGGTCTACGACCTGGTGTCGACGTGGTACCACGAGGGCGTCCCCGGTCACCACCTGCAGCTGGCCCAGTGGGCGCACGTGGCGGACAACCTCTCGCGCTACCAGGCGACGGTGGGCCACGTCAGCGCCAACGCCGAGGGCTGGGCGCTGTACGCCGAGCGCCTGATGGACGAACTGGGCTTCCTCACGGACCCGGAGCGGCGGCTGGGCTACCTCGACGCGCAGATGATGCGCGCGGTCCGCGTCATCATCGACATCGGCATGCACCTGGAGCTGGAGATCCCGGCGGACTCGCCGTTCCACCCGGGTGAGCGCTGGACGCCGGAACTGGCGCTGGAGTTCTTCGGCGCGCACAGCAGCCGCCCGAGGGACTTCGTGGCGAGCGAGCTGATCCGCTACCTGTCCATGCCCGGCCAGGCGATCGGCTACAAGCTGGGCGAACGGGCCTGGCTGCTGGGCCGCGAGAACGCCCGCAAGCGCCACGGCGACGCGTTCGACGCGAAGGCCTGGCACATGGCGGCCCTGTCCCAGGGCTCGCTGGGGCTGGACGACCTGGTGGACGAACTCTCGCAGCTCTGAGCCCGGCGGAGGGGCGGCCGGACCCCGGCCGCCCTTCCCGTCGCCTTCCCGTTCCGCCCCGACTCCTCCGGCCGTCCCGCCCCGGATCCCTCTGCCGTCCCGCCCCAGGCGCGTCCGGCCCTCGAATCGTCGCTCTCGACCCCTCGGCCTCTCAGCCCCTCGGCCCCGGGCCCCGGGGCCCGGGGTTCAGCAGCCGCAGTCGGCGCCCTCGGCCGGCGCCGTCAGCGGGTCCGCCGTCCGGCGCTCGCCGCCCTGCCAGGTCTCGTACGCGAAGCCCTCGCGCACCCAGTACTCGAAGCCGCCGAGCATCTCCTTGACCCGGTAGCCGAGTTCGGCGAGGGCGAGGGCGGCGCGGGTGGCGCCGTCGCAGCCGGGGCCCCAGCAGTAGACGACGACGGGGACGGACCGGTCGAGCAGCGCCTCGGCCCGCTCGGGCACCAGCGCCGTCGGCAGGTGGACCGCGCCGGGGACGTGTCCCTGGTCCCAGGCCTCGGCGGACCGGGAGTCGACCACGACGAACCCCCTCTCGCCACCGGCCGCGAGCGCGGCGGCGACGTCGGACACGTCCGTGTGGAAGGCGAGGCTCGCCCGGAAGTGGGCGGCGGCCTCGGCCGGGGCCGCGGGGGCCACGCGGAGCACGGGGTCGACGGCGGCCGCGGGGGTCGTGGAGGTCACGGGGGCCGTGGTCGTGGCAGGGGCCGGTGCGGCGGCGGAGGCGGGCATCGTCGGGTCCTTCCGTGGATCGGTTCGACGGCCTGAAATCTACGGTCGGAGATCACCGCCCTGAAGTGACGATCCACGGCACACCTCTTGATCCGCCGGGGATCGTCCTGCTATTCATCGGCCATGACCGCGTTTTCCCCGGACGCCACCGACTGGCGCATCCTCGACGTCCTCCAGCGGGAGGGCCGGGCCAGTTTCGCCGAGCTCGCGCGGGCGGTGTCGATGTCGCCCAGCGCGGTGACCGAGCGGGTGCGCCGGCTGGAGGAGGCGGGCGTCATCCAGGGGTACGCGGCCGTGATCGACCCGGACCGGCTGGGGCTGCCGATCCTCGCCTTCGTCCGGCTGCGCTATCCGAACGGCAACTACAAGCCGTTCCACGACCTGGTCGCCGCCACGCCCGAGATCCTGGAGGCGCACCATGTGACGGGCGACGACTGCTTCGTCATCAAGGTCGCCGCGCGCTCCATGCGCCACCTGGAGGAGGTGTCCGGCAGGATCGGCGCGCTGGGCTCGGTGACGACCAACGTCGTCTACTCCTCGCCCCTGCCCCGTCGTCCCCTCGGCCGCTGAGGGGCGGGCCGGCGACGACCGGGAAAACGGCCGGCGAAGGGCCCGGAGAGGGCCGGGAAGAGGGGGCGGCGCCCGGCGCCGGCTCGGTCAGGCGGTTCCGCGCTGCCGCACCGTCGACCCCGACCGGCCCTTCACTATCTCCAGCTGCGCGTGGACGCGCCGCCGCAGATCGGGCACATGACTGACGATGCCCACGCTGCGGTCGCGTTCGCGCAGCGAGTCGAGCACGTCCAGGACCTCGTCGAGGGTCTGGTCGTCGAGGCTGCCGAACCCCTCGTCGATGAAGAGGGTGTCCAGCCGGACCCCGCCCGCCTCGTCGGTGACCACGTCGGCGAGACCGAGGGCGAGCGCGAGGGAGGCGAAGAACGTCTCGCCGCCGGACAGGGTCGCCGTGTCCCGTTCCCGGCCGGTCCAGGCGTCGACGACGTGCAGCCCCAGGCCGCTGCGGCCGCGGCCGGCGCGGTCGTCGGAGTGGACGAGGGTGTAGCGGCCGGACGACATGCGCCGCAGCCGTACGGTGGCGGCGGCGGCCACCTGTTCCAGGCGGGCCGCCAGGACGTAGGACTCCAGGCGCATCCGGCGCTCGTTGTCGGCGGAGGTGCCCGCGGTGAGGGCGGCGAGCCGGGCCACGCGGTCGTACTCCTCGCGCAGCGGCGCCAGACGCCGGACGCCGGTCGCCGCGCGCGCGGAGAGCCGGTCGAGCTCGCCGCAGCGGCGGGCCGCGGCGTCCCGCGCGGAGGCGGCCTCCCGCAGCCGCCGGCCCGCTCGCGCGGTGGCCGCCTCCGCCGCGGGGAGGTCGGCGGGCGGTCGTCGCGCGGCGGCGACGGTGTCGCTCTCGGCGAGCACCGCCCGCACGGCGGCCTCCTCCGCCTGCCAGGTGTCCAGGCGGTGCTGGAGCTCGCGGTGGGCGCTGTCGTCGAGGAGCGCTCCGGCGGCCTCCCCCGGCGTGTCGAAGCCGGCCCGGAAGGCGGCCTCGGCGAGCCGTCCGTCGGCTTCCTTGAGCCGCTCGGCGCTCTCCTCGGCGGCGCGCGCGGCGTCGGCGGCGTCGGTGAGCAGCGCGGCCCGGCGTTCGAGTTGCGCGGCCCGCGCGGCGACGGTGGCGGCGGTGCCGCGGGCCTCGGCGATCTCCGCCTCCAGGGCCGTCCGCTGCCGGTCCAGGTCCTCGCGGCGGGCCAGCCGGGAGGCCGCGTGGAGCTCGATCCGCCTGCGGTCGTCGAGGCGGCGTTCGCGCTCCTGTTCGGCGGCGCGCAGCTCCGTCTCGGCCTGGTGCAGCGCCGAGGCGGCCCGCCGGTCCTGTGCGAGCCGCCGGTCCAGCTCCTCCGCCTCGGCGGCGAGCCGGTCGGCGGGGGTGTCGCCCGCCTCGGCGGTGGCGGCGGCCAGCTCCGCGCTCAGGGCGGCGAGGCGGCGCTCGTCCTCGGCGTGCTGTCGCTCGGCTGCCTGGTGGTCGGCGAGGGCACGCTCCTCGGTCTCGCGGTCGACGTGTCCGGCGACCTTGCGGGCGGGCGCGGGATGCTCGGTGGCGCCGCACACGGCGCAGGGTGTGCCGTCGGCGAGGTTCGCGGCGAGTTCCGCGGCGATGCCGGTCAGCCGCTCCTCCTTGAGCCGGAGCCAGTGCTCCTTCAGTTCCAGGGACTTCCCGCCGGAGGCGAGGGCGCGCTGCCGTGCCCGGCCGGTCTCCTCGGTCAGCCGGTCCCGGTCACGGGCGGCTCTGAGCCGCGCCTGGGCGGGCTCGCGCCGTACGGCGAGCTGTTCGGCCCGGCCGGCCGCCTCCTGCGCGGTCTCGATCCGGCTCCGCAGCGCCGTACGGGTGCTCTCCCAGTCGGCGAGCCAGCTCTCGGCCTCCTGGAGCGCCTCCGTGTCGGCGCGCTCCTGCCGGTCGGCGTCGGCGCGTTCGTCGAGGAGGCCGGCCAGGCGCCGTTCGGCGCGGCGGGCCGACTCCAGTGAGCCCAGTTCCTCGGCGGCGCGGCGGGCGGCGGCGGCGAGTCCGGCCGCGCCGGCGTCGGCGAAGCGCTCCGGCAGCCGGGCACGCGCGTGGGCGTCGGCGGCGGCCGCCCGCCGGTGTCCGGCGTCGGCGGCGGCCCGCAGTTCCAGCGCGGGCGCCACGGTCTCGGCCTTGCGCCCGCGTTCCATCCGCGCCCGTGTCTCCCGGTGGGCGCCGGCGCGTTCCTCCAGGCGTGCGGCGCGTTCGCGCGCTTCGGCGAACCTCCTCTGCAGCCTGGCCAGTTCGCGTACGTCGTCCAGGTCCTGTTCGGCGGCGCGCTGCGCGGCCTCGGCGGCCGTGAGACGGCAGTGGGCGACGGTGAGCCGGTCGCGGGCGGTGCTGCGGGCGACGGCCGCCGCGGTCAGCACCGCCTCGGCGAGACCGGGCTCACCGGGAGCGAGGTCCGGCAGTTCCATGGCGTCGCCGGCGGCCTGCTGCATCCGGTGCGCGTCGGCGAGCAGCGCGGCGTCACCCTCGCGCACCTGGGCCTCGGTGGCGCGCCGGCGTTCGGCGAGGCGCTTCTCGACCTCGGCGAAGCGACGGGTGTCGAACAACCGGCCGAGCAGCTTGCCGCGGGCCTCGGCGTCGGCGCGCAGGAAGCGGGCGAAGTCGCCCTGGGGCAGCAGCACGACCTGGCAGAACTGCTCGCGGCTCATGCCGAGGAGTTGGGTGATCTCCTCGCCGATCTCCTGGTGGGAGCGGCTGAGGTCCTTCCAGGCGCCCGCCGCCGCGTCGTACGCGCGCAGCGTGCTCTGCGCCTTGTCGACGGTCGTCCCGCTGCCGCGCCGTTTCGGGCGCTCCCAGGGCGGCCGGCGGGTGATCTCCAGCCTGCGGCCGGCGACGGTCAGGTCGAGGGTGACCGCGGTGCGGGTGCCGGCGGCGGCGTGGTCGCTGCGCAGGGTGCTCCCCTGCCCGCTCTGCCGGGCGCCGGGCACGGAGCCGTACAGGGCGTAGCAGACCGCGTCGAGCACGGACGTCTTGCCGGCGCCCGTCGGCCCGTGCAGCAGGAACAGTCCGGCGGCCGACAGCGCGTCGAAGTCGACCACCTGGCTGTCCCCGAAGGGCCCGAAGGCGGTCATCTCCAGCCGGTGCAGCCTCACCGCGTCTCCCCCTCGTCCCGCTCGTCGCGCCGGCGCGCCGCCCGCGCCGCACCGCGGCCCTGTGCCAGGGCGTACGTGCCCTCGCTCACCGCGTCACCTCGTGCTCCGCCCCGTCCACGCGGACGGCGTCGAACGCCTCGCGCAGCACCGCCTGTTCGTGGGCGTCGGGCCCGGCGCCACGCACATGGGCCACGAAGTCCTCCGCGATCTCCTGGTCGCCGCGGCCGGCGAGCCGGCGGGCGTAGGACACGTCCGGGTCGTCGGGGGCGCGCTCGGGGTCGAAGACCAGGCTGAGGGTGTGGGGGAAGCGCTCGGTGAGGCGGGCCATCGGGTCGGCGGGGCGGACCGGGTCGGTGAGGGTCGCCTCGACCCACGACTCCTGGTGCCGGGCGAGGTCCGGGTCGGCGAGCAGGTCCTCCAGCGTGCCCCGGATCCGGGCCAGCGCGCGCGGGACCGGGCAGTCGACGCGCTCGGCGGTGACCGAGCCGTCGGCGTCCAGGTCGACGAGCCACATGCTCTTGCGGTGCTCGGCCTCGGAGAAGGAGTACGGCAGCGGGGAGCCGGAGTAGCGCACACGCTCGGTGATGGTCTGGCAGCCGTGCAGATGGCCCAGGGCCGCGTAGTCGACGCCGTCGAACACGCCGGCGGGGACGGCGGCCACCCCGCCGACGGTGATGTCCCGCTCGCTGTCGCTGGGTTCGCCGCCGGTGACGAAGGCGTGCGAGAGGACGACCGAGCGGGTGCCGTGCGCGCGGGCCGCGAGGTCGGCGCGCACCCGGTCCATGGCGGCGGCGAGCACCGCCTCGTGGGCGGCCGTACCGACTCCGAACTCGTCCTTGACGAGGGCCGGTTCGAGGTAGGGCAGGCCGTAGAAGGCCACGTCGCCGTGGGCGTCGCGCAGCACGACGGGCGTTCCGCACGCCGCCGGCTCGGTGCGCAGATGGATGCCCGCGCGGTCGATCAGCCGCGCGCCGACGCCGAGCCGGCGGGCGGAGTCGTGGTTGCCGGAGATCATCACGGTGGGCACGCCGAGGTCGGCGAGGCGGTGCAGGGCGTCGTCGAACAGTTCGACGGCGGCCAGCGGGGGCACGGCACGGTCGTACACGTCTCCCGACACGACCACGGCGTCGACGTCGCGCTCGCGCACGGTCGCCACGAGGTGGCCGATGAACCCGGCCTGGGCGTCGAGCATGTTCACCCGGTGGAACGCCCGGCCCAGATGCCAGTCGGAAGTGTGGAGCAGCCTCATGATTTTCGAAGACTAACGGCCCGGTCCGACAACACGGGCGGTTGTTTCCGCATCCCCCGCCACAAGCGAGACGAAGTGCCCCGTTTCAGCACTGAATGCCCGTTACGTCGCGTGAGTTTTCACGCGTCGCCGTACGCCTCCCCGCCCAGCTCGAAACCGGCGGTCCCCGCGGTGGCGTCCGCCAGCCACGCGCGGAATGCGTCGACGTCGGCGTCCGGCAGGCCGATCTCGATGACGACCGACTCGCCGTAGCGCACGTCCCGGACCTCGCGCCCGGTCGCCCTCAGGTCGTTCTGCACCTTGCCGGCCCGCTGGTGGTCGACGGTCACCGTGGCGAGGCGGAACCGCCTGCGCGTCAGGGTCCCCAGCGCGTCCAGGGCCTCGCCGACCGCGCCGCCGTAGGCCCGGATGAGACCGCCCGCGCCGAGCTTGACCCCGCCGTAGTAACGGGTGACGACGGCGACGACGTAGCGCATGTCGCGGCGCAGCAGCATCTGGAGCATGGGCACGCCGGCGGTGCCGCCGGGTTCGCCGTCGTCACTGGCCTTCTGGACGCCCGCGTCGGCGCCGATGACGTAGGCCCAGCAGTTGTGCGTGGCGTCGGCGTGCTCCTTGCGGACGGCCGCGACGAAGTCCTGGGCCTCCTGCTCGGTGGCCGCCGGGGCGAGGGCGCACAGGAAGCGGGAGCGGTTGATCTCGATCTCGTGCACACCCGCGTGGGCGACCGTGCGGTACTCGTCCTGCATCCGGCCAGCCTATGCGGACCGCCTCGGGGCCCGGACCGCAGGTGCGCGCGCCGTCCGGTGCGGGGACCTCGGGTTCGGGGGGCGCGCGGTCCGGTGCGGGGGCCCCGGGCTCGGGGGCGCGCGCCGTCCGGTGCGACAGCCCCGCGGGGCCGTCGGGCGCGGCCGCGGTCCGGGCCGGCTGCCGCGCGGGCGGTCACGGCGTGCGTCCCACGTCCCGGGTGAGGTCCAGGCCGAGCAGCCGGTCGGCGTGCGCGTAGGTCTCGAAGCGGGCGCCGTCCGGGAGGTCCGGGCGGGTCCCGGCCCACTCCAGCACCCGCAGCGCCGCCGGCACGTCCAGGTCGTCCTCCCAGGCGCCGCGCAGCCGGCCGCGCACGTCCTCGGGTATCGGGCGGGACGGCCGGTCCGCCCACCCGGCGACCGCGTGACGCCAGCGCGCCAGGGTGCCGCGGGCCTCGTCCAGCGCCCGCGTGTCCAGCCGTACGGGCCGGCTGCGGGGGCGGGCGAGCAGGGCGAGCCGCCGGACGGCCGGGTCGTCGTCGGCCGCCGGCGCGGCGGGCACGGCGGCTTCGACGGGGGCGACGGCGACCCAGACCGTCCCGTCGTTCCCCGGACCGGCTCCCGGACCCCGGCCCTCCCCGGCCACATGGACGACCTGCGCCTCGCCCAGCGCCGCGCCGAGGTCACGGCTGTCCTCGAAGGGCCGGATGCCGAGGGCCGCGGCCCCCGCGCGGAGCTCCGCCTGCTCGCGGGCACCGGTCAGCAGCGACCACACCGGCGTACCGCCCAGTTCCAGGGCGCGCACGATGAGGTCGGCGACCAGGAGCACCCGCAGCCCGGAGGCGTCGTACCCGGAGGCGTGCGCCTCGACCCGGGTCAGGCCGCGGCGGGCGGGGGCGGCGGTCACGGGCTCGCCGGTTCGGGCGTCGATGATGCGCAGCACGGCCCGAGCGTAGGCGGCCGGGGGGCGGCCCGCAGGCGAGTGGCGCACATTCCGGTCAGTGCGGCGCAGCCGCGCGGCCGGCTGACTCCGCTCGCCCGCCGCCCGACCGGCCGGCCCGAGCGGAGTCGGCCGGCCCGCCCGAGAAAGGTCGTCCGGCGGGAGGGAGCTCGTCCGGCCGGCCCGGGAAGGAGCCCGCGGCGGCCCGGGGGAATCGCCCGGCCGTGCTCGCTGTTGGCCGGAGGGCAATCGTTCCCCCCAGACGCGAGGAGAGACCTGCGGTGTACGGCGATGCGGCGACGATCCGGAAGATCCTGACCGAACTCGGTGACACGTGGGCCGTGGTGGGCCTGTCGTCCAACCGGAACCGTGCCGCCTACGGCGTGGCCGAGGTGCTCCAGCGGTTCGGCAAGCGGGTGGTCCCGGTCCACCCCAAGGCGGAGACCGTGCACGGCGAGCAGGGCTACGCCTCCCTCGCCGACATCCCCTTCGACGTGGACGTGGTCGACGTCTTCGTCAACAGCGAGCTGGCCGGCCGGGTCGCCGACGAGGCGGTCGCCAAGGGCGCCGAGGCGGTCTGGTTCCAGCTGGACGTGGTCGACGAGGCCGCCTGGGAGCGCACCCGCGCGGCCGGTCTCGACATGGTCATGGACCGCTGCCCGGCGATCGAGATCCCCCGGCTGGGCTAGCCCCTCTCCGGCGGATCACCCCTCGTTCGCGGCGCCTCCCGGGAGGTCAGGTGCCGAGGCCGTCCAGGACCACGGCGCCCGGCAGTTCCGCGAACGCCTTGCCGGGCACCAGGAGCTTGCCGCGCCGCCGGCCACTGCCGACCAGGACGTACGGCAGGTCGACCACGGCGGAGTCGACCAGCACGGGCCAGTCGGCGGGGAGGCCGATCGGGGTGATGCCTCCGTACTCCATGCCGGTCTCCCCCGTGGCCACCTCCATCGGCGCGAACGAGGCCTTGCGGGCGTCGAGTCGGCGGCGGACCACGCCGTTGACGTCCACGCGGGTGGTGGACAGCACCAGGCAGGCGGCCAGCCGGCTCTCCCCGCCGCGCTTGCCGGACACCACCACGCAGTTCGCGGACCGCTCCAGCAGATCGCGGCCGTAGTGCTCGACGAAGGTGGCGGTGTCCGCCCACCGCGGGTCGGTGTCGACGTAGACGATCTGGTCGGCGGGAACGCCGCCGCGCCAGTGGCGTACGGCGTCGGCGACCGGGCGGATCAGCACGTCCAGGCAGTCGGGGGCGGCGGCGGCCTGCTGGAAGTCTCCGATGGGTGCGCGCATGCGGGCACGCTAACAGCCGCGCGGGTCCGCCCGCCGCGGCGTCTCAGCGCACGGGCGGGACGGAGACCGCCATGATCATGTCCATGGGCGCCTCACCGGTGTTGGCGTAGGTGTGCGGGGTGTCCGCCTCGAAGGACGCGCTCGCGCCCTCGGGCACCCGGTGGTCCACCCCGTCGACGGTGAGCGTCAGTTCACCCGCGGTGACGTGGACCAGTTCGACCGTTCCGCCCGGGTGCGGGTCGGAGGGGCTGCCCTCGCCGGGCATCAGCCGCCACTCCCACATCTCCAGCGGGCCCGGCGCCTCGGCGCCCGCGAGGAGCCGGTTGTAGCTTCCGGCGTCGGTGTGCCAGAGCCGCACCGCCTGGTCGGCGGGGACCACGCGCACCTTGGGGCCCTGTTCGTAGTCGAGCAGGGTGGTGATGCTGACGCCGAGCGCGTCGCCGATCTTGACGACGGTGCCGAGACTGGGGTTGGTGCGCGCCTGCTCGATCTGGATGAGCATGCCGCGGCTGACTCCCGCGCGGGCGGCGAGCGTGTCGAGGGTGAAGCCGCGCTCGGTGCGCCAGCGTTTGACGTTGCGCGCCAGGGACTGGGTCAGCAGGTCGAGATCCGACACATTCCGTCCAATATTCTGGATGACAGAGTTCACTGTATTGAACTACGGTGGGGTGCACCCGATCGTTCACCGAACTGTACTGCGAGGCGTCCCGTGACAGCATTCTTCGCCCTGGCCACCAGCCTCCTGTGGGGTCTGGCCGACTTCGGCGGCGGGCTGCTCACGCGGCGCCACTCCGCCCTGACGGTCGTCGTGGTCTCCCAGTCGATCGCGGCCCTGGTCCTGGGCGTCGTCGTGGTGGCCACCGGCGGCTGGAGCGAGGCCGGCCCGCGCCTGTGGTTCGCGGTGGCGGCGGGCCTGGCCGGACCGGTGGCGATGCTCGCCTTCTACAAGGCGCTCGCGCTCGGCCCGATGGGCGTGGTGTCCCCGCTCGCCACACTGAGCGTGGCCGTCCCCGTCGGCGTCGGCCTGGCGCTCGGCGAACGGCCGGGCCTGCTCCAGGTCGCGGGCATCGCGGTCGCCGTCGGCGGGGTCGTGCTCGCGGGCGGCCCGCGGCTGGGGGGCGCGGCCGTGCAGCGGCGGACGATCGGGCTGACGCTGGTCGCGGCCCTCGGCTTCGGCGCGGTGTTCGCCCTGATCGCCGAGGCGTCGACCACCGTCACGGGGCTCTTCCTCGCGCTGTTCGTGCAGCGCGTGACCAACGTGGTGGTGGGCGGGGTGGCGCTGGGCGCGTCCCGGCGGCGGGGCGGCGCGGTGCTGCCGGAGGGCGGGTTCCCGTGGGCCGAGCTGCCGGCGCTCGCCTTCGTCGGTCTCGCCGACGTCGCGGCCAACGGCACCTACGCGGTGGCCGCCCAGCACGGGCCGGTCACCGTCGCCGCCGTGCTCGCCTCGCTCTACCCGGTGGTGACGGCGCTGGCCGCCCGCGGCTTCCTCCGTGAACGGCTGCGTGCCGTCCAGGCGGCGGGAGCGGGCCTGGCCCTGCTGGGCACTCTGCTGCTCGCGACGGGCTGAGCGGCTACCGGCGCGAGCGTTCCGCGCGCGCCCGTGTCGCCCGCCCGGCGGCACGTCGCCGACCCGGCGGGTTCAGCCCTCCGCGTCGACCTCGGCGAGGGACGGACGGACCGGCTGCCGGCCGTCCCCGGGGCGGCCGGGGTCCGGCCGGTCGCGACCGACGGCGTCCCCGTCGTCCAGTTCGGCCAGCCGGGCCACGCTCTCGTCGTCCAGGCCGGCGAGGGCCGCCAGCTGTTCGGGGGTGACACCGTCCGGCACCGGCACCGGCGCCGGGGTCCGCAGCGGCGGCTGCCAGCCCTCGGCGGGCGTCCAGCGCCGTACGACCCGGGCGGGCGCCCCCGCGACGACGGCGTGGTCGGGCACCTCGCCGCGCACCACCGCACCGGCGGCGACCACCACGTTCCGGCCGATCCGCGCGCCGGGCAGGATCACCGCGCCGGTGCCGATCCAGCACCCGGGACCGATCTCCACCGGCTCCATCCGCGGCCACTGCCTGCCGATGGGCTGGTGCGGGTCGTCGTACGAGTGGTTGGTCGAGGTGACGTAGACGTACGGCCCGAAGTAGCAGTCGCTGCCGATGGTCACCGTCGTGTCCGCGATGACGTGGCTGCCCCGGCCGAGGACGACTCCGTCGCCGATGCGCAGGATGGGATCCGGGCCGAGGTCCAGGTCCGGCATGAGGCCCGCGGTCAGCGTGACCTGCTCGCCGATGATGCAGTACGCGCCCAGGCGGATCCAGGGCTCGCCGAAGACGGTGCCGAGCGGGAAGGCCAGCCGCGTCCCCTCCCCCAGGGCGCCGAAGCGGAACCGCCCCGGGTGCTCGGCCGAGACCGAAGCCGTGCGCTGCACCCAGGCCCAGGCCGCGTGGACGGCGCGCTGCGCGAGGCGGCGGCGCCGGGACGAGAACGTGTTCTGGGGCTTGGGCACCCGCTCACCGTACTCAGCCCGCATCGCGCCCGAGCGGTCGGGCACCTGTGATCTTCACCCCACCGGATGACGTACGGTTCCGGGAGACCGTGGCCCCGGAAAAGCAGTGGAAGGCAGGACGAGCATGACGCACAAGGCGCTGATCACGGGCATCGGCGGGCGCGAACCGCGGGTGGACGAGCAGGCGTTCGTGGCGCCGACGGCCACGGTGGTCGGCGACGTGTCGCTGGGCGCGGGCGCCGGCGTCTGGTACGGCGCCGTGCTGCGCGGCGACGTCGAGCGGATCGCCGTCGGCGCGAGCAGCAACGTCCAGGACAACTGCACGCTGCACGCCGACCCGGGCTTCCCGGTCGTGGTGGGCGAGCGGGTCTCCATCGGGCACAACGCCGTGGTGCACGGCGCCACGGTCGAGGACGACTGCCTGATCGGGATGGGCGCGACGGTGCTGAACGGCGCGGTGATCGGCGCCGGGTCGCTGGTGGCCGCGCAGGCGCTGGTGCCGCAGGGGATGCGGGTCCCGCCGGGGTCGCTGGTGGCCGGCGTGCCCGCGAAGGTGCGGCGGGAGCTGACGGAGGAGGAGCGTCAGGGGATCACGCTGAACGGCACGATGTACGCGGAGCTGGCGGTGGCGCACCGCGAGGTGCACGAGAAGTAGGGACCGCTCCGAGGGGTGTTCCGGGGCCGTCCCGGGGTGACGCGGGCACCGGGCGTTCGCCGCGGGGGGCCGGGCGCGCGGCTCCCGTCCGCCGCGAGGCGCCCGCTCCAGGCCCCGGCCTTCACCACGCCACGGAACCCGCCCGGGCTCCGTGGCGCCGGTCCGCGCATCGGGAACGGACGTTCCAGGATCTGCGCCACCGGTTCCGGGACCTGCGGTACGGCTCCCGCCCCCCACGGTCGCCGCCGGGCGGGCCCGGGTCTCACTCCCCGGCGGGCACCGGCTCGGGCGCGTCGGACTCCTGGCGGTCGGCCTGGGCCTTCTTCGCCTTGCGCCGGAGCACCAGCATGGAGACCAGGCCGATGAGCACGGCCACGACCAGGCCGAGCCAGGAGAACTTCTTCAGCCAGGACTCGGCGACGACGCCGACGTAGTAGATGACGGCCGTGGTGCCGCCCGCCCAGCAGATGCCGCCGAGCACGTTGGCGGTCAGGAACTTCCAGTACGGCATGTGCAGCACGCCCGCCAGCGGGCCGGCGAAGATGCGCAGCAGGGCGACGAAGCGGCCGAAGAACACCGCCCACATGCCCCACTTCTCGAAGGACCGTTCGGCGGTGGCGACATGGCCCTCGCTGAAGTGCCTGGGGAACTTCTTCCCCAGCCAGGCGAGCAGCGGCCTGCCGCCCTTGCGTCCGATGGCGTAGCCGATGGAGTCGCCGACGACCGCGCCGACGACCGCGCAGGCGCCGAGCACGACGGGATTGATGCCGGTGTGCTGGGAGGACATCAGCGCGGCGGAGACCAGGATGATCTCGCCGGGCAGCGGGATGCCGAGGCTCTCCAGACCGATGACGAGGGCCACCACGGCGTAGACGGCGGCCGCGGGTACCGTGTCGAGCCACTCCTGGACGTGCACCGCCGGTTCCTCCCCGTTTCGTCCATGCGTTCCCGGGAGCGCCGCGCGGACGCGCCCTCCGACGAAGCCTACCGGTTCGGCCCGCCGGTGCCGCGGGCGTCGGGCGGGGCCGGGGCCGCGCTTCGGCCACGGGCCCGAGGCGTCACCGCCTCCGGACCGCCCACAGCGCGCTCCCATGTTCCTCCGGGCTCGCTCTCATCCCCGTGGGTCAGCATGACCGCATGATCGACTCCGGCTCCGCACCCGCTCCCTGGCCCTCCTCCGCGCTCGCGTCCTCGTCCGGGACCGCGCCCGCCCCGGCCCGTACCGCCCGTACCGCCTCCCGTACCGCCCGTGCGGCCTCCCCCACCGCGCGTGCGGCCGGCGCCGTCCGCAAGGCCGTGATCCCGGCGGCCGGGCTCGGCACCCGGTTCCTGCCGGCGACGAAGGCGACGCCCAAGGAGATGCTGCCGGTGGTCGACAAGCCGGCCATCCAGTACGTGGTCGAGGAGGCCGCGGCGGCCGGGCTCCACGACGTACTGATGGTCACCGGGCGGCACAAGCGCGCGATCGAGGACCACTTCGACCAGGCTTTCGAACTGGAACAGGCGCTGGCGGCCAAGGGGGACAGCGTGCGGCTGGAGGCCGTGCGCGATCCGGCGCGCCTCGCCGCCATCCACCACATCCGCCAGCGCGACCCGCTCGGTCTCGGCCACGCCGTGTGGTGCGCCCGCCACCACGTCGGCGACCAGCCGTTCGCCGTCCTCCTCGGCGACGACCTCATCGACCCGCGCGAGACGCTGCTCAGCCGCATGCTGGAGGTCCGCGACCGCTGCGCGGGCAGCGTGGTCGCCCTGATGGAGGTCGACCCGGCGCAGATCCACCTCTACGGCTGCGCGGCCGTCGAACCGACCGGGGAGGAGGGCGTCGTACGCGTCACCGGGCTGGTGGAGAAGCCGTCGCCCGGGGACGCGCCGAGCGCGTACGCGGTGATCGGCCGTTACGTCCTCGACCCCGGCGTGTTCGGCGTCCTGGAGCGCACCCCTCCCGGCCGGGGCGGCGAGATCCAGCTGACGGACGCCCTCCAGGAACTCGCCTCGGGCGGCACGGTGCACGGCGTCGTGTTCGACGGGCTGCGCTACGACACCGGCGACAAGGCGGACTACCTGCGCTCGGTCGTCCGGCTGGCCTGCGACCGCCCTGACCTGGGGCCCGCATTCCTGTCCTGGCTCAAGGAGTTCGTCCGGGCGACGACGGGCGACGCCGAGCGGACTTCGGACCGGCGGATCGCCGCGTAGACACCGGAGCGGCCGATCACCGCGCAGGGCGCCGGGGTCGGCCGATCCCCTCGTGGGCAGGGGGAGGCCGTCGGCGCGGCCGCCCGATGCCGCCGGCCCTCGGGACCCGGCGTGCGGGGACACGAGGCCCGGCGTGCCGAGGCGGCCGGCCGGGGAGCGGAAGCCCGTCCGGTCCCTTGCCCTTGCCCCCGCGTCCCCGCCCCGGGGACGGCGGGGAACCCGGCTCACGACCTCACCGGCCCCCGGACACCCCTCAGTTGTTCGGACGCAGGGTCCAGACCACCGTCATCTCGCTGGTCACCGCGCCGTCCTGCCGCTCGATCAGCACGCTGACCGGGAACTCGGGGCGCCGCCCCTCGTCGAGCTCGGCGACGACGTCCGCGATGGGGCGGCCGAGGGTCGCGGTGGCCTTGACCGGGCCGAGGGCGAGCTTCTTGAACGCGATCCGGGCGTCCACCGGCAGCGGCACCGCCCGCGAGAGCTGGTCGCCGAAGGCGGCGAGCACGACCGCGCCGCTGGCCGACTCACCGAGCGTGAACATCGCTCCGGCGTGCGGCCCGCCGACGTGGTTGCGGTAGTCCTCCTCGTCCGGCAGGGCCAGCACCGCCCGCTCGGGCGTGGTCTCCAGGTACTCCAGCTTCAGGGTGCGGACCATCGGCACCGTGGCGGCGAGCATTTCGCCGATCGTCATCTGTTCTGCGCTCATGACGCTGATGTTACTCACGAGTAGGTCGCGCTGACCAGAGCGGACCGCGCACCCGTGCCGCCTTTCCGGTACGTCCCCGACGAGGACCGGTGACCGGAACGTGCCCCCGCGCCACTAGGGTTACTGCCCATGTGGCCAGGACAGCAGCCGCCCGGGGGCGAGCAGAACCCGCAGAACAACCCGTACCAGCAGCCGGGATACCAGCAGCCGAATCCCTATCAGCAGCCCGGCTTCCAGCAGCCCGGCCCCTATGGGCAGCACCAGCCGCCCACGCCCCAGTGGGGCACCCCGGCCCCCGTGGGCGGGCCGCAGCCGCCGAGCGGCGGGAACGGAGGCGGCAACCGGACGAAGCTGGTCGCGATCATCGCGGCGGCGGCCGTGGTCGTGGCCGCGGGCGTGACCGGATTCCTCGTGCTCGGCGGGAAGAAGGACGACAAGGCCGACGGCGGCAAGGACGACCCCACGGCGAGCCGGTCCGCCTCGGCCTCGGCATCGGCGTCCGAGAACCCGAGCCCCTCCTCCTCCGCGTCGGAGGAGAACCCGCGCGGCGCCGAGACCGAGAAGCCGACGATCCCCGGCTGGAAGGTCGTCGTCAACCCGAAGCACGGCACCGCGTTCGACGTGCCCGCCGACTGGGAGGTGTCGTCCCCGGGCTGGTCCACCTTCTTCGAGGACAAGAAGGACGGCGGGCCGTACATCGGCTTCTCCGCGCCTGCCTTCCTGCAGAAGAACTGGTGCACGTCGGACGACGACAAGGACGGGCGGGTCGAGTCGTCGTCGCTGGGGGCCGCCGGCACCAAGGGCGAGAACGGCGGGAAGGACACCGCGAGCATCGCCCGCGGGGACGCCGCCGCCTTCGCCTTCGGCGGTTACACCGACCAGAACGACGCGTCCAAGAAGTACCTGAAGGTCGGCAAGGCCCAGCCCTACACCACCGCGTCGGGGGTGAAGGGCAGCGTCGCCACCTCGTACACCTCCGGCGTGCCCAAGAAGCACAAGTGCGACAGCGACGGCAAGGCGACCACCTTCGCCTTCAAGAACTCGAAGGGCGACTTCGTCTCCTGGACCCTGTACGCGCCCAAGGGCGTGAAGAACGAGATACCCGACGCGACCGTCAGGAAGATCCTCGGCACGGTCCGGGTGCACGGCGACCCCACCGCCTGACCGTCACCCGCCGGTCCGGCGGGGAAGCGGGGGCGGGCGGGGTCAGCCGATCCCGAACGCCCCGCCCGGCGGCTCCGGTGAGGGGACGGCGTCCTCGTCCGGCACCGGGGTGGCGGCGCCGATGAACTCCCGCAGCGCGGCGCCGTGTTCGACGCGGGCGGGGAAGGCGTCGGCGGCCGTCAGCCGGGCCAGGCCGGCCGTGTCGACGGGCCGGTGCGCCGCGACCAGCACCGCGTTGCCGAAACGGCGGCCGCGCAGCACGCCGGGCTCGGCGATGAGTGCCAGCTCGCCGAAGACCGCGGCGAACGTGGCGAGTTGGGAGCGCAGGAAGGCGAAGGGCGCGGCGTCGGCGAGGTTGGCGAGGTAGACGCCGTCGGGACGCAGCACGCGCTCGGCCTGCCGGGCGTAGGCCAGGGTCGTCAGGTGGGCCGGGATCCGGGAGCCGCCGAAGACGTCGGCTATCACCACGTCCGCCGAGTCCGCCGGGGCCGCCTCCAGCCAGGTACGGGCGTCGGCGGGGTGCAGCGCGACCGCGGCGTCGTCCGGCATCGGGAGGTGCTCCGCGACGAGCCGGAGCAGGCCCCGGTCGGCCTCGACCACGTCCTGGCGCGAGCCGGGGCGGGTCGCGGCGACGTACCGGGGCAGGGTGAGCGCGCCGCCGCCCAGGTGCAGCACGTCCAGCGGGCGGCCCGGCCGCGCGAGCGCGTCCAGGACGTGGCCGAGCCGGCGCGCGTACTCGAACTCCAGGTGGGTGGGCTCGTCCAGGTCGACGTAGGACTGCGGCGCGCCGTCCACGGTCAGCAGCCAGGCCCGGGCGCGGTCGACGTCGGGCATCAGCTTGGCCGTCCCGTGGTCGACGGCGCGGGTCACGGGTATCGGCTCGGACTCGGTCACCCGTCCATTGTGCCGTTCCCGCCCGACCCCGGACGCGCCGGTGCGCGCCAGAGCGGGCGCGCCGGTCCGGACCCACGCGAGGAAGCCGGTGCCCACCCGGTCGGGAACGCCGGTCCCCGCCCCGGAAGAGCGGGCGGGGAACGCGCCGGTCCGGTTCCGCGTCCCCCGCCCGCTCACGGCGGCGGTCCGGTCACTCGACCGTGGTCACGGTCCCCGCGCCCACGGTCCGGCCGCCCTCGCGGACGGCGAAGCCGAGCCCCGGCTCCAGGGGCACCTCGCGCCCGAGTTCCACCGAGATCGTGACGGTGTCCCCGGGCCGGGCGACCGCCACGTCGCCGAGGTCGACGTCGCCGACCACGTCGGCGGTGCGGATGTAGAACTGCGGCCGGTAACCGGTGGACACCGGTGTCGTACGGCCGCCCTCGCGCGCCGACAGGACGTACACCCGGGCGGTGAAGCGCCGCCGGGGCGTCACGCTGCCGGGCGCCGCGACGACGTGGCCGCGGCGGACCGCGTCGCGCGGGACGCCGCGCAGCAGCAGCGCCACGTTGTCCCCGGCCTGCGCCTCGGTCATGGGCTTGCCGAAGGTCTCCAGGCCGGTGACCACGGTCTCCGCCGCCGCGCCCAGCACCTCGACCCGGTCGCCGACGCGGACGGTGCCGCGCTCGACGGCGCCGGTGACGACGGTGCCGCGGCCGGTGATGGTGAGCACGTTCTCCACCGGCAGGAGGAACGGCGCGTCCAGGTACCGCTCGGGCGTGGGCACGTAGGTGTCCACCGCGTCGAGCAGCGCCTCGATCGACGCGGTCCACCGCGGGTCGCCCTCCAGCGCCTTCAGTCCGGAGACCCGGACGACCGGCACCGAGTCGCCGGCGTACCCCTGCCGGCTGAGCAGGTCGCGGACCTCCAGCTCGACGAGGTCGACGAGCTCCTCGTCGCCCGCGTCGGCCTTGTTGAGCGCGACGACGATGTGGTCCACGCCCACCTGCCGGGCGAGCAGCACGTGCTCGGCGGTCTGCGGCATGATCCCGTCGAGCGCGGAGACGACGAGGATCGCGCCGTCCAGCTGCGCGGCCCCGGTGACCATGTTCTTGACGTAGTCGGCGTGGCCGGGCATGTCCACGTGCGCGTAGTGCCGGGTGTCGGTCTCGTACTCGACGTGCGCGATGTTGATGGTGATGCCGCGCGCGGCCTCCTCCGGGGCGCGGTCGATGCGGTCGAACGGCACGAACGTGCCGGTGCCGCGCTCGGCGAGGACCTTGGTGATGGCGGCGGTCAGGGTGGTCTTGCCGTGGTCGACGTGGCCCATCGTGCCGATGTTCAGGTGCGGTTTGGTGCGTACGTACGCCGTCTTGGGCATGGCTCTACCTCGAAGCCTCGTAGCCGGTGCGGGACCCCGAGGGACGACCGACCCTCCCCCTGCGGGGTCCGCCGGGCGATCCGGGGAGGGTCAGCTTCGGGCGCCGTCGGCAGCGGCCGGGAAGACGAGGACGGCAGCCTTCGGAACATCCGCTGCCGCGGATGCTGCGAGGACGAAGGCGTGCCGGAACATGGGTCGATCATCGCCGACCCCCCGCGGCACGTCGAATGGTTTTCGCCGCACGGGGACTGACGGTCCACCAGTGGTGACCGAACGTCAGGAACGACGCCTCGGCGGCGGTGCGGACCCGCGGCCTGTGACAAGCATGAGACGAACCCTACGGCGATCACACATATCCGTCGGTTAGTGTCACAAGATGTTCGATGCCACCACCCGCTCTGGGGGCACCGCCACGGCCTCTCCCCGGGCCACCGCCACGGAGCACGGCGTCGCCGGCCCCACGGGCGTCCCGGCTCCTCCCCCTTCCTCCGGCGCGCCGGCCCCCGCCGCGTTCGCCGGGCCCACGGGCCTGGCCGCCCGCTGCGTCAGAGCCCTGCTCTCCCCCTGGTCGCGGCTGTCGCTGCTGCTCGTCCTGCTCGCGGCGGCCGGTACGTCCGTGCTGCTCTTCCAGCCACAGAGACTGCTCACCCACGGCTGGCCGCCACAACTCGGCGGCGCGGCCGCGGCGGTGGCCTTCGCGGTGGCCTACGGGCTGTGCACGGTGGCGTTTCTGCCCCGGCCGCTGCTGAACCTCGCCGCGGGCGCGCTCTTCGGCTCCCAGGTCGGACTCGCCACCGCGCTGGCCGGAACGGTGCTTGGCGCCGGCGTGGCCTTCGGGCTGGGCCGGGTGCTGGGCCAGGACGCGCTGCGTCCGCTGCTGCGCGGCCGGCTGCTGAAGGCGGCGGACGGGCAGCTCAGCCGGCACGGGTTCCGGTCGATGCTCGCGGCCCGGCTGTTTCCCGGGGTGCCGTTCTGGGCGGCGAACTACTGCGCCGCCGTCTCCCGCATGGGCTGGCCGGCGTTCCTGCTGGCGACGGCGCTCGGCTCGGTCCCGAACACCGCGGCCTACGCCGTCGCCGGCGCCCGGGCCGCCGCGCCCACCTCCCCGGCCTTCCTGATCGCGATGGCCTGTATCGCCGTACCGGCCCTGGCGGGCGCGGTGGTGGCCTGGCGCAAGCGCCACCACCTGCGCGCGCGCTGACCACGGCGGGCGCGGCGGCCCGGGCGGCACCAAGGCCGCCGGCCGTCGTCGCCCGCGCCGGGGCGCCGCCGCCTCCGCCCTGTCGTCGGCCCTTTCGGCCGCTGCGGTCCGCGGGCGTGACGGCCGCCGGGCCCATCGAGCGCGGGCGTGCCGGGGCAAGGCACCGGGGCGACGGCCGGGCGGTGGCTCGCGGGTGACCGAGTCCATACGGTCCGCGTAGCCGTCCGGTAGCGCAGCGTCAGGGCTTGCCCCTAGGCTTGGGGTCATGTCCCCCGATTCCATGGCCCTTGGTTCCGTGCGCTCTGCCGCCGAACTGAACGAGCAGATCCGGGCGCTCTGGCTGCGCTCGGGCGGGTCGCTGTCCGCCCAGGAGCGAGCGGAGTACGAGCTGCTGCTGGTCGAGTGGGCCGCCGCCATCCGGGGCAGAGTGATCGAGGCCGCCTGAGGGCCGGCACCTCCTCTCAGCGCCCGCCCGACACCCGCAGCACCGCGCCGGAGGCGTAGGAGGCGTCCGGCGACATCAGCCAGGCGACGGCCGCGGCGATCTCCTCGGCCCGGCCGGGCCGGCGCAGCGGGATCGTCCCGGCGGCGCGCCCGGCCCGCTCCGGGTCCCCCATCTCCTCGTGCATCTCGGTGTCGATCATGCCGGGCGCGACCGCGTTGACGCGGATGCCGTCGGGACCGAGCTCCTTGGCCAGCCCCAGGGTCAGGGTGTCGACGGCGGCCTTCGTCGCCGCGTAGTGGACGAAGTCGCCGGGGCTGCCGAGCGTGGCCGCCGCGGACGAGATGTTCACTATCACGCCGCTGCCCCGGGGCACCATGAGCTGCGCGGCGCGGCGCGCGCACAGCAGGGTGCCGAGCAGGTTGACCTCCACGACCCGGCGCAGGTCGGCGGTGTCCGTGTCGGTGAGGCGGCCCAGCGGTCCGGTCACGCCGGCGTTGTTGACCAGGCCCGTCACCGGTCCGAGCCGTTCCTCGGCGGTGGCGAAGAGCCGTGCGACGTCCGCCTCCTCGGAGGTGTCCATCCGGACGGTGACACTGCGTGCCCCGGCCTCCAGCACCTCGTCGGCGACCGCCTCGGCGGCCCGGGTGTCGCTGACGTATCCGATCACCACGTCGTGCCCGTCGGCCGCCAGCCGCCGGCAGACCGCGGCGCCGATGCCCCGGCCGCCGCCGGTGACGACTGTGACAAGACGTTTCATGCGGACCTCCGCTGCACTTCCGGCGCCGCTCGTCCGCCGCGCCCGGCGAACCCCCTCTGCGATCAGACTAGGCCCGCAGGTGCTCGAGCACCTCGTCGGCGAGGGGGCAGGGCCGTTCCTCGGGCAGCAGTGCGGCGGCCCGCTCCCGCTCACCCGTTCGGACCAGTGCGTGCGTCTCGGCCGCGCCGCGAGCGGGGTGACGTCCTCGATGCCGGTGATCCACTCGTCCGCGTACCGGGTCGCGGCCGGTCCGGCCGGTCCTGGCCGCAGGGACCGGTGGGCCGGCGGATCGAGCGCTAGTCGCGCTCGGGGTCCCACCGCACGCGCGCGGACGCCTCGCGCAACCTCATGCGTCCGGCCCGGACGCCGTCATGCGGAAGCCACCACCTCGCCGGCCATGACCTGGGGAGGGTCGGGGAGCAGCGACGCGAGGTTGTCCCGCACGAAGTCCGCAGCCCTCGAGATCGATTCGTCGGCACCGGCCCGGTCCTGGAAGACGCTGGTCGAGACCATCACTCCGTCCCCGGTGTCGATCCAGTAGTAGGCCACGAAGCCGGAGACCTGGCGCATGAGCGGCACGAACCCCTCCTTCACGACACGTGCGGCCTCGGCCGGATCGGTCACCCCTTCGTACCGTCGGACTGCTGCGTACATCCCCGAGCTCCTCACGGTGTTCTGGGCCCGTCCTCTGCCGAGACGTCGTACCCCCTGTGCCGGCTGCCTGGCTCTCAAGGCGTCCGGCAATCACCTGAAGGGCCGCCTCGAGCGATCCGAACGGCGTCCGTCGGCCCGGACAGACGGCCCTGCGCACGTCCGCCACGAGAAGTCATCGACGTGGAGCGGAGCGCCTGAGCAGGTGGCTGCCCGCAGTACGGAAGAGGCTGTGAACCCGGCTCGGTGACCCGTGTCACCGGTCGCGTCGCCAGGTGTCCGGGAAGCGGCCGGCGCGGGCGGCGGGCCCGCCGAGCCGCGGGGGGGGCAGGCCTGGTGGACGGTGATCGTGGTGTCGGTGTGGCGGGCGCGGACCCGGGACCGGGGCTCTCGCTCGGCATGGTGATCGTCCACCCGTCCGCGATCGTCCGCTGTGCCCGCCCGGGGGCGCCGAGTGTCCCGGCCTCGGTGCGACGGCACTCCGGTTCGGCGACCTCGGTACGGCGGCCTCCGGTTCGGCGGCCCCGGTGTCGACCGGCCCGGGTACGGCGACCCCGGTTCGGCGGGGTGAGGGCCGCGGCCGGCTGTCCGGAATGCGGCTCCCGGCCGCACACTGGAGCCGTTCGCCGGGTAGCCGGAGCCGGCCGCGGGTAGGAGGGCGCCCTATGAAGACGTTCGGCCGCCTGCCGGCCTCCCCGTGGCGCCGTTCGGTGCTCGCCGTCCTCGCGGGCGCGCTGCCCGTGTTCGCCTTCCCCGCGCCGTCGCTGTGGTGGTTCGCCTACGTCGCCCTGGTGCCGTGGATCCTGCTCGCCCGTTCCGCCGGAACCGGGCGCCGGGCCGCCTGCGACGGCTGGTGCGGCGGGCTGGGCTTCATGCTGGCCGTGCACCACTGGCTGCTGCCCAGCCTGCACGTGTTCACGGGGGTGCTGGCGGCGCTGCTCGGTCTGCTGTGGGCGCCGTGGGGGTGGCTGGTGCGGCGGTTCCTCGCCGGGACGCCCTCGGCGGGGCGGGCGGCCGCCGCCCTCCTCGTGCTGCCGTCGGCCTGGCTGGCCGTCGAGCTGGTCAGGTCCTGGCAGGGGCTGGGCGGGCCCTGGGGGATGCTGGGCGCCAGCCAATGGCAGGTGGCGCCCGCGCTGCGGCTGGCGTCGGTGGGCGGGGTATGGCTGCTGAGCCTGCTGCTGGTGGCCGTGAACGTCGCCGTAGCCCTGTTGGTCGCCGTCCGGGCGGCGCGGACGGCCGCGGTCGCCGCTCTCCTCGTCTCGGCCGTGGCGACCTCGGCCGTCTGGGCCTGGGCGCCGCGCCCGGACGTCGACGGCCGGGTCCGGATAGCCGTCGTCCAGCCGGGGACGATCGGCGGGGCGGACAGCGGGCAGCGGCGTTTCGACCGCGAGGAACAGCTGACCCGGACCCTGGCGGGACAGCATGTCGACCTGGTCGTGTGGGGCGAGAGCAGCGTCGGCTTCGACCTGGCCGACCGGCCGGACATCGCCCGGCGCATAGCCGCCCTCTCCCGCGCCGTCGGCGCCGACGTGCTGGTCGACGTGGACGCCCGGCGCTCGGACCGGCCCGGCATCTACAAGAGTTCCGTGCTGGTCGGCCCGCAGGGCCCCACCGGCGACCGTTACGACAAGATGCGGCTCGTGCCGTTCGGCGAGTACGTCCCGGCCCGCTCCCTGCTCGGCTGGGCGACCTCCGTCGGCAAGGCGGCGGGCGAGGACCGCAAGCGGGGCGGCGGGCAGGTGGTGATGGACGTCGGCCACGGCCTGCGCGTCGGCCCGCTGATCTGCTTCGAGACGGCGTTCCCGGACATGAGCCGGCACCTCGCCGCCGACGGCGCCGACGTGCTCCTCGCGCAGTCCTCCACCGCCACCTTCCAGCACAGCTGGGCCCCCGAGCAGCACGCCTCGCTCGCCGCGCTGCGCGCCGCCGAGACCGGCCGGCCCACGGTGCACGCCACCTTGACCGGGGTGTCCGCCGTCTACGGTCCGACCGGGCGCCGCGTGGGCTCCTGGCTCGGCACCGACGCGAGCACCGCGCGGGTGTACGACGTGCCGACCGCGCGCGGTGTCACCCCGTACGTCCGCTTCGGCGACTGGCCGGTGCACGCGGCCCTGCTGGTGCTGGCCGCGCTGTGCGTGACGGAGGGGGTACGGGCGCTCAGGCCGCGCCGGAGCGCTCCAGCACCGTCCGCACCACCCGCTCGCACAGTTCGTGAGTCTCCAGCGCGTCCCGGGCGCTGAGCACCTTCCCGGCGCGCACGGCGTCGAGGAAGGACAGCACGGCCTGCTCGATCCCGCGCTGCCGGGCGACCGGCACCCAGTCCCCGCGCCGTCGTACGGTCGGCTGGCCCTTGTGGTCGATCGTCTCGGCGAGGTTGACGACCTGACGCTTGGTGTCCTGCCCGGAGACCTCGAGGATCTCCTCGGCCGAGCCGCTGAGCCGGTTCATCACGCCGAGCGCGGTGAACCCGTCCCCGCCGAGCTGCAGCACGACGTGGTGCAGCAGCCCGTCGCGCACCCGTCCGCGCACGGTGACGTCGTCGACCGGGCCGGGGACCAGGAACCGCAGCGTGTCCACGACGTGGATGAAGTCGTCGAGGATCATCGTGCGGGGGTCCTCGGGCAGCCCGACGCGGTTCTTCTGCATCAGGATCATCTCGCGCGGGTGCTCGGCGCACTGGGCGTAGCCGGGCGCGTGGCGTCGGTTGAAGCCGACCGCGAGCGAGACGTTCCGTTCCTCGGCGAGCTCCACCAGGCGCGCGGAGTCGGCGAGTTCGTAGGCGAGCGGCTTGTCGACGTACGTGGGCACACCCGCTTCGAGCAGCCGGGCGACGATCTCGGGGTGGACTGCGGTGGGCGCGTGCACGAAGGCGGCGTCGAGGCCCGCGCCGAGCAGCGAGTCGAGGTCCGTGTGGCACTGCGCGACGGGCAGGTGGAGGCCGTCGGCGACCTGCCGCAGCGTCGCCGGCGTCCGGGTCTGCAGGTGCAGTTCGACCCCGGGCCGCGTGCCGAGGACCGGCAGGTACGCCTTTCGCGCGATGTCGCCGAGTCCGATGCAGCCGACCTTCACGTGCTCTCCTCCACCATTCGTCCGCGTTCGCCGCGCACCGCTCGTACGCGTCCGCCGCGCTCCTCCACCGACGGCCGCGTCCGCACCGATCGCGCCGGTGTCGCCGCTGCGCGCCGGCCGGCGGTCAGCGGCGGTCCGCGTCCGTCCGCACGGCAGCATACGGCGGCTGCGGGGGCCGCCAGTCGGCGATGCCGTCGAAGCCGCGCAGCAGGAGCCCGGGCCGGAGGCGGGAGGCCGTGGCGATCACGACGTTCCGCAGGGCGATGCCGGCGCGGTCGCGCATCATGTCCACCCGCGCGACACGGGCCGCCCGGCGGGCGATGGCGGTGGTGCGGGGCAGCCGGGCGGCCGTGTAGGCGGCGAGGTCGCCGGACAGGTGGGCGAGGACGACGGCGTCCTCGACGGCCTGGTTGGCGCCCTGCCCGAGCGTCGGCGCCATGGCGTGCGCGGCGTCGCCGAGGAGGGCGACCCGGCCGCGGTGGTAGGCGGGCGGCGGATCGGCGATGTGGTGCACGTCGTGCCGGAGCACGTCCTCGGGCCGGACGGCGGCCAGCACCTCGGGGACCGGGCTGTGCCAGTGGCCGAAGCGGCGCAGGAGTTCGGCCCGCTCGTCGTCGGGGGCGTGCCGTCCGGCGGGGGTCATGGCGGCGGCGTACGCGTACACCCGGCCGTCCTCGAGCGGGTGCGTGCCCCACAGGCAGCCGCGGCCCCAGGTCTCGTGGGAGGCGAAGCGGACGCCGGGCACGGGGACGACCGTCCGCCAGGTGGTGAACCCGGCGTAGACGGCACCGGGGTGGGCGGGGAACAGGGTGCGCCGGGTCGTGGAGTGGACGCCGTCGGCGGCCACGACCAGGCCGGCCTCCAGGTCGCCGTCGGGTGTGCTCACCCGGGCCGGACGGCGGTCGTCGCCTGGGTCGGCGAGGCGCGCCTCGGCGCTGGTGCGGACGGCGCCGGGCGGCAGGAGCCCGGCCAGGGCGTCGATCAGGACGGCGCGGTGCAGCAGGACGAGGGGGCCGCCGAACCGCTCGGCCGCCGCGGCGGCGTCGGTGCGGGAGATCCAGCGCCCGCCGGGTGCGCGCAGTCCGCCGTCGCCCTGCCAGGCGGCGAGGTCACGGATCCGGTCGCCGACGCCGAGGACGTCCAGGGCGCGCAGGGCGTTCGGGGAGAGCGAGACGGCGGCGCCGACCGGCTCCAGGGACCGGGCCCGTTCCAGCACGGTGACCGGCCGGCCGGCCAGATGCAGGGCCGCCGCCGCGGCGAGACCTCCGATGCCGCCGCCGATGACGACGGCGCCGGACGGGGACTGGGGCATGGCTCCTCCTAGGGCGCTTCCCGCACCACCGAGACTACATCCGTAGTGGATGGACGGCTCGACCATACTACGGCCGTAGTGAGCGTCGTACCGCGGCCGCGGCCGACGGGTAGGTTGATCTCCATGTCCGCCGAGCCCCCTCGTCCCGCGCACGCCTCCCGCGCCGATCGCGTCGCCGACGCCGCCCTCGCCCTGCTCGCCGAGCGCGGGACGCGCGGCCTGACACACCGGGCGGTGGACGAGGCGGCCGGTCTGCCGCAGGGCTCCACGTCGAACGTCGCGCGGACCCGGCAGGCCCTGCTGGAACTGGCGGTACGGCGACTGGCCGACCGGGAGGCGCGCGTGCTGGCCCTCGATGAGCTGCCGGCCCCCGCGGGCGGACTGGACTCCCTGGTGGACGGGCTGGCGCTGGCCACGCATCGCGCCCTGACCCGCAACCGCGAACTGACCCTCGCCCGCTACGAGCTGGCCCTGGAGGCGACCCGCCGGCCGGAGCTGCGGGTCCACTTCGACGCGGCCGGCGCCCGCTTCCGCGACCGGCTCGGCGTCCTGGTGCGGGCGGCGGGGTCCACCGCCCCCGAGCGGCATGTGCTGTCCCTGGTCGCCTGGGCGGACGGGCTGATGTTCTCCTGCGTGGCCGGCACTTTCCACGCCGAGGCCCCGGAACTGGACGAGGTGCGCGCCGGACTGCGCGAGCTGCTGGCGGGGATGTCCGGCGAGACAGCGTCCGGCGGCGGAAAAGGTGTGGTGTGACGGGGCCGGGTCAGGACAGGATCGGGCCATGACGACCGAGCGCCGTGAGCCCGCCCAGAACGCCGACGAACGCACCATGCTGGAAGGCTGGCTGGACTACCACCGGCAGACCCTGGCCTGGAAGTGCGAGGGCCTGACCGACGAGCAGTTGCGCACCGCCGCCGTGGCGCCGTCCGGACTGTCCCTGCTGGGACTGGTGCGGCACATGGCCGAGGTGGAGCGCGGCTGGTTCCGCACCGTGCTGACCGGCGAGGACGCGGGGCCGATCTACTGCACCGACGAGGACCGTGACGGTGACTTCCACGTCACCGCGGCCGACACCTGGGCCGAGGCCCGCGCCACCTGGCAGGCCGAGATCGAGGCCGCGCGCCGCAACGCCGCGGGCCGCGGCCTCGACGACCTGTCCGAGGGCCGGGGCAGGACCAGCGGCGAACCGTTCAGCCTGCGCTGGATCTACACCCACATGATCGAGGAGTACGCCCGCCACAACGGCCACGCCGACCTGCTCCGCGAGTGCCTCGACGGGGCGACCGGGGACTGACGGGGCGACCGGGACCGGCGGGACGAGCGGGGACCGGCGGGACGGCCGGCAGCCGACAGCCGGCGGGACGGATTCCCGCGCGGGCGGCGCGCCGCGTCCCCTCGCGGCCGAAGGGACTTGCCCGAGGGAGCCACGGCGCGCGAGGGGCGCGGCCCGCACCGCCAGACGCGGCGCGCGCGAGACGCGCCCGGCGGGGAAAGCGCGCTCCCGCGCCGCTCCCGGCGTCATCTCCGTGCCGTCCTGCGCCCGCCGTACGGGGCGGGAGATCACCCGTGCGGGGCATCATCCGCCCGTCCGGCGTCCGTCGGCGGCCCGGACCCAGCAGAGTGGCGCGGGTGCATCGAACGACGACCACCGCAACGCTTCTGGTGACCGTGGCGGTCTCGGCCCTCACCGGCTGTGTCACGGTCCAGCGGACGCCCGTGTCCGACCCGGCGGCGGGCCCCGCCCGGCCGCCCGCCCCACGCCCCGATGGCACCGCCGGGCCGGGCGCCTTACAGGCCCCCGCCCGTGAGGCGCTGGGGCGCGTCGGACCGTCGCGCCGCGAGGAGACGGCCACGCCCCGGCCGGCGACGGAACCGAGCGACGAGCGGCAGCGGCCGGAGTCGCCGCGCTCCGCCGATCCCCTGCCGCCCCCGCCGGCGCCCCGGCACCGGCGGGCGCCGCAGGTGCCGCGCGCCGACATCCCGGACATCGGTCACTCGGTGCCGGGCAACACCGGCGTCTGCGCCCTCGGCAGGGAGTACGGCCACTGGCCGGCGGACAGCCCCCAGGCGAGGATCTGCGGGCAGGCGTACGGCCGCTGAGGGTTTGGCAGACAGGTCCTAGGGCGTGTTTCGAAAGTCCCGCCTGCCCCGCGACGCCTGGCACGCGCACTCGCCGCGTTGTCGGGATCGTCCACGTACGCCCAGTACGAGGACGACCCTCCGCCTTGCGATCACACGCACCAGACGCCGCAGGGCCCGCCCTTCGGGCGGACAGCGCCACTTTCGAAACACGCCCTAGGACGCCCGACGCGGCGGTCCCGGCTCGCCGGTGGACCCCGGACCCGCGTCGCCGAGCCTGGACGCCAGCCGGTGGATCGCCGCACGCACCCCGTCGCCGTAGCTGTCGTCGGCCAGGGCCTCGGCCGCGCCCCGGGCCTGGCGCAGATGGGTGCGGGCGGCCTCCGAGCGGCCGAGCTTCGCGTAGTCGGCGGCCAGGTTCAGCTGGAGGGACGGGTAGAGGGCACGGACCGCGACCTCGGCCTCGTGCCCCGCGAGCCGGTCGTCCGTGAGTTCCCGGGCGGCCGAGAGCGCCCGGAGGTCCCAGGCCAGCTCGTCGGCCGGGTCGTCCTGGGTGTCGGCCATGTAGTGGGCGAGCGTGCAGCGCTGGAGTGCGTCGCCGTCCTCGCCGATCTCCCGCCACAGGTCGAGGAACCGCGTCCGGGCCTCCTCCCGGTCCCCCGCGTGATGCAGCATCACGCCCTGCCCGATCCGCGTCATCACGGCATCCGACGCCGTCTGCTCCTGCCGCTCGGCCACCGCGTCCTCCAGCCCTGTCCCCGTCCCGACCCCTCCGACGCTAGGGCCTGCCCGGCCGTTCGTGGCGCAGACGCGTGCGGAGGACACTCCGGCGACCGACCGGAGGGCGGGGAGCGGGGCTTCGGGAGCAGCGCAGGGGGCGGCCGCCGGGACGGGACCACCGGGTGCCGCCCGCTGTCCGGGCGGGGCGGGCCGCCCTGCCGCCGGAGGCCGATCGCCCCCGTCCGCCCGCCTGGTCGGCCACCGCGGACGACGGCCCCCAGCGGTGAACCCGGCGCGGGTCCCGCGGTCCGCGGCCCCGGAAGGAGATCAGCCCAGGTCGGGAATGGTCCAGTCGATCGGCTCGTGCCCCTGGCGGGCCACCGCCTCGTTGATCTGGGTGAAGGGGCGGGAACCGAAGAACTTCTTGGCCGACAGCGGCGACGGGTGGGCGCCCTTCACCACCACGTGCCGGCTCTCGTCGATCAGCGGGAGCTTCTTCTGCGCGTAGTTGCCCCAGAGCACGAAGACCGCCGGGTCGGGCCGGTCGGCCACCGCGCGGATCACCGCGTCGGTGAACTTCTCCCAGCCGCGCCCCTTGTGGGAGTTGGCCTCGCCGGCGCGGACCGTCAGCACCGCGTTCAACAGCAGCACGCCCTGCTCGGCCCACGGCATGAGGTAGCCGTTGTCCGGGACGGGCGTGCCCAGCTCCGCGTGCATCTCCTTGTAGATGTTGCGCAGCGACGGCGGGATCCGCACTCCCGGCCGCACCGAGAAGCACAGACCGTGCCCCTGGCCCTCGCCGTGATACGGGTCCTGCCCGAGGACGAGCACCTTCACCTTGTCGTACGGCGTGGCGTCCAGCGCGGCGAAGACCTCCTCGCGCGGCGGGTACACCGGCCCCTTCGCCCGCTCCTCCTCGACGAACTCGGTCAGCTCCTTGAAGTAGGGCTGTTGCAGCTCGTCGCCCAGAACCCCGCGCCAGGACCCGGGCAGCATGGCGATGTCGGTCACGTCAACGTCCTCACGATGTGCGGTCACTTCCAGGCCACTGAACCTACAGGCGACCACTGACAACGCCCCCGCGTCCCCGGGAACCGGCCGTCTACCAGCTGGTCTTGCGGTACAGCTCCCACATGGTCATGATCGACGACGGGTCGAGCGCGCGTTCGCCGCCGGAGATGTCGTCGCTGGCGGCCACGTACTGCCGGCCCTGCCAGAGCGGCAGCAGCCGCGCGTCGTCCACGAGGAACTGCTGGGCCTCCTCGAACTCCTTCACCACGGCGGCGCGGTCGCTCTCGCGCCGCGACTGAGGCAGCAGCACCCTGGTGATCTCGGGCGCCGGGTACGGCGTGCCGAGCGCGTTCTGCCGGCCCACGAACGGGGCGATGAAGTTGTCCGGGTCGGGGAAGTCCGGGGACCAGCCACGCCCGAACACCGGGTACTCGCCCTTCTGGTAGCCCACGACGTACGTCTTCCAGGGCCGGCTGCGCAGGGTGATCGTGAACAGGCCGGAGGCGTCGAGCTGCCGCTTGAGCTCCTGGAACTCCTCGGCGGTCTCGGAGCCGTAGCGGTCGGTGGTGTACCAGAGGGTGAGCGGGACCTTTCCGGTGATGCCGGCCGAGGTGAGGATATCGCGGGCCTTGGGGACGCTGGGGTCGCCGAAGTCGTCGAAGAAACCCGTGGTGTGGCCGGTGAGGCCCTTGGGGACCATGGAGTACAGCGGGTCGACGGTGTCCTTGTAGACCTTGTGCGCGATCGCCGCGCGGTCGACGACCTGGGCGACGGCCCGGCGCACGGCCCGCTTGGCGGCCCACGGGTCCTTCGGGTTGAACACCAGGTAGCTGATGTCGGCGCCGGAGCCCTCGACGAGCTGCAGGTTCTTCGCCCCGTTGCCCTGGAGGGCGACGACGTCGCCGGCGGCGAGGCCGCGGTAGGTCACGTCGATCTGTCCGTCCCGCAGCGCCTTGACCATCGTGGCCGAGTCCTGGAAGTAACGGATCGTGACAGCATCGTTTCTGCGGTCGGCGTACCCCGTGTAGTGGGTGTTCTTGACCAGCTCGGCCTGCTTGCCCTCGTCGTACGACTTCAGGACGTAGGGGCCGGAGCCGAAGACCTGGCCGTCCTTGCGCAGGGTGTGGGCCGAGTAGTCGTCGGGGTCGACGATCGACATGGCCGGTGCGGCGAGCACGAACGGGAAGGTGGCGTCCGGCTTGTCGAGCCGGAAGACGACGTCCCGGTCGCCGACCGTCTGCACCTGGTCGAGACTGCCGAGCAGCCCGGCCGGGCCGCCGGCGACGTCGATGCTCCTGATGCGGTCGATGGAGAACTTGACCGCCTCGGCGTCCAGCGGGTCCCCGTCGGCGAACTTCATGCCCGCGCGCAGCCGGCACCGGTAGACCCGGTTGGCGGTGTCGGTGAACCCGCAGCTCTCCGCGGCGTCGGGCTGGGGCGTCGTGGCGCCGTTCGGGTAGGCCAGCAGCGTCTGGTAGATGTTGCGGAACAGCTCCCAGGAGCCGTCCCAGGAAGCCGCCGGGTCCAGGGTGGTGGGGGCACTGGTGGTGCCCACCACGATCGGTTCACTGGTGTCCGGGCCGCTGTCGGAAAGGACGCCGCACCCGGCCACCAGGCTTATGGACGCGATCGCCGCCGCCGGCCGCAGGCATCGGTTCCGGTTGAACACGCGCACGCTCCTCGATCCGCCGTGCCAAGGGTCGGCAGACCATACCGCGGCTCGTCGCCCGGTGAACCCGCATTGAACACGGTCTTGATCAGTGCGTGACTGACTACGTTGTCATACCGGCGCCGACCCGGCGTCGCACGACGTCGGGGCCGTTCCCGTCAAGGGGCGCGGGGAAATCCGCGCCGAACGGAGACGGCCCCGACGGCCGGTCAGCCGACCCCGGCGTTGAGGAAGATGCCGCCGTCGACGACGAGCGTCTGCCCGGTGATCCAGTCGGACTGCCCGGAGGTGAGGAACGCCGCCGCGCCGCCGATGTCGGAGGGCACGCCGAGCCGGCCGAGCGGGTAGGACGCCGCCGCCTCCTCCTCGCGGCCCTCGTAGAGCGCCTGCGCGAACTTGGTCTTCACCACGGCCGGGGCGATCGCGTTGACCCGCACCCGGGGCGCGAACTCGTGCGCCAGCTGCTGGGTGAGGTTGATCATCGCGGCCTTGCTGACGCCGTAGGCGCCGATGAACGGCGAGGGCGCGAGGCCCGCGATCGAGGCGATGTTGACGATCGCGCCGCCGTTGTCCTTCTGCCAGGCGTGCCAGGTGCGCTGGGCGAAGCCGAGCGCGGAGATCACGTTGGTCTCGAAGACCTTGCGCGCCACGTTCAGGTCGAGGTCGGCGATCGGGCCGAACACCGGGTTGGTGCCGGCGTTGTTGATCAGGTGGTCGACGCGGCCGAACGCCTCCATGACGCGCTCGACGGCCTCGGCCTGGTGCGCCTCGTCGTGGGCCTTGCCCGCGACGCCGATCACCCGGTCGGCGCCGAGCCGGTCGACGGCCTCCTTGAGCGCCTCCTCGTTGCGGCCGGTGATGCACACCCGGTCGCCCCGGGCGACCAGTGCCTCGGCGACGCCGTAGCCGATGCCGCGGCTGGCGCCGGTGACGAGGGCGACCTTGCCGGAGAGTTCCACGGAAGTCATGTACCCGACCCCTTAGTTGAGCGGTCCGCCGGCGACGTACAGCACCTGGCCGGAGACGAAGCCGGCCGCGTCGCCCGTGAAGAAGGCGACGGCGTTGGCGATGTCCTCCGGCTCGCCGACGCGCGCCACCGGGATCTGGGTGGCGGCGGCGGCCTTGAAGTCCTCGAAGCCCATGCCGACGCGCTCGGCGGTGGCCTTGGTCATCTCGGTGGCGATGAAGCCCGGGGCGACGGAGTTGGCGGTGATGCCGAACTTGCCGAGCTCCTTGGCGAGGGTCTTGGTGAAGCCCTGCAGGCCTGCCTTGGCGGCGGAGTAGTTGACCTGGCCGCGGTTGCCGAGCGCGGAGGACGAGGAGAGGTTGACGATGCGGCCGAAGCCCGCGTCCACCATGTGCTTCTGGACGGCCTTGGTCATCAGGAACGAGCCGCGCAGGTGCACGTTCATGACGGTGTCCCAGTCGGAGACGCTCATCTTGAACAGCAGGTTGTCGCGGAGCACGCCCGCGTTGTTGACGAGGATGGTCGGCGCGCCGAGCTCCTCGGCGATCCGCGCGACCGCCGCCTCCACCTGCGCCTCGTCGGACACGTCGGCGCCGACCGCGATGGCCCGGCCGCCGGCCGCGGTGATCTTCTCCACGGTGTCCTTGCAGGCGGCCTCGTCGAGGTCGATCACCGCGACGGCACGGCCCTCGGCGGCCAGTCGTACGGCGGTGGCGGCGCCGATGCCGCGCGCGGCCCCGGTGACGACGGCTACCCGCTGGTCAGTGGTGGACATGTCTGCTTCTCCTCGCCCTTGAGAGAACCCGGTCTGCGGTGAGCGACCGCTTAGTACCTTCGGTAGACGTGACGCTAGAAGCCCTGGCACCCGGTGTCAACGGGACACCGGGCGGGTGTGATCCATTACCTCACCAGGAGGTCCAGCAACCGCTCCGCCTCGGCGGCCGGGTCGGCGGTGAGACCGGTGTGGACGGGGCCGGGCTGGACGATGGTGGAGCGGGGCGCGACCAGCCAGCGGAACCGTCTTCCGGGGTCGTCGCCCGCGGCCTGTCCGGCGGCCGCCCCGCCGGCGCACACGCCCTCGACGGCGCCGAGCGCGGCCCGCACCCCGGCCACGTCCGCGGCCGGGTCCAGGGCGAGCAGCCGGGCCTCGTCGAGGTGGGTGCGGGCGCCGACGTAGGCCTGGGCCCGGCAGTAGACGAGCACGCCGGCGTTGACGCACTCGCCGCGCTCGATACGCGGGACGACGCGCAGCAGCGCGTACTCGAACACGTCACGGCCGCCGCCCTGGCCCGCCCGGATGATGTGCCGGTCGCCGGCCCGGCGGCCTCCGAGGATGTGGTGGTCGCTCACTTCGCCCCCTCGAGGCCGTCGACGCGCTCATGGACGGCCGCGGCGCGGGCCAGCAGCGGCCGCGCGTAGGCCCGCCGCAGGTCGTCGGGTGTGTCGAAGCCGGGTTCGCCGGCCAGCCAGGTGTCGGGGACCTCGGCGGTCACCTCCGCGAGCAGGTCCTCGGTGACCAGGGGCGCGAGCTCGGCCGCCGCGGCGGCGACGTCGGGGCGGAAGCGGGCGAGGGCGTGGTCGGAGGCGTCGTAGGAGCGGCCGGCGGAGGCTTCGGCGCCGGGCCAGTTGTGGTGCCAGATCATGGTCGCTCCGTGGTCGATGAGCCACAGTTCGCCGCGCCACCTGAGCAGGTTGGGGTTGCGCCAGGACCGGTCCACGTTGTTCACCAGCGCGTCGAACCAGACGATCCGTCCGGCCTCCCGCGCGTCCACCGGGAAGGCGAGGGGGTCGAAGCCGATCGCGCCGGAGAGGAAGTCCATGCCGAGGTTGGCGCCGCCGCTGGAGCGCAGCAGCTCCTGCACCTGTTCCTCCGGTTCGCCGAGCCCCAGCACCGGGTCGAGGCCGATCGTCACCAGCCGCGGCACCCGCAGTCCGAGCCGGCGGGCGAGTTCGCCGCAGACCACCTCGGCGACGAGCGTCTTGCGGCCCTGTCCGGCGGCGGCGAACTTCAGGACGTACGTCCCGAAGTCGTCGGCCTCGACCAGTCCCGGCAGCGAGCCTCCCTCGCGCAACGGCGTGATGAAGCGGGTCGCGTTGACTTCCTTCAGCATCGCCCCAGGTTACTGGGGGCTCCTCCCCGTCCCACCGCGACTGAACGCCCGGTGCCCGCGGACCGTACCCCTGTGCGGATCACGGCCCGCGGGCGGTCGCCGCCCACGCGGTCCGCGCTCCCGGAGCCCGCTCACGGGGTCCGTTTCACCGAGTCCGCGCGAAGGGAACGACGGCATGACCAGCGAATCGCTCCAGCCCGAGGGCGCACCGGCCCGCCGTACGGTCGTGGCGGCGGTCGGCGCCACGGGGTTCGCCCTGGTGCTGGGCGCCTGTGGGGCGGGGGAAGCGTCGGACGACGGGTCCGGCGGCGGTACCGGCGGGGCCGGGGCCGCGGCGGGATCCGGGGACGCCGTGCTCGCGAAGACGTCCGACATCCCCGAGGGCGGCGGCAAGGTCTTCGCCGCGCAGGGCGTGGTGGTCACCCAGCCGGTGAAGGGCCGGTTCCAGGCGTTCTCCTCGAAGTGCACCCACCAGGGCTGCGCCGTGAACCGGGTCGCCGACGGCGTGATCGCCTGCCCCTGCCACCACAGCGAGTTCTCCGCCACGGACGGCAGCGTCAAGAAGGGCCCGGCGACCCGGCCGCTGCCCGCCAAGGACATCTCCGTCACCGGGGAGGAGATCAGGCTCGCCTGACGGGCCGTCCGGCCGCCGGCACGGCGCGCCGCACCGCCGTTGCGCGAGCGGGCCGGGGGCCTCATCCTCAGGAGACGTCTGCCCGCCCGTCCCCGGCTCCGGCACGAGCGGGGCCGGGGACGGGCGGGACGCGGGGACAGGAGGGGGACGCATGGCCGTCGCGCAGCGCCGGGGTCGGAAGATCATGATGACGCGAGGAGAACTGGACGAGTTCCTCACCACCGAGCGCACCTGCCGGATCGCCACGGTGTCGGCCGGCGGCGCACCGCACGTGAGCGCCCTGTGGTTCGTGTGGGACGGCTCGTCGTTGTGGCTGTACTCGGTGGTGCGCAGCAGGCGCTGGGCCGACCTGCGCCGCGATGCGCGGGTGGCGGTCGTCGTCGACACCGGTGAGGACTACGAGCAGCTGCGCGGCGTGGAGCTGTCGGGAACGGTGGAGTTCGTGGGCGAGGCACCGCGCACCGGGGAGCTGCGCGCCGAACTCGACCTGCCCGAGACCCTGTTCGCCCGCAAGTACTTCGGCCTGGAGGAGATGCCGCACGACGGCCGGCACGCGTGGGTGCGGCTGACACCGGAGAAGACCGTCTCCTGGGACTTCCGCAAGCTGGGGCCCGTCTGACCGGGCTGTCGGCCGCGCCCGCGGCGGCCGGCAGCCGCTGTGTCAGGCGATCTGCTCCCCCGCCGTCCGCAGGGCGTCCACCGCGGCGCGGATGGAGGGGCGGCGGTCGGCGTCGGCGCGCCAGACGGCGTAGACGTGCCGCCGCACCGCCTGCCGCACCGGGATCGTCCGCACCCCGGCGGGCAGCGGCCCCCGCCCGAGCCGTGGCGCGACGCACACCCCGAGGCCCGCGGCGACCAGGGCGAGCTGGGTGGCGTGCTCCTGGGCGCGGTGCGCGATGCGCGGTTCGACGCCCTTGGAGCGCAGGGTGTCCAGCAGCCACTCGTGGCAGAACTCGTCGTCGGCCCAGGTGATCCAGTCGTCGTCGGCGAAGTCCTCCAGGCCGGCCTCGGCGCGGTCGGCCGAGGGGTGCGCGGCGGGCACGGCCACGTCGACGAGGTCGTCGAGGACCGGGGCGCGGTTGAGTCCCTCGGGCACGGGCAGCGGCTTGTTGTACCAGTCGAGGACGAGCGCCAGGTCGACGTCGCCGCGCAGCACCGCGCGCACCGCGGGCGCGGGCTCCACCTCGCTGGTGGTGACGGTGAGGCCGGGGTGCCGGTCGCGCAGCCGGCACAGCGCCACCGGGAACAGCCCGCGCGCCGCCGTGGGGAACGCGCTCAGCCGCAGCTCGCCGACCACCTGGCCGCGCCGGGCCTCCAGGTCGGACTGGGCGAG
Source organism: Streptomyces sp. NPDC018610 (assembly GCF_044391765.1). Taxonomy (NCBI): domain Bacteria; kingdom Bacillati; phylum Actinomycetota; class Actinomycetes; order Kitasatosporales; family Streptomycetaceae; genus Streptomyces; species Streptomyces sp. NPDC018610. Next base: position 461,215 of record NZ_JBISAL010000005.1, read on the forward strand.
CTGGACCTGTGACAGGATGCGCGCCGCGTGCTCCGCGAGCAGCCGGCCCGCGTCCGTGAGCCGGACGCCTCGGCCGTTCTTCGCCAGGAGCTGCTGTCCGACCTCACGCTCCAGCTTGGACATCTGCTGCGAGACGGCCGAGGTCGTCACGTGCAGCCCGTCGGCCGCGCCGCTGACCGAGCCGTGCCGGGCGAGGGCGTCGAGGGTCCGCAGGCGCTCCAGGTTCAACATGTAAGCGATGCTACGGGATACCGCGCGCGAAATCTCGATTGTGCTACGAGGTCCGGACGGGGCATCGTACGAGCATGACCACCGCGACCGTCTCCTCCCCGCCACCGTCCGCCTCGTCCACCCCGTCCGCACGGGGCGGCGGCCGCCGTCTGCCCTGGCGGGCCCGCTTCGCCTTCCTGGCGCTGGTCTGGGGCTTCAGCTTCCTGTTCATGAAGGTGGGCACGCGCAGCTTCGCCCCCTTCCAGGTGACCCTGGGGCGGCTGGTGTTCGGCACGGCGGTGCTCGCGGTGGCGATGGCCGTGAAGCGGGAGCGGCTGCCGCGCGGGGCGCGCACCTGGGGCCATCTGGCGGTCGCCGCCTTCTTCCTCAACGCACTGCCGTTCTCGCTCTTCGCGTACTCGGAGCTGACGATCCCCTCCACGCTTGCCGGCATCTGCAACGCGACGTCGCCGCTGTGGGGCATGGCCCTGTCGCTGGTCGCCCTCTCGGAGGACCGTCCGACCCGGGTGCGGGTGGCCGGTCTCGGCCTCGGCTTCCTCGGGGTGCTGACGGTGCTGGGGGCCTGGCAGGGCTTCCAGGGCCTGGACGCGGGCGGCACGGCGATGGCCCTGCTGGCCTCGCTGAGCTACCCGGTCGGCTGGATCTACGTCCGGCGCACCCTGGCCGGCTCCCCCGAGTCGCACCTGTCCCTGACGGGCGGGCAGCTGCTGCTCGCCACGGTGCAGCTGGCGGTGGTCACCCCGCTGTTCACGAGCGTTCCGAGCCACCTGGCCGTGGGGCCGCTGCTCGCGGTCGCGGCACTGGGCGCCCTCGGCACCGGTTTCGCGATGCTCGTCCAGTACGGCCTGGTCGCCGAGGTCGGGCCCACGACGGCCCAGATGGTCACCTACTTCGTCCCGATCATCGCCGCCGCGGCGGGCGTCGCGGTGCTCGGCGAACACCTGACCTGGTCCACTCCGGTCGGCGCGGTCGTCGTCCTGGCGGGTGCGGCGCTGACCCAGGTCCGCCCCAGGAGCGGCGACCGGTCCGCCCGCACCGCGGCGCGGGAACCGGTGCGGGCGCCTGCGGAGGGCGCGGTCGGCACGACGATGGAGGGCGCGGCCGACACGACGGCGGACGATGCGGTGGGGGCGGCGGAGCAGGCCGCCGCCCGCGCCCACTGCGACGCGTAGGGCAGGAGCCGCTCGCCGATCACGCCGACGGGTCGAGCGCGCCCCGCCGGCGGACCCACCGCCCGACGCCCCGCCCCGCCCGGCTCGCCTGTCGACGCCCAGCCCTGCTCCCGCCCCCACGCACCCGTCGACGCCCAGCCCGCCCGCCGCCCGGCTAGTGCCGCGGCAGGTGACGTTCGCCCGTCAAGGAGCGGCGTCCGGTGCGTGCTCTCGCCGCGCCGGCCGGAAGCCCTGGTACTGGACGTACTCGGGCTTTCGGCCGGTGCGGCTAGTGGGGGTCCCCCCTGCTCGACGAGCTTGGGGGAGGCGTGCCGGGCGTCGCGACGGGGCGAACGTCGCCTGTTGCGGCACTAAGGGCTGTCCCGTAATTCCTGGTGGATCAGTGCGCGGCGTCAGATGCGGTGGATCGCAAGGCGGAGGGGTGCCCGGATACTGGATGTATCCGGGCATTCCGACAACGCGGCGAGGCGCCGTAGCTGTCGTCGCGCGCCCGCCAGGGATTACGGGACAGCCCTTAGACGTACCCCCGCGCGGGCGTCGGGCCGAGGGCCGCGGCCACCGCGTCCGCCAGCCGCCCCGTCTCGTCGTCGCGCAGGGTGGAGACGGTGATCCGGATCCCGGGCGGCGCGCTCAGCCGGAAGCGGGCGCCGGGGGCGACGGCCCAGCCGGCGTGCAGCAGCCGGGCGACGGCGCCGGTCTCGTCCGGCACGGGCACCCACACGTTCATCCCGCTGCGCCCGTGGGCGGCCACCCCGCGCTCGGCCAGCGCGTCGATCAGGGCCTCGCGGCGCCTGCCGTACTCCGCCGCCACCCCGCGCTCGGCAGGCGTCCCCTCCGCCCACAGCCGCACCACGGCGCGTTGCACGAGCAGGCTCACCCAGCCCGGGCCGAGCCGCTGCCGGCCGCGGACCCGGTCGACGGTGACCGCGTCGCCGGTGAGGACGGCGAGGCGCAGGTCGGGGCCGTAGGCCTTGGCGACCGACCGGACGAAGGCCCAGTGGCGGGTGACCCCGGCGAGCGGGTGCGGGGGGAGGTCGACGATGCCATGGCCGTGGTCGTCCTCGATGAGCAGTGTCTCCGGATGTCCGCGCAGCACGGCCCGCAGGGCCCGCGCGCGAGGGGCGCTCAGCGCGGCGCCGGTCGGGTTCTGCGCCCGGTCGGTGACGATCAGCGCGCGTGCGCCGTCCTCCAGGGCGCGGCGCACGTCGTCGGGCAGCGGGCCCTCGTCGTCGACGGCGACGGGCGCCGTGCGCAGTCCCAGCGCCGGCACCAGGTCGAGGGTCCTGCCCCACCCGGGATCCTCCACGGCGACCGTGTCACCGGGCTTGAGATGGGCCGTGAGGACCCGCTCGACTCCGTCCAGCGATCCGGACAGCACGGCGAGCGGTCCCCGCGGCACTCCGGCGGCGTCCAGTTCGCCGCGGGCGACGCGTTCCAGCTCCGGGTCCACGGCCGTGTCCCCGTAGAGCACCGGCTCGTGATCGCCGTCGGCCGCCGCCGCGGCGAAGGCCCGGGCCAGCGGCGGCAGCAGGGCCGGGTCCGGGTTGCCGCTCGACACGTCCCGCACGCCCTCGGGCACGTCCACCCGGATGTGGTCGCGGCCGGTGGTGGCGGGCGCGGGCCGGACCCGGGTGCCCCGGCGGCCGGCGGTCTCGACGACCCCGCGCTCGCGCAGCACCCGGTACGCGGCGGCGACGGTGTTGGGATTCACGCCCAGCTCCGCCGCCAGCTCCCGCATGGGCGGCAGCGACTGTCCCGGCTCCAGGGCCCCGTGGCCGACCGCGCGTTCGACGCTCGCGGCGATGTCCGCCGCTCGCCGTCCCTCGATCCTATATCCTCCTAGCACAAACAACATTATGCACTAGTGCAATGAGGAGTCGCCATGCAGGGCACCGAGCAGCCGACCGCGCCGCCCGCCTACACCCCGACCGACCGCACCGTGCCCACCCGCTCCGCGAAGCGGGCGTCGTACGACAAGGAGCTGGTGCACGCGATACTCGACGAGGGCTACGTCTGCCACCTCGGCTTCGTCCGCGACGGTGCGCCCGTGGTCCTGCCGACGCTGTACGGCCGGGTCGGCGAGCGGCTCTACGTGCACGGCTCGACCGGCTCGCGCCCGCTGCGCATGGCCGGCCAGGCCGACCCGGGGCTGCCGGTGTGCCTGACGGTCACGCACGTCGACGGCCTGGTGCTGGCCCGCTCCGCTTTCCACCACTCGATCAACTACCGCTCCGTGGTGGTGCACGGCACCGCCCACCAGGTCACCGACCCCGAGGAGAGGCGGATGGCGCTGGACGCGCTGGTGGACCACGTGGTGCCCGGCCGCGCCGCCGATTCCCGCCCCGCCGACGCCAAGGAGCTGGCGGCGACCGCCGTCCTGCGCGTCGACCTCGCCGAGGTCTCCGCCAAGCTGCGCACGGGCGGGGTGAACGACGAGCCCGAGGACCTCTCGCTCCCCCACTGGGCGGGCGTCGTCCCGGTCCGCCGGGAGTACGGCGCCCCGCTCCCCGACGCGGACCTCGCTCCCGGGACCGACCTCCCGGACTACCTCAGGGCCCTGTGATGCTGATCCACCCCTGGGACGCGCCCCGCGAGGACGCCGAGTGGCAGCGCTGGCTGGCCGGCCACGACTTCGGTCAGCTCGCCGTGAACGGCCCGCCCGGCGAGCCTCCGTGGGTCCAGCCTCTGCACTTCGCCTACGACGTCGCCCGGGGCGAGGCCGTCACCCACCTCGCCCGCCCGAACCCCCTGTGGTCCGCCGTCGCCGCCGACCCCGAGGTGCTGCTGAGCGTGGTCGACGACTACGTGTACGTCCCGGGCCCCTGGCAGGCGGAACCGCAGACGCCGCCGGAGCACGGCGTGCCGACCAGCTTCTACGCCGCTGTCCAACTGCGGTGCACCGCCCATGTCGTGGACGATCCGGCCGAGAAGGCCGAGCTGCTGAACCGTCAGCTCGGCCACTTCCAGCCGGACGGCGGCTCGGCCCGGGCCGCGGTGGGCGAGGTCCCGTACGGACGGCAACTGTCCGGCATCCGCGGCCTGCGGCTCGAGGTGACCGGCGTACGGGCCAAGTTCAAGTACGCCGGCAAGCGGTCCGCCGAGGTCCAGGAGCGGATCGCGGTGCGGCTGGCGGAACGGGACGGCCCGCGGGACGCGGCGGCCCGGGAGCACCTGCTGCGCAGACAGGGGGCGTGAGCCCGGGGGCCGCCCGCCGCCGGCCCGTCCCGCGCGTACGGCCGAGGACATCCCGCCGCCGGCCCGTCCCGCGCGTACGGCCGAGGACGTCCCGCCCCCGGGGCCGTACGGCCCGGACGGGCGCCGTGCCCCGGGCCGGGGCGGACCCTCGTGGCGGCGGGTCCGCCCCGCCGCCTCACACGAGGACCGGCTCCGCCGGCACGGCCCGCGCCTCCCGTGCCTCAGCCGCGGCGAGGCCGACGACCGAGCCGAGCATCAGCGCGGTGCCGGCCAGGGTGGCGGGTGTCAGCCGCTCGCCGAGCAGCGCGACCGCCAGTACGGCCGCGCTGACCGGTTCGAGGAGCATGATCACGGAGACGGTGGCCGAGCGGACCACGGCCGCGCCCGCGAAGTAGAGGGCGTAGGCGAGGGCCGTGGGGACGGTCCCGATGTAACCCAGCAGCCACAGCAGCCGGACGGGCTCGGCGGTGTGCGGCACCAGCCCCTCCGCCAGCGCGAACGGCAGCAGGCACAGACCGGCCACCGCGAACGCGCCCACGGTGGTGGCGGAGTGGTCGGTCCCGCCGGCGCGGCCCCACCACCGGGTGAGCAGGGTCATGACGCTGTAGCCGGCCGCCGACGCCAGGGCGAGCAGCACGCCCCCCGGGCGCACGGTGGCGGCGCCGCCGCCGAGCACCAGCACGCCCAGTCCGGCGAGCGCCCCGACGACCGCGGTCAGGCCGGACCGGCCCAGCCGTTCGCCCAGGGCGAGCCGGGCGCCGAGCGCGATCATCACGGGCCCGGCGCCGAGCGTCACGACGGTCGCGACGGCGAGGCCGGTGGCCTGGACGGCGGCGAAGTAGGCGGTCTGGAACACCGCGAGGCCGACGCCGGTGGCACCGGCGCGCAGCAGCCGGCGGCCCAGGGGCAGGGGCGCGGCGGGCCGGACACGCGGGCGCAGCAGCCGTACGGCGAGCAGCAGTGCGAAACCCGTCGCGCAGCGCCAGAAGGACAGGGCGGACGGCCCCATGTCACTGGCCCGATAGACCAGGGAGGCGGCGGCGCCCGCGGTGCCCCAGGCGGCGCCGGCGACGATCAGGTAGAGGAGGCCACGCCCGACGGGCAGGCCGGAGGAAGTGTGCGACACGAGTCATCTCCGCAGAGGTGCAGAAGTTCGGGTTGGCCGGCCCCGGTCGGGCGGGGGCGGCGGACTTCTTCTGCGGGCAGCACCGTTCGGCCCGGCGAGACGCCGGGCCTGTCACCGGAGGGCCCGCCTCAGGCGGCCGGAGGCGGAAGAACGAGTGCGTGCGCGTGCATGAGCGGCACTCTAGGCCGCCGTTCCGCGTGCCGACAACTCCCGCTCCGCGCCGCCCCCGCCGCCCGCGACCGGTTCCTCGGACCCTTCGGCGGGCGCGGAGGACTGCGCGATGAACGCGCCCAGCAGGACGACGGCGCCGCCGGCGACCTGCGGTGCGGACAGGTGCTCGCCGAGCAGCACCCAGGCCAGCACGGTCGCGATGACCGCCTCCAGGCACGCCACGACGCCCGCCACCTGCGGTGACAGACGGCGCACCGAGAGGACGCCGGTGACGTACGCCAGGACCGTGGCGACGAGGACGATCCACAGCAGCAGAGCGACGGCCGGGACCGAGGTGCCGTTCATGTCCGCGGAGTGCGCGAGCACGGACCAGCGCATGTCCCAGGGGCGGGCCACGGCGGTCAGGACGGCGGCGCCGACGAGCAGCCCGTACGCGATGACGCCCAGCGGGTCCGGGGCCGTGTCGCCGGCGTCGCCTCCCTGGTCGGACAGGACGAAGTAGCCGACCTGGCAGCAGGCGGCGCCCAGGGCGAGCAGCAGTCCGAGGGCGTCGAAGCTCAGCCCGGACCAGACCTCCACGACGCACGCGAGGCCCCCGGCCGCGAGGACCACGCCGAGCGCGGCGGCCCGGGTGACCGGCCGCCGCTGCACGAACCGGACCCAGCCGAGGACCAGGGCCGGGGCCAGGTACTCGACGAGCAGCGCGACTCCGACGGGGATGCGGGAGAGTGCGGCGAAGTAGCAGGCCTGGACGCCCGCCACGGCGAGCAGTCCGAAGCCGGCCAGCAGGGCGGGGCGGCTGCGGGGCAGCGCGCGGTGCCGGACGGCGAGCGGCAGCATGACGAGGGCGGCGCCGGTGACGCGCAGCCACACGACGTGCAGGGGATCGAGACCGGCCTCGATCAGCGGCTTGGCCGCGACGCCGGATCCGCCGAAGGCGAGCGCGGACACGAGCGCGAGGCCGAGCCCGGCACCCTTGCCGGACCACCCCTGATTGATCGAAGACGTACGCATCGGCACATGATGACAGGCGATGACATGAGCGTCACCCCTCTTGACACCTGTCTCACCGAGTGGACGCCGCGCGGCGCGTCAGCGGGCGTCCCGGTGGTCCCCGGCGTACTCCTCCGGCCGGCCCTTGGCATCGTTGTCGAGCCGGACGGCCAGTTCGCGCGCGTCGACGCCCGCACGGGCGAGGACCTCCACCGCCCGGGCGTCCGGGTCCGCGAGGACGCCCGCCAGCAGGTCGAGGCCCCGCGCCGGGCCGTCGCCGCGCCGGGCGGCGCGCTCGCGGGCGTGCCGCAGGGCGGCCGACGCCAGGGGCGAACAGCCGTCGGCCCCGTCCGGCGCCGCCTCGGCCGCCGCCCCGGTCGGCACGTGGACGGGGAGGGCGCCGGAGTCCTCCACGGAGGACTGCCAGCGCAGGCCGTAGCCGATGCTGCGCTGGACGAGGTAGCCGAAGAGCCGGGCGATCCGCGGGCCCTCGCCGAAGGCGGCGCGCACCCGTGGATCGGACTCCAGGAGCGTGTGCAGCAGATGGGCGGTGTCGGTCTGCCGGTCGCCGTCGCGGACCGCCCTGCGGCGGGCGGCGGCGACCACTGCGGTCAGCTCGGCGCCGAGCCCGGCGTCGCCGTCGGCACGGCGGTCGTCCTGCGCGTGGGCCGGCTGCCCGGGGATACGGTCTCGCACGTCCCCCACCCCATCAGTCCCTTCGCTCCGCGTCATCCACGCCCAGAAGCATTCGCGCGTCCCACGAGGAGTGGACCCGGCCGGCCGGAATCTCCTCCTTGGGGATGAGATCAGGCCAATGTCCGCGGACACGCGCGGGGCGTCCCGCGGATCGCTCCACGGGACGCCCCGCGGGCCGTCCTCCTCACCGGAGAGCGGATCAGCCCTCGTCGGCGAGGATCAGGTACAGCTTCCTGCGGGCCTCGTTGACGACGGCGAGCGCCTTCTCGCGCTGCTCCTTGCTGCCGGTCTTCCAGACCTGGCCGAAGGCCTCCATCAGGCCGAATCCGGCCTGGCGGATCTCGCCGAGGGCCTCCCAGTCCACCCCGCGCGAGGCTTCCTCCCAGGGGGCGTCCGGGCCTTCGTCGGCGACGGCGCGGCCCGCGTCGGTGAGCGCGAACAGCTTCTTGCCGCCCTCGCTCTCACTGACGATCAGGCCCTCGTCCTCCAGCAGCTGCAGGGTGGGGTAGACCGAGCCGGGGCTGGGCTTCCACGCGCCGCCGCTGCGCTCGGCGATCTCCTGGATCATCTCGTAGCCGTGCATGGGACGGTCCTTGAGCAGCGCCAGGATCGACGCCCGTACGTCACCGCGCCGCGCCCGGCCGCGCGGTCCGCCGCGCCCTCGGCCGCCCCAGGGGCCCGGGCCGAAGCCCGGTCCGAAACCGGGTCCGCCAGGGCCGCCCGGCCCGAACGGTCCGAAGGCCGCCCGCCGCCCGTCGAAGCCACCGAGGGGGCCGAAACCACCGAAGCCGCGACCGGGTCCGCCGTCGTGACGGTGCCCGCGCTCGTGTCCGTGCTCGTGTCCGTGGGAACGCATCGTCACCACCCCATTCCATCGTCGATCTGTCGCGATGTCTCAACGATATATCGGAATAGCTCGTCCGACAACCCCCATCCGACCTGCCGCGTTCCCCGTCTCCCGCTCCGCCGACGGGCATCCCGGCCGGCCGGCGGGAAACCGGTCCGCCGACCGCCGATTGGCCTTGGTCCCGCACTCCGCCGAGCCCCTACCTTCGGGACATGCGCATTCGAATCGTCGACGCCTTCACCGACCGTCCCTTCGCCGGCAACCCCGCTGGGGTGCTCCTCCTCGACGCCTTCCCCGAGGACGACTGGCTCCAGAAAGTGGCACTGGAGGTCAACCACGCCGAGACGGCGTTCGCGCACCGGCTGCCCGACGGCGCCGAGGCCGACTGGGCGCTGCGCTGGTTCACGCCCGCCACCGAGGTGGCGATGTGCGGCCACGCCACCCTCGCCACCGCCCACGTCCTGCACACCACCGGCACGCACGCGGGACCGGTCCGCTTCGCCACCCGCAGCGGCGTGCTCGTCGCCACGCCCGCCGAGGACGGCGCGATCACCCTGGACTTCCCGACCGCCCCGCTCACCGCGGTGGACGTGCCCGACGGGGTCGCCGAGGCCCTCGGAGCCGAGCCGCGCGCCGCCTTCGACACCGGGCCGAACGTCGGTGACCTGGTGGTGGAACTCGCCGACGAGAAGACCGTCCGGGGCCTGGCCCCCGACCACAAGGCCCTGGCCGCCTACTCGGCGCGGGGCGTCATCGCCACCGCCCGGGCCGAGGATCCCGCCCGGGGCTACGACTTCGTCTCCCGGTGTTTCTTCCCGAACGTGGGCATCGACGAGGACCCGGTCACCGGCAGCGCCCACACGGCGCTCGCCCCCTACTGGTCCGAGCGCCTGGGCCGCCCGGACCTCACCGGCCTCCAGGCCTCCGCCCGCTCCGGCCGCGTCCGCACCGGGCTGCGCGGCGCACGCACCCTGCTGACCGGCCGCGCGGTCACCGTCATCGACGGCGAGCTGCACGCCTGAGCGGGCGGAGCGGCGGCATGCCGTCACCCCACGCCGAAGGGGGCGTACGAACCTCTCGCACACCCCCTTCGGCGCTCCCGCGTCCGCTCCTCACGCCGTGGGCAGCCAGCCCACCTTGCCGGCCAGCAGGGCGTATCCCACGAACGCCCCGATGTCGAGCAGCGAGTGGGCCACCACCAGCGGGCCGACCCGGCCCCAGCGCCGGTACAGCCACACGAAGACCACGCCCATCACCATGTTGCCGACGAACCCGCCCACCCCCTGGTAGAGGTGGTACGAGCCGCGCAGCACCGCACTGGCCGTCAGCGCCGTCCCCGGGGACCAGCCGAGCCGGTCCAGCCGGCGCAGCAGGTAGCCGACGACGACGACCTCCTCCAGAATCGCGTTCTGCATGGCGGACAGCACCAGCACCGGGTACTTCCACCACACCGGGGGCAGCGCCTCCGGCACCACAGTGAGGTTGAAGCCGAGGCCGCGGGCGGCCAGGTAGAAAGCGATCCCGGTGCTGCCGATCACCGCCGCGATCGCGGCCCCGCGGCCGAGGTCGGGCCAGGGGCGGGTGCGGTCGAAGCCCAGGGTGCGCAGGCTCCGCCCCTCCCGCATCAGGAAGTGCGCCACCAGGGCGACGGGCACCAGCGCGGTGGCGATCCCGAAGAGCTGCCAGGCCAGGTCGAGCCAGGGGCGCCCCGGCGCGGCGGAGGCGTTGAGCGTGGCCGCCTGGTCCTTGAGGCCGCCGGGTCTGGTGACCGACCCGATGAAGCTGATCAGGGCGGACACGCCGCTCGCCCCGAGCGAGAGCCCGAGCACGAGCAGTGTCTCGTCACGGAGGATCCTCCGCGACGGTTCCTCGCACGGCAAGGAGTCTCCCCCGGGCCCCGCCTCCGTCTCCGCCTGCACACCGGCCTCCCGTACCACCGTCGTCGGAGGTCACAGCTTGCCCGATCCACCGCGCGCGGGCACGGGCGACCCCGTGTCCCGCGCCCCCACCGCCGCCGCCGAGACCGGGCGGGCGGGGGCGCTCGGCGGACGGCAGCCTCCGGCCGAGCGGCGGGCGCCCACAGCCGGGTGGGATCACCCGGGGCGGGCCCGGCCGGACCGCTCGGCCGACCGGACGGCCACCGGAACGGCCTGGGCCCGACTGCTTTCGGCTGCTCAGCGGCTCAACCGCTCAACCGAGCGGGACCGGGGCGGGCAGGCCGACGGGCCAGGTGTGCACCGGCTCGCCGAGCTGCATCAGCTCGCAGTAACGGCGGGTCGTGGCGGCGAGGGCGGCTTCCCGGTCCATCCCCTTCTCCAGTGCGCGGTGGAAGGTCGCGGCCTGCCACTGGGCGCCGTTGGTGCGGCGGCGGCACCGTTCCTCGATCACGCCGAGGTACAGGTCCCGGTCGGCCGGTTCCACTCCCCAGGCGTTCAGCCCCGCCTCGGCCAGCGGCAGCAGCTCGTCACGGACGAGGGTGACGGCGTCGACCTCCGTCGTACCGGAGTGCCGGCCGCGCCGGGGCCAGGTGAACCGGGCGTCGATCCCGTGCCGGCAGGCCGCCTCGAAGTTGGCCGCCGCCGCCTCGAAGGGCAGCCGGGTCCACACCGGCCGCGACTCCTCGGCGAGGGCGCGGACGAGGCCGTAGTAGAAGACGGCGTTGGCGACCACGTCGGTGACGGTGGGCCCGGCGGGCAGCACCCGGTTCTCCACCCGCAGGTGGGGCACGCCGTCGGCGATGTCGTAGACCGGGCGGTTCCAGCGGTAGATGGTGCCGTTGTGCAGGACCAGTTCGGCGAGTTTCGGGACGCCGCCCTCGGCCAGGACGTCGAGCGGGTCCTCCTCGTCGCAGATCGGCAGCAGCGCCGGGAAGTAGCGCAGGTTCTCCTCGAACAGGTCGTAGGCCGAGGAGACCCACCGTTCGCCGAACCAGGTGCGCGGCCGCACGCCCTGCGCCTGCAGCTCGGGCGGGCGGGTGTCGGTGGACTGCTGGAACAGCGGGGGCCGGGACTCGCGCCACAGCTCGCGTCCGAACAGGAAGGGCGAGTTGGCGCCGACGGCGATCTGCGCCGCGCTGGCCGCCTGTGCCGCGTTCCACACGTCGGCGAACCGGTCCGGGGTGACCTGGAGGTGCAGCTGGACGGAGGTGCAGGCGGCCTCCGGCACGATCGACTTCGAGGTGCACACGAGGTGCTCCACCCCGTCGATGTCGAGGGCGAAGTCCTCGCCGCGGGCCGCGACGATCTGGTCGTTCAGCAAGGTGTAGCGGTCGACGTCGGAGAGATTGGACGAGACCAGGTCGTCGCGGCCGAGGGTCGGCAGAATGCCGATCATCGCTATTCCCGCGTCGACCTCGCCCGCTTTCCGGTCGGCATATGCCAGTGACGTCCTCAGTTCCTCGGCCAGCCGGTCGAATACCCTGCCGCCGAGCCGGTGCGGGGCGATGTTGACTTCGAGGTTGAACATCGCGAGTTCGGTCTGGAAGTCGCGGCTGGCGATGCGTTCCAGTACTTGCGCATTCAGCATTCTGGGCAGTCCGTCGGGGCCCACGAGATTCAATTCGATCTCCAGCCCCATGAGATTCTTCGGCCGGTCGAACCGCTTGTCCTGCAGCAGCCGCTCCAGTCCCGTGAGGCACCGGCGGAGCTTGTCGCGGTAGCGGTTGCGATCGGACAGGTCGAACTGGCCTGCCACGACCTTCTCCCCCATCGCAGCGTCCCTCCTCGCTCGGGCGGGCCGGAGATCGGGCCGCCGGATCCCGGTCAGGTGGGATGATGCCCCGCCATCGCGATCGATAACGTCCCATCACCGCCCCGCACCGACTACTCTGGACTCGGATGACCAGAGGCACATTCACGGGGCATGGAGCACCCAGCAGTTTCGGGTACCCCGGGCGCCTCGTGAAAAACACCGACGGCATCCAGCCGTCCGCCGCGCGGACCCACTCCGAGGTCAACGCGGCGCACCCGCCCGGAAAGCGGGACGATTTCCGCGAATCTCCGGCCGAATAGAGCCTTGCCGTTCACAGGCGAAACAGCTAGGCGAAACACCATCTGAACATTTGTCGTATAAACTCTGCACCACGGCAGAAGGTAGGCACCGCCGCCCTGGCTCTCACGGTCAGGGCCCATGCGGCATGCCGCGCTCCGCATCCCTCACTTGTCCACCAGGACCGGCCCCACTCCCTCCTGCCCGAGAGCTGACAGCGTCGTCCGCCCCACGCCCCGCCCTCGCGCCACCGTGCCTGTCGAATGAGAGGCGACCCACCATGCCGCTGCATGTCCCCCCGGCTCCCGCCCCCGCCCTGCGTTCCGTGCTCACCGCACTCGGTTCCCCCACCGCCGTGCGTGAGGCGCCGACTCCCGCCCTCCGCGCCGCCCAGGAGCCGGCGACCCCCGAACTCCCGCTGCCCGTGCACGTCCTGGACCGGATCAGCGCCGACGGGATGGCCGCGACCCGGCTGGCCGGGTGGCGCTTCCTGATCCGCTGCGGCGATCACGCGGTGGCCGCGGCCGAGACCATGCTGACCCCCGACGGCTGGGCGTTCTCGCACTTCTTCGAGGGGCCCTACGTCGCCTCGACCGAGCGCGCGCTGCGCCAGGCCGAGACCATGGGCCAGCCCTACCAGCCGCGCCTGCTGTCCATGCCCAGCCTGTACATGCTGACGCTGTGGCTGCACGGCGACATCGCCGGAGACGGCGCGACCGGCCATCCGGAACCCTCCGACCTGCTGGTCCCGCTGGCCCCCGCCCCGCCCGGCATCCCGGCCCACGTGCCGCACCGGGTCGCCGACCTGCTGCCGGTCCTCACCCACCGGGCGGCACCGGTGCGACTCCTCGGCTCACCCGCCTGACCTCGGCGCCTCCGCACCTCGACAGCCACCCCGTACCCCGCTGCCGGACCCCGGCGGCGGGGTACGGCGCCGTGGGTCCGCGAGGGCCCGCGGCGGGGCCGGACTAGTCCGCTTCGGCCACCGCGAACCACCCGAAGTGACAGTGGGGTTGAAGACAACCGCTCACGCGGGTGACGCGTCTCCAACCTTTGAGAAGCGGTGCCGCGAAATACCTGCGGAATCACGTCCGCGGGGCAACACTGGTTCCAGTCCGACTTATCGAACGGGGGGCGGCCATGCAGCATGCCGACAGCCGCGGGACGGACACGACAGCCATCCCGGACCACACACCAGAGCGGAAGACCCCATCCATGTGCCAGCACCAGCCACCGTGCCCGACAGCCGACTCCGCCGACCGGGAATCCGCCCGTCTCGTGGCGCACCACCCGGAGCAGGGCTGGAGCCTGCTGTGCAACGGCGTCCTCCTCTTCGAGGACACCGGTGAGCTCCTGCCGGACGGCCGCGTCATCGCACCGCACCGCCCGCTGGGCGCCGACCGGGTGATGACCGCGGCCTGAGCACGACGGGCGGCCCGCCCCGGCGCGCCGCCTCAGACCACCACGAGGGGCCGGCCCGCACACACCGTGCGAACCGGCCCCGACGCGCGCCCTGCGACGCCCGCCCCGACGGGCGGTCCGGCGAGCGCCCCCACGGCGCCGGTCACCGGCCGAGCGCCTCGCGCGGCGATCCGCTGAGCCGGTTCTCCGCACTGGTGCTCGCCCCGCGGCGGTGCCGTGCCGCTGTCGGGAACCCCCACACCACCTGGCCCAAGGACGGTGGCGCGGCGGCGGCCGCGTGTGCGGGCCGGCGCCGGTCCGGTCATGCTGGACGCAGGATCCCTCGGCGACTTCGGACGGAGGGGCCGCGTCGATTCCGGACGAAACCCGCGCCAGCTCCCGCCCGCGGTGACTCTTAACGGAAGATTGACGTCCGCTCGGCCGGTAGCCGTGGGCCCCGGCGTCACGCTCTGCATACGCTGGTGCTCCGTCCGCACGAAGGCCCGATCTCACCGAGCCGTACATCAGGAGCAGGGCCGATGGCCACCACCGAACACCCTCCCAGTCGGCTGCGCGCCTGGATGCTGGAAGGCCTGTCCGACATGGGCAAGGGCGTGCAGCAGGCGCCGCACGCCGCACCCGAGCCCCCGCACGAAGGACAGCGCTGGTGGCGGGTGATGTGCCTGACCGGTGTCGACTACTTCTCCACCCTCGGCTACCAGCCGGGCATCGCCGCCCTGGCCGCCGGCCTGCTGTCACCGGTCGCCACCCTCGTCCTGGTCCTGGTCACCCTCGCCGGCGCGCTGCCGGTGTACCGCAGGGTCGCCGAGGAGAGCCCGCACGGACAGGGCTCCATCGCGATGCTGGAGCGCCTGCTCTCGTTCTGGCAGGGCAAGCTGTTCGTCCTCACCCTGCTCGGCTTCGCCGCCACCGACTTCCTGATCACCATCACCCTGTCGGCCGCCGACGCCTCCACCCACCTGGTGGAGAACCCCCATCTGACGAGCGCGCTGCACACCCACCAGATGCTGATCACGCTGATCCTGCTGGCACTGCTCGGCGCGGTGTTCCTCAAGGGGTTCCTGGAGGCGATCGGCGTCGCGGTCGTGCTGGTCGGCGTCTACCTCGCGCTGAACGTCGTGGTGGTGGTCATCGGGCTGTGGCACGTCGTCACCGCCGGCCACCTGGTCACCGACTGGACGGGCGCCTTGACCACCCAGCACGGCAGCGTCTTCGCCATGGTCGGCGTGGCCCTGCTGGTCTTCCCCAAACTCGCGCTCGGCCTGTCCGGCTTCGAGACCGGCGTCGCCGTCATGCCGCACGTGCGGGGCGACCGCGCCGACACCGAGGAGCGGCCCGCCGGCCGGATCCGGGACACCAAGAAGCTGCTCACCACGGCCGCGCTGATCATGAGCTGCTTCCTGATCGCCACCAGCCTCATCACCACCCTGCTGATCCCGGCGCCGGAGTTCCAGCCCGGCGGCAAGGCCAACGGACGCGCGCTGGCCTACCTGGCGCACCACTACATCGGGAACACCTTCGGCACGGTCTACGACGTATCGACCATCGCCATCCTCTGGTTCGCGGGCGCCTCCGCGATGGCCGGGCTGCTCAACCTGATGCCGCGCTACCTGCCCCGCTACGGCATGGCGCCGCACTGGGCCGGGGCGGTCCGGCCGATGGTCCTCGTCTTCACCCTGATCGGCTTCCTGGTCACCTGGATCTTCGACGCCAACGTCGACAAGCAGGGCGGCGCCTACGCCACGGGCGTGCTGGTGCTGATCAGCTCCGCGGCGATCGCGGTGACGATCGCCGCCCGCAAGGCCGGCGAGCGCCACTGGACCGTCGCGTTCGCGGTGATCTCGGCGGTGTTCCTCTACACGACCGTCGTCAACGTCATCGAACGCCCGGACGGCGTGAAGATCGGCGCCTGCTTCATCGTCGGCATCATCCTGGTGTCGCTGCTGTCCCGGCTGGCCCGCGCCTTCGAACTGCGGGTGACCAGCGTGTCGATGGACCCGATGGCCGAGCGGTTCGTCAGGGACATCGCCAGTCGCCGGATCCGGTTCATCGCCAACAAGCCGGGCCGCCGGGACAAGGCCGAGTACCACGACAAGATCGAGCAGATCCGCGCCGACAACGACATCCCCGAGACGGAGGACTTCGTCTTCGTCGAGGTGACGGTGGCCGACCCCTCGGAGTTCGAGGCCGATCTGACGGTGCGCGGCGAGGTGCTGCACGACCGCTACCGGGTGCTGGCCCTGGAGTCGTCCTCGGTCCCGAACGCCCTGGCCGCGCTGCTCCTCGACGTCCGCGACACGACGGGCCGCATCCCGCACATCTACTTCGAGTGGACCGAGGGGAACCCGTTCCGCAACTTCCTGCGCTTCTTCCTCTTCGGCCAGGGCGAGGTCGCGCCGGTCACCCGCGAGGTGCTGCGCGAGGCGGAGCCGGACCGCGGCCGGCGGCCCCGCGTGCACACCGGCTGAGCCGTCGCGGCACGCCCCGGCGCCGCCCCCCGGGTCCGTGCCGCCCGGCGATGGCCCTATCGTGGCCCGCATGCAGTCGTACACGATCGGCCAGGCGGCCCGCCTGCTCGGCGTCAGCCCGGACACCGCGCGCCGGTGGGCGGACGCGGGCCGGGTCGCCACCCACCGCGACGAGAGCGGACGGCGGCTCGTCGACGGACGGGACCTCGCCGCGTTCTCCGTGGAACTGGCCGCCTCCGGCGCCGAGGAGGACGCCTCCTCCACCTCGGTCCGCAACGCCTTCCCCGGGATCGTGACCGCCGTCAAGCTCGGCGACGTGGCGGCGCAGGTCGAGATCCAGGCCGGCCCGCACCGCCTGGTCTCCCTGCTGACCCGGGAGGCGGTCGAGGAACTGGGCCTGGAGGTCGGCATGGAGGCCACCGCCCGCGTGAAGTCGACGAACGTGCACATCGACCGGGCCTGAGGGCTGTCCCGTAGTCCCTGGCGGGCGCGCGACGACAGCCCTCAGGGCCTCTCGTTCGGGCGAGGACTCACGGGGCCGTCCGGTCGAACCGCCTCAGGCCGCGGTGGCCGCACCGTAGCCGCCGTCCACGCGGATCGCCCTGATGCCGATGACGTACGCGCCCGCGGAGGTCCTGCGGCAGGACCAGCCGGGGGCCGGCGCCGTCGAGCGGGGCGTCGTCCATGGCCACCGCCGGCAGCACCGGGGCGGCGGCGAAGTCCGGGTCGATCTCGGCCCAGGACAGCAGCGTGCGGTGCCCGTCGGCGCCCGCGACAGCGATCAGGAAGCACAGGCGGTCCTTGCGCCGCGCCGCGTCGAAGGCGGGCCGCGCGTCGGCCGGCACGTCGTACGGCCGGGGCCCGGTGAACCGGTGGCGCCGCACACCGCTGGTGGCGCACTCGAAACGCACCCCCGCCCGGTGCTGCGGCCGGCTCAGCGGGTCGGGCACGGTCAGGCGCGCGGGCCGGGCGAGGTCACCGGTCAGGACGAGCTCCGCGAGTGCCACGGCCACGGCCACCACCTCCGGGAAGTCCGAAGTCCGCCCCCACGGCGAGGTCCGTACAAACGCACATGCCACCTCGAACGGCAAGAACGCCAGCTCATGCGATGCGACAGGTGACTTCCCCCTCGCACTTGCGGCAGTATCATCCCCGCACGGCCCCGCACGGCCGTGCCCCCAGGGCGCGACAGTCTTCTTCGTGCACGACCAGAGGAGTACACCCGTGATGACCCGTTCAGTGCGCCGGACCCGGACGCTGCGGATGGCCGGTGCGGGAGCCGCGGCGCTGCTGGCCCTCAGCGCGTGCTCCTCCTCCGACGACTCGTCCTCCGACAAGTCCTCGCCGTCCGCCGGCTCCCCGGGCGCCTCCTCGCAGAAGCTGTCCGGCAAGGTGACCGTCTTCGCCGCGGCCTCCCTGAAGGAGAGCTTCACGACGCTGGGCAAGGAGTTCGAGCGGCAGCACCCGGGCACCGAGGTGTCCTTCAACTTCGGCGGCAGCGACTCCCTCGCCGCCGGCATCATCAGCGGGGCGCCCGCCGACGTGTTCGCCGCCGCCAGCGCCAAGACGATGAAGCTCGTCACCGACAAGGACGACGCGGCCGGCACGCCCGCCACCTTCGTCCGCAACCAGCTGGAGATCGCGACCCTGCCGGGCAACCCGGACAAGATCTCCTCGCTCAAGGACCTCACCGACCCCGGCCTCAAGGTCGTCCTGTGCGACAAGACGGTGCCCTGCGGCGCCGCCGCCCGGAAAGCGCTGGACGCGAGCGGCCTCAAGCTCACCCCCGTCTCCTACGAGCAGGACGTCAAGAGCGCCCTGACCAAGGTGGAGCTGAAGGAGGCCGACGCGGCCGTCGTGTACAAGACCGACGTGCACGCGGCCGGTGACAAGGTGGAGGGCGTGGAGTTCCCCGAGTCCGCCAAGGCCGTCAACGACTACCCGATCGTCCTGCTCAAGGACGCGCGCAACGCCACCGCGGCCAAGGCGTTCGTCGAGCTGGTGCGTTCCGCCGAGGGCCAGAAGGTCCTGAACCAGGCCGGGTTCCTCAAGCCGTGAAAGCCGTGACCCGCGGCGACAGGGCCGGTGCCGTGAACCCGCGAGGCGGGGCGCGGCGCCGTCCTGCCGTGCGCAGCGTGCCGCTGCCCCTGCTGGTGCCCGCCCTAGTGGGTCTGGCGTTCCTGCTGCTGCCGCTGCTCGCCCTGCTTGTCCGGGCCCCCTGGCGCAGCCTGCCCGACCAGCTGACCAGCACGCAGGTGTGGCAGGCGCTCCAGCTCTCCCTGATCAGCGCCACCGCCGCCACCGCGGTGAGCCTGGTGCTCGGCGTCCCGCTGGCCTGGCTGCTGGCCCGTACGGACTTCCCCGGACGCGGCCTGGTACGAGCCCTGGTGACGCTGCCGCTGGTGCTGCCGCCGGTGGTGGGCGGTGTGGCGCTGCTGCTCGCGCTGGGGCGCAACGGGGTCGTGGGGCAGTGGCTGGACACGTGGTTCGGCGTCACGCTGCCGTTCACCACGTCCGGCGTGGTGGTCGCGGAGGCGTTCGTGGCCATGCCGTTCCTCGTCATCAGCGTCGAGGGCACGCTGCGGGCCGCCGATCCGCGCTTCGAGGAGGCCGCCATGACGCTGGGAGCGTCCCGCTTCACCGCGTTCCGCCGGGTCACCCTGCCGCTGATCGCGCCCGGCATCGCGGCGGGCGCCGTCCTCGCGTGGGCGCGGGCGCTCGGCGAGTTCGGCGCGACGATCACCTTCGCCGGCAACTTTCCCGGCCGTACCCAGACCATGCCCCTCGCGGTCTACCTGGCGCTGCAGGACGACCCGGCCGCCGCGATCGCCCTGAGCCTGGTGCTGCTGGCCGTGTCGATCGCGGTCCTGGCCGGTCTGCGGGACCGTTGGATGACGGCCTCCTCGTGAGGGTCGGCCACCTCCCACCCTGGATGATCACCTCATGACCGACATCGACGAGACCCCGACCGGCGTCCGCGCCGAGGAGCCGTCCGGCGACGGGCTGGACGCCCGGCTCGTCGTCGAGCGCGGCGCCTTCCGGCTCGACGTGGCCATCACCGCCGCCCCCGGCGAGGTCGTCGCGCTGCTCGGCCCGAACGGCGCGGGCAAGACCACGGCCCTGCGCGCGCTCGCCGGCCTGTCCCCGCTCACCGGCGGCCATCTGCGCCTGGACGGCGCAGAGCTGGACCGCACACCGCCGGAGGCGCGCCCGGTCGGTGTCGTCTTCCAGGACTACCTGCTCTTCCCGCACCTGTCCGCGCTGGACAACGTGGCGTTCGGACCGCGCTGCCAGGGGTCCTCGAAGGCCGAGGCCCGCGCGCGGGCCGCCGACTGGCTGGCGCGCATGGGCCTGGCCGATCACGCAGGCGCCAAGCCCCGGCGGCTCTCCGGCGGCCAGGCCCAGCGCGTCGCCCTGGCCCGGGCCCTGGCCACCCGGCCCAGGCTGCTGCTCCTGGACGAGCCGCTGGCCGCGCTGGACGCCCGCACCCGGCTGGAGGTCCGCGCCCAGCTGCGTCGTCATCTGGCCGAGTTCGAGGCCGTCGCCGTCCTGGTCACGCACGATCCGCTGGACGCGATGGTGCTGGCCGACCGGCTGGTCGTCGTCGAGCACGGACGCCTGGTGCAGGAGGGCGCCCCCGCCGACATCGCCCGCCGGCCCCGCACGGACTACATCGCCCAGCTGGTCGGCCTGAACCTGTACCGCGGGCGGGCCGAGGGCCACCGCGTGCGCCTGGAGGCCGGCCCCGCCGTCGCCACCACCGAGGATCTGTCCGGACCGGCCTTCGTGGCGTTCCCGCCGGGCGCGGTCACCCTGCACCGGGAGCGCCCCACCGGCTCCAGCGCGCGCAACCTGTGGCGCTGCGAGGTCGCCGGCCTGGAGACGCACGGCGACCAGATCCGCGTGGACCTCACCGGGGAGCTCGCCCTCGCCGCCGACCTGACCACGGTCTCGGCCGTCGAACTCGACCTGCGCCCGGGCGCGGAGGTCTGGGCGTCCGTCAAGGCGGCCCAGACCCACGCCTACCCGGCCTGACCCGCGCCGCGCCCACGGCCTGCCCGGGCGCGCGGTCTGCCCCGCGCATACGACGCCTGTCCCGCGGATACGGCGAGGCCCCGCCCCGGCTCCTGCTGCCGGGGCGGGGCCCGCTTCCGTCGTGGCGCCGGGCGGCTCAGTCGCCGTACGCGTCCAGCGGCGGGCAGGAGCAGACCAGGTTCCGGTCGCCGAAGGCCTGGTCGATGCGGCGCACCGGCGGCCAGTACTTGTCGGCGGCCGAGACGCCGGCCGGGAAGACCGCCTCCGCGCGGCTGTAGGCGTGCTCCCACTCCCCGCCGAGCGCGGCGGCGGTGTGCGGGGCCCCGCGCAGCGGGTTGTCGTCCGCCGGCCACTCGCCCGAGCCGACCTTCTCGATCTCGGCGCGGATCGCGATCATCGTGTCGCAGAAGCGGTCCAGCTCGGCGAGGTTCTCGGACTCGGTCGGCTCGATCATCAGCGTGCCGGCCACCGGGAAGGACATCGTCGGCGCGTGGAAGCCGTAGTCGATCAGCCGCTTGGCCACGTCGTCCACGCTCACGCCGGTCTCCTTGGTCAGCGGGCGCAGGTCGATGATGCACTCGTGCGCGACCAGGCCGGCGGGGCCGGTGTAGAGCACCGGGAAGTGCGGCTCCAGGCGCTTGGCGATGTAGTTGGCGCTCAGCACGGCCACCTGCGTGGCGCGCTTGAGGCCCTCGCCGCCCATCAGCCGGACGTAGGCCCAGGAGATCGGCAGGATGCCGGCCGAGCCCCAGGGCGCCGCCGAGATCGGTCCGACGCCGGTCTCCGGTCCGGCCTCCGGCTGCAGCGGGTGGTTGGGCAGGTACGGCGCCAGGTGCGACCGCACGGCGACCGGGCCGACGCCGGGGCCGCCGCCGCCGTGCGGGATGCAGAACGTCTTGTGCAGGTTCAGGTGGGAGACGTCGCCGCCGAAGTGACCCGGCTTGGCGAGGCCGACCAGGGCGTTGAGGTTGGCGCCGTCGACGTACACCTGGCCGCCCGCGTCGTGGACCTGGGCGCAGATGTCGGCGACGTGCTCCTCGAACACACCGTGCGTGGACGGGTAGGTGATCATCAGCACGGCGAGCTGGTCGCGGTGCTGCTCGATCTTGGCCCGCAGGTCCTCGACGTCGATCTCGCCGTCCTCGGCGGTCTTGACGACGACGACCTTCATGCCGGCCATCACGGCGCTGGCGGCGTTGGTGCCGTGCGCGGAGGACGGGATGAGGCAGACGGTGCGCTGCTCGTCGCCGTTGGCGCGGTGGTAGCCGCGCACGGCGAGGAGGCCGGCCAGCTCGCCCTGGGAGCCGGCGTTGGGCTGGAGGGAGACCTTGTCGTAGCCGGTGACCTCAGCGAGACGGTCCTCCAGCTCGTGGATGAGCTGGAGGTAGCCCTGGGCCTGCTCGGCGGGCGCGAAGGGGTGCAGCTGCCCGAACTCCGGCCAGGTGACCGGCTCCATCTCCGTGGTCGCGTTGAGCTTCATGGTGCAGGAGCCCAGCGGGATCATGCCGCGGTCGAGCGCGTAGTCGCGGTCGGCGAGCCGGCGCAGATAGCGCAGCATCGCGGTCTCGGAGCGGTGCTCGTGGAAGACGGGGTGGGTGAGGTAGGCGTCGGTGCGCAGCAGGCCCTCGGGCAGCGCCTGACCGGCGGCGGCGTCCAGGGCGTCGATGTCGCCGGCCACGCCGAAGGCGGACCAGACGCTGCGCAGGTGGGCGCGGGTGGTGGTCTCGTCGCAGGCGACGGAGACGTGGTCGGCGTCGACCAGGCGCAGGTTGACACCGGCCTCGCGGGCGGCGGCGACGACCTCGGCGGCCCGGCCCTCGGCCCTGACGGTCAGCGTGTCGAAGTACGCGCCGTGGACGACCTCGACGCCGCCCGCCCTCAGTCCTTCGGCCAGGACAGCGGCGTAGCGGTGGGTGCGCTCGGCGATGCCCTTCAGCCCGTCCGGGCCGTGGTGGACGGCGTACATGCCGGCCATGACGGCGAGCAGCACCTGCGCGGTGCAGATGTTGCTGGTGGCCTTCTCGCGGCGGATGTGCTGCTCGCGGGTCTGCAGCGCGAGGCGGTAGGCCTTGTTGCCGTCGGCGTCGACGGAGACGCCCACCAGGCGGCCGGGCAGGCTGCGGGCGAACTTCTCGTGCACCGCCATGTAGCCGGCGTGCGGTCCGCCGAAGCCCATCGGCACGCCGAAGCGCTGGGTGGTGCCGACGGCGATGTCCGCGCCCAGCTCGCCGGGCGACTTCAGCAGGGTGAGGGCGAGCAGGTCGGCGGCGACGGTGACCAGGGCGCCCAGCTCGTGCGCCTGGTCGATGACCGGCTTGATGTCGCGTACGGCGCCGGAGGCGCCCGGGTACTGCAGGAGCACGCCGTTGATGTCGCGCTCGGCGATCTCGGCGGGGATGCCCTCGCTCAGGTCGGCGACGACGACCTCGACGCCGGTCGGCTCGGCGCGGGTCTCGATGACGGCGACGGTCTGCGGCAGCGCGTCCGCGTCGATCAGGAACAGGCCCTTCTTGTTCCTGCCCATGCGGCGGGACAGGGCCATCGCCTCGGCGGCGGCGGTGCCCTCGTCGAGCAGGGAGGCGCCGGAGGTGGGCAGCCCGGTCAGGTCGGCGACCACGGTCTGGAAGTTCAGCAGCGCCTCGAGCCGGCCCTGCGAGATCTCGGGCTGGTAGGGCGTGTACGCCGTGTACCAGGCCGGGTTCTCCATGACGTTGCGCAGGATGACGGGCGGGGTGAACGTCCCGTAGTAGCCGAGCCCGATCATGGAGCCGAGGACCTGGTTGCGGTCGGCGAGCGAGCGCAGCTCGGCCAGCACCTCGGCCTCGGTGCGGGCGCCCGGCAGGTCGAGTGCGTCGGCGTTCTTGATCACATCGGGTACCGCGGCGGCGGTCAGCTCGTCGAGCGAGCCGTAGCCGACCTGCGCGAGCATCTTGGCCCGGGCCTCGTGGTCGGGGCCGATGTGACGCTGCTCGAAGGGGATGCCCTGTTCGAGCTCGGAGAGCGGGATGCGCTGGGCGGTCATTGCGGAGGCCTCCTGGTCTGACGCGACCTTCGAGGGACACCACGGCACGGGTGCCCCGACGGCCTCCCCCTCTGTCATCTCAACCTGAGAGCTTCACCGGGGCCGCCCGAGGGCACCCGGCTTTCACCGTCGGTGAGAGCGGAAGCCGTCGACACCCGCTCTGCTTTCCAGAGTGACCTCGTCCGTGCGGTACGTGGGCCTGAGAGATTCCGGGGAGGATTTGCTCCTTCGGCGCCTCCGACGATGCCGGAGGACTCTCCCGCACGGGGTCAGCAGCCGCTGTCAGCCTACCAGCGGGGCGGGCGCACAGGCCTTCGAGTGGCCGCCGCGACGATTGTGCTCTTTCGTAGTGCTTACGGATGAGTTGCGACCATGTGGAGGGACCGTGCAGACCGAGATCGATCCGCGCAACCTGATCGGCCGCAAGGCGTTCGACCGCAACGGCGACAAGATCGGCACGGTGGACGAGGTGTACCTCGACGACGCCACGGGCGTGCCGGAGTGGGCCGCCATACGCACCGGTCTGTTCTCCCGGGACGCCTTCGTGCCCCTGGAGCCCAGCGACCTGGTCGACGGTGCGCTGCGCGTCCCCTTCGACCGGGCGCTGATCAAGGACGCCCCCGATTTCGGCGTCGGCCGTCATCTCTCCCCCGAACAGGAACTGCAGCTCTACCACCACTACGGTCTCGACGTGGCCCCCGCTCCCGTGCTTCCCGACCATGACTTCGGCAGACTCGCGGGCTCGGGCACCGAGGAGGCCTGACACCGTCCCCGCACCAGGCAGTACCGGCCAGGCCGCGCCGGGCACCCCGCCGACTCACCCTCCGCCCAGCCCTCCGCAGCCCGCGCCCGTCCCGCCCCCGCCCGGCCGCCGCCCCGGCGCCACCGACTCACCCACCACTGCCGGGGCGAGGGGCCCGGGCGGCCCGCACTCACCGAACCGACGAGGAGGAGGTGCTTCGAGGAGGTTCCCGAGGTTCCCGTGACGGCACCGGCTCCACGTCCCGGGCCGCACGGGGCTCCGCCGGGGCCCCGTCGGGTCTTCGCACCAGCGGCAGCGGATCCGCCGGCCGCAGGTCCGGGTCGTCGACACGGAACGTCCGCACCCGGCCCGGCTCCGAGACCGGCGTCTCGAAGCGCACGGTGACCCGGCCCAGTCCGCTGCCCTGCACCCATCCGTGCCCGTACTCGGCGTGCCGCACGTCGTGGCCCGAGGGCCAGTGCCGCTCGGCCGGCGCCGGCTGCTCCTCGGCCGCCTCGTCCGCCGGTTCCTCGACGGGGCTCTCCTCCCGCGCGCCCGCCGCCTGCGCGAACAGGTCCTCCTGGGTGTAGTCGGCGAGTCCGGTCACCCCCACGCCGAGCAGCCGCACCCCGCCCGTGGTGTCCACGGCCTCCAGCAGCCGGGCCGCCGCCTCCCGCACCACCGCCGGGTCGTCGGTGGGACCGCGCAGCGTCTCGGAGCGGGTCAGCGTCGAGAAGTCGTACCGCCGTACCTTCAGCACGATGGTCCGCCCCGACAGCCCGGATCCTCTCAGCCGCCGCACGCACCGGTCGGCGAGCCGCCCCACCTCCAGGCCCACCCGCAGCCGGTCGTGGATGTCCACGTCGTAGGTGTCCTCCACCGACACCGACTTGGCCTCGCGCTCGGCGACGACCGGACGCTCGTCGTGCGCGAGCGCCATGGCGTGCAGCGCGTGCCCGTGCGCCTTGCCCAGCAGCCGGACGAGCTCGTCCTCGCCCGCCTCGGCCAGTTCGCCGACGGTGTGGATCCCGGCCCGCCGCAGGTGGTCACCGGTCGCCGGGCCCACACCCGGCAGTATCCGCACCGGCATGGGTGCGAGCAGGGCGCGCTCGGTGCCGGGCGCTATGAG
Organism: Streptomyces sp. NPDC018610; assembly: GCF_044391765.1. Classification (NCBI taxonomy): domain Bacteria; kingdom Bacillati; phylum Actinomycetota; class Actinomycetes; order Kitasatosporales; family Streptomycetaceae; genus Streptomyces; species Streptomyces sp. NPDC018610. Next base: position 486,451 of record NZ_JBISAL010000005.1, read on the forward strand.
GACCAGTCCGTCGGGCTTGGCCTGCTCGGAGGCGATCTTCGCGAGCATCTTGGACGCGGCGAGCCCGACGGATCCCGTCAGCCCGGTGACGGCCAGGATGTCGGCGCGCAGCCGCTCCCCCACCAGCCGGGCCGAGTCCGCGTCCCGGGCCGCGCCCCCGGCCTCCAGGTCCACGAACGCCTCGTCCAGGCTGAGCGGCTCCACCAGGGGCGACAGGGACCGCAGCAGCCCCATCACCTGTTCGCTGATGGACCGGTAGAAGGCGAACCGCGGCACCAGGTACGCGGCGTTCGGCGCCAGCCGCCGCGCCTGCGCCATGGGCATCGCCGAGTGGACGCCGAAGACCCGTGCCTCGTACGACGCGGTGGCGACCACCCCGCGCGGTCCCAGGCCACCCACGACGACGGCCTTCCCGCGCAGGCTCGGCTTGGACGCCTGCTCCGCCGAGGCGAAGAAGGCGTCCATGTCGAGATGGAGGATCGTGGGCGCGGTTCTCACATCTCCGATGCTGCACCACACCACTGACAATGCCCCACGGGGAGGCCCCGGCACCGGTGTCGGACACCCCTCACGACACAGACGGCGCCGACGCCAAGACGGCACGCGGACCGGATCCCGGAGCCGCCCGCGCCCGCCGGCCCGGCCGGTCACCCGGGCGGACCGCCGGTCGCGGGCTCAGACCGCCCGGTTGCGCCGCCGCGCGAGCTCGTCGGCCGGATTGTGGCCGATCAGGGTCTCGCCGGTGTCGACACGCTCGCCGTGCAGCTGGGACAGGGCGCTCTCCACGTCACGCCACACCACGCCCACGGCGATGCCGAAGATGCCCTGGCCGCCCTGCAGCAGGGCGTGCACCTCGTCGGGCGAGGTGCACTCGTAGACCGTGGCGCCGTCGCTCATCAGCGTCATGCGCTCCAGGTCGCGAAAACCGCGCTCCCGCAGGTGCTGCACCGCGGTACGGATGTTCTGCAGCGAGACGCCGGTGTCCAGGAACCGTTTGACGATCTTCAGGACCACGACGTCACGGAAGCTGTACAGCCGCTGCGTGCCGGAACCGTGCGCGGGCCGCACGCTGGGCTCGACCAGACCGGTGCGCGCCCAGTAGTCCAGTTGCCGATAGGTGATGCCGGCGGCTGCGCAGGCCGTCGGACCGCGGTAGCCGATCTCCTCGGACACCATGGACGCCGCCCCTTTGCTGCTGGGCACGGCCGTCGGCCACTGCGGGGCGTGGTCGGCCGTGCCGGCGTGGTGGGGGTATCCGCTGTTGGAGCGGAGCCGAGAGCCTGGGGAAGGGTACGGACCGCCTCCGCCGACACCGTGCCCGGGGGCGTCCCCAGCCGTACCGTCGCCGCTGCTTCTCACGCCGACCTCCGTCCTTGACCTGCCTCCTCGACGGTAGGCAGTCACCAGGGGTGCGTCAACGATCGCCACACTCGGCACGCCGAGTGATAATCACCCTAAGAGTGGTTTCCCGTGCCCCACCGCGGGGAAAGGCTAGCCGAATGCCCTCGCGGGAAGCTCAGGGCGCCCTCGTCGGCCGACGGCGTGTGCCGGCGTGTCACTGGCTGCTGCTGCCGAAGTCCTCCGGCGAGATCTGGTCGAGGAACTCGCGGAACTTCTCCACCTCGTCCTCCTGCTCGTCCGGGATCGCGATGCCCGCGTCGTCCAGCACCGTGTCGCTGCCGTAGATCGGCGTGCCGGTGCGCAGCGCCAGCGCTATGGCGTCGGACGGACGGGCGCTCACCTCGACCCCGCTCGCGAAGACCAGCTCCGCGTAGAAGACCCCCTCACGCAGGTCCGTGATGCGTACTTCGGTGAGCTCCTGGCCGACGGCCTCCAGCACGTCCTTGAACAGGTCGTGGGTCAGCGGTCGTGCGGGAGCCATGCCCTGCTGGGCGAAGGCGATCGCCGTCGCCTCCCCCGGTCCGATCCAGATGGGGAGGTAACGGTCGCCTCCCACTTCGCGCAGGAGCACGATCGGCTGGTTGGAGGGCATCTCGACCCGGACACCTACGACATCGAGCTCGTTCACACAGCAACCCTAGGCCGTGCCCGGGACGTTTGGGTAGTCGGGCCGGGATCGGGCGGCGAAACAGCGGGCCGATCCGGCCGCACGGGGTGACGATCCGGCCTCAGACGATGATGTTCGGGCCTTCGCGCCGCCGCCCGGTCAGGGCAGCCGCACGCCGAGCGCGGTCTGCACCAGCGCCGCGTGCAGCTTCACCGTGAGGGCCGCCAGCTCCTTCGTGCGGGCCTCCGCGTGCGCCCTGGTCTGCGGGTTGCGGTGGCGTTTGAGCGGGGCCACCACCTGGTCGACGAGCCCGGCCTCCCGGTCGGCCGCCGCCTTCATCACCCGCAGGTGCCGGGGCCCGATGCCGAACCGGCCGAGCGCGCGGACGAGGGAGGCCACGGTCACCGCCTCGGCGTCGTAGGCGCCGTCCTCCAGCGGAGTGAGCAGCCCGTACGACTCCCACTCCGTGAGCTCCGCGTCGTCGATCTCCGCCGCGGCGAGCAGCTCGGCCCGCCCGATACGGGCCGCCGAGGGCGCCTCGACGGCGGCCGGCCCGCTCTCGCCGTCACGCTGACGGCCGAGCACCGGCAGCTGGACGGCCTCACCGCGCTCCAGCGCGTCCAGGTACTCGCGGATGACCTTCAGCGGCAGGTAGTGGTCCCGCTGCATCCTCAGCACCCTCGCCAGGCGCTCCACATCGTCCGCGCTGAACTTCCGGTATCCCGAGGGGGTGCGCCGCGGCTCCACGAGCCCCTCCGACTCCAGGAAGCGGATCTTGGAGATGGTGACCTCGGGGAACTCGTCGCGCAGCGCGTTCAGCACCGAGCCGATGCTCATCAGCCCACTGTCCGTTGCGGCGGCACCGTGACCGGCGCCGCCGCTCGGTGTTCGAAGCATGGACCTTCCCTGGGGGGTCCCCCGGACCGGGCCCGGGGGACGGACGGTCAGTAGCCCTGCCGGCTCGAGTAGAAGACCAGCCGGTACTTGCCGATCTGCACCTCGTCACCGTTGGCCAGCGCCACCTGGTCGATCCGCTCCCGGTTGACGTAGGTGCCGTTCAGGCTGCCGACGTCGGCCACCGTGAACGAGCCGTCCGGGCTGCGGCGGAACTCCACGTGCCGGCGCGAGACCGTCACGTCGTCCAGGAAGATGTCGCTCTGCGGATGACGCCCCGCCGTGGTCAGCTCGCCGTCCAGCAGGAAGCGGCTGCCCGAGTTCGGGCCGCGGCGCACCACGAGCAGGGCGGAGCCGAGCGGCAGCGCGTCGACGGCGGCCTGGGCCTCCGGGGACAGCATCGGCGTCTGGCCCGTGGCCTCCGCGTCGTACGCCTCCAGGCCGGAGATGGAGATCGTCGACGTCGTCTCCGACGCGCGCTCCGGCACCGCGCCGGGCCGCAGCGGCGCACCGCAGTTGGAACAGAAGCGGCTGTTCTCGCCGTTGCGGTTGCCGCACCTCGTGCACACCAGGGCCGACATGGACGGATCCTCCTGCGGCGACTGCCCCGCCGGGGCATGGGACGCGTACGGCCCGGAAGCGAACCCTCCGCCCGCACCTGGGGTCGACGGTTGGCCGAAACCTATGCCGCTGCCCTGGGCGGGGTCAACGGACGGCGCGCCGTGACCGCCGGAGACGTCACCCCCCTGACCGGCGACCTGGTCGCGGAACAGCGGGCGACGGCCCTCCGCGTCGGGCTGTGCGCGATGGCGGGCGGTGGCGTTTTCGTTGCCCTCTCGCGCGCTCTTGCCGAACAACTTCGCAAACAACTTCACGGGCGATTCCCCTTGACCGAAACAGACCCGCCCGTGGGGCAGGACGAACCCTGACTGCATACACCGGTCGACCCGGACATCCTCACAACGTCCGTATCCACCAGACAGTTTCCACCACGCACCACCCAATCGGTGCGCCGACCCCCCGCAACCTCATGCCCCTGCCGGACGGCCGCCATGCACCGCCGGTTCACTGGGAGGACGACCGAGCGTAGTCAGGCTGCTTCGCCGCCCGCAAGGCGTCCACGACGATCTTGTCCGACCGCTCCACGGTCACGGTGGCCTGCTCCTTCTCGAAGGTCTGCACCACGCCTCCAGGGATGTTGAGCGCCGGTTCCAGGTCCTGCGGCTTGCCGATGACCTTGAAACGATACGGGGCGTTGATCTTGTTCCCGTCGACCTCCACGCTCTTGCCGGAGTCCGTCAGGTAAGTGCCCGCGACCACCCGTACACCGTTGACCTGCATCGCCTCGGCGCCGGCCGCGCGCAGCTCCTGTATCGCGTCGAGCAGCATGTCCGCCTGGACCGTCCCTTTCGTGTCCTCGACCGTCATCGTGATGCCGGGTCCCTGAGCCGCCACGGTGCCCGCGAGGATGCCGAGTTGCTTCTCCTTCTCGGCAGTCTGCTTGCGGGCCTCCTCGGCCTGGTCGGAGCTGTTCTCCAGTTCCTGACGCTGCTTGTCGAGACCCTGCTTCTCGTCTTCAAGACGCTGGGTTCGGTTGTCCAGTTCATCGAGGATGCGAACAAGATCTTCCTGCCGGGCGCCGCGCAGCGCGCTGTCACTGTCGCTGTTGGACGCGACCTGGATCGCCAGGCCGAATCCGAGGCCGAACAGCAGCAGTGCGACGACGAGTTGGGCCCGGGTGAACCTCGGCGGCCACAGGCCCTGGACCAGCCGCCGGCGGCCGGTCAGCGCGGGCGCGGACTCCTCCCGCGGCCCCTCCTGACCTGGGGCGGGCTGCGCGGGCACCTCAGCCGGCAGTTCCTTGCGGAGCCTGTTCTCCGGCAGTTCGTCCTGGTGGGTCATCTTCCTCACGCCCGGAACACGTGCCGTCGGATCGCCGCGGCGTTGGAGAAGATGCGGATGCCGAGGACGACCACGACACCGGTGGACAGCTGGGCCCCCACGCCCAACTTGTCGCCCAGGAACACGATCAGCGCGGCCACGACCACGTTCGACAGGAACGACACCACGAAGACCTTGTCGTCGAAGATGCCGTCGAGCATGGCCCGCAGTCCGCCGAACACGGCGTCCAGCGCCGCGACGACGGCGATCGGCAGATAAGGCTCGACGACCGCCGGAACCTCCGGCCGGACCAACAGGCCGGCCACGACTCCCACGACGAGGCCCAGTACGGCGATCACGATGTGCCCTTCTCAGTGCTCGGCTGTGCTGTTCGTACGATCACACTCGGTGCGGCCGGCAGCCGGAGGTCGCTCTCCACGGAGATGCCGGTCCGGATGCCGTAGTTGTCCTGCAGGGCGTGCAGATACAGCCCGTCCGGGCTGTCCTGGAACCGGGTGCTCAGCCGCGGCCCGTCCCCCACCGCGAGCACCGTGTACGGCGGCACCAGCGGTTTGTTGTCGACCAGTATGGCGTCACCCGCGGCCCGGATCGCCGACAGGGCCGTCAACCGCTGCCCATTGACGGATACGGCCTCGGCCCCGGACTGCCACAGTCCGTTCACGACCCGCTGCATGTCCCGGTCGCGCACACGGCCGGTGTCGGAGAACCCCGAGGTCTCCCGCGGATCGCCGTTCCCCCCGGTGCCGGCTTCCTTGGCGTCGTTCACGACGAGCTTCACGCCGGGTCCGCGCACCTCCGTGGCGCCCGCCAGGGTGCTCACGAGGTCGGCCCGCGCGTTCCCGCCGCTCTGCCGCAGGGCCTGGCGCTGCCGTGCGTTCACGTCGCCCCGGAGTTCGTCGACGTCGCTCTCGAGCTTGTCCGCCGCCGCCGTCTCGCGGTCGATGCGGTCGATCAGCTCCTGGCGCTCCTTGGCGACGACCGGAGCCGCCACTCGGGCCTGCGCCGCTCCCACGGTGACGACCAGGGCCGCCAGCACCAGGCCCGCGGCCAGCCCCAGCCGCGCCCGGAGGGTCTTCGGCAGGGCGCCCTCCCCGGTGGCCTTCCTCCGCGCGGCGGCCTCGGCGTATCCGTCGTCGAGGCTGTGGTCCATGACGTTGGTGATCAACGACATGGAGGCGTCCGGGCGGAAGGGCCGCGAGGGGGTGCTCCGAATGGGGGGTTGCTGCGGCATGCCGCACATCGTCGCACGTCGCGCCCGAGACCTCCCAATGGCCCCACCGACGTGCCGGACAGGTCCCGCCGACGGGGCCTGTCCGGCAGACGCGCGTGCGGTCGGTCCTACCGGCCGGCGCTGTCCACGACCGCCGACCACTCGTCCAGCAGGGCCTGCGCGGAGGCGTCGTCGGGGCCTTCGGCCCACAGATGGGTGACCGCCTCGGCCGGGTCGGGCAGGACCATCACCCAGCGGCCGTCGGTCTCCACGACCCGGACGCCGTCCGTCGTGTCGACGAAACGGTCCCCGGCCTCCTCGACGACCCGGCGCATCACCAGCCCCTTGACCGCCCACGGGGTGGCCAGGTCCCGCTTGAGGACGTGCGCCCTCGGGATCCGGGCGTCGATCTGGCTGAGCGTGAGCTGCGTCCGCGCCACCAGCCCGATGAGGCGCACGAAGGCCGCCGTGCCGTCGTAGACGCTGCTGAACTCGGGGACGATGAAGCCGCCCTTGCCGTCACCGCCGAAGATCGTCCCTTCCTCGCCGCCGACCCGGGTGAGGTCGTCGGGGGACGTGGTCGTCCATTCGACCTGGGTGCCGTGGTAGGCGGCCACCTGTTCGGCGATGCGGGTGGTGGTCACCGGGAGCGCCACGCGTCCGCTGCGCCGTTCCGCGGCCACCAGGTCCAGCATGACCAGCAGGGCCCGGTCGTCCTCGATGATGCGGCCCTTCTCGTCGACGAGCGACAGCCGCTCGCCCACCGGGTCGAAGCGCACGCCGAAGGCGGCGCCGGAGGACGCGACGATCTCCCCGAGGCGCACCAGCCCGGACCGGCGCATCTCCTCGGTCTCGGTGGGCCGCGACTCGTCGAGTCCGGGGTTGATCGTCAGCGAGTCGACGCCGAGCTTGCCCAGCAGGCTGGGCAGGACGAGACCGGAGCTGCCGTTGGAGGCGTCCACGACGACCTTGAGACCCGATTCGGCGATCCCGGTCGTGTCGACGTCCCGCAGCAGCGAGCCGGTGTACGAGTCGAAGACGCTGGAGGGGAAGTACAGGTCGCCGATCTCGCCCGGGAAGGCGCGCCGGTACTCCTGGCGCGCGAAGACCCGGTCCAGCTTGCGCTGGCTGCCCTGCGACAGGTCGGCTCCCTGCCCGTCGAAGAACATGATGTCGACGGAGTCCGGCACACCCGGCGTGGTCCGGATCATGATGCCGCCGGCGCTGCCGCGCGCGGTCTGCTGCCGTGCGACGGGCAGCGGCACGTTCTCCAGGTCCCGTACGTCGATGGCACTGGCCTGGAGGGCCGAGATGACCGCCCGCTTGAGCGCGCGCGCACCACGGGAGTGGTCGCGGGCCGTGGTGACGGTGGAGCCCTTCTTCAGCGTCGTCGCGTAGGCGCCGGCGAGCCGTACGGCGAGCTCCGGGGTGATCTCCACGTTCAGGACTCCGGAGACCCCGCGGGCGCCGAAGAGGTGGGCCTGGCCTCTGGACTCCCAGATCACCGAGGTGTTGACGAAGGCGCCGGCCTCGATGGTCTTGAACGGGTAGACGCGCACATTGCCCTGGACGATGGATTCCTCGCCGATGAGGCACTCGTCGCCGATGACGGCGCCGTCCTCGATCCGGGCCGCGCGCATGATGTCGGTGTTCTTGCCGACGACGCAGCCGCGCAGGTTGCTGTGCTGCCCTATGTACACGTTGTCGTGCACGACGGCCTTGTGCAGGAACGCACCGCTCTTCACGACGACGTTCGAACCGACGACGGTGTGCTCGCGGATCTCGGCGCCGGCTTCCACCTTGGCGTAGTCGCCGATGTAGAGCGGTCCGCGCAGGACGGCGTCCGGGTGGACCTCCGCGCCCTCGGCGACCCAGACCCCCGGGGAGATCTCGAAGCCGTCGATGTCGACGTCGACCTTGCCTTCCAGGACGTCGGCCTGGGCCTTCACATAGCTCTCGTGGGTGCCGACGTCCTCCCAGTAGCCCTCGGCGACATAGCCGTAGATCGGCTTGCCTTCCTTCATCAGCTGGGGGAAGACGTCACCGGACCAGTCGACGGGCACGTCGGCCTCGACGTAGTCGAAGACCTCGGGCTCCATCACGTAGATGCCGGTGTTCACGGTGTCGGAGAAGACCTGGCCCCAGGTCGGCTTCTCGAGGAAGCGCTCGACCTTGCCCTCTTCATCGACGATGGTGATGCCGAATTCCAGGGGGTTGGGCACCCGTGTGAGACACACGGTCACCATGGCGCCCTTTTCCTTGTGGAATCGGATCAGATCGGTGAGGTCGAAGTCGGTGAGGGCATCGCCGGAAATGACGAGGAAGGCGTCGTCCTTCAACGCCTCCTCGGCGTTCTTGACGCTTCCGGCGGTACCGAGTGGCTTCTCCTCGTTGGCATAGCTGAGCTCCATGCCGAGCTCTTCGCCGTCACCGAAGTAGTTCTTGACCAGCGAGGCCAGGAACTGGACTGTGACGACGGTCTCATTAAGCCCATGCCTTTTGAGCAGCCGCAGAACGTGCTCCATGATCGGCCGGTTGGCCACCGGCAGGAGCGGCTTGGGCATGCTCGAGGTCATCGGACGAAGGCGCGTGCCTTCGCCTCCGGCCATCACGACGGCCTTCATGTCGGAAGCGTCCTCCTCCAAAGAGACGACGATCTAGCCGACTTCACCCGTCATGATTGTCCCGCATTTTTCTGGAGCGGGCCATCGGAAGCCACTCTGCTGCCGGAATGACGGGCTCAGTCGGCCATGGCGTCCGCACGGACCAGTCGGCGGACCTGCACCACGTAGAGGACTCCTGCCCACCAATACAGGGTTGTACCCCACCAAGCGAACGCCCATCCGAAAATGGCGGCGAGTGACGGGATCCATCCGCTTCCGTCGCTGAGCAGAAGCAGCGGGAAGGCGTACATCAGGTTGAACGTCGCGGCTTTACCCAGGAAGTTCACCTGGGGCGGCGGGTAGCCGTGCCGCCTGAGGACGCCCACCGCCACCAGCAGCATCAATTCGCGGGCGAGCAGGGCCGCGGTCAGCCAGACCGGCAGAATCTCGCGCCAGGTGAGCCCGACGAGGGTGGAAAGCACATAGAGGCGGTCGGCCGCCGGGTCGAGCAGCCGGCCCAGGCTGCTGATCTGGTTCCAGCGCCGGGCGAGTTTGCCGTCCAGGTAATCGCTGACGCCGCTGAACGCGAGCACCAGCAGGGCCCAGCCGTCGCTCTTGGGGCCGCCGAACTCCGGCCTGAGGATCAGCCACAGGAAGAGGGGCACGCCTACGAGCCGTGCCATGCTGAGGATGTTCGGGATGGTGAGGACTCGGTCCGTCTGGACGCGGGTCTCCTGGACCTCCACCCGGGGGCCTCCTGGGAGAAAAGTGCCTACGATGCCTCCCGACCTTACCCCAACGCAAAAAAGCTCTGGCTCTTGGGCTGTCTGCCCAAGAGCCAGAGCTCTAAAAGGAGTTCGGCGGTGTCCTACTCTCCCACAGGGTCCCCCCTGCAGTACCATCGGCGCTGTAAGGCTTAGCTTCCGGGTTCGAAATGTAACCGGGCGTTTCCCTCACGCTATGACCACCGAAACACTATGAAACTGTCAACCGCACCACGCCGTGACCTGGCATGGGGTTGTTCGTGG
>NZ_JBISAL010000006.1:0-477904 GCF_044391765.1 Streptomyces sp. NPDC018610
CGCCCGGTTACATTCCGAACCCGGAAGCTAAGCCTTACAGCGCCGATGGTACTGCAGGGGGGACCCTGTGGGAGAGTAGGACACCGCCGAACAATCTTTCAGAAGAGGCCCACACCGAAATGGTGTGGGCCTCTTCTTTTTTCTGCACTACGGTGACTTCATGAACAGCCCCGACAGTGACGAGAAGTACCTGGTCCGTGCCATACGCACCGACGAGTGGCCCGCCGTGAAGGCGCTGAGGCTCCGTGCGTTGCAGGACCCGATCGCCCACCTCGCCTTCCTGGAGACATACGAGGACGCCGCCGCCAAGCCGGACTCCTTCTGGCAGGACCGGGCCGTCGGGGCCGCCGAGGGCTCGACCGGAGTGCGCCAGTTCATCGCGGAGGATCCCGTCGGCGAATGGGTCGGGACCGTCACCGTGCTCATGGAGGAACCCGGCACGACGGACTGGGCCGGCTGCCCGGTGGACCGCTCCCAGGGCCATGTCGTCGGCGTGTACGTGCGGCCCGAGCACCGGGGCTGCGGACTCACCGAGGTGCTGTTCGACGAGGCCGTGCAGTGGGCCTGGGAGAGCGGTGTGGACCGGGTGCGGCTGTTCGTGCACGAGGACAACGGACGGGCCCAGCGCTTCTACCGGCGGTTCGGGTTCGTGCCCAGCGGCCACACCGTGCCGATGTCCGGCCACCCCGAACAGACCGAGCTGGAGTACGTCCTCGAGCGGGCCTGACGGCCGGGCCGGAAGGCCGGGTCGCACGACGGATCGACAGATCCTCAGGCGGGTACCGGCGGGGCTTCAGACGGGCAGCTCGTCGTGGGGCCAGCGAGCGCGGCCCTGTTCCCGGGAGCGGAGCAGGGCCAGAGTCGGCAGCCCCTGGCCGGCCCCCCCGGCCAGCAGCTCGGGGAGCTGCGGCAGCGGGGCCACGGCCGCCACGTCGTCCAGGACGAGGGCGAGTGGTGGGTCGAGCCGACCGGAGGATGACCGTTCGGCCATGCGCCGGCCGCGCTCGACCACGCTTGCGGCGAGCGCCGTCAGAAGGGGCATGGCGCCCGGATCGGTGCGGGGATCCTCGATGGATTCCCCCACCACGTAAAGCGTTCCCCCTTCGTTGACGAAGGAATCCAAGGCGAGCGCATCAGTTCGGTTGGGAGTGCAGGCTTCGCGGATGTTCACCGTGGAGAGCGCGGCGAGGGCACGGCTCGTCAGTCCCTGGGCGATGTCCCGGCGTTCGGTGTGCGAGGTGAGGGCGGCCTCGAGTTCGCCCGCCGATCCCGCGGCCGCCTTCGGGTTGGTGCGCAGGGCCCGTACGGCCTCCTGGAGCTGGGCGCCCTGCGACCAGCGGTGGACGTGGCGGATGGTGCGGCCGTCGATCGCGGCGGCGTGGAGGAAGCTGCGCAGCAGCGTTTGAGCGGTGTCCGCCACCGCCTGGTCGATCTTCGCGGTCGGGCGGACCGGGGCGAGCAGCGCGGCCGCCCGGGACAGAGCGGTCTGCTTGTCCTCGCAGCCGGCCGTGGGGGACCAGTGGAGACGGGCCGGGGTGTCGCACAGGTGCGCGGGGTCGTAGAGGAGGACCGGGCCGAGCTTGGCGCGGGAGTCCTTGGTGTCCTGCCACAGCGCCGGGTTCGAGGTGACCACGAGGGCGGGACCGGCCGCGTCGCGGATCGCCTGGGCTGCCGCGCCCTGCCGGTTCTCCCGCGGCGCGACGAGGACGGTGGGCCGCGCGGTCGCCGGGAACGACGCCGGCGGTGTCGGTGGGGGTGTCGAGGACGGGAACGGCGGCGAGGGGGGCGGTGCGCCGGTTTCCGGCTCGGCGGGCCGTACGGCCGGCCGGGGTGGGGTGAGCGGGTTCTGCGCGGGGGCGGGGGCTGGGCGCTGGCCGGGGACGTCGTGGGGCGCGGGAACCTCCCATGGGACCGGCGCCGGCTCCTGACGAGGCTCGGTCTTCGGGGCTCGGCCCCGGGCCGCTGCGCGGGCCTCCTCGCGGGCCGCCGCCTTCTCCGCCCGCTGCCGGGCCCGGACGGTCCGCCACCGGGTCACTGTGCCCAGCAGGAACACGGTCAGCACGAACAACACCATCAGCTGGCCGATGAACAGGCCCCAGAACAGCCCGTACCCGGAGAGCCGGTCCGCCGGGGTGTCGGGCCAGGCGCCGGGGATGTCGTGCGGCTCGGCGACGAGGTGCCGCATGGCCAGGGGCGTACGGGTGAAGGCGACGCCGGAGGGCCAGGAGCCGTGGGTGAACAGGCCGGCCAGGCCCGTGGCCGTCCACACCAGCAGGGTCATGCCGAGGAGGAAGGCGAGAAGGCCGATCAGCAGGCCGTCGGGGATGCCGCCCTGGCCCTCCCGACGCCCACCGCCCTGCCCGCGGTCGTCCGGTCTCACCGCTGCGTGCCTTTCTGTAGGCCCTAGGCCACCGTCGACTCGGAGGAGCCGCCCAGGTCGGGGACGTGCTGCTCCACGAAGGCCGCGGCCCGCGCCTCGGCCTCCAGTTCGGCGGCGCGCAGGGCGTCGTCGGCCAGGCGGTCGAGGGAGGACTCGGTCATGGCGCGGTCGGTGAAGACCAGCGGCCGTTCGGTCTCGGTGATCAGGTGTTTGACGACCTGGACGTTGCCGTTGACGTCCCAGACCGCGATACCGGGGGTGAGCGTCGGGATGATCTCCACCGCCCACCGGGGCAGGCCCAGAACCCGGCCGGTGGCCCGCGCCTCGTCGGCCTTCTGGGCGTAGATGGTCCGGGTTGAGGCCATCTTCAGGATCGCCGCCGCCTCCTTGGCGGCCGCGCCGTCCACCACGTCGGACAGGTGGTGGACGACCGCGACGAAGGAGAGGCCGAGCCGGCGCCCGAACTTCAGCAGCCGCTGGAACAGCTGGGCGACGAACGGGCTGTTGATGATGTGCCAGGCCTCTTCGACCAGGAAGATGCGCTTCTTGCGGTCGGGGCGGATCCAGGTGTGCTCCAGCCACACGCCGACGATCGCCATGAGGATCGGCATGGCGATGGAGTTGCGGTCGATGTGGGACAGGTCGAAGACGATCAGCGGCGCGTCCAGGTCGATGCCGACCGTGGTCGGGCCGTCGAACATGCCGCGCAGGTCGCCGTCGACCAGGCGGTCCAGGACCAGGGCGACGTCCAGGCCCCAGGCGCGTACGTCGTCTATGGCGACGTTCATCGCCTCGGCCGACTCCGGTTCCGGGTGACGCAGTTGTTCGACGATGTCGGACAGCACCGGCTGGCGCTGGACGATCGTCTCGTTGACGTAGGCGTGGGCGACCTTCAGGGCGAAGCCGGAGCGCTCGTCGAGGCCGTGGCCCATCGCGACCTCGATGATGGTGCGCAGCAGCGCCAGCTGGCCCGTGGTGGTGATCGACGGGTCCAGCGGGTTGAGGCGGATGCCGTGGTTGAGGGCGGCGGTCGGGTCGAGGCGGATGGGAGTTATGCCCAGCTCCTCGGCGATGAGGTTCCACTCGCCGACGCCGTCCTCGCCCTGGGCGTCCAGGACGACGACCTGGCGGTCGCGGAAGCGCAGCTGGCGCAGGACGTAGGTCTTCTCCAGCGCCGACTTGCCGTTGCCGGACTCGCCGAGGACCAGCCAGTGCGGGGCGGGCAGCTGCTGGCCGTACAGCTGGAAGGGGTCGTAGATGTATCCCTTGCCGGAGTACACCTCGCGGCCGATGATGACGCCGGAGTCGCCGAGGCCGGGCGCGGCCGTGGGCAGGTAGACGGCCTGGGCCTGGCCGGTGGAGGTGCGCACCGGCAGGCGGGTCGTCTCGACCTTCCCGAAGAGGAAGGACGTGAAGGCGTCCGTGAGTGCGGTCAGCGGGTCCCGCATCAGAGCATCAGCCCCTACCGTCGGATTCCGGTGGCGAACGGGAGCGTGTTCACGAAGGCGCGGTGGTGCTCGCGGTCGCACCACTCCAGCTTGAGGTACGACTTGCCGGCCGACGCCCTTATCGTCCGCTTGTCGCGGGCCAGGGCCTCCGGGGTGCGGGAGGAGACGGTGATGTAGCCGACGAGGTTGACGCCGGCGGCGCCGCTGGCGAGGTCCTCGCCGCGCTGGTCGATGCGGTTGTGGGCGGCGACGTCGCGAGGGTCGACGGTGCGGTTCATCTTGGCGGCGCGGCTGGCCTCGGCGACGTCGTTCGTCTTCTCGGTCAGCATGCGCTCGATGGCGACCTCGGTGGGTTCGAGGTCCATGGTGACGGCGACGGTGCGGATGACGTCCGGGGTGTGGACGAGGAGGGGCGCCAGGAAGTTGACGCCGACCGGGGTCATCGGCCACTCCTTGACCCAGGCGGTGGCGTGGCACCAGGGCTCGCGGGTCGAGGACTCGCGGGTCTTGGCCTGGAGGAACGTGGGCTCCCGGGCGTCCAGCTCGGCGGGCCAGGCGTTGCGCCGGGTCATGGCCTGGATGTGGTCGATCGGGTGGTCCGGGTCGTACATGGAGTGGATCAGCGAGGCGAGCCGGCCCTGGCCGAGGGGCTGGCGCACGCGGATGTCGGCCTCCTGGAGGCGCGAGCAGATGTCGGTCAGCTCGCGGGCCATGACGACGGCGAGGCCGGCGTCGCGGTCGAGCTTGCGGCCGGCCTGCGGGCGGGCGGCGCGGGCCATGGCGTGTGCCTCGGCGGCCAGTTCGCGGGTGAAGTGCATGCAGGCGACGAGGTAGGCGCGGTGCTGCTCGCTGCTGGTGGACACCATGGACTGCAGTTGGTCGTACGACTGCTGGAGCCAGCCCGGGGCGCGCTCGTCGCCGCGCTGGGCGACGTCCTTGGCGTGGGCGTCGGGGTCGGCGGGCAGGGTGCGGGCGAGCATCTGCAGGCGGGTGACGAAGCCGTCGCCGTTGGCCACGTGCTTGAGGAGGGTGCCGAAGCGGTCGACGAGGGCTTCCTGGTCCTCGGAGTCGCGCAGGCCGACGCCGGGGCCCTCGATCTCGATGGCGGCGGTGACGGTCTTGCGGTCGGCGTGCAGCAGGACGGCGATCTCGTCGGGGCCGAAGGGCGCGGCGAGCCAGGTGATGCGGCCGATGCCGGGCGGCGGGCCGATCTCGATCTCGCGGCCGTCGACGCGGGTGCCGGCCTCCATCACGCCGGAGCGGTAGGCGGCGTTGCGCTTGACGGTGCGCTTGTAGCTGCGGTTGATCTCGAACCACTTGTAGAAGGTGCGGTGCCGGTAGGGCACGTAGACGGCGGCGAGGGCCAGCAGAGGGAAGCCGGTCAGCAGCACGATGCGCAGGGGCAGTACGGGGACGAGGAGCCCGCACATCATGCCGATGGCCGCGCCCACGACGATGAGGGCGATCTCGCCGGTCTCGCGGTTGCGGCCGACGATCGCGTTCGGCCGGGCGCGGCCGATCAGATAAGTACGGCGGGGCGTGACCGCGGGGGACACGTGGGACTCGGTCGTCAACGCCCTTCACCTCCCGTGCGGTTGGTACTGCTGTTGCGGGTGCTGCTGGCGTGCGGGGTGTTCACCGGGCTGGGTGCGCGGGGGGCCGGGGTGGCGGAGGGGACGGCTCCGCCGCCGCCGTCGGAGGCGCGCGAGCCGTGCGCGGCGAAGCCTCCGGAGGCGGGGTTGGCGGGGCGGGGGCCGGAGGACGCGCCTGCTCCGCCGTTGCTGTCGGCGCGGGTGCTGTGGGTCTTGATGCCCTGGGCGACCATGGTGGCCGGGGAGCTGATGACGGCGGCGGCCTTGCGTTCGGCGCCCTGCATGATGCGGTTGTTGCGGCCGGCGGCGATCTCGTCGCCGAAGCCGGGGACGAAGCGGTAGATCATCGCGCTGGCGAAGATGGCGAGCAGGATGATGGCGAGGCCGGAGACGACGGCGCCGAGCGCGTCGGGGCCGCCGTCGGTGGTGAGGGCGCTGGCCAGGCCGAGCACGATGACGATGACCGGTTTGACCAGGATCACAGCGATCATGATCCCGGCCCAGCGGCGGACGTGGCCCCAGAGGTTCTTGTCGACCAGCCCGGAGTAGACGACGACGCCGAGCAGGGCGCCGACGTAGAGCAGGATGGCGCGCAGGAACATCTCCAGGTAGAGCACGCCGGCGGCGAGGATGGAGATGAGCGAGACCAGGATCAGCATGATCGGGCCGCCGCCGATGTCGGTGCCCTTGTCCAGGGCGCCGGCGAACGTGCCGAAGAACGTGCCGGTCTGGTCGCCGGTGGCCTTGGCCAGGACGTCGCTGACGCTGTCGGTCGCGGAGACGACGGTGTAGAGGATCAGCGGGGTGAAGGCGGAGGCGAGCACGGTCAGCCACAGGAAGCCGACGGCCTCCGAGATGGCGGTGGTCAGCGGTACGCCGCGCACGGCCCGCTTGGCGACGGCCAGCAGCCACAGCAGCAGGGTGAGGATGGCCGAGGCCGCGAAGACGATGGCGTACTGCTGGAGGAACTTCTGGTTGGTGAAGTCGACGGCGGCGGTCGACTGCACGGCCTTGCTGAGCTCCTTGATGGTCCAGGAGGCGGCGTCGGCGCAGCCCTTGGCCAGGGAGGAGAGGGGGTCGAGGGTGGCGGTGGGGTCGGAGGTGGTCGCTCCGCCTCCGCTGCTCTCGTTGCCGCGCTCGCAGTACTTCTTGGCCTCGCCGAAGATGAGGTCGCAGTTGTCCTTGCTGGGCGACGGCGACGGGGAGGGCGACGACGAGGCCGGGCCCGAGGGTGTCGTGCCGGGCGAGGGGGGCGCGGCGACGGCGCGGGTCGCCAGCAGCACGACCGACGTCTGCACGGCTGCCACGACTCCGGTGAGCCCCAGCGCGCGCTGCTTGCTACCGGGCATACGTGAACCCTCCGTACTCTTCGATGGCCTTGCTGATCTCGGCGGAGGTGGCGGCCCTGTCGTCACCGGGGACCGGGGCGGGGCCGTCCTTCTGCGAGTCGGCGACGATCTTCCAGTCGTTCCCGGCCCACCGCAGGTCGAACGTCCAGGTCTTCCAGGACGCGGTGATCGGGTCGGTCGAGCCCTTGCCGGACATGCCGATGAGCCCCATGTACCAGACCGCGACCCGGGCGTCGCTGTCGCTGTACTGCTGGACGGTGGTGCCGAGAGGGGCCACTCGGGAGACGAAGGTGTTGCCGGACGGCGCCTTGCCGTTGGCGTCCAGGCCCATCTTGCCGAGGAAGCCGGTGGAGTAGGCCTGGTCCATCGGGCCCTGGAGCTTCGCGGCCGCCTCGGAGGTGTAGAGGAGGCCCAGGAGGGTGTGCCGGCTGGCCTTGTTGAACATGCCGGTGGAGCCCAGTGCCACGGCGTAGTTCGCCGCCGCGCTCTGTGCTCCCTGTTCGTCGTGGGGGAAGCCGGAGGGGATGCCGGCGGTCTTCGTCGTCACCGGCCGCTTGCCGGTGGCGGCGGTCGCCGCCGCCTTCGGTGCGGCGCCCTTCCCGCCGTCGGCGGCCGAGCCGCCGTCGTCCCCGCCGCCGCCGCGGTTCGCGAAGGCGATCGCGCCGATCAGGAGGACGACCACGGCGACCACCGTGACCAGGCCGCGCGAGGACGAGCGGGGGCCGCGCCGGGCGCCTCCGTAGGGGTCGCCGGCGCGGTCAGGGAATCTGGTGCGGGTGCGTGCGCCGTCGTAGTACTCGTCGTCGGCGCGTGCGGAATCACCGAACCCGTGCTCGTCTCCGAGACTCATGCCCCGTACGCTCCCTCGACCTCGACCTCGACCTCGTACCGGAACGCGTAGAAGTACGACGGTAGCCGTGCTGGTTCCCGCGTGGGCGCGGTGTGGTGACTCGACATCAGGGAAACGCAACCTCGGCCGGTGGGCACGGTGGGTGGGTGGGGGCAGCGGGGGCACCGGGCGCGTCCGGAGGGTCCGGCCGGCGGCGCGGGCGGAGCACCGTGCGCGGCATGCGCGGGTGTGCGCCGGTCACACGGTCTACACGGCCATGCCGTACACGATGGTGAACAGCGTGCCGAGGGAGCCGATGATGAACACGCCTGTGAGGCCGGCGATGATCAGGCCCTTGCCCTGTTCCGCGCTGAACGTGTCGCGCAGGGCGGTGGCGCCGATCCGCTGTTTGGCGGCCCCCCAGACGGCGATGCCGAGGCAGAGCAGGATGGCCACCGCCATCACCACTTCGATCATCACCTTCGCCTCGTTGCCCAGGCTGCCGAAGGGACCCCAGTTGGGAGCGATCCCGCCGATGATGGTGTTGATGTCTCCCTTGTCGGCCGCAAAGAGCATGTAAGTCACCGCCCCTGGTGGGTAGTTCCGCGGCCCCTGCGGGCGTGCAGAGGTCAGGCCTCATTGTCGCCGACGATGATGCCCGCGTATGTCGACTTGGCGCCATTGCCTGGCGAGTTTCGTGCGTATGGTCACTGTGTGTATCACGGCAGGTCACGCCGGGCAATGAGGTGCGACCGGAACCTGCCGTGTGGTCCCGTCGTTGTCACTTTTCACGTCCCGGCACGGTTCCTGACGGCCAGTCGGGTGAGTGGCGTTCCGATGGTCTCACGCTTCGCCGGTCCGGCCACCCCTGCCGGTGACGACTGAGGGGGCGTGGTGGGGGAATCAGGTGCGGCGGAGACGCGGTGGGCGGCGCCGGTCCGTGCGCCGGCCGTGCTCCCCGACCGTGAACGGGACAAGGAGGACGATGCGGGGCACAGTGTGCGGTGAACGGGGGTTTCACAGGAAAATCTCAGCGAAGTCGGGATCCGTTTCTCACCTTCGTGGGTCACAGTGGGGCCTGATGAAGCGCACCTCAGGCATCCAGAGTCCCGCTCGTCACGGACGCCGTCGCCACCGCGCCCGGAACCAGGCGCTGTTCGTCGGCCTGACGCTGATCGCGGTGACCTCCGCGTCCGTCGCCGCCGCCGATGACGGGGCCGGCCCGCTCGGAGTGACCGCGGTGTCCGCCACGACCCCGCCGAGCGCCCGGGTCGGTGCGCTGTTCGGCGCGGACAAGGCCGGCGCCCTCGCCGGGAACCACTTCTGCACGGCCTCGGTGGTGCACAGCGCCGGCCGGAACCTGATCCTGACGGCCGCCCACTGCGTGACCGGCGACGGCGACCTCGTCTTCGTGCCGGGGTACCGCGACGGCAAGGCGCCGTACGGCGTGTGGTCGGTCAGGAAACGCTTCGTGCCCGACGGTTGGTCGCGCGACCAGGACGAGGACAGCGACTTCGCCTTCGCCGCGCTCGCGCCGCTCAAGGGGGACGAGATCGAGGACGTCGTCGGCGCCAACCGGTTCACCACGGGGCGCAAGACCGGGGCGACGCCGGTGACCGTCACCGGATATCCCGACGAGCGCGAGGTGCCGGTCAGCTGCACCAACCGGCCCAATGCGCACAGCGGTACCCAACAGCGCATCGAATGCCCGAAGTTCACCGGCGGCACCAGTGGCAGCCCGTGGGTCAACGGCAAGCACGAGGTCGTCGGCGTCCTCGGCGGGCACGAGATGGGCGGCTCCACCCCGGACGTCTCCTACAGCGTCGTCTTCGGCGACGAGGCGGCGGGGCTCTACGAGGACGCCGCCGGCGGAGTCGGCTGACCGGACCGTGGTCCGGCAGGCCCCCCGCGGTCGGGGCGCCGGTGGCCGAGACCGTGCGCCACCGGTGTGCTGCCCTCTCAAAAATCGAGCGGCGCGCCCCTAGACTGACGCCGGGAGACTCCCGTTCGCTGAAGGGCGGTTGACGGTGCGTAAGGGTCGGGTCGTAGCGCTCGCCGTCGTCGGCTCAGGGCTCTCCTTCGCACTGGCGCTGATCATCGGTGTGTACCTCGTCGCCGGGAACGGCGTCGGCGGCGTGGGCGGGGGGTCCGTCGGGCTCGCCAAGGGCGCCGTGCCGGCCGCCTACAAGTCCCTCGTGCAGAAGTGGGGAAATCTCTGCCCCGCCATCAACCCGGCGCTGCTGGCCGCGCAGTTGTACCAGGAGAGCGGGTTCGATCCGAACGCCAGATCGGCCGCCGCGGCCGAGGGGATAGCGCAGTTCATCCCCGGCACCTGGGCCACGCACGGCGTCGACGGCAACGGCGACGGCAGACGCGACGTCTGGGACCCGAATGACGCGATTCCGTCGGCCGCCTCCTACGACTGCGAGCTCGCGAAGTACGTGCGGACCGTGCCCGGCGACGCCACGCACAACATGCTCGCCGCCTACAACGCGGGGGCGGACGCGGTCATCAGGTACGGGGGCGTGCCGCCGTACGCCGAGACGCAGAACTACGTGAAGACGATCACCACGCTGGAGAAGAGCTTCGCCGCGCCCGTGACCCGGCTGGACCCCTCGCAGCAGGCGGCTCAGGCCATCTCCTACGCCCAGAGCAAGCTGGGGACGCCGTATCTGTGGGGCGGTGAGGGCACCGCTGAGCAGGGCGGACGGTTCGACTGCTCGGGGCTGACGCAGGCGGCGTACGCCAGCGCGAAGATCTCGTTGCCGCGGGTCGCCAACGACCAGTACAACGCGGGGGCGCATCCCAAGCGCGAGGAGCTGCTGCCGGGGGACCTGGTGTTCTTCTCCGACGATCTGACCAACTCGCGGGCCATCCGGCACGTGGGTATCTACGTCGGCGGCGGGTACATGATCGACGCACCGCGCACAGGGGCGGTGATCCGGTTCGACCCCATCGACACACCGGACTACTTCGGGGCCACCCGGGTGACCGAGGATGGCGCGAAAGCGCTCACCACCTCGGTGTGAACCGAGCGTGAACCCCGCCCCTGAGCTGCGGTGACGAGTCTCTCTTCGGTAACGTCTGCGTGATCGTTCGGTGGAGTGCGGAACGTATCGATCGGGCTCGTGCGTTCCTGTTGACGTAGCCAAGCCGACGTCGGACGGAGGGCGTGCGGTACGCGCGCGCACGCAGCGGGAGCGGATCTACGACCACGGGGGTGGCAGGAGCGGCGCACGCTGGGTGCGCCCGGAACGACACGACGAAGGGGCCGCAGCACCATGGCTGGACTCGCCGAATCCGGGTCGAACCCCGACGTCGACCTGCTCTACGACATCAACGGCCTCGCCAAGGACGCCCCCCACTGGTTCGACAAGGCCATGGAGTTCGTCGGCGAGTACGGGCTGCTGCTCGCCTCGGTGCTGCTGGTGCTGTGGTGCTGGTGGTCCGTGCGGCGGCGGGGCGGGGAGAACGCCGCGGCGTCGGTCGCCGCGCTGGTGTGGGCGCCGCTCGCGGCCGGGATCGCGGTGCTGGTGAACGTGCCGATACGGGGTTTCGTGGAGCGGCCCCGGCCGTTCCGGGACCACCAGGGGCTGGACGTGCTGGTCTCCGGGAAGACCGACTTCTCGTTCGTGAGCGACCACGCGACGATCACCATGGCGATGGGGGCCGCGCTGTTCGTGGCGAACCGGCGGTTCGGGCTGGCGGGGATCGGGATCGCGCTGGCCGAGGGGTTCTGCCGGGTGTACATGGGCGTGCACTATCCGACGGACGTGGTCGGGGGGTTCGCGCTGGGGACGGCTGTGGCGCTGTTGCTGTCGCCGTTGGCGATGGCGGGGCTCACGCCGGTGCTGAGGGCTGTCGAGAGGACTTCCTGGGGGGCGTGGCTGGTGCGGGGGCGGCGGGGCGAGGTGGGGGCCGTGGTCTCCGAGGCGTGCGGGGAGGAGCGGGCGTCGGCTGAGGAGCGGGACTTGGCCGCGTGAGCGGGCCGCGGTGAGCGGTGCCTGCGGCTGCGGTGAGTGGTGCTCGCAGCCACGGGCGGGCGGTCAGAGGCCTTGGGGGAAGGTGAAGAAGGCCGTGGGGTCGTACTGGTGCTTCAGCCGGCTCAGGCGGGGGGCGGCCGCGCCGTAGTAGGCCGTGCGCCAGTCGGTCAGGGTGGGGTCGGTGTAGTTCTGGTAGGCGGCGCCGGAGGCGTACGGCCGCATCGCGCCGTGGGCCGAGGTCAGCCAGGACTGGGCCGCCGTGCCCGCCGCGCCGGCGGTCCAGGAGGCGAAGTACTGGGCCAGTATCCGTGAGCGGCGGTGGACGAAGGCCGTCGCCGTCGGCGAGACGCGGTTGACCGCGCCGCCGAGCGCGGTGAGCGCGATGCTGCCCGCCCCGCCCCGCACCGCGCGGGTCCGGTCGAGGAGGGCCTGGACGCCGGCCGCGGGGATCGAGCGGTCGAAGAAGTCCGAGCGGGCCGCGTAGGTGTCGCGGTCGAGCCTGCCCTGCGGGGAGCGGCCGGGGGTCGGGCCGGGCAGGTGGCACTGGGGCTCGGTCGGGAAGGACGAGCAGCCGGCGTAGGACTCCATGGCGCTCTCGTAGGTGTGGCGGCGCAGCGAGACGCTCGAGGCGCGCGCGCCGATCCGCGCGGCCAGGCGGTCCACCGCGTTCTGCAGGTCGCCGTAGGTGCCGAGCGAGAACGCGGCGACGGACACCTTCGGGGCGCCGCCGGCGGTGTTCTCCAGGTGCAGGGAGGACCAGATCTCGTCCGGCTGGCTCGGCCCCCACTCCTGCCAGGCCGTCACCACCGCCGCCGCCCTGGCCCACGGCCAGGTGAGGTAGGCGGAGACCGCCTGGGGGGCGGGATGGGTGCGGAAGCGCAGTTCGGTGACGACGCCGAAGTTGCCGTTGCCGGCGCCGCGCAGCGCCCAGAACAGGTCCGCGTTCTCGGTGGAGTCGGCGGTCAGCACCTTGCCGTCGGCGGTGACGAGGGTGGCCTGGGTGAGGCTGTCGCAGGTCAGGCCGTAGGCGCGGGAGACCACTCCGTGGCCGCCGCCGAGGGTGAGGCCGGAGACGCCCACCGTGGGGCAGGAACCGGCGGGTATGGTCGCGCCCTTGGCGGCGAGCGCGCGGTAGACGTCGATGAGCTTGGCGCCCGCGCCGACCACCGCCGTGGTGCCGCTCGCGCGGATCCGGTCGAGCCGGGAGACGTCGATGACGAGGCGGCCGTCGCCGGAGGACCAGCCGGCGTAGGAGTGGCCGCCGTTGCGGACGGCGACGCGCAGGCTGTGGGCGCGTGCGTAGGACAGGGCCGTACGGATGTCGTCGGTGTGGGCGACGTAGGCGACGGCGGCCGGGCGCAGTCCGTCGAAGCGGGTGTTGTAGAGCTGACGCGCCGTCGGCCACCCGGCGTCGCCGGGGCGGACGAGGGCGCCGTCCAAGGTGCGGGCGAGGGCGGCCCAGTCGGCCGCGGTGCGGACGCTGCCCGCGGTGCGGTGCGCCGTGCCGGCGGACGAGGCCGACGAGGACAGCGAGGTGTGGGAGGCGCCCGCGCCGGACGCGCCGTCCACGGCCCCGCCGCCGTTCGTGCCGCCGCTGCAAGCGGCCGTGGCGAGGCCGGCGAGTGCCGCCGTCCCGCCCGATATGAACGCACGCCGTTCCATGTCGTGCCCTTCCTGTCGGCTCCCGTGGACCGAGACGACCGCCGGGCCCGGTGGGTTCCCTCGGGCGGGGTCCGCCGGAGCACGGGGAGGACCGCTGCGGGCGGTGGCGGGGAAGGTCCGGTACGTGCGGTGGCGCGCTCGGGGCGCCAGGGGTCCGCGGTTCCGCCGGGACCCGCACGTGCTCTCCCCGTGAGCGTTCCGTGACCTCACCGCACTGACGGCAGGGGTTCACCCCTCGTTCACTTCCGGCCATCGGCGGCTTCACCTGTTCTGCCTAATTTCGGCCTTACCCGGTGCTGGTGCGCGTTTTCGGCGCACCGGTGTCGCCCACTCTTCGCACGCCGCCGGACAGGACGGCGGCTCCTGGAAGGAACTCCCTCAAGTGAAGCTTCAGCGCAAGAACCGGCGGGCACTCGCTCTCGGCGCTCTCGCCGTCTCCGGCGCCCTGGCCCTCACGGCGTGCGGCTCCGACGACACGGGCGGCAAGGACGACGCCGGTGGTGGCAGCAGCACCGCGGCCTCCAACAGCTCCATCAAGTGCGACGGGGCCAAGGGCCAGTTGCTCGCGGACGGCTCCTCCGCGCAGAAGAACGCGATCGACGCCTGGGTGAAGGAGTTCAGCCAGGCCTGCGGCGTGCAGATCAACTACAAGGGCGGCGGCTCCGGCGCCGGCGTCACCGCGTTCGGCCAGGGCCAGGTGGCCTTCGCCGGCTCCGACTCCGCGCTGAAGCCCGAGGACGTGGCCGCGTCCAAGAAGGTCTGCTCCGGCGGCCAGGGCATCGACCTGCCGATGGTCGGCGGCCCGATCGCGGTCGGCTACAACGTCCCCGGCGTGCAGGACCTGGTGCTCGACGCGCCGACCCTGGCGAAGATCTTCGACGCCAAGATCCAGAACTGGAACGCCCCGGAGATCAAGAAGCTCAACCCGAACGCCAAGCTGCCCGACCTGAAGATCCAGGCGTTCCACCGCTCGGACGAGTCCGGCACCACGGACAACTTCACCAAGTACCTGAAGGCCGCCGCCCCGAGCGACTGGACGTACTCCGGCGGCAAGGCCTGGCAGGCCAAGGGCGGCCAGGCGGCCCCGCAGTCCTCCGGCGTGGCCCAGCAGGTCAAGCAGACGGGCGGCGCCATCGGCTACTTCGAGCTGTCGTACGCCAAGGACCTGTCCACGGTCGCCATCGACACCGGCGCCTCCGCCCCGGTCAAGGCCACCGTCGACAACGCCACCAAGGCCATCGCGGACGCCAAGGTCGTCGGCACCGGCAGCGACCTGGCGCTCCAGCTGAACTACGCCACCAAGGCCGACGGCGCCTACCCGATGGTCCTGGTCACCTACGAGATCGCCTGCGACAAGGGCAACAAGGCCGACACGCTGCCCGCCACCAAGGCGTTCCTGCGCTACATCGCCAGCGAGGACGGCCAGAAGATCCTCACCGAGAAGGACTACGCGCCGATCCCCGACGCGATCATCAGCAAGGTCCGCACCACCATCGAGGGCCTGAGCTGATCCGAGTGCGGCCGGTCCCCACCCGGGGCCGGTCGCACCGTCCGGTGCACCGCCGCCAGGAGCCGTACGACGTGTACGGCTCCGCAGACCGGAGAACCCGATGGACATATCCACACAGCAAACAGACGTCGCCGCGCCCTTCGGCCCGCCGGACCCGGCCGCGTCCCGGCGCGCCGCCCGCGGCGCCACCCGCCCCGGAGACCGGATCTTCGTCGGCCTGACCCGCGGGTCGGGCATCCTGCTCCTGGTGATCATGGCCGCTATCGCGGTCTTCCTCACCTACCGCGCGTGTCTCGCCATCAGCGACGACCACGGCAACTTCCTGACCACCTTCGAGTGGAACACCAGCCTCGTCCCGCCGAGCTTCGGCATCGCCGTACTGGTCTACGGCACGGTCGTCTCCTCGGTCGTCGCCATGGTCATCGCGGTCCCGGTCGCGGTCGCCATCGCCCTCTTCCTCACCCACTACGCCCCGCGTCGGCTGAGCGGCCCGATCTCGTACGTGATCGACCTGCTCGCCGCCGTGCCGTCCATCGTGTACGGCCTGTGGGGCGCGCTGGTCCTCGTCCCGCACATGGACGGGCTGTTCGGCTGGCTGGACGAGTACCTCGGCTGGACCGGGATCTTCTCCTGGGACGGCGGGGCGCCCCGCTCGATGCTCACCGTCGGCGTCCTGCTGGCGATCATGATCCTGCCGATCATCACCAACGTCAGCCGCGAGGTCTTCCGCCAGGTCCCGCGGATGCACGAGGAGGCCGCGCTCGCCCTCGGCGCCACGCGCTGGGAGGTCATCCGCATGTCGGTGCTGCCCTTCGGCCGCTCCGGTGTGATCTCCGCGTCGATGCTGGGCCTCGGCCGCGCGCTCGGCGAGACCATGGCCGTCGCCACCGTGCTCTCCCCGACCTTCGACATCAAGGCCAGCCTGCTCGACCCGGGCGGCGGCACCTTCGCCCAGAACATCGCCAGCAAGTTCAGCGAGGCGACAGAGTTCGGCCGGGACGCGCTGATCGCCTCCGGCCTGGTGCTCTTCGTCATCACCCTGCTGGTCAACGGCGCGGCCCGGCTGATCATCGCCCGCCGCAAGGAGTACTCGGGGGCCAACGCATGAGCACCGCAGCGATGTCCGACAAGCGACGCGGCAGCAGCCTGCGCGGCGCCTCCCTGCCCCGCTGGTCGCCGTGGGCGATCGCGGCCGGCTCGCTGGCCCTGGCGGTCGTCGTCGGCCTGGCCGGCGGGCTGCACAACCATGTCCAGTGGGGCCTGATCGCCGCCGTCCTCTTCGTCCTGGGCACCTACGGGATCGCCGCCCGCGTCGAGGGCCGCCGGCAGGCCAAGGACCGGGTCATGACCAGCCTGGTTTGGGTGGCCTTCCTGCTCGCCGTGGTGCCGCTGGTCTCCCTGGTGTGGGTGACCGTCAAGCGCGGTGTGAAGGTCCTGGACGTCTACTTCCTCACCCACTCGATGGGCGTGGTCGCCGACACCGAGCCGGGCGGCGGCATCTACCACGCCATCATCGGCAGCCTGGAGCAGGTGGGCCTGGCCACCCTGATCGGCGCGCCGGTCGGCGTGCTCACCGCGATCTACCTGGTGGAGTACGGGCGCGGCTCCCTCGCCCGGGCCGTCACCTTCTTCGTCGACGTGATGACCGGCATCCCGTCGATCGTCGCCGGTCTGTTCATCCTCAGCCTGATGCTGATGACGAAGACCCAGCCGTTCGGCTTCGCCGGCTCCCTCGCCCTGGCCATCCTGATGATGCCGGTCGTGGTCCGCTCCACCGAGGAGATGCTCAAGCTCGTCCCGAACGAGCTGCGGGAGGCCTCCCTCGCCCTGGGCGTGCCGAAGTGGCGCACGATCCTGAAGGTGGTCCTGCCCACCTCCCTGGGCGGCATCATCACCGGCGTCGTGCTGGCCGTCGCCCGCATCGCCGGCGAGACCGCGCCCGTGCTGCTGCTGGTGTTCGGCAACCCCTTCATCAACACGAACCCCTTCGAGGGGGCCCAGTCCTCGCTGCCGCTGTACATCTACCAGCAGTACGCGAACAGCGCGGGCGAGGGAGCGGCGTACGACCGCGCGTGGGCGGCCTCGCTCACCCTGATCGCCTTCGTGATGATCCTCAACCTGGCTGCCCGCGGCGTCGCCCGCTGGAAGGCGCCCAAGACCGGTCGTTGAAGCACCGCCGCGCGGCCGGCGCCGCGCGGGCCCTTCCGGCGACACCAGACTTTTTGGAAGTGAACCAGTCATGGCCAAGCGAATCGACGTGAGCGGGCTCACCGCCTACTACGGCTCCCACAAGGCGATCGAGGACATCTCGATGACGGTCGAGCCGCGTTCGGTGACGGCCTTCATCGGGCCGTCCGGCTGCGGCAAGTCGACGTTCCTGCGCACCCTGAACAGGATGCACGAGGTCACCCCGGGCGGGCGGGTCGAGGGCAAGGTGATGCTCGACTCCGAGGATCTGTACGGCGCCCAGATCGACCCGGTCTCCGTCCGCCGCGAGGTGGGCATGGTCTTCCAGCGGCCCAACCCCTTCCCCACCATGTCGATCTTCGACAACGTGGCGGCGGGGCTGCGGCTGAACGGCAAGTACCGCAAGAGCGAGCTGAACGACGTCGTCGAGAAGTCGCTCAAGGGCGCCAACCTGTGGAACGAGGTCAAGGACCGGCTGAACAAGCCGGGCTCGGGCCTGTCCGGCGGCCAGCAGCAGCGGCTGTGCATCGCCCGCGCGATCGCGGTCGAGCCGAAGGTGCTGCTGATGGACGAGCCGTGCTCCGCCCTCGACCCGATCTCGACCCTCGCCATCGAGGACCTGATCGGCGAGCTGAAGGAGCGCTTCACGATCGTCATCGTCACCCACAACATGCAGCAGGCCGCCCGCGTCTCGGACCGCACCGCGTTCTTCAACCTGGCGGCGGTCGGGCAGCCGGGCCGGCTGATCGAGATCGACGACACCGCGCGGATCTTCTCCAACCCGTCGGTGCAGGCCACGGAGGACTACATCTCCGGCCGCTTCGGCTGATCCCCGGGACCGTCCCCGAGGCTCCCCCCCGGGGGACGCCGGGGATCATCGAGTCCCCTCACGGTGCTGCATGGCGGTGCCACCGTGAGGACGCGGAAGGGCCCGCCCCCGGAAAGCCGGGGGCGGGCCCGTCCGTCATGTGCGCGGCGCGCGGGCGGTCCTACAGGAACGCCAGCTTGATCAGGGAGAAGGCGAGCGCCGACACGAGTCCGGCGGCGGGCATGGTGATGAACCAGCCGAGGACGATGTTCTTCGCCACGCCCCAGCGGACCGCGTTGACCCGCTTCGTCGCGCCCACGCCCATGATCGCGGAGGTGATCACATGGGTGGTGGAGATCGGGGCCTTGAACAGGAACGCCGTGCCGAACATGATCGACGCGCCGGTCGCCTCGGCCGCGAAGCCCTGCGGCGGGTCCAGCTCGATGATCTTGCGGCCCAGGGTGCGCATGATGCGCCAGCCGCCCGCGTAGGTGCCCAGCGACAGCATCAGCGCGGAGATCAGCTTCACCCACACCGGGATGGGGTCGCCGTAGGTCTCGGCGCCGCCGATGACCAGGGCCATCACCACGACGCCCATGGTCTTCTGCGCGTCCTGCAGGCCGTGGCCGAGGGCCATGCCGGCCGCCGAGACGGTCTGCGCTATGCGGAAGCCGCGCTTGGCCTTGTGCGGGTTGGCCCGGCGGAAGATCCACATGATGGCCGTCATCACCAGGTAACCGCCGATGAGACCGACCACCGGGGACAGGAACATCGGGATGACGATCTTGTCGACGACGCCCGACCAGTGCACCGCGGTGCCGCCCGCCAGCGCCGCGCCCACCAGGCCGCCGAACAGGGCGTGCGAGGAGGACGAGGGCAGGCCGAAGTACCAGGTGATCAGGTTCCAGACGACGCCGCCGACCAGGGCCGCGAAGAGGATGCCCATGCCGTGGCTGCCGGTGGGGGTGTCGATGAGGCCTTCGCTGACCGTCTTGGCGATGCCGCTGCCGAGGAAGGCGCCGGCGAGGTTCATCACCGCGGCCATCGCCAGGGCGGCCCGCGGGGTGAGCGCGCGGGTCGACACCGAGGTGGCGATGGCGTTGGCGGAGTCGTGGAAGCCGTTGGTGTACGCGAAACCGAGCGCGACCAGGATGGTCACAACAAGAGCGAGGGTGTCCATGGACGCCTCAGGACTCCTTGACCGCGATGGTCTCCACCGTGTTCGCCACGTGCTCGAAGGCGTCCGCCGCCTCTTCCAGCACGTCCACGATCTGCTTGAGCTTCAGCACCTCGATCGCGTCGTACTTTCCGTTGAACAGGTGGGCGAGCAGCTTGCGGTGGATCTGGTCCGCCTGGTTCTCCAGACGGTTCACCTCGATCCAGTACTCGGTGAGGTTGTCCATGGTCCGCAGGTGCGGCATGGCCTCCGCGGTGAGCTCCGCCGCCCGCGACAGCACCTCGATCTGCTGTTCGACGCCCTTGGGCAGTTCCTCGACGTTGTAGAGGACGACCAGGTCGACGGCCTCCTCCATGAAGTCCATGATGTCGTCGAGGGACGAGGCGAGGGAGTAGATGTCCTCGCGGTCGAAGGGCGTGATGAAGGAGGAGTTCAGCTGGTGGAAGATCGCGTGTGTGGCGTCGTCGCCTGCGTGTTCCGCGGCCCGCATACGCTCTGCGATCTCGACCCGGGCGGAGGCGTCCGCCCCGAGCAGTTCCATCAGGAGCTTGGAGCCCGTGACGATGTTGTCCGCGGACGCGGCGAACATGTCATAGAAGCTCGTCTCCCTGGGGGTCAGACGAAAGCGCACGTGGGGTCCTCGGGGTGCTTCGGTTTCGGTCAGGGTGATGCTAAGCGCATCATCCGGCCACGGCTAAGGGGCCGTCCCCAGTGTCGCCCATCAGGCACAGTGGTCGGCACGGGGGCGGGCCAAGGGTCCTGTACCCCGGGAAATTCGTTACGATATACCGGGCAGGGGTATGTCTGCCCTGATTCTGTTCCCAGCGGGAGGACGCGATGACGACCACCGAGGCCGGCGCGACGGCGCCCTGCGAGAGCGGACAGGCCGGGCAGGAGCACGCCGCGGGGCACGCCACCTACGGCTACCACAAGCAGAAGGACGAGCACCTCAAGCGGCTGCGCCGGATCGAGGGGCAGATCCGCGGCCTGCAGCGGATGGTCGACGAGGACACCTACTGCATCGACATACTCACCCAGGTGTCGGCCTCCACCAAGGCCCTGCAGTCCTTCGCGCTGCAGCTGCTGGAGGAGCACCTGCGGCACTGCGTCGCCGACGCCGCCGTCAAGGGCGGCTCCGAGATCGACGCGAAGGTCGAGGAGGCCACCAAGGCGATCGGCCGGCTGCTGAGGACGTGACATGCGCGACGCGGTGACGTAGGTCACTCGGGGTCGCGGACGGCGTACGGATCACCGGCCGGTGTCGCTGCGCCGTTCCTCGGTCACTCTCAGCACCTCGTCGATGCTCTCCAGGCTGAGCCGACCCCGGGCCGCCGAGGCGGCGATGATCAGCTCCCCGCACAGTTCGATCTCCGCGAGGGCCACGTGGTCCTGAACTGCCGTACCGCCGACCGGAGCCACGCGCGTCACCTCGTCTCTGCCGTCACAGACTTCCTAGTGCTGTCGCAGCACCAGAGTAGGGAGGGTGGTGCGCCGGGCGCATGGCACGGACGGGCTAGTTCACGGCCTAGTCCGCCTCGGCGATGCGGCCGGTGTAGATGTCCCGGGCCCGCGGCAGGATCACGGTGACCGGGGTGCCGAAGGCGAACAGCAGCGTCGTGGAGTCCACGGCCACGGGGCTGCGGCGCCGGCCGTTGACGAAGGAGAAACTCTGCCGGAGCTTGCGGACGCGGCCCTGGTCGTCGAGGTAGACGTCGAACGGCACATCGGCCGTGGCGAACCCTTTCGCCGCCGCCCGCAACGCCGCCTCCTCGGCCCCCGGCACATTCCGCGCCGCCAGCGCCAGGTCCGCCGTGCCCCGGAAGTGCCGCACCGCCACGCCCGCCACCTCGGTCCGGCCCACGTACGTCGCCTTGCGCGTGCCGCGCAGCACCTCGGCCGCAGTGAACGGGTCGGTGGCGCCGCCGGTGACGAGGTTGCCGTCGGAGAGCGTGGCCGTCGCCACCCGCACCCACTTGTCGGCGGGCACACCCGCGCCCCGGTTCTTCATGAACAGCGCGCCCGGAGCGAGGAGTTCGACGATCGGCACGTGCTCGGCCGCCCCGGTCGGGTCCTGCGGCAGCACGACGGTGAGCTGTCCGCGCCGTCGGCGGAAGTCGTAGGCGCCCTCGCCGCGGATCGTCACCCGGGTCCCGCCGGTGGCCATCTCCATCGCCGTGCGCGCCTGCGAACTGCCCGCCGTCAGCAGGGCGTCGGGGGCCTGGCGCAGGGTCTGCACCGGGTCGGTGGCGGCGCGGGCGTCCTCGGAGGCCGCGCCCACGCCGGCGCATCCCGAGGCGCACGCGCAGAGCAGCAGCCCCGCCGCGAGCACCGCGCCGTCCCTCTGCCGTCGCTGCCGCTTGGCCATCGCCTGCCTACCCCCAGCCGGTACGTCCGTCACGGGCCCCCTACTCGTCCGGATAACGACGGGTAGGGGGCCCCGTCACGCGCCGGGGTCCGTCCACAGGAAACCGCAACCGGCCGTTCACCCGGGCTGGGTAGCGTGGTGCGCGTGGCGCAGCAGGAGGGGCATGGCCCCGCGCAGGAGCAGTACCGGTCGGACCGGGACCGTCAGGGGCGCCCGGACCATCGCACGACGACCGCCGAGCAGGGCCGCTTCTGCGTGGCCCGGTGCACCTGCGGCTGGCGCGGTCCCGCCCGCCGGGCGCGCAGCCTGGCCCGCACGGACGCGGAGGGACACGCCCGCGACGCCTGAGGGGCGCGGCGGCGCGGCGGGCGGGTGCGGTGGTGGTGCGGCCGTGTGGTGCTCAGCCGGCGCCGATCGTTCGCTTCTGCCAGGACTGCTGGAAGGCGAACCGGGCCGCCTCCACCTCGTGCCGCTGGTCGGCGTGGAGCACGCCGAGGGCGTACGCCGTCGCCGGGGCGATGCGCGGGGTGCGCGCCGCCGAGGACGCGGCCGCCGCCGCCTCGGAGGCCTCCCGGTGCAGGTTGAGCGCCTGACCGGCCGCCAGCAGCAGCGGATCCACCGGCAGGCCGGGTTCCTCGCCGCCGCGCAGCGCCTCGCCGGCGTAGCGGTGCAGGCGCAGCAGCAGACGGACCTGGTGCCAGGGGGCGTCCTGCGGGTGCGGGGTCGGGTCCGGCGACAGGCCGTGGACCAGCGCCTGGGCGTTGTACGGGCTGCCCGCGGTGACGAGGGGGAGCGCGGCGACGGCGTCGGTCAGGCGTTCCTCGGCCGCGGTGGCGAGGGGGCGGGGGTCGGTGGCGTGCGCGGCGGGGGCGAGGGGGACGTCGCTGGCGAGTAAGGCGACCTTGTCGGCGACGGCGTGGAAGCGGGCGGAGCCGAGGGCTTGCAGGGCGGTGGAGTGGGCGCGGGTGCGGGCGAGGGTGAGCTGGCGGTCCAGCAGGGCGCCGGCTTTCGCGGCGCCCACGGTGAGGTTGCCGCGGTCCGCCGGGGCGGGGTGGCTCCGGTCCGGGGGCGCGGGCCGGCCGCGGTCCGGGGTCGCGGCGTGGGGCAGGGCGCGGGCGGTGCCGGGTGCCGCCGCGGCGGGTGCCTCCCCCAAGCTCTTCGAGCAGGGGGTGCCCCCAGCGCCCACCCTCCCCCGAGCACCTCCGACAGGCTCCGGTGCCGGGGGGACCCCCATCGCCCCAGCGGCACGGCTGCCCGCGTCCGCGTCGGCGCGGGTGCCCGCAGCTGTGCCGGTGCGGGGGCTCGGGGCCGCGTCGGTCAGGGGGGAGAGGCGGTTGAGGGCTCGCAGGAGGCGGGTGAGGCGGGACTGGCAGGCGTGTTCGAGGGCCAGGGTGCCCGAGAGCCAGGCCAGTTCGGGGCGCAGCTCCTCCGACCAGGTCTCGTCCAGCAGGGGGCGGAAGGTGTGCAGGCTGCCGCTGATGCGGCGGGCCGAGCGGCGCAGGGCGCGCGCCGCGTCGACGGTCTCCGCCGTGCCGCCCGCCGCGCCCGCGCCGGCCTCGCGGTGCAGGCGCAGGGCGCGCAGGAACTCCGTCGCCTGGGCCCGCAGATAGGCCGCGAGGGCGTCGGCGGTCACGGGCGCGATGGCGGCCGTGGGGTCCGTCGGGTCAAGGTGTCGCTGTGCCACGCCGGCGCCTCCGGGCGTCTATGAGCATCTCCTGGATGTTGCGCAGGGGCTGGCCGTCCGGGTCGGTCGCGTGCCGGGTCCACTCGCCGTCCGGGCCGAGGTGCCAGGAGGCGGTGGTGTCGGACATGCCGGTCTCCAGCAGCCGGTTGAGCGTGGCCCGGTGGGTGGGGTCGGTGACCCGGACCAGGGCCTCGATACGGCGGTCGAGGTTGCGGTGCATCATGTCGGCGCTGCCGATCCACACCTCCGGCTCGCCGCCGCCGCCGAAGGCGAAGACGCGGGAGTGCTCCAGGAAGCGGCCGAGGATGGAGCGGACGCGGATGTTCTCCGACAGACCCGCGACGCCCGGGCGCAGCGCGCAGATGCCGCGCACCCACACGTCGACGGGGACGCCGGCCTGCGAGGCGCCGTACAGCGCGTCGACGACCGCCTCGTCGACCATGGAGTTGACCTTGACGCGGATGAACGCGGGCCGCCCGGCGCGGTGGTGCTGGATCTCCTTGTTGATGCGGGAGACCAGGCCGTCGCGCAGGGACTTGGGGGCGACGAGCAGCCGGCGGTAGGTCTCGCGGCGGGAGTAGCCGGAGAGGCGGTTGAAGAGGTCGGAGAGGTCGGCGCCGACCTGCGGGTCGGCGGTGAGCAGGCCGAGGTCCTCGTAGAGGCGGGCGGTCTTGGGGTGGTAGTTGCCGGTGCCGACGTGGCTGTAGCGGCGCAGCGTGTCGTCGCCCTCCTGGCGGACCACCAGGGACAGCTTGCAGTGGGTCTTCAGGCCGACGAGGCCGTAGACGACGTGGCAGCCGGCCTCCTCCAGTTTGCGCGCCCACTTGATGTTGGCGTGCTCGTCGAAGCGGGCCTTGATCTCGACCAGGACGAGGACCTGCTTGCCGGACTCGGCCGCGTCGATGAGGGCGTCGACGATGGGGGAGTCGCCCGAGGTCCGGTACAGGGTCTGCTTGATGGCGAGGACGTCGGGGTCGGCGGCGGCCTGCTCCAGGAAGGCCTGCACGGAGGTGGAGAAGGAGTCGTAGGGGTGGTGCAGGAGGACGTCGCGGCTGCGCAGCGCGGCGAAGATGTCCGGCGGGGAGGCCGACTCGACCTCGGCGAGGTCGCGGTGGGTGCCGGCGACGAACTTCGGGTACTTCAGCTCGGGCCGGTCCAGGCTGTGGATGCGGAACAGGCCGGTGAGGTCGAGGGGGCCGGGCAGCGGGTAGACCTCGGCCTCGCTGATCTTCAGCTCGCGCACCAGGAGGTCCAGGACCTCGCGGTCGATGGACTCCTCGACCTCCAGGCGCACCGGCGGCCCGAAGCGGCGTCGCATCAGCTCCTTCTCCAGGGCCTGGAGCAGGTTCTCGGCGTCGTCCTCCTCCACCTCGAGGTCCTCGTTGCGGGTGAGGCGGAAGGTGTGGTGCTCCAGCACCTCCATGCCCGGGAACAGTTCCTCCAGGTGGGCGGCGATGACGTCCTCGAGGGGGACGTAGCGGCCGGGGGAGCTCTCCAGGAAGCGGTTGAGCAGCGGGGGGACCTTGACGCGGGCGAAGTGGCGGTGGCCGGTGACCGGGTTGCGCACCACGACGGCCAGGTTGAGGGAGAGGCCGGAGATGTAGGGGAAGGGGTGCGCGGGGTCGACGGCGAGGGGGGTCAGCACGGGGAAGATGCGCTGGCGGAAGAGGGTGAACAGGCGGGCCTGCTCCTTCTCCGTCAGCTCGCTCCAGCGGACCAGGTGGATGCCCTCCTCCGCGAGGGCGGGGGCGACGTCCTCGTGGTAGCAGGCGGCGTGCCGGGCCATGAGCTCGCGCGAGCGCGCCCAGATCATCTCCAGCACCTCGCGCGGCTGGAGCCCGGAGGCGGAGCGGGTGGCGACGCCGGTGGCGATACGGCGCTTGAGGCCGGCCACCCGGACCATGAAGAACTCGTCGAGGTTGCTGGCGAAGATGGCGAGGAAGTTCGCCCGCTCCAGCAGGGGGGTGTCGGGGTCCTCGGCGAGTTCGAGGACCCGCTCGTTGAACGCCAGCCAGCTGCGTTCGCGGTCGAGGAAGCGGCCCTGGGGCAGGGTCTCGGCGCCGTCCTGCGACTCCTCGTAGTGGTCGAGGTCGGCGTCGATGTCGGGATCCAGGTCGGAGACCGGGGCCGCCACGGTGTGCGGGCGGTGGGCGGCTATCGAGCCCACGGAGGGCTGGATCTGCTGGATCTGTGCTGCCTGGGCGTCTGGCTGGCTCATGAATCCATTCTTCCGCGCCGGACGGAATCCAGGCGCGTCGGAAAGCGCAGGCGGGAGCGCGGTGGCGGGCCCCTCGGGGGGCGGCGGGGGCTCGGGCACGGCGGGCTTCATTGAGTGAGCGTCGCAAGGCTGTCTGAATGACCGGTTACGGCGACATGACGTGTGGGACAGCGGGGCGTGGCCCGCGGGCGATCCGCACGGCGCTGACCGGTGCGGCCAGGCATGCGTGCGGCGCGGACCGGTGCGGCCAGGCATGCGTACGCTCCTGGCCGGGGACGGCCGGGGACGGCCGGGCTCGCGTCCGGGGAGCGGTGTCCCGGGCGCCCGGAAAGTCACCGCCCCCGGGGTGAACCGGACGGCGGGGTCCGTCCGATGAGGAGACGTGAGCGGAACGAGAAGCGACGGGGAGCTGCTGCGGGCCATCGCGGCGGACCGGGACCGGCGCGCCTTCGAGGAGCTGTACCGGCGGTACGCGCCATGGCTGGCCGCACGGCTGCGCGGGCGCTGCGCCGATCCCGCGCTGGTCGACGACGTCGTCCAGGAGACCTTCCTCGCCATCTGGCGCGGCAAGGCCGTCTACCGCGAGGAGGGCTCCCCGGACGCGGCCGGGTGGCTGTGGCGGATCGGCGCGCGGCGGCTGATCGACGCGCTGCGCGGCGACGGGGCGCGCGGCCGGCTGCGCCAGGCGCTGGCCCGGCTGCGCCATCGCGACGAGGCGTCCGCCGAGGAACGCGTGCTTTCGGGGGTCGAGCACGGGGACCTCGCGGGCGCCCTCACCCGGCTGTCGCCGGAGCTGCGGGCCGTCCTTCAGGCCACGGTGATCGACGGACTCACGACCCGGGAGGCGGCCGTCCTGCTCGGCATTCCGCCCGGCACGGTCAAGACGCGGGCCCTGCGCGCCCGCAAGCAACTGCGGGAGGCGCTGGCATGAGCGGCGACACCAATCCTCGTAGGGCCTGGCACCTGGCGGAGGAGGACCTGCGCGCCTACGACCGCGGCGAGCTGGCCCCGCCGCTGCTGTGGTCCGCGGACACCCACCTCGCCGGGTGCGCCGAGTGCCGGGCGAGTCTGGCCGGCCTCGCCGACCCGGCCGCGCTCGACGCCGGCTGGGCCCGGCTGGACGCGGAACTGGACGCACCGCGCCCGGGACCGCTCGAAAGGCTGCTGCTGCGGCTGGGCGTCGCCGACCACACCGCGCGGCTGCTCGCCGCCACCCCGGTGCTGCGCCGCTCCTGGCTGCTGGCCGTGACGGCCGTACTGGTCATGGCCGCGGCGGCCTCCGACGCCCTGCGCGGGGCCGACGCGCCCACCCTTTTCCTCGCGCTCGCCCCGCTGCTGCCGCTCGCGGGCGTGGCCCTGGCGTACGGGCCCGCGTTCGACCCGACGTACGAGATGGCCGTGGTCGCGCCGCTGCACGGGTTCCGACTGGTGCTGGTGCGGACGGTGGCCGTGCTGGTCGTCGGGCTCGGCATGAACGGGCTCGCCACCCTCGCGCTGCCCGGCTACGGGATGCGGGCGCTGGCCTGGCTGCTGCCCGCACTCGCCCTCACCGCGACCGGGCTCGCGCTCGTCCCCCGGCTCGGCACGGTCCTCGCGCCCGCCGTGACCGGCGGCGGCTGGGTGCTCCTCCTGGCGGTGGCCGTGCTCCGGCGGCACGGCGACGCGCCGCTGCCGCCGTTCACCCCGGCCGGGCAGGGTGCCGCCGCCGCCGTCGCGGCCCTCGCCGTCGCGCTCCTCGTCCACCTGCGCGACCGCTTCGACAGCGCCGCCCGCACACCGTCCGCCGGCCTCCCGTACGGAGGCGCACCGTGACGTACGTCGGCCCCGTTCCCTCCGCGTCCCGCGCCCGCCCCGTCGGTGCGCCCCGCGCCCGTCTCGTCCTCGCCCCTTCGCACGGGAGTGCCTCGTGACCCTCACCGTCTCCGCCTCCGGGCTCACCCTCCGCTACGGCGGCACCGCCGCCCTCGACGACGTGGCGCTGCGTCTGGAGGAGGGCATCACCGCGCTGCTCGGGCCCAACGGGGCCGGCAAGACCACCCTGCTGCGGGTGCTCGCCACCGCCGTGCCCGCCGACCGCGGCGCCTTCACCGTCCTCGGCCACGACCCGGCCACCACGGCGGGCCGCCTCGCGATACGCCGCACTCTCGGCTACCTGCCGCAGACCCCCGGCTTCCACCCGGACTTCACGGCGTTCGCGTTCGTCGACTACGTGGCGATCCTCAAGGAGCTCACCGACCGCGCGGCCCGCCACCGCGAGGTGCGGCGCGTGCTGGAGGAGGTCGACCTCGGCGACGTGCGCGGCCGGCGCGTCAAACGGCTCTCCGGAGGCATGCGCCAGCGCGTCGCCCTGGCCGCCGCCCTGGTCGGCGACCCCCGTTTCCTCGTCCTGGACGAACCCACCGCGGGCCTCGACCCCGAGCAGCGGATGCGTTTCCGGGACCTGATCACCCGCGCCGGCGAGCGCCGCACCGTACTGCTGTCCACCCACCAGACCGAGGACGTCGCCATGCTCTGCCATCGCGTGATCGTCCTGGCCGGCGGCCGGATCCGCTTCGAGGGCACCCCGGCCGAACTGACCGCGCGGGCCGCCGGCCGCGTGTGGTCCAGCGCCGAACGCGACCCGGGAGCACGCGCCGGCTGGCGCACCGGCGCCGGCGCCTTCCGCAACGTGGGCGACCCGCCCGAGGACGCCGACCTGCTCGAACCCACCCTGGAGGACGGCTATCTGCTCGCCCTCGACGACACCGGCGCGCAGGTGAGCGCCCGATGACCACGACCGTCACGCCCCCGGCCGCCGCGGTGGCCCCCGCCCAGGCCACCGACGGGCGGCGCGTTCGGGCCGTCCTCGCCCTCGCCCTCTTCGAGGCGCGCGACGTGCTCCGGCAGGTGGTCTTCCTCTCCTTCCTCGTGGTGTACGTGGCCACGGCCGTCTGGCAGATGTACGCCGGCCACCCCGGCTGGCACGAACTCACCGGCCATGAGGGCATGGCCGACTACCCGGCCCTCCAGGACGCCGACCGGGCCACCCAGAGCAGCGCCCTGCTGATCGGCGCCGCCCTGTTCCTCTGTGCCAACCGGGCCGTGCTGCGCTCCCGCCGCCGGGGCACCGACCAGCACTTCGACGTCCTGGTCATGGAGCCATGGCGGCGCACCCTCGCGCACGCCCTCTCGGTCGTCCCGTTCGCCGTGTTCACCGGCCTGTTCGGCGCCGTGCGCCTCGGGTGGGCGGCGCTCCGGCCCGGCGCGGTCGGGCACGGCTCGCCGGCCGAACTCCTGGTGGCCCCGCTGACGGTGCTGCTGTGCGGGGTCGCGGGCGTGCTGCTGGCCCGGCTGATCCCCTCCTCGTTCGCCGCCCCGATCCTCGCGGTCGTCGTCTACGTCGCCGTGCTGGACTTCCTGGTGCTCGCCGACGACGCCCACTGGTCACGGTGGCTGTCCCCGGTCGTGACCGAGACCGGCGGGGACCCGCTCCCCTCCGACCTGGTCGGCCGCCCGGCCGGCTGGCACGCGCTCTACCTCGCCGGTCTGACCGCCGTCCTGCTGTGCGCCGCGCTGCTGCGCGGCGGCGGCCGCTCCGCGCGGATCAAGGCGGCCACCGCACTGGCGCTCGCCGCCACCGCCACCGGGATCGCCGGCCAGTCCCCAGGCCCCTCCGCCGGGCTCCGGGCCGCCCGGGCGACGGTGTCCACACACCCGGAGAGCGTCGAGAGCTGCGCCGTGCGCGGTGCGACGACCTACTGCGCGCTGCCCGAGTGGACCGGCCGCACCGCCGACTGGGCCAAGGCCACCGACCGCGTCCGCTCCCTCGCGCGCGGCGACGCCGCGGCCCGGCCGCTGACCGTGCGCCAGCGCGTGGAGGCCCGCTACGGACTGGACGGCGACGCCACCTACGACCCGCTCACCACGCCCGGCGCCGTCACTGTGGGCACCCGCTGGGGTGGCAACCGCGTCCCCGAGTTCTCGGTCGGCCTTGCCTCCGTCCTGGTCGCGGGCACCGAGAAGGCCGGCGGGAAGCTGTGCGACGGCCGGGTCGTCACCGTCATGTGGCTCGCGCTCGGCGCCGGCGCCGACCCGCTCGGGGACCTGCGCGCCGTACGGCTGGACGACAGCACCGAGGGCGGCGCCTACGTCCTGACGCCGACGTCCGGCCTGATGATGAGCGCCGGCCAGACGGAGGTCGTGAAGGCGCTGCTGCGCCGCCCGCGCGCCGAGGCGGCGGCCCGGGTCGGGGACCACTGGACGGAGCTGACCACGCCCGGCGTCTCCACCGCCCGGGTGGCCGCGCTGCTGGGCGTCCCGGCCGCCGGGCTGGGCGGGGAGGCGGGCAACTCGTGCCAGGGGTGAGCGTGACGGACGGCATGAGGCGTACGGCCCTGGTCCGGCAGCTGGCCGGGACGGTGTGGCGGGTGCTGCCCTGGCGGGTGCTCGGGGCGGCCGGCGGGCTGAGCGCGGCGATCGCCGCCGGCACCCGCCTGCCCGGGCAGGCGCCGGGGACGGTGACCGGGCTTCTCGTGCTCAGGGCGGCCGCGCTCGTCGGGGGGCTCGGGCTGGCGTTCCTGTTCGACGATCCCGCCCGGCACACCACCGAGGCGGTGCCGGTGCCGCGGCTCGTGCGGGCCGGGCTGCGCCTGGCGCTGATCGCGCCCCTCGTCGCGGCGTGGTGGGCGGCGGTGCTGCTGCTCGTACCCGGTGCGGCCCGGCCACCGGCCGGCGCCCTCACGCTGGAGGCCGCCGCGATCGTGGCGACGGCCGTGGCCCTGGCGGCGGCGTCCGTGCGGCTGCGGACCGAGCCCGGCCCCGGCGCGGGCGCGGCGCTCACCCTGCTCGTCCTGGCCGTCGCCGCGCTGCTGACGCCGCACCCGTGGAGCCTGCTGGTGCCGCCCGGCGACCCGGGCTGGGCGGTGGCGCACCGGTGGTGGGCGGCGCTGCTCGCGGCGGCGGCGGCCGTGTGCGCCGCGTGCCTGCCGCAGCCGGTGCACCGGCTGCGGCGCGGCGCCCGGACCCGCACGCCGGGCCCCGATGTCACGTCCGCGTGCGGCGCCTGACGCGCGCGCGGCCCGGCGGTGTGCGAGATCGTCGGACCGTCACGTCTCCGTGCGGTACATGAGGTCCGTCTCGTACGTCGTGAAGCCCAGCCGTTCGTAGACCGCCACCGCCGCCTTGTTGTCGGCGTCCACGTACAGCATCGCGGTCGGCAGGCCGGCCTCGGCCAGGTGCCGCAGGCCGGTCACCGTGAGGGCCTTGCCGAGGCCGCCGCCCTGGGCGCCGGGCCGTACCCCGAGCACGTACACCTCGCCCAGCCGCTCCTCGGCGTGCACCTTGGTCCAGTGGTAGCCGACCAGCCGGCCCGCCCGCTCGGCGAGGAAGAAGCCGCTCGGGTCGAACCAGGGCTGGGCCTTGCGGTCGTCGAGGTCGCGCTGGGTGAGCGAGCCCTGTTCGGGGTGGTGGGCGAACGCCTCGGCGTTCACGGCGAGCCACGCGGCGTCGTCCTGGCCGGGGACGAAGGCACGTACCGTCACGCCCTCGGGCAGCGGCGGCTCGGGCAGCGTGAAGTCCGCCAGCGGCCGCCGCATCTGGCGCAGTTCGCGGAAGAGGGTGAGGCCGAGGACCTGTGCGAGGTGCCGGGCGGCGGAGTGCCCGCCGTGCGCCCACACCCGAAGCCGCTTGCCCGAGGCGGCCAGCAGCGCCGATCCCAGCGCCCGGCCGTGCCCGTGCCCACGGTGCGCCGGGTGGACGACCAGTTCGGCGGCGGGCGCC
The DNA here is from genome assembly GCF_044391765.1 of Streptomyces sp. NPDC018610. Lineage (NCBI taxonomy): Bacteria > Bacillati > Actinomycetota > Actinomycetes > Kitasatosporales > Streptomycetaceae > Streptomyces > Streptomyces sp. NPDC018610. The sequence goes on from NZ_JBISAL010000006.1 coordinate 30,950, forward strand.
TCCACGGGGTCGGTGTCCTCCAGCTGCGCGTAGCCGACGAGTTCGCCGTCGACGGCGAGCAGCAGGTGCGTGACGCCCTCGCGGGGGCCGCCGCGCAGTTGCAGCCGGCCCTGCTCGGACACCGCCTGCCGGCCGTCCTCGCGGGCCGCCGCCGCCAGCAGCGCGAGCACGGCTTCGGTCTGTTCCGCGGTCAGCTCGGAGACGGTCTCGAGGCGGCGGGCGATCGGTGCGGTGTCGTCGCTGGTCATGGCTCAGAGAGTACAGAGCCGCGGCGATCGCCCGGCAGTGGTGTGCGGCAGGGCGGTACGACGGGGCCCCGCGACCGGGTGGGTACGACGGTGCCCCGCGTCCGGGTGGGTACTGCGTGGTTCCGCGACCGATCGGTACGGCGGGGGTTCCGCGACCGGTCGCCGCTCAGGCGAGGCCCGGCGCCTCCGGCGGCGGCGTGGGCGCGCCCGGCAGCCGTACGGTGGCCACCGTGCCGCCGCCGGCGGCCGGGGAGAGGGTGACCTCGCCGCCGGACTGCCGGACGGTGCGGGCGACGATGGACAGGCCCAGTCCCGAACCGGGCAGCGCGCGGGCGCTCGGGGAGCGCCAGAACCGGTCGAAGACGTGCGGGAGTTCGTCGGCGGGGATGCCGGGGCCGTGGTCGCGGACCGTGAGGACGCCGTCGGTGAGCCGCACCTCGACCGTGCCGCCCTCGGGGCTGAACTTCACCGCGTTGTCCAGGATGTTGACGACCGCGCGCTCCATCGCCGCAGGCTCCGCGCGGACGAACCAGGGCTCGACGTCCGCCGTGATGGTCAGCTCCGGGCCGCGCAGGCGGGCCCGGCGCAGCGCCGCCTCCACGGTGTCCTGCAACGCGATGACCTGGATGCGCTCGCCGCGCTGGCTGTCGGAGCGGGACAGTTCCTGGAGGTCGCCGATGAGCGAGGCCAGCTCGGTCATCTGCGCCTTCACCGAGGCCAGCAGCGCCTTGCGGTCCGCCTCGGGCAGCGGGCGGCCGGTCTCCTCGCTGCGGGTGAGGAGTTCGATGTTGGTGCGCAGGGACGTCAGGGGGGTGCGCAGTTCATGGCCGGCGTCGGCGATCAGCTGCTGCTGGAGGTCGCGGGAGGAGGCCAGGGAGGCGGTCATGGAGTTGAAGGAGCGCGACAGGCGGGCGATCTCGTCCTCGCTGTCGTCCTCCACGGGGATGCGGATGGTCAGGTCCTCGGTGCGGGCCACGTGCTCGACGGCCTCGGTGAGCCGGTCGACGGGGCGCAGACCGGCGCGGGCCACCGCGAGGCCCGCGGCGCCGGCGCCGACGACGCCTATCCCGGAGACGAGCAGCAGGATCAGCGCCAGGTCGTTGAGGGTCTTGTGGGTGCTGTCCAGGGGGGTCGCGATGAGCAGGGCGGCGCCGGGGAAGAGGTGGGGTTCGGTGCCCAGGCCCTGGGTGACGACCAGGGGGAGCGTCAGCACCCGTACGGAGGTGCCGTCGTCGGCGGTGCCGTAGCGGAACACCAGCGGCCCGCTGCCCGCGGTCGCGCCCGAGCCGGACTCCTTGATGACGGCCTGGTCGGAGGCGGTGACCTTCACCACGCCCGCGGAGTTCGAGGAGACACAGGGGGTGCCGTCAGTCCTGACCAGCTGGAGGTAGTAGTTCCCCCGGGTGCGCAGTTCGCTCGGTGAGCCCTGCGGGGTCTGGGTGCAGTCGCTGAGGGCGCCCACCACGTCGGAGTAGTGCTGCGGCTGCTGCGTGGCCTGTTTCAGGTCCTCGTCGACCTGGGCGAGCAGCCGTCCCCTGACGATGAACCAGCACGTCACCGACACCACGGCGACGCCGAACGCCACGGCCGCCGCGACCAGCAGCGCCAGCCGGGACCGCATCGGCAGGGAGCGGTAGCGGCGCACGGCCCGGTTCACTCCGCGCCGCCCTGCCGCAGGACGTAGCCGACGCCGCGCACGGTGTGCACCACGCGGGGCTCGCCGCCGGCCTCGGTCTTGCGGCGCAGGTACATCACGTACACGTCGAGCGAGTTGGACGAGGGCTCGAAGTCGAAGCCCCAGACCGCCTTCAGGATCTGCTCGCGGGTGAGGACCTGGCGCGGATGGGCCATGAACATCTCCAGCAGCGTGAACTCGGTGCGGGTCAGCTCCACCGGGCGGCCGCCGCGCGTGACCTCACGGGTGGCGAGGTCCATGCGCAGGTCGCCGAACGCGAGCACGTCGCCCTCGTCGGCCGCGCCCGCCACGGCCGCCGCGTAGGAGCTGCGGCGCAGCAGGGCGCGGATCCGGGCGAACAGCTCGTCCAGCTCGAACGGCTTGACCAGGTAGTCGTCCGCCCCAGCGTCCAGGCCGGTGACCCGGTCGCCGACGGTGTCGCGGGCCGTCAGCATCAGGATGGGGGTGGTGTCACCGGTGCCGCGGATGCGGCGGGCGGCGGTCAGGCCGTCCATGCGCGGCATCTGGATGTCGAGGACGACCAGGTCGGGCCGGTAGGCGGCCGCCTTCTCCAGCGCGTCCGCGCCGTCCACGGCGACCTCGGTGCCGTAGCCCTCGAAGGCGAGGCTGCGCTGGAGCGCTTCGCGCACCGCGGGTTCGTCGTCGACGATCAGGATGCGCTGGGGGTCACGGTCGCGGTCGCCGTCGGCGGGGCTCATCGGTCGTCGTTCCTCGGGTCGTCGTGGGGGCTCTGGGGCGGTCGGTCGGTCCCGGGCGGGACGCTCCTCAGGCTCGCATGTTTTCCGGCCGCCCCGTGCGCTTCACGCCGCCATCGCCGTCAGCCGGCGCAGCGGCACCTTGTGGCGGTGCGGACGCGCGGCCGGGGTGCGCAGCCCCATCAGCTGGGGGACCGCGGCGGCCTCGGGGATCCGGTGCGCGGCGGGGGCGGGCTCGGGCTCGGGAGCGGGCGTGTCGGCGACGGCGGCCGGAGCGGCGGCCGGAGCGGCGGCCATCGTGGCGGTCGTGGCGGTCGTGGCGGTCGTGGCGGTCGTGGCGGTCGTGGTGGTCGTGGTGGTGGCCGGGGCCGGGGCCGGGGCGAGCCGAGCGTGGGCCGGTGCGGTCCGGGCGGGGGTGCGGCCGGACGGGAGGCCGTCCGGGAGGCAGTCCGCCAGGCCGTCCACCGGCAGGTTCGCCGGGCTGTGGAGTTCCTTGGCGACGGCCAGGGCGAGGGCGACGCCCGCGGGGACGGTCACGCCGACGGTGTCGGCCTTCTCGTGCGCGATCTGCTGGATCATGACGTACTCCTGTTCGCCGGTTCTCGTCCCCCCACTGTGTCCGTCGGTTCCCGCCCCGGTTCGTCGGTCGGCTCGTCGGCCCGGTCGGCTCCCGGTCCGGCGCCGCCTCAGTTCTGGGCGCCGGAGCGCAGCGTGGCCAGGTCGGACTTGACGGTGTTGATCGGGATGGCGAAGCCGAGGCCGACGCTGCCCGCGCTGGAGGAGTCCGAGTCCGCCGCCGACGAGTACATCGCCGAGTTGATGCCGACGATGTTGCCGTTCATGTCGATCAGCGCGCCGCCGGAGTTGCCCGGGTTGAGGGAGGCGTCGGTCTGGATCGCCTTGTAGGTGGTCGTGGAGGAGCCGGTGTCGCCGTTGAACTGCCGGCCGCCGAACTGGAAGGGCCACTGGCCGTCGCCCTGTCCCTGTCCCTGCTCCTGGCCCTGGTTCTCGTCGGTGGACACGGTCACGTCCCGGTGCAGCGCGGAGACGATGCCGCTGGTGACGGTGCCGGTCAGCCCTTCGGGGGAGCCGATCGCGACGACCTGGTCGCCGACCGCCACGCCGTCGGAGTCGCCGAGCGACGCCGCCTTCAGCCCGGAGGCGCCCTCCAGCTTGATCAGGGCGAGGTCCTTGGAGCTGTCGGTGCCGACGACCTGCGCGGTGTAGGTGTCGCCGTCGCTGGTGCGCGCCTTGACCGATGTGGCGCCCGCGACGACGTGGTTGTTGGTGACGACCTCGCCGCCGGCGGTGACGATCACCCCGGAGCCGGTGGAGGTGCCGTTGGCGAGCGTGGCGGTGATCTCCACGACGCTCGGGCTGACCGCCTTGGCGATCGCGGAGATGCTGCCCCGCCGGCTCGTGGGCACCACGCTGGTGCCGACGGTGCCGGTGGCGACCGTGTCCTTGCCGGTCAGCTCCTGGAAGGCGAACGCGGTGCCGCCGCCGACGGCCGCCGCCGCGATCGCCACGGCGGCGAGCAGCGCGAGCGGACCCTTGGCCCGCCTCTTGGGCGCGGGCGCGGGAGCCGGGGCGCCGGCCGGTGCGGCCGGCAGGAGAGCGGTGCCGCCGTCGCCGCCGTCCCCGCTCTGACCGCCGTAGCCGTACGCGGCCGTCGGCGCGGTGGCCGCGGGGGTCGCGGGCTGCGCCGGGGGGTACGCGGGAGGGGGCGGCCACTCCGGGTTCACGGGGGTGGAGGCGTGCTGCTGCCGGTACGCGAACGGGTCCTGCCCGTCACCCTGGGGGTACTCGTACTCGCCGCTGCGGCGGATGCTCTCGGTCATGTCAATGAGAGTGACCCGGGATCATGAGAGCTTCCTGAGGCCCCGCTGAGAAGCCCGACAGAACCTCGTATGCCCGATATAAGGACGCTACGCAGGGCTACCGCGACGGACGGTGACGGGGCCGGGAGGTCCCGCGCGTGGAGTCGACGGGGCCCGGCGTGGACGGGGCCCCGTGGCCCCCTACGCGCCGAGCATCCGCCGCCCGTCGCCGAGGGCCGTCGCGGGAGCGGACGCGGGGCCGCTGCGCCCAGCCGTCACGCGCAGCCGCAGGACCTGCGGACCACCAGCCGCGACGGGAACACCTTCAGCCGCTCGCGCCGCGAGCCCGCGACCCGCAGGCCGTCGTCCAGCACCAGGTCGACCGCCGAGCGGGCCATCGCGGAGCGGTCGGAGGCGACCGTCGTCAGCGGCGGGTCCGCCAGCGCCGCCTCCTTGATGTCGTCGAACCCGGCCACCGCCAGCTCGCCCGGCACCTCGATGCGCAGCTCGCGCGCGGCCCGTAGCAGGCCGATCGCCTGGTCGTCGGTGGAGCAGAAGATCGCCGGGGGCCGGTCCGGCCCGGCGAGGACCTCGAGCCCGACCCGGTACGCGTCGTAGCGGTTGTACGGCGCCTCGAACAGGCGTCCCTCGGTCGGCAGGCCGGCCTCGGCCATCGCGCGCCGCCAGCCCTCGACGTGGTCGGAGACCGGGTCGCCCACCGCCGGGGTGTCGGCCGTGCCGCCCAGGCACGCCACGTACTCGTAGCCGTGCTCCAGCAGGTGCCGCACGGCCAGCTGCGCACCGCCCAGGTCGTCGGTGACCACGGCCACGTCGTCGATCGCCTCGGGCCGCTCGTGCAGCAGCACCACCCGGGCGTCCCAGGCGTCGATCTCGGCGGCGGCCAGGTCGTTGAGCGCGTGCGAGACCAGGATGAGGCCGGAGACGCGCATCCCGAGGAACGCGCGCAGATAGTGGACCTCGCGCTCGGCGACGTAGTCGGAGTTGCCGACCAGGACCATCTTCCCGCGCTCGGCGGCCGCCCACTCGACCGCGTGCGCCATCTCCCCGAAGAAGGGCTGGCGGGCGTCCGGGACGATCAGGCCTATCAGGTCGGTGCGCCGCGAGGCCATCGCCTGGGCGACCCGGTCGGGCCGGTACCCCAGCTCCTTGATCGCGGCGAGGACGCGCTCGCGCGTGGCCGGGGCGACCGGCCGGGGTCCGTTGTTGATGACGTAGCTGACCACGGCGGTGGAAGTCCCCGCCAGTCTCGCCACGTCGTCCCGAGTCACCTTGGCCACGCGCGGAGTCTACGCGGATGGATCGACGCCGGGCAGGGCGTATCACAGCTTGGATGTGCGGCCGCAACGCCCTGCCGCGCCCCCCGTCAGGCCTCCGCCGGGGCCTGTGCGCGGACCGCGTCCGCGGAGTCGTCCGCCTCGCCCCGTTCCGCCCGGTTCGTCTTGGCCTTCGCCTTGCTCTTCGCCTCGTCCGCGCCCCGGTCGGCCTTCTCGGGCGTGACGAAGCGGTAGCCGACGTTGCGGACCGTGCCGATCAGCGACTCGTGCTCGGGGCCGAGCTTGGCGCGCAGCCGCCGCACGTGCACGTCGACGGTGCGGGTGCCGCCGAAGTAGTCGTAGCCCCAGACCTCCTGGAGCAGCTGGGCGCGGGTGAAGACGCGGCCCGGGTGCTGCGCGAGGTACTTCAGGAGCTCGAACTCCTTGAAGGTGAGGTCCAGCACCCGGCCCTTGAGCTTGGCGCTGTAGGTCGCCTCGTCCACGGACAGGTCGCCGTTGCGGATCTCCATGGGGGAGTCGTCGACGCTGTTGTGCTGCCGGCCCATGGCCAGCCGCAGCCGGGCCTCCACCTCGGCCGGGCCCGCCGTGTCCAGCAGCACGTCGTCGATGCCCCAGTCGGCGGTGACGGCCGCGAGGCCGCCCTCCGTCACGACGAGGACCAGCGGACAGCCGGGGCCGGTGGAGCGCAGCAGCTGGCACAGGCTGCGCACCTGCGGCAGGTCGCGGCGCCCGTCGACCAGGATGACGTCGGCACCGGGCGTGTCCACCAACGCGGGCCCCTCGGCGGGGGCCACGCGCACGTTGTGCAGCAGCAGGCCGAGGGCGGGGAGCACCTCCGCCGAGGGCTGCAGGGCGTTGGTCAGCAGCAGCAGAGAACTCATCGCGGCCCACCTGCCCGGGTCACGCGTTCTTCGTGCACGGTTCGCTCGTCCATGGCGTCTGGTTCCTCCTCGGGTCCCTGCGAGGACGTCTGCGGCACTCATCGTCGCTTCGTCTTGGTGCGGATCCCGCGCCCCTGGGACCCGCCGCGGATCCCGGGACCTCCGGTGAGGAACCCCAAGAGCCACTGTGCTTCCGCCGCGCCGTACACCCGCGGTTTCCCGCGTCGTATACAACGCTTCCGAAAGCACGAAAGGACCCGGGGGCTTCGCTGCCCGAGTCCTCTTCCCAGCAGAATAGCCGACATGAGCTCGGATTCGGCAGGTCATGTGGCGCGTTCGACGGTCGTCCCGGAGTCTGAGACGGTGCCGCGTACACGTGTCAGGAGGCTTCTGCGCACCGTCGACGGGGTGGCGGTCGACGCGCTGTACGAGCCCGGGGCGGCCGTGCGCGAGGGCGCCGAGGACGGCTCCGGCGCCCCCTACGGGACACCTTCCGTCGGCCCGGTGTTCGTGATCGCACACGGTTTCACGGGCGACCTCGACCGCCCGCACGTGCGCCGGGTGGCGCGGGTGTTCGCCCGGTACGGGGCGGTGGTGACGTTCTCCTTCCGCGGCCACGGGGCCTCCGGCGGACGGTCCACGGTCGGCGACCGGGAGGTGCTGGACCTGGCGGCGGCGGTGGCGTGGGCCCGTGGCTTCGGACACGCGCGCGTGGTGACCGTCGGCTTCTCCATGGGCGGCTCGGTGGTGCTCCGGCACGCGGCGCTGTACCGGCGGGAGGGCGACGCGGGGGGCGGGGACGGCGCGGAGCGGTCTTCGGGGCGTGTGGAGGCCGGGGCGGGAGCAGGGGCGGGGTCAGGGTCAGGACCAGAAGCGGGGTCAGGGGCAGGGTCAGGGGCGCACACGGGTGCGTGGGCGGACGCCGTGATCTCCGTGAGCGCGCCGGCGCGCTGGTACTACCGGGGCACGGCCCCCATGCGCCGGCTGCACTGGCTGGTCATGCGTCCCGAGGGCCGTCTGGTGGGCCGCTACGGCTTCCGCACCCGGATCCACCACCGCGATTGGGACCCGGTCCCGCTGTCGCCGGTGGCGGCGGCCGCCCGCATCGCGCCGGTGCCGCTGCTGATCGTGCACGGCGACCGGGACGCCTACTTCCCACTCGACCACCCCCGCATGCTGGCCGCGGCCGCCGGTGACCACGGCGAACTGTGGCTGGAGCCCGGCATGGGCCACGCCGAGAACGCCGCTCCCGGCGACCTCCTGGACCGTATGGCGCGCTGGGCTCTCGCACAGGCGGGCTAGCCTGAGGCTGTTCATTGCCGGTTCATCACCGGACGACTAGGGACTCAGAGGGACGGGATGGCAAAGGTCACGGTGCGCTACTGGGCGGCGGCGAAGGCCGCGGCCGGGGTCGCCGAGGAGCCGTACGAGGCTCTGACGCTCGCCGAGGCGCTCGACGCCGTGCGCGAACGGCACCCCGGCGAACTCGCGCGCGTCCTGCGGCGCTGCTCGTTCCTCATCGACGGCGACCCGGTGGGAACGCGCGGGCATGAGACCGTACGGCTGATCGAGGGCGGCACGGTCGAGGTGCTCCCTCCGTTCGCAGGAGGGTGAGCGATGACCGACCGGCCGTATGAGGTGCCGCCGCACGAGGGCACGCACGGGGCCCCCTACGAGGGGTACGACCCGTACGCACAGCAGTACCCGCAGGCGCAGCAGTATCCGCAGGCCCAGCCCCAGCAGCATTCCCAGGCCCAGCAACAGCCGCACTCCCAGGCCCAGCAGTACCCGCAGCAGCACCAGCCGCAGGCGTGGCCCGGGCAGCAGCAGGCCTACGACGACCCGCACGCCGACCAGCAGTACACGCAGGAGTGGCAGGGGCAGACCTGGGAGACCCAGACCTACAGCCGGATCGACGCCGGCGCGCAGCCGGCGGCCCAGACCGCCTACATGGCCCCGCTGGACCGCCAGGCCCCCGAGGGCCCCCAGAACCCGGCGTACCTGGTGAACCCGGCGACCGCCTACGCCTCCCAGCCGCAGCCGCAGCCGCAGCCGCAGCCGCAGCCGCAGCCGCAGCACCAGCCGCAGGCACAGCCGCAGCACCAGCCGCAGGCACAACACCAGCCGCAGCCGCAGTCACCCGCGTCCGGCCCCGCGCCCGCAGCGGCGTACGCGCAGCAGACTCCCGCGGCCACCCCCGCCCCCGCCTCCGCGCAGCAGCCCCGGGCGGTCGCGGCACCCGCGGCGGCTCCCGCGGCCCCCGCCGAGGCCGGCGCGCCCGGCTACGGTCCCGCCACCCTCGGCGGCAACGCCCGGATCACCGACGCGCAGCGCGCCCGGGCCGAGGGCCGCTCGCCCATCATCGACCCGGGGATGCAGCCCGCCGCGCTCACCGCGCTGCTCGGGCTGCTGCTGGCCGGCGCCGCGCAGGCCGGCACGTACGCGCTGCTCGTGCCGCTGGTGGTGCTCCAGGCCGTGACGGCCGCGGGCTGGTTCCGGCTGAACGGCATGTGGCCGGCCCGGCAGGGAATCGCCCTCGGCTTCGCCGGCGCGCTGGTCAGCGACGCGGCGGTGCTGGGAGCGGGCCGCGCACACGCGCCCGCGGCGATCCTGGGCACGCTCGGGGTGTGGGTGCTGCTCTCCCTCGTCCTCCAGCTGCGCTCCCACGCCGATCCGGACGAGCGGATGTACGGCCTGATGGCGACCGTCGCCGCGGCCGCGCTGGCCATCCTCGCGACCGGGTACCTGGCCGGCGGCAAGGACGCGGTCACGGTCGGCGCGGCGGCGGTCGCGGTGGCCGTCCTCGCGCGCGCCCTGCCGCTGCCGACGGCGGCCTCGGTCGTCGTCGCGCTGCTCGCGGCGGCGGGCGCCGGCATCGTGGCCGGCGGGATGGCGGGGCTGGACTCGAAGGGCGCGCTGCTCGGCGCGGGCGCGGCGGTGTGCGCCCTGATCGGCCATCGCGCGGCCGCCTACGACTACCCCTCGCGCTTCGTCCACTTCACCGCCGGCGTCGCCCTGCCCCTGGCGGCGGCGGCTCCGGCGGTGTGGGTGCTGGGCCGGGCGCTCGGCTGACACGCGGCGGCGGGCGTCCCTGACGCCCGCTCCGGGGAACGTCCGCCCGGGGGCCCGCCCGCCCGCTCCGGGGAACGTCCGCCCGGTCCGCCCGCCCTCGTGCCGGGGGGTGCGGCACGCCCGCCGTCCGGACGGGTCCGACATGACCGGACGGATCCCCTCCGGGGCGGTCGTCCCCTGTCACAGGTGATCGACAATTCTCCGGACCGGCGGAATCCTCGGGCTAGGCTCGCGGCGGGCGGCCGTCCGGCCGCCGGAGACCGCACAGGTGGGGGAAACACCGCATGCGCGCGCTGCGAGTACTTCTGATCGTCGTAGTGATACTGGGAGTGCTGTTCGCCGTGGTCGACCGGGTCGCGGTGTACTTCGCGGAGGACCAGGCCGCGGACAAGCTCCGGACCACGGAGAACCTGGCGAGCACGCCCGACGTGTCCATCAAGGGCTTCCCCTTCCTCACCCAGATGGCGAGCGGCGAGCTGGACGACGTCGAGGTCGGCATCAAGGACTACGAGGCGGACACCGGCAAGAGCGGCCAGAAGATCCGTATCGACGACCTCAAGGCCCACATGCGGGACGTGTCGTTCTCCGGCGACTACAGCTCGGCCACGGCGGCCACCGCCACCGGCACGGCGACCATCGCCTACGACGAGCTCCTGAAGGCCGCCAAGTCCGAGCCGACCGACATCGGCCTCGGCCTCAAGGCCCAGGTCGTGGGCCTCTCGGACGGCGGGAACGGCAAGATCAAGGTGGCCGTCAAGGTCTCGGGCCTGGGCCAGGACCAGCCGGTCTCCGTGCTCAGCTCGGTCTCGGTGAAGGACAACAAGATGCAGGTCCACGCCGACGACCTGCCGAGCCTCCCGGGCGTGTCGCTGGTCGAGGGGCGGGTCCGGTCGATCACCGACTTCCAGCAGGCCGTCGACCAGCTGCCCGGCGGCATCCAGCTGGACTCCGTGCGGGCGGCCAAGGACGGGCTGGAGATCTCGGTGAAGGGTTCGAACGTCAAGCTCGCCGGGTAGACGGACTCGGCGAGGCCGGACGCCGGAAACCGCACGTCGGGAATGCCCCCGTCGGGAATCCCCCCGTGGGTGAGCCGGACGTCGATCCGGACGCCGGATGCCGGACGCGGACGCCGAACGTCAGGAAGCCGCACGTCGGGAAGCCGCCCGAAAACCGACGTCGGAACCGGACGCCGGATACCGCACGTCGAAAAGCCGGATGCCCGAGATCCGACTCGGAACCGGACGCCGGAAGTCCGGTGCGGGACGTGCGCCGCTCGCCCGTCCGGCGTTGTCCGACTGGCGAGACGTCGTCGTCCGCGCGTCAGATACGGAAGCGTGTGCGAGGCCCCGGGAGCGGTGCGGACCGGCGCGGCGAAAGCCCGGATCCCGGCACCGATCCCGCTATGTGGACGATCCCGTCTCATCATGCGACACATCGGTGACACGGCAGCCTCTCTCTCCCTACGATCGGGGCTTATGAAGCGACAGGCGGATCTCACAAAGCGGCGGGCAGTGGACCTGTGCCGCGTTGCCGCCATGCTCTGTCGCACTTTCTGAGCGGGAGTTCCGCCTCCCGCGTCCGCCGGCCCCGCCACCTGGCCCGGGGCCGTCCGCGCGCCCCGCACGCCGACGCCGAGACGTCGGACCGGCTGCCCGCGCGCCCCTCGCACTCGCACGCCCCGCCGCAACTGCCCCGGAGGAGATTGAGCATGAGCCGTAGCGACGTACTGGTCGACGCCGACTGGCTCCAGGAGCACCTGGACGACCCGAGCATCGCCATCGTCGAGGTGGACGAGGACACGTCCGCGTACGACAAGAACCACATCAAGAACGCCATCCGGATCGACTGGACCCAGGACCTGCAGGACCCGGTCCGCCGTGACTTCGTCGACCAGGCCGGCTTCGAGAAGCTCCTGTCCAAGAAGGGCATCTCCAACGACCACACGGTGGTCCTGTACGGCGGCAACAACAACTGGTTCGCCTCGTACGCGTACTGGTACTTCAAGCTGTACGGCCACGACAGCGTCAAGCTCCTCGACGGCGGCCGCAAGAAGTGGGAGCTGGACGCCCGCGAGCTGGTCGACGGCACCGACGTGCCCGAGCGCGCCGCGACCGAGTACCGGGCCAAGCCGCAGGACACCTCCATCCGCGCGTTCCGCGACGACGTGGTCGAGGCCATCGGCGCGCAGAACCTGGTGGACGTCCGCTCGCCCGACGAGTTCTCCGGCAAGCTGCTCGCCCCGGCGCACCTGCCGCAGGAGCAGTCGCAGCGCCCGGGCCACGTCCCGACGGCCGCCAACATCCCGTGGTCCAAGAACGCCAACGACGACGGCACCTTCAAGTCGGACGACGAGCTCAAGGCCCTCTACGCCGCCGAGGACGTCGACCTGGCCAAGGACACCATCGCCTACTGCCGCATCGGTGAGCGCTCCGCGCTGACCTGGTTCGTGCTGCACGAGCTGCTCGGCGTGCAGAACGTCAAGAACTACGACGGCTCCTGGACCGAGTACGGCTCCCTCGTGGGCGTGCCGATCGAGCTCGGCTCCGGCAAGTAATCCCCCGACCGACCTCTCAAGACCTCTCTACAGGAGTACGACATGTGCGGAGCGAAGGCCGGCGGCCCCGACGCCTCGACGATCAAGCCCGGTGAGACGACGATCCAGGGCCAGGTGACCCGCGACGGCGAGCCCGTGACGGGCTACGTCCGCCTGCTGGACTCGACCGGCGAGTTCACCGCGGAGGTCCCCACCTCCGCGACCGGTCAGTTCCGGTTCTACGCGGCCGAGGGCACCTGGACCGTACGTGCCCTCGTCCCCGGCGCCACCGCCGACCGCACGGTCGTCGCCCAGCAGGGCGGCCTCGCGGAGGTCGCGATCGCGGTCTGAGACCGCGCCGACCGCTCGGACGCGGAAGGGCCGCACCCCTCGGGTTGGACGCCTGGGGTGCGGCCCTTCGGCATGCCCGCGCCGCCGCCGCGGTCCTACTCTGGAGTCATGTACGCACGTCGGCGGCATCTGTACTTCGCCATGATGGGCACCTGCGTCACGCTGTTCGTCCTGGCCTGGGGCGTCGTGCGCATCTGGTCGGTTCCCGCGGCGGTCGGCATGTGCCTGTTCGCCATGGTGATCCCGCCGGTCGCCGCCATGGTCGCCAACCGGCGGGGCCCGGACGACCGCTGGTGGGACGACCCGTCCGGCGACCCGACGTCCGACGAGTGGTGGGACGAACTCGACGGCAAGAAACGCCCGCACGAGCCCCCTCAGTAGACGAGCGCCTGCGTCTCCTCGCCCAGGGCCTCCTGCACGAAGACCTGCGCACCGGCGATCCGGACGCCCTCGATCACGTCCTTCTCCGTGATGTCGCGCCGGGCCGCGCACTGTGTGCACAGGGTGACGCGGCCGGCCGAGAGGATCGAGTCGATCAGGTCGGGCAGCGGTGCCGCGTGCGGCAGCTCGAACTCGGCGGCGCGGCCCGGCAGCGCGAACCAGGAGGACTCGCCGGTCAGCCACAGCGAGACGTCCACGCCACTGGCCACGGCCACCGCCGCGACCGTGAACGCCTGGGAGCACCGCTCGGGGGCGTCCGCGCCCGCCGTCACCTTGATCACGAGCTTCTTCGCCATGGCTGAATCGTAATCAACTCCCTTACAACTCGGTGCAACACCCACGGGTCTCCTGTGAGGCGCGCGAAGGGAACGCGCGCTTCACGTTCTGAGGGGGGATGCCGTGCAGAAGGCCGAAGAAGCCGAAGAAGCCGAAAAAACAGAAGAAGCCGGAGAAGCCGGAGAAGCCGGAGAAACGGCAGCGACGGGAGAGGCGGGGGAAACCGGGGGAGCACCGAGGGCGGAAGGCGGTCGGGAGCCTGTCGGCGCGGGGGCGGTCCGGCCGCGGCGCCGCCGGGGCCGTACGGCCCTGCTGATCGCCACGGCCGCCGTCCTCGGCGTCGTCGCCGGCACCTGCACCGGCTATCTGGTCCAGGCCGACCGGGAGCCCGCCGCCCTGCCTCCGCTGTCGCAGCCCGTGCTGCCGAGGGCCGAGGGGCCGGCTCCCGAGCCGCTGACGGCCGCGCAGGACCACCGGGTGAAGACCGAGGGGGACCTGCGCAAGCTGTTGCTGCCGAAGCCACGCGGAGCCAGGGAGGCCGAGTGGCTGAAGGGCGACGACGGCTGGTTGGACCTGGCGCGCTACGCCGGATACTTCGAGAAGCCCGGAGACGCCTTCGACTGGTTGGTCAGGGAGGAGTACCGCCGGGGCGCCGCCACCGCCTGGGAGGGCGACACCTCGACCGTGGACATCAGGCTGCTCCAGTACCGCCAGGTGGACACGATGGGCGCCGCCGATGTGACCCGCTCCAATCAGGAGTACCGCCGGGGCAAGGACGGAGTCAGGAGCTGGCCGATCCCCGGTGCGGGGGAGAGCATGGCGTACGTCCTTCCCCGTGCGGACGCCGGACACGGTCGTGCGAGGAATTACGGCGCCGAGGCCTTCGCCTGGCGAGGCGACCTCGCCCTGGAGATCTTCATCGACTCGGACAAGCCGGTTTCCAAGGCGCAGATCATCGATCTCGCCCAGCGGCAGTTGGAGCGCCTGTGAGCGAGAACGGGATGGACGGGCACCAGGTGGAAGAGAACCGAGCGGGAAAGGAAGCGGCGCCGGAGCGACCCGTACGCCCCGCCCGCAGGGGTCGTGTCGCGGCCGCTGCCGGGGCCGTGCTCCTCGCCGCTGCGGTCGTCGCCGGCGCCGGGTACACCGTCGTGACGGTCCAGGACGCGGACCGGGATCCCGGCGCTCCCCGCTGGGCGCTGCCGCGGGAGAAGACGGCGGGGACGAAGCCGGCCGCACAGACCGGACTGGCCGGGATGCTCGCGCCCTACGACACCCTCTGGGAGCGCGGCCCCGACCTGGGGGAGTACGGCTCCGACGCCCGGCTCAGCGGGCAGCGTGCCACCGCCCTGCGCAAGGAGGCGTACCGGGACCTGCCCCGTACCCGGCGCAAGCGGTTGGAGCAGGAGATCGACCGGGAGCGCATCCAGGGCATGGCGATGCGCAGCTACGTCCAGGCAGCCGGCGACATCTTCCAGAAGGACACGGCCGTCACGGTGAGCATCGTGCTGACGCAGATGAAGGACAGGGCCGCCGTCCGCTCCATGGTGACGTTCCAGAACGCGTTCCTCACGGCCCTGGACGTGTTCCGCGAGGGACCGGAGATCAAGGGCCACAAGAACGCGGGATGCTTCCTGTCCCCCACGGGAGAGGACAGCGACGTCCAGGGCGGGGACGGCGACAAGGGCATCGAGGGGATGGTCTGCTCGGCGTACGAGGGGAACGTCCTGGTCAGCGTCACCGCGACGGGTCCGCGTTCCCTGAACACCAAGCAGGTCGCCGCTCTGCTGACCGAGCAGCTCGACCGCATCGAGGAGCCGGGGAAGGCCGTATGACGGAGCAGACGCGATCGCTGGAAGCGCGGGACGAGGCACCGCGGGCTACCGCGCCCCAGGCGCACGCGGTGGTGACGCCGACGCCTCCCGCTGAGCCGGCCGCGCCGGTACCCCCGCCGGCCGCGCCGAAGGAGCGGCGGGTGCTGCGTGCCGTACTGCGGTGGGCCGCCGCCGTGGCCGTCTTCGCGGTGGCCGGCACGTGGACGGCGTACGGCATCATCCGGATGGAGCGGACCGACGTCCCGGGGCTGGCGACCGAGTCCGACGGGCGGTGGGACTATCCGACACTGAGCGCACCGCCACTGCCCTCGGGCAGCCCCGGGCCGCTCGCCGAGGACAATCCGGCCGGCGCGCACTACGCCGACCTGCGCGCCCTCGTCCTGCCCGCTCCCAGGGGAGCGACGGAGGACGAGGCGCTGCGCGGCGAGGGGGGATGGCTGCCGGCCAAGGACTTCCTGGCGCAGTACGCCATGCAGCGGGACCGGACGGAGCTGGGGCAGAACCTCACCGACCTCGGCCTGCGGCACGTCGCGGCCCGCGGATGGACCACGCGGGACGGAGTCCGGACCCGTGTCTTCCTCCTGCAGTTCGGCACGGCGGAGGTCGCGGAACGGGCGCGTGCGGACTTCTGCGGGGCGGACACGGTCTCGCACGAGCTGCGCGACGTCCACAGCTCGCACCTGGACGAGGACTTCCCCGCCGACGCCGCGGTCGGCGAGGTCTCCCGCTTCGCCTTCGCCGAGGACGAGCCGTACGGCGACCGCCAGGTCCGGCAGGCGTACCTCCAGGCCGGTGACGTGGTGGCGCTGGTCGTCCAGTCCGGTGCGGGCGCGGCCCCCGCGGTCCCCTTCCAGCAAACCGTGACACTCCAGAGCGAACTGCTCGCCTGAGCGCGCGGACGTACCTCGGGGAGAGGGCCGGAGCCCGGCCGACTAAGCTGGGCACCGGCCCTGTGTACGTACGTACCGCACCGCGCTCGACAAGGAGCACCCCGTGGAGATCTTCTTCGAAACCCTGCTGGTCCTGGTCTGCGTCGGCGTCCTCGCGTTCGCCGGTCTGACCGTGAAGAAGCTGTACCAGGGCCAGCGCTGACGACATCCAGGGACTGCCGCTCATGATCGAGATTCCGTCCGACCTCCACAAGGACCTGGTCCCCCTCGCCTTCCTGCTCGGCGACTGGGCCGGCGCCGGTGTGCACGACTTCCCGGGCTCCGAGAAGTGCAACTTCGGCCAGGAGGTCACCTTCACCCACGACGGCCGGGACTTCCTGGAGTACCACTCCCGTACCTGGGTCCTGGACGAGGACGGCAACAAGGTGCGGCCGCTGGAGACGGAGTCCGGCTTCTGGCGGATCGACGCCGACCGCAAGGTCGAGGTCACGATGACCCGCGACGACGGCGTCATCGAGATCTGGTACGGCGAGATGGCCGACAAGAAGCCGCAGATCGACCTGGTCACGGACGCGGTGGCCCGCACCGCCGCATCCGCCCCCTACAGCGGCGGCAAGCGGCTGTACGGCTACGTCAAGAGCGATCTGATGTGGGTCGGCGAGAAGCAGACCCCGGACGTCGAGCTGCGCCCGTACATGTCGGCCCACCTGAAGAAGGTCGTCACCCCGGAGGACGTCGAGCGCTGGGCCAAGGCCCTCCCGGACGACCTGCCGGACGACGGCATCGCCTTCTTCAAGTAGTCCTAGACTCTTGGTGTGGTGAGCACCGACTGGAAGAGCGACCTCAGGCAGCGCGGCTACCGGCTGACGCCGCAGCGGCAACTCGTGCTCGAAGCGGTGGACAGCCTGGAGCACGCGACCCCCGACGAGATCCTCGGTGAGGTGAGGAAGACCGCGTCGGGGGTCAACATCTCCACCGTCTACCGGACGCTGGAGCTGCTGGAGGAACTGGGCCTGGTCAGCCACGCCCATCTCGGCCACGGAGCGCCCACCTACCACCTCGCCGACCGCCACCACCATCTGCACCTGGTCTGCCGGGACTGCGAGAGCGTCATCGAGGCCGACGTCGAGGTGGCGGCCGACTTCACGGCCAAGCTGCGGCAGCAGTTCGGTTTCGACACCGACATGAAGCACTTCGCGATCTTCGGCCGCTGCGAGGACTGTTCGCTGAAGAGTTCAACTACCACGTCGTAGGCTGGCCGTATGAAGAGCCCCCTGCTGTCGCTGCCCGGAGCCGTCGCCGCCGAGGGCGTGGACGAAGGCGTCGCCGCCCACTACGGCGACCTGTTCCGCGAGCAGCGCGCCCTCGCGGACGGCACCGGCTTCGTCGACCTGTCCCACCGAGGCGTCGTCACCGTCACCGGCGAGGACCGGCTGAGCTGGCTGCACCTGCTGCTCACCCAGCACGTGAGCGACCTGCCCCCCGGCCGGGCCACCGAGGCGCTGATCCTGTCCGCGCACGGCCACATCGAGCACGCGCTCTATCTGGTCGACGACGGCGAGACGGTCTGGGCGCACGTGGAGCCGGGCACCCAGGAGGCGCTGATCGCCTACCTGGAGTCGATGAAGTTCTTCTACCGGGTCGAGGTCGCCGACCGGAGCGCCGACATCGCCGTCGTGCACCTGCCGGCCGGCTCCATCGCCGAGGTCCCCGAGGGCGTCGTCGTACGGGAGACCGCGCACGGCCGTGACCTGTTCCTGCCCCGGCAGGACCTGGAGTCGTACGCCGGGAAGGCCGGGCCGCCCGCTGGGATCCTCGCCCACGAGGCGCTGCGCGTCGAGCAGCACCGGCCCCGCCTCGGCTTCGAGACCGACCACCGCACCATCCCGCACGAGCTGGGCTGGATCGGCACGGCCGTGCACCTCCAGAAGGGCTGCTACCGGGGCCAGGAGACCGTGGCCCGGGTGCAGAACCTGGGCAAGCCGCCGCGTCGGCTGGTCTTCCTGCACCTCGACGGCAGCGATGTGCACCTGCCGCCGCCCGGCACCGAGATCCGGCTCGCCGACGAGGGCCCGGACGGCCGGAAGATCGGTGTGCTGACCACCTCGGTGCGCCATTACGAGCTCGGCCCGGTCGCCCTGGCCGTCGTCAAGCGCAACGTCCCGGTGGACGCCCCGCTGACGGCGGGGGAGACGGCGGCGGCGCAGGAGACCGTCGTCGAGCCGTAGGGCCCGCAGCTCGGGGATTGCCCCGGACGCCCGTGGGAGCGCGCGGGCCGACCCCGTAAGGGCCCGGGGGAGCCCGTAAGCCCGTAAGTCTCGGGTCTCACATCTCCAGCAGGACGGTGAACGGGCCGTCGTTCGTCAGCGACACCCGCATCTTCGCGCCGAACCGGCCCGTCGCCACCGTCGCGCCCAGGGCGCGCAGCTGGGCGACCACCTCGTCGACGAGCGGCTCGGCGACCTCGCCGGGCGCCGCCGCGTTCCAGGTGGGGCGGCGGCCTTTGCGGGCATCGCCGTAGAGCGTG
Source organism: Streptomyces sp. NPDC018610 (assembly GCF_044391765.1). Taxonomy (NCBI): domain Bacteria; kingdom Bacillati; phylum Actinomycetota; class Actinomycetes; order Kitasatosporales; family Streptomycetaceae; genus Streptomyces; species Streptomyces sp. NPDC018610. The sequence continues at coordinate 49,510 of NZ_JBISAL010000006.1, forward strand.
AACTGGCTGATCACCAGCAGTGGGGCGCCCGTGTCGCCGCACGACCTCTCGTCGTTCAGCATGCGGATCGACCAGAGCTTGCGGGCGAGCTGCGCCGCCTTCTCCTTCGTGTCCTCGTGGGTGACCCCGACGAGGACGCACAGCCCCTCGCCCTCGATGGCCCCCACCGTCTCGCCGTCCACGACGACGCTCGCCCCGTCCACCCTCTGCACCACTGCACGCATGGCGACCATGATGCCGCGCGACCGGACGCGCTCCCACGGCGGGCCGGTGCGTCCATATCGTGCTTCTTTCTGATCCGTAACCCCCCATCTGGGGGTGATCGGGCGCACTCGTTCACATACGGGCCACTTGGGGTGGCACGATGCTTCCGTACGCGCCGGTCGAGGGGACGGTTGAGGCTCATGAGCACATCGAGTACCGAGCAGCAGGCGCAGCCCGGGGCGATCTCGCCGCTTGGCGCGACGGTCGCGGAGACCCACCGGCCACCGGTGCAGCGCACCGACAGCCCGCCGCTGCCGACGGAACCGCCGGCCGGTTCGCCGGAGCCGCAGGCCACGAGGACGGCCCCGGCCGGGGACGCGGTGACCGGCGTGGGCACGGCCCCGGCCGTCGAGCCGCCCGCCGCCGCGGACGGGGCCGGGACCGGGACGTCCGGCCCGGCTGCCCCGAGCCTGCCGGAACTGCGCACCCTGCGCCGCCAGGCGCAGCGGGACGAGGCCGACCTCAGTTACGTACGGCGGCTGCTCCAGGGGCGGATCGACATCCTGCGCGCGGAGCTGGCCCGGCGCGGCTCGGACGCCGCCGCCGGGGCGGAGCCGGAGACGGCCTCCGGGGCAGGGGCGGGGCTCACCTCCGTGGTGCACGCCGGTCAGGGACCCGTCGTCGACCGGCTGGCCGAGATCCTCAAGGACGCGCCCGCCCGGCAGCGTTCCTCCGCCCGCCACGTCACCCTCGGCACGCCGCACAGCGAGGAGGTGCGCAGGCTGGCCGCGGAGATGCTCGGCGAGGTCGAGCTGTCGGACCTGAGCGCCCGTACCGACCTGGAACTCGGCGCGGCGATGGGCCGGCTGGTGCGCTACGAGCGGCAGGTGTCCCGACGCCGGCAGCACCTCCAGCGCACGGCCGACGACTGCGGCGCGGAGATCGCCCGCCGCTACCGTGACGGCGAGGCCCAGGTGGACGACCTGCTGATCTGAGGACCAGCCGGTCCGGTGACCTGCTGGCCGGATGGTCTGGTGGTCAGGTGGTCGTGGTCCCATCGCCTGACGGCTCGCTGCCAGGGGGAGGGCGCGTTGATGCTGGACGTCGTGGACGGGGCCGGGCTGACCGGCGGGCGCTGGCGGCTGGAGGCGTCGGCGGACGGGGCCTCCTGCGCGCCGACCACCGCGAGCGCCGATCTGACGATGGACGTCGCGGAGTTGGCGGCGCTGTGGCTCGGTGACGAGTCGGCGGTGCGGCTCGCCGCGCTCGGCCGGGTGCGGGAAGAACGAGCGGGCGCCGCCCGTGTGGCCGACGCCCTGCTGCGTACGTCCAGGCGGCCGTGGTGCCCGGACATCTTCTGAACTTCTCCCGAACTCCTTCCGGACTCCTTGCGGCCGGCGGTGGTGACAGGGATGACGCATCCGTAGCGTGCTGTGCTGTGCCGTATCGCGGTGTGTGGCTGTGCGCGACGCTTTTCAGTTGTGGCTGTGCGAGACGGTCTTCAGTTGTGGCTGTGCGGAACGACGGTCTTCAGTTGTGGCTGTGCGCGCGGGCCGGGCTCCCGGCTCCCCTCCGGAGAGGAGCACCGGTCCCGCGTGGTCTTGTCTGTCACCTCGGTGGCCAACCCGTGAAGGTTCGACCAGGTCGCTCAAGTTGGCGACCAACTTCCTTCTTTCTTATCTCCACTTGGGTGTGCCGCATAACCATCCTGTGATGAACTGGTCGAAGATGGCGGGAAGTTGTTCCTGCCCTTGGTTCCCGCTCGCCCGCCTCCTCGGAGAACGCCGCGCCGGGCCGGTGCCGGGGGCCGGAACCGGCCATGGTCACCGGACGGGTCCGGCGAGCAGCGTCAGCAGCACCACGGCCCCGGCGAAGCCGACGGCGGGGTTCTTGGCCTTCACGCCGACGGTGAACAGCAGCAGCCCGACGAAGCCCCACGTGCCGTACTTCCACTGGACGATCTGCTCGAGGCCGGCGGCGGAGAGGGCGGACAGAAGAGCGGGAGCGAGCACGGTGATTCCCCCTTCGGATGTGCGTGGGCGGGACGGGAACGGGAGGCGCCGGTCGCTTGTGGAGACGAACCTTCCGCCAACTGGCCCAAGTTGGTAACCAACTATGTTGAAGTTGTCCCCACTTGGCTGCCACTTCTAAACAACTCTCAAACAACTGCCGTGAGATGGATCAAAGTTGTAGCGTTTTGGTCGTGACCCAGGAGAACGCGTCCGTGAACGGCAGCCGAAGGAGCCCGTCGGCCCAGGAGATCGCCGAGACCCTGCGTGAGCGGATCCGCACGGGTGACCTCAAGCCGGGCGACCGCCTGCCCACCCAGGCCGAACTCGCCGACGAGTTCGGGGTGGAGCGCGGCGCCGTCCGCCAGGCCCTGCGCGCGCTCCAGGACGACGGCCTGCTTAGCAACGTCAGCAAGGGCAGCCCGCCGAGGATCGCCGAGGCCGCCCCCGTGCGCGAGGAACCGCAGCCGACCCTCGTGGGGCTCGCGCCCCGGCTGACGGACGCGTTCTCGGCGCGGCGGGTGCGCATCGACGTGGTGTGCCACACCGCGGAGACGCTGATGGTGGCCCTCGGCGAGCCGATGCGTCTGATCCACGAGGGCCGGATGCGCCCGGACGCGATCGACGTGCGCGTCCTGGTGCCGTCCAGGGACATCGATCTCGCCTTCCCCGTCTCCGCGACGGGCGACGGCGAGGAGGGGGCCCTCATCCACCAGCGCTGGCTGCAGATGCGCAACGCCCAGGCCCAGGTGCTCCGGCACAACCTGATGTCCCTGCGCGCCACCCACGGCCTCGACGTGCGCGTGACCTTCCGCGCGCTGCCCTTCACGCCGCCGGTCAAGCTCTATCTGCTCAACGGCGAGGAAGCGCTGCTGGGTTACTACACGCTCACCCGGCGGGACGAGGGCTGGGGCGAGGAGACCCTGGACATGTACGACGCCCTCGGCTCGACGTCCCTGCTCTTCTCCTTCGTCAGGCGCGCCGGGCGGCGGGACGCGGTGTTCGTCGCCGAGTCCCAGAAGTGGTTCGACGCCCTCTGGGACACCATCACCACGGAACTGTCGCTCTCCTCCTAGCCGTCGCGCGGACGTTGGCGGCAGCGGCCGTAGCGGGCCCGGGGCGGTGGGAGTCCGCCGCACTAGGGTCGTGGACATGACCGCATCGAGCACCGTGTCCGGCACCGTCGTCGACGGCCTCCGGGGCGTTCCCACCACCACCCTCGCCGACCTGCTGGGCCGTGCCCACGTCATGGACCACGGGATCCGGCCGCTGTGGCGGCCGGTGCCGCGCGTGGCCGGGCCGGCGTTCACCGTGCGGTGCCCGCCCGGCGACAACCTCATGCTGCACGCCGCGATCCACCGGGCCGCCCCGGGCGCGGTGATCGTGGTGGAGTCCGGCGACCTGGCATACGCGCTGGCCGGCGGCAACGTGTGCGCGGTGGCGCAGCGCCGGGGCGTGGCCGCGTTCGTCGCCGACGGCCTGATCCGCGACCTCGCCGAGGTGCGGCGGGCGGGCTTCCCCGTCTTCGCCCGCGGGCTCGTCCCGATCCCGGGCGCCAAGGCGGTCGTGACGCCCCTGAACGAGCGGGTGCGGTGCGCCGGTGTCGAGGTCGACGCGGGCGATGTGGTGGTGGCCGACGAGGAGGGCGTCGTCACGGTCCCGGCGGCCCGCGCCGAGGAGATCCTCACCGCGGCCCGCGCCCGGCTCGCCGAGGAGGCGGCCCAGACCCTGGACGACTGGGAGGAGTCCCACCGGCGCCGCATCGACGCCCTCCTGCGCGAGCACGGCCACGAGGAGCGGGCCTGACTTCTCCCCGGCCTCCCGCTTCCCAGGCCGCCGCGCTCGGCGTCGCGGTCACGGCCGAGGGCCGACCGGGTGACGTTGCGCGCTGTTGCAAGCAGTGTGCTTGCAATTGTTAGCGAAGTGGGTGCATGGTGGAGGCATGGCATCGCTCAACGTCGGCAATCTCGGTGAGTACCTGCGCGAGCAGCGGCGCAACGCGCAGCTGTCGCTGCGGCAGCTCGCCGACGCCGCCGGGGTGTCGAATCCGTATCTGAGCCAGATCGAGCGCGGGTTGCGCAAGCCGAGCGCGGAGGTGCTCCAGCAGGTCGCCAAGGCGCTGCGGATCTCAGCCGAGACGCTGTACGTGCGGGCCGGGATCCTCGACGCCGAGCGGGACCGGGACGAGGTGGAGACGCGCGCCGTCATCCTCGCCGATCCCACGCTCGACGAGGGGCAGAAGCAGGTGCTGCTCCAGATCTACGAGTCCTTCCGCAAGGAGAACGGGTTCGGGCCCGGCAAGGCCGACCGCCGGGAGGAGGCCGCCCGAGGCGACGACGCCGCGACGGGCGCCGCCCCGGAAGGCCCCGGCGACACCGGCGGCGCCATACGGTCCGCCGGCGTGCCCGGCACGGACGGCGGCCGGCCCGCCGCCGAGGGCCGTGCCCGCAGATCCGGCGACGACGCCGGTCCGCGGGAAGCGGCCGGTTGATCCGACGGCCCCGTGGACCCGGCCGGTGCGGCGGCTCCCCGGGGGCCGGACGGACGGGCGGCCACCGCGGCAGAACACCACCCTCAGCCGAAAGCGATCCGGGAGGATCATCACCATGGCCATCACCGACGACCTGCGCAAGACCCTCAGCGACCCGAAGCCGCTCTACTTCGCCGCGGGCACCGCGGACCTGGCCCTGCGGCAGGCCAAGAAGGTGCCCGCGCTGGTGGAGCAGCTGCGCGCCGAGGCCCCGGCCCGGATCGACGCCGTGCGCAACACCGACCCGAAGGCCGTCCAGGAGCGGGCCACGGCGCGGGTGAAGGAGACGCAGGAGACCTTCCAGACCCGGTTCACCGGCTTCCTGAACTCCCTCGACACCGACCTGAAGAAGTTCGGCACCAACTTCGACGCCGACCTGAAGAAGCTCGGCGAGACTGCCCAGGACCTCGCCCTGCGCGGCGTCGGCGTCGCCGCCGAGTACGCCGTCAAGGCGCGTGAGACCTACGAGAAGGTCGCCGAGCAGGGCGAGCAGGCCGTGAGGACCTGGCGCGGCCAGGCCGCGGAGGGCATCGAGGACATCGCCGAGGGCGTCGAGGAACTCGCCGTCGCCGTCGAGCCCGAGCCCGAGCCGAAGACGCGGCCCGCGCCCGCCGCCTCGCCGGTCCGGCCGGTCAGGGCCGAGGAGGCCAAGGCCGCCGAGGCCAGGACCACCGGCGTCCAGGCCGCCACCGCCCCGGCGACGAAGAAGGCGGCCACCCCGCCGGCGGCGAAGAAGGCCCCGACGCCCCGCAAGAACGCGGCCCCCACCGCCAAGAAGACGACGCCGCCCGCCAAGTAGGACCGGAGCGCGCCCGGAGCAGGACCGGTCGCGCGACGGAACGGGTCACCCGTACGGGCGACCGGTGTGCGGGCCGGGCACCCTCGGGGTGCCCGGCCCGTTCTCCGGGTACGGTGGCCGAGACCGAGTCGGAGAGAACGGGCGGTGGACAGCATGCTGATGTTGGGCTTCGCGGGGTTCCTGGGGATCATCAAGATCCTTCTCATGGCCCTCGCCGCATTCGGGCTGTTCGACGCCGCGTTCCGGCGCGAGGACGCCTTCCGCGCGGCCGACAAGCAGAACAAGGTGTTCTGGCTGGTCGTCCTGACGCTGGCGCTGGTCGTGAGCTACCTGTTCTCGATCATCGGCATCCTGCCGGCCATCGGCGCGGTCGCGAGCATCGTCTACATCGTGGACGTACGGCCCGCGCTCAAGCAGGTCTCCGGCGGCGGCAGTCGCTGGGGCCGCCGCCGCGGCAGCAGCAGCGACGGACCGTACGGGCCGTACAACGGCGGCCGGTGAGCGGCCGGGCCGACGCCGCCTCCGAGCGGCGGGCCCCACGGCTTCCCGTGAGCGGTCGGCCCCACGGCTCCCCGTGAACGGGGGCCGACGGCGCCCTCCGGGTGGCGCGCCCCTCCGGGTGGCGCGCCCCGCCGGTGGGTCGCCGCCCGCGGTTTCCCGCCGGCTTCCCGTTACGGCTCCCGGTCCAGCAGGACCACCGCCACGTCGTCGGTCAGTTCGCCGCCGTTGAGCTCGCGGACCTCGTTCACCGCCGCCCGCAGCAGTTCCTCGCCGCGCAGGCCCTGGTCCAGCTGGCGGCGGACCATCTCCAGCATGCCGTCTTGGCCGAGCCGTTCGCCGTCCGTGCCGGTCCGGCCCTCGATCAGGCCGTCGGTGTAGAGCATCAGGCTCCACTCGGCGCCCAGCTCCACCTGGGTTCGCGGCCAGCGGGCGCCGGGCAGCAGACCGAGGGCGGGCCCGTTGTTGTCGTACGGCAGCAGCCGGGCGGGCCGGCCGGGCGTGATGACCAGTGGCGAGGGGTGCCCGGCCAGGCACAAACCGGCGCGGCGCCCGTCGGGCGCGATGTCCACCGTGCACAGCGTCGCGAAGATCTCGTCGTCGGCGCGCTCGTGCTCCAGCACCTGCTGCAGCGTGTTCAGCAGCTCGTCGCCGCACAGTCCCGCCAGGGTCAGCGCCCGCCAGGCGATGCGCAGCTCCACGCCGAGCGCCGCCTCGTCGGGGCCGTGTCCGCAGACGTCGCCGATCATGGCGTGCACCGTGCCGTCGGGGGTGCGCACGGCGTCGTAGAAGTCACCGCCGAGCAGCGCGCGCGAGCGGCCGGGGCGGTAGCGGGCGGCGAAGCGCAGCGTGGAACCGTCGAGCAGCGGAGTGGGCAGCAGACCCCGCTCCAGCCGACGGTTCTCCTGCGCCCGCAGCTTGCCCTCGGCGAGTCTGCGCTCGGCCGTGTCGGAACGCTTGCGCTCCACCGCGTACCGGATCGCCCGGCTCAGCAGCGGCCCGTCCAGCTCTTCGCGGAGCAGGTAGTCCTGGGCGCCTACCCGCACCGCCTCGGAGCCGCGCTCGGCGTCGCCGGACGCGGTGAGCGCGAGGACGGCGTGCCGCGGCGCGAGCTCCAGCACGTGCTTGAGGACGGCCAGCTCGTCGGCCGCGCCGCCGGCCCGGCCCGGCGCGGGCAGCGCGAGGTCGAGCAGGATGCAGTGGACGTCGTCGGTGAGCAGCCGTCCGGCCTCGGTGAGGTTGCGGGCGGTGCGGATCCGGATGGGCTTGCCGGACGAGTCGAGGAGTTCGGGCACGATCGGCGAGCCGCCGGGATCGTCCTCGATCAGCAGCAGCGTGAGGTGGGCGCTGTGGGCGTGGTGGCCGGCGGTGCGGCTGTCGTTCTCTACCGTGGTGTCCTTCGTGGCTTCCCCGCTCGGGGCCGGTGCCGCCGTGGGGTCGCCGACGCCGTGGGGCACGGTCTGCGCCGGTCCGCTCTCCGCGGCCGGGATCGCTCTCTGCCGCGGTACGGGCACGGGCATCGTCCTGGGTTCCTTCCCTCCCCCCGAGGGCGTGGTGGGCGCGAGGGACCTCGCCCCACCGACGGGGACCATAGCGGTAGTCGGCGCCGCAGCGGAATGGTGTGAGGCGCGTCGCTCGCGCTTCGGCCACCGCCATATGCCGCGATCCGTACCGGAGTTGGACACGCCGACCGCCCCTACGGGATGACGAAGCTCACGCCTGCCCCAGGGCCGGGCGGACCCGGGGTGCGGTGGGTCACATGGTGCAGGTCACCGGGGGCCGGCGGGATCCAGGGGCCCCCGACCGGGGCGGACCCGGAGCCCTTCGGGGCGGGGCCCGAAGAGGGCCGGAGCGGGGATCCCGCGGGCGCCCCGGACGGTCAGCCGGCGTCCGGGCGTACGACGCCCAGGATCGGCATCTCGCCCGCGCCGGCGAGCGTCACCGTCCGCCCGGGCCGCGGAGCGTGCACGATCTTGCCGTCGCCGACGTACATCGCGACATGGCTGGCGTCGCCGAAGTAGATGATCAGGTCGCCCGGGCGCATGTCCTCCACGTCCACGTGCCGCAGCTGCCTCCACTGCTCCTGCGACGTGCGCGGGATGGGCCGGCCGGCCGACGCCCAGGCCTGCGAGGTCAGCCCGGAGCAGTCGAACGTCTTCGGCCCCTCGGCGCCCCACTCGTACGGCTTGCCGATCTGCGCCGTGGCGAACCGCACCGCCTTCGTGCCCGACTCGGACGCCTTGCCGCTGATCTCGTCGAGGACGCCGGTGCCCAGCCAGGCCGTCTGCGCCTGCGCGGCGGCCTGCTTCTCCAGCTCCGCCAGCCGCTCCCGCTGCCGCTCCTCCAGCGTGTCCTGGAGCTTCTCAGCCTCCTTGATCCGCTCCTTGATCCGCTTCTGGGCGGCGGCCTTGGCCTTGCGGTTGGCCTCCAGCTCCTTCAGGCGGGCGGCGGCGTCGTCGGCGTACTCGCGCAGGTCCCGCTGGGTGCGGGTCATGTCGTTGATCAGTTCGCTGGTCGCCCGCTGGCCCTGGAGGACCAGGCCCGCGCTGTCGAGGAACCGCTGCGGGTCGCCGCTGAGCATGAACTGGACCTGCGGCGGCAGCCCGCCCGTGCGGTACTGGTCGCGGGCCGCCGCGCCGGCGCGGTCCTTCATGCCGTCCAGCTTCAGCTGCCCCGCGGCGATCTTCTCGTTCAGATCGGCGATCTCGGCGGACTGCTTGCGGGCCTTCTCCTCGGCCGCGTTGTAGGCGTCCGTGGCGACGGCGGCGTCGTGGTACAGCTTGTCCAGCTTCGTCCGGACCGCTTCCAGGTCCTGGTCCGGCGGGAGCGTGACGGAGGGGGAGGGAGAGGGGGAGGCGGTGGCCGCCGGCGTCGGCGACGGGGTCACCGGCTGCTGCGCGCTCGCGAACGCCGTACCCGATGCCCCCAGCATGGTGACCGCGCAGACCACGGTCACGGCCGTCGCGAGCACAGTGCGCCTGCCCCGTCCCATACCCAGCCCCCAACCTGATTTACCGTCAGTAACTTAACTGCGTCGGGTGGATCGTGCCATGCCGTCGCCCAAAACGACAGGGGCCGATGCCCGCGGCTTCACCAATGCCCCGCCGTCGCCCCACCCGTGACGATCTCCCACCTGTGTGACGAATGACTCACAAAGATCGTTCCTCGCTGATCACGGCCATGCCGAGGCGCCGATCGCGACCGCACCGAGGCGCCGATCGCGACCGCATCGAGGCGTTGGTCGCAGCCGCATCGAGGCGTTGGTGCAGCCGCACCGAGGCGCCGGTCGGGGACGCGCCCACACGCGGATCGCGGACGCGCCCACACGCGGATCGCGAACGTGTCGAAGCGCGGATCGCCGTCGTGTCGCCGTCCCGCCCCGAGCGGTCCCCGCTCAGCCGCGAGGCGTCAGCGATCCCGCCGCTCCGCCGCGAGGCGCCAACGCCCCCCACGCCACCGTCACTTCGCCCTGCCGCCAGCGCGCCGGCCCGTCCGTCACCGGCCAGTCGGCCGTGAGGTCGCGCACCGCGCGGATCCAGCGCTGCCGGGCGCCGTAGGAGGCGTAGGGCGCGGCGGCGGCCCAGGCGCGGTCGAAGTCGCGCAGGAAGGCGTGCACCGGCTCGCCGGGGACGTTGCGGTGGATGAGCGCCTTGGGGAGACGTTCGGCGAGGTCGGAGGGGCGGTGCAGCGACCCGAGGCGGGTGGCGAAGGTGACGGTGCGGGGCCCCTCGGGCCCGAGCGCGACCCAGACGTGCCGCCGGCCGATCTCGTCGCAGGTGCCCTCCACGAGCAGCCCCCCGCGCGAGTGCCCGTCCGCCGGGGCGAGCCGCGCGCACAGCCGCTCCCAGACGGCGGCGACCTCAGCCTCGTCGTACTGCCGCAGCACGTTCGCCGCGCGGATGAGGTGCGGGCGCCGCGCGAGGGGGATCTCGAAGCCGCCGTGCCGGAAGACCAGCCCGTCGCGCTCGTACGGCAGCGCCGCCGCGACCCGGGCCGGCTCGATCTCGACGCCGACCACGCGCGTGCGTGGGGCGGCGGCGCGCAGCCGGTGCAGCAGTTCGACCGCCGTCCAGGGGGCGGCGCCGTAGCCGAGGTCGACGGCCACCGGATCGGCGGCGCGCCGCAGCTCGGCGCCGTGCACGGCCGCTGTCCAGCGGTCCATGCGGCGCAGCCGGTTGGGGTTGGTCGTCCCGCGCGTCACCGTGCCCACGACGGGGTTCCGGCCGCTCGGGCGAGTCCGGGGGCCGGGGAGGGTCGTCGCGCGGGATGTCATGGATACGAGGGTAGGGGGGCACTCGGTGCGGGACGTGCCACGCCGGTCCGCGCCGTGCGGGACGCGCCACACGGGCCCGCACCGGCGGGGTCGTGCCTCGCGGTCGAACGGTTGAGCGAGTGTCGGCAATGGTTCGGTAAAAGTCCCGGCGGTGGAATGGAGCCGGCCCGGCCGGCGTTGGCTCCTGAGGGGCGCGCCGCGTCCCGGTCCGGCATGTCCGCGACAGAGCAGCAGAGAGGAACGCCACGTGAGCCAGTACGTCGGCAGGCTCGGGCGTCGCTCCGCGGCGGCTCCCGCGCGGCTGCGGCTGCACCGCCGCCCCCGGCGCGTCGCCATGCTCTCCGTGCACACCTCACCGCTCCACCAGCCCGGCACGGGCGACGCCGGCGGCATGAACGTCTACATCGTGGAGCTGGCGCAGCGCCTGGCCGCCCAGGGCGTCGAGGTGGAGATCTTCACCCGGGCCACCGCCGGCGGCCTGCCGCCCGCCGTCGAGCTCGCCCCCGGCGTCCTCGTCCGGCACGTCGACGCCGGCCCGTACGAGGGGCTGGCCAAGGAGGAGCTGCCGGCCCAGCTGTGCGCCTTCACCCATGGCGTCATGCAGGCCTGGGCGGGCCACCGCCCCGGCTACTACGACCTCGTCCACTCCCACTACTGGCTCTCCGGCCACGTCGGCTGGCTCGCCGCCCAGCGCTGGGGCGTCCCCCTGGTGCACGCCATGCACACCATGGCCAAGGTCAAGAACGCCAGCCTGGCCGCCGGTGACACCCCCGAGCCCGCCGCCCGCGTCATCGGCGAGACCCAGATCGTCGCCGCCGCCGACCGGCTGATCGCCAACACCGACGAAGAGGCCGAGGAGCTGGTGCGGCACTACGCCGCCGACCCAGCGAAGGTCGCCGTCGTGCACCCCGGCGTGAACCTCGGCCGCTTCCGCCCCGGCGACGGCCGCGCCGCCGCCCGCGCCCGCCTCGGCCTGCCCCAGGACGCCCTGATCCCCCTGTTCGCCGGCCGCATCCAGCCGCTCAAGGCCCCGGACGTACTGCTGCGCGCCGTGGGAGTCCTCCTGGAGGAGCGCCCCGACCTGCGCTCGCGCATCGTCGTCCCGATAGTCGGCGGCCCCAGCGGCAGCGGCCTCGCCAAACCGGAGGGCCTGCAGAAACTGGCGGCCCGGCTCGGCATAGCCGACGTCGTACGGTTCCGCCCGCCCGTCGGGCAGGAACAGCTCGCCGACTGGTTCCGGGCCGCGTCCGTGCTGGTCATGCCCTCCTACAGCGAGTCCTTCGGCCTGGTCGCCATCGAGGCGCAGGCCACCGGCACCCCGGTGCTCGCCGCGGCGGTCGGCGGCCTGCCGGTGGCGGTACGGGACGGCGAGACCGGCTTCCTGGTCCAGGGTCACGACCCGGCGGCCTACGCACGGATTCTCGGCGACTTCGCCGACGAACCCGCCCTCGCCGACCGGCTGGGCGCCGCCGCCGCCCGGCACGCCCAGTCCTTCGGCTGGGACTCCTCCGCGGCCGCCACCGCCGACGCCTACACGGCCGCACTGCACTCCCACCGCCGTCGCGTACGCTCCCACCATGGGTAAGGCCATGAGTGAGGCGGAACAGCGGCGCGCGGCACAGGTCATCGAGGCGGTCCTGAAGGACGCCGAAGTGGAGTGGGAGAGCCCCGACGCGGGCACCTACGTCGTCAAACTCCCCGGCACCCGCAAGCTGTCGACCACCCTCCAGATGATCGTCGGCCGCCACTCCCTGTCCCTGAACGCCTTCGTCATCCGCCACCCCGACGAGAACGAGCAGGGCGTCCACCGCTGGCTCCTGGAGCGCAACCTCAGGCTGTACGGCGTCGGTTACGCCGTCGACCAGCTCGGCGACGTCTACGTCACCGGCCGGCTGCCGCTGGCCGCGGTGACCGCCGACGAGGTCGACCGCCTCCTCGGACAGGTCCTCGAAGCCGCCGACGGCAGCTTCAACACCCTGCTGGAGCTGGGCTTCGCCTCCGCCATCCGCCGGGAGTACGCGTGGCGGGTGTCGCGCGGCGAGTCGACGCGGAACCTGGACGCCTTCGCGCACCTGACCGAACGCGCGGCGGACTGAGGAGGCCTGTTCCGCCGTGGACACCCGCCGTGGACCCACGCCGTGGACTCCCGGCGGGGTCAGCCGGCGCGGTAACGGCCCGGGGTGACCCCGACCAACTTCCGGAAATGCCGGGTGAGATGGGCCTGGTCGTAGAAGCCGGTCGCGGTGGCCACCTCGGCCGGCCGCAGACCCGCCAGCAGCAGCCGGCGCGCGCGGTCGACCCGCCGCGACATCAGGTACTGGTGCGGCGCGATGCCGTACGCCCCGCTGAACGCCCGTACCAGGTGGGCCGGATGGGCGTGGACCGCTGCGGCGGCCTCGTCGAGGGTGATGCCCTGCGGGACCCGTTCGTCGAGGAGTTCCCGCAGCCGCCGCGCCACGCCGGGGTCCCGGCGCGGGGCCCGTGGCACGAGCCGGGGGCGCAGATGGGCGCGCAGCCGCTCGCCGATGAGGGTCAGCCGGCTCTCGGCCTCCAGCTCGTCGCCGGGCAGCGCGAGCGCGGTGTGCAACCGCGCGACCCGCCGCCGCAGCACCGGATCGCGCAGGCCGGGCCCGTCGACGGCCGCCCCGATGAGGTCGTCCCCGAGACGGGTCGAGTCGAGGTAGAGCACGCGCTTGCGGAAGCCGTGCTCGGTGGCGGGGGAGCCGTTGTGCGCCACGTGCGGCGGCAGCAGGGTCACCGTGTCGTGCGGGGTGCCGTGCTCGTGCCGGTCCAGGTCGTACCGTACGGCCCCGTCGTCCACGATCAGCAGCGTCCACGTCTCGTGCACGTGCATGGGGTAGGCGTACTCGGTGAACTGGGCGTGGAAGACCTCCACGACGCCCGGAACGCGCGGGCGCCACGCGGAGACGGTCCGGCGAGGACGCTGAGCGGCCATGCAAAGAACGTACAAGACGCGGCCGGGCGCCGTTCGCGAGGCTGCTCGCATGCCTGACACGAGTGAGCAGCCCCAGCGTTTCGACACGAAGATCGCCGTACTGCTGCGCGAGGACCTGGAGTCCTGGCAGCGCCTGAACGTCACCGCCTTCCTGGTCAGCGGCCTCGGCACGACGGTCCCGGAGGTGATCGGGGAGCCGTACGGGGACGCCGACGAGGTGCCGTACCTGCCGATGTTCCGCCAGCCGGTGCTGGTCTTCGAGGGCACGAAGGAGACGCTGACGGCGGCGCACGGACGGGCCCTGTCGAGGGCGCTGCCACGCGCCGTCTTCACCTCCGACCTCTTCGCCACCGGCAACGACCGCGACAACCGGGCGGCGGTACGGGCCGTGCGGACGGCCGACCTGGACCTGGTGGGCCTGGCGGTGTACGGCCCGCGCAACGCGGTGGACAAGGTGCTGAAGGGGGCGCGGATGCATCCGTGAGGTGGTGTGTCAGGGGCGCGGTGAACTGCGCGAAAAGGGGTCTGGGGGGCTGGGGGGTCTGGGGGGTGCGAAGCCCCCAGGGACGGGGCGGGTCGGGTAGGGGCGGCGGGGGCGATTCTCCTGTCCCGGACCCCGTCCCGGACTCCGCCCCTGACCCGGCCCCCGGGCTCAGACCGCGTCGGCCTCGGCGGCGGCGGTCACGGCGGCGGGTCCCGCGGAGGATCCGGTCGCGGTGACGGTTGTGGCGGCGGATCCGGAGGCGGTGACGGTCACCGCGGCGGAGGCGGGCTCGCCCGCGGCGGCCGCCGGAGCAGAGGCCCCGCCGGCCGGAATCCCGGCATCCTCGACCACCACGCCGGCAGCCGGTCCCTCCGCGGGCAGCCGCCGCATCAGCACCCCGTAGCCGACACCGGCCGCCGTACCGACGACCGCGCACATCCCCCACAGCCACTCCGCGCCGAAGCGGTCGATGACGGCACCGGACATCAGCGGTGCGACGAGGGCGGCCAGCGACCAGGACAGGGTGTAGACGCCCTGGTAGCGACCGCGCCCGTGGGCGGGGGAGAGCTGGACCACGAGCCCGGTCTGCGTCGGGGCGTTCACCATCTCGCCGAGGGTCCACACGCACACCGTGAGGGCGTAGACGCCGACCGATCCGGCGAAGGCGGTGAGCCCGAAGCCGTACCCGGCGAGCAGCGAGGAGATGACGAGCAGCCGGCGCGGGTCGCGGTGCTCGATGAACCGGGTGACCGGGATCTGGAGGGCGACGATCAGCACGCCGTTGACGGCGACGGCCAGGCCGTAGTCGGCGGGCGTGAACCCGGCCCGGCCCATGGCGACCGGCAGACCGACCGAACCCTGCTGGAAGACCAGGGCGACCAGGAAGGACAGTCCGACGACGGCCATGAACCGCCGGTCGCGCAGTACGGTGGCGAGCCCGACCCGGGGCACGGCCGCGCCCTCGCCCGATCCGCCGTCGAGCCCCTTGTCCGGCCGGGACTCCGGCAGCTTGAGGAAGACCACGACCGCGCAGACCATGGTCATCCCGGACTCGATCAGGAAGCCGGCCCGGTAGCTGAACTCGGCGATGAAGCCGGCGGCCATGGAGGAGACGGCGAAGCCGAGGTTGATCGCCCAGTAGTTGAGCGAGAAGGCGCGCACCCGGTCCTCGGGCCGCACGATGTCGGCCATCATCGCCTGCACGGCCGGCCGGGAGGCGTTGGAGGCCATGCCGACGAGGAAGGCGACGCCGGCGATGGAGACGGGGTCGCGCACGAAGCCGAGCAGCGCGACGAAGACGGCCGTGGAGGCCTGCGCGACGAGCAGCGTGGGCCGCCGCCCGAGCCGGTCGGCCATCACACCGCCGCCGAGGGAGGAGACGACCCCGCCGAGCCCGTGCAGCGAGGCGACGAGACCGGCGTAGGAGGCGGAGTACCCGCGGTCCAGCGTCAGGTACAGGGCCATGAACGTGGCGACGAAGGCCCCGAGCCGGTTGACGAGGGTGCTGGTCCACAGCCACCAGAACTCACGGGGCAGCCCGGAGACCGTCTCCCGAGCGGCACGTCTGAACGTGGAGACGGACATGGAGGGACCCCCGGGTGTAAGTGGCTGAGGCGATGAGCACAACTTACGAGCGGGCGCTCGGTCCGAGCTACTCAATTAACAGAAGCCGTCAACTGACGAGGCCCCCCGCCTCGACCGGCACGCGGGATGCGCCGCAACCGACGCACGGTCCCGCCCACCTGCCGTGCGCGTGGTCCCGCCCACCTGCCGTGCGCACGCTCCCGCCCGGCTGTCGGAGCGCGGTCCCGCTCATCTGCCGGGGCCCGTCCACCTGCCGGGCGCACGGGGCGGCGCACCGAATGCGTGGATTAGGCTCGGAGGCATGGCCGACGCACCGTACAAGCTGATCCTCCTCCGCCACGGCGAGAGCGAGTGGAACGAGAAGAACCTGTTCACCGGCTGGGTGGACGTCAACCTGACCGCCAAGGGCGAGAAGGAGGCGACGCGGGGCGGCGAGCTCCTCAAGGACGCCGGCCTGCTGCCCGACGTGGTCCACACCTCCCTCCAGAAGCGTGCGATCCGCACGGCGCAGCTCGCGCTGGAGTCCGCCGACCGCCTGTGGATCCCGGTCCACCGCAGCTGGCGCCTGAACGAGCGGCACTACGGCGCGCTGCAGGGCAAGGACAAGGCGCAGACGCTGGCGGAGTTCGGCGAGGAGCAGTTCATGCTGTGGCGCCGCTCCTACGACACCCCGCCGCCGCCGCTGGACCGCGATGCCGAGTACTCCCAGTTCTCCGACCCCCGCTACGCGACCCTCCCGCCGGAGCTGCGCCCGCAGACGGAGTGCCTCAAGGACGTCGTCGCCCGCATGCTCCCGTACTGGTTCGACAGCATCGTCCCCGACCTCCTCGCCGGCCGCACGGTCCTGGTCGCCGCCCACGGCAACAGCCTGCGCGCCCTGGTCAAGCACCTCGACGGCATCTCGGACGCCGACATCGCGGGCCTCAACATCCCGACCGGCATCCCCCTGTCCTACGAGCTGGACGCCGACTTCAAGCCGGTCAACCCCGGCGGCACCTACCTCGACCCGGACGCGGCCGCCGCAGCCATCGAAGCGGTCAAGAACCAGGGCAAGAAGAAGTAACGCCCACTGTTCTTTCCCTGGCCCTCTGCCTTCGGGGCATCCGTCGGCAGGGGGCCTGTCGCTGTGCCGAGGCCCGGGAGACGCGGTCGGTTGGGCCTTGTCCGCCGCGGGTTCGACATGGAGGTCGGGCCTGTGTCAGACCCACCCGCCACAATCCATCCATGTTGATAGCGACCAACGGC
Source organism: Streptomyces sp. NPDC018610 (assembly GCF_044391765.1). Lineage (NCBI taxonomy): Bacteria > Bacillati > Actinomycetota > Actinomycetes > Kitasatosporales > Streptomycetaceae > Streptomyces > Streptomyces sp. NPDC018610. The sequence continues at coordinate 66,092 of NZ_JBISAL010000006.1, forward strand.
CGTGGCCACGCGGTGAAGCGTCCCTCGAAGCCGGCGGTGGGGACCATGCTCGGCAACCTGCAGCGCGGCAACGAGTTCCTGATCCTGGAGCGCCAGGACGAAGAACGCGAGGGCGACTGGTACATCCAGGTCTGGCTCCGCGACAACAACACCTACCGACTGGAGTACCGCGACGGCGGTCCGGCGGAGCAGTACCAGACCCTGACGGTGTCGCAGGAGAAGGTCCTGCGAGCACTCCTCGGCTGGATGCTCGACAAGCCCGACTGGCGGGAGGGCTTCATGTGGAACAGCATCAGCCAGATGTTCGCGGCCAGCTCCGGCGAGGAAGGCGACAGCTCCCTTCTGGGCGCGCAAGCGGCGAGGGGTCCCTTTCGGGGCCGGCTCCATCCCGTTGAAGCCATGAGGTGCGGCGTAGATATCAGAGGCTTGCCGGCCAAGTGGTGAGTGAGGGGGGTGGGGTCCGGGGCCTGCGCCATAGTCCCGAGGTGGCTCCCGGGGACCTTTGTGCCCACCCCCCTTGACCGCGGACCTCGAAGGTTCTCTGACCGGTCTCTCTCCACCGGGCAAGCTAGCAAGGGCCACTGACAACGGGCGTCCGGCAGGAGTGTGGTGCAGCAGTGAGGCGTCGTTTTTCGGGCCCTCCGCATGCGACGGGTCACGGTCGGCGGCTTCCTTCTCTGTCCCCCACCGTGGGCCACGCTCGATCCACCCCCTTCGCGCCCGTCGCGGCGGCCCGTCCCCCACGGCGTCGTCAGGCCCCCGCCGCGTCGCGGGACTCCTCCGGGCCGGGCGGGAGGAGCCAGACGCCTGCCCAGCAGGAGGCTCGTACGATCGTGGCCGCCGCGATCGCCGACCACACGCTCGCCACCTGGACGTCGCTCAGCCAGGTGATCAGGTACCAGACCAGGGTGTCCTGGGCCACGCCCACGATCGCCAGGACGAGCAGGAGCAGTGGGGGCTGGCGTGGGCCTTTGGGGGTCGACCAGATCGCTGTGCTGACGCCCGCGAAGATGATGAAGGAGAAGAGGTAGCCGAAGAGCGGGCCCGTGTCGGCGTCGCCGAGGGTGATGCCGGGGAGGGCGGCGGCCAGGGCGACCCCGGGGAGCAGGGCCAGTTGCTGTCTTCTGGTGTCTTTCATGATCCGGACTGTGGCAGCCGCCGCTCCGGCGCGGAAGGGCGGCGGAGCGGGCTGTGGAGGAGTCGTTACGCCGCGGCCGGCTCGCTGAAGGTCGTCGCCCTGCCGCGTACCAGGAGGTTCTGGGTGCCCAGGCCGATGGCGATGTACGCGTACAGGGACGCCGTGCCCAGGGCCGTCGTGTCCGTTGCGTGGTCGATCCACAGGGCCAGGGCGAAGTGCGCGGTCGCCGAGGCGAGCCACAGGGCGGTCGTCGCGGGGGTTCCCTTGCGCAGTACCCCGGCCTCGGGGTCTCGCCACACCCGTACCGTACGGGCCCTGATCGCGCCGAAGCCCGCCGCGACGGCCAGGCTCGCCGCCAGCAGGGCGATGGGCAGGGGGGTCAGCGGGTGGTCGTCCTCGGCGGCCGAGGCCGCGGCGAAGGCGATCGCCAGGGCGCCCAGGCCGCCGAGGGCGATCGGAAGGACCAGCGAGCCGTTGCGGCGTACGGGCCGGGTGCGCAGCTGGCGGCGGATGATCAGTGCCACCAGCAGGACGGCTATGAGGGCGCTCTTTTCCGTGGTGTGCATTCCAACTCCCCCCGTGAGGCACCGCGTTCGCGCGGCGGCGCCGGTGCGTTCATTGTGCCGGGCGGGTTGTGCCGGGGGCCGTGCCGGGCGGGACGAGGGGGAAGCCCCCTCCCCGTGACAGGACGGTGGGGAGGGGGCTTTCCTTCGCCGGCTGGGGTCAGTGCCGGTCGTCGTGGCGGTCGTTGTGGCGGTCGTCGTGCCGACCCTCGTGCCGACCCTCGTGGCGGCCGTCGTGGCGGTCGTCGTGACGGGGGCCGGGGCGCTCCGCGTGGCGGGGGCCCGGGCGGTCGGCGTGGCGTCCGCCGCCCCAGGCGGCGGAGTCCACGTAGCGGTGGTCGGCGTCGCGCAGGGTGGCGGTGTCGGCGTGCTTGTCCCAGACCGAGCTGCGGCGGTCCTGGTACAGGTCGGTGCGGGTGTCGTGGCCGTAGCCGGTGTGGACGCGGACCGTGGCGTGGCCGCCGAGGCGGTAGTGGCGGAAGGTGTAGGTGTGGCCCTGCCTGTCGGACAGCGTCCAGCCGTTCAGGTTGACGTCACGGCGGCCGTTGTTGGTGATCGTCACCCACTCGTTGTTGAGGGAGCGGTTGGAACGGTGGGCGCCGGCGGCGTTGTCGAGGTGCGCACCGGCGATCACCACGCCCTGGCGGTTCGAGTGCGGGGCGTGGTCGGCCGCGGACGCCGGCAGCGTCGCCATTCCGACCAGCGCTCCGGCCGCTGCGGCGGCTGCGGTCAGGCGGCGGGCGGTCACAGAGACGGAAACGGACACAGGCTCTCCCTGCTTGGTGCGAGCGCGCTCCGCCCGCGGATCTCGCCGCGCGCGTGGTGCGCTGTGTGCGGGTGGCGGCCGGGTTGGCCGCGCCCTCACACTTTGTCCGTCCTGCGGTGGAATACGTCCGAACCTCAGGCGGTGTTACCTGTTGTGCATATTTCTGTGACTCTCGGGTGTAGTGCCCATTCACGAGGTGTACGAGCGGACTTGATGGAGTGTCGGGAACCTCGCCCTTGGGCGCGTTGGGCTCATGCCGGCGGTCGCCAGGGCGCGCCACCCCGGCCGGGCCGGCGCCGTCACCCCTGAGTGGGTAACGGGCCGGCCGGGGCCCCGCCCCCCGGACGGGTGCCGTGCCGGGCGCGGGAAGCGGAAGCGGGGCGTACGCGGCACAGGGCCCCGGCGCCGATGCGCCGGGGCCCTGCGATGACGTACTACGACGTGCGACGACGTACGGCTTCCTACGGGTGGTACGCCCTTGTCAGCCGCACTGGCAGGCGCCGCCCGACTGGCAGCCGCAGCCGCAGCCCGAGCCGCAGCCGCAGGCCGCGAGGAGCGGGAGGATTCTGGGCTCGGCGGGCTGCTCGGTCTCACGGGTCCGGGTGGGGTCGGGGGCGGTGCTGGGGGATTCGGCCATGGGTCCCTCCTAGAGGCTGAGTGCCTTCGCCCATTTCATGCCCGCCGCGCCGGGCGCATCAACGGCGCACAGTGGCTCGTGTCCGCCAAGGGCGCACAGCGGCTCGGTCCGCCGGCGGCGCACAGCGGCTCGTGTCCGCCCGCGCCCGCCCGCACCGGCGCCGCCGCGCTCGCCCCTCACGGCGGGCACCCCGCGGAACCGCCGGAGGCCTACGCCCCCTCCGCCCCCGTCACCGGCTGGATGTCCTGCTGCTGGAGTTCGTCGGCGTGTTCGCCCGTGACCAGATAGACGACCCGCTTGGCCACCGCCACCGCGTGGTCGGCGTAGCGCTCGTAGTAGCGGCCGAGGAGGGTGACGTCCACGGCCGTCTCGATGCCGTGCTTCCAGCGGTCGTCGATCAGGTGCTGGAAGAGGGTGCGGTGCAGCAGGTCCATCTCGTCGTCGTCCTGCTCCAGCTGGAGGGCCAGATCGACGTCCTTGGTCACGATCACCTCGGCCGCCTTCGCCATCAGGCGCTGCGCGAGCTGGCCCATCTCCAGGATGGTGGCGTGCAGGTCGTGCGGGACCGCGCGCTCGGGGAAGCGCAGTCGGGCGAGCTTGGCGACGTGCTGGGCGAGGTCGCCGGAGCGCTCCAGGTCGGCCGACATGCGCAGCGAGGTGACGACGATCCTCAGGTCGGTCGCCACCGGCTGCTGCCGGGCCAGCAGGGCGATGGCCCTGGCCTCCAGGTCGTGCTGGAGTTCGTCGACCTTCTGGTCGGCCTCGATCACGCTCTCGGCGAGCTTGAGGTCGGAGTCGAGGATGGCGGTCGTGGCGCGTCCGATCGCCGAGCCGGTCAGCCGGGCCATCTCCACCAGGCTGTCGCCGATCGAGTCCAGTTCCTCGTGGTACGCGTCCCGCATCTTCGGTTCCCTCTCGTGCGTCTTCGTCCGGGGTTGCAGGGGGCTGCAGGGGTGCGGGGCGGCGGCCCCGCCGGTCAGGGCCGGCGGGCCCACCGGTCGGGGCCGGCAGGCCCGTGGTGACGACCGGCGGCGCCCGTCACGGCGACCGGTGGTGCGAACCCCACGCTCCCACGGTCCGGCCTCCACGCGTCCGTTTCCGTCACCTCGAATGAACCGTCTCTGGCCCCAAGGTGAACTCTGGGCGACGAGTGTTCGAGGTCGCACCCGGATGGGTGCGGGCACCTCGTACCCCGTGCCTAACCTTGAGGCATGGACGTGAACGCGGCGGTCGCCGCAGCGGCAGCGATCGCCGGAGTGCTCACCGGTGTGATCGCCATGCTCGCGTTCCGCTTCAGCGAGCGCGAGCAGAAGCGTCCGACCCGCACTTCCCTGCACACCGACGCGGTGCTGCCGCCGGGCGTGGACACCGTCCTGTCCGTGCTGCGGTCCTCCGCCGTCGTCCTCGACGAGGCCGACGCCGTCGTCAAGGCCAGCTCCGCCGCGTACGCCCTCGGGCTCGTCCGCGGCGGCAAGCTGGCCGTGGAGCCGATGCTCCAGATGGCCCGGGACACCCGGCGGGACGGGGAGATACGCCAGGTCGAGCTGGACCTGCCGCGGCGCGGCACCGGGCGCGGCGAGGCCCTCGCCGTCTCCGCGCGGGTCGCCCCGCTCGGGTCGCGGCTGGTGCTGCTGCTGGTGGAGGACCTGACCGAGGCCCGGCGCATCGAGGCGGTACGACGCGACTTCGTCGCCAACGTGAGCCATGAACTGAAGACACCGGTCGGCGCGCTCTCCCTGCTCTCCGAGGCCGTCATGGACGCCTCCGACGACCCGGAGGCCGTGCAGCGGTTCGCCGGGCGGATGCAGATCGAGGCGACCCGGCTGACCAACCTCGTGCAGGAGCTGATCGACCTGTCGCGGGTGCAGAACGACGACCCGCTGGAGGACGCCGAGCCGGTGCGCGTGGACGAGCTGGTCGCCGAGGCGATCGACCGCTGCCGCCACCAGGCCGGCACCAAGCAGATCACCATGGCCGCGGGAGGCACCGCGGACCTGCACGTATGGGGCAATCGCGGGCAGCTCGCCGCCGCCCTCGGCAACCTCGTCGAGAACGCGGTCAACTACTCCCCGGCCCGCACCCGCGTCGGCATCGCCGCCCGCGGGATCACCGCGCCCGGCGGGGACCTCATCGAGATCGCCGTCACCGACCAGGGCATCGGCATCTCCGAGAAGGACAAGGAGCGCGTCTTCGAGCGCTTCTACCGCGTCGACCCGGCCCGCTCACGCGCCACGGGGGGCACCGGGCTGGGCCTCGCGATCGTCAAGCACGTGGTCGCCTCGCACGGCGGGGAGGTCACGGTGTGGAGCGCCGAAGGCCAGGGCTCCACCTTCACCGTGCGGTTGCCGGAGGCCGCCGCGGCCCGTGCGGCCCGTGACCGTGTCCGCGACCGGGCACAGCAGCACCCCGCCCTCGACGACGAGGCCGGGCAGCCCCCCACAGACTCATCCCCGTACGAATCGCTTCCCGCCCCGGAGGTCCTTCCGTGACCCGAGTGCTCGTCGTCGAGGACGAGGAGTCCTTCTCCGACGCCCTGTCGTACATGCTCCGCAAGGAGGGCTTCGAGGTCGCCGTCGCGGCCACCGGGCCCGACGGACTCGACGAGTTCGAGCGCAACGGCGCCGACCTCGTCCTCCTCGACCTGATGCTGCCGGGCCTGCCCGGTACGGAGGTGTGCCGTCAGCTGCGCGGCCGCTCCAACGTCCCGGTGATCATGGTGACCGCCAAGGACAGCGAGATCGACAAGGTCGTCGGCCTGGAGATAGGAGCCGACGACTACGTCACCAAGCCCTTCTCCTCCCGCGAGCTGGTCGCCCGGATCCGCGCGGTGCTGCGCCGGCGCGGCGAGCCGGAGGAGGTCGCCCCGGCCGCGCTGGAGGCCGGCCCGGTCCGCATGGACGTGGACCGGCACGTGGTGACGGTGTCCGGCTCCAAGGTCGACCTGCCGCTGAAGGAGTTCGACCTGCTGGAGATGCTGCTGCGCAACGCCGGCCGGGTGCTGACCCGGATGCAGCTCATCGACCGGGTCTGGGGTGCCGACTACGTGGGCGACACCAAGACCCTCGACGTCCACGTCAAGCGGTTGCGCGCGAAGATCGAGCCGGATCCGGGGGCACCGCGGTTCCTGGTCACGGTGCGGGGGCTCGGGTACAAGTTCGAGCCGTAGGCCGTGGACCGGCCCCGGTGATGCCGAAGGGCGGCGCGCTCCCCGTGGGAGCGCGCCGCCCTTCGGCGTGCGTACGGCCCGTGGGCCGCCCGCCGGGTCAGTGACCGGCGACCGACTGGGACGCCGAGTCGCTCGGGGTGACCGGGTGGCCGGAGACCGTCGCCGAGGCGGACTCGGAGGCGTTCGGCGTGCCGGACGGCGACTTCTGCGACTTCTGCGGCTTGCCGGCGGCGCCCGCGCCGGTGGAGGCGGTCGCGGAGGCCGTGGCGCCCGGCGCGGCCGGGATGTTGCTCGGGCCCCACTTGTCGAAGTAGCTCTCGGCGGGGACGACGAAGGCGCGCAGGCTCACGTCACCGGTCTTGCTGAAGGTGAAGGTGATCTTCTGCGCGTTGCCGTCGGAGACGTTGGCGCCCGGGGTGGACAGCGCGGCGGAGGCGTTGCCCTTGCCGCCGATGATCAGGGAGCCGCCGGCCGGGACGGTCAGCTTGCCCTTGCCCTGCGCGGGGGTGAGCTGCGCGGTGCCGTCGCCGTCGACGCGGATCGCGTCGAGGGTCTGGTCCTGGCTGTCGTTGTTGAAGATGGTCGCGGAGATGACGGCCGGGCCCTTGGTCTGGGTGCCGGGCTGGGTGATGACCACCGCGTTCTGGACCTTGATGGCCCCGACGTGGACTTCCGCGTTGTCCGGCTTGACCTGGAGCGTCTGGGCGTCGTTGCCGGCGCCGCACGCGGCGAGCGAGGCGATCGAGAACGCGATGGCGGCGACGCCGAGGGCGCCGCGTCGAAGGCTGCTGCTCACGGCGGCGGCAACTCCTTGAACGTGGGCGGTAGAGGACGACTCCCTGATAAAGCCGCCCTAAGTGTCTGTCAGCGGCCTTAGGTTACCGAGCCGTTCCCACGCCCCCGCACCCGACCCGCCCCCGCGCGTCCAGGGGCACCCGGACACCGCCCTCGCGACACGTCGCGGGGAGCGCTCTCAATGCGGGTCAGGCCGCGCATTGGCCGCCCCGTCGCCCGCCATTCGCATAAGCGCCGTCCGGCATACCCTCCGGCATACAGGTCCCCATACGCACCGGCATACAAGCCGCCATACGCGTCCCCATACGCGTCGGCTTACCGTGCCCCGCTCCACCGTCTCTCGAGATTTTCCGATGAGGGAATGCACGTCCGGTACGGAAATTGATCACAGCCCGCCGGGCCGGCGGTCGCGCCGTGGCCGTGATCAATTCCGGATTCGGCCCGAAGGCGACGCGGCTCACCGAACGGAGTAGCGGAAGTCGGACACATGGAACCGGACAAATCGGGATGTTCGGCCGTTTGGAGGGGCGGCTGGATGTGTGTAACGTGGGCGTTTCTCCCTGTGCGGGAAGCCCCTCCGACCTGCGAATACCCGCCTCCCCTCGGCCCGGCGGCCCCTTCCGAAGCACGTTCCGGTTGCTGTTGTCAAGCCCCGAGATATGCCCTGACCTGCGAAAACGCCATTCAGAAGACGCCGTATCCGTGTTACCCTGGATAGCCACGGAAGGGGTACCTGTCACATGACGTTCAAGGTTGGCGACACCGTGGTCTATCCCCATCACGGGGCCGCGCTGATCGAGGCTATCGAAACTCGCCAGATCAAAGGCGTGGACAAGACCTACTTGGTGCTGAAGGTCGCCCAGGGTGACCTGACGGTACGTGTGCCAGCGGACAATGCGGAGTTCGTCGGCGTGCGTGATGTGGTCGGTCAGGACGGGCTGGACCGCGTCTTCGAGGTGCTGCGCGCTCCGTACGCCGAGGAGCCCACGAACTGGTCCCGTCGCTACAAGGCAAACCTGGAGAAGCTCGCCTCCGGCGATGTCATCAAGGTCGCGGAAGTCGTCCGTGACCTGTGGCGTCGCGAGCGCGAGCGCGGACTCTCCGCCGGTGAGAAGCGCATGCTCGCCAAGGCCCGCCAGATCCTGGTGAGCGAGCTCGCCCTCGCGGAGAACACGAACGAGGACAAGGCCGAAGCCCTGCTCGACGAGGTTCTCGCGTCCTGACGCGCGAGGTGCCCTGACCCGAGGCGGCCACGACGACCGCCTTCGTTCAAGCACAGCGAGAAACGAATGCCGCGGTGCCCGATGACACGACCGCAGTCGCCGGGCACTGCGGCATGTCCACATCCGCCGCACCCACGGCCCCGGGTGCCGCCGGCGTACGCCGCGTACCACCGGTTCCGGCGATCCCGCCGACCCCGCGGCGTCCACGGCGCCCCGGGAGCGACCCGGCCGGCGCGGACGCGCTGCTCGGTGTACCCGGCTCGGCGTACCCGCCTCGCGGTGGGCACGAGCGGCAGGTACCCCCGCGCGCGGCGGCCATGCCGTACGACGGGGGAAGTCCCCCGATACTGTGTGCCGGGCCCGGGCAGTCGGCTCGACCGGGGTCACGGAAGGGTCCGGTCGGGGCGTCGCGCCCGGCACGGTGTGGCCATACCCACGTAGGCACCGCCGCCAAACCGGCGCCTGACGGGCGGACGGCGCGGACCCGGCGGCACGGCCTCCAGCACACGAACCTGACAGGAACCGATGTCTGACGAATCGCGCCCTTCACCCGCGAAAGCCCAGCCAGGAGCCCCCGTCGCCGCCGTGATCCCGGCCGCCGGCCGGGGCGTACGCCTCGGCCCGGGCGCTCCCAAAGCGCTGCGCACGCTGAACGGCACGCCCATGCTCGTCCACGCGGTGCGCGCCATGGCCGCCTCCCGCGCGGTCTCCCTGGTGGTCGTCGTCGCCCCGCCCGACGGCGCCGCCGAGGTCAAGTCGCTCCTGGACGCGCACGCGCTGCCCGAGCGCACCGACTTCCTCGTCGTGCCCGGCGGCGACAGCCGCCAGGAGTCCGTCCGGCTGGGCCTGGAGGCGCTGCCGCCGGGCCACGACATCGTCCTCGTGCATGACGCGGCCCGCCCGCTGGTCCCGGTGGACACCGTGGACGCGGTCATCGAGGCCGTACGGGACGGGGCGAGCGCCGTCGTCCCCGCGCTGCCGCTCGCGGACACCGTCAAGCAGGTCGAACCGGCCGCCGCGCCCGGCGAGGCCGAACCGGTCGTCGCCACGCCGGACCGCTCGCTGCTGCGCGCCGTGCAGACCCCGCAGGGCTTCGACCGCGCGACGCTGGAGCGCGCCCACCGGACGGTCACCGACGACGTCACCGACGACGCGAGCATGGTCGAGCAGCTCGGCGAGCGGGTCGTGGCCGTGCCCGGCCACGAGGAGGCCTTCAAGGTCACCCGTCCGCTCGACCTCGTCCTCGCGGAGGCGGTCCTGGCCCGGCGGAGGCTCAACGATGGCTTCTGAGCACCCCGCCACCCCGGCGAGCCCCGCGGCCCCGGCGGACCCAGCGGACCCCGCCAGTCCGGCGGCCCGCGCGGCCGCCCCCGTCGTGCCGCTGCCCCAGGTCGGCATCGGCACCGACATCCACGCCTTCGAGGACGGCCGCGAGCTGTGGTGCGCGGGCCTGAAGTGGGAGGGCGAGGGGCCGGGGCTGGCCGGCCACTCCGACGCCGACGTCGTCGCGCACGCCGCGTGCAACGCGCTGTTCTCGGCCGCCGCGCTCGGCGACCTCGGGCAGCACTTCGGCACCGGACGCCCCGAGTGGTCGGGCGCGTCCGGCGTCACCCTGCTGACGGAGGCCGCGCGGATCGTGCGCGCGGCGGGCTTCCGGATCGGGAACGTCGCCGTGCAGGTCGTCGGCGCCCGGCCGAAGATCGGCAAGCGGCGCGAGGAGGCGCAGAAGATCCTCTCCGAGGCGGCCGGCGCGCCGGTGTCCGTCTCCGGCGCGACGACCGACGGACTGGGCTTCCCCGGCCGGGGCGAGGGGCTGATGGCGGTGGCCACGGCGCTCGTGGTGCGGGTGGACTGACGGCGTGCGAGGGTACCCGCAGAGTCACGAGTGACCGAGAACCGGAGGGTGCCCCCATGTCCGCCGTACTGTCCGACCGGCTCAAGAGCCTTCTCGACGGCCCCGTCTTCATCGTCGTCGGCACCGTCCAGCCCGACGGCGGCCCGCAGTTGTCGCCGGTGTGGGTGAAGCGGGACGGCGACGACCTCCTCGTCTCCACCACCGTCGACCGGCGCAAGAAGAAGAACTTCGACCGGGACCCGCGCGTCAGCGTCGTCGTCCAGGACCCGAAGTCCCCCTACGAGTACGCCGAGATCCGCGGCACCGTGGAGATGACCACCGAGGGCGGCCAGGAACTCATCGACGAACTCTCCGTGAAGTACACCGGCAAGAAGTACGCCGAGTTCAACCCGGCCTCGGCGCAGGACGCCGAGCGGGTGGTCGTACGGATCCGGGCGCGCAAGGTCGTGGGCAGCCTCTGACCCTTCGGCGCGCGCCCGGAGGCCGGGCCGTCCTTCCGCGGTGCGCGCGCGAGGCCTTCCACGGTGCGCACCGTGGGCCCCTCCTTCTCCGCGCCACGCGCCCCGAGGGGCCCCGGTCCCTCCCCGGCAGGCGCCCGAGCCCTCCGTCCGTCCCCGCACCCACCCCGGCGCCCGGGCGCGGCGCGGCCGGGACACGAATGCGAGCCCTTGGGGCCAAGGGGCGTGAGGCACTGCCCTCGGCCCACTACTCTGGAGTGGTGACTATTCGCCTGTACGACACCAGCGCCCGGCAGATCCGTGACTTCACCCCGCTCAAGCCGGGCTGTGTCTCGATCTACCTGTGTGGTGCCACCGTGCAGGCGGCCCCGCACATCGGGCACATCCGGTCGGGACTGAACTTCGACATCATGCGCCGTTGGTTCGCCTACCGCGGCTACGAGGTGACGTTCGTCCGCAATGTCACCGACATCGACGACAAGATCATCGCCAAGGCGCGCGAGCAGCACCGCCCGTGGTGGTCGATCGGCTACGACAACGAGCGCGCGTTCAACGACGGTTACACCGCCCTCGGCTGCCTGCCGCCCACCTACGAGCCCCGCGCCACCGGCCACGTGCCGGAGATGGTCGAGATGATGCGGACGCTCATCGAGCGCGGGCACGCCTACGCCTCCGACGGCAACGTCTACTTCGACGTGCGCTCCTTCCCCGGCTACCTGGAGCTGTCCCGGCAGGAGCTGGACAACCTGCTCCAGCCCTCCGGCGAGGGCGAGACGGGCAAGCGCGACCCGCGGGACTTCGCCATGTGGAAGGCCGCCAAGCCCGGCGAGCCGACCTGGCCGACCCCGTGGGGCGAGGGCCGGCCCGGCTGGCACCTGGAGTGCAGCGCCATGGCGCACAAGTACCTGGGCAGCGCCTTCGACATCCACGGCGGCGGCCTGGACCTGATCTTCCCGCACCACGAGAACGAGATCGCCCAGGCCAAGGCCTACGGCGACGAGTTCGCCCGGTACTGGGTGCACAACGCCTGGGTCACCATGGCCGGCGACAAGATGTCCAAGTCGCTCGGCAACAGCGTCCTCGTCTCCGAGATGGTCAAGCAGTGGCGGCCCATCGTGCTGCGCTACTACCTCGGCACCCCGCACTACCGGTCGATGATCGAGTACAGCGAGGAGGCGCTGCGCGAGGCGGAGTCCGCGTTCGCGCGGATCGAGGGCTTCATCCAGCGCGTGGTGGAGAAGGCCGGCCCGGTGGAGCCCTCCGCCGAGGTGCCGCCCGCCTTCGCCGAGGCGATGGACGACGACCTGGGCGTCCCGCAGGCGCTCGCCGTCGTGCACACCACGGTCCGGCAGGGCAACAGCGCGCTGGCGGCCGACGACAAGGAGGCCGCCGTGGCGCGGCTCGCCGAGGTGCGGGCCATGCTCGGCGTCCTCGGACTCGACCCGCTGGACGAGCAGTGGGCCGGCGAGGGCGGCGACCGCGGCGAGGACCTGCACGGGGTGGTGGACACCCTGGTCCGGATGGTGCTCGACCAGCGCGAGGCCGCCCGGGCGCGCAAGGACTGGACGACCGCGGACGCCATCCGCGACCAGCTCGGCCAGTCCGGACTGGTCATCGAGGACAGCCCGCAGGGCCCCCGCTGGAGCCTCGGCCCCCGCTGAGCCCACCGCGGTCCCCGGCGACCGACGGTGCCGTCCGGCCCGCCGGGCGGCACACTTCACAGACGTGACAGACGTACGCGAAGACGAACGTGCGTACGACGCTTTCGAACAGACAGGTAGATCATGGCCGCGAACAACCGCCGCATGTCCGGCAAGAAGGGCGCGCAGGTCGGCAGCGGCGGCCAGCGGCGCCGCGGGCTCGAGGGCAAGGGCCCCACGCCGCCCGCCGAGATGCGCAAGGGACACGCCAAGCAGCGCGCCGCGCAGGCGAAGGCCCGCCGCGCGCAGGGCGGCCGTCCGCAGCAGCGCCGCGGCTCGGGCCGTTCGGCCTCCGAGCTGGTCGTCGGCCGCAACCCGGTCGTCGAGGCGCTGCGTGAGGGCGTGCCCGCCACCACCCTCTACGTCCAGCAGTTCATCGACAACGACGAGCGCGTGCGCGAGGCGCTGCAGCTGGCGGCCGAGCGCGGCGGCATCAACCTCATGGAGGCGCCGCGGCCCGAGCTCGACCGGATGACCAACGGGCTCAACCACCAGGGCCTGGTCCTCCAGGTCCCGCCGTACGAGTACGCCCACCCCGAGGACCTGGCCGACGCCGCCGCCGACGCGGGCGAGGACCCGCTGATCGTGGCCCTCGACGGGGTGACCGACCCGCGCAACCTCGGCGCGGTCGTCCGCTCCGTCTCCGCCTTCGGCGGGCACGGTGTGGTCGTCCCCGAGCGGCGCGCGGCCGGCATGACCGCCGGCGCCTGGAAGACGTCCGCCGGCACCGCGGCCCGTACGCCGGTCGCCCGCGCCACCAACCTGACGCGCGCGCTGGAGCAGTACCAGAAGGCGGGCCTCACCGTCGTCGGGCTCGCCGCGGACGGCGAGGCCGAACTCGGCGACCTGGACGCCCTGGAGGGGCCGGTCGTCATCGTCGTCGGCAGCGAGGGCAAGGGCCTGTCCCGGCTGGTCGGCGAGACCTGCGACGTCCGGGTGCGCATCCCGATGCCGGGCGGCGCGGAGTCCCTGAACGCGGGTGTGGCCGCGGGCATCGTGCTGTACGAGGCGGCGCGCAGGCGCCGCTGATCGGCTGCCCGATCCATCACGCGGACGCCCGTACGACCACGGCCGAACGGGCGTCCGTACGTTCACCCGCTCGGGTGTTTCCGGGAGTTCACCGCATCCTTGACGGGGTCCGGACAGATCCGCCACGCCGTGGCAGTGTCCTAACTCGACATCACTCGGTTAGATGAGTGTGGACACCAGAACACCCCGCACACCCACGGGGGACCGCTCGTCGGGATACGACGACGCTCCCGCGCTGAGCATGGTGAAGGTGCCGAGCGATCCGGCGCAGGTCATCGTCACTCACGCGAGCTTCCGCGTGCAGTTGGGCGCCGCATCGTGGCGCACCCGGTCCCCGCGGCTCGCCCGGCCCCTGAGCGCCACCGAGACCACCGCCCGCGTGCCCGTCGCCGGCCTGGCCGGCGGGACCGCCACCCACCGCCGGCCGCTCGTCTGGAGCGGCAGGTCCGCCCCCGACGACACCGGCGCCCACCGGCTGCTGCAGGCCGTCCGCAGCGGCAGCGTGGGCCACACCGAGGAGACGGCCGCCGACCCCGGGGCCACCCAGGTCATCCCGCGCGTCGGCACCGCCCCGGGCCGCGGCGCGGTGCCCGGCCCCTACGACGGCCTCGACCGGACCGCGCGGACGCCCGTCGTCGGCGGCCCGCACGCGCCCGGACCCGGCGAGACCCGGCTGCTGCCGCACATGCGCACCGCCGAGTCGGCCTACGAGTCCGGCGCGTACGGCGACCTCGGGTACGCCGGCCCCGCCACGCCGGGCGGCGCACCGCCCCACGCGCGGCCCGGCCACGCGGACGCCTTCGGGTACGACGACCGGGGGTACGACCCCCGCGACCACGTCGGCCAGGACTACGACGACCAGGACCACGACCCGTCCTACGACCAGGACGAGGCGGCGGGGGAGGGACGCCGGCGGGCGGGCCGGCGGCACGGCGACGACCCGGCCCGGCACGCCTACTACCCCGGCCGCCGGATGAACCTCGGCGTCGTCCTGCTCCCGCTGCGGATCTTCCTCGGCTTCATCTCCATCTACGCCGGCATGGGCAAGCTGTGCGACCCGCTGTACTTCGACGGCGGCAAGCGCGGCTCCATGGTCAAGTGGCTCAACTCGCTGCACCCCTGGGAGGCCGCCGAGCCGCTGCGCCAGTTCGCCCTCCAGCACCCGGTCGGCTCCGGCCTGGTCATCGCCTTCCTCCAGGTCATCGTCGGCGTCCTGACCATCCTGGGCTGCTGGCAGCGGGTCGCCGCGGTGCTCGGCGCGCTCCTCTCGGCCGCGCTCATCGTCACGGTCAGCTGGCGCACGCTGCCCGTCTACGAGGCGCCCGACATCATCTACCTCGCCGCATGGTCGCCCCTGGTCATCGCCGGCGCCCCCGTCTACTCCGTCGACGGCCGTCTCGCCGCCTCCGCCTGGCGGCGGCTCGGACCACGCTCCGACATCTGGGAGCTGCGCCGCTTCGTGCTGCGCCGCGGCGCCCTGCTCACGGTGGTCGTCACCGGCCTCACCCTGCTCACCGGGTCGCTGCTCGGCGACGCCGTGCGCGACGCCGAACGCGTGGTCGTGCCCCGCCCCGGCGAGGCCCCGCGCAACGAACTGCCCGGCTCGCCGCTGCCGCAGCGGTCCGACGGCGAGCGTCACCACAGGTCTCCGTCGGCCCCGGCGGCCCCCAGCCACCGCGGCACCACCACCGGCCCGTCCGGCGGTCCCGCGTCCACCCCGGGCACGGCCCGCGAGAGCGGCGGCGCCCTCACCGGCGGCACGCCCAGCCAGACCCAGGGCACCACGGGCCGCACCCCGCCGCGCCACTCCTCCCCGGTGCGGCAGGCCCCCAGCACCAGCACGGGCCCGACCTCGGGCGGTACCGCGAGCGGCGGCACCGGCTCGGCGGGCGGCGGCTCGGGCTCCGGCGGCGGCGCCTCCTCCGGCCGACCGGGCCTGGTGGGCGGGCTCCTGGGGTGATCCCCGGCCGCCCGCACCACGAAGGGACGGGGTCCCGCACAGCGCTTGTGCGGGACCCCGTCCCTTTCGTGTTCTCTCGTGCTCCCGTGGCCCCGGCTCGCGGTGAGCCCCACCTGGTGAACCGGTCAGGCATGCCCGGTGGTGGACCGGTCAGGCATGCCCGGCGGTGAACCGGTCCGGTCGGGCGCGTCCCGGCCGTGAACCGGTCAGGCGCGCCCCAGGGCGGCCAGCTCCTTCGCGGCCTCGGTGAGGTCCTTCGCGGTGTCGATGGCCCGCCAGTAGGCGCCCTGCGGGATCGGGAAGCCGGCCAGGCGGAGTTCGCGGGCCAGCCTCGGGAACGTGGTCCGCTCGTGGTCGCCGCGCTCCGGGAGCAGGTCGGCGAACCCGGGGGAGAAGACGTAGACGCCCGCGTTGATCTCGAAGGTGGAGGGCGGGGCCTCGATGAAGTCCGTGATGTGACCGAAGCCGTCCGTCTGCACCGCGCCCCACGGGATGCGCGGACGGGCCAGCGCGAGGGTCGCCACCGCGTCGCGCTCGGTGTGGAAGTCCGCCATGTCGCGCAGCGAGAAACGGGTCCAGATGTCACCGTTGGTGGCGTACCAGGACCTGTCCGGGTGGGGCAGGTGAGCGGCGGCGAACTTCAGGCCGCCGCCGCGGCCGAGGGGCTCCGTCTCCACGGCGGTGGTGACGTTGACGGGCAGCGCCGCCGACTTGAGCCACTCCTGCAGGACCTCGGCGAGGTGGCCGCAGGAGATCACCACGTCCGTGACGCCCTCCTCGGCGAGCCAGGCGAGCTGGTGCCCGATGATCGGGGTGCCCGTGCCGGGGATCTCGACCATCGGCTTGGGCCGGTCGTCGGTATAGGGGCGCAGCCGCGATCCCTGGCCTCCGGCCAGGACGACGGCTTGGGTGGGGCGCGACGCCGCATTCGGATGGGTCATGGGGGCACTGTACGTGCCCCTGTCCGTGCCCCTTCCCGCCGCCGACCACGCGCACGCGGACGGACGGCGGGAAGGGGCACGGACGAGGACGTGGCCGGGCGCCGGGTGTCGTGCGCCGCCGGTGGGCGGTGGCGCGTCAGCTGTGGGCCGCGAGGACGCCGGAGGCGAAGGAGGTGTCGCAGACGGGACGGGCGTAGGACTGGGCGCGGGAGGCGCCGTAGAGGCGGACCGCCGCGCGGCCGAGCGTGCGGGCGATCGAGCCGCAGTGCGCGGCCAGGGAGGGGCGGCCGTTGACCGCCTGCTGGAGGTGGGTGAGCGCGACGCCCGGGTCCTTCTCCTGCAGCTCCGTCAGCAACTGGTCGCGCAGGACGTCCTGAGGGGCGCGGGAGCGGGCGGTGAGCCCGGCAGCCGATGTGTCGGACGCGGTGAGCACCGAGGACGAGGAGTTCCCCGACCAGTCGACTCGGGTGACCGCGAGGGTCCCGGAGAGCACCAGGACGACGGGCAGGACGAGGGCGAGGGAGCGGCCGATCCGGCGGGCGGGGCCCCGGCCGCGTCGCGTGGGGTGGGTGGTGGAGTGCTTCACGCGTGGCAGCGTAGCCGCCGGTAATGATTTGGCGACATTTAGTCACCCCTTCGAGGGATGCCTGTGGGCGGCATCCCGGGTGTCGTGTTGACGTACACGGCTCGAAATGTCCGGTGCCGTGGGGGATTCGGAAGACGGCGAGAAGGGCCCCGCAGCAGCTCGCGGGGCCCTTCTCGTCAACGTGGGCGCATCGCCCGGGAAAGTCCCGGGGTTTCAGCCGTAAGGGTGTCAGTCGGAGAGACGCTCGCCCGTGGAGGTCGAGAACACGTGGGTCTCGCCCGGCCGCGGCACGACGTGCACGGTGGCGCCCTTCTCGGGAACCGCGCGGCTGCTGACGCGGACGACGAGCTCCTTCTCCTCGCCGCCGACCTTGACGGTGCCGTAGATGTAGCCGTCGGCGCCGGTCTCCTCCACGACGTTCACCGTGACGGCGAGGCCGGCCGGGGCGTCGGAGGCGTCCTTGGACAGGGAGGCGGCCGCGGCGCCGCCGCCCAGCTCGACCACGTCGAAGTGCTCGGGGCGCACGCCCACGGTCACCGTGCGGTCGCCCTTGTCGGCGGCGGCCTTGAGCGCGTCCCGGTTGACCGGCACCACGCTGTTGCCGAACTTCACACCGCCGTCGATGATCGGCACGTCGATCAGGTTCATGGCGGGCGAGCCGATGAAGCCGGCGACGAAGACGTTGGCGGGCTTGTCGTACATGCTCCGCGGCGAGTCCACCTGCTGGAGGATGCCGCCCTTGAGCACGGCCACGCGGTCGCCCATCGTCATGGCCTCGACCTGGTCGTGGGTGACGTAGACGGTGGTGATGCCGAGGCGGCGCTGCAGCGAGGCGATCTGCGTACGGGTCGACACGCGGAGCTTGGCGTCGAGGTTCGACAGCGGCTCGTCGAAGAGGAACACCTGCGGGTCGCGGACGATGGCGCGGCCCATGGCCACACGCTGGCGCTGACCGCCGGACAGGGCCTTCGGCTTGCGGTCGAGGTACTCGGTGAGGTCCAGCATCTTGGCGGCCTCTTCGACCTTGCGCCGGATCTCCGTCTTGTTGACGCCGGCGATCTTGAGCGCGAAGCCCATGTTGTCGGCGACCGTCATGTGCGGGTAGAGCGCGTAGTTCTGGAACACCATGGCGATGTCCCGGTCCTTGGGCGGCAGGTGGGTGACGTCGCGGTCACCGATGCGGATGGCGCCGCGGTTGACGTCCTCGAGCCCCGCGAGCATGCGCAGCGAGGTGGACTTGCCGCAGCCGGACGGGCCGACCAGGACGAGGAACTCGCCGTCCGCGATGTCGATCTCCAGGGCGTCGACGGCGGGCTTGTCGGAACCCGGGTAGATCCGGGTCGCCTTGTCGAACTGCACAGTGGCCATGGTGAATGGGCCCCCTTCTACCGGCAGGAACGTGCCGGACGATCCGTTGTAGGAAGGTGGTTGCCACTACGGGTGTTCCGTTGTGGTTGTCCTTGGTCCACAAGAGTGAACTGGCACAGGACGGTACCTGGCGTTCACCTGCTCTGTCAGTACTCCAAGGCCTGTGAACTTCGCGGAAATTCTCGAGGTCCGGGGCCGGCGCCCGGGTACACTGCACGGGCGTGGACGCGTTGCCTCCTTAGCTCAGCTGGTCAGAGCGCCGCTCTTGTAAAGCGAAGGTCGTCGGTTCGAATCCGACAGGGGGCTCCGGAAAAGGCCAGGTCAGGAACATCCTGACCTGGCCTTCGCGCTGTCCGGCGGCACGGTCGGCGGTGCCGCCCGGCGGGCCGGGCCGTCCGGTCGCATCCGGTCAGCCCGTGCGCAGCACCTTCGCCAGTACCTCGCGCAGGGTGGCCTCCGGGTTCTCGGCCGCGTCCGTGGCGCGCCAGGCGACGAAGCCGTCGGGGCGGACGAGGACCGCGCCGTCGGGGGTCGTGCCGTGGGCGGTGGACCAGTCGGCGGCCGGGGCGGCGTCGGTGCCCTGGGGGTCGCGGTCGTCGGGGGTCAGGTCGGTGCCGATGCGGTAGGACTCCAGGCGCAGGGCCCCGGTCTCGGCGATGCGGCGGGCGGCGGCGTGCCAGCCGGCCTCCGAGCGGCCGTCGCTGAGCAGGACCAGGGAGCGTTCGTACAGGTCGAGGGTGGAGATCCGCTCGCCGTCGCGGCGCAGCCACAGGTGGGGGGCGCGGGTGCCGGGTTCGCCGGTCAGGCGCAGGGCGTCGGGCACCGCCTCCCGGTCGGGGCCGGCGCCGACGACCGCGCCGTCGGGGTAGCGGTAGCCGAGGACGACGTTGAGGATGCCGCCGCGCTTGCCGCCGCCGATGCCGGGGGCCGGGGCGAAGCCGGGGTGGCTGTGCTCGACGGAGCGGGCGGAGGCGCGGGCGCTGGTGGCCAGGGCGACGGGGCGGCGTTCGGTGTCGTAGGTGTCCAGGAGGCCGGGTCCGGCCCAGCCGTCGAGGACGGCGGCGAGTTTCCAGGCGAGGTTGTGGGCGTCCTGGATGCCGGTGTTGGAGCCGAAGGCGCCGGTCGGGGACATCTCGTGGGCGGAGTCGCCGGCGAGGAGGACGCGGCCCGCCGCGTAGCGGTCGGCGACGCGTTCGGCGGCGCGCCAGGAGGCCTTGCCGGTGATCTCGACGTCGAGGTCGGGCGCGCCGACGGCGCGGCGGATGTGGCGCTGGAGGCGTTCCTCGGTGAACTCCTCCAGGCTCTCGCCCCGCTCGGGGTGCCAGGGGGCGTGGAAGACCCAGTGTTCCTTGTTGTCGACGGGCAGCAGGGCGCCGTCGGCGTCGGGGTCGGTGAGGTAGCAGCAGATGAAGCGGCGGTCGCCGACGACGTCGGCGAGGAGCTTGGAGCGGAAGGTGACGCTGACGTTGGCGAACAGGTCGCCGGGGCCGCTCTGTCCGATGCCGAGGCGGTCGCGGACGGGGCTGCGGGGGCCGTCGGCGGCGACGAGGTAGTCGGCGCGGACGGTGTAGCGCTCGTCGCCGGCCCGGTCGCGGACGACGGCGGTGACCCCTTCGTCGTCCTGGTCGAAGGTCTCCAGCTCGTGGGAGTAGCGCAGTTCGCCGCCGAGCCGGCGGGCGCTTTCGAGGAGGACGGGTTCGAGGTCGTTCTGGCTGCACAGGCACCAGGCGGTGGGGCTGAAGCGGGCGAGGCCGCCGCCGGGGTCGATGTGCTTGAACAGCCATTCGCCGGCGTCGCCCTCCAGGGTCGGGGTCTGCAGGATGCCGTGGTTGTCGGCCAGCAGCGACGCCGCCGCCTTGATGTCGCCCTCGATGCCGGCCACCCGGTACAGCTCCATCGTCCGTACGTTGTTGCCGCGTCCGCGGGGGTGGATGGAGGTGCCGGAGTGCCGTTCGACGAGCATGTGCGGCACGCCGAGGCGGCCCAGGAACAGCGAGGTGGACAGGCCCACCAGGGAACCGCCGACGATGAGGACGGGTACCCGGTGGTCGGCTTCTTGGCGCATCGATGCCTCCAGGGGCGGGGTGCGGGGGTGCGGGCGGTGCGGGCGCATCGATGTCTCCATGCCCGCCGGGCGCCCTCTCCGCGTGCGTTCGCGGGGTCTATCACCCGCGTGATCACCCTTGTGGTGCATACGAGTCGCGCGCCGATCGTGCCCGGCACAGGATCGAGATCACGCTGACGTCGCGTCATCCGCGGCCGGCGTTCTCCTTCCCTGTCCCGTGCGAATCGTCGATCCCCGCCAAGGAGTCGTACGCAGATGACCGCCATCTCCGAGCGTGTTTCAGAACCGACCGAGCAGCAGGCCTCGAAACGTGTCTCCCAGTCCGTCTTCGACGGCTCCCGGCTCCGCGTGGTGCTGCTGGTGGACGTCTGCGACGGCGCCCAGCAGCAGTTCCTGGAGGCGTACGAGCAGATGGGCAAGCAGGTCGCGTCCGTCCCCGGACATGTCAGCGACCAGCTGTGCCAGTCGATCGAGAACCCCTCCCAGTGGCTCATCACGAGCGAGTGGGAGAGCGCCCCGCCGTTCCTCGCATGGGTGAACAGCGAGGAGCACGTGCGGATGGTGCAGCCGATGCACAGCTGCATCCGCGACACCCGTTCGCTGCGTTTCCACATCGTGCGGGAGACCGGCGGCGGCCGGCCGGAGTCCGCCGACCGGCGGCTGCAGACCTCGCCGCGGATCGGGGACGGGGTGATCCGGCACGCGCTGACGTTCACGGTGAAGCCGGGCAGCGAGGCGAAGGTGGCCGAGCTGCTGGCGGGCTACGAGTCGCCCGAGGCGCGGGTCGACGACACGACGCGGCTGCTGCGCACCTCGCTGTTCATGCACGGCAACCGGGTGGTGCGGGCCATCGAGGTGCGCGGCGACCTGCTGGCGGCGCTGCGGCACGTGGCCCGGCAGCCCGGGATCCGGGCGGTCGAGGAGGCCATCAACCCCTATCTGGAGCAGGACCGCGACCTCAACGACCAGGAGTCGGCACGGGTGTTCTTCACCCGGGCGGCGCTGCCGGCCGTGCACCACGTGACGTCCGGTCAGGACGACGACCGGGTGGAGCGGCACGCGCTGTTCTACCCGGCGCGGCCGGGCCAGGGCATGAAGCTGGCGGAGCTGCTGGCCCATGAGGACGAGCGCGCCGCGGACGACCCGGCGAGCCCGGTGCGGCGCAGCACGGTCTTCGAGCGCGACGACGTGGTCGTACGCCTGATCGATGTGGTGGGCGCTCTGGAGGCGGACCCGGCGGCCGCGCTGGGCATCGCGGACTCCGCGCGGGTGGCGGAGCTGACGACGCTGCTCGACGAGGGCGCCGCGAAGAAGGACGGCGACCTCTCCCGCCTGCTCACGCTCGCCCGGATGGACCTCGTCACCGATCGCCGGTCCGCGCCGGACGCCTGACGTTCCCCAGCCGACGTACACACCACCGGAGGAAGACGTGATCAAACCCAGGCCAAGGATCGTGGACCTCAGCGACACCGAGCCCAACACCAAGCGCGGCGGCGACCTGCGCGCCATGCTCACCCCGGCCACGGTGGGCTCCACCAGCGGCTTCATGGGCGTGGCGCTGGTGCAGCCCGGCGACCGCATCGGCGAGCACTACCACCCCTACTCCGAGGAGTTCGTGTACGTCGTCTGCGGCGACCTGGAGGTGGACCTGGACGGCGAGCCGCACCCGCTGGGGCCGGAGCAGGGGCTGATGATCCCCGCCTACATGCGCCACCGGTTCCGCAACGTGGGCGACACCGAGGCACGGATCGTCTTCCACCTCGGCCCGCTGGCGCCGCGCCCGCAGCTCGGGCACGTGGACACCGAGGGCACGGAGGCGGCGTCGGTCCCGGCCGGCGCCCGGGCGGCCGAGCCGGCCGAGGCGGCCGAGGCGGCGGCCGGGCCGGCCGAGGTGCGGTCATGACCAGGCGGGTCGCGGTCACCGGCATAGGCATCGTGGCGCCGGGCGGGATCGGCGCCCCGGCGTTCTGGGACCTGCTGGCGAACGGGCGCACCGCCACGCGCGGCATCACGTTCTTCGACCCGGCGGGTCTGAGGTCGCGGATCGCCGCCGAGTGCGACTTCGACCCGGCGGCGGCGGGCCTCGACGCCGAGCAGGTGGCGCGCTGCGACCGCTACATACAGTTCGCGCTGGCGGCCGGCCTGGAGGCGGTGCGGGACGCGGGGCTCGACCTCGCCGCGGAGAACCCGTGGCGGATGGGGGTCTCGCTGGGCACCGCGGTCGGCGGCACCACCCGGCTGGAGAACGACTACGTGCTGGTCAGCCACGGCGGTGAGCGCTGGGACGTGGACCACGAGCGGGCGCAGCCGTATCTGGAGCGGGCGTTCACGCCGAGCACGCTGGCCTCGACGGTGGCGGAGCGGTTCGGGGCGCGCGGGCCGGTGCAGACGGTGTCCACCGGGTGCACCTCGGGGCTCGACGCGGTCGGGTACGCGCTGCACACCGTGGAGGAGGGGCGCGCCGACATCTGCATAGCCGGGGCGTCGGACTCGCCGATATCGCCGATCACGATGGCGTGCTTCGACGCGATCAAGGCGACGTCGCCGAACAACGACGACCCGGCGCACGCCTCGCGTCCCTTCGACAACGACCGTGACGGGTTCGTCATGGGCGAGGGCGGCGCGGTGCTGGTGCTGGAGGAGCTGGAGCACGCGAAGGCGCGCGGCGCGCACGTGTACTGCGAGCTGAGCGGCTACGCCACCTTCGGCAACGCCTACCACATGACGGGTCTGACCAGTGAGGGCCTGGAGATGGCGCGGGCGATCGAGTCCGCGCTGGACCACGCCCGGCTGGACGGTTCGGCGATCGACTACGTCAACGCGCACGGCTCGGGCACCCGGCAGAACGACCGGCACGAGACGGCCGCGGTGAAGCGGGCGCTGGGCGAGCACGCGTACGACACCCCGATGAGCTCCATCAAGTCGATGGTGGGTCACTCGCTGGGCGCGATCGGGGCGATCGAGGTGGTGGCCTGCGTGCTGGCCCTGACCCACCAGGTGGTCCCGCCGACCGCCAACTACGAGACGCCCGACCCCGAGTGCGACCTGGACTACGTACCCAGGGTCGCGCGGGAGCGGAAGCTGGACGCGGTGCTCTCCGTGGGCAGCGGGTTCGGCGGATTCCAGTCGGCGGTGATCCTGACCCGGCCGAGGGAGAGGTCACGATGAGCCAACGGAGCAAGCGGCGGGCGGCCGTCACCGGTATCGGTGTCGTCGCCCCCAACGGAACCAGCACCGAGACGTTCTGGAAGTCCACCCAGGAGGGCGTGAGCGTCCTCGACCGGGTGACCCGCGAGGGCTGCGAGCGGCTGCCGCTGAAGGTGGCCGGCGAGGTGCGGTCCTTCGACCCGGCGGCGGCGATCGAGGAGCGTTACCTCGTCCAGACGGACCGGTTCACGCACTTCGCGATGGCCGCGGCCGACGCCGCGCTGGAGGACGCGCGGCTGGGCCGGGCGGACACCGACGGCGCGCCGTTCTCGGCGGGCGTGGTGACGGCGGCCGGCTCCGGCGGCGGCGAGTTCGGCCAGCGGGAGCTGCAGAAGCTGTGGGGCAAGAGCCCCCGTCACGTCGGTCCCTGGCAGTCCATCGCCTGGTTCTACGCGGCCAGCACCGGCCAGGTCTCCATCCGGCGCGGCTTCAAGGGGCCGTGTTCGGTGGTCGCCGCCGACGAGGCCGGCGGTCTGGACGCGCTCGCGCACGCCGCGCGGGCCGTGAGGCGCGGCACGGACGTGATCGTGGCGGGTTCCACCGAGGCGCCGCTGGCCCCGTACTCGATGGTGTGCCAGCTCGGTTACGGCGAGCTGAGCCCGGTGACCGATCCGGGGCGGGCGTACCGGCCGTTCACCGAGGAGGCGTGCGGGTTCGTGCCGGCCGAGGGCGGCGCGATGCTCGTGGTCGAGGAGGCGGCGGGCGCCCGGCAGCGTGGGGTGCCCGTGCGGGCCACCGTCGCCGGGCACGCGTCGACCTTCACCGGGGCCTCCCGCTGGGAGCTGTCGCGGCAGGGGCTGGCGGAGGCGATCCGGGGCGCGCTGGCGGACGCCGGCTGTGCGCCGGAGGAGGTCGACGTGGTCTTCGCCGACGCCCTCGGTGTGCCGGAGGCGGACCGGGCGGAGGCGCTGGCCATCGCCGACGCGCTCGGCGGGCACGCCCGGCGGGTGCCGGTGACGGCGCCCAAGACCGGCATCGGGCGGGCCTATTGCGCGGCTCCGGTGCTGGACGCGGCGGCGGCGGTGCTGGCGATGGAGCACGGCGTGATCCCGCCCACCCCCAACGTCTTCGACATCTGCCATGACCTCGATCTGGTGACCGGGAGCGCGCGTGCCGCGCGGGTGCGCACGGCACTGGTCCTCAGCCGGGGGCTCATGGGCTCGAACTCGGCGCTGGTGCTGCGGCATGGCACCGCCGACGCCTCCTAGCGGGGCGGCCGGAGCAACCAGCCGGGAGCAAGGAAGAGAGGAACCACCGCATGAGTGACCGCATCACCGTGGAAGAACTGTCCGAACTCATGAAGAAGGCCGCGGGCATCACCGTGAGCCCGCAGGAGCTGACGGACCGGGCCGACACCGGTTTCGACGAGCTCGGCATCGACTCGCTCGGCCTGCTCGGCATCGTGGGCGAGCTGGAGAACCGGCACGGCATGCCGATGCCGGCCGACGCGGAGCGCTGCAAGACGCCCCGGAAGTTCCTCGATCTCGTCAACAGCACCCTTCTGGCAGGAGCGTAGAGATGGCAGGGCACACACAGAACGAGATCACGATCGCCGCGCCGGTCGATCTGGTCTGGGACATGACCAACGACGTGGAGAAGTGGCCGGAGCTGTTCAGCGAGTACGCCTCCGCGGAGATCCTGAAGCAGGAGGGGAGCAAGTGCACCTTCCGGCTGACCATGCACCCCGACGAGAACGGCACGGTGTGGAGCTGGGTGTCCGAGCGTGAGCCGGACCGCGCCACGCTCACCGTCCGGGCCCGCCGGGTGGAGACCGGGCCGTTCGCGCACATGGACATCCACTGGCGCTACGAGGAGGTGCCGTCCGGCACCCGGATGGTGTGGACGCAGGACTTCGCGATGAAGCCGGAGGCGCCGGTCGACGACGACTGGATGACCGACAACATCAACAAGAACTCCAAGGTCCAGATGGCCCTGATCCGGGACAAGATCGAGAAGGCCGCCGCCGGCCGCCGGCCCGAGCCGGCCCTGACCACCGACTGAGCCGGACCGGACGAGAGCCGGACGAGAACGGACCGGACGAGAGCCGGACGAGAACGGACCGGTCGAGAGCCGGACGAGAACGGACCGGTCGGGAACGGACCGGAGGAGGAGAAGGCCCATGCACCAGGCCCTGATCGTGGCCCGGATGGCCCCGGGCTCGGCCCCGGACATCGCCAAGATCTTCGAGGAGTCCGACCGGGGGGAGCTGCCGCACCTGGTCGGCGTCACCCGGCGCAGCCTCTTCCAGTTCGGCGATGTGTACATGCACCTCGTCGAGGCGGAGCGGGACCCGGGCCCGGCCATCGCGAAGGTGGCGGGGCACCCGGAGTTCCGGGGCATCAGCGAGCGTCTGTCGGCGTACGTCAGCGCCTACGACCCCGAGACCTGGCGCTCGCCGAAGGACGCGATGGCGCAGCGGTTCTACCTGTGGGAGCGCGACGCCCAGTCGTGAGACCACCGCCCGGCCCCGTGAGGGGGCCGCGGACACACAACCGGTCGCCGGGCCCGCAGCGTCGCGGGCCCGGCGACCGGTGTCCGGGTGTGCGGTCCGTGACGGCGGGCGCCGTCAGACGGGGACGGTGCAGTCGAAGGCGTGCAGGTAGGGGTTGACCGGGCTGATGTCGTCGATCACCAGGCCGGCCGCCTTGAGCCGGCTCACCATGGACTCGGTGGTGTGCTTGGCCCCGCCGACGTTGAGCAGGAGCAGCAGGTCCATGGCGGTGCTGAACCGCATCGACGGGGTGTCGTCGACGAGGTTCTCGATGACCACGACGCGGGCCTTGGGCCCGCCGGCCGCCATGACGTTGCGCAGGCAGCGGGCGGTGGAGTCGTCGTCCCACTCCAGGATGTTCTTGATGATGTAGACGTCGGCGGTGACCGGCACGGACTCGCGGCAGTCGCCGGGCACGATGTCCACCCGGTCGGCGAGCGGGCCGCCGGGGCGCAGCCGGGGGTCGGCGTTGTCCACCACGCGCGGCAGGTCCAGCAGGGTGCCGCGCATGGTGGGGTACTTCTCCAGCAGACAGGCCACCACGTGGCCCTGGCCGCCGCCGATGTCGGCGACCGAGGCGGCGCCGGACAGGTCGAGCAGGTCGGCGACGTCCTGGGCGGACTGCTTGCTGGAGGTCGTCATGGCCTTGTTGAAGACGTCCGCGGACTCGGGGGCGTCCTCGTTGAGGTAGACGAAGAACTCCTTGCCGAACAGGTCCTGGACGACGTCGTGCCCGGTGCGCACCGCCTCGTCCAGCTTCGGCCAGGCCTGCCAGGTCCACGGCTCGGTGCACCACAGGGTGATGTTGCGCAGGCTGTTCGCATCGTCCTCGCGCAGCAGCCGGGACATGTCGGTGTGGGCGAACGTGCCGTCGGGCTGCTCGGTGAAGACGCCGTAGCAGGCCAGGGCGCGCAGCAGCCGGCGCAGCGGCTTGGGCTCGGTCTTCACCGAGGCCGCGATGTCCTCCACGGGCAGGGGGGCGTCCCCGAGCGCGTCGGCCACGCCGAGGCGGGCGGCGGCGCGGAGGGCGGCGGCACACGCCGCCCCGAACACGAGCTCCCTGAGCCGCATGGACGGCGGTGGGGCGGTCTGAGCGGTCGTCATGTGCCGCCGGTTCCTTCCTTGTCGGTTCTCGGTTGCGGGCGCGGACCGGGTCTCAGCACAGTCCCGCGGGCTTGGAGGCCCGGCAGGAGTTCTGCTGGAAGGTGTTGCCGCGCTTGGTGCTCTCCTGGTTGACCAGGTCGGCGGGGGAGTTGTCCTGCAGCGCGTTGCCGCTGACGCGGTTGCGCTCGTTGGCGGCGCCGACGAAGCTCTTGAAGAGCACGATGCCGCCGGACAGCGGGGACCTGCCAGAGTTGCCGAGGACCGTGTTGCGGGTGACCTCGGTGTCCTCGGCGCCGGTCAGGACGATGCCCGAGCCCTGGAGGTAGGGCAGCCGTGCGGTCTTCGGGCAGTACTTGTTGTTCTTGGCGACGAGGTTGTCGCGCACGCTCAGCGCGCCCGCCCTGGGCTTGTTCTCGTCGCCGACGACGAAGACGCCCGTGCAGTTGCCGGTGACGTAGTTGCCGGCGACGGCGAGGTCGCGCAGCCGGCGGACGGTGACGCCGATCCGGTTGTCCTCCAGCCGGTTCTGGGCGATCAGCGTGCCGTCGGTGTCGAGGGCGCCCTGTTCGGCGGTGATCGTGTTGGCGAGGAAGAGGCCCGCGTCGCCGTTGCCCCGGGCGAGGTTCTGCCGGTAGGTGCTGCGCCGGGAGCGTTCCTCGGCGAAGCCCCACAGGCCGTTCTTCACGGCGGCCACGTGCTGCACGGTCAGCCCGTCGGTGCCCACGGCCATCACTCCGGCGCGGGAGTAGCCGGTCACGGTCAGGTCGGCGACGGTGACGTCCTTCAGGCGCTTGTTCTTGGTGCCCGCCACGCAGATGCCGTTGCCGCGCTTGCCGCAGTCGTTCGAGCTCGTCCCGGCGGCCGGTTCGAGGACGGTGGTCTCCGGGCCGGCGCCCCGCAGGGTCACGCCGCGCTTGGCGATCTTGACGCTCTCGTGGTAGGTGCCCGGCATCAGCAGGACGGTGTCGCCCGGCTCGGCGGCGTCCACCGCCTTCTGGATCGACTGGCCCGAGTGCACCAGGTGCAGCCTCGGCACGGAGATCGGCGGGGCGGCGGCTACGCCGGAGCCGACGAGTGCTACGGCGCTCAGGAGCAAGGCGATGTGGCGTTTCGTCATATTCTGTACGTTATGACCGGATGGTCCATGGAGGGCCGGATGGGCCGTCCGGGGGCGTGTCACCCCTCCCGCACGGGCCGCCGTGGGGCTCGGCAGGCCCCTCGAACACCTCGGCGACCATACTTGCGAGGGTGAACGGGGTCATCCGGATGCGGCGCGGGTTCAGGGTGGTGGCGGACTACGTCCGCGGCGCCCCGGGGACGTATGCGTGGCTGCTGATCCTGTTCGTCACGACCGTCGCCCTGCACCGCATGTCGCCGCAGTTCGAGGCGGAGTTCCTGCGGCAGCGCTCGACCAATCTGCACGAGCTGTCGGAGCATCCGGCACGGGTGCTGTTCGCCAGCGCCATGTGGATCGCGAGCGGCCGCTGGCTGCCGTACGCGGTGCTCTACTCGGTCTTCCACGCGCAGGCCGAACGCTGGCTGGGCACGCTGCGCTGGCTGGTGGTGTGCGTGGCCGCGCACGTGCTGGCCACGCTGATCAGCGAGGGCGCGCTGCTGTGGGGGATCCGGCGCGGGATGGTCCCCGAGTCGGCGGTCAACACGCTGGACGTGGGGGTGAGTTACGCGCTGGCGGGAGTGGTGGGAGTGCTGACCTGGCGCCTGGCCCGGCCCTGGCGGTACGGGTACGCCGCCGTGGTGCTCGGCTTCTTCGCGGTGCCCCTGGCGACCGGGCGCACCTTCACCGACCTGGGGCACTTCACCGCCGCGCTGATCGGGCTGGGCTGCCGTCCGCTGACCGCCGGTGCGGGAAGAACACGGATTCCGAAGGAGACACCGGCCCTGCCGAGGCGTTAGCGTCCCGGCCATGAGCAGCTCGGCAGACAGGGCCGTGAACAGCGGCATCGTGAACGGCGGCATCTCCTTCTGGTTCGCGGACGACGGGCTCCCGGCGGTGCGCGAGCCGCTCACCGGGGACGCCACCGCGGACGTGGTGATCGTCGGCGGCGGGTACACAGGCCTGTGGACGGCGTACTACCTGAAGAAGGCAGCGCCGTTCCTGCGGATCACCGTCCTGGAGCAGAAGTTCTGCGGCTACGGCGCCTCCGGCCGCAACGGCGGCTGGCTCTACAACGGCGTCGCCGGCCGCGACCGCTACGCGAAGCTGCACGGCCACGAGGCCGCCGTACGGCTCCAGCGGGCGATGAACGACACCGTGGACGAGGTGATCCGCGTGGCCGCCGAGGAGGGCTTCGAGGCGGACGTCCACAAGGGCGGCGTGCTGGAGGTGGCGCGCACCCCCGCCCAGCTGGCCCGGCTCAAGGCGTTCCACGAGCAGGAGCTCGCCTACGGCGAGAAGGACCGCGAGCTGTACGGGGCCCGGCAGACCGCCGAGCGGATACGGGTCGCGGACGCGGTCGGCTCCGCCTGGACCCCGCACGGCGCCCGGCTGAACCCGGCGAAGCTGGTCAAGGGCCTGGCGGCGGCCGTCGAGGCGCTCGGGGTGACCGTCCACGAGGCGACCCCGGTCACCGAGATCCGTCCCAAGCACGCCGTCACCCCGTACGGCACCGTCCGCGCGCCCTACGTGCTGCGCTGCACCGAGGGCTTCACGGCCTCCCTCAAGGGACAGCGGCGCACCTGGCTGCCGATGAACTCCTCGATGATCGCGACCGAGCCGCTGACCGACGAGCAGTGGAAGGCGATCGGCTGGGACGGCCGCGAGACCCTCGGCGACATGGCGCACGCCTACATGTACGCCCAGCGCACCGCCGACGGCCGGATCGCGCTCGGCGGGCGCGGGGTGCCCTACCGCTTCGGCTCGCGCACCGACAACGACGGCCGCACCCAGGCGGAGACCGTCGAGGCGCTGCGCGACGTCCTCGTCGCCTTCTTCCCGGTGCTGGCCGGGGTGCGGGTCGCGCACGCCTGGTCGGGGGTGCTCGGCGTGCCGCGTGACTGGTGCGCCACCGTGACCCTGGACCGCACGACGGGCCTGGGCTGGGCCGGCGGCTACGTCGGCTCGGGCGTCGCCACCACCAACCTCGCCGCCCGCACCCTCACCGACCTGGTGCAGCTGGACTCCGGACAGGGCGGTCCGACCCCGCTGACCGCGCTGCCCTGGGCCGGGCACAAGGTGCGCAAGTGGGAGCCGGAGCCGCTGCGCTGGCTGGGCGTCCAGGGCATGTACGCCACCTACCGCACCGCCGACCGGCGCGAGGCGCTCACCCACAGCGCCCGCTCGTCCCGGCTGGCCCGGGCCGCCGACCGGGTGGCGGGACGCGGCTGAGACCCGTGCGGGGCCCGGCGGGCGGCGCCCGCGCGGGGAGGGCCCCGGCGTGCGCCGGAACCCTCCCTGCCCCTCGCGGGCCCTCCGGGTTCCTCTCCGGAGGGTCCTCACACCGCCGGGCCGCTCACACCGCCGGGCCGCCCGGACCACGGAGCCGGACCGCTCGTACCGCGGAACCCGCCTGTCACCCGGGCCGCGCCGCCGGGTCGCTCACACCGCCGGGCCGCCCGGGTCGCTCACACCGCCGACTCGGGCACCGGCCGCTCCGCCGCCGGCAGTCCGTGCTTGGGGGCACGGGCCGTGACCATCACGGCGGCGACCAGCCCGGCCAGCAGCATCACGGCGGCGGCCCACCAGATGGCGACCGTGTAGCCGTGCACGATGCCCTCCGGCACCACCCGCGCCCGGTCCGCCGGGCTGTGCAGATGCGCGGTGACGTACGCGGCGCCGCTGGTGGTGGCGATCGTGTTGAGCAGCGCGGTGCCGATCGAACCGCCCACCTGCTGCGAGGTGTTCACGGTCGCCGAGGTCACGCCCGCGTCCTTGGGGGCGACGCCCGCGGTGGCGGTGGCGAACACCGGCATGAAGGTCAGGCCCATGCCGAGCCCCATCAGCAGCAGCGCGGGCAGCACCTCGGTGGTGTACTCCGAGACCACCGTCAGCCGGGTCAGCAGCAGCAGGCCGCCCGCCGCCAGGACCATGCCGGGGACCATGAGCAGCCGTGGCGCCACATGGTGCAGCAGCCGCGCGGAGATCTGCGTGGAGCCGACGATGATCGCGGCGGTCAGCGGCAGGAAGGCCAGACCGGTGCGCAGCGGCGAGTAGCCGAGGATCTCCTGGAGGTAGTAGGTCATGAAGAGGAACAGCCCGAACATGCCGATCACGGCCAGCAGCATGGTCAGGAAGCAGCCGGCCCGGTCGCGGTCGCGCAGGACGTGCAGCGGCAGCAGCGGCATCCGGGCGCGCGTCTGCCACCACACGAACGCCGCCAGCATCGCCGCGCCGCCCGCGAACAGGCCCAGCACCAGCGGGTCCGTCCAGCCGCGCGGCTGGGCCTCGCTGAACCCGTAGACCACGGCGACCAGTCCGCCGCAGCCCAGCACCACGCCCGGCACGTCCAGCCGGGCGCCGGGGTCGGCGTCGCCCGCCCGGCTGTGCAGCAGCGCGACCGCGCCGAGGACGGCGACGACGGCGATGGGCACGTTCACGTACAGGCACCAGCGCCAGTTCAGGTACTCGGTGAGCAGGCCGCCGACGATGAAGCCGATCGCCGAGCCGCTGCCCGCGAGCGCGCCGTAGATGCCGAACGCCTTCCCGCGCTCCCGGGGATCGGTGAACGTCGTGGTGAGCAGACTCAGCGCGGAGGGGGCGAGCACGGCGGCGAACGCCCCTTGCAGGGCGCGGGCGCCGAAGAGCATGCCCGAGGAGGTGGCCGCGCCGCCGAGCGCGGAGGCGACGGCGAAGCCCATGAGCCCGATGACGAACGTGCGTTTGCGTCCCACCAGGTCGGCGATCCGCCCGCCCAGCAGGAGCAGTCCGCCGAAGGCCAGCGTGTAGGCGGTGATGACCCACTGGCGGTTGGCGTCGGACATGTGCAGGGCGTGCTGCGCGGAGGGGAGCGCGATGTTCACGATCGTCGCGTCCAGGACCACCATCAGCTGCGCCAGCGCGATGACCACCAGCGCCCACCAGCGGTGCGCGTCGGCGGCGGGGCGGGCGTGCCGGGGGTGGTGGGGGGAGTGCCTGTGGTGCAGGGCGTCCGACAGGGGGCGCGAACGGGCCCCCTGATGACGTTGCGCGGTCGAGGATTCACCTTTTCGGGTGATACTCATTCCGTCAGAAGACCATGAATCGGTACGTATCGCATCCGGGGCGGCCTGGAGTGTCCGACGGTCTCCAAGGCGTTGTCAGTGGCGGCGTGCAGCATGGGGGCATGGTGAGGAGAACGAGCGTCCGGACGGGCGGCGGCGCGGGCCGGGGCCCGGTGAAGCCGGCGCGGCGGCCCGAGGTGCGGCTGCCGGCACTGGAGGCGTACGACGGCCCGGGGCTGGCGCCGGACGGGGACTACGACGGGCTGGAGTTCCGGGAGACCGACCTGTCCGGGCAGGACGGGGCGGGCGCCCGCTTCATGGACTGCGCGCTGAGGGGCTGCGCGCTGGACGACGCCTCGCTGCGCCACGCCCGCCTGCTCGACTCGGTCCTCACCGGGGTGCGCGGCGTCGGCACCGACCTCGCCGACGCGACGCTGCGCGACGTGGAGCTGACCGATGCCCGCCTCGGCGGGACGCAGCTGCACGGCGCGGTGCTGGAACGGGTGCGGATCCGCGGCGGCAAGATCGACTACCTGAACCTGCGCAGGGCGCGGCTGCGGGACGTCGTCTTCGAGGGCTGTGTCCTCGTCGAGCCGGACTTCGGGGGCGCCCGGCTGGAGCGGGTGGAGTTCGTGGACTGCGCGCTCACGGGCGCGGAGTTCGGCGCGGTCACGCTCACGGACGTGGACCTGCGCGGGGCCGCCCCGCTGGAGATCGCGGGCGGGGCGGAGCGGCTGGCGGGCGCGGTGATCAGCACCGGCCAGCTGCTGGACCTGGCCCCGGTGCTGGCGGCGCGGCTGGGGATCAGGGTGGAGGACTAGGGTCCTCCGCTCGGATCAGGCCGGATCAGGGCCCTCCGCCGCGCGGGGCCCCGGCGGATCACGGCAGGCGGGGGAAGCGGGCCTGGAGGGTCCAGACCGCCGGGTTCTCCGCCAGGTCCTCGTGCAGGTCGCACAGGTCGGCGATCAGGTCGTGCAGGAAGTCGCGGGCCTCCCGGCGCAGCTCGGCGTGGGAGAAGCTCAGCGGGGACTCCTCCGCGGGCATCCAGTCGGCCTCGATGTCCACCCAGCCGAAGCGGCGCTCGAAGAGCATGCGGTCGGTGGACTCGGTGAAGTCCAGCTCCGCCCGCTGGGGACGGGAGGCGCGGGAGCCGGCCGGGTCCCGGTCCACCCGCTCCACGATGTCGCACAGCGCCCAGGCGAAGTCGAGCACCGGCACCCACCCCCAGGCCGTGGCCAGCTCCCGGTCCGCCTCGGTGTCGGCGAGGTACACGTCGCCGCAGAACAGGTCGTGGCGCAGGGCGTGGACGTCCGCGCGGCGGTAGTCCGTCTGCGGCGGGTCGGGGAAGCGGTGGGAAAGGGCGTAGCCGATGTCGAGCACGTACGCGATGGTGTCATGACCGCCGCATAGGATCAGCACCGTGTACAGACCCGCGCGGACCGTCCGCGCCGTAGCCGCCTCGGCCCTGCTCGCCGTCGCCCTGAGCGGGTGCGACGGCGGAGTGCGGGGCACGCCGGGCGGCTCCGGGCTGCACGACCCCTACTTCCCGAAGGCGGGCAACGGCGGATACGACGTCACCCACTACGACCTCTCCCTCGGCTACGAGCCGGCCGGCCGCGCCCTGACCGGCACCGCGGTGATCACCGCCCGCGCCACCCAGGACCTGTCCGCCTTCGACCTCGACCTCCAGGGCCTCCAGGTGCGCGAGGTGACCGTCGAGGGGAGGGCCGCCCGTTTCCATCGGGCCGGCCAGGAGCTGACCGTGCGGCCGCACGACGAGCTGAGCGAGGGCGAGACGTTCACCGCGACCGTCCGCTACTCCGGGACCCCGCAGACGGTCCTCGACGTCGACTCGTCCAGGGAGGGCTGGCTGCCCACGCCCGACGGCGCCGTCGCCCTCGGCGAGCCGGTGGGTTCCATGGCCTGGTTCCCGGGCAACGACCACCCCTCGGACAAGGCCACCTACGACATCTCCGTCACCGTGCCCAAGGAGCTGACGGCCGTCTCCAACGGCGAGCTGAGGAGCACGACGACCGACGGGAGCCGCCGGACGTTCCGCTGGCACGTCGGCGAGCCGATGGCGACCTACGTCGCCACGGTCGCGATCGGCGACTTCGAGGTGCGCCGCTCCACCCTGAAGAACGGCCTGCCGGCGTACGTCGCCGTCGATCCCGCCCTGGCCGGGGCGAGCGATCCGGTGCTGGCGCGGCTTCCCGAGATCATGGAGTGGGCGGAGTACAACTTCGGTCCCTACCCGTTCTCCTCCACCGGCGCCGTCGTCGACCGCGTGAAGGGCGTCGACTACGCCCTGGAGACCCAGAACCGGCCCGTCTTCCCCTACGCCCCCGACACCAGCACCCTCGTCCACGAACTCGCCCACCAGTGGTACGGCGACTCCGTCACCCCGAAGAGCTGGCGGGACATGTGGCTCAGCGAGGGCTTCGCGACCTACGCGGAGTGGCTGTGGAAGGAGGACGACGGCGGCGACAGCGCGCAGGAGACCTTCGAGAAGACCTACCGCGGCGAGGGCGAGAACGGCACGGACATCTGGGACTTCCCGCCGGCCCGGCCGGGCAGCGCCGCCGAGATCTCGAACGCGCCCGTGTACGACCGCGGCGCGATGGTCCTGCACAAGATCCGTCGGACGGTCGGCGACGACGCCTTCTACGACATCGTCCAGGGCTGGGCCGCCGCCCACCGCCACGGCAACGCCTCCACCGCCGACTTCACCGCCTACGTCGAGAAGAAGGCCCCCGGCAAGGACTTCACCGGGATCTGGAAGGACTGGCTGTACGGGGACGGCAAGCCGGCGCATCCCTGACGGGCGCCGCCGCCACCGATCCGGCGCCGGCCGGCCAGGACCACCGGACGCCCCGGGGCGTCCGGCACCCTCGCCGCCGGGCCCGGCCGGGCTCCCCGCGCATCGCCGCGCGCGCCGCCCACACCGCCCGCGCGTGCCGGAGCCGCTGCTCCTGGAACTGGGGGGAGTCCAGCGTGCCGGGCCGCCTCGAGGGTCCGGCGGGCGGGGCGGCGCCCGCGCGGCGGTCTCGTCACCGCGCGGGGGCCGCCCCGGTCACCACGGGCGAACCGTCAGACGTTGACGCCGAAGTCCTGGGCGATGCCGACCAGGCCCGAGGCGTAGCCCTGGCCGACCGCGCGGAACTTCCACTCCGCGCCGTTGCGGTAGAGCTCGCCGAAGACCATGGCCGTCTCGGTGGCCGCGTCCTCCGACAGGTCGTAGCGGGCGATCTCGGCGCCGCCGGCCTGGTTGACGATGCGGATGTAGGCGTTGCGGACCTGGCCGAAGTTCTGGCCGCGGTTCTCGGCGTCGTAGATGGAGACCGGGAAGACGACCTTGTCGACGTCGGCGGGGAGCCCGGCCAGGTTGACGTTGATCGCCTCGTCGTCGCCGGAGCCCTCGCCGGTGCGGTTGTCACCGGTGTGGACGATGGTGTTGTCCGGGGTCTGCTTGTTGTTGAAGAAGACGAAGTGGGCGTCGGAGTACACCTTGCCCTGCGGGTTGACCGCGATCGCGGAGGCGTCCAGGTCGAAGTCCGTGCCGGTGGTGGTGCGGACGTCCCAGCCGAGGCCCACGGTGACGGCGGTCAGGCCCGGAGCTTCCTTGGTGAGCGAGACGTTGCCGCCCTTGGAGAGGCTTACAGCCATTGTTGGGAGTCCCTTCCCTCGTTGCTTGTGCGGACGAAGCTACCGCCACTGCCAAGAACGCCTGGAGGGGTCCCCATGGTTCCGGATCTCTTTACCTTTTTTACCCAGGGCGGTTCGAACACCGTCGGCCCCTCCGCGGGCGGCCGTGTGCGGCGGCGAACGTCGTGGGGAAAACCCCGTGACGTGACCCGGACAGAGGCGGGAACATGGACCGCATGTCCGGTCCCCATCTCATCCGCGGCTCCGTCGCGCTTCCCGAGGCCGAGCTGGCCTGGCGCTTCTCGCGGTCCTCGGGGCCCGGTGGCCAGCACGTCAACACCAGCGACTCGAAGGTCGAGCTGAGCTTCGACCTGGCGCGCACCGAGGCCCTGCCCGAGGTGTGGAAGCGGCGCGCGCTGGAGCGGCTCGCCGGCCGGCTCGTCGACGGGGTCGTCACCGTCCGCGCCTCCGAGCACCGTTCCCAGTGGCGCAACCGCGAAGCCGCCGCCGTACGCCTCGCGGCGCTGCTCGCCGAGGCCACCGCGCCGCCGCCCAAGCCCCGCAGGCCCACCCGGATCCCGCGTGGCATCAACGAGCGCCGGCTGCGGGAGAAGAAGCAGCGCGCGGAGACCAAACGGGGCCGCTCGGGCCGGGACTGGGGTTAGGGGGGCGAGACCGGGGTCAGGGCCTGCGGCGTGATCCGCCGGGCGGACCTCAGGCCCCGGTCGGCAGGCGTCGGCTCCCCGGGTCCGCCCCGTCCGTCAGGTCGAGCACGCCCACCGTCTGGTCGCCGCTCGTCTCGCCGTTGACGCGGAAGCCGAGCCCCCGGTAGAAGCCCTCCGGGCCGTCGGGCCCCGGGTGCCAGCTCACGTACAGCTCGGAGCCGCCGCGGCGGCGGATCTCGGCGGCGACGGACTCGACCGCGAACCGGCCGTAGCCGCGGCCCTGCTCGCCGTCGGCGATGTTCAGCCGCCACAGCCCGGAGCGCGCCTCGCTGCCGTCCTCGTACCAGTCGATGTCGAGGAAGGCCATGAGGAAACCGACCGGACGCCCGCCGTCGACGATCAGGCGCGGCCAGGCGACGCCCGGGTGGACGTAGGCCTCGGCGAGGGACTTCACGACCGGTGCGACCGCGTGCTCCTGGTCCGGACGCACCCGGATCCCGAGCGCGGCGTCCAGGTTCGCCGAGGTGATCTCCTCCAGGCGGGGAGCGGCGGCCCCGTCGGGGCGGGGTGCCGCGCCGTCCTCGGAGCGGTGGGCGGCGGTGGCGTCGGCGATCGTCATCCGTGCACGGTAGACGGCGCCCGAGCCGCGCGCCCACGGGTTTACGGCGCGCCCTCCCGCGCCGTCCCCCGCGAGGGACCTCAGCCCAGCTGCCGGTACCGGCCGCGGAAGTACATGAGGGGGCCGCCCTCGGCGCTCGGCAGCCGGGCGGTCAGGACGCGGCCGATGACCAGGGTGTGGTCGCCGGCCGTCACCCGCTGCTCGGTGCGCAGCTCCAGCGTGGCCAGGGCGCCGCCGACCATCGGAGCCCCGGAGGCCTCGCCGCGTACGTAGGGGATGTCCTCGAACAGGAGGCGGTCGCTGATCCGGCCCTTCATGGCGAACCGGCCGGCGATGTGCCGCTGGCTCTCGGCCAGGACGGACACCGCCCACAGCGGCTGCTCGGCGAGCAGGTCGTCCATGCGCGAGCCCTCGCGCAGGCTCACCAGGACCAGCGGCGGGTCCAGGGACACCGACACGAAGGCCGTGGCCGTCATGCCCACGTCCTCGCCGGCCGGCGCCGTGGGGTCGTCCGGGTCGAGCGGCGGCTCCTGCGCGGTCACCAGCACCACGCCCGCGGCCAGCCGGGACATCGCGGCGCGGAACTCGTCGTCGGTCACCCCCTCAGCATGCCCAAGGACGGCGGGCGCGGCGGGGGAGGAGGGCGAGGCGGGTGAAGTGTTCAGCACAAACTCAACGCTAACGACCGGCCCGCGGCCCGCGCATCGGCCCCGCGCCCGAACCCGGACCTAGGACCAGCGGACCAGACGGGACCGACCCGCCGGGACCGGCCAC
Source organism: Streptomyces sp. NPDC018610 (assembly GCF_044391765.1). Taxonomy (NCBI): domain Bacteria; kingdom Bacillati; phylum Actinomycetota; class Actinomycetes; order Kitasatosporales; family Streptomycetaceae; genus Streptomyces; species Streptomyces sp. NPDC018610. Next base: position 104,004 of record NZ_JBISAL010000006.1, read on the forward strand.
GACCACCACCGGTGTTCCCACCCGCCGAGATCACCCCCGACCGCCTCCGACCAGCCGTGATCGGTCCACGAAGAAGACGGCGGGGCCGACGGCGAACGACGGAAGCCGCGATTCCGGCCCGCCCGGGCGGCCCCTCGTGCATCATGGCCGCACGCCCACAAAGATTGCGTTCAGTTGACGCACAGGGAAAAAGCAGAAACTCCACTCAATTGTTCACGTTCAGCTGTGACTTGAGTCACAAGGGGCCTGAATTGTTGACCCTGTGTACCGAGTGGGCTTCGCGCTGTGATTCAGTGGCTGGGACCGCACGGAACGATACGCCGAAGAGAACCCTTTGATGCGCTGCGAGGTCTCGGGGGGAGGGCGAGCATGGAGACCGAGTCGGAACCGTACGTCCGTCTTGCGACCCTGCGGCAACTGCACCAGGTCATGGCGGACATGAACACCGCGCGCAGTCTGGCGGACACCCTGCAGACCGTCGCCGACGGCGTCGTGACCGGCCTCGGCTACGAGCTGGCCTGCGTCAACCTCGTGCGTGCCGACGGCGACCTCGTGGTCGCCGCCTTCTCCGGCAACCCCGCGGCCGAGGCCCTCATCACCGGCCGGGTCGGCTCCCGCGACTCCTGGGACCGTCGGCTGGCCATGGGCGAGGCCTGGGGCGACCTGGTCTTCATACCCCACACCGAGGGCTGGGTCCTCGACGACGACGACGTCCCGCAGTGGTACACCGACGGGCCCGCCCCCCGCTTCGAGGACGAGTGGCACCCCTCCGACCGCCTCTTCGCCCCCATGTACGCCCCCGGCGCGCCCGCCGGCTCCTCCGGCGAACTGCTCGGCGTCCTGTCCGTCGACCGCCCCCGCAACGGCCGCCGTCCCGGCGCCTGGGGCCGCGAAGCCCTCCAGGTCTACGCCTTCCAGGCCGCCATCGCGATCAGCAACGCCCGGCTGCGCGCCAACATGCAGCGCGCCCTGGTCCGCCTGGAACGCGAGCAGCAGGCCCTGCGCGCCAGCGAGGAGAGCTTCCGGCAGGCCTTCGAGTACGCCCCCTCCGGCATGGCCATCGCCGAGATGGGCGGCGACCAGCACGGCCGGATCCTGCGCACCAACGACGCCCTGTGCCGCCTGCTGGGCCGCCCCGCCTCCGCGATGCGCCGCTACTCCTTCTCCGACCTCGTCCACCCCGAGGACATAGGCACCCTGCTGCGCACCTCCGCCGAGGGCGGCCGGGCCGAGCTGCGTCTCGCCCGCCGCGACGGCACCTACGTCTGGGTGTCCCTGCGCAACTCCGTCGTCGCCGACGCCGCCGACGGCCCCCGCTTCCTGCTCACCCACGTCGAGGACATCGAGGAGCGCAAGCGCCGCGAGCTGCACCTCGCCCACCGCGCCTCCCACGACTCCCTCACCGGCCTGCCGAACTCCGCCGAGCTGCGCTCGCGCCTCGCCGCCCGCCTGTGCCGGCGCCCGCAGTCCGCGCACCCCGGCGAGTTCGACTCGCTGGACGCCGCCTACGGCCACCCGGCCTACGACACCGCCGACGTCGGCCACGGCTTCGACTTCGCCTCCGGCGTCCAGGCGTACGACGCCTACGACCACCACGCGCACACCATCGCCCCCGAGGGCGACCGGGACGACGGCACCAAGGGACTGGCCGTCCTCTTCTGCGACCTCGACGGCTTCAAGTCGATCAACGACCGGTTCGGGCACAACGCGGGCGACGCCGTCCTCATCGAGGTGGCCCGGCGGCTGAGCAACGGGGTGCGCGACGGCGACACCGTGGCCCGCCTCGGCGGCGACGAGTTCGTGATCCTCGCCGACGGCCTCGGCCGCGCCGACGCCCAGGACCTCGCCGTACGCCTGCGCAACGAGATCATCCAGCCCATCCGCGCCGAGGGACGCGCCGTCCGCGTCGGCGCCAGTTTCGGCATCGGGTGGGCACATTGCGGGATGACGGCGGACGAAGTGCTGAAGTCCGCTGACGAACGGATGTACGTCGAGAAACGATCTCGTCCCAAACAACATCGCCGGGCGGGCTGAACCGCAGGTCAGCCGCATGGTGCGGTCTGAGTCACCTGTTCGGGTCCACGGAAGCGGGTAGGCTCGTCCCATCCGATGACCTACTGCACACGACCCGCACTGTTGAGGAGCACCAAGGGATGACGCCCGGCAACAACGGCGCGAGCACGCCCGAGGACGACGACCCGTTCGGCTACCTGTACGCCGACGGTCAGGCCAACGGAGCCCAGCCGCCGTCCGGCGGTTACGGCTACCCGGGCTCGGTCAACCGGGTCCGCACGGTCGGCCAGCGGCAGTACGGCCAGCAGGGCCAGCAGCCCTCCACGGCGCCGTACGGCCAGGTCCCGCAGCAGCAGGGCGTGTACGGCCAGCCGAACGCCCACTACGCCGCTCCCGAGACCCTCCCGGGCGGCGCGCAGCCGCCGGGGCAGCAGCAGGGCCGGGGCGGTGGCGGCGGCAACGGCCGCCGGGGCCCCAACACCAAGGGCCTGCTGATCGGCGCGGTCGCGGTGGTCGCCGCGGTCGTCATCGGCATCGGCGTGACCATGATGGGCGACAAGGACGACGACAAGGCCGGCGGCAAGACCGGCGACGCCACCCCCACGGCCGGCCAGAGCGCCAGTCCCAGCCCCTCGTCCAGCAGCAGCGTCGCCCCCGACGGCGAACTCCCGAAGATCGACGCGAAGGCGCTGGCCCTGGGCGGCGGAGCCGCCACCGCCTCGTCCGTCAAGGGCGCCCAGGCGGACGGCGGCGTCTACGTCACCAACTTCAACAACGTCGGCGCCTCGGTCACGTGGACGGTCAACGGCATCCCGGAGGACGGCAAGTACACGGTGAACCTCGGCTACGACGTCCCCGGCAAGGACGGCACCGCCACCCTCACCGTCAACGGGAACCCGTCCGACCAGCCGGTGAAGCTGAAGAACTGGGCGAACGCCCCGGCGGGCGACTACGAGAAGGGCTGGACGAAGACGTACAACTACGTCCAGCTCAACAAGGGCACGAACACCATCAAGATCTCGTGCGAGCAGGGCAACCAGTGCGACGCCAACCTCGACCAGTTGTGGCTGGTCAAGGGCTGGGTCAACTCCAACTGACCCTCACGCCGCGCTGACCTCCCCCGTCACCGCCACCCGCCCGAGAAGCCTCTCGTATGCCGGGCGGTCGAACTCGCCGGCCGCCGGGGCGAGGACCGTGGCCGTGGCGAGGGCGACGGCCCGGGCCAGGCGGTCCGGCCAGGGGAGACCCTCCACCAGGCCGGAGAGCAGGCCCGCGACCATCGAGTCGCCGGCGCCGGTCGGGTTGCCCTGGACGCGGTCCGGCGGGACCGCGCGCCACAGGCCCTCCGGGGTGTGCGCCAGCAGGCCTTCCGCGCCGAGCGAGGCGACCACCGTGCGGGCGCCGCGCCGCCGGGCGTCCTGGGTGGCGCGCGGCGGATCGTGCGAGCCGGTCAGCTCGGCGAGCTCGTCGGCGTTGGGCTTGACGAGGTCGGGGCGGCCCGCGATCCCGCGCCGCAGCGCCTCGCCGCTGGTGTCCAGCAGCACCGGGACGTGCGCGGCGCGCGCGGTGCGCACCAGGCCGGCGTACGCGCCCACCGGCAGCCCGGGCGGCAGGCTGCCGCACAGCGCCACCGCCGACACCGAGCCGAGCAGCTCCTCGTAGACGCCCTGGAAGGCCGACCACTCGGCGGCGGAGACGACCGGGCCGGGCTCGTTGAGCTGGGTGGTGTCGCCGGAGCGCTCGTCGACGACCGCGACGGTGCGGCGGGTCGCGCCGGCCACCGGGACCAGGGCGTCCACGACGCGGGGCAGGGTCGCCAGCCGCTCGCGCAGCTCGCGTCCGGTGGCCCCGCCGGCGAAACCGGTGACGGTCACCTCGTGGCCGAGGGCGGCCAGCACCCGGGCCACGTTGACGCCCTTGCCGCCGGGCCGCTCGGTCGTCTCCGTCACCCGGTGGGAGGTGTGGGGCCGCAGCGACGGCACCCGGTAGGTGATGTCGAGAGCGGTGTTCAGCGTGACCGTGAGGATCACCTGGGCCGACCTCCCCCGAGTAAGTGCGCCTGGCACGCCTGCTGTCCCGACTGTCCCGGACGGGTCCGGGCGCTTCGCCCTGGACCTTTCCGGTCCTCGATCATGCCAAACGCCCGGCCCGGAGCCCACCCCTCGTGCCGGCCGCGGCGGCCGGACGGCGGGACGGATCAGCCCAGTTGGGGAGCGACCACCCATTCGCCGCGCCGCAGCACGCCCTTGAGGGCGAACTGCTCGTCCAGCAGCACCAGGTCGGCGTCCTTGCCGGGCTCGACGGAGCCGATCCGGTCGTCCATCCCGAGCAGCCGGGCGGGGTTGGCGGACAGCGCGGCCACCACGTCCTCGACCGGGAGGCGGTCGACGGTCACCGCGCGCTGGAAGGCCCGGTCCAGGGTGAGCGTCGAACCGGCGATCGAGCCGCCCTCCACCAGCCGGGCGACGCCGTCTTCGACCTCGACCTCCAGGGGGCCGAGCAGGTAGCGGCCGTCGCCCATGCAGGCGGCGTCCATGGCGTCGGTGATGAACGCGACCCGGGCGGCGCCCGCGTGGTGGAAGGCCAGTTCCAGGGCGGCCGGGTGCAGGTGCACGCCGTCGTTGATCAGCTCGACCGTGATCCGCTCGTCCTCCAGCAGGGCCGTGATCGGCCCGGGGGCGCGGTGGCCGAGCGTCGGCATGGCGTTGAACAGGTGCGTGGCGACGGTGGCGCCGGCGTCGATCGCCTCCACCGTCTGCTCGTAGGTGGCGTCGGTGTGCCCGATCGCCGCGATCACGCCGTGCTCGGCGAGCAGCCGTACGGAGTCGATGCCGCCGGGCAGTTCGGTGGCGAGCGTCATCATCTTCGCGTGGCCGCGGGCCGCGTCGATCAGCTTGCGCACCTCGGCAGGGTCCGGGTGGCGCAGCAGCGCCTCGGAGTGCGCGCCCTTGCGGCACGGCGAGATGAACGGGCCCTCGTAGTGGATGCCGGCGATGTCGCCCTGCTCGGCCAGCTCCGACAGCAGCCCGGCCTGCTTGGTGAGGACGCCCATGTCGTCGGTGACGGTGGAGGCGACCACGGTGGTGGTGCCGTGCGCGCGGTGGGTGCGGACGGCGGTCATCACGTCGTCGGCCGAGCCGGAGAAGGAGGCGCCGCCGCCGCCGTGGTTGTGGATGTCGACGAACCCGGGGACCAGCCAGTGCCCGGTGACGTCGATCGTCTCGGCGTCCGCCGGGGCCGTGTCGGCGCCGGAGATCCGCGCGCCGTCGACGATCACGCGGCCGCCGTCGACGATCCCGGTGGGCAGTACCACCCGGGCTCCGGTGAGAACCTTGCTAGCGGCCATCAGGGGGCTACCTCCGGGGAGTCGTAGAAGTGTTGAGGAGGTCCCAGGCGAGGAGGCCCGCGCCCAGGCATCCGGCGGTGTCCCCCAGTGCGGCGGGGACGATGGCCGGCAGCTTCTGGAAGGTGACCCGCCGCCGGACGGCCTCCCGGAGCGGTGCGAAGAGGGTTTCCCCCGCCTCGGCGAGTCCGCCGCCGATGATCAGTGTGCGCGGGTCCAGCAGGGTGAGCGCGGTGACCAGCCCGTCGGCGAGCGCGTCCACCGCCGCCTGCCAGACCGCCCGCGCCCGCGGGTCCCCGGACTCGACCGCCTTGGCGCAGTCCGCCGCGTCCGCCCGCGGGTCCCCGCACGCCTCGGCCCAGGCCTGGCTGACCGCCGAGGCGGACGCGAACCGCTCCAGGCAGCCGCGCTGCCCGCACGGGCAGGGGGCGCCGCCGGGGCGTACGACGATGTGGCCGATCTCGCCGGCGAAGCCGTGCGCGCCCGACTCCACCCGGCCGTCGATGCCGATGGCGCCGGCGATGCCGGTGCCCAGCGGCACGAAGAAGAACCGGTCGGCGCCCTTGCCCGCGCCGATGCGGCCCTCGGCGAGACCGCCGGTGCGCACGTCGTGGCCGAGGGCCACCGGGCCGCCGAGCCGCTCGGCGAGCAGGTCGCGCAGCGGTACGTCGCGCCAGCCGAGGTTGGCGGCGTAGGCGGCGACGCCGCGCTCCTCGTCGACGATGCCGGGGACGGCGACGCCCGCGGCGGCGGCCGGTTCGCCGAACCGCTCGGCGCCCAGGGCGCGCAGCTCGGCGGCGAAGCCGAGGATGTTCTCGACGACGGCATCGGGTCCGTGCTCGCGGCCGGTGGCGCGCCGCGCCTGGTGCAGCAGGGTGCCGTCGGCGGCGATCAACGCGGCTTTCATCCCGGTGCCGCCCACATCGAGAGCGATGACGTGTCTCACGGGGGACAGTGTGGCCCTTCGACCCGCAAGAGGTCTAGTCCACTCACGTGGTGTAGACCTATCGTGTCCACATGTTGAACAGCGAGACGGTTGGGGCGGAACAGGCAGTGCAGCGGCGCAGGACAGGAACGATCGCGGTGGTGTCCGCACTGGGCATGACGGCGGTTCTCGGCGGCTGCGGGAGCACCGGCTCCTCCGACGTCACCCTCCGGCTGGTCGCCGCCGACTACGGCGACTCGGCGGCCAACAGCTCGCAGAAGTACTGGGACGCGCTGGCCCGGGACTACGAGTCCCAGCACCCGGACGTGAAGGTGCAGGTCAGCGTCTACTCGTGGACCGACGTCGACCGCAAGGTCAAGGAGATGGCCGACGCGGGCGACCCGCCGGACATGGCGCAGATCGGCGCGTACGCCGACTACGCCGACCAGGACATGCTCTACAAGGCCGACGACCTGCTCTCCATACCCGTGCAGGCCGACTTCCCGAGCCAGCTCTCCGAGGCGGGCCAGCTGCGGCACGTCCAGTACGGCATCCCGTTCGCCGCCTCCACGCGCGTGCTGTTCTACAACAAGACCCTCTTCGCCCGGGCGGGCATCGTCGACCCGCCCAAGACCTGGGACGACCTCGCCGCCGACGCCGAGGCGCTGAAGGCCAAGGGTGTGAAGTACCCGTACGCGCTGCCGCTCGGTCCCGAGGAGGCGCAGGCCGAGACCCTGCAGTGGATGCTGAGCGGCGGCGACGGCTACACCGACGACATCGGCACGTACACCATCAACTCCCCGGAGAACGCCGAGACGTTCACCTGGCTCAAGGACGAGCTGGTCGGCAAGGGCCTGACCGGACCCGTCGCCCCGGGCAAGCTCAACCGCGCGCAGGCCTTCTCGGCGTTCGCGGCCGGTGACGTCGGCATGCTCGACGGCCACCCGACGCTGATGCAGCAGGCCGCCAAGAAGGGAGTGCGGTTCGGCATGGTGCCGGTGCCGGGCCGCAACGGCACGCCGAAGGCCACCATGGGCGTGACCGACTGGATGATGGCCTTCAAGAAGCACGGCCACAAGGACCAGATCGGCGACTTCCTCGACTTCGTCTACGACAAGAAGAACGTCCTGGACTTCTCCCGCGAGTACGACCTGCTGCCCGTCACCAGCTCCGCGTCGGACGCCATGACCGCCTCCGAGCAGGACAAGAAGCTGTGGCCGTTCCTGGAGGAGCTGCCGCTCGCCCAGCTCTACCCGTTCGGCAAGACGTCCTGGGCGCAGGTCAGCGCGGAGGTCAAGAAGCAGATCGGCCGCACGGTCAGCCCCGAGGGCGATCCCACGGCGATCCTGAACCAGCTCCAGACCACGGCGTCCGACGTCGAGAGCGCCCACGAGGGCTGACCGGCCGGGTGCGGGCCCCGCGCCCGGTGCCGCTGTCGGTGGCGGGAGCTACGGTGCGGGGTATGGACGCACGGGACGACGAGCGGGGGCGGGGCGAGGGCCGGGACCGGGGCGCGGACGGGGGTCCGGGGCCGGGCGACGGTCCGGAGTCCGACGAGGGCCGGGGCGCGGGCCGGGAGCGGGGCGACGGCGTGGACACGGGCCCCGAGGAGGGGCACGGCCCCGGTGAGGGGCCGGGCGGCCGGCGGGAGCTGGGGCGCCGGGAACGGGACGTGCTCGCGCTGGAGCGGCGCGGCTTCGCCGGCCCCGGCGCGAAGGAGCGCGCGATACGCGAGGAGCTGGGCCTGTCCCCCGTGCGCTACTACCAGCTCCTCAACGCCCTCCTGGACGACACGCGCGCGCTGGCGCACGACCCGGTGACCGTCAACCGCCTGCGCCGGGTGCGGGAGTCCCGCCGCTCCGAGCGCTGAGGCGGTCCCGGCCGGCGGGTGGCGCGCGGGAGCCTCCGCCGACGCCGTGCGAGCCGCCGCCGGTACGGATGTAGAGCCGTCGGTGTGGACGTACGAGCCGCCGCCAGTACGGATGTGCGAGCCGCCGCCGGTGTCGGAGGGTGAGCCGCCGCCGGTGTCGAGGAGTGGCTCCGGCCGAGTGTGGATAGGTTCGGCACATGGGCAGCCACGACACGGACTCGACCAATCCCGCCCCCTCCCTGCCGACGCCTTCCACGCGGGCCGGCCGGGACGGCCTCGCGGCCGTCCTCGCGCGGCCGGAGCGTGCGGTGATCGCACTGGACTTCGACGGGACGCTCGCCCCGATCGTGTCCGACCCCGACCAGGCCAGGGCGCACCCGGAGGCGGTGCCCGCGCTCGCCGCGCTGGCCCCGAAGGTGGCCGCCGTCGCGGTGGTCACCGGCCGCCCGGCCGGCGTCGCGGTGCGGCACGGCGGTTTCGCGGGCGTACCGGGCCTGGAACACCTCGTCGTCCTCGGCCACTACGGCGCGGAGCGCTGGGACGCCGCCACCGGCACCGTCACCGCACCGGCCCCGCACCCCGGCGTCGCCGCCGTCCGCGCCGAACTGCCGGGCTTCCTGGACCGGATCGGCGCCTGGCAGGGCACCTGGATCGAGGAGAAGGGCCGTTCCCTCGCCGTCCACACCCGCCGCGCCGAGGACCCCCAGGCCGCCTTCGACCTGCTGCGCGAACCCCTCACCGGGCTGGCCGCCCGGCACGGCCTGATCGTGGAGCCCGGCCGCATGGTCCTGGAGCTGCGCCCGCCGGGCATGGACAAGGGCGTCGCCCTGGCGGACTACGTCCGCGACCTCGGCGCGGCCTGCGTCCTCTACGCCGGCGACGACCTCGGCGACCTCCCCGCCTTCGCCGCGGTGGAGGAACTGCGCACCGACGGGGTCCCAGGCCTCCTGGTCTGCAGCGGCAGCGCGGAGGTCACGGAACTCTCCAAGCGGGCGGACCTGGTCGTCGACGGCCCGGCGGGCGTGGTCGAGCTGCTGAGGGACCTGGCGGACGAGCTGCCGTAGTCCCGGGGGCCGTGCCCCCGGGGCCCGTCCCCGGGGGCCGCCGTCGTCAGAGTTCGTTCAGCTGGTCCAGGAACCACTGGGCCGGGGGGAGGGCCGTGGCGGCGGCGGCCAGGCGCTTGCTGCGCTCCGCCCGCTCCGGGCCCGCCATGGTCAGGGCCTCGTGCAGCGCGTGCGCCGTGCCGACCACGTCGTACGGGTTGACGGTGATCGCGTCGTCGCCGAGCTCCGCGTACGCGCCCGCCTCCCGGGACAGCACCAGCGCGCACCCCGCGTCGGAGACGACCGGTACCTCCTTGGCGACCAGGTTCATGCCGTCGCGGATCGGGTTGACCAGGGCGACGTCGGCGATCCGGTACGCCGCGAGCGAGCGCGCGAAGTCGTCCTTGACGTGCAGCACGACCGGGGTCCAGCCGGGGGTGCCGTAGCGCTCGTTGATCTCCTCGGCCAGGCGCCGCACCTCGGCCGTGTACTCGCGGTAGACGGCCAGGTCCTGGCGGGAGGGGTAGGCGAAGGCGACGTGGACCACCCGCTCGCGCCACTCGGGCCGGTCCTCCAGGAGCTGCCGGTAGGCCAGCAGTCCCCGCACGATGTTCTTCGACAGCTCGGTGCGGTCCACCCGGACGATGGTGCGGCGCGCGCCGCCGTCCGGCGCCGCGCCGATCTCCTCGCGCAGCGACGCCATCCGCTCCTTCACATCGGCCCGGTGCGACCGTTCCCGCAGGAACTCCGCGTCCGCGCCCAGCCCGTGCACGCCGATCCGGGTGCCGCCGAGCCCGCCGGTCAGCTCCTCGCAGCAGCCGGTGAACGCGTCCGCCCACCGCCGGGTGAGGAACCCCAGCCGGTCCGCGCCCAGCATCCCGCGCAGCACCTGCTCGGCGACGTCGTCGGGAAGCATCCGGAAGTAGTCCACCGGGGCCCACGGGGTGTGCGAGAAGTGCCCGATCCGCACGTCCGGCCGGAAGTCGCGCAGCATGCCCGGGACGAGCGTGAGGTGGTAGTCCTGCACCACCACGGCCGCGCCCTCGGCCGCCTCCTCCGCGAGCGCCTGGGCGAAGGCCCGGTTGTAGGCCTCGTACGACGCCCACCGGCGCCGGAACTCCGCGTCGAATACGGGTTCGAGAGGCGTCTGGTAGAGCATGTGGTGCACGAACCAGAGCACCGAGTTGGCGATCCCGTTGTACGCGTCGGAGAAGACGTCCGGATCGATGTCGAGCATCCGCACCCGCTGTCCGCCGGTGTCCTCCGCCGGCAGCCTGCGTCCGCCCTCGAAGCGGCGCACCGCCTCCCGGTCGGCGTCGCCCAGTGCGGCGCACACCCACACGGCGCCCGCGTCCGGGCCGATCGCGGACAGTCCGGAGACGAGCCCTCCGCCGCCGCGTCTCGCGTGCAGCGCGCCGTCCGGGCGCGCCTCGTACGAAACCGGCCCGCGATTGGACGCGACCAGCACCTCGGCACCGTGCGTAGCAGCCATGGTCCTCAACCTAGCCCGGCCCCCGAAGGCTCAAACGTACGGCTCGGCTTCGTAGCGGGGCCCGCGCGCACGAGGGCGGGCTTTCACGCCACCCGGCGGGCCGCGTACTCCGCGATCTCCGTCATCGGGGGGCGTTCCTCGGTGTCGACCGAGTAGGTGCGCGGTTCGAAGCCGTCCGGGCCGCGTTCGAACTGGGTGAGGCTGGGGCGGATCAGATGGCCGCGGGCCAGGCGCAGCTGGGCGGTGCGGTAGATGGCGGCGGCCATCCGGCCGAGCGCCTGTCCGTCCTGGTGCCGGTGCCTGCGCACGCCCACGTCGACCTGGGCGAGGGCGTCCAGGCCGACCAGGTGCAGCGCGTCGACCAGCATGCCCAGCTCGACGCCGTAGCCGACGGGGAAGGGCAGCTGCTCCAGCAGCGAGCGGCGGGCCGCGTACTCGCCGCCCAGGGGCTGGACGAAGCCGGCCAGCTGGGGCCAGTGCATGTTGAGCAGCGGTCGGGCCATCAGCTCGGTGACCCGGCCGCCCTGTCCGGCCGCGGCCGCACCGGCGGCGGGGACGTCGGACAGGGTCAGCGGACGGTCGTACATCGCCTTGACCAACTGCACGTCCGGGTCGGTGAGCAGCGGGCCGACGATCCCGGTGACGAAGTCGGCGGAGAACTCGCGCAGATCGGCGTCGACGAAGCAGACGACGTCCCCGCCGGTCACCAGCAGGGAGCGCCACAGCACCTCGCCCTTTCCGGGCACCGCCGGGAGGCGGGGGAGGATCTCGTCGCGGTGCACCACGCGGGCGCCCGCGGCGGCGGCCACTTCGGAGGTGCGGTCGGTGGAGCCGGAGTCGACGACGACGAGCTCGTCGACGAGCGGCGCCCGCTCCATCAGCTCCTCGCGGACGACGGCGACGATGTCCCCGACCGTCGCCTCCTCGTTCAGCGCGGGCAGCACCACGCTGACCGTCGAACCGCTCGCGCGCTTGGCGGCCAGGACCGTCCGCAGCGGGCGGTCGGTCACGGACCAGGAGCGCGTCCTCAGCCAGCGCTCGACTTCTTCCAGCACGGTCGACGGCTCCTCACTCCAGCTCGGACGACTTCGGGACGACCGCGGGACGACGTCCGGTCGGCCGCGGCACGGATCACATCATCCTGTGATCTGTCTCGCGGTTCGGACGACTATCTCTCACTGTCCCGGCCTTCGGTTACAGTCTTGAACAACGCGGATGACCATCGCATGCCGGGGTCGCCGCGACTCACAATCGAATACCGCTCATCCAGAGGGGCAGAGGGACACGGCCCGATGAAGCCCCGGCAACCCTCCAGCCGGTCTCGTAGATCGCTCGGTTCGATCGTTTTCGCGAGGCTCCCGGCTAGGGAAGGTGCCAAATCCGTCTCACGGCGAGATGCGTCGTGAGGAAGATGAGGAGAAAGGGCCTCGCCTCCATGGCTGTGCAGACAGTTGCAAGCAGCACCGACTCCACCGTAGACCTCGGGCCCGCCGCGGCGCTCAGCTGCCGGGAGTGCGGTCACCGCGTGCCCCTCGGCCCGGTCTTCGCCTGCGAGGAGTGTTTCGGCCCGCTGGAGATCGCCTACGACTTCTCGGCCTACGACACCGAGGAACTCCGCAAGCGCATCGAGGCGGGACCCGCGAACATCTGGCGCTACGCCCCCCTGCTGCCCGTCCCCGCCGACGTGGCCGGCAAGCCGAACATCAACCCCGGCTGGACCAAGCTCGTCCAGGCCGACCGCCTCGCCGCCGCACTCGGCGTCGAGACCGGCAAGCTGTTCGTCAAGGACGACTCCGGCAACCCGACGCACTCCTTCAAGGACCGCGTCGTCGCCCAGGCCCTGGAGGCCGCCCGCGCCTTCGGCTTCACCACCCTGTCCTGCTCCTCCACCGGCAACCTGGCCGGCGCCGTCGGCGCCGCCGCGGCCCGCGCCGGCTTCCGCTCCTGCGTGTTCATCCCGCACGACCTGGAGCAGGGCAAGGTCGTCATGGCGGCGGTCTACGGCGGCGAACTCGTCGGCATCGAGGGCAACTACGACGACGTGAACCGCTTCTGCTCCGAGCTGATCGGCGACCCGGCCGGTGAGGGCTGGGGCTTCGTCAACGTCAACCTGCGGCCGTACTACGCCGAGGGCTCCAAGACGCTGGCGTACGAGATCTGTGAGCAGCTCGGCTGGGAGCTGCCGGACCAGATCGTCGTCCCGATCGCCTCCGGCTCGCAGCTCACCAAGATCGACAAGGGGCTGCGGGAGCTGGTCGAGCTCGGCCTGGTCGCGGACAAGCCGTACAAGATCTTCGGTGCGCAGGCCGAGGGCTGCTCGCCGGTGTCCACCGCCTTCAAGGCCGGCCACGACGTGGTGCGGCCGCAGAAGCCGAACACCATCGCCAAGTCCCTGGCGATCGGCAACCCGGCCGACGGCCCCTACGTCCTGGACATCACCCGGCGCACCGGCGGCGCGGTGGAGGACGTGACGGACGAGCAGGTCGTGGACGCGATCAAGCTGCTCGCCCGCACCGAGGGCATCTTCGCCGAGACGGCGGGCGGCGTGACGGTCGGCGTGACGAGGAAGCTGGTCGAGGCCGGCCTCCTCGACCCGGCGAAGACCACCGTCGTCCTCAACACCGGCGACGGACTGAAGACCCTGGACGCGGTGGCGGGCACGGGCCTCACCGCGACCATCCGCCCGACCCTGGACTCCTTCCGAGAGGCTGGCCTCGCATCATGAGCGTGACCGTTCGCATCCCCACCATCCTGCGCACCTACACCGGCGGCCAGGCCGAGGTGAGCGCCGACGGCGCGACCCTCGCCGACGTCATCGCCGACCTGGAGAAGAACCACGCGGGCATCTCCGCGCGCGTCCTGGACGACCAGGGCAAGCTGCGCCGCTTCGTGAACGTCTACGTCAACGACGACGACGTCCGCTTCGAGCAGGGCCTGCAGACGGTCACCCCGGACGGCGCCGGCGTGTCCATCATCCCGGCGGTCGCCGGCGGCTGAGTCTTACCGCGGGTAATCCCGGTTACCCGGCGTTTGTGGAACTGCCCCCTCCGTGAGAGAAGCGGAGGGGGCAGTTCTGTGTGATTGAGCGCGGTAGAGTTGGGGAACGCGCTCCTGATCAGTGGATCAGGAAGCCCTGTTTTCCTGCCGCACGCCGATGAGAAGTAGCCAAAGTGCGTGCGCGTTTCACGGCATTTGTCTTGTTTGCCGGGCCCGACTTGCCCTGAATCCAGATGAATTCTCACCACATTCCGGACCGCTCCCGTCCAGATTTCTCGTCCGATTGACCTGTTGCAGACGGCAGTTGGACAGATACATTCAGCCGCGGTCGACGCGTTCCGGCGCACGCCCCCGTCCACGGGGGGTGAGGTCTGACCCGGATCCGCGAAGTGTGGATCCGTGCAAGGGCCAGTAATAGGGGAGTTAGGCATGGCTCAGGGCACCGTCAAGTGGTTCAACGCGGAGAAGGGGTACGGCTTCATCGCGGTCGACGGTGGTGCGGACGTCTTCGTCCACTACAGCGCGATCCAGATGGACGGCTACCGCTCGCTGGAAGAGGGTCAGCGGGTCGAGTTCGAGATCTCGCAGGGCCAGAAGGGTCCGCAGGCCGACATGGTCCGCGTGACGGCCTGAATCGCGCGACCACCGCAAGCGTTCTTCGAAGGGCCCGCATCTCCACCGGGGGTGCGGGCCCTTCGGCGTGCGCGCGCCCAGTGCGGCCGGCGCGGGCGGTCGGCGCCCGGCGGGGGCGTGTGGTCGCGGACCGCCGTCGCCCGACCGCCGCCCCTCATCGAGTCCGCTTCGCGGACGCTTGCGCCCACCCGTCGCCCGACCGCCGCCCCTCATCGAGTCCGCTCCGCGGACGCTTGCGCCCACCCGTCGCCCGACCGCCGCCCCTCATCGAGTCCGCTTCGCGGACGCTTGCACTCTCGGGGGTCGAGTGCTAATCATTGCGTTAGCACTCTGAAGGTGAGAGTGACAACGAGGACCGGGTCGGTGAGGCCCGCGGGCCGGGTGGGGCAAGGAACCACGAGGCGCGCGAGCCGTCCGTCGCGGGCGCGGGCGCGGTCCGAAGGAATCACCCCCAGTCCTGGAGGGACCACTTCACATGGCCAAGATCATCGCGTTCGACGAGGAGGCGCGGCGAGGCCTCGAGCGCGGCATGAACCAGCTCGCGGACGCCGTCAAGGTGACCCTCGGCCCCAAGGGCCGCAACGTCGTCCTCGAGAAGAAGTGGGGCGCTCCCACGATCACCAACGACGGTGTCTCCATCGCCAAGGAGATCGAGCTCGAGGACCCGTACGAGAAGATCGGCGCCGAGCTGGTCAAGGAAGTCGCCAAGAAGACGGACGACGTCGCCGGCGACGGTACGACCACCGCCACCGTCCTCGCCCAGGCGCTGGTCCGCGAGGGCCTGCGCAACGTGGCCGCCGGTGCCAACCCGATGGCCCTCAAGCGCGGTATCGAGAAGGCCGTCGAGGCCGTCTCCGCCGCCCTGCTCGACCAGGCCAAGGAGGTCGAGACCAAGGAGCAGATCGCCTCCACCGCCTCCATCTCCGCCGCCGACACCCAGATCGGCGAGCTGATCGCCGAGGCCATGGACAAGGTCGGCAAGGAAGGCGTCATCACCGTCGAGGAGTCGCAGACCTTCGGTCTGGAGCTCGAGCTCACCGAGGGCATGCGCTTCGACAAGGGCTACATCTCCGCCTACTTCGCGACCGACATGGAGCGCATGGAGGCGGTGCTCGAGGACCCGTACATCCTCATCGCCAACTCCAAGATCTCCTCGGTCAAGGACCTGCTCCCGCTCCTGGAGAAGGTCATGCAGTCGGGCAAGCCGCTGCTGATCATCGCCGAGGACGTCGAGGGCGAGGCCCTGTCGACCCTGGTCGTCAACAAGATCCGCGGCACCTTCAAGTCCGTCGCCGTCAAGGCCCCGGGCTTCGGCGACCGCCGCAAGGCCATGCTCGGCGACATCGCCATCCTCACGGGCGGCGAGGTCATCTCCGAGGAGGTCGGCCTCAAGCTGGAGAACGCCACCCTCGACCTGCTGGGCAAGGCCCGCAAGGTGGTCATCACCAAGGACGAGACCACCATCGTCGACGGCGCCGGCTCCTCCGAGCAGGTGGGCGGCCGCGTGAACCAGATCCGCGCCGAGATCGAGAACAGCGACTCCGACTACGACCGCGAGAAGCTGCAGGAGCGCCTGGCGAAGCTCGCCGGCGGTGTCGCGGTCATCAAGGCCGGCGCCGCCACCGAGGTGGAGCTCAAGGAGCGCAAGCACCGCATCGAGGACGCCGTGCGCAACGCCAAGGCGGCCGTCGAGGAGGGCATCGTCGCCGGTGGTGGCGTGGCCCTGCTGCAGGCCTCCCAGGTGTTCGAGAAGCTGGAGCTCGAGGGTGACGAGGCGACCGGCGCCAACGCCGTGAAGCTCGCGCTGGAGGCCCCGCTCAAGCAGATCGCCGTCAACGGTGGTCTCGAGGGTGGCGTCGTCGTCGAGAAGGTGCGCAACCTGACGGTCGGCCACGGCCTGAACGCCGCGACCGGCGAGTACGTCGACATGATCGCCGAGGGCATCATCGACCCGGCGAAGGTCACGCGCTCCGCGCTGCAGAACGCCGCGTCGATCGCCGCGCTGTTCCTCACCACCGAGGCCGTCATCGCCGACAAGCCGGAGAAGGCCGCCGCGCCGGCCGGCGGCGGCATGCCGGGCGGTGACATGGACTTCTGATCCTCCCCGAGGATCGGACCCGTCCGTCGCACACCGAGGGCGGCATCCCCTGTCAGTCACGACAGGGGATGCCGCCCTCGGGCGTGTTCCGGGTCACTTCGCGGCGTCGGCGGAATACCGGGGCGGGCTTCGGTGTCAGACTGCATGCGCATGCACATACCAATGGGTATCACCGAGTCCCGCACAGGAGCCCCCACATGAGCGTCACCACGTCCGAGCCCGCCCCCGGTCCCGCCTCCGAGCCGTCCTCCCGCGCGGCCCGGGTCCTCGCCCGGCCCGTCACGCTGAACGGTCTGACCGTGCCCAACCGCATCGCGATGGCCCCGATGACCCGCATGTTCTCCCCGGGCGGCGTCCCGGGCGAGGACGTGCTGTCGTACTACGCCCGCCGTGCCGCCGCCGGTGTGGGGCTGATCATCACCGAGGGCACGTACGTGGGCCACGACTCGGCCGGCGAGAGCACCCGGGTGCCGCGGTTCCACGGCGCGGAGCAGCTCGCGGGCTGGGCGAAGGTCGCCGACGCCGTGCACGCGGCGGGCGGCACGATCGTGCCGCAGCTGTGGCACATCGGCATGGTCCGCAAGCCGGGCCGGCCGCCGTTCGCGGACGCCCCGCCCGTCGGTCCGTCCGGGGTGCGCACCGACGGCGTCGAGGGCACCGGCAAGGCGATGACCCAGGGCGACATCGACGACGTCATCGCCGCGTTCGCCGAGTCGGCCGCCGCCGCGGAGCGCATCGGCTTCGACGGTGTGGAGCTCCACGGCGCCCACGGGTACCTGCTCGACCAGTTCCTGTGGGCAGGCACCAACCGCCGCACGGACGCCTACGGCGGCGACCCGGTGGCCCGGACCCGGTTCGTCGCGGAACTGGTCGCGGCGGTGCGCGCGGCCGTCTCGCCCGGCTTCCCGGTCATCTTCCGCTTCTCGCAGTGGAAGCAGGACGCCTACGACGCCCGTCTCGCCGAGACGCCCGCGGAGCTGGAGGCGATCCTCGCCCCGATCGCCGAGGCCGGCGTGGACGTTTTCCACGCCTCCACCCGCCGCTACTGGCTGCCCGAGTTCGAGGGTTCGGACCTCAACCTCGCGGGCTGGACGAAGAAGCTCACCGGCAAGCAGGTCATCACCGTCGGCTCGGTCGGCCTCGACGGCGACTTCATCAAGGCCTTCCTGGGCGAGGGCGCGGCCCTCGGCACCCTGGACAACCTGCTGGACCGCATGGAGCGCGACGAGTTCGACATGGTCGCCGTGGGCCGCGCCCTGCTCCAGGACCCCGAGTGGGCGGCGAAGGTCCTCTCGGACCGCTTCGACGACCTGAAGCCGTACGACGCGGCCTCGCTGACCACGCTCAGCTGAGCGCCGCCCGTCCGCCCGGCGGAGCGAGCCCGCCCGGCGGGCTCGCTCCGCCGGGCGGGGCGGGGAGCGCTGCGGAGGCGGGTGTCCCGAAGGACCGGGGGCGCCCGCCTTCCCTGTCCCCGCGGGCCGGGGGCGCCTGCCTCTGCGTGGCAGCGGGGCCGGGGGCGCCCGCCTCTGCGTATCAGCGGGGCCGGGAGCGAGCGCCGCCTCGGATGCGGAATCTGGGCGGGCTCCTGACCGGATTTCGCTTGCTTAAGTCAATCAAATCCAATTATGGTTGCTTGAGTCAAGTACCCCTGTCACGGAGTAGCCCTCATGTCCGACGCCCCCGCCCGGCCCACCGCGGCCGAGGCCCTGCCCAGACCCAACGCCATCGTGGCCGTCCTGGCCTTCGGCGGCATCGTGGTC
Source organism: Streptomyces sp. NPDC018610 (assembly GCF_044391765.1). Taxonomy (NCBI): domain Bacteria; kingdom Bacillati; phylum Actinomycetota; class Actinomycetes; order Kitasatosporales; family Streptomycetaceae; genus Streptomyces; species Streptomyces sp. NPDC018610. Next base: position 122,178 of record NZ_JBISAL010000006.1, read on the forward strand.
TCGCTGATGCAGACCCTGGTCATCCCCATCGTCGCGGAGCTGCCCAAGCTCCTGAACGCCTCGGCGTCGGACACCGCCTGGGTCGTCACCGCCACGCTGCTCGCCGCCGCCGTCGCCACCCCGGTCATGGGCCGCCTCGGCGACATGTACGGCAAGCGCCGCATGCTCCTGGTCAGCCTCGCCATGCTGGTGATCGGCTCGGCCACCGCCGCGCTGAGCGACACCCTCGTGCCGATGATCGTCGGCCGCGCCCTCCAGGGCCTCGCCTCCGGCGTGATCCCCCTCGGCATCAGCATCATGCGCGACGAGCTGCCCGCCGAGCGGCTGGGCTCGGCGACCGCGATGATGAGCGCCTCGCTCGGCGTCGGCGGCGCCCTCGGACTGCCCGCCGCCGCGATCATCGCCGAGAACTTCGACTGGCACGTGCTGTTCTGGGCCTCGGCGGCCCTGGGCGTCGTGGCGGCGGCCCTGGTGATGACCCTCGTACCCGAGTCGAAGGTGCGCTCGGGCGGGCGCTTCGACGCCGTGGGCGCGGTCGGCATGGCGGCGGGCCTGATGTGCCTCCTGCTGGCGATCTCCAAGGGCGCCGACTGGGGCTGGGGCAGCGGCACCACCCTCGGCCTGTTCGCGACGGCGGTCGTCGTCCTGGTCGCCTGGGGCTTCTTCGAACTGCGCGTCGAGGCCCCGCTGGTGGACCTGCGCACCACGGCGCGCCGCCAGGTGCTGGTGACCAACCTCGCCTCCATCGCGATCGGCTTCGCGATGTTCTCGATGTCCCTGGTGATCCCGCAGCTGCTCCAGCTGCCCGCGCCGACCGGCTACGGCCTCGGCAAGTCGCTGCTCGTCTCCGGCCTGGTCATGGCCCCCTCCGGCCTGGTCATGATGGCCGTGGCCCCGGTCTCCGCGGCCGTCTCCCGCACCCGCGGCCCCAAGGTGACGCTGATGATCGGCGCGCTGATCGTGGCGGCGGGCTACGGGCTCAACATCGCCCTCATGGACCAGGTCTGGCACTTCGTCCTGGCGTCCTGCGTGATCGGCGCCGGCATCGGCTTCACCTACGGCGCGATGCCCACGCTCATCATGGGCGCGGTGCCCGCCTCCGAGACCGGCGCTGCCAACAGCCTCAACACCCTGATGCGCTCCATCGGCACCTCCACCGCCAGCGCGGTGGCCGGCGTGGTGCTCGCCCACATGACGACGGAGTTCGGCGCCTACGCCCTGCCGTCGGAGAACGGCTTCCGCACGGTCCTGGCGCTCGGCGCGGGCGCCGCGCTGCTCGGCTTCGTCATCGCCTCGTTCATCCCACGCCAGCGGGTCGCGGCGGCGGGCGGTCCGGTCGCGACGGGCGAGCGGGAGAAGCCGGCGGTCAAGGCGTAGGACACCCCGCGGGGAGTACGGCCTCCGCCCGGCGCACCGCTCGCGCCGGGCGCCCCGCCTTCGCCGGGGTCACGCGTTCCCGAGCGGCTCGATGTCGACGCGTACGGGGCTGCCCCAGACCCGTACGACCTCGTAGTCGGTGAACTCGTGCACGAGCCGGTAGGCCATCGCGGCGCGCGGCGCCCGGCGCTGGGCGGCGATGAACAGCTCGGCCTCGCGCCGGTCCCGGCGCGGGGTTCCGCACAGCTGCCACTCCCGCCCGTTCCACAGCTCCGGCAGCCAGCGCTGCTGGGGCTGCGGCCGGTCCTCGCGCACCCCGTAGCGGGACGGCGCGGTGGCCGGTTCGGCGCCCGGCCGGGCGTAGGACGGTCCGTCGACCTCCCGGCGGCGGGCGGCGCGCCGCCGGGTCTCGCACAGCAGGCACAGGTCGGGGGCGCTCGCGTCGACGGGCCCGTTCGGGTGTTCGGGGCAGCGGGTGGCCGCGGCGGCCGTGCTGACGCTCTCCTCCAGCAGGTCCAGGGCGCGCCGCAGGTCGCCCTTCACCTCGTGCAGTCGGGCGTCGGGGGTGTCGGCGGTCAGCGCCTCCCCGTGCTCGCCGAGGAGCCGGAGGGCGCGTCCGAGGGCGGTGAGCTGGGCGTGGTTCATGGTCCTCCCAGCGTAGGCCCGCCGGGGCGGTCGCCGGTCCGGCCCGGAAAGGAGGATCCGGTCCAACCCGGATCCTCCTCCCCGTCGTCGGTCGCGGCGCGGGGCCGGACCCTCCTCCCGCCGTCAGGCCCCGGCGCGGGTGAGGGCCGTGCGCAGGTGGCCGGCCGACGCGGCCAGCAGGCGGGCGGCGGTCGGGGCGTCCACCTCGGCCAGGAGGATCAGGATGGCGTTCTTCACCTCTCCGTTCGCGGCCGTCAGGGCCCGTTCGATCTCCTCGTCCGGCGCGCCGGTGGCGAGGGCGACGATCCGGCGGGAGCGGGCGCGCAGCTTCTCGTTCGACGCCCGTACGTCGACCATCAGGTTCCCGTACGTCTTGCCCAGGCGGATCATCGTGAGCGTCGAGATCATGTTCAGGACCAGCTTCTGCGCCGTGCCGGCCTTCAGACGGGTCGAGCCGGTCAGCAGCTCGGGGCCGACGACCACCTCGATCCCGTGCTCGGCGGCGGCGGCCAGCGCACTGCCGGCGTTGCAGGACAGGCCGATGGTCAGGGCGCCCAGCCGGCGGGCGTGCTCGACCGCGCCGACGGCGTAGGGGGTGCGGCCCGAGGCGGAGACGCCGACCACCGTGTCGTCCGGGGTGAGCCCGAGGGCGTCCAGCGCCTCGACCGCCAGCTCCCGGGAGTCCTCCGCGCCCTCGACCGAGGTCACCATCGCCCCCGGGCCGCCCGCGATCAGGCCGACGACCTGTGAGGGGTCGGTGTTGAAGGTCGGCGGGCACTCGGAGGCGTCCAGCACCCCCAGCCGGCCGGCGGTGCCCGCGCCCGCGTAGATCAGCCGGCCGCCGCGTGCCATCCGCCCGGTCACCGCGTCGATCGCGGCGGCGATCTGCGGCAGCCGTTCGGCCACCGCACGCGGCACGGTGGTGTCCTCGGCGTTCATCAGCCGGGCGATGTCCAGGGTGGGCAGCCGGTCGATCTCGGCCAGCTCGGGGCGGAACGCCTCGGTCGTCAGCGTCTCCAGCTCGGTACGCAGCTCACGGTAGTGGGGCGTGGAGGTCATGAGGGACGGCTCTCTTCGTGCGATGACGATGCGGTACGGGTACGGGTGCGGGTGCGGGGGTCGTGCTGCGGGTGGGGCCGCGGGTGCGGAAGGGGATGCGCGGGGGGCGGGAACCCGGACGGGAACGACGACCGGCGGCGCCCGCCCGGGACGGCCTCGCCCCGGACGCCGCCCGCCGGGACGGCCCGTCCCCGGACCGCGCCCGCCCGGGGCGGTGTTCGGCCCGGGCGGTGCGCGCCTCGGGAGCCTCCCGGCGCCCCGCTACGAGCGCCGGTCCGTGCCCCGGGGGCTGTGCCGGTGGGCCAGCGCCTCGTAGGAGGCCGCCAGGGCCGGCGCCGCCGTCTCGTAGGTCCGCTGCGCCACGCCCACGAACAGGCAGTCCACGACCAGCAGTTGACTGGTGCGGGAGGACATCGCCGCCGGGCGCAGCTCGCTCTCGCGGGCCGTGGAGGTGGTCAGGACGTGATCGGCGTACTGGGTGACCGGGGCGTCGGGGCGGCCGGTGACCGCGATCGTGGTCGCGCCGCGCTCGAAGGCCACCCGCAGCGGCTCGATCACGTCCCCGGTGGAACCCGAGTGGGTGATCGCGATCGCCACGTCGCCTGCGCGCAGCTGCACCGCGTTGGTGACGGCGAGGTGCGGGTCGCTGTGCGCGTGCGCTATCAGCCCTATGCGCAGCAGCTTCTGCGTGAGGTCCTGGGCGACCAGGCCGGAGGCGCCGATGCCGTACACGTCGGTGCGGCGGGCGGCGGCGAGGGCGGCGACGGCCGCGCCGAGCTGGACGGTGTCGAGACCGGCGGCGGTGTCGGCGAGGGTCTGCTGCTCGTCGTAGGCGAGCTTGGCGACGACGTCGGCGATGGGGTCGTCCACCGCGATGTCGGTCGTTATGGCCGGCGCGCGCCCGGACTGCTGCTGGGCGGCGAGGCCCGCGAGGGCGAGGCGCAGGTCGCGGTAACCCGGATAGCCGAGCAGGCGGGCGGTGCGCACGACGGTGGCCTCGCTGGTGCCGGTGAGCTCGGCGAGGCCGGTGACGGTGAGGGCGGCGCAGCCGGCCGGGTCGCTCGCGACGGCCTCGGCGACGCGCTGCATGGAACGGGTCATGGAGGGCGCGAGCGTGCGCACCTTCGCCGCGAGGGCGGCCGGTGCGGGCGGCGCGCCGCCCTGGGCGCCCCTGGTGCCCGAGCCTGCGAAAATTTCCTTCACGTCCTGGGTCACACCATGAAAGCTATTTTCCGTACGGAGGTGTGGTCAAGAGTTACGCACAATGGAGACATGACAGACCCCATCAGCCCGCTGGAGCAGGCTCTGCACGCCGCGCGCGCCCTGGTGCTCGCCGACCTGGTGGCGGGCGAGGCCGCGAAGGCGGACGTCGTCTCGCTCGTCGAGGACTCCGTCGCCCAGCGCCGCTGGTGGGTGGAGCAATGGCCGGACGGCGCGCGGTACGTGGCCGGCCTGGTCGCGCAGGACGTCCAGGACGCGCTCCTGGAGCGGTACGGCCGCTGGCCGCTGTGCCCGGTGTGCGGCTACGGCGACCCGCACGCGCTGGACGTCGAACCGGAACTCGGCCCCGACCCGCACTGGGTGTGCGCGCAGGCGGGCGTGAAGGTCGCCCCGGTGGGCGCGCTGGCCCGCGCCCTGGGCGGGAAGACGCCCTCGTGACGGCCGCGCGTACGGCGGCCGGCCTCGCCGTGGCCGCCGCCGCGGCCCGGGTGGCCGCGTGACCGTCTACGTCGACCCGGCGACCTGGCCGGGCCACGGCCGTCTGTGGTCCCACCTCGTCAGCGACGTCTCCTACGCCGAACTGCACGTGTTCGCCGCCGACTTGGGCCTGCCGCGGCGCGCCTTCGACCGCGACCACTACGACCTTCCCGCGCACCGCTACCCGGACGCGGTGGCGGCGGGCGCGGTCGAGGTCAGCAGTCGCGAGGTGGTGCGGCTGCTGCACTCCGCCGGGCTGCGCCGCCGCAAGCGCCGTCCTCAGGAACGCAGTTCGTAGGCGACCGGGTCGCCGTCCTCGTCCACCCGGGCGAAGCCCGCGCGGGTGACCACCCGCTGGGACGGCAGGTTGTCCCGCTCGATCATCGCGAGCAGCCGCCGTACGCCGTCGCGGGCCAACGCCCAGCCCGACAGCGCGGTGAGCGCCTCGGTGGCGTAGCCGTGGCCGCGAGCCGCCTCGGCGAGGTCGTACCCGATCTCGGCGCAGCCGTCCGCGTCGGGCGCGCCGTGGAAGCCCATCGCGCCGACCGCGCGCCCGTCCTCGCGCCGCACCAGCGCGAACATGCCCCACTCGGGCCGGTGCACCCCGCTCTCGTACGCCTTCACGACCATCCCGGCGGCGTCCCGCGTCCCCGCGTAGGGGCCGCCCTCGACCCACCGGAAGCCGCCGTCGCCGCCGGCGCTCAGGTCGCGGGCGGCGGCCGGGCTGACGCCCTCCAGGGTGAGGCGTCCGGCGGGGATCGCGAGGGTGTTGCTCCACCGCCACTCGGTGACCGGGTCGCGGCCGGGCAGCTCGCCGCGCCCGGTGGCCCACAGCAGGGTCGGCCAGGGGGCCTCACCCGGCCGGACGTGCGGGAAGATGCGGGCGAGGAGGTCCTCGCACAGGTCGGCGGGCGGTTCGTACGCCAGGCCCAGGCCGGTGGCGATGTCGTGGGTGTGCAGCAGCACCTCGGCGATGCCCATCGCGGCGAAGCCCTCGCGGTTCGCGCTGCGGAAGGGGTACGGGTGGAAGGCCCTGACCTCGGGCGGGGTGGTGCGGACGGCGGCGGTGAGCAGCACGCCGGTCGTCTCGATCACGTCCAGGACGCCGTCGTTGCCGGTGCCCTCGTCGAAGGTGATCTCGAAGGGGACGTAGTCGCTTTGCGCGCGGCCCGCCAACTGCCCGGCGTAGGCGATGAGATCGCCCGCGATGTGCTCGGCGGTGTGCCGGCAGCTCCACTCGACCCGGCCGGCGCGCACCGTCTCCCAGTCCCGGTCCGTCGCCGTCCGCAGCAGCGCCACCGCGTCCGCGACGGCCCGCTCCACCTGTTCCCCGCCCCATGCGTCCATGACGCGCAGGGTAGGCGGGGGACCGGCGTCATCGCGACAGCATTTCCAGCTCGGCGGTGATGTTGTAGCGGGCCGTCGCCTCCCAGTGGCGTTCGCCGTAGGGGGTGCGGAACAGGCGGGGCAGGGCGAGGAGTCGGCGCAGCACGTCGGACCGTCCGGTGCGGAAGAGGTCGTCGGGCACGAAGTGGTACTCCTCGCGGACGCCGGCCGTGTAGGCGGCGTACGCGGACGGGGGCGCGGCCAGGATCGCGAGGTCGGCGTCGCACAGGACCCGCCCGTCGCGGTCGTCGCCGGCCGGGTCGTGGGTGACGGTGAGGCGGACCAGCCGGGCCACCTCGGCGGTCGTGTCCGGCGCCACCCCGGCCTCGGGCAGCGCGCGCTCGGCGAGCCGGGCGGAGCGCTCCTCGTTCTCCGACCGGTCGGGCAGGTACACGGCGTCGTGGAACCAGGCGGCCAGCCGCACGGTGTCCGGGTCGGCGGCGTACTCCTCCAGCACGTCGACGTGGTCGAGCACCGCGGTGAGGTGGGTGAGCGTGTGGTAGTGCCGCTGCGGCTCCTTCCAGCGCCGCAGCAGGTCGTCGGCGTAGGGCGCGGGGTCGGGGCCGCCTTCGGGGCCGCGGGCGCTTTCGAGGGCGCGCGTGAAGCGGGCCCGGAGGGTGTCGAGGTCGGCGTGATCGGCCATGCGCCCATTCTCCCGCCGGCCCGGTCCGATCCGAAGGGAGTACCCGGTGCCGCGGCCGGGAAGGTTCACCGGGCGTAGCGGATCGGGCGGGAACTCGGCGACAGCCCTTAGCGTGGTCGGCATGACTTCTCTTGAGGTGCAGGAGACGAGGGACCCTGAGCTGCCCGGGCGGTTGCTGACCTCGGAACGGGACGCGCTGATCCCGTTGCTGCGGGAGCGGCCGGAGGCCGACTTCGCGCTGCCGACCGCCGGGTGCCCGGGGTGGGCGGTGCGGGACGTGCTCGCGCACTGCGGGGCCGCTCTGACGCGGGTGGTGGAGGGCCGGTTCGAGAAGGGCGTGTTCTCGCCCGAGTCCAACGACCGGGACATCGCCGAGCGGGCCGACTGGTCGCACGGGCGGGTGCTGGACGAGCTGGAGCGGGGGATGACCGAGGCCGGCGCGGTCATCGCGAAGGGCGACGGGGCGCTGGACCTGGTCGCGTTCGGCGTATGGGTGCACGCCGGCGACGTGCGCGAGGCCTTCGGCGAGCCGGGCGCGTACGGCGGCGCGGGGCTGGCGTACGCGCTGCCGCTGCTCGCCCGCGTCACCCGCGACCGGGGCCGGCTCGCCGTGCACGCCGACCTGGACGACCTGGACGAGCCGCTGCGGCTCGGCGACATGAGCGGCGCGCGGACGCCGGCCCGGTACATCGGCGACGCCGCGACCCTCGTACGGCTGTGCGCCGGGCGTCCGCTGCCCGCGGGCGGCTACGAGCTGGCGGGCGCGGAGGAGGGCGAGCTGAACATCTTCGGCTGACCGGTTCCCCATGCGGGGACCTCCCCGGCGTACCCTGATATTGGACTAGACCTGTCAAGCCCCAGGGGAAACCGAGGAAAGGGGTCCCATGAGCATGCGTGCAGCCCTGGAGGTGATCGCGCTCGACGTCGAGGACGCGGTCGCCGCCCAGGCCGGAGGCGCGGACCGCCTCGAGCTGGTGACCGACATGGCGGCCGACGGGCTCACCCCGTCGGTCGGGACCGTGGCCGAGATCCGCGCCGCCGTCGACATTCCGCTGCGCGTGATGGTGCGGCTCGCGGACGGCTTCGCCGCGGGCGGCGCCGGGGGCGTGGACAGGCTGGCCGGGGTCGTCGGCGCACTGCGGGAGGCGGGGGCCGAGGAGTTCGTCCTCGGCTTCCTCGACGAGGACGGCGGGGCGGACCTCGCGGCCGTGGAGCGGGTGGTGGACGAGCTGGACGGCTGCCGGTGGACCTTCCACCGGGCGATCGACCGCGCCGCCGACCGGGACGCCCTGCGCAAGCAGCTGGACGGGCTGCCCGGCCTGGACACCTATCTGACGGCGGGCGCGGCCGGCGGGGTCGACGACGGGCTTCCCACCCTGGTCGCGGAGGCGGCCCGCAGCGGGGAGCCCGGCTACGAGCAGCGGATCATGGTCGGCGGCGGTCTGCGCCTCGACCACGTGCCGGCGCTGCGCTCGGCCGGCATCGACGCCTTCCACATCGGCGGCGCGGCCCGCCCCACCGGCTGGGCCGGCCCGGTCTCCGTCGGCGCGGTCGCCCAGTGGCGCGCGGTACTCGACGGCGAGGCGGTCCACCGCCCGGCGGTCTGAACCCCGGACCGGACCGGGCCGCACCGCGCGCCGCCGCCGCGCGCCCCGGCCCCGGCCGCCCGTACCGGGCCCGGCGGCCGGGTGCGGGGCACGGATGGCCGCACTCATGGCCGCCCGTACCGGTACGGGTCGCCCGCACCGGACCCGGCGGCCCGCGCCACCGACGGCCGCCCCACCGGGCGGCCCCGGACGGCCGCGCCGCTCACGGCCGCCCGGTCCGCTGCGGGCGGCGGCGTCCGCCCCGGCCCGCGCCCGTCGGGCAGCGGCGTCCGCTCAGGGCGCCGGTCCCCCCGCGCGCTCGCCCACGGCGGTTACGACAGCTGGGGCGGCAGGGCGGTGGTGTGGGTGACGACCAGGCCGGAGACGGCTCGGGTCAGGGCCACGTACAGGCGGCGCAGGCCGGTGCGCTCGTCGGGTTCGCCGTCGACCACGGCCCGCGGCTCGTCCAGGACGACGTAGTCGTACTCCAGGCCCTTGGCGAGCGAGGCCGGGACCAGGGTGAGCCGGGTCTCGGCCGTCGTCTCCTCGCCGGGGGACAGATACGTCAGCCCGGCCGCCGTCAGCGCCTCGGCGAGGACCGGCACCCGGGCGTCGGCGGCGATCAGGCCGGTCGAGCCCTCGTGGCGCAGCAGTTCCTCGCAGGCCGCCACCACGTCCGCGTCGCCCTCGCTCGCACGGACCTCGAAGAAGCCGGGGTTCTCACGGACCGAGGCGACCGGGGTCAGCCCCGGCGCGATGTGCGGCAGCAGCCGGGAGGCGTAGGCGATCACGTCCGTGGGGACGCGGAAACCGGCGGTCAGCTCCTCGATGACGCCCTCGCCCTTGCCCAGGTGCGAGAGCGCCTCCTCCCACGTCCGGGTCGCCCACGGCGTGGTGCCCTGCGCGAGGTCGCCCAGCACGGTCGCCGACCCGGTGGTGCAGCGCCGCCCGACCGCCCGGTACTGCATGGGCGAGAGGTCCTGCGCCTCGTCCAGCACCACGTGCCCGAGGGAGTGCGTGCGCTCGACGAGGTCGGTGGCCTCGTCGATCAGCACCGCGTCCGCCGCCGACCACTTGGCCGACCTCACCGACCGCACGGGCCTGGCCCACAGGATCGTCTCGCGCTCGTCCTCGGTGAGGATCCCCTCGGCGTGGGCGGCGAGGAACTCCGCGTCGGTCAGCAGCCGCAGCACCAGCTTCGCCGGGTCGACCGGCGGCCAGATCGCCTTGACGGCCGCCTTCACCGCGGTGTTGCGGGCGACCGCGTCCTGCACCCGGTCGTCCGGGGCCTCGCCCGCCCGCTCCATCTGCACCAGCACCGCGTGGGCGATGCGCTGCGGCAGGGCCTCGCGGGCCGCCCCGTAGCGGATGCCGCGGTCCAGCAACTCGCGGACGACCTCCTCCAGTTCGTACGCCGGGACCCGCCAGCGACGTGAGCCGCGCACCACCACGACCGGTTCGGTGGGCGGGGTCACGTGCGAGTACACCGCGCGCCGCAGCACCTCGGCCATGCGCGCGTCGCCCTTGACGATCGCCGCCGCCGCGCCGTCCGTGCCGCGCACCTCGACATGGGCCACCAGGTCGTCGACGGTCGCCTGCCGCACGGCCAGCTCGCCGAGCGCCGGGAGGACCTGCTCGATGTAGTGCAGGAAGGACTTGTTCGGCCCGATGACGAGGGTGCCCGTGCGGGCCAGGCGCTCGCGGTGGGCGTAGAGCAGATAGGCGACGCGGTGCAGGCCGACGGCGGTCTTCCCGGTGCCGGGGCCGCCCTGCACGCAGACGGTGCCGGACAGTGCGGAGCGGACGATCTCGTCCTGCTCGGGCTGGATGGTCGCGACGATGTCGCGCATCGGGCCCACGCGCGGGCGCTCGATCTCCTGCTGGAGCAGCTTGCTGGTGGCGGCGGCCTCGGCCGGGTCGGACAGGTGCTCGTCCTCGTAGGCGGTGAGGTCGCCGCCGGTGTAGCCGAAGCGGCGGCGCAGCGCGACGTCCATCGGGTCCTTCTTGGACGCGCGGTAGAACGGCTGCGAGACCGGCGCACGCCAGTCGATGACCATCGGGTCGCCGTCCGCGTCGTGCACGTGCCGCCGCCCGATGTAGAACTGCTCCCCCTGCGCGCCCTCGGCCAGGTCCGCGCCCGGGCTGTGCAGGTAGTCGAGGCGGCCGAAGAACAGCGGGGTGTCGCTGAGGTCGGCCAGGGCCTTGATCCGGTCCTCGATCTGGCGGGCGAGGATCTGGGCGTTGACCCAGTTCGCGGTGACGTCGCGGATGTCGAGGGACTCGACGTCCTCGCGCATGGCCCGCAGCGCGGCGCGGGAGGCGGCGAGGTGGGACCGCTCGCGGACGAGCGGGTTGTCGGCGGTCGGGGCGGCGGCCGGGGCGTCGGCGGGCGTGGACAAGGAAGTGCCTCCGGGGACCTACGGGACTGACGGCGGGGCCGGGTGCGGCCGCGCCGTGCGGCTGCGGGTTCTGCCGTCCGGTTTCCGTCCGGACGGCGGCGCTCCGCGAGGGAGGCGGGCAAGAGCGGAGATTCTAGGTGTTCGGGGGGAGCGGGGGCCAACCGATTTCCCGGCCCGGGCCCGACCGATTTCCCGGCCCGGGCCCGACCGATTTCCCGGCCCGGGCCCGACCGCATCCCCGGTCCGGGCCTGACCGCATCCCCGGTCGGGGCCCGACCGCATCCCCGGCCCGGGCCAGCCGATGCTCCTCCAGCCCCTAAGGGTCGTCACCCGGCCGGACTAAGGGGTGTGGTCCCTCCAGAGGGGTACGCGGTGGAGGACGAGGTCGGCTCCGCGGGGGACGCCCGCCTCAAGTCCCCGGATCCATCCTTGAGTCATGAGCGCAGCAACCATGAGCGCAGCAGCCATCCACCCGGCGCCCGCCGCCCGCCCCTCCGGCGCCACGGCCGTGCAGGGCAGCCACAGTCACCACCACCACCGCCTCGGCGACGTCCTGCACGCCGTGAAGGTGTTCGCGGGCGCCGCGTTCGACGTGGTCATCCTCGGCGAGTACGGCGAGGAAGCGGGCGTACGGCACAAATGACCGACTAGGGTCGGTCCGTGACGAAACGGACGGTGGCCCTCCGGTCGCATCCCGCGACCCCCTTCGTCCTCCTCGCCGTCTCCTTCCTCGCCCTGGGAACCCTGTTCGCGGTCCTGCGCGTCCCGATGCCGGACGCCGTGGTCTACCGCGCCGAGGGCGCCTCCGTCCTGCACGGCCGCGACCTCTACGGCTTCACGATCACCGAGGGGCGGCTGCCGGCCACGTACCCGCCGTTCGCGGCGCTGCTGTTCGTGCCGGTCGCGCTGCTGCCGGTGCCCGCGGTGAAGCTGGTGTTCTGCGCGGTCAACGCGCTCCTGCTGGTCTGGCTGGTCCGGCTCTCCGCCCGTCTGGCGGGCCGCGAGGCCGCCCTGCCGCGGGTGTGCGCGGGGACGGCGCTCGCGCTCTGGCTCGAACCGGTCTTCCAGACCTTCGGCTACGGGCAGATCAACCTGGCGCTGGCCTGCCTGGTCCTGTGGGACCTCACGCGGCCGCCCGGCGCGCGCCTTCGGGGCGCGGCGATCGGGATGGCGACCGGCGTCAAGCTCACCCCGGGACTCTTCGTCGTCCTCCTGCTGCTGCGCGGGCGCGGCCGGGAGGCGGCGACGGCGACGGCCGCGTTCGCCGCCACCGTCGCCCTGGGCGCGCTCGTGCTGCCCGCGGCGAGCGTCGAGTACTGGACGCGGCTGTTCTTCCGGAGCGACCGGGTGGGCAAGACGTGGATCATCGACAACCAGTCCCTCCGAGGCCTGGTCGCCCGCGCGCTGCACGATCCGTCGCCGGGCCCCGCCTGGCTGCTGCCGGCGGTGGCGGTGGCGGCGGCGGGCCTGTGGGCGGCCCGGCGGGCGCCGAGCGAGCGGTGGGGCGTCCTGCTGACCGCCCTGACCGCCCTGCTGGTCTCGCCGATCAGCTGGTCCCACCACTGGGTGTGGTGCGTGCCGCTGATCACCGTGCTGCTCGCCGAGGGCCGCCGCGTGTGGGCGGCCGTCGCCCTCGTCTGCTTCACCGCCCGCACGATGTGGCTGGTGCCGCGCGGCGGCGACGGCGACCTGAGGCTGGCCTGGTGGCAGCAGCCCCTGGCCTCGCCCTACCCGCTCCTCGCCCTGGCCCTGCTGGCGGCCGCGGTGGGGGACCCGCGCCGGGGCCGCTTCGCCGCGCCGCCGGTCAGACCTCCCCTGCCAGCAGCTCGTCAGCGTCCATGATCCGGTAGGCGTAGCCCTGTTCGGCCAGGAAGCGCTGGCGGTGGGCGGCGAAGTCCTGGTCGATGGTGTCGCGGGCGACCACCGAGTAGAAGTGCGCCTGGTGGCCGTCGGCCTTGGGGCGCAGCACGCGGCCGAGCCGCTGGGCCTCCTCCTGGCGGGAGCCGAAGGTGCCCGAGACCTGGATGGCGACGGTGGCCTCCGGCAGGTCGATGGAGAAGTTGGCGACCTTGGAGACCACCAGCACGTTGATCTCCCCCTCCCGGAAGGCGTCGAACAGCTTCTCGCGCTGGGCGTTGGACGTCTCGCCCTTGATGACGGGGGCGTTCAGGTGCTCGCCGAGTTCGTCGAGCTGGTCGATGTACTGGCCGATGACGAGGATCTGCTGACCGGCGAAGCGGCGCACGATCGCCTCGGTGACCTTCCGCTTGGTCGCGGTGGTCGCGCAGAAGCGGTACTTCTCCTCGGTCTCGGCGGTGGCGTAGGCCAGGCGCTCGGAGTCGGTGAGGTTGACGCGGACCTCGACGCAGTCGGCGGGCGCGATGTAGCCCTGCGCCTCGATCTCCTTCCAGGGAGCGTCGAACCGCTTCGGCCCGATGAGGGAGAACACGTCGGACTCGCGGCCGTCCTCGCGGACCAGGGTCGCGGTCAGGCCGAGCCTGCGGCGGGCCTGGAGGTCGGCGGTGAACTTGAAGACCGGCGCGGGCAGCAGGTGCACCTCGTCGTAGACGATCAGGCCCCAGTCGCGGGAGTCGAACAGCTCCAGGTGCGGGTAGACGCCCTTCCGCCGCGTGGTGAGCACCTGGTACGTGGCGATGGTGACCGGGCGGATCTCCTTCTTCGTACCGCTGTACTCGCCGATCTCGTCCTCGGTCAGCGAGGTCCGCTTCACCAGCTCGTGCTTCCACTGCCGCGCGGAGACGGTGTTGGTCACCAGGATCAGCGTGGTGGACTTGGCCTGCGCCATCGAACCCGCGCCGACCAGCGTCTTGCCCGCCCCGCAGGGCAGCACGACGACGCCGCTGCCGCCGTGCCAGAAGTTCTCCACGGCCTGCTTCTGGTAGGGCCTGAGCGTCCAGCCGTCCTCGTGCAGGTCGATCGGGTGCGCCTCGCCGTCGACATACCCGGCCAGGTCCTCGGCCGGCCAGCCGAGCTTGAGCAGCGTCTGCTTGATCTGCCCGCGCTCGGAGGGGTGCACGGCCACGGTGTCCGGGTCGATCCGCGCGCCGACCAGCGGGGCGACCCGCTTGGACTTCAGCACCTCCTCCAGCACCGGCCGGTCGGTGGTGGTGAGCACCAGCCCGTGTGCGGGGTGCTTGGAGAGGGTGAGGCGGCCGTAGCGGTCCATCGTCTCGGCGATGTCGACGAGCAGCGCGTGCGGCACCGGGTAGCGGCTGTACTGCACCAGCGCGTCCACGACCTGCTCGGCGTCGTGCCCGGCGGCGCGCGCGTTCCACAGGCCGAGCGGGGTCACCCGGTAGGTGTGGATGTGCTCCGGCGCCCGCTCCAGCTCCGCGAACGGCGCGATGGCGCGACGGCAGTCGTCGGCCTGCTCGTGGTCGACTTCGAGAAGGAGGGTTTTGTCTGACTGGACGATGAGCGGACCATTCACGCGCGGCACCCTTTCCGTTCGGCCGCACCACACGGCCAATCCTCCAGTGTGCCTTACCGGCAGCCGGTCACGACGGGTCCGCGGCGGCTTCCTCCGCGAGCTCCGCCACACCCGTGATCCGGTGCAGCGGATAGGTGCGGATCTCGTCGGCGGTGTGGTCGTACGCCGTCACGAAGCCGCCCTCGACGCGGATCGGGGCGATGACGCGCTGGCTGGCGGCGCCGTCGGCGTTGACGTAGCCGATCCACAGGGTCTCGCCGGTGAGGACGGCGGCCTGCACGGTGGCCAGGGTCTCGGCCGCGCTGGTGCGCGGCAGGTCGCCGTCGGATCCGTCGTGGGCCCGGGACGCGGTCGGTCTGCGCGGGGCGGTGGAGGCCAGGTCGCCCGCGCGGATCGCGCGGATCGCGGCCGACAGCAGGGCGCCGTCCGGCGCGGGCGGGCCGTCCGGGACCGGCTCGGGGGCGGTGCGCGGCGGGGTGCGGTGGGAGTCGGCGCGGGCGATGAGCACGTCGCCGGCGGCGGACTCGGCGGCCGGCGCGTACCCCATCGCGCGCAGCCCCTCCAGCAGCGTGCCCGGGTCGGCCTGCGCGGCCAGCACGGTCGGCGCGAGCCGGCGCAGCCCGAGGCCCGCGGACCGCTTGTCGGCCAGGATCTCGTTCAGCAGCGCGTCGTCGTCGCAGCGCACGTACGCCGAGGCCGCGCCCACCCTGAGGTGCCCGTGCTTGCGGGCCACGTCGTCGATCAGGTACGCCAGCGGCTGCGGCACCGGCGTACGGGAGTGCTCGGCCAGGAAGGCGTGCACGTCGGCGGCGCTGCGGCCGGCGTCCAGGGCGCGGCGTACGGAGGCCGGGGTGAAGCGGTAGACGGTCGCGCCGCCCTTGGACTCGACGTCGGCGAGCACGCCCAGCACGTCGGCCAGCGGCCGGCGCAGCGGGCCGGGCGCCACCGCCGTCAGGTCGGCCTGGAGCAGCACGTGGTCCAGCGGTTCGGGCAGCAGCGGGGCGAGCAGGCGGGCGGCGGCGGCCGTGGCGGTGGCCCGCTCGGCGGGGGACAGGGGCGCGGGGCCGTACGGGGGACCGGCGGGCGGGTGGTGGTGCTTGTGGACGGGCAGCTTGTCGCCGGGCCCGGCCGGCGTCGCCTCGGCGCCGGAACGGTCCGCGCCCGCCGGCCCCTGGGGCGCGCCCAGCAGCGCCCGCCCGTGCGCGGACAGCGCGCCGCGGCCCGTCACGCCCAGCAGCTCCGCCTCGGACAGCGTCCACCGGGCCAGCCGGGCCCGCAGATCGTGGTCGCCCTCGCGCTGCGGCCCGCGCAGCGGGCGCTCCCAGCGCAGCCGGGCCAGCACCGACTCGGCGTCCGGCGCGGCGCCCTCGGGCAGGGCCGCCAGCAGGGCCAGCGCCCGGTGCCGTACCTCCGGGGCGGCCGAGCGGTCCAGGCCAGGGCCCAGCGCGGACAGCGTGCGGTCCTTGGCGTCCCGTCCGCCGATCACGCCCGGGGTACGGGTCGCCGCCAGCCAGGCCTGGGCCAGCTGCGCCCAGCGGTCGGCGGGGGGCCGCTCCAGCCACTCGTCGTACGCCGGGGTCGCCGCGTACCGCTCGTCGGCCTCGCCGTCGGAGGCCAGAAGTCCGGCCGCGTAGGCGAGTTCCACCCAGAAGGCGGCCACCGGCTCGGGCACGTCCAGGGCGACGGCGGTGCGCTTGAGGTCGCGCACGCTCAGGCCGCCGGCGCGCAGGACGGTCGGCCCGCCCTCGTCCCAGTCCTTCAGCAGCTCCTCGACGGTGGCGAGCGCGGTGTACGCCTGCCCGGCCGCCGTCGCGTCCACAACCTGTGGACGGTGCGTCGCGCTCGCCGTCACGGCGGGCGGCACCGGCTCGGGCGTGCGGTGCGCCCGCCCGGCGCGCAGGTGCAGGGCGACCTCGCGGGGCAGGACGACGGTGCCGGGCTGCGTGGGCAGCAGCAGGCCGCGGTCCAGCAGCAGGCGCAGCCGGGGCGCCGGATCGGCGGTGACCTGGCCGTACGGCGGCCCCCAGACCAGGCGGTCGAGCACGTCGAGGGAGTCGGCCGGCACGTCGGCGAGCAGCGCCGCCATCCGCTCCCGGTCGGTGAACAGGCCGGTGAGCGCGGCGACGGCGGAGACGGAGTCGTGCGTCGACGGCAGTCCGGCGGCGGCCACGATCTCCTGGATCCGCCCCGGCGACATGCCCGCCGTGGCCTCCCGCACGGTCGGGCCGAGCCCGGTGGGGGAGGGGTGCTGCGGGGACGGCGCGAGCAGTTCGCGCGCCGTGCGCACCAGGTGCAGCCGGTCGTCGGCGCCCCAGACGAGCGCCTGTGCGCGCAGGGCGCCGAGCGCGTGGGGCAGCGCGGCGGCGACCTCCGGGTCACCGTCGTCCCCGGCCGTCAGGCCGAGCAGTTCGCCGTACGACGCCGGGTCGCCGGCCACCGCCAGCGCCTCCGCCGTCTGCAACGCGAACCGGTCCAGCCGCTCCAGCGCGCGCACCACCGAGGCACGGGTCCCGGCCCGGGTGGCGAGCTGGGTCAGGTCGGTCGGGACGGGCGTGATGAGGTCGGGACGGCTGCGCAGCAGCGCGGCCAGCGAGGCGTCGTCACGCTCACGAAGCGCCTCCGCCAGCGATCGGGGGGCTGCCGCCGGTTTCTCATCGCCGCTCATCCGACCCACGTTAGCGGGTGGGACCGACGCGGGGACACGTGCGCGGGGCCGCAGGGCCCGGTCCCGGGCCGCGCCTGGCTCCACCCGCCGTCCGCACCGCCGGGGGCGGGTGGTCGGTGGTGGGGGCGGCGCGCGGTGTGTGGGGCGCTTCGGGTGGTGGGGGCGTAGGCGGTACCTTCGTCCCACGGGGTCATCGGCCAGCCGCCCCGGAGGGGTTCGTGGGGATCGAGAGCGACCAGGTCGTCTACGAGTATCTGAGCCGCGTCGGGGACGTGGCACAGCAGCGGCAACTGCCGTCGGCCACCCGGATGCGCCTCGTCTCGGAGCTGCGCAACGAGATCGACCGGTGCCGGGCGAAGGCGGCCGTGGACAGTCCCGCCGCCGTGCGCCGCATCATCGACCGCCTGGGCAGCCCCGACGACATCGTCGCGGCGGCGGGCGGCTCCGCGCCGGGCCCCGGCGGCCCGCGGGCCCAGGCCCCGTCCGTGCCCGTGCAGCGCGAGCCCGAGGCCCCCGCGCCACGGCCCGCGGCGGAGCGTCCGGCTCCGCCACGGCCCGCGGCGGAGCCGGACGACGCGTTTGGGACGGAGCGGGAGGCCAGGCCCAGGGGGCTGCGCAGGATCGTCCCCCGGCCGCGCCCGGCGCAGCCCGAGGCGGCGCCGCCACCGTCCCCCGTCGCCGCCCCGCCGCCCCACCTGGCGACCGCCGACCAGCTCGGCGCGACCGCCGACTGGTGGCGCACGGACGGCAGCCCGTTCGGGATCGGCGACGACGTCCCCGGCTTCGTCGGCGGCGTCGAGATCGCCGACCTGCTCAAGGCTCCGCCGCCCAAGGAGCCGCCGGGCGCGGCGAAGGCGGCGGAGACCGCGCCCGGCGCCCCGGCCGAAGCGGCCCCCGCCGAACCCGCCCCCGCGCGCAAGCGCTTCGGCCTGCTGCCCCGGCGTCCGGCGAAGGAGAGGACGGCGGGCGCCAGGTGGAGCAACCCCCTGCTCCTGCTGGCGGCCCTGCTGCTGGTCGGGGGCGCGGTGCTCGGCAACTGGTTCGCACTGCTCCTGGGCTGGGTCATCGCCTACGGCTCGCGGCGGCTGACCCCGACGGAGACCAAGTGGGCGGTCATGGGCATGCCCGGCCTGGCCGCCGCGGCCGGAGGCGTCTGGCTGTGGGGCCGGGGCGAGGGCCGCTGGGGCGACCCCCTCGCCCAGGACCACCTGAACGACGCGCTCGCCCAGACCTGGCCCTGGGTGGTCCGGGCGGCGGCCGTCCTCTCGGCCCTGTTCCTCCTGTGGCGCTCCCAGCGACGCGGGTAGCCGACGCGGGGGGAGGAGCGAGTGTGGCGGTCCCGCGTCGGAGGCACGTCACACGCCCCGGGCGGCGGGCCGCCCGGGCCCGCTCGGCACAATGGCCCATATGACTTCTCGCCCGCTGACCGTCGGTTTCGACCTCGACATGACCCTCATCGACTCCCGCCCCGGCATCCGCGCCTGCTATCTGGCGCTGTCCGAGCGGACGGGGACGTACATCGACGCCGATCTGGCGGTCACCCGGCTCGGGCCGCCGCTCGCCGAGGAGCTGGTCAACTGGTTCCCGGCCGAGCGGGTCGAGGCGGTGGCGGACCTGTACCGCGCGATGTACCCGGACTTCGCCGTCACGGCCACGCCCGCGCTGACCGGCGCCCGCGAGGCCGTCGAGGCGGTGCGCCGGGCCGGCGGCCGGTCGATCGTGGTCACCGCCAAGCACGAGCCGAACGCCCGGCTGCACCTGGAGCACCTGGGCATCGGGCCGGACGCCGTGATCGGCGGCCTCTGGGCCGAGCAGAAGGCGCGGGCGCTGCGCGAGTACGGCGCACAGGTGTACGTCGGTGACCACGTGGGCGACGTGCGCGGCGCCCGCGCGGCCGGCGCCCTCTCGGTCGCGGTGGCCACCGGGCCGTGCGACGAGAAGGAACTGCGGGAGGCCGGCGCCGATGTCGTACTCGCCGATCTGAGCGAGTTCCCGAATTGGTTTTCGGACTACGCTCAGGTCTTTTCGGCCGAAGATCCGCGGCAGGACTCGGACTATCCCGCTTCGCCCCGCGCCTGACGGCGGCCCGCGGCGATCGACCGGAGCACCCCGGCGCCGGCGATGAGGAAGCCGACGGCCATGAGCATGCTCAGTCCGAACATGTAGGTGGGAAAAGGCTTCGCACCGAGGAACAGCGGGGCCACCGTGACCATGGTGGCCACCGTGCCGAGGAAGAACACGATGGCGCCGGCACGGATCAGGCCGTCGCCGGGCGCGGCGGAATTCGGTTGGGTTTTGTCACGCACCGGACCAGGGTAGTTCCCAGCGCGAGGGAACAGCCGGGCGACGTCTTGTCAGCCGCCCCAAGACCATTAGCCTGGGTACCGGCGGGTCCGGGCGCGACCCGCCCGTGTGCTATCCAGAGCCGTTTTTCCGAAGCAGTTTTCCGACGAGTACGAGGACGAGGACAGACGTGCCTACCGGCAAGGTCAAGTGGTTCAACAGCGAGAAGGGCTTCGGCTTCCTCTCCCGCGACGACGGCGGTGACGTCTTCGTCCATTCCTCGGTCCTGCCCGCCGGAGTGGACGTGCTCAAGCCGGGACAGCGAGTGGAGTTCGGTGTGGTCGCCGGTCAGCGCGGCGACCAGGCCCTGTCGGTCACCCTCCTGGAGCCGACCCCGTCGGTGGCGGCGGCCCAGCGCAAGAAGCCGGACGAGCTGCTGCCCATCGTGCAGGACCTGACCACGCTGCTGGAGGACGTCGGCCACACCCTCAACCGCGGCCGCTACCCCGACAAGGCGCACGGCAAGAAGGTCGCCACGCTGCTGCGCGCGGTCGCCGACCAGCTGGACGTCTAGGGCCTCTCGTTCGGATCACGCCGGGCCCGGCCCGCCCGGCCCCGGACCGGCGGACCGGCGGGGCCGCGGCCCCGCCGGCCGGCGGGGCTCCGGCTCAGGGAAAGGCGAGCGCGTCCGGGCCGAGGGCCGGTACGAGTCCCTCGGCCGCCGCCCGCGTGAGCAGCCCGCGGACCGCCGCGTAGCCGTCGTCGCCGAGGTCGGCGGTGAACTCGTTGACGTACAGCCCGATGTGCTGGTCGGCGACGGCCGGGTCCATCTCCTGGGCGTGCTCCATCACGTACGGCCGGGACGCCTCGGGATCGTCCCAGGCGGCGCGCACGGAGGCGCGGACCGACTCGGCGAGCCGGGTCAGGGCGTCCGCGCCCAGCGACCGCCTGGCGATGATCGCGCCGAGCGGGATCGGCAGCCCGGTGGTGGCCTCCCAGTGCTCGCCCATGTCGGCGAGCTTGTGCAGCCCGTAGTTCTGGTAGGTGAAGCGGGCCTCGTGGATCACCAGGCCCGCGTCGACCTTGCCGTCCCGCACGGCCGGCATGATCTCGTTGAACGGCATCACCACGATCTCGCCGACCCCGCCGGGCACGGTGTCCGCCGCCCACAGCCGGAACAGCAGGTACGCCGTCGACTTCTCGCTGGGCACCGCGACCGTGCGGCCCTTCAAGTCGGTGCCCGCCTCCCTGGTCAGCACCAGCGGCCCGCAGCCGCGCCCCAGCGCGCCGCCGCACGGCAGCAGCGCGTACTCGCCGAGGACGTACGGCAGTACGGCGTACGACACCTTCAGCACGTCGGACTCGCCGCGCTCGGCCATGCCGTTGGTGATGTCGATGTCGGCGAACGTGACGTCGAGCGCGGGCGCGTCCGGGACCCGTCCGTGGGCGAGGGCGTCGAAGACGAACGTGTCGTTGGGGCAGGGCGAGTAGGCGATCCGCAGCTCTTCGGG
The DNA here is from genome assembly GCF_044391765.1 of Streptomyces sp. NPDC018610. Classification (NCBI taxonomy): domain Bacteria; kingdom Bacillati; phylum Actinomycetota; class Actinomycetes; order Kitasatosporales; family Streptomycetaceae; genus Streptomyces; species Streptomyces sp. NPDC018610. The sequence continues at coordinate 142,881 of NZ_JBISAL010000006.1, forward strand.
AAGGCCGTGGCCGGCGGGCTGCTCAGGATTCAGCGGGCTCATGTGGGTTCCAACTCTCCAGTACGGGGGCCAGCTTCCCGAATGCCTCGGTCAGGGCGGCCAGGGCGTCGCCGATGCGCCAGGCGGCGCGGTCGCGCGGCCCGACGGGGTTGGAGACCGCGCGCAGCTCCAGCACGGGGACGCGGTGCGCGGCGGCGGCCTCGGCGACGCCGAACCCCTCCATCGCCTCGGTGAGGGCGCGGGGGTGGCGCTCGCGCAGGGCGGCGGCGCGGGCGGCGGTGCCGGTCACCGTCGAGACGGTCAGCGCGGCGCCGGTGGCCGCGCCGGTCGCGGCGGCGATAGCCCGTACGAGTGATTCGGGAGGGCGGTGGGTGGTGGCGCCGAAGCCGAGTTCCGTCACCGGCAGGAACCCGTCGCCGGTCTCGGCGCCCAGGTCGGCCGCGGTGATCTCGTCGGCGACGACGAGCGACCCGACCGGCGCGCCGGGCGGGAAACCGCCCGCGATGCCGGCCGACACGACCAGGCCGTACGGCGTGTCGCGGAGCGCGGCGGCGGTGAGCGCGGCGGCGGTGGAGGCGGCGGCGAGGGCGGGGCCGACCCCGGCGGCGAGCAGGTCCAGGCCGCCGAGGCGGTGCAGGGTCGCGCCGGGCAGCGGCACTTCACGCACCGTGCCCGGCAACGCCCGTGCCACCGCGTCCCGTTCGACCGGGACGGCGGTGGCGACGAGGACGCGCGGGGCGGGCGAGGCGGACGTGGTCAGGAGTCCTTCTGCAGCTTGAAGGTCCACACGCCCTTGGTGGACTTGTCGCCCTCCTTGATGGAGACCTTCGTCGAGTTGCCGGTGGCTCCGTACTGGGCGTTGAAGAAGACGCTGCCCGGGATGGTGCGGTACGTCTTGTTGCTGGAGTCGGTGAGCTGCTGGTCGTTCATCAGGATCGTCCAGCCCGCGTCGGCGATCTTGGGGTCGACGCCGAAGCGCACGGTGTCGTCGGGGTCGACCTTGATCGTCTCGATGCCCGAGGTGTCCTTCAGGCACTTGGCCAGGTCGGCGGCCGTCAGGTCCTTGCCGTCCTTGTAGCAGATGGCTTCCGAGTGCACCGAGTTGTCGCCTGCGGTGATCGTGGCCATCGGCGTCGGCTTGTCGCAGGCCGTCAGGACGAGCAGTCCGGCGGAAACGGCGCCGGCAGCGGCGACGGCGCGGCGGCGTCGCACGGCGGATTGCAGCGAGGTCATGGCCGAAGGCTATCGGGCACGTCCAGCCCCCCGCCCACGCGGGGGTGCGGCGTGCCGTCCGAGAGGGCCACGGCATCCCGATGGCCCACGCCGGCGACGGCCGGGACGACGCCTCCGCGGCCGGCCGTCAGGGCTGCCGGGCGCGGTCGGGGCCGGGCCGGCGGGCCGAGGCCAGCAGGCCCCGTACGGTGGTCAGCCAGCCGGTGGCCACGATCGCGGCGCCCACCGTCATGCCCAGCACGCCGTTCAGCGGCAGCACGATGCCGACCGCGCCGCCGAGCACCCACGCCATCTGCAGCAGCGTCTCCGAGCGGGCGAACGCCGAGGTGCGCACCGCCTCCGGCACGTCCCGCTGGATCAGCGCGTCCAGGGACAGCTTGGCCAGCGCCTGTCCGAACCCGGCGACCGCCGCCAGGCACGTCACCAGCACCGTGCCGAACAGGACCGCCGCCGAGACCGCCGCGCCCAGCGCGATCGCGACGACCGTCACGACGATGATCTCCGGGGCCCGCGACCGCAGCCACGCCCCGACCGCCGTGCCCAGCGCGTTGCCCGCGCCCGCCGCCACGCCCACCATCCCGAGCGACACCGCCGCGTTCTGCCCGGCCAGCGGGTGCTCGCGCAGCAGGAAGGCCAGGAAGAAGATCAGGAAGCCCGACAGGCAGCGCAGGGCCGCGTTGGCGGCCAGCGCGTGCGTGACGGCCGGGCCGACCGTGCGCAGGCCGGGCCGCCTGGCCGGCGTGCGGCACGGCCCGTGCCGCCGCTCCTCGTCCGCCGCGAGCAGCGCCCGGTCCTCGCCCTTGGCGGAGTCCACCTTCGGCGGCAGCGAGAACGACAGGAACGTTCCACCGGCGAAGATCACGAACGCGCCGTAGAGCGGCCAGCGCGGGCCGACCAGGTGCAGGGCCGCCCCGACCGGCGCGGCGGCCCCGGTGGCCAGCAGCCCGCCGAGCGTCACCCGCGAGTTCGCCTTCACCAGCGAGAACCGGGGTGGCAGCAGCCGCGGCACGACCGCGCTGCGGACCACCCCGTACGCCTTGGAGGCGACGAGGACGCCGAGCGCCGCCGGATACAGCTCCAGGCCGCCGCCGGCCGCGGCGCCCGCGATGACCAGGGCCAGCAGCGCGCGGGCGAGCATCGCGGCGGCCATCGCGGCCCGGCGGCCGTGCGGGAGGCGGTCCAGGAGGGGGCCGATCACCGGGGCGAGGAGGGTGAAGGGCGCCATCGTGATGGCGAGGTAGAGCGCGACCCGGCCGCGGGCCTCGTCGGTGGGCACGGAGAAGAAGACGGTGGAGGCGAGGGCGACGGTGATCATGACGTCGCCCGCGCCGTTCACCGCGTGCAGCTCGATCAGCTTGCCGAGGCCGGACTCGCCGGCGCCGTGCGCGTGGGTGGCCCGGCGGATGCCGCGCACGGTCCCCGTGAACGGGAGGCGCAGGGCACGGCCGACCGCGCGGACGGACCCGCCGAACCGGCCCGAACCGCTGCCTCGGCTGCTCCCCTCGGACCCCTGGGGCTCGTCGGTCCCGGCGGGTGTCTTCGGGGGCGTCCTGGGGGCTGCCACTCCGTCATACTGCCCCGAGACGGCCGTCGCTAGCGCCATTACGCCCCGGAACGCACCACCGGGCCCCCTGCGGACCACCCGGCCACCGGGCGGCGGCACGGTCCCGGCGGCGGGAGGTTCCGGCCGCGGCGCGCCGGTGGCGGTGACGGGTTCTCCCGGTGGTTTCCCCGGCGGATTCCCTGGCGGCTTCTCCCGGCCGCGTCGGCGGGACGTCCGGGCCGCCGACGCGCGGCGGCGGGCCCCGCGGGCATACGAGTTCCGGCACTGGCCAAAGGTCGTGGGCCGGGCGTGGGGCCCGCTGCCACGGGCCCGTGCGCCGGTGAATCCGCGCGCCGCGCGCCGGTGAGGCACCGTCGGTGTAGGCCCAGCGGCAGCGAGAAGGTAGCGTGCGTAGCGCGCCGTGGCGAACGTTCTCGGCCGCGCGCCTTACGGGCATACCGCAGAATGGATGACGTAGGTGCGCCCGAGCGCGATCGGGCGCGTACGTCGACGCGGTCCACAGGTCCGCTCCGTGCGCCCCGCCGCCTTCAGGCCGGCGCACCCGAGAGACGGCGTAGGAGAGAAGCGATACCTGTGAGCGCAGCGACCACGCGAAGCCGCACCCCCGACCGCCTGTGCGCCGAGGCCGTCGACCTCGCCCGCGCCGCAGCGGAGGAGGTGGCAGCGCCCGGCGTAGTCGGCGAGCACGTGGGCACGGTGGCCGAGGGTGACCGTGTGGTCACCCACTTCTTCGAGGCCAAGGAACTCGGCTACCGGGGCTGGCGCTGGGCCGTCACCGTGGCCCGCGCCTCCCGCGCGAAGATCGTCACCCTGGACGAGGCCGTGCTGCTGCCCGGCTCGGACGCGGTGCTCGCCCCCGAGTGGGTGCCGTGGAGCGAGCGGCTGCGCCCCGGCGACATGGGCCCCGGCGACCTGCTGCCCACGGACGCCGAGGACCTGCGCCTGGAGCCCGGTTTCTCCGGCGAGGACGCGCCGCCGCCGAACTCCGCCGTCTCCGAGGAGATGGCCGAGCTGGTGGAGGCGGAGGACGCCGAGGTCACCGACGGCCCGCCGCGCAACCTGCCCACGGCCCCCTCGCGCGGCTCCGTCGCGGCGGTCGCCGAGGAGCTGGGCCTGCGCCGCGCCCGGGTCCTGTCCCGCTACGGCCTGCACGTCGCGGCCGACCGCTGGGAGGAGGCGTACGGCGCGAAGACGCCGATGGCCCAGGCGGCCCCCGCCTCCTGCGTGAGCTGTGGCTTCCTCGCCCCGATCGGTGGCTCGCTCGGACAGGCGTTCGGTGTCTGCGCCAACGAGTTCTCCCCGGCCGACGGCCGCGTGGTCTCCCTGTCGTACGGCTGCGGCGGCCACTCCGAGGCCGCGGTCATGCCGAGGCCCCCGCAGCCGCCCGCGCCGGTGATCGACGAGACCCGGGTCGACCCCTTCCCGCTGCGCCCGGCTCCGGACTCGGGCTCGGTCCCGCCGGTCCCGGACGAGGACACGGCCGAACTGGGGCACTCGTAGGGACGCCGCCGCGGGGCGGGGAGGGCTCAGTCCTCCCCGAAGAGCTCCTCGGCCTTCGTCACGCTGATGGCACGAGTGAGCCAGGTCCGCAGAACGTCGAGGTGCGTCGAGGCCGCAACCACGCCTTGCCTGGTGCATGTCCGCGACTCCAAGAGGGTCGCGGGCCCTCGTCTCACGCTCGCCCCGGGCGCGTGGGCGGACTTCCTGACGTACGTCTCGCAGTCATGAGCCGTCAGGCACCCGCCGGGGACGCCTCCGAGCCGGCGTGGTCCAAGAGCAGTTACAGCGACGGCCCTGATGGCAACTCCTGCGTTGAGGTCGCCATGGCGTCCCGCACCGTGCACGTCCGCGACTCCAAGCACACCGAGGGCCCCCGGCTCGCCCTCACGCCCGCCGCCTGGGCGGACTTCCTGCCGTACGCCTCCGGGAACTGACCCCGACGACAAGCGCCCCGCCCTCAGCCCTCACCGGGGCGGGACGTTGTCGTGCGATGGCAGAGGCAGCAGGTGAAGGTGCACGGGCGGCAAGCCGGCTCTGGGCCATGCCGAGGGCCGCACGGCGATCACGGACGGCCTTCCCGAACAGGTAGGCGCGCCGGGGCTTCCTGATACCCCTCACGCGCGCGATCGGCGTCACTGATCTCCCAGCGGGCGTGGCTCATGGCGTCTCACCCCGCACCATGGCGATACCCGGTCTCACCTTCGCGATGGCCGTGAAGTCGTCGTCCACATGAAGAACCGTCAGGTGGTGGTGTTCGGCGGTGAGGGCGATCAGGATGTCCATGGGGGAAGGCCCGCGATGGCGGCCGATCCTTGCCAGGTCCCGCTGGACGGCCAGGACCTTCTGCCACGGATCGTCCAGCGCGGGAACCCAGCCGAAGGTCTGGCCGAGCACGGTGAAGAAAGGCTCGTAGTCCCGGTCGGTGCGCAGTCCCGGCATCAGCTCGGCCTCGACGGGCGGGCAAATGGCAACCAGCCCCCGGGCCGCGCGGTCGGGCCACGGGGAGCCGAGCTGCCCGCGCAGCAATCGCCACACGGCGGATGTATCGGCCAGGTAGCTCACAGCCCCTTCCGCTCCCGTTCCTCCAGGACGTCGAAGTCCAAGAACGCGTCGGCGTTCTCCTGAAGCCAACGCAGGGCACGCGCTCGATCGTCGGCGCTGATCGCGGACGCTATGGCCAGCGCGCGGTCGATGGTCTCCCGTTTGGTCCGGGTGCCGAGCTGCCGCTGGGCGAAGGCCAGCTTGTCGTCGTCGATGTCGACCAGAGTCCTGGACATGCTGCCTCCCGCGAACAGGCTGTATATATCTTGCCCGAGCGTATATCAAACCGTGGCCCCCGCCGCCCGCGCGGTACCTTCGGTTCCACCCTCGTGAGGAGAATCGACGTGAGTATGTTGGTGCAGCCGTCCGCCGGTGGCGATCCCTTCGGGACCGCCCGGCTGCGGCGGGGCGTGCTGGAGGCCTGGGCCACCAGCCCGGCGCGGTTCCGGGAGGACGCCAACGCCGAGGAGGACCTCGTCCTAGGCGGCTACCGCGACCGGCTCGTGGTCGAACTGGCGCAGAACGCCGCTGACGCCGCCGCCCGCGCGGGCGTCCCCGGCAGGCTGCGCCTCACCCTCCGCGACGGCGTCCTCGTCGCCGCGAACACCGGCGCCCCGCTGGACGCCACCGGCGTCGAGTCGCTGTCCACGCTGCGCGCCTCCGCGAAGCGGGACGCCGCGGCGCAGACCACCGCCGTCGGCCGGTTCGGCGTCGGCTTCGCCGCCGTCCTCGCCGTGACCGACGAGCCCGCCGTCGTCGGCCGGCACGGCGGCGTGCGCTGGTCGCTGGCCGAGGCCCGGGGACTCGCGGAGGACACCGCCCGGCACAGCCCCGGCCTCGGCGACGAGATCCGCCGCCGTGACGGACACGTCCCCCTGCTGCGGCTCCCGTTCGCCGCCGAGGGCACCGCCCCCGATCCGTACGACACCGTCGTCATCCTGCCGCTGCGCGACACCGCCGCCGCCGACCTCGCCGAACGCCTCCTGCGCGCCGTCGACGACGCCCTGCTCCTGGCCCTGGCCGGCCTGGAGGAGGTCGTCGTGGAGATCGGCGACGCGGCACCCCGCACGCTGCGCCGCCGCACCGAGGGCGCGCTCACCGTCGTGGAGGACACCGACGGGGGCGCCACCCGGTGGCGCACCGCCGACGCGCACGGCGACCTCACCCCCGACCTGCTCGCCGGCCGCCCGGTGGAGGAGCGGCTGCGGCCGCGGTGGTCGGTGACCTGGGCCGTCCCCGTGGACACCGACGGCGCCCCGGAACGGCCCCGCACCAGCCCCGTCCTGCACGCCCCCACCCCCAGCGACGAACCCCTCGGCGTCCCCGCCCTGCTCATCGCCTCGTTCCCGCTGGACAGCACCCGCCGGCACGCCGCGCCCGGCCCGCTCACCGACTTCCTCGTGCAGCGCGCCGCCGACGCCTACGCCGCCCTCCTCGCCGACTGGCGGCCGGTGACCGAGGGCGTCATCGGCCTCGTGCCCGGCCCGCTCGGCAAGGGCGAACTGGACGGCGCGCTGCGCCAGGCGATCCTGGAGCGGCTGCCGCGCACCTCCTTCCTGCCGCCCGCCGCCGCCCCGCACGAGGACGAGGCGGACGAGCTGCCCGAGTCGCTGCGCCCGCGCGACGCCGAGGTGGTGGAGGGCGCCGGCGCCGACACCGTGCGCGTCCTCGCCGAGGTGCTGCCCACCCTGCTGCCCGCCGGTCTCGAACGCCGTCCCGAACTGCGCACCCTCGGCGTGGCCCGGGTGCCGCTGACCGAGGCCGTCGACCGGCTGGCCGGGCTGGAGAAGGAGCCGGGCTGGTGGCGGCGGCTGTACGACAGCCTCGCGGGCGTCGATCCCGACCGGCTCTCCGGGCTGCCCGTGCCGCTCGCTGGGGGCACCTCCCAGGCTTTCGGCACGGGGGGAGGCCGCACCGCCATCGGGCCCCGGCAGGTCCTCCTGCCCGCCCCGGACGCCGCCGACCTCGCCGACCCCGAGGTGCTGGCCCGGCTCGGGCTGAAGGTCGCCCACCCGGACGCCGCCCACCCGATCCTGGAGAAACTGGGCGCGCTGCCCGCCACCCCGCGCGCGGTGCTCACCACCCCGCAGGTGCGGGCCGCCGTCGCCGCCTCCCTCGACGAGGACGGCGGCGCGTGGGACGAGGACGCCCCGGACGCCGACGAACTCGCCGACACCGTCCTCGCGTTGGTGCGGGACGCGGGCCTGGAGCCCGGCGACGAGCCCTGGCTCGGCGCGCTCGCCCTGCCCGACGAGGAGGGCGAACTCTCCCCGGCCGGCGAACTCGTCTTTCCCGGAGGCCCGTTCGCCCAGGTCATGCGGGAGGACGAGATCCCGGCGGTCGACCAGGAGCTGGCCGACAAGTGGGGACCGCAGCCGCTGGCCGCCTGCGGCGTCCTCGTGGACTTCGCGCTCGTCCGCGCCACCGACGTCGTCCTCGACCCGGACGAACTGGAGCCCCGTGAGGGCGACTTCCCCGAGCCGGACGACCCCGGGCTGCTCGACGCGGTCGACGTGTGGAGCGAGGACGTCCTCGACCGGTTCCCGGACAGCCCCGTCCCACCGGTCGCCACCGAGATCGTCGCCGTGCGCGACCTGGACCTCGTCGACGACGAGCAGTGGCCCGCCGCCCTCGCCCTGCTCGCCCGGCCGCCGCTGCGCGACGCGCTCACCCAGCCGGTGCGGATCCTGCTGCCCGACGGCACCCACGAGGTCGTGCGGTCGTACACCGCCTGGTGGCTGCGCGGGCACCCGGTGCTCGGCGGCCGCCGCCCGGCCGGACTGCGCGCCGCCGGCTCCGACCCGCTGCTGCGCGGCCTGTACGACGAGGCCGACGCCACCGGCTTCGACGACGAGCAGGTGCTGCGGGCGCTCGGCGTGCGCACCAGCGTGGCCGCGCTGCTCGCCGAACCGGGCGGAGCGGCCGAGCTGCTGGACCGCCTCGCCGACCCCGACCGCCCGGTGACCTCCGCCCAACTGCACGCCCTGTACGGGGCGCTGGCCGAGCTGGAGCCGGATCAGGTCACCCTGCCCGACGAGCTGCGGGCCGTGGTCGACGGGCGGGTGGAGGTGGTGGACGCCGCCGACGCCGTGGTGTGCGACTCCCCGGACCTGCTGCCGTTCACCGCCGGCGTCCCGCTGCTGCCCGTACGCCCCGCCCTGGCCGCCGAGCTGGCCGAGCTGTTCCAGGTGCGGCGGCTGAGCGAGTCCGTCACCGGCGAGGTCGACTCGGCCGGCGCCGAGCACGACGTACCGGAGCCGGTGCGGGTGCTGCTGGGCCCGCGCACCCCCGGGACGTACGTCGAGCACGAGGAACTCGTCGTCGACGGGACCGAGCTGGACTGGCGCCTGACGCCGGACGGCGTGCTGCACGCGGCCACCCTGGAGGGCGTCGCCGCCGGCCTCGCCTGGGCCGCCGGCCAGTGGCCCCGCCGCTTCGAGGTCGCCGCCCTCCTGGAGGACCCGTCCCGCACGGAGGAACTGGCCCGCGACCGCTGGTTCGACTGAGCCACGCGGCAAGGGGGTGGGGCTACGCCGGGAAGCGGCGCCCCACCCACTTCCACAGCACCTCCAGGGCCGCCGACGCGACCACGGCGACGCCCACCGCCAGCCAGGGCATCGACGTGCCCACCAGCTTCAGCGCGAAGAAGTGCTGGAGCGCCGGCACGGCCAGCACGACGACGAACGCCGCCCCCATCGCGGCCACCAGCACGACCCGCCACCACGTGTAGGGGCGGGCGATGATCGCGAGCACCCACATCGAGATCAGGAAGAGGGTGAGCGTCGCCGCGCTGGTCTCCGCGTCCAGCGCGTCCGGACCGGTGTAGTGGCCGCGCGCGATCAGATACGTCACGAACGTCGCCGCGCCTGCCACCACGCCGCCGGGGACCGCGTACCGCATCACCCGCCGCACGAAGTGCGGTCTGGCGCGCTCCGTGTTCGGGGCGAGGGCCAGGAAGAAGGCCGGGACGCCGATGGTCAGCGTCGACAGCAGGGTCAGGTGCCGGGGCAGGAACGGGTACTCCACCTGCGAGCACACCACCAGCACGGCCAGCAGCACCGAGTACACCGTCTTGACCAGGAACAGCGTCGCGACCCGGGTGATGTTGCCGATGACGCGCCGGCCCTCCGCCACCACCGACGGCAGGACCGCGAAACTGTTGTCCAGCAGCACGATCTGCGCGACCGCCTTGGTGGCCTCCGAGCCGGAGCCCATCGCCACCCCGATGTCGGCGTCCTTCAGCGCCAGCACGTCGTTCACGCCGTCGCCGGTCATCGCGACCGTGTGCCCGCGCGACTGGAGCGCGCCCACCATGTCCCGCTTCTGCTGCGGGGTGACCCGCCCGAACACCGTCGCCTCGTCCAGCCGCTCGGCCAGCGCCGCCCGCTCCTCGGGCAGCTTGCGCCCGTCGACGGCGGCGCCGCCGTCCAGCCCGGCCTTCGCGGCCACCGCGCCCACCGACACCGCGTTGTCGCCGGAGATCACCTTGGCGCGGACGTCCTGGTCGGCGAAGTAGCGCAGGGTGCCGGCCGCGTCGGGCCGCAGCCGCTGCTCCAGCACGACGAGGGCGGTGGGCGTGAGGTCCCGGGTGACGTGCGGATCGTCCAGCTCACGGCCGGCCCGGGCCAGCAGCAGCACGCGCAGCCCCCGCTCGTTGAGCCGCCCGGTCTCGGCGAGCGCCGCCGACTCCTCCGGCAGCAGCACGTCCGGCGCGCCCAGCAGCCACGTACTGGACTCGCCGTCGCCCTCGCTGAAGCTCGCGCCGCTGTACTTGCGGGCCGAGGAGAAGGGCAGCGACTCCACGCAGCGCCACTCCTCGCTGTCCGGGCAGGCCTCGATGATCGCCTGGAGGGAGGCGTTGGGGCGCGGGTCGGACTCGCCGAGCGCGCCGAGGACCCGGCGGACGTACGCCTCGTCCTGGCCGTCCAGCAGCCGGACCTCGGTGACGTCCATGCCGCCCTCGGTGAGCGTGCCGGTCTTGTCCAGGCACACCGTGTCCACCCGGGCGAGGCCCTCGATGGCGGGCAGCTCCTGCACCAGGCACCGCTTGCGGCCGAGCCGGATCACACCGATCGCGAAGGCGACGGAGGTGAGCAGCACCAGCCCCTCGGGCACCATGGGGACGATGCCGCCGATCATCCGCGCGACGGAGTCCTTGAGGTCGTCGTCCTTGGCGACCAGCTGGCTGATGACCAGGCCGATCGCGGTCGGGATCATCATCCACATCACGTACTTGAGGATGGTGGAGATGCCGGAGCGCAGCTCGGAGTGGACGAGGGTGAAGCGGGAGGCCTCCTCGGCGAGCCGGGCGGCGTAGGCCTCGCGGCCGACCCGGGTGGCCTGGAACGCGCCGCCGCCGGCGACGACGAAGCTGCCGGACATCACCTGGTCGCCCCGGCGTTTGACGACCGGGTCGGCCTCGCCGGTGAGCAGCGACTCGTCGATCTCCAGCCCGTCGGCCTCGACGCAGACGCCGTCCACGACCACCTTGTCCCCCGGCCCGATCTCGATCACGTCGTCGAGGACGATCTCCGAGGTGGCGATCTCGGTCGCCGTGCCGTCGCGCCGCACGGTCGGGCGGGCCTCGCCGATCACGGCGAGCGAGTCCAGGGTCTGCTTGGCCCGCCACTCCTGCACGATGCCGATGCCGGTGTTGGCGAGGATCACGAAGCCGAACAGGCTGTCCTGGATCGGCGCGACGAACAGCGTGATCAGCCAGAGGACGCCGATGATCGCGTTGAACCGGGTGAAGACGTTGGCGCGGACGATGTCGGCGAGGGACCGGCTGCCGCGCACCGGGACGTCGTTGACGTCACCTCCGGCGACGCGCCGCGCGACCTCGTCCGGGGTGAGCCCGCTCGCCCGCGCCGGGGGTATGGGCACGGGGTGCACGGGGTCCAGCTCCGTACCGGCGTCGCTGTGCGTCATGCCTTCGACGGTACGTGGGACCGGATCCCTTCACTCGTCGGACGGGATCAGGGCGGCCGTCACTCGTCGGACGGGATCACGGTGGGCGTCACTCGTTGGACGGGATCACGGTGGGTGTCGTCGCGCCGGCCGCCGAGCGCTTGATCGCCGCGTCACGCCGGCGGACGTACCAGACGCCGATCAGCCCGAGGCCGCCGCCGGCCAGGCAGGTCCACAGCCACCAGGTGCGGCCGTGGTCGTCGTACCAGCCGTAGAAGGGGAGCTGGACCAGGAAGAGGACGAACCAGACGATCGTGCCGCCGGTGATGGTGGCGACCACGGGGCCCTCCAGGGGCTCCGGCGCCTCGTGCTTGGGGGTCCACTTCGCCATGGCCTCAGCTTACGGCCCGGGGTGCGGGGGCCCCACGGCCCGGGGGAGGGTCCCGCGGGCCGAGGGCGCGGGGGCCGGCGCGGCCGGGGGAGGAGCTTGCGGCGGAAGGCGCGGGAGTCGGCGCCGCACGGGGTCTACGCGCGGAGATGGCCTTTTTCGCCTTCATATGTTCATACTGAAACAGTCTGAGTCTGGCCGTTTATCTTCGTAGAAAACACCAACCGCAATCTGGGGGAGATCTGTTGGTGACAGAAGACGGTGAGACTCGATCACGTTTGATCCCCTTCCCGGCTCGGTACTCCGGTACCTCCCCGCATCCCTGAGGTCATCCGCATGTCCACCTCGGCCACCGCCAAGGTCCCCGCCCCCGAGAAGCCGGGGACGCCGCCCCCGTACGGCGCCCTCGACCGATACTTCAAGATCTCCGAGCGCGGCAGCTCCCTGTCGCGCGAGATCCGCGGCGGCTTCGCCACCTTCTTCGCGATGGCCTACATCATCGTGCTGAACCCGATCATCCTGGGCAGCGCGAAAGACATGTACGGGCACCAGCTCGACAACGGCCAGCTCGTCACCGCCACCGCCGTGACGGCCGCGTTCACCACGCTGCTCATGGGCGTCATCGGCAACGTCCCGATCGCGCTCGCCGCCGGCCTCGGCGTCAACACCGTCGTCGCGCTCCAGCTCGCGCCGCGCATGTCGTGGCCGGACGCGATGGGCATGGTCGTCCTCGCCGGCTTCGTCGTCATGCTGCTGGTGGCGACCGGTCTGCGCGAGCGCGTGATGAACGCCGTGCCGCTCGGGCTGCGCAAGGGCATCGCCATCGGCATCGGCCTGTTCATCATGCTGATCGGCCTCGTCGACTCCGGTTTCGTCTCCCGGATCCCGGACGCCGCCCACACCACCGTCCCGCTCCAGCTGGGCGCCGACGGTCACCTCAACGGCTGGCCGGTCCTGGTCTTCATCCTGGGCGCGCTGCTCACGCTCGCGCTCATCGTGCGCAAGGTGCCCGGCGCGATCCTCATCTCGATCGTCGTGATGACCGTCGTGGCCGTGGTCATCAACGCCGTCGCCAAGATCCCGTCCTGGGGCCTGACCACCCCGAAGTGGCCCGGCAACCCGGTCTCCACGCCGGACTTCGGCCTGCTCGGCAAGGTCAGCCTCTTCGGCGGCTTCGACAAGGTCGGCGTCCTGACCGGCATCCTGTTCGTCTTCACCGTGCTGCTGTCCTGCTTCTTCGACGCCATGGGCACGATCATGGGCATCAGCGACGAGGCCAAGCTGACCGACGCCCAGGGCCAGATGCCCGGCATGAACAAGGTTCTCTTCATCGACGGCATCGCCGTCGCCGCCGGCGGCGCGAGCTCCTCCTCGGCCACCACCTGCTTCGTGGAGTCCACGGCCGGTGTCGGCGAGGGCGCGCGGACCGGCTTCGCGAACGTCGTCACCGGCGCGCTGTTCGCCGTGGCGCTCTTCCTCACGCCGGTCGCCACGATGGTCCCGTCCCAGGCGGCCACCCCGGCCCTGCTCGCGGTGGGCTTCCTGATCCTGTCCGGCTCGATCAAGGAGATCGACTGGACGGACCACACGATCGCCATCCCGGCCTTCGTGACGATGCTGATGATGCCGTTCACCTACTCGATCACCAACGGCATCGGGATGGGCTTCATCACCTTCGTGGCGCTGCGGCTGGCCGCCGGGCGGGTGCGCGAGGTGCCGCCGGCGATGTACGTGGTCGCGGCGGTGTTCGCCTTCTACTACCTGATGCCGGCCCTGGGCCTGCTCTGACGGTTCCCCGAAGGGGATGGTCCCCCCAAGGGGGGCCTCCCCGGAGGGGGCGGTTCCACGCGGTTCAGGGGACCCCGTAGAACCGCTCCGTCTCCTCGACGGCGGCGTGGAAGCGTTCGTCGAAGTCGTCTCGAACGAGCGTCCGGACTACGTAGTCCTGGACGCTCATTCCTCTTTTCGCGGCGTGGTCCCGGAGCCGTTCGAGCAGCTCGCGGTCCATGCGCAGGCTGAGCACGCTGGTCCCCATGGAGACGAGGGTCGCGGCAGGTCTCCGCGCCCGGGGAGACGTTCTACGCCCCTGTCACCCATATGAGTGACAGTGTTCGGCCAGTAGTGGCCAGGGTCACCTGGTGTGTGCGTGTTCCGGTTGGTCTTTAGCCAGAGTAATGAGTTACGCTAAAGAACATGCCGGACCTTACCCATGGCGACGACGCTGCCGCCGTGAACTCCCTGCGTTCCGCCGTGATGCGACTGTCCCGTCGGCTCAAGCACCAGCGCGTCGACGAGTCGCTGAGCCCCACCGAGATGTCGGTGCTGGGCACCCTGTCCAACTGCGGCAGCGCCACGCCGGGCGAGCTCGCCCGCAAGGAGCACGTGCAGCCGCCGTCGATGACCCGCATCGTCGCGTTGCTGGAGGCCAAGGGGCTGGTCCGTCTGGAGCCGCACCCCGAGGACCGGCGGCAGAAGGTCGTCTCCCGCACCGAGCAGGCCGTGACCATGCTCGAGGAGAGCCGCCGCAAGCGGAACGCCTTCCTGGCCGGCCTGGTGGACGGCCTCGACGAGGACGAGTGGGCGAAGCTGCGCGAAGCCGCCCCCGTACTGGAAAAGCTCGCGCATCTGTGAAGTACGCCCGACGTCAGCAGCCGCAAGGAGGCGAACCCCTTTGAGTACGGGATCCGGAGCAGCTTCCGCCCCCGCACCGACCGCCCACGACACCTCGCCCGCCCCCGACCCCCGGCCCGCCACGGACGCGACGACCGCCACGGACGCCGGCTCCGAGACCGCCGGCGTCTCCGTGACCGCCGCGGAGGCCCTGGCCGCCCCGGACCCCGGGACCGCCGCCGAGACCCCGGCCGCCGACGCCGCTCCCGGGACCGCCCCGGCCGCCCGCGACGCCGCGCCCGCTCCGGGCCCCCGGCCCGCCCCCGGCATACGCACCGCCCCGGCAGCGCCCCGCAAGGCCCGCTCCGGAGCCTCCATGTTCAGCTCGCTGAAGGTCCGGAACTACCGCCTGTTCTTCCTGGGCCAGGTGGTCTCCAACACCGGCACCTGGATGCAGCGCATCGCCCAGGACTGGCTGGTCCTCAGCCTGACCGGCTCCTCGGCCGCCGTCGGCATCACCACGGCCCTGCAGTTCCTGCCGATGCTGCTCTTCGGCCTGTACGGCGGCGTCCTCGTCGACCGGCTGCCGAAGCGGCCGACCCTGCTCGTCACGCAGTCCGCGATGGCCCTCACCGGCCTGGCGCTGGCCGCGCTCACGCTCAGCGGGCACGTCCAGGTGTGGCACGTCTACGTCGCCGCCTTCGCCGTCGGACTCGCCACGGTCGTCGACAACCCGGCCCGGCAGTCCTTCGTCTCCGAGATGGTCGGCCCCCAGCAGCTCCAGAACGCGGTCAGCCTGAACTCGGCGAACTTCCAGTCCGCCCGGCTCATCGGCCCCGCCGTCGCCGGCCTCATGATCACCGGCGTTGGCACCGGCTGGGCGTTCCTCGCCAACGGCCTGTCCTTCGTCGCGCCCATCGGCGGCCTGCTGCTGATGCGGGCCCGCGAGCTGCACGTGGTCGAGCGCGCCCCGCGCGGCAAGGGCCAGCTGCGGGAGGGCCTGCGCTATGTCGCCGGCCGCCCCGACCTGATCTGGCCGATCGTCCTGGTGGGCTTCATCGGCACCTTCGGCTTCAACTTCCCGGTGTGGCTGTCCGCCTACGCCGACGACGTCTTCCACTCCGGCGCCGGCGCGTACAGCCTCTTCAACACCGTGATGGCGGTCGGCTCGCTGGTGGGCGCCCTGCTCGCGGCCCGCCGCGGCACGGCCAGGCTGCGGGTGCTGATCGCGGCGGCGGCCGCCTTCGGCGCGCTGGAGATCGTGGCCGCGCTGGCCCCGTCGTACTGGCTGTTCGCCCTGCTGATGGCCCCGATCGGCGTCTTCGGCCTCACGGTCAACGTCACCGCCAACACCGCCGTCCAGATGGCCACCGACCCCGCGATGCGCGGCCGGGTGATGGCGCTGTTCATGATGGTCTTCATGGGCGGCACCCCGCTGGGCGCGCCGCTGGTCGGCTGGATCACCGACGCCTACGGCGCCCGGATCGGCTTCGTCCTCGGCGGCGCGATCTCGCTCGCCGCGGCCACCGTCATCGGCCTGGTCCTGGCCCGCGTCGGCGACCTGCGCCTCGCCGTCGCCTGGCAGGGCGGCCATCCGAGGGTGTCCTTCGTCCCGCGCGCGGGGAACAAGGAGCCGGCGAGGGCGGCCGCGTGACGGCGCCGCCCGCCGGGCTCAGTCCCGGGGGAACTCGTCGGTCCTGAGGGCCAGCCCGACGGGCGTACCGTCAGGTCGATCCCGTCGCCGAAGTCGAGGACGAGCTCGCTGCGGTACACGCCGTCAGCACGGTGACCTGGTCCCGAGGCGACACTCGCGGGGCGCGCGGCGGGGACACTGGGCGTATGAGACTGTTCGCCGCCGTGTTGCCGCCCGAGGACGTCCTGCGGGGGCTCGCCCATGAGGTGCGGCGGTTGCGGGAGCTGCCCGGGGCCGGGCGGTTCCGGTGGACCGAGCGGGCCGGCTGGCACTTCACGCTCGCCTTCTACGGCGAGGTCGACGAGGACGTCGTACCGGAGCTGTCGGCCCGCCTGGAGAAGGCGGCGCGGCGTACGGAGCCGTTCGCGCTCGCCTTGCGCGGCGGGGGTCAGTTCGGGCGCGGGAAGGCGCTGTGGACGGGCGCGGAGGGCGACTTCGGCGCCCTGGGGCTGCTGGCCGGGCGCGCGGAGGCGGCGGCGCGCAAGGCGGGCCTGGAGACGGGGGAGCACCGCCGCTACAAGGCCCATCTGACGGTGGCCCGCGCCCGGGAGGCGGTGGACGTGCGGCCGTACGTCGCCGCGCTCCAGGACTTCGCCGGCGTTGCCTGGACGGTGGAGGAGCTGGTCCTCGTCCGCAGTCGGCTGCCGAGGTCGGGCGTGCCCGGCGAGCAGCCCCGTTACGAGCCGGTCGGCCGCTGGGCACTGGGCCGGGCCGGTTAGTCTCGAAGACGTGGACCCCAAAACCCGGAACCGGATCATGGCCGGTGCGCTCGTGCTGATGTTGGCCGTCGTAGCCCTGGCGGCCGCGCTCGGCAGGTGAGCCGAGCGCGACCGCCGCGCTCCTCAAGGGCAACCCCTCTGGGTGATCCGCTCGCAGGGACCGTCCGGGCGGGAGCCACCGGACCGGACCTACCGGCCCGGACCTACCAGGCGAAGGCCTCCGGCGACGGGCCCGGACCGGGGAAGATCTCATCCAGCCCGGCCAGCACCTCCTCGCTCAGCTCCAGCTCGACCGCCCGCAGCGCGGAGGCGAGCTGCTCGGCGGTGCGCGGTCCGACGATGGGACCGGTCACACCGGGCCGGGTGAGCAGCCAGGCGAGCGCCGCCTCGCCCGGCTGGAGGCCGTGCTTGTCGAGCAGGGCCTCGTAGGCCTCGACCTGGGCGCGCACGGCCGGGTCGGCGAGGGAGTCGACGGTCCGCCCGGAGGCGCGCCGGCCGCTCTCGGCCTGCTTCTTCAGCACCCCGCCCAGCAGTCCGCCGTGCAGCGGCGACCAGGGGATGACCCCGAGTCCGTACTCCTGCGCGGCCGGGATGACCTCCATCTCGGCGCGCCGCTCGGCCAGGTTGTACAGGCACTGCTCGCTGACCAGGCCGATGGTGCCGCCCCTGCGGGCCGCGGCCTCGTTGGCCTGCGCGATCTTGTAGCCGGGGAAGTTGGACGATCCGGCGTAGAGGATCTTGCCCTGCTGGACGAGGACGTCGATCGCCTGCCAGATCTCGTCGAAGGACGTGTTCCGGTCGATGTGGTGGAACTGGTAGAGGTCGATGTAGTCGGTCCGGAGCCGCTTGAGGCTGGCGTCGACGGCCCGCCGGATGTTCACGGCGGACAGCTTGTCGTGGTTGGGCCAGGCCTCGCCGTCGGCGCCCATGTTGCCGTACACCTTGGTGGCGAGGACGACCTTGTCGCGCCGGTCGCCGCCCTTGGCGAACCAGTTGCCGATGATCGACTCGGTGCGGCCCTTGTTCTCGCCCCAGCCGTACACGTTGGCCGTGTCGAAGAAGTTGATCCCCGCGTCCAGCGCCGCGTCCATGATCGCGTGGCTGTCCGCCTCGTCGGTCTGCGGCCCGAAGTTCATCGTGCCGAGCACCAGTCGGCTGACCTTGAGTCCCGTGCGTCCCAGCTGTGTGTACTTCATGGTCCCCAAGCCAATGCCCTGGAGTGCGCTCGAAGCAAGGGGGGCCCGCGGGGCGGCGGGGGCGCGACGGGGCGGCGGGGTCAGTCGCGCGGGAAGTCGTCGGTCTTGAGGGTGAGGCCGAGGGGGGTGGTGGTCATGTCCACCTCTCCGCCGAAGGTGACGGACGTGTCGGTGAGGTAGTCGCCGTCCTTGGGCTGGGTGAACAGGCGGCACTTGCCCAGGTACGGGTCCACGATCAGGTAGACGGGGATCTCGGCGAGGGCGTAGGAGGTCTTCTTGGGCCCGTAGTCGTTCCGGGCGGTGTCCTTGGAGATGACCTCGGCGACGAACTCCACGTCCTCGGGGCTCCAGCGGCCCTTCGCGTCCGGTGCGGCGTCGTCGCGCAGCTTCGCCACGTCCGGGGCGAGACCGTTGCGATAGCCGGGGAAGTCGATGCGGACGTCGGACACCACCTGCACGTCGGTGCCGAAGCGCCCCATGAGCACTTTGATGAGGGTCAGGATGATCTGCCAGTGCGCGTTCCGCTGCGGCGACATGTAGACGGCCCCCTCGACGATCTCCACCTTGTAACCCTCGGGGACGGGCATCTTCTCGAGCCGCTCGAACATGTCGTCGAGCCAGCGCGTGTTGTCGCTCTCGGCCATCGTGATCCTGTCTTCCAGGACGGTCATCGTGGCGCTCCTCCCCGGCTGCCCGCGAACGGGTGCAGCCGCGCGGTACAACGATACGCACGGCGACGAGGACACGGACGGCCGTGCATATGCCACCGGGACGGGCCGGCCGGTGCTCAGGCGATAAGCCGCCGGGACGGGCCGCCGGCGCTCAGACGCCCGTGTACTTCCCGCCCCAGCCCCACGCCTGGTGCATGGCGTCGGCGAAGGCCGCCGCGATCCTGTGCTCGCCGCTCCCGTTCGGGTGGGTGCCGTCGTAGGTGTCGGTGCGGATGTCGTACGCCGGCGGCGGGGAGGCGAGGAGCAGGGGCGAGCGGGGCTCGTCCAGGTCGGCCACGGCCTTGGCCAGCAGCTCGTTGAAGAGGGACACCTCGGCGGCGAAGGCCGGCTCGTCCTCGGCCCGGACGTTGGGGATCACCGGCAGCACGACCATGCGGATACGCGGCCGGGCGGCCCGCGCCCGCTCGACGAAGGCCGAGACGTTCTCCGCCGTCTGTCCGGCGTTGGTGTAGAAGCCCAGGTCTATGAGGCCCAGCGAGACGAGGAGCACGTCCACCCGGCCGGCCCGCACCGCCTCGCCGATCAGCGGGGCCATGTGCTGCCAGCCCTCGCCCCAGCCGGCCAGGTGGGCGCGGGGGAAGCCGGGGTCGGCGTACTCGTACGAGGTGGGCGCCTGCGTCGCCTTGTCGTACAGCGTCTCGCGCGGGCCGACGAAGGAGAACGGGCCGCCGTACGTGTCGCGCAGGTGCTGCCACAGCCGGTAGCGCCATGTGTGTTCGCCCGCGCTGCCGATGGTCATCGAGTCGCCGACGGGCATGAACCTGAGCATCCGCTCATCATCGGTGATCGTGGCGGCGGCACGGCCGCCGGACCGGTGTGAGGCCTGCCACCCCGCCGTCGTCCCGGCCCCTCCGTACCGTCACCCCCGCCGTCGTCCCGGGCGCTCCGTACCGCCACCCCCGCCCCCGTCCTGGTGCCGACGGGCCGCCGCCCCGGCCGAACCGCTGTGCGGGATGGCAGGCTTGGGGCATGCGCCGATCGTTCGCCCTGCTCGCCGGGGCTCTCCTCGTGGGTGTGTTCGCCGCGCCCGTGCCCGCGTCCGCCGCCGACGGGGACGGCGGGTTCACGATCAAGGACCCGAGGATCAAGGAGTCCAGCGGCCTCGCCGCCTCGCACCTGCACCCCGGCGTCTACTGGACGCACAACGACAGCGACGACGGCCCGTACATCTACGCCGTGGACGGCAGGACCGGCAAGACCGTCGCCACCGTCACCCTCAGCGGCGTCGGCAAGCCCCGCGACGTCGAGGCCATCTCCATCGGCCCCGGCAACCAGATATACGTCGGCGACATCGGCGACAACCTCGGCGGCACCTGGCCCTACGTGTGGATCTACCGGTTGCCCGAGCCCAAGGTCCTCGAGGACCAGACGATCCGGGCCACCCAGTACGTGGTGAAGTACTCCGACGGGGCCCGCAACGCCGAGTCGCTGGCCGTACACCCGAAGACCGGGCGCGTCTACATCGTCGACAAGAACGAGGACGGCGGCCACCTCTTCGAGGGCCCCGCCCACCTGTCCTCCTCGGGCACGAACGTCTTCAAGCCGATCGCCCCCGTCGACCTGTGGGCCACCGACGCCGCCTTCTCGCCCGACGGCTCACACCTCGCCGTGCGCGGCTACTTCGGCGGCATCTACTACGACTGGAACGGCGGCCGGATCAAGCGCGCCGGCCGCCTCGACGTGCCCCTCCAGGGCCAGGGCGAGTCGGTCACCTACACCGCCGACGGCACCGAGCTGCTGTACGGCAGCGAGGGCGCGGACAGCCCCGTACAGGCGAAGGACGCGCCGGGCGGGGGTGGCGGGGGCTCGAAGTCTCCCTCCGGCAGCGCGAGTTCGTCCTCGTCCGGATCGGGTGGCGGCGGCTTCGGCGGCACGGTGAGGACGGGCGCGGTCGTGGCGGTGCTGGCGGTGGCCGCCCTCTTCGGGCTGCGGCGGTTCACGCGGCGGGGGTGAGCGCCGATGTGGTGGGTGCCGCTGATGCCGCTGACGCGGTTGAGGTCATGGGGATTCTTGTCATGTCCTTGCTCTTGACGGGCGGTGGTGACCATGGCTTCCATGGAGGGGCGGGAATGGGAGCGCTCCCATTTGTTCCGGCCCGCGCCTCCGAGAGGAAGCAGCGACATGTTCCGCAGCATGCGAAGAGCGCTGTGCACTGCCGCCGCGGCGCTCCTGATACCCCTGGGCGCGGGCCTCGGCGCGGCGGCGACCGCGCACGCGGCCGGCGACGCGACCGTGAAGGACACCGCCGCGGCGGCGGCCGCGGGCGCCGGCTACTGGCACACCAGCGGCCGGCAGATCCTGGACGCGGCCGGGAACCCGGTCCGCATCGCCGGCGTCAACTGGTTCGGCTTCGAGACCGGCAACCACGTGGTCCACGGGCTGTGGTCCCGCGACTACAAGAGCATGATCGACCAGATGAAGTCGCTGGGCTACAACACCATCCGGCTGCCCTACAGCGACGACATCTTCAAGGCCGGCACCACGGCCGACAGCATCAACTTCAACAACATGAACAGCGACCTGCAGGGGCTGACCCCGCTGCAGGTCATGGACAAGATCGTGGCGTACGCCGGCCAGGACGGGCTGAAGGTCATCCTGGACCGTCACCGCCCGGACTCCGGCGGCCAGTCGGCCCTGTGGTACACCTCGGCCGTCCCCGAGTCGACGTGGATCACCGACCTCAAGGCGCTGGCCACCCGTTACAAGGGCCAGGACGCCGTGATCGGCATCGACCTGCACAACGAGCCGCACGACCCCGCCTGCTGGGGCTGCGGGGACCAGGCGACCGACTGGCGGCTGGCCGCCGAGCGGGCCGGCAACGCGGTGCTCGCCGCCAACCCCGACCTGCTGATCTTCGTCGAGGGCGTGCAGACGGTCGGCGGCGTCTCCGGATGGTGGGGCGGCAACCTGATGGGCGTCGGCCAGTACCCCGTACGCCTCGACGTCGCGAACCGGGTCGTGTACTCCGCCCACGACTACGCCACCAGCGTGTCCCAGCAGAGCTGGTTCACCGACCCGGCCTTCCCGGCCAACATGCCGGGCGTGTGGGACAAGTACTGGGGCTACATCTTCAAGCAGAACATCGCGCCGGTGTGGGTCGGCGAGTTCGGCACGACCCTCCAGTCGACCGTCGACCAGAAGTGGCTGGCGGCGCTGGTGAGTTACCTGCGCCCCACGTCGACGTACGGCGCGGACAGCTTCCAGTGGACCTTCTGGTCGTGGAACCCGGACTCGGGTGACACCGGGGGCATCCTGAAGGACGACTGGCAGACCGTGGACACCGTCAAGGACGGCTACCTGGCGAGCGTCAAGGCGCCCGGCTTCCCGGCGGGCGGCGGTGGCACCGGCGGTGGCGGCGGAGACGGCGGCGGCACCGG
Source organism: Streptomyces sp. NPDC018610 (assembly GCF_044391765.1). Lineage (NCBI taxonomy): Bacteria > Bacillati > Actinomycetota > Actinomycetes > Kitasatosporales > Streptomycetaceae > Streptomyces > Streptomyces sp. NPDC018610. Next base: position 164,840 of record NZ_JBISAL010000006.1, read on the forward strand.
GGGCGGCACCGGCGGCGGCAGCACCCCCGCCTGCACCGCCGCGTACACCGTCAGCGACGACTGGGGCAGCGGCTTCAACGCCCAGGTGAAGGTGACCAATTCGGGCACCACCGCGATCAAGTCCTGGAAGGTGAGCTGGACCTGGAGCGGCTCCCAGAAGATCACCAACATCTGGAACGCCACGTCCACCCAGACCGGCTCGACCGTCACAGCGGTGAACGCCGCTCACAACGGCGCGATCGCCCCCGGCGGTTCGACGAGCTTCGGCTTCGGCGGATCCCCGGGCGCCGGCACCGCCCCGACGGTGACCTGCACGGCGTCCTGACAACCGGCCCGCACGACCAGGGGCGGGCCCGGCCCACCGGCCGCCCGCCCCGCCCCCACGGGCCGAGGGACATCCCGTCGTCCTGGGCCGCCCGTCGCCGCCGTCGCGCCGACCGCGGCGCGGTGCCGGGCGGCGAGCCGATCGACGCGAACCTCCGGCTCGAAGCGACACGCCCTAGAACAGATGCCCCGTGCGGCGGGCCGCCTTGCCTGTCGTGTATTCGTGGGCGGCGAGGGTGGAGGCCATCAACTCGGCGTCGAGGGCGGTGATGTCGGCCAGGCGGGTGGCGCTCGTGTAGGCGTTGAACAGGTGCTTGGTGATGCGCAGGGCGGTGGGGGAGCGGCGGACGACGGGGGCGGCCCAGGCCCTGACCGCGGCGTCGAGGTCTCCTTCGGGGACGACGCTCTGGAGGATCGAGAGCTGCCTTGCCTCCTCGGCGTCGAAGGAGCGGCAGGTCAGGACGAGTTCGCGGACCCGGGCGGCGCCGACCTCGTTGAGGAGACGGGGAAGGAGGCCTCCCCAGGCGGTGGGAAGGCCGAGGGCCAGTTCGGGGAGGCGGAAGGTGGCCGTGTCGGCGCCGACCCGCAGGTCGCAGGCGAGGGCCAGGGCGAGGCCGGCGCCTATGGCCTTGCCCTGGACGCGGGCGATGGTGACGGCCGGGTTGGCGGAGAGGGCCTCGCAGACGCGGCGGGCCTTGGCGCCGGAGGCGCGGATGCCGCCGCCGGTGGGGTCGTGCGCGAGCTGTTCGGCGAACTCGGATCGGTCGCCGCCCAGGCAGAAGTCGTCGCCGGCGCCGGAGAGGACGACGACCCTGACGTCGCCGTCCTGCGCGTCGAGGACGGCGAGGAGCTCGTCGAGCATGGTGCCGGTGACCGCGTTGCCCTCGTCGGGAGTGTTCAGCTCGATGGACAGCACCGGGCCCTGCCGGTCGGTCCGCAGGGTCTTGTGGGTCCGGACGGTGTGGGCGGCGGGCGGGGCGGTCATGTCGTCACTTTCAGGGAGGTCATACGGCGGAACACCATGCGGGGCGCGTAGGCGGGGCCGCTCGCGAGCGCGAGGTCAGGGAATCGTTTCAGCAGGTGGGTGAGGAGCGTGCGGGCCTCCAGGCGCGCGAGGGCCGCGCCGAGGCAGTAGTGGGCGCCGCCGCCGAAGGTGAGGTGACTTCCCTTGCGCTGGACGTCGAAGGTGTGGGGGTCCTCGTTGCGGCGGGGGTCGTGGTTGGCGGCGCCGTACAGGACGTGGACCATCGTGTCCTTGGCGACGGGCACGCCGGCCAGGACGGTGTGGTCGGCGGCGACACGTGTGTTGAGGTGGATGGGCGGGTCGTAGCGCAGGGCCTCGTCGATGGCGTTGTCGACGTGCTCGGGGTGGCCGCGCAGCCAGCTCCATCGTCCCGGGTCCCGCAGCAGCAGCCAGACCATGGTGGACAGGAGCGTCGCGGTGGTCTCCAGCGACGCGATGGTGATGAACATGACCAGGTGGTAGAGGGCGCGGTCCGCGGCGGCCCGGTCGCCGGGGTACTGGGCGTCCCAGTGGCGGATCCAGCGGGAGACGACGTCGTCGCCGGGGCGGGCGCGCCGCCGCCGTATCAGATCGGTGAAGTAGGCGCGCATCTCCGCGGTCGCGGCGGCGGAGACCGCCAACTCGCTCTTGGTGGGCAGCAGTTCCTGCGCGTGGACCTGGCGGTGGGTGAAGTCCAGGATGTGCGCGTGGTGTTCGGCGGGGATACCGAGCCAATGCCCCACGGTCCGCACGGGCAGCCGCTCGCTGACGGTGGGGACGAGGTCGGCCTCGCCGTCGGCGCGCAGCCGCTCGGCCAGGGCGTCGAGGAGCCCGCGGACATGGTCCTCGACGTCCGGCCGCATGTCCTGGAGGGTCGCGCGGTCGAAGAGGTTGCCGAGGGCGCGCCGCCGGCAGGTGTGTTCCGGGGCGTTGAGCCGCGCGAGCGTGTGGCTCATCTCCCGGATGGCGGTGGCGTGCCACCGTCCCGGGTCGCTCTGGCGTTCCTGCCAGGCGATGTCCGGCGCGAGCCAGTCCCGGCCGCGCAGGACCTGGCTGCACGTATCGAAACCGGTGACGAAGTACCCGCCCCAGGGGGCGGGGACGACGTCGCCCATGGCGCGCAGTTCCTTCCAGAGGGGGAGGGGGTTCGCCTGCCCTTCGGGCGAACGCAGGCGGCGGACGACTGAGATGACTGCTCGACGATCCGTTCTGCCGGATATGTCATCCACTGTCGTCACGGCGTGCTCCTCTGTCCGGGCCCGGCGTTACCGATCACCGGGCGGAAGCTACCCTTCCCCTCCCCCTGGTCATGCGTCGACGGCTGTTGCTCCTGTCACATGCGCCCCACTAGACGCGGAAGATGTCGAGAAACGTGCTCCAAAATCCCTTCTTCCTCGACCGGTCCTCCTGAGGGGACGCCACGGGTGTCACCGGCACGCGGGGCGGGGCGGCGGCGCCGGCGGCCGGCACGGCCGGCGCCGCGGTGTGCAGCGCGGCCACCCGGGTGCCGGGCGTCGGCGTGAAGCGGACCGGCAGGGCCGCCAGGGCGCGGTGGAAGGGGCCCGGCCGCCACTGGAGCTCCTCCTGCGGGCAGTCGAGCGCCAGGTCGGGCAGCGCGTTGAGGATCGCCTCGACGGCCGTCAGGGCGATCACCGTCGCCGGCGACTTCGCGGGGCAGGCGTGCGGACCGGCGCCCCAGGCCAGATGGGCGCCCTTGCTGAGGGACTGCCGGGCCGTGCGCAGCGAGGGGTCGTTGTTGGCGCCGCCGAAACTGATCATCAGCGGGGTGCCGGCCTCGACGTACACGCCGCCGAGGTCGACGTCGTGCAGCGGGTAGTGCGTGGCGTAGTTGGCGATGGGCGGGTTGTTCCACAGGACGTGGTCGAGGGCCTCCTCGATCAGCATGCCCGCGCCCCGGTCCGAGGAGCCGTGGGACAGCAGCAGGAGCAGGGCGTTGCCGATCAGGTTGCGCTCGGGCTCGACGCCTGCGCCCATCAGCATGACGAGCTGGTCCTTGAGCTCCTCGTCGGTCAGCCCGACGGGGTGCCGGATGAGCCAGGAGGTGACGTCGTCGCCGGGCTCGCGCCGCTTGAGCGCGATCAGCTCCATCAGGCAGGCGGTCAGCTCCTCGTTGGCCTTCAGCGCGTCCCGGCCGTCGAAGATCGCCGACATCGAGCTGGTCAGCCGGTCGCCGATGCCGGCCGGGCAGCCGAAGAGCCGGTTGAACAGCAGGAGCGGCAGCAGCTTCGCGTAGTCGTTCAGCAGGTCGGCGCGCCCGCGCTCGCTGAACCGGTCGATGAGGAAGGCCGCGATGGGCTCAACGTCGCGGCGGATCCGGCCGATGTCGAGACGGTCGAGGCTGTCCGTGACGGCCTTGCGCAGCCGCAGGTGCACCGCGCCGTCGGTGAAGAGGCAGTTGGGGCGGTACGCCATCATCGGCAGCACCGGGCTGTCCAGCGCGATGCGGCCCTCGTTGAGGGCCTTCCAGCGGCGCGGGTCCCGGCTGAAGTCCGTCGTGTTCTGCAGGACGCTGCGCGCCGCCTGGTAGCCGACGACGAGCGTGGCGTCCACCCCGGGGGCGAGTTCCACCGGGGCCGCCGGACCGGCGACGCGCATCGTGTCGTAGGCGCCGTGCGGGTCGGCGGCGAAGTCCTGGCCGTGCATGGGGCAGCCGGGCGGTATGCCCGGGGTGCCGGCCGGTTGCTGAAATTCCATGATGTTCGGATCCTTCGTCCGCCCGGCGTCCTCACGGCCCGGGCGGCAGTAGCGGGGGGCGCCCGGGCGGATCAGGCCGTACGGGCCAGGAGGTGCCGCACCAGGGTGATCAGCGCCTGGCCCGACGACTCGCGGCTGCGGGCGTCGCAGTACGAGACGGGCGTGTCGGGGAGGAGGTCGAGCGCCTCGCGGATCTCGGACTCCTCGTACCGGTCGTCGGGCGTGAAGGAGTTGACGGCGATGGAGTACTCCAGGCCGTACTTCTCGACCAGTTCGATCACCGGGAACGACTCGGCCAGCCGTACGGGGTCCACGAGGATCAGCGCGCCGAGCGCGCCGCGCGCCATGTCCTCCCACAGCTGGATGAAGCGCTGCTGGCCGGGCGTGCCGAAGAGGTACAGCACGACGTCGTCGCTGAGGGTGAGCCGTCCGAAGTCGAGGGCGACCGTGGTCGTCACCTTGTCCGGCGCGCCCCGCAGGTCGTCCACGTGGGCGGACGCCTGGGTCATCCGCTCCTCGGTGCGCAGCGGGGCGATCTCGGAGAGCGAGCCGATGAACGTGGTCTTGCCCACGGCGAAGTGTCCCACCACGAGGATCTTCGCGGCGATCGTCACCGCGTCCGAGACGTAGCGAGGCTCAGGCCTAGAGGGCTTTGAGTAGTCCATGCAACACCTTCTCGATGACGGCTCTCTCTTGAGGCTTGGCACGCGGCGGCGCGGCGCGGCGCAGCAGATGCCCCTGTTCCGCTAAATCGGTCAGCAGGAGACGGGCGACGCCCACCGGCAGGCCCAGGTGGGCGGCGACTTCCACCACGGCCAGATAGCCGCCCGAGCACAGCTCCCAGATGGCGCGCACCTCCGGCCCGGCCTTCAGCGGCATCTGGCGGTCGGGCGCCAGGGTGACCAGGGTGTGCAGCGAGAGGTCGTCGGCGGCGGGCAGGCTCCGGCCGCCGGTGATGACGTAGGAGCGGACGAGTTCGCTGGAGACCAGAGCATCCTCGCCGGGCGCGGTCATGCCTCGGCACCGGCGCTCTGGCGCGGCTGTGCGCTCAGGGCCTTCCCCAGCGCCGTCACCTGCTGCTGCATGCGGATCGACATGAGCTCCATGTCGACGTCCAGAGCGGCCGAGACCGCCAGGTACGCTCCGCTGCCGGCCGCGATCAGGAAGATCCAGCCGCCGTCGTACTCCATCAAGGTCTGCTTCCAGACCCCCGTGCCGCCGGAGACGAAACCGGCGACGGCTCGGCTGAGCGACTGCATCGAGCTCATGGCGGCCGCGTTGGTCTCGGCCTCGTCGCGGCCGATCTCGCTGGAGCGCTCCATGAGCAGGCCGTCGGCGGAGACGAGAATCGCGTGGCGGGCGCCGCGTACGGTCAGCACGTCGTTCAGCACCCAGGACAGATCGGGCTTCACTGCTCTTGTGATCCTTCCGTGATGGACGTGTCCCGCCCCAGAAGCGTCCCGCGCGCGAACGCCCCCAGGCGCGACGCGGTCACCTCACTGCTCTGCTCCGGCTCCGGTTCGTCCGGCGCCGAGGGTTCCGGCTGCGGCACCACCGCGACCGCGCGACGGCGCTTGGGCAGTCCGCCGGCCGTCTTCCCGACGATCGCCACCGGCGCGGGGCCCGGGGCGGTGTCCACGAGGGGCTTCGGCGCCCCGGCGACGGTGACCGGCGCGGGCTCGGCCGGCGCGGGGACTTCCTGGGTCAAGAGACTCTCCGGAAGGAGGATGACCGCGCGGACGCCTCCGTACGGCGAGACGGAATCGACGGAGACCTTGAAGCCGTACCGGGCGGCGAGCACGCCGGCGACGGCGAAGCCGACCCGGGGAGGGCTGCCGAGGCTGGTGATGGAGATGGGGCCCTGTGCGTTCAGCAGCGCGGCGGCCCGGTCCTTCTCCTCCTGACTGATGCCGAGACCGGCGTCGTCGATGATCAGGCAGACGCCGGTGGGCACCGACTGGATGTTGATCTCGACGGGGGTGCCGGGAGCGCTGTAGTTGGTGGCGTTGTCGAGGAGTTCGGCCAGGACGACCGCCACCGGCTCCACGGCGGTGCTGGCGACCGCCACGTTCACCTGGCTGTGGACCTGCACCCGGTCGAAGTGCCGGATGCGGCCCTGGGCGCTGCGGGCCACGTCGTAGACGGAGGCGGCGGCCTCGCGGCGGCCGAGCCAACCGCCGCACAGGGCCGCGATGCCCTGGGCGCGCCGGCCGAACTGCGAGTTGGTGTGGTCGATCGTCATGAAGTCGGCGAGGATCTTGGGGTCGTTGCCGTACTTCAGCCGGGCCAGGTCGCTGATGGAACGCTGCTGTTCGTCGGCGAGGACCTGGAGGGTCCGCATCCACGCCCGCAGGACGTCCTTCGTCTCCGACTCGGCGACGTCGCGGACCTCCGCCAGGGCGCGTTCGTGTTCGGCGCGCAGGGTCTCGTACTCGGCGTGCAGCCTGAGGCGCTCCGCGTCGAGCCGGTCCCTGTCGGTGCGCAGGTCGGCGCCCTGCCTCCGGAGCGCCATGTTGGTTCTCCGAGCGCGCATCACCGCGAGGACCGCGGTGACCAGCACTCCTAGCAAGATCCACAACAGGGGATCTTTCATCAAAGACGTCATGGGAATCTTTCGAGTCGCATCGCGGAGATGAGCAGGCCGTACGGCGGTGACCGCATGCGCAGGTCTCATGGAGCGCTGCGGGCGCACGCGCGGGCCAACGGCTGCTCCTTCGCGGTGGGGCCTCCTCAGGACTGTCCCCCGTGACGCATGCATGACGCTGCGTCAGCCTACTGAAAGTATGTTGATCTTATCAGTGAGGTAACGCGTAAATAGCAATGAGGCGAGCCGAGTTGACGTCTCATGTCTGGTTGGTCCGGCGAATGTTCCACCGGATCCCCACATGAACGAAAGGCCTCCGTAAGAACGAACGCCCCCTACGCGGACGAAGGGCCTTCGCACGGGCGAAGGGTCTCCTAAGGGGACGAAGGGCACCGCGGGGAAGGTCGGCTCCGTCGCGGACGGAGGGCATCGCGGGGAAGGTCGGCTCCGTCGCGGACGGAGGGCACCGCGGGGAGGGTGGCTCTGCGCCGTGGGAGGAGGGTCTTCGCGTGGCCGGAGGCCGTCGGCGCGGTCGGCGGAGCGGGCACGGAGGCTCCGGAACGCGCAGGAGGGCGCCCGGCGGATCATCCGCCGGGCGCCCTCCTGCGTGTTGCCGTGGGCCGTGGCCTTTCGGCTGCTACAGCTTCACCGTGGGGTGAGGCCTTTCGGTTGCTAGAGCTTCTCGATGACGTAGTCGACGCACTTCGTCAGGGCCTCGACGTCCGCCGGGTCGATGGCCGGGAACATCGCGACGCGCAGCTGGTTGCGGCCGAGCTTGCGGTACGGCTCGGTGTCGACGATGCCGTTGGCGCGCAGCACCTTGGCGACGGCGGCGGCGTCGATGTCGTCGGAGAAGTCGATCGTGCCGATGACCTGGGAGCGCTTGGCCGGGTCGGTGACGAACGGCGTCGCGAACTTCACGTCCTCCGCCCAGCCGTACAGCGTGCGCGCGGAGGTGGCGGTGCGGCGGACCGCCCAGTCCAGGCCGCCCTGGCCGTTGATCCACTCCAGCTGCTGGTTCAGCAGGAACAGGGTCGACAGCGCCGGGGTGTTGTACGTCTGGTTCTTGCGGGAGTTGTCGATCGCCGTGGGCAGGCTGAAGAACTCCGGGATGTGGCGGCCCGAGGCGTGGATCCGCTCGGCGCGCTCGATCGCGGCCGGGGAGAACACGCCGATCCACAGGCCGCCGTCGGAGGCGAAGGACTTCTGCGGGGCGAAGTAGTAGACGTCGGTCTCGGCGACGTCGACCGGGAGACCGCCGGCGCCCGAGGTGGCGTCCACCAGCACCAGCGCGGCCTCGTCGGCGCCCTCGACCCGCTTGATGGGCATGGCCACGCCGGTGGAGGTCTCGTTGTGCGTGTACGCGTACACGTCGACGCCCGCCTCGGCCTTCGGCTCCGGGTGCGTGCCGGGGTCGGAGGAGACGAGGGTGGGCTCGGCCAGCCAGGGCGCGAGCTTCGCGGCCTTGGCGAACTTCGAGCTGAACTCGCCGAAGGTGAGGTGCTGCGACTTGCTCTCGATCAGGCCGTGGGTCGCGATGTCCCAGAAGGCGGTGGACCCGCCGTTGCCGAGGATCACCTCGTAGCCGTCGGGGAGCTGGAACAGCTCGCTGATGCCCTCGCGCACCTTGCCGACCAGGTTCTTGACCGGAGCCTGGCGGTGGGAGGTGCCCAGGAGGGACGTGCCGGTGGCGGCGAGGGCGTCCAGCGCCTCGGTGCGCACCTTGGAGGGGCCCGCGCCGAAACGTCCGTCGGCGGGCTTGATGTCAGCGGGAATCTGGATGTCGGCCACGAGTCGGAGGGTAGTCCCTGGGCGAAAAGGGACGGAACCGTGTCCGTCCGATGAGACGAGATCGCCGGGTCGTGAACTTGTGAGGTCGTACGACGAAAAGACCGTGGCTGTGGACAACTTCCGGTGACCGTGCGTGATCGGATGCATTCTGGACGCATGACGGATTTCTCGGATCCCCCGGGGCCTTCGCCTCTTCCGGATCCCCCGCGCCCACCGCGCCTTCCGGAGCTCGACGGCCTGGAGGCGCGGCTGCGGGGCGCCGTGCGGGGCGAGGTCGGCTTCGACGTCACCTCCCGGGCGCTGACCACCATGGACGCGTCCAACTACCGGCGCGTCCCGCTGGGGGTGGTCGCGCCGCGGGACGCCGACGACGTGGCGGCGGTGCTGGAGGTGTGCCGGGAGCACGGGGTGCCGGTCGTGGCCCGGGGCGGCGGGACGTCGATCGCCGGGCAGGCCACCGGGACGGGCGTCGTCCTCGACTTCACCCGGCACATGAACCGGGTGCTCCGGCTCGACGCCGGCGAGCGGACCGCCGTCGTCCAGCCGGGCGTCGTCCTCGACCGGCTCCAGGAGGCCGCCGCCCCGCACGGGCTGCGCTTCGGCCCCGATCCCTCCACGCACGGCCGGTGCACGCTCGGCGGCATGATCGGCAACAACTCCTGCGGCTCCCACTCGGTGGCCTGGGGCACGACCGCGGACAGCGTGCGCGAGCTGTCGGTGCTCACCGCGCGCGGACGGCGGCTCAGACTCGGCCGGGACTGGTCCGGAGCGCCGGACGGCCTGCGCGAACTGGCCGAGGCGGAGCGGGCCCGGCTGCGGACCGGCTTCCCCGAACTGCCCCGCCGCATCTCCGGGTACGCGCTGGACGCCCTGCTGCCCGAGAAGGGCGCGGACGTGGCGCGGTCCTTCTGCGGCTCGGAGGGCACCCTCGGCGCGCTGACCGAGGCGGTGGTGTCGCTGGTGGCGGCGCCCCGCGCACGGGCGCTCGCCGTGCTCGGGTACGCCGACGAGAGCGGGGCCGCCGAGGCCGCCGCCGGGCTGCTGCCGTACGGGCCGCTGACCGTGGAGGGCATGGCGGCGGACCTGGTGCCGGCCACGACCGGCCTCCCGCGCGGCGGAGCCTGGCTGTTCGTGGAGACCGGCGGCGACACGCAGGAGGAGGCGCACGCCCGCGCCCGGGCGATCACCCGCGCCGCCGACGCCGTCGACACGCTCGTCGTCACCGACCCGCGGGAGCAGCGCGCCCTGTGGCGGATCCGCGAGGACGCCAGCGGCACGGCCACCCGGATGCCGGACGGCACGGAGGCCTGGCCCGGCTGGGAGGACTGCGCGGTGCCGCCCGCCCGGCTCGGCGCCTACCTGCGGGAGTTCCGGGCGCTGCTGGCCGCCCACGGGCTGCGCGGCACCCCCTACGGGCACTTCGGCGACGGCTGCGTCCACGTCCGCGTCGACTTCGACCTGCTGACCGAGGCGGGCGTCGGCCGGTTCCGGCGCTTCTCGCAGGAGCTGGCCGACCTGGTGGTGGCGCACGGCGGTTCGCTGTCCGGCGAGCACGGCGACGGCCAGGCCAGGGGCGAGCTGCTGGGGCGGATGTACGGCGCGGACATGGTGGCCCTGTTCGAGCGGGTCAAAGCGGTCTGGGACCCGGACGACCTGCTCAACCCGGGGATGCTGGTCCGTCCCGCGCCCCTGGACGCCGGCCTGCGCTTCGCCGTGCTGCCCCGCGAACCGGTGCCCGTCGCCTTCGGCTACCCGTCCGACGGCGGCGACTTCACCGCGGCGGTGCGCCGCTGCGTCGGCGTCGCCAAGTGCCGCACGACCGAGGCGCCGGGCGCGTCGGTGATGTGCCCGTCCTTCCGGGCCACCGGCGAGGAGGCGCACTCCACGCGCGGACGCGCCCGCCTGCTGCACGAGATGCTCGCGGGCGAACTGATCACGGACGGGTGGCGGTCCACCGAGGTCCGTGACGCCCTCGACCTGTGCCTGTCCTGCAAGGCATGCCGGTCCGACTGCCCCGTCGGCGTGGACATGGCCACCTACAAGGCGGAGTTCCTGCACCACCACTACGCCGGCCGCCGCCGCCCCGCCGCCCACTACGCGCTCGGCCGGCTCCCGGTGTGGCTGCGCTGGGCGGCCCGCGTCCGCGCGGCGCCGGTCGTCAACGCGCTCACCGCCGTACGCCCCCTGGCCGCCGCCGCGAAACACCTGGCCGGACTCGCACCCGAACGGGGGATACCGCGACTGGCGGCACAGCCGTTCACCCGATGGTGGCGCAGCCGGCCGCTCCCGGCCCGCGAGGGCGGCGGCGAGCTGGTCGTCCTGTGGCCGGACACCTTCACCGAGCACCTCTCGCCCGCCGTGGGCCGCGCGGCCGTACGGGTGCTGGAGGCGGCCGGACTGCGCGTGGCCCTGCCGCCCACCCTGCGGCTGGAGCACCCGCCCGTGGGCGGCGGCAGATCGGCGGTGCTCGACCCGGTCGCCCTGCTGCGCGGCCGGGGCCGGGTGTGCTGCGGGCTGACCTACGTCTCCACGGGCCAGCTCGACCGCGCCCGCGCGGTGCTGCGCCGCACCCTGGACCTGATGGAACCGGTGCTGGAGACCACCGCCCCGGTCGTCGTCCTGGAACCGAGCTGCGCCGCCGCCCTGCGCACCGACCTGCCCGAACTGCTGCCCGACGACCCGCGCGCCCGGACCCTGGCCGACCGCGTGCTGACCTTCGCCGAGACGCTGGAGCGGCACGCGCCCGGCTGGAGACCGCCCCGCCTGGACCGCCCGGTCGCCGGCCAGACCCACTGCCACCAGCACGCCGTGCTCGGCGACTCGGCCGACCGGCGGCTGCGCGCGGCGGCGGGCCTGACCGGCGAGCTCTCCGGCGGCTGCTGCGGCCTGGCGGGCAACTTCGGCTTCGAGAAGGGCCACTGGAAGGTGTCCACGGCGTGCGCGGAGGAACAGCTGCTGCCGTCGGTACGGCGGGCCGGGAAGGACACGGTCCTCCTCGCGGACGGCTACTCCTGCCGCACGCAGCTGGAGCAGTTGGCGGGAGCGCGGGGGCGGCACCTGGCCGAGGTGCTGGCGGAGGCGCTGGAGGAGGGGGCTTCGGGAGCGGCGGGTGAGGTACTGGAGGGAGGGAGCGGAGGAGCGCAGGGAAAGGCCCCCTCCGGGGAGGGGACAGCGTCGTAAATGGTTCACACTCCTGACATGGGTCTACTACCCTGGACTCAGTAGTACATCCAGCTGTACAAACCCGAGCCCGGCACCGCATCCCTCGCAGCCCCCAGCCCCAGGACCGCCCCGTGAGCACCCCGAGCACCCCCGGCCCCGCCCTTCCGTCCCCCGCCGCCGCGACTTCGGCGTCCTCGGCACCCCCGGGGGCCTCTCCGGTGTCCACGGGAGCCTCGGCGGCCCCGGGGGACTCGGCGTCCTCCGTGCGGGCGGGGGCGGGAGCGAGCCCCGGACCCGGTCGTCTGGGCTCGCTCGGGCCGGTGGGGCTGGTGCTCGCCGGATGCGTCTCCGTGCAGTTCGGTGGCGCACTGGCCGTGACGCTGATGCCGCGCGCGGGCGCGCTCGGCGTGGTCAGCCTGCGGCTGCTGGTGGCCGCGATCGTGCTGCTGCTGGTCTGCCGGCCCCGGCTGCGCGGCCACTCGCGCGCCGACTGGGGCACGGTCGTCGCCTTCGGCATCGCCATGGCCGCCATGAACGGCCTCTTCTACCAGGCCGTCGACCGCATCCCGCTCGGTCCCGCCGTCACCCTCGAAGTCCTCGGCCCGCTCGCCCTGTCCGTCCTGGCCACCCGTCGGGCCGTCAACGCCCTGTGGGCGGGCCTCGCCCTGGGCGGCGTCTTCCTGCTGGGCGGCGGGGGCCTCGACGGCCTCGATCCGGCCGGCGCCGCCTTCGCGGTGGGCGCGGGCGCGATGTGGGCGGCGTACATCGTCTTCAGCGCCCGCACGGGCCGGCGCTTCCCGCAGGCCGACGGGCTGGCCCTGGCGATGGCGGTCGGCGCGGTGCTGTTCCTGCCGCTCGGGATCGCCGAGTCGGGGTCCAGACTCGCCGACCCGACGACGTTCGGGCTGGGCGCGGCGGTCGCGCTGCTGTCCTCAGTCCTGCCCTACACCCTCGAACTTCTCGCCCTGCGCCGCCTGCCGGCCCCCACCTTCGCGATCCTGATGAGCCTGGAACCGGCCTTCGCGGCCACGGCAGGTTTCCTCGTCCTGCACCAGTCCCTCTCCGCGGCCGAGGGCATCGCCATCGCCCTGGTCATCGCGGCGAGCATCGGGGCGGTGCGGACGCAGGTGGGACGGGAGCGGAAGCGGGCGCCGGAGGCCGCGCCGGGGGCCGTGTCGGAAGCCCTGCCGAAGGCCACACCGGAAGTGTGACGGCCCGGCCGGGCCTGGTCCGCCCCAACATGGCCCGGCCCTGCCCGGCCGGGCCTGGTCCGTCCCGGCATGTTCCGGCCTGCCCGGCTGGTCCGGCCCCTGCCCGGCCCTGCCCGGCTGGTCCGGCCCCTGCCCGGCCCTGCTCGGCTGGTCCGGCCCTGCTCGGCCCTGCCCGGCTGGTCCGGCCCCTGCCCGGCCCTGCCCGGCTGGTCCGGCCCCTGCCCGGCCTGCCCGGCTGGTCCGGCCCTGCTCGGCTGGGCCGACGCGGCCCGGGCCGGCCCGCAGCCGCCGTCTGTGAGGCGGCCGTCTGTGAGGCGGCCGCGGGCGCCAGGGTCCCCAGCCCGCGCCCCCGGGCCCAGGCCTCGCAGGTCAGGACTCGAAGTCCGGGGGCCAGGAGCCAGGTCCCGCGAACCCGTGGATCCCAGCCCCTGATTCTTCGCCGCAGAAATTCATGCAAGCATGCTTGATTGTTTCTGTGGGCGCTGCCATGCTCCCGTCCATGGCCGATCCGACGCCCGTGTTCGACGATCTGCGTGACGAGAGCGAGGACCTCGACCGGCTGGTGGCCGGGGCGGGGGACGAGCGGTGGGAGCTGTCCACGCCCGCGCCCGGCTGGAGCGTGGCGCACCAGATCGCCCACCTCGCCTGGACCGATCGCTCCGCGCTCCTCGCCGTCACCGACCCCGACCTCTTCCACGCCCGGGCGCGGGAGGCGCTCGCCGCGCCCGACTCCTTCGTGGACCGGGGCGCGGAGGAGGGCGCCGCACTGCCGCCCGGCGAACTGCTCGCGCGGTGGCGGGAGGGGCGGGCCGCTCTGGACGCCGCGCTGCGGGCGGCCGCGCCCGGAGCGCGCTTCCCCTGGTACGGGCCGTCCATGTCGGCCGCCTCCGTGGCGACCGGCCGGCTGATGGAGACCTGGGCCCACGGACAGGACGTGGCGGACGCCCTCGGCGTGGCGCGCCCGCCCACCGACCGTCTCCGGCACGTGGTGCGCATCGGTGTGCGGACGCGGGACTTCGCGTTCGGGGTGCGGGGGCTGCCCGTGCCCGGCGAGGAGTTCCGGGTGGAGGTCGTCGCGCCGTCCGGGGCGCTGTGGGCGTACGGGCCCGAGGACGCCGCGCAGCGTGTCACCGGGCCGGCCCTCGACTTCTGTCTCCTGGTCACCCAGCGGGCCCATCGCACCGACCTCGCCGTGCGCGCGGAGGGGCCCGACGCCGACCGCTGGCTGGACGTCGCCCAGGCCTTCGCCGGAGCGCCCGGGGCCGGCCGCGCGCCCAGGACGGCGACCGAGGGCGCTCCCGGGGGAGGAGCCCGGTGACCGGGGTGCTGCGCATAGGCAACGCCTCCGGCTTCTACGGCGACCGCTTCGACGCCCTGCGCGAGATGCTCACCGGCGGCGAACTCGACGTCCTCACCGGCGACTACCTCGCCGAACTGACCATGCTCATCCTGGGCCGGGACCGGCTCAAGGACCCCGCCGCCGGATACGCCCGCACCTTCCTGCGCCAGCTGGAGGAGTGCCTCGGCCTCGCCCACGAGCGCGGGGTGCGGATCGTCACCAACGCGGGCGGGCTCAACCCCGCCGGACTCGCGGAACGGGTGCGCGAACTGGCCGCGCGGCTCGGCATACCCGTACGCGTCGCCCACGTCGAGGGCGACGACCGCACCGCCGCCTTCCCCGGCGCCCTCGCCGCCCACGCCTACCTCGGCGGCTTCGGCATCGCCGAGTGCCTGCGGGCCGGCGCGGACGTCGTCGTGACCGGGCGGGTCACCGACGCGGCCCTGGTCACCGGGCCCGCCGCCGCCCGCTTCGGCTGGCGGCCGGACGACCACGACCGGCTCGCCGGCGCCGTCGTCGCCGGGCACGTGCTGGAGTGCGGCGCCCAGGCCACCGGCGGCAACTACGCCTTCTTCACCGAGTACGGCCTCGACCGGCTGCACCGCCCCGGCTTCCCGCTCGCCGAGATCCACGAGGACGGCGGCTGCGTCGTCACCAAGCACCCCGGCACCGGTGGCGTCGTCGACGTCGGCACCGTCACCGCGCAACTCCTGTACGAGACGGGCGGCGCGCGCTACGCCGGGCCCGACGTCACCGCGCGGCTGGACTCCGTGCGGCTGAGCCAGGAGGGGCCCGACCGGGTCCGGATCGAGGGGGTGCGCGGGGAGGCCCCGCCGCCCACCCTGAAGGTCGGGCTCAACCGCCTCGGCGGCTTCCGCAACGAGGTCACCTTCGTCCTCACCGGACTCGACGTCGAGCACAAGGCCGAGCTGGTGCGCCGGCAGATGGGCGACGCGCTCGGGTCCGCGAAGTCACCGCCCGGCGAGGTCCGCTGGGACCTCGTGCGCACCGACCGGCCCGACGCCGACACCGAGGAGGGCGCGAGCGCGCTGCTCCGGCTGGTCGTCAGGGACCAGGACCCGAAGGCCGTGGGCCGCGCCTTCAGCGGGGCCGCCATCGAGCTGGCGCTCGCCGGATACCCCGGCTTCCACGTGCTCGCACCGCCCGGCAAGGGCGCGCCCTACGGCGTCTTCGAGGCCGCGTACGTCCCCCGGGACACCGTCGATCACCTCGCCGTCCTGCCCGACGGCCGCCGTGTCGCCGTACCGCCCGCCGAGGACACGTGTCCGCTGGAGGACGTGCCCGAGCCGCCGCTGCCCGAGCCCCTTCCGGCCGGGCCCGCCCGCCGGGTGCCCCTCGGACTGGTCGCCGGGGCCCGCAGCGGGGACAAGGGCGGCGACGCCAACATCGGCGTGTGGGCGCGGTCGGAGGAGGCCTGGCGGTGGCTGGCCCACGAGCTGACCGTCGACCGCTTCCGGGAGCTGGTCCCGGAGAGCCGGCCGCTGCCCGTCACCCGCCACGCGCTGCCGAACCTGCGCGCCCTGAACTTCGTCGTCGAGGGGATCCTCGGCGAGGGCGTCGCCGCCCAGCACCGCTTCGATCCGCAGGCCAAGGCCCTCGGGGAATGGCTGCGCTCCCGCCACGTGGACATACCGGAGGCCCTGCTGTGACGGTCCTTCCCACCGCCCTGGACACCGGCTCCGCCGACTACCGGGCGGCCCGCGAGACCATGCTCGCCAAGCTCGCCGACCTGGAGGCCGAGCACGCCAAGGCCCTCGCGGGCGGCGGCCCCAAGTACGTCGAACGGCACCGGGGGCGCGGCAAGCTCCTCGCCCGTGAGCGCATCGAGCTGCTCCTCGACCCCGACACGCCGTTCCTGGAGCTGTCGCCGCTGGCCGCCTGGGGCAGCGAGTACGCCGTCGGGGCCTCGCTGGTCACCGGCATCGGGGTGGTCGAGGGCGTCGAGTGCGTGATCACCGCCAACGACCCGACCGTGCGCGGCGGGGCCAGCAACCCGTGGAGCCTGAAGAAGGCGCTGCGCGCCAACGACATCGCGCTCGCCAACCGGCTGCCCTGCGTCAGCCTGGTCGAGTCCGGCGGCGCCGACCTGCCCTCGCAGAAGGAGATCTTCATCCCCGGGGGCGCCATCTTCCGTGACCTCACCAGGCTGTCCGCGGCCGGCATCCCTACCGTCGCCGTCGTCTTCGGCAACTCCACCGCCGGCGGCGCCTACGTCCCCGGCATGTCCGACCACGTGATCATGGTCAAGGAACGCGCCAAGGTGTTCCTCGGCGGGCCGCCGCTGGTGAAGATGGCCACCGGCGAGGAGAGCGACGACGAGTCCCTCGGCGGCGCCGAGATGCACGCGCGCGTGTCCGGCCTCGCCGACCACTTCGCCGTCGACGAGCGCGACGCGCTGCGCCAGGCGCGCCGCGTCGTCGCCCGCCTCAACCACCGCAAGGCCCATCCCGATCCCCCCTTCGCCGAACCGCCCGAATACGACGACGAGGAGCTTCTCGGCATCGTTCCCGGCGATCTGAAGGTCCCCTTCGACCCGCGCGAGGTCATCGCCCGGATCGTGGACGGCTCCGACTTCGACGAGTTCAAGCCGCTGTACGGGACGAGCCTGGTGACCGGCTGGGCGGCCCTGCACGGCTATCCCGTCGGCATCCTCGCCAACGCGCAGGGCGTCCTGTTCAGCGCCGAGTCGCAGAAGGCCGCGCAGTTCATCCAGCTCGCCGACCAGCGCGACATCCCGCTGCTGTTCCTGCACAACACCACCGGCTACATGGTCGGCCGCGAGTACGAGCAGGGCGGCATCATCAAGCACGGCGCCATGATGATCAACGCGGTCTCCAACTCGCGCGTCCCGCACCTGTCCGTCCTCATGGGCGCCTCCTACGGCGCCGGGCACTACGGCATGTGCGGCCGCGCCTACGACCCGCGCTTCCTGTTCGCCTGGCCCAGCGCCAAGTCCGCCGTCATGGGCCCCCAGCAGCTCGCCGGCGTGCTGTCGATCGTCGCCCGGCAGTCGGCCGCGGCCAAGGGGCACCCCTACGACGACGAGGCGGACGCGGCGCTGCGCGCGATGGTCGAGCAGCAGATCGAATCCGAGTCCCTGCCGATGTTCCTGTCCGGCCGGCTGTACGACGACGGCGTCATCGACCCGCGCGACACGCGCACCGTCCTCGGCCTGTGCCTGTCCGCGATCCACACCGCCCCCTACGAGGGCGCGCGCGGCGGCTTCGGCGTCTTCCGGATGTGAGGGAGCGAGACCAGTGAGGACGAACCCCATGACGCCGACGGACCCAGTGACGCCGACGGACCCAGTGACGCCGACGGACCCAGTGACGCCGACGGACCCCGTGACGCCGACGGACCCCGTGACGCCGACGGACCCCGTGATCACGACGGTCCTGGTCGCCAACCGCGGCGAGATCGCCTGCCGTGTCTTCCGCACCTGCCGGGAGCTCGGCATCGGCACGGTCGCCGTGCACTCCGACGCCGACGCGGGCGCCCTGCACGTGCGCGAGGCCGACGCCGCCGTACGCCTGCCGGGGGCCACGCCCGCCGAGACGTATCTGCGCGGCGACCTGATCGTGAAGGCGGCGCTCGCGGCCGGCGCGGACGCCGTGCACCCCGGCTACGGCTTCCTGTCCGAGAACGCCGGCTTCGCCCGGGCGGTGCTGGAGGCGGGCCTGGCGTGGATCGGGCCGTCGCCCGGCGCCATCGAGGCGATGGCCTCCAAGACCCGCGCCAAGCAGCTCATGGGCATCGAGCCCCTGAAGGAGGTCACCGAGGCCGACCTGCCGGTGCTCGTGAAGGCGGCGGCGGGCGGCGGCGGACGCGGGATGCGTGTCGTACGGCGTATCGAGGACCTGGACGCCGAACTGGCCGCCGCGCGCGCTGAGGCGGCCGGCGCCTTCGGCGACGGCGAGGTGTTCACCGAGCCCTACGTCGAGGGCGGACGCCACGTGGAGGTGCAGATCCTCGCCGACAGGCACGGCACCGTGTGGCCGCTCGGCACCCGCGACTGCTCCCTCCAGCGCCGCCACCAGAAGGTGATCGAGGAGGCCCCGGCGCCCGGACTGCCCGAACCGCTCACCGAGGAGCTGTACGAGCTGGCCGTGCGCGCCGCCCGCGCCGTCGACTACGTCGGCGCCGGCACCGTGGAGTTCCTGGTCGCCGACGGCCGGGCGCACTTCCTGGAGATGAACACCCGACTCCAGGTGGAACACCCGGTCACCGAGGCGGTGTTCGGCGTCGACCTCGTCGCCCTCCAGATCCACATCGCCGAGGGCCACGGTCTCCCGAGCGCGCCGCCCCCCGCGCGCGGGCACGCGATCGAGGCCCGCCTGTACGCCGAGGACCCCGCCCGCGACTGGGCCCCGCAGACCGGCGTCCTGCACCGTCTCGCCGTCCCCGGGGACGTCCGCCTGGACACCGGCTACGGGGACGGTGACACGATCGGCGTCCACTACGACCCGATGCTCGCCAAGGCCGTCGCCCACGCCCCCACGCGCGCCCAGGCCCTGCGCAAACTCGCCGGCGCCCTGGAGCGGGCGGCCGTCCACGGCCCGGTCACCAACCGCGAGCTGCTGGTGCGCTCCCTGCGGCACCCGGAGTTCGCCACCGCCCGCATGGACACCGGCTTCTACGACCGCCACCTCGACGGACTGACCGAGCCGGCCGCCGACCCGTACGCGCCGCTGGCCGCCGCGCTCGCCGACGCCCACGGCCGCTCCCGGTTCGGCGGCTGGCGCAACGTGCCCTCGCAGCCGCAGGTCAAGCGGTACCTGGTGGCGGGCGAGGAGCACGAGGCCCGCTACCGGCACACCCGTGACGGGCTCGCCGCCGACCTCGCCGCCGCCGCCGACGCCGACACCGGCGACGTACGCGTCGTGCACGCGGACGCGCGCCTCGTCGTCCTCGAAGTGGACGGCGTCCGCCGCCGGTTCGAGGTCGCCCGCCACGGCGACCAGGTGTACGTGGGCGGCACCGTTCTCACCGCCCTGCCCCGTTTCCCCGACCCGGCCGCCCAGCGCGCCCCCGGCTCCCTGCTGGCCCCCATGCCGGGCACGGTCGTCCGCGTCGCCGAGGGCCTCACCGAGGGCTCCCCGGTCCAGGCCGGCCAGCCCTTGCTGTGGCTGGAGGCGATGAAGATGGAGCACAGGATCACAGCCCCCACCACAGGCACCTTGACGACCCTGCACGCCATGCCGGGCCGGCAGGTGGAGGTCGGCGCCTTGCTGGCCGTGGTGGCGGAAGACGCCCCGTAAGGGGCGCGGGACCCAGCCGACATGCGCTCCGCCGCGTGAGCGCGAGCAACCGAAGACATCCCGCACGCACACCGCGACGGCGGTGCAGCCCCTCGAGGGGCGCGGGACCCAGTCCGTATGCGGCTCCGCCGCGTGAGCGCGACCAGCCGCAACCGATGCCGCACCCGGGAGACCACACATGACCCCCGTCATCGAATCGGAAGAACAGAAAGACCTCCGCGCGGCGGTAGCCGCACTCGGCAAGCGCTACGGCCGCGACTACATCACCCGCACCGTCGCCGAGGGACGCCACCCCGCCGAACTCTGGGCGGAGGCGGGCAAGCTGGGCTACCTCGGCGTCAACCTGCCGGAGGCGTACGGCGGAGGAGGTGGCGGTGTCACCGAGCTCTCCATAGTCCTCGAGGAGTTGGGCGCCGCAGGGAGTCCCCTCCTCATGCTGGTGGTCTCGCCGGCCATCTGCGGCACCGTCATCGCCCGTTTCGGCACCGAGGAACAGAAGCGCGCCTGGCTGCCCGGCATCGCCGACGGCACCCGCACCATGGCCTTCGGCATCACCGAACCCGACGCCGGCTCCAACTCCCACCGCATCACCACCACCGCCCGCCGCGACGGCGACGACTGGCTGCTGACCGGCCGCAAGGTGTTCATCTCCGGCGTCGACATCGCCGACGCCGTCCTGATCGTCGGCCGCACCGAGGACGCCCGCACCGGCCGCCTCAAGCCCTGCCTGTTCATCGTCCCGCCGGACGCCGAGGGCTTCCGGCGCAACCCCATCGACATGGAACTCAACGCCGCCGAGAAGCAGTTCGAACTGGTGCTGGACGACGTCCGGCTGCCCGCCGACGCGCTCGTCGGCGACGAGGACGCCGGACTGCTGCAACTGTTCGCCGGCCTCAACCCCGAGCGCGTCATGACCGCCGCCTTCGCGATCGGCATGGGCCGCTACGCGCTCGGCCGCGCCGTCGAGTACGCCCGCGAACGCACCGTGTGGAAGGCCCCCATCGGCTCCCACCAGGCCATCGCCCACCCCCTGGCCCGCGCCCACATCGACCTCGAACTCGCCCGCCTGATGATGCGGAAGGCCGCCCACCTCTACGACGCGGGCGACGACATCGGCGCCGGCGAGGCCGCCAACATGGCCAAGTACGCCGCCGGGGAAGCCTGTGTGAACGCCGTCGACCAGGCCGTGCACACCCTCGGCGGCAACGGCCTCACCCGCGAGTACGGCCTCGCCTCCCTGATCACGGCCGCGCGCGTGGCCCGTATCGCGCCGGTGAGCCGGGAGATGATCCTCAACTACGTCTCCCACCAGAGCCTGGGCCTGCCCAAGTCGTACTGACCCGCACCGCCTGGAACCCACCCGCCGGCCGGCGGGGCGAGGAGGAACCGTGTTCCGCAGCGCGTACGCAGACGTCCCGGCCGTAGAACTGCCCATCCACGACGCCGTCCTGGGACACGCCGCCGAGTTCGGCGACGCGCCCGCCCTCATCGACGGCACGGACGGCACCACCCTCACCTACGCACAGGTGGACCGGTTCCACCGGCGCGTCGCCGCCGCGCTCGCCGAGGCCGGCGTGCGCAAGGGCGACGTCCTCGCCCTGCACAGCCCCAACACCGTCGCCTTCCCCGTCGCCTTCTACGCGGCCACCCGCGCGGGCGCCACCGTCACCACCGTCCACCCCCTCGCCACCCCCGAGGAGATGGCCAAACAGCTCACGGACTCGGCGGCGCGCTGGATCGTCACCGTCTCGCCGCTGCTCCCGGCGGCCCGGCGGGCCGCCGAACTCGCGGGCGGCGTCGAGGAGATCCTCGTCTGCGACAGCGCGCCCGGGCACCGCTCGCTCCTCGACATGCTCGCCTGCACCGCGCCCGAACCGGCCGTCGCCGTCGACCCCGTGCGGGACGTCGCCGCCCTCCCGTACTCCTCGGGCACCACCGGCGTCCCCAAGGGCGTCATGCTCACCCACCGGCAGATCGCCACCAACCTCGCCCAGCTCGAACCCGCGATCACCACCGGCCCCGGCGAACGCATCCTCGCCGTCCTGCCGTTCTTCCACATCTACGGCCTCACCGCGCTCATGAACGCGCCCCTGCGGCAGGGCGCCGCCGTCGTCGTCCTGCCCCGCTTCGAACTGGAGACCTTCCTCGCCGCCGTCCACGACCACCGCATCACCGGCCTGTACGTCGCCCCGCCGATCGTGCTCGCCCTCGCCAGACACCCCGCCGTCGCCCGGTACGACCTGTCCTCGCTGAAGTACGTCATCAGCGCCGCGGCCCCCCTGGACGCCGAACTGGCGGCGGCCTGCTCCCGGCGGCTCGGACTGCCGGCGATCGGCCAGGCGTACGGCATGACGGAACTGTCCCCGGGCACCCACGTCGTCCCGCCCGACGCCCTGGGCGAGGCCCCCGCCGGCACGGTCGGCAGGCTCCTCGCGGGCACCGAGATGCGGATCGTCTCCCTCGACGAGCCCCGCACCGACCTCGGCGCCGGCGAGGCCGGCGAGATCCTCATCCGCGGACCCCAGGTCATGAAGGGCTACCTCGGCCGGCCCGACGCCACCGCCGCCATGATCGACGCCGACGGCTGGCTGCACACCGGGGACGTCGGCCGTACCGATCGCGACGGCTGGCTGTTCGTCGTCGACCGCGTCAAGGAACTCATCAAGTACAAGGGCTTCCAGGTGGCCCCCGCCGAACTGGAGGCACTGCTCCTCACCCACCCCGACATCGCCGACGCCGCCGTCGTCGGCGCCCGCGACGACGACGGCAACGAGATACCGCACGCCCACGTCGTGCGCCGGCCCGCCGCGCCCCTCACCGAGGAGCAGGTCATGGCCTACGCCGCCGCCCGCGTCGCCCCCTACAAACGCATCCGCAAGGTCACCTTCATCGACACCGTGCCGCGCGCCGCCTCCGGCAAGATCCTGCGGCGACAGCTCAGGGAGCCCTCATGACCAGCGCCGTCGGACGCAGCCGCACCCGGGGCGTCCAGACCCTCAGCCTCGACTCGGCGCCCACCCGCAACGCGCTGTCGGCCGCCCTGGTCGGCGAACTCGCCGACGCGCTGACCGAGTGCGCGAAGGACGGCGACGTGCGCGCCGTAGTCCTCACCCACACCGGCACCACCTTCTGCGCCGGCGCCGACCTGCGCGACCCTCCCGAACCCGCCGCGCTGGTCGCCCTGCTGCGCCAGATCGTCGCCCTGCCCCGACCCGTCGTCGCCCGCGTCACCGGACACGTCCGCGCGGGCGGCCTCGGACTCCTCGCCGCCTGCGACATCACCGCCGCCGCCACCACGGCCGACTTCGCCTTCACCGAGGCGCGCATCGGCGTCGCGCCCGCCGTGATCTCGCTGACCGTGCTGCCCCGCACCGACCCGCGCGCCCTCGCCCGCCACTACCTCACCGGCGAACGCTTCGACGCCGCCGAAGCCGTACGCGTCGGCCTGCTCACCGCCGCCGGCGACGACGTGGACGCCGTGCTCGCGCCCGTCCTGGACGGCCTGCGCAAGTCCTCGCCGCAGGGCCTGGCCGAGACGAAACGGCTGCTCACGGCTAAGGTGCTGGAGACCTTCGACCGGGACGCGGCCGACCTGACCGCGCTCTCGGCCCGGCTGTTCACCTCCGACCAGGCCAGGGAGGGGATGACGGCCTTCCTCGAACGACGGGATGCCGCATGGGTGCTGTGACCGCAGCCGACCGCCGCCCCAAGCAGGACCGCAGCCGGGCCACCCGGCAACGCCTCCTGCAGGCGGCCGTCGCCTGCCTCGCCGAACACGGCTGGGCGGGCTCCACGGTCTCCGTCGTCGCCGAGCGCGCCGGCGTCTCCCGCGGCGCCGCCCAGCACCACTTCCCCACCCGCGAGGACCTCTTCACGGCCGCCGTCGAATACGTCGCCGAAGAACGCTCCACCGCCCTGCGCGCCCTCTTCCCGCAGGGCGCGGTCGGCGACCGCCGGGCCGTCGTCACCGCCCTGACCGGCCTCTACACCGGCCCCCTCTTCCGCGCCGCCCTCCACCTGTGGGTCGCCGCCTCCGACGAGGACCAGCTGCGTCCCCGCGTCACCGAACTGGAGGCCCGCGTCGGCCGAGAGAGCCACCGCATAGCCGTGGAACTGCTGGGCGCGGACGAATCCCGCCCCGGTGTCCGCGAGACCGTCCAGGGCTTCCTGGACATGGCCCGCGGCCTGGGCCTGGCCAACCTCCTCACCGACGACACCGCACGCCGCGAACGCGTCGTCGCCCAGTGGGCCGCCCTGCTGGACGAGGCACTGGGCTGAACCGCTTCACCCGCCCGGACGGCCGGTGAAGCGGCCGAAGGGAATGTGAACGGGGCCACACCGGTCCCGGACGGACCGCAGTAACCTGTGCGTATGCATGCGATGCTCGTCCGACGCCGCCACGTGGACTACGTGCGCGTCACGAGCACGGGTTGTCGGCGCTCCGCCTGACCCCGCCCCTCAGGGACCTCCTGCCGTCCCTCCCGCCGCGGCGACACGCCGCGCGCCCCAACGGCCCACCCGGCCCACCCGGTCTCTCCCACCCCGGCCTCAGCGGTCGCACGCCCACCCACGGCGGCGGCCCGGGCCCCCGTACACCCGCGGACGCATCATGACCCACACGGCGACCAACCCGTCGTACCAGCAGCTGCCCGTCATCGACCTCGCCGCGGCCGACCGCGGTCCCGCGGAACGCGCGCGGCTCCACGACCTGCTGCACAGCGCCGCCCACGACGTGGGCTTCTTCCAGCTCGTCGGGCACGGCGTCACCCAGGCCGAGACCGACGCCCTGCTCACCGCCACCCACGCCTTCTTCCGGCTGCCCGAGGCCGACCGCCTGGCCCTGGACAACGTCAACTCCCCCCACTTCCGCGGCTACACCCGCACCGGCGACGAGCGCACCGGCGGCGCCCGCGACTGGCGCGACCAGCTCGACATAGGCGCCGAACGGCCCGCCCGGATCCCCGCCCCCGGCGAAAGCGCCTACTGGTGGCTCCAGGGCCCCAACCAGTGGCCCGCCGCCCTGCCCGAGCTGCGCACCGCCGCCCTGCACTGGATCGACCGGCTCAGCGCCGTCGCCCGCAGGCTGCTGCACGAACTGCTCACCGCCATCGGCGCCCCCGCCGACTTCTACGACCCGATCTTCGGCGGACACGCCCACCCGCAGCTCAAACTCGTCCGCTATCCCGGCAGTGCCGACGACGGCGCCGGCCAGGGCGTCGGCGCGCACAAGGACTACGGCTTCCTGACCCTGCTGCTCCAGGACCGGATCGGCGGCCTCCAGGTGCAGCGCGAGGACGGCCTCTTCCACGACGTGCCGCCGATCCCCGGCGCCTTCGTGGTCAACCTCGGCGAACTGCTGGAGGTGGCCACCGACGGCTACCTCGTGGCCACCAACCACCGCGTCGTCTCCCCGCCCGGCGCCACCGAGCGGTTCTCCGTCCCCTTCTTCTACAACCCGCGTCTGGACGCCCGGGTGGCCCCGCTGCCCTTCCCGCACGCCGCCGCGGCCCCCGGCGTCACCGACGACCCCGGCAACCCGCTCTTCGCCGAGTACGGCTTCAACGAGCTGAAGGGCAAGCTGCGCGCCCACCCCCTGGTCGCGCGGCGGCACCACGCGGAGCTGCTCAGCCCCGCGTGACGCCCCCGCGTCCTCCCGCGCGTCAGTGCGCGATGTCCTCGTAGCCCGCCACCTCGCGCGGGCTGCGCGGGCCGGGGCCGATGTAGCGGGCCGAGGGGCGGACCAGACGGCCGGTGCGCTTCTGCTCCAGGATGTGCGCCGACCAGCCCGCCGTACGGGCGCAGGTGAACATCGACGTGAACATGTGCGCCGGCACCTGGGCGAAGTCCAGCATGATCGCCGCCCAGAACTCCACGTTCGTGGCCAGCACCCGGTCGGGGCGACGGTTGTGCAGCTCCTCCAGGGCCGCCTTCTCCAGCGCCTCGGCCACCTCGAAGCGCGGCGCGCCCAGCTCCCGCGCGGTACGGCGCAGCACCCGCGCGCGCGGGTCCTCCGCCCGGTACACCCGGTGGCCGAAGCCCATCAGCCGCTCGCCGCGGTCCAGCGCCCGCTTGACGTACCCGACGGCGTCCCCGGTCCGCTCGATCTCCTCGATCATGCCGAGCACCCGGGAGGGCGCGCCGCCGTGCAGCGGGCCGGACATCGCGCCCACCGCGCCCGACAGGGCCGCGGCCACGTCGGCGCCGGTGGAGGCGATGACGCGCGCGGTGAACGTGGAGGCGTTCATGCCGTGCTCGGCGGCGGAGGACCAGTAGGCGTCCACGGCCGCCACGTGCTTGGGGTCCGGCTCGCCGCGCCAGCGGATCATGAACCGCTCGGTGATGGACTGCGCCTTGTCGATCTCGCGCTGCGGCACCATCGGCAGGCCCTGCCCGCGCGCCGACTGGGCGACGTACGACAGCGCCATGACGGCCGCCCGCGCCAGGTCGGCGCGGGCCTCCTCGGCGTCGATGTCCAGCAGCGGTTTCAGGCCCCACACCGGGGCGAGCATCGCCAGCGCCGACTGCACGTCCACCCGGATGTCACCCGAGTGCACCGGGATCGGGAACGGCTCGGCCGGCGGCAGCCCGGGGTTGAACGCGCCGTCGACGAGCAGTCCCCACACATGACCGAAGGAGACGTGACCGACCAGTTCCTCGATGTCGACGCCCCGGTAGCGGAGAGCGCCGCCCTCCTTGTCCGGTTCGGCGATCTCCGTCTCGAACGCGACGACTCCCTCGAGTCCGGGTACGAAGTCGGACATCTGGCGGCTCCTCGTGGTCTGTGCGACAGATGGTGCGGTGGGGGCGGCGACCAGCTGTCGGATGTCAGAAGTGGATCTGCGTGCGCGTCCGCCGGAGCGGATCCGCGGTCGCGTCCGCGACTCGCGGTCCGGGGCGGTCATCCCTTGTCATGCCCCGCACGGCAGGCGCTCACCCAACCAGTACGGCAGCAGCACGATAACCCCGAGTGCCACGTTTGGGGAGAGCGCGCGGCACTGAGTGCCACACAGTGACCAAGGACACCCGAAGGGCGGGGGCCGCGTATACGGCAAGATGACCGCGTGACCGACCGAGCAGCCGGAGAATCCGCGTCCCTCGACCTCGCCGCCATGCGCAAGCACTACCGGGCCGAGGGCCTGACCGAGGCCGACCTGGCCGACACGCCCGTGGCCCAGTTCGCCCACTGGTTCCAGCAGGCCGCCGCGGAGGGCCACCTGTTCGAACCCAACGCCATGATCGTCTCCACGGCCGACGCCGAGGGCCGGCCCAGCTCCCGCACGGTCCTGCTCAAGGGCTTCGACGAACAGGGCTTCGTCTTCTACACCAACTACGAGTCCCGCAAGGCCCGCGACCTCGCCGAGAACCCGAACGTCTCGCTGCTCTTCCCCTGGCACCCGATGGCCCGCCAGGTCATCGTCCAGGGCATCGCCCGCCGCACCGGCCGCGACGAGACCGCCGCGTACTTCCGCACCCGCCCGCACGGCTCGCAGCTCGGCGCCTGGGCCAGCGCCCAGTCCACGGTGATCACCACCCGCGGCACCCTCGACGCCGCCTACGCCGAGCTCGACGCCCGCTACCCGGAGGGCGAGCAGGTCCCGGTGCCCCCGCATTGGGGCGGCTTCCGCGTCGCGCCCCGGACGGTCGAGTTCTGGCAGGGCCGCGAGAACCGCCTCCACGACCGCCTGCGCTACGTCGCCGAACCGGACGGCGGCTGGCGGGTGGAGCGGCTGAGCCCCTGAGAGCACACGGGTTCCTGGCGGCGGGGCCGTATTGACAGGGCTGTGGTCCAGACCTCACCGTGATCGCGACGTGCAGACACCACCGCGAGACGTGCAGCCCCCACCCCGAAGGGACGGACCCCGCATGAGCGACCGTACGCCGGCCGGCCAGTTCTTCGACGCCGCCATCGGCCTGCTCCAGCGGGTCCGCGACGAGGAGGCCGACACCATCACGGCCGCCGGCGCCCTGCTCGCCGACACCGTCGCCGCCGGCGGCCGGCTCTTCGCCTTCGGCGCCGGGCACTCCTCCCTCGCCGCCCAGGACGTCGTCTACCGCGCGGGCGGCCTCGCCCTGATGAACCTGCTCGCCGTCCCCGGCGCGGTCGGCGTCGACGTCATGCCCGCCACCCTCGGCTCCGCCCTGGAACGCGTCGACGGACTCGCCGCCGCCGTCCTGGACAGCGCCCCCATCCGGGCCGGCGACACCCTGGTCATCGTCTCGCTGTCCGGCCGCAACGCCCTCCCCGTCGAGATGGCCATGACGGCCCGCTCCCTCGGCATCAAGGTCATCGGGGTGACGTCGGTGGCGTACGCGACGCAGACGACGTCACGGCACGCCTCGGGGACGTACCTGAAGGACCACTGCGACCTCGTCCTGGACTCCAAGATCGCCGTCAGCGACGCCGAACTCACCCTCGACACCGTCCCGGCGCCCTTCGCCCCCGCCTCCACGGTCGTCACCTCCGCACTGCTCCAGGCGGTCATGGCCACCGCGGCATCGAGCCTGGCCGACCGCGGCATCGAGCCCCCGCTGCTGCGCTCCGGCAACGTCGACGGCGGCCTCGAATGGAACAGCCGGGTCTTCGACCAGTACGCCGACCGGATCTTCTACCGGCGCTGACCCGGGCGAGGGGCCGGAAGCGGCCCGGGACCCCTCCGGCATCGGCCTGGGACCCATCCGGCATGGGCCCGGAACCCACCCGGCGTCGGCTCGGAACCCGCCCGGCGTCGGCTCGGAACCCGCCCGGCGTCGGCTCGGAACCCGCCCGGCGTCGGCTCGGAACCCGCCCGGAACCCCTCCGGCATCGGCCCGGAACCCCTCCGGCATGGGCCCGGCGCCCGGTGCCGGTCAGGGCCCGCTCATGGTCCGGTGGGCGCCCTCCGCACGCCGTGCGACCGCCACGCGACCGGACCGGAGGAACCTGGCCGGGAAGTGACTCAATCTTGCGGGAATCCGATGTGTGCTGCGTCACGTTGAAGTTGAATGATGGCCAGTGAGTGAACCGACGCGCCGACACGCGCCGACGCAGCCTGCAGGGGGTTCAGGTGAGTGCTTCCCGGCGTACTGGGACCACCGACGAGCTGGGACCGGACGAGCCCGAGCCGGACCGGGGCCGTCCGGAAGGCGACGACACGCCCGACGGCCCCGACGGCTCCGACCTGCTCGCCGCCCTCCTCGACGGCATGGACGCCGCCCTGTGCGCCTTCGACGCGAACGGCGTCGTCACCCACTGGAACCGGGAGGCCGAGCGCATCCTCGGCTGGAGCGCCGCCGAAGCCGTCGGGCGGCACGGCTTCGCCGGCTGGGCGGTGCGCAGCGCGGACGCCGAGGAGGTCGAGCGGCGGCTGACGGCCGCCATGCACGCCCCCGGCCGCCAGGTGCACGAGTTCGCGCTGCTCACCAAGGACGGCGGCCGCGTCCTCGTGCGCACCCAGTCCGCCGCCGTCCGCGGACCCGACGGCGCCCCCGCGGGGCTCTACTGCGCCTTCAGCGAGGTGCACGCGCAGATCGACCTCGAACGGTCCATCGCCCTCAGCGAGGCCCTCTTCGAGGACGCCTCCTGGGGCGTCGTCCTCGTCGACGCCGACCTGCGGCCCGCCGTCGTCAACGCCCACGCCGCCCGAGCCCTCGGCGCGGGCCGCACGGCCGTCCTCGGCCGCCCGCTCGGCGAGCTCCTCTCCCAGGGCGTCGAGGAACTCGAGTGCGCGCTCACCCACGTGCTGGCGGAGGGCGCGCCCCCCGAGCCCGCCGAGATCTGGGTCCGCGTGCGCACCCCGGAGGGGGAACGGCGGCGCTGCTGGCGCAGCGGCTTCGTCCGGCTCGCCTCACCGCTCGCCGAGGAACCCGTGCCCCTCGGCGTCGCCTGGCTGTTCGTCGACGTCACCGAGGCCCGGCAGATCGAGCAGGAGGCCTCGCTGCTGCGCTTCCGCACCAACCAGCTCCACCGGGCCGCCCGCGCCGCCGCCGAGTGCGAGGACGCGCTGGAGGCCGCCACCGTGCACCTCGACTTCGCGCTCGCCGGCTTCGCCGACCACGCCCTGATCGACCGCCTGGAGACCGACGCCGCACCCTGCGGCGACGACCGGCCCGCGACCCCGGCGCGACTGGTCCGGGTCGCCGCCACGCCCGCCGACGGCTCCGGCCCCAGCCTGCTCACCGGCCGCGCCGCCCTGCCCGTCCGCTACGGCCCCGGGCACCCGGCCCTCCAGTGCGTCGAGCGGAACGGCTCCGTACGGGCCTCCGCCGGCACCGCACCGGCCGAACAGGCGCACGAGTGGGCCGCGGCCCGGCAGTGGCCGGCGGACACCGTGCACGCCCTCTGCGCGGTACTGCGCAGCCGAGGCAGGACCCTGGGCGTCGTCACCTTCCTGCGCGGCCCCGGCCGGACCCCCTTCGAACGGTCCGACGCCGCGCACGCCGAGGACGTCGCCGTACGCATCGCCACGACCCTGGACCTCGCGGCCCTGACCCGCGGCGAACACCCCTGAGCGACCCCGGCGCCCCAGCGCCCCGCGGCAGTGCGCGGGCGCGCGGACGGCGTGCGGACGGGGCGCGGACGGTTCGAAAAAAAGCGGTTGATCCGGGCTGGGCCGCCTTCCTAGAGTGTGGAGTACACAGAAGGGAGGTGGTTCGGCAGATGTATGCAGACCGGACGCGTGAGGTGGCTGCGGGCTAGCGGCCCGTCACCACACCCAGTGCGGTGCCGGACCAGTGCGCGAAAGACGCGTGCAGCCGGCCCAATCCCAAGCAGTCACCCGACCCGCGAGCTGCCGGTACGTCCGGCCGGCTTCTCCGTCGCAAGGCGGAGGGACCCAGCTCGCGGGTCGTCTGCTGTTCGGCCCCGCTCCCGTCCGGACCCGGCGTTTCCGCGGTGCGCTCCGGTTGTCGGTGCCATGCGTCAGAATTGGGTCCAGGGCCAGCGCACGCGCCGGTGAGCCGCCGGGCTCCCGGCAGACGTAAATCGAGGGGCACGTATGTCCGGACTGATCGACACCACGGAGATGTACCTCCGCACCATCCTCGAACTCGAGGAGGAAGGCGTCGTCCCCATGCGCGCCCGGATCGCCGAGCGGCTGGACCAGAGCGGGCCGACGGTGAGCCAGACGGTCGCGCGGATGGAGCGCGACGGGCTGGTCTCCGTGGCTCAGGACCGTCACCTGGAGTTCACGGACGAGGGCCGGAGGCTGGCCACGCGGGTCATGCGCAAGCACCGGCTCGCCGAGTGTCTGCTGGTCGACGTGATCGGCCTGGAGTGGGAGCAGGTGCACGCCGAGGCGTGCCGCTGGGAGCACGTGATGAGCGAGGCGGTGGAGCGCCGGGTGCTGGAGCTGCTGCGTCACCCGACCGAGTCGCCGTACGGCAACCCGATCCCGGGCCTGGAGGAGCTGGGCGAGGCCGACGGCGCCAACCCGTTCCTGGACGAGGGCATGGTGTCGCTGGCCGACCTGGACCCCGGCGCCGACGGCAAGACGGTCGTCGTCCGGCGGATCGGCGAGCCGATCCAGACGGACGCGCAGCTGATGTACACGCTGCGCCGCGCGGGTGTGCAGCCCGGCTCGGTGGTGAGCGTGACGGAGTCGGCGGGCGGGGTGCTGGTCGGCAGCGGCGGTGAGGCGGCCGAGCTGGAGGCGGAGACCGCCTCGCACGTCTTCGTCGCCAAGCGCTGAGCGGTCCGGCCCGCCCTCCTCTTCACGCGAGCCGCGCGGATTTCCGCTTGCCGGACGGCAGCGGCGCGGCGCTTCGCGTGCGAGGCTGTGCGAGAGGCATATGACCCGAAGGGGTGGGGAGGATGTGCCGCAGACGTGTGGGGGCCCCGGCGCCGTGCGGCGCCGGGGCCTGTCCTCCCCTGTCACGACCCGGAGCCCCGAGCTCTCAGGGTCGTTCCCCTCGGACCCCTTTTCCCCGAGTGGTCCGCCTCCCGTTGAAGATCTCCCCTCGGCGGCGGCGATCATTCCTGGCGGGGCGTCACTCGAACGTGGGGTGTTGGCTACGGAAACGGCATTTTCGAATGCGCTTTCGATAGCCTGTGGGCGGCGGGCCGAACAGGGCCCGAGCCGCCCGGGCCGCAGCAATGCGCACGACGGCACAGAGACAAACGGAACGTGGTTCACAGGACCGCCCGGCCCGTCCGGAGACGGGAGCGGGGCGAGCGGTCCGCAGCGGAGCCAGGGGGGTGCCAGGACCGATGGCGCGGCGTATCGACGTGAACGGGGCGGACGGCGTACGGCTGGCCGCCTGGGAGTTCGCCGAAGCTCCCGAGGCCGGCCGGCGGGCCGTGGAGGTGGCGGCGCACGGGCGGCCGTTCGTCCCGGCCCAGGCGGAACCGGCGGAGCCCGTCGGGCTCCCCGCCCGGCCCGAGCGCCTCGGGCCGCCGGGCCGCCCGGCGGAGCGCTCCGCCGGCCCCGGGCCGTCCGCGGGCGTGCTGCTGCTCCACGGGCTGATGGGCCGGGCCTCGCACTGGGCGGACACCGCCCGCTGGCTCTCCGGCCGGTACCGGGCCGTCGCCCTCGACCAGCGGGGCCACGGCCTCAGCGAGAAGCCGCCGCGCGCGGCCCACACCCGCGAGGCCTACGTCGAGGACGCCGCCGCGGCCGTCGAGCAGCTCGGTCTCGGCCCGGTCGTGGTCGTCGGGCACGGGATGGGCGCGCTGACCGGCTGGCAGCTCGCCGCCGAGCGCCCCGACCTGGTGCGCGGGCTGGTCGTCTGCGACATGCGGGCCTCCGCCCTCGGCGCGGCCTCCCAGCGGGAGTGGGAGGACTGGTTCAGGACCTGGCCCGTGCCGTTCGCGACCCTCGCCGACGTCCGCAGGTGGTTCGGCGCGGACGACCCCTGGGTGGACCGCCCGAACCCGGCCCGCGGCGAGTTCTACGCCGAGGTCATGCACGAGTGCGCGGACGGCTGGCGCCCCCTCTTCGAGCCGGAGGAGATGCTCGCCTCCCGTGAGACATGGGTCTACGACGCGCACTGGGAGGAGCTGGCCCAGGTGCGGTGCCCGGCCCTCGTCGTCCGGGGCCTCGACGGCGAACTCGGCCGCGCGGAGGCCCAGGAGATGGTGCGCGTCCTGCCGTACGGCCAGTACGCGGAGGTCGCCGACGCCGGTCACCTCGTCCACTACGACCAGCCCGAGGCCTGGCGCGCGGTCGTCGCCCCGTTCCTGGAGACCGTCCTCGCCCCATGACGTCGCGACCGGCTCAGCCCTTGCTCACCGCCGCCAGGATCTCCGGGAGCCGGGCGGCGGTCGGCGGCGCGGCCAGGCGCAGGCCGAGGAAGGTGAGGGCGGCGCCGTAGAGGGCGCCGACCGGCAGCAGGAGCCAGCTCCAGCGGTCGCCGGTCGCGCTGACGTTCGCCCAGACGGTCAGGGCGATGACGGGGGAGCACAGCAGGGCCGCCGAGACCATGCCGCCGAAGACGGCGATCCAGGCGAGGCCGGCCTGACCGGGGGCGACGTTCTTGTAGCCCTCCTGCGGGATGGAGTACGGAAAGCGGGCCGACATCCACGCGCCGGTCGCCAGCATCGCGCCGAGCAGCCCGAAGGACAGCCCGAGCACCTCGGGCAGCCGGTCCCAGCGGCCGAGCAGCGCCGTCGTCAGCACCGTGACGACGGTGGCGTAGGGCAGGGTGACGGTCAGCAGGGCCAGCGCGCGCCCGCG
This sequence comes from Streptomyces sp. NPDC018610, assembly GCF_044391765.1. Taxonomy (NCBI): domain Bacteria; kingdom Bacillati; phylum Actinomycetota; class Actinomycetes; order Kitasatosporales; family Streptomycetaceae; genus Streptomyces; species Streptomyces sp. NPDC018610. Next base: position 197,897 of record NZ_JBISAL010000006.1, read on the forward strand.
CAGTTCGACGTAGGCGTCGCGCGGGGTGGAGATCGTCAGGGCGACCATCCAGAAGGCGGAGGTGTCCTGCCCGAACTGGTTGTACATCTGGATGCCGAGCATTCCGGCGGCGAAGCAGGCGAAGTAGGGCGACCCGGTGCCCTGCAGCGCGTTGAACACCGGCACGATCAGACCGATGGCCAGCGAGGTGATCCAGGCCGCCTTGGTCTTCGGGTCGCGCCAGACGTAACGGAGGCTGCGCTCCATGACGGTCGCGGTACGGCTGGGGGCGCCTCCCGGCCCCTCGGCGCCGAGGAAGGGCAGCAGCCGGGACAGCGCGCCGGTGCCGGTCCGCCCGCGCTCGGCGGTGTCGGCGGCCTGGAGGGTGGAGGCGTCGGGGGAGGTCATCAACAGGGTCAGGCTGCGCGCCCACGTCCACAGCAGGGCCGCCAGAGCGGCGGCGGTCAGGACGAGCTGGGCGGCGGCGGTGCCGTAGGAGCCGCGGCTCACCGAGTCCACCGCGCCCACGGCCGCCGCGGGCGGCACCCAGCGCAGTACGTCGGCCACCGGGTCGAGCTGGGCCAGCCCGGCCGTGCCGAGCCGCTGCATGCCGAAGTTGACCAGCTGCGCCCCGACGGCGACGACCAGGCCGCTGAGGACGGCGAGGTCGCGGCCCTTGCGACTGGTCAGCAGGCGGATGTTGGCGGCGGCCACGGCCCGGGCCAGGGCCACGCACACCAGCAGCGCGAGCAGGGCGGCGACGACCGCGACGGCGTACGCGGCGGCGCCGTGGGCGACCGTGATCACGCAGCCGGCCAGCAGCAGCACCGTGAACAGGGGGCCGATGCCGACGAGGGAGGCGGCCAGCAGCGCCCGGACGAGGGGCCGCGGGCGCAGCGGCAGCATCACCAGGCGGGTCGGGTCGAGGGTCTCGTCGCCGCTGGGGAAGAACAGCGGCATCACCGCCCAGCCCAGCGCGAGCAGCGCCCCGCCGGGCACGGCGACGGAGGCGATGTGCGGGTGGCCGTGCAGCGCGATCAGCCCGAGCAGCTGGGCCAGCGCGAACAGCAGGGCGAGGACGGCCGACGCGATGTACGCGGCGCGCCGCTTGCCGGACTGCCGCAGCCCGTTGCGCAGCAGGGACAGCTTCAGCCGTACGACGACCGGGGTGATCGATGGCGCGGGGGGCCCGGCCGGCGCGGTGGTGGTCATCGGGTGCCCCCGCCCAGCCAGTCGAGGTCGGGTCCGGCGCCGCGGCCCCGCGCGCCGACGAGTTGGAGGAAGGCCTCCTGGAGGGTGGGGGCGTCGCCGCGTACGTCGGCGAGGGGGCCGTGGGCGCGGATGCGGCCGGCGGCCATGACGGCGACCCAGTCGCACAGCGACTCGACGAGCTCCATGACGTGCGAGGAGAAGACGACGGTGGCGCCGGAGGCGGTGTACCGCTCCAGGACGCCGCGGATGGTCTGGGCGGACACGGGGTCGACGCCCTCGAACGGCTCGTCGAGGAAGAGGACTTCGGGGTTGTGCAGGAGCGCGGCGGCCAGGCCGGTCTTCTTGCGCATGCCGGTGGAGTAGTCGACGACCAGCTTGTGCTGGGCGCCGGCCAGGTCGAGGACGTCGAGCAGCTGGGCGGCCCGCCGGTCCACCTCCTCGCCAGGCAGTCCGCGCAACCGGCCGCAGTAGGCGAGCAGTTCGCGTCCGGTGAGCCGCTCGAACAGACGCAGCCCCTCGGGCAGCACGCCGATCCGCGCCTTCACGGCGACCGGGTCGCGCCACACGTCGTGACCGACGATCTCCACGGTGCCCTGATCGGGGCGGAGCAGGCCGGTCACCATGGACAGCGTGGTGGTCTTGCCGGCCCCGTTGGGTCCGACCAGCCCGATGAACTTCCCGGCCGGCAGGTCGAGATCGATGCCGGCGACGGCGATCTGCTGTCCGAACCGCTTCCAGAGACCCTGAATCCGTACGGCACTGGTACTCACCACTGCTGCTCCCTCCGTCAGGGGGAACCCTACGGCGGCAGCGGTGCGCCGCTCATCGGCTACCGGTCGCGGCCGCAGGCGTAGGCGAGGGCCGAGATCAGCTCCTCGGCGTCCGGCAGCCACCGGTTGGCGGGGGTGGGGCGGCAGGCCCACTGCACGGCGCCCCGGGTGCCGTACCGGGTGGGCGGCGCGGCGACGTAGGCGCCGTCGCCCAGGGCGACCAGGTCGAGGGAGCCGGGCGACCAGCCGAGGCCGCGCACCAGGTCGGGGAGTTTGGCGCAGGCGCCGGGCAGGACGAAGAACTGCATGCGCCGTTCCGGGGTGAGGGTGACGGGCCCGAGCGTCATCCCCATCCGCTCCATCCGGGCCAGGGCGAGGAACCCGGCCGTCTCCGGGACGCACATCGCGTCGAAGGCGCGGCCGGTGGGCAGCAGGATCGACGCGGTGGGCCGCTGCTGCCACATGCGGCGGGCGACGGTGGCGCTGCCGGTCGCCTGCGTGGCCCAGTCCTCGTGCGCCGGGTGCGCGCCGGGTGCGGCGCACGCCGGGTCGCCGCAGGAACAGCGCTGCACCCCGTCGACGTCCTCCAGCCAGGCGCCCGGGAACACGTCCCAGTGGCGCTCTTCGGCGTAGCGAACGGCCGTCTCCAGCAGCGAGTCCCCGCGCTGCTGGGGGATCTGGCCGACGGTGTGTGCGGTGTGCGTGCCCGGGATCGTCTCTTCCACGCTGAACTCAACTCCCGGGCCCACCTGGAGTTACGGCGTGTCCGCGCGCGGGGGAGGAGCACCGGCCCCATGGCCGGGGCGCATGGGTGCATCCGCGGGGGCGCGCGGGAGGATCGGCGGCTGGCGCGGGGTAGTTGAGTCGGGGGCGGCATGCACCTTTACTCCGGCAATCTTCGCATGTCCCGCATTTTCGGTATGTCCGTGGGGCATTGATCTTCACGGCCGGTCTCCTCGCCGGGACGCGTCGGGGCCGGCCGCGCAAGTCACGTCAACTTCGGTGCGTGGGCAGGGCACCGCAGCCACACGCGAGCCGCCAGGAAGCAGGGGGTTATGCCATGGCCGCAAGGCCTCTCGTAGCGCGGCAGCCGAACGAACGGCTGCAGGCGCTCATCCAGGAAGCGGGCTGCTCCAACGCAGGGCTCGCCCGCCGGGTCAACATGTGCGGCGCCGAGCACGGCCTGGATCTGCGGTACGACAAGACGTCCGTGGCGCGCTGGCTGCGCGGACAGCAGCCGCGCGGGCGGGCCCCGGCGGTCATCGCCGAGGCACTGGGCCGCAAGCTCGGCCGTACGGTCACGATCGACGAGATCGGCATGGCCAACGGCAAGAACCTCGCCTCGGGGGTGGGTCTCCAGTTCTCGCCGACGGTGCTGGGGGCCATCGAGCAGGTCTGCGAGCTGTGGCGCAGCGACGTGGGCCGGCGGGACTTCCTGTCCGGTTCCTCCGTGGCCGCCTCCGCGCTGGTCGAGCCCAGCCGCGACTGGCTGATCTCGGCGCCGGACGGGCAGGTGGCGCGGGCGGCCGGCCCGAGGGTGGGGCAGTCCGACGTGGCGGCCGTGCGGGCGATGACGCAGGCGCTGGTGGACCTGGACCACAGTTACGGCAGCGGGCACGTGCGTCCGGTGGTCGTGCACTACCTCAACAGCGTGGTCTCCGGGCTGCTGGCCGGGTCCTACCGGGAGGCGGTGGGCCGCGATCTGTTCGGCGCGGTGGCCCGGCTGACGGAACTGGCCGGATACATGGCCGTGGACACCGGCCAGCCGGGGCTCGCCCAGCGCTACTACATCCAGGCGCTGCGGCTCGCGCAGGCGGCCGGCGACCGCGGGTACGGCGGCTACGTGCTGGCGGCCTCCATGAGCCATCTCGCCGCGCAGCTCGGGAACCCGCGGGAGATCGCGCAGTTGGCGCGGGCGGCGCAGGAGGGGGCGCGGGGGCGGGTGACCCCGCGCGCGGAGTCGATGTTCCACGCGGCCGAGGCGCGCGGGCACGCCCTGATGGGCGATGTGCGGGCGGCCCAGCTGTCGGCCGGGCGCGCGGTGAGCGCGCTGGAGGCGGCCGAGTCGGACACCGGTGACGACCCGGTGTGGATCGCCCACTTCGACGAGGCCTACCTCGCCGACGAACTGGCGCACTGCTACCGGGACCTGGGACACGCGGAGGCGGCGGCGCGGCAGGCGGAACGGGCGCTCGCCGGGCATCCCGCCTCGCGGGCCCGCCGCCGGGCGATCGGCTATGTGCTGCTCGCCACGGCGCAGGTGCAGCAGCGGGAGATCGAGCAGGCGTGCAGTACCGGGACGAAGGCCGTGGAACTGCTGGAGACGCTGCGTTCCAACCGGGGCGCGGAGTACCTGGAGGACTTCCAGCAGCGGCTCGATCCGTTCCGGGACGAGGCGGTGGTACGGGAGTTCGGGGCGCGGCTGGAGGTGCAGGTGGCGGCGTGAACGTGAGCGCGTGAGCATATACAGCGCATCGGGCGCGGGTTTCGTCACTGCGGCCGTGGGGAAGGAGGCGGAGTCCTGTGCTGCGTGGCACGGGGCTCGGGGGACCCGGTAGCGTGACCCGACGATTCCGCAAGTCCCCCATTCGTAGGAGTCCCGGTGACGCAGAGTGGACAGGGCGAGGAGCCCTCGGCGCGGCCCGCGCGCGAAGGCATCGTGCTGCCCTCCGACGGTGGGCAGCCCCTGCTGCCGGGCATGACGGGCGGCCAGGGCGGCTACGGCGGTCGGGGCGGTCATGGAGGGCCGGCCGGTCACGGCGGCCCCGGTGGGCTGCCGCCCGCGCAGCCGGGAGGCCAGGGGCCGGCCGCGGCTCCGGCCGGCGGGCAGGCCTGGGGCCAGCCGTGGGGCCCCGGACAGCAGCAGGCTCCGCAGCCGCCGCAGTCCGGGCAGCCCGGGCACGGCTGGCAGGCCGCGCCCGGCCAGAGCCCCGAGCAGACCTGGGGCTCCCCGCAGCCGTACCAGCAGCCGCAGGCGCCGCAGGGCCAATGGGACACGCACGGCCGGCCCGGCGGGCACCCGGGCGCCGGCCCGCTGCCCCCGGAGGGCGCCCCGGCGCCGTCCCACGGCGCCCACGGGGGCGCCGCGCAGCCGCCGTACCAGCAGCCGCATCAGCAGCACCAGCAGCAGGTGAACGGCGCGCACGGGGCGGCCCCGCTGCCGCCGGCCGGCGGCACGCCGTACGGGGCTCCCACCGCGGACGAGGGCGCGACCCAGTACATACCGCCGGTGGCCGCCGCGCCGGCGCCGTACACGCCGCCCGCCGACGAGGGCGCGACGCAGTACATACCGCCGGTCGGCGCCGGGGCGATGCCGCCCGAGGCGCCCGTCGGCGACCCCGCGACCCACTTCCTGGGCCGCGTGCCACAGGGCGGCGCGGGCGGCGGCAACCCGGACGCCGAGGCGACCCAGTACATGGCCCCGGTGGCCGCCCAGGCGCCCGGCGGCCCGGCCGCGCCGTACGGCGCGGGTCCGGGCGCGGCGGGCCCGGGCGGGGCCGTCGCCGGGGACGCGGGCGGCCGGCAGACGCCCGCCGAGTTCGACAACCTGTTCCGCGGCACGGCCGGCGGCGAGGCCCCGGCCACCGCGCGGCTGCCCCGGGTGGAGCCGGCCCACGACGGCCGGCCCGGCCCGGGCGGCTTCCCCGGCTCCGGCGGCTTGCCCGGCCAGGGCGGCGCGCCCTTCGGCGGGCAGCCCGGCGGGCCCGCGCCGGCCGGTGACGGCGGCCGCGGCGGCAAGCGCTCCGGCTCGCGCCTGCCGCTGATCGCGGCCGTCGGCGTCGGCATCGCCGTCCTCGGCGTGGGCGCGGGCGCCCTGCTCAGCGGCGGCGGCGACGGCGACGACAAGGACAAGGCGGACGCGAACACGAACGTCTCGGCCACCGCGCCCGCCACCACCGGCACGTCGGCCTCCCCGGCGGCCCCCGACCCGGCCCGCCGGCAGGCGGTCGAGCTGGACAAGCTGCTGGCCGACAGCGGCAGCAGCCGGGCCTCCGTGATCAAGGCGGTGGCCGACGTCAAGAAGTGCGCCAACCTCGGTCAGGCCGCCACCGACCTGCGCAACGCCGCCAAGCAGCGCAACGACCTGGTGACCCGCCTGGGCGGGCTCTCCGTCGACAAGCTCCCCGACCACGCGGCGCTGACCGGCGCGCTCACCAACGCGTGGAAGGCGTCCGCGTCGGCCGACCAGCACTACGCGGCCTGGGCGGGCCAGGTCGGCGGCAAGAAGGGCTGCAAGAAGGGCCAGGCCCGCGGCACCGACGAGGCCCAGGCCGGCAACCGCGAGAGCGGTGTCGCCAGCGCCCAGAAGAACAAGGCCGCCGGGTTGTGGAACAAGATCGCCGTGAAGTACGGCCTCACCCAGCGCCAGCCGACCCAGCTCTGACCCGGTGCGGACCGGCGCTCAGCCGACGTCCGCGTTCCTGAGGGTGGCGGTGACGTCGACGGTGTTCTCGGGGGCCGAGACCAGGCGGCCCCGGCGGACCACCTGGAGGGTGACGTCGGCGTTGGCCAGGCGGGCGAGGCCGGCCGCGGCGAACGGACCCGACAGGTTCCAGCGCAGCGGCGGGGTCAGGCCGCCGGTGTCGACCTTCAGACCGTCGTTGAGGGTGTGGCGCACGGCGTCGGCGCTCACCTCGCCGGCGCCGATCCTCTCCAGCACGGCGCGCAGCACCGTGTAGGCGATCCACGTGGTCTGCACCCCGGGGTCCGCGGGGTCGACGCGGTTGTCGCCGAAGGCCTCCTCGTTGATCACCTTCTTCATCGTGGCCCAGCGCGGATCGTCCGCCACCGGGTACCAGCGGGTGATGTACGCCCCCTCGTACGGACCCGCCTGCCCGCCGCTCGCGTCGATGACGGTCTGGTCGACGCTGCCGAGCACCGCCGCGGTGCGCACCGCCGGGTAGCCGCCGCGGTCGCGGCGGAAGGAGTCCATGAAGATGTTGGTGCGTTCGCCCAGGGAGGGCACCAGACAGCCCCGCCTGCCCGGTTCGGCGGACGACTGCTTCAACGCCCGGTCCGCCTGGCCGGAGTACTCGGTGGCGTCCTCGGCGGCCGGCTGGTCGTGGGCGGGGGCGTGCCCGCCCGCCTTCAGGCCCGCGTTCAGCAGGCCGGGCAGCTCGTCGCCGGCGATGCTGTCGGGCCGGACGAAGGCGACGGGGCCGCAGTCGGCGGCGAGCGCCTTGCCGAGGCCGACGAGCAGGCTGGGCTGGCCGCCGTTGACGGGGTAGGACAGCGCCCGGGTGAACTCGGCGGTGGTCACGCCGTAGCCGCCCAGGTACGGGATGCCCGCGCCCTCCAGCGGTGGGAAGAAGGAGTCGTTGTACTGGCTGTAGGAGCCGACGACGGCGACGACGTCCTCCTTGACGGCGAGCCGGGCGCACTTGGCCGCCGCCACGCTGTCGTTGCCCTCGTTGCAGGTCAGGACCTTGAGCTTGTGGCCCGCGATGCCCCCGGCGGCGTTGACCCAGCGGGCGTAGGCCCGGGCCATGGCGGGCATGCCGGGCTTGTTGGTCGCCCGGGTGCCGTCCGGCGCCCAGGTCATCACGGTCACGGTGTCGTCCCCGGAGCCCCCCGTGACGGCGGGGACGACACCGCACCCGGCGGCGAGCGACGCGCACACCGCCAGCGCGCCCGCGGCCAGGAGGGTCCTTCTCCTTCCGGCGGGCCGGGTGGGGGCGGTGGGGAGGAAGCTGCGCGCGCGTCGCCTGCCGGTCATGTCCCCGCACGATTCCCGCACATCCCTAACCCTGGAGCGATCCGTCCTGGACAATGGGTGACGCGACGGTGAATTACGGGGGCCGGGCAGGCCGCCGGGAAGGAGAACGTACGATCGATGACCGTGCAAGGTTCGGAGAACTCTTCCCGTCGCGGCCGCCGCTCGTCCACCATGGGCGGTATGCCACTCAACGACATGCCGTGGTGGCGCTGGCGCAGCAATGTGCGCTCCGCGCTGCACATGCTCTCCGACCCGGCGTTCCAGCGGGACGTCTGGCTGGCGGGCGTCGAGGGGTACGGGGACGTCACCGACGCCGTCTACCGGCTGGTCGAGGACACCTGGCTCGACAACTGGTCCGCCGAGAAGTACGTCGGCACGATCTTCCGGGACTCCCAGGAGGCGGCCCTCGTCGACACGGCCGTGCTGCGGGTGCTGCGGATCATGCACCAGGTCGGGCCGGACGCGCCGGTGAGCGCGTACCTCGACCACCACGCCTGGCCGGAGGCGGTGCGGGCGGCGCGGGACGCGCACCTGCGCCTGGCCGCGAGCGACGGCGAGGACGCGGACGCGCCGCCGCGCAGCCTGGACGTGCTGCGCATCATGACCCGCGCCGCCTAGGGCCTGCCGGACAGCGCACCCAGGGCGGGCGGGGTGTCGCGCAGGGCGTGCGGGGCGTCGTGCGGGGCCTTCGCGACACGCTCCCGGGGCCGTGGGCCGTCGTCCGTCCAGCGGACGCCCTCCCGCGGCGGGCGGGCCGTGTGGGACCCTGTCCCGCATGAGTGAGCAGTCCACCCGAGCCGCCGCGGCCTTGGCCGACCAATACATCCTGACCCTCTCGTGCCCCGACAAGCAGGGCATCGTGCACGCCGTGTCGAGCTACCTGTTCATGACCGGCTGCAACATCGTGGACAGTCAGCAGTTCGGCGACCAGGACTCGGGACTGTTCTTCATGCGGGTCCACTTCTCCGCCGAGTCACCGGTGACGGTGGACAAGCTGCGGGCCAGCTTCGCGGCCATCGGCGACTCCTTCGGGATGGACTGGCAGATCCACCGGGGCGACGAGAAGATGCGGGTCGTGCTGATGGTCAGCAAGTTCGGGCACTGCCTGAACGACCTGCTCTTCCGGGTGCGGATCGGCGCGCTGCCCGTCGAGATCGCGGCCGTGGTGTCCAACCACACCGACTTCGCCGAGCTGGTCGGCTCGTACGACGTGCCCTTCCACCACATCCCGGTGACCCGCGACACCAAGGCCGAGGCCGAGGCGCGGCTCCTGGAGATCGTGCGCGAGCAGAACGTCGAACTCGTCGTCCTCGCCCGCTACATGCAGGTCCTCTCCGACGACCTGTGCAAGGAGCTGAGCGGCCGGATCATCAACATCCACCACTCCTTCCTGCCGAGCTTCAAGGGCGCCAAGCCGTACCACCAGGCGCACGCCCGGGGCGTGAAGCTGATCGGCGCGACGGCGCACTACGTGACCGCCGACCTCGACGAGGGCCCGATCATCGAGCAGGAGGTCGAGCGGGTCGGCCACGACGTCGATCCGGACCAGCTGGTCGCCATCGGCCGCGACGTGGAGTGCCAGGCGCTGGCCCGCGCGGTGAAGTGGCACGCGGAGCGCCGCATCCTGCTGAACGGCCGCCGCACGGTCGTCTTCGCCTGACGGCACGGGCCCTCGGCCCGGCGGCGCGGCAGGCGACACCCGCCGACGGCGGGCCCGCGGCCTGGCCCCCGGCGGGCCGGACGCCGTGATGGCCGGCCCCCTGCGCCCCGGCGGGCCGGAGGTCATGATCGCCCGGAGGCCTGCGACCAGGAGGGCCGGAGGCCATGACCTTCTGTGGTCTGGGGGCCTGACGGGTTTGGCGGGCGGCGGCCCGGGGCTCTGCCCTCCCCGCGGCCCGCGGGTACGGCTCCCCGGCCGTCCGTGGTCCCGCGGCGTCGTCTACATCCGGCTCAGGGACGCCGCCGCGTACAGCACGTCCCGGATCGCGTCGCGGTCGCCGGCCTGGCCGGCCGCCGCCTCGCGCGGAGCCACGTGCCCGGCCGTCAGGCGGCAGAACTCCACGCCGTCCAGCGCCACATGGGCCACCTCGTGGTCGGCGGAGCCCACCGCGCCGGGCGAGTCGAGCGGTATCAGCCACTCGCCGCCGCCCGACCCCTCGATCTCCAGCCGCAGACTGCGCCCCGGCGCGCCCGCGCTCACCAGATGCCGGGTGCGCCCGGGCGAGGCCAGCCCGGCCCGCCGGCGCTCGGCCAGCACCCCCGGAAGCATCCGGGCGGCGAGGTCGATCATCCCGTGCAGATGCCGCGGGGCCGGCGGCTCGTAGGGGTAGTCCACCGCCTCCGCGATGTCCTCGGCGTGCACCCAGCACTCGAAGGCCCGGTCGAGCAGCGCGTCCCGCAACGGCAGTTCGAAGCCGCCGTACGGCACCGTCGGCCGCCCCGGTGAGACGGCCGCCGCGTCCGCCGCCGGGCCGGGCTCCGCCTCTTCGGTGCCGGACACCGTCCGTACCAGCGCGTGTGTCTGGCTGCGCCACGGCGCCCGTACGGAGCGGGTCGGCGGGAAGTGCGCGGCGCGCCAGTACGCCTCGGTGCGGGCGGTCGGCGTGGGCCGGTCGGCCGGGGTGCCCGCGAGCGGGTCGTCCAGTCCGAGGGCGACCGCGACCAGCCCGTCGACGCTCATCAGGTGCGCGATGACCCCCGCGACGGTCGTACGGCGGCTCGTCGCCGCCTCGTCCTCGAACCACCGCAGCCGCACCGGCGCGTGCCACTCCGAGTCGCGGATGTCCTGGAGCAGTGCGTCCAGCCGCGCGGTCTCGGCGTCGTAGGGCGCCGCCCACTCGGGCACCGGGATGCGCGCCGGGCGCCGCTCCAGGCAGCTCTCCAGGACGCGGGTGCGCAGGCCCGGGTCCAGGTCGAGACTCTCGGGCGGGTGCAGCAGACCGACCGCCGCCCGCAGCCGCAGCGCCTCCTCGGCGCAGTCGCCGCAGCCGCCGAGGTGTTCCTCCACGGCCGCCGCCTCCCGCGGCGAGCAGGCGGCCAGCGCCCACGCCCCGAGGAGCGACTTCAGGACGTCGTGTTCCAGCACGGGCAGGCCCCGGTCCTTCCGTTCCCGTTCCCTCGGCTCCTTCGCCGGCTCCCCTGCCGGCCGCACCGGACCGCTCACGCCGCACCCCCGTAACCGGGTGGCGCCGTCCCGAGGCCGCCGGCGTCGTGGGCGGTGGACAGCAGCTGGAGGCCGAGCCGGAGCCGACGGCGGGCCTCGTCCTCGGTGACGCCGAGGTCGGCCGCGGTCTGCCGGTAGTCGCGCCGCTGGAAGTAGGCCAGCTCCAGGGCGGCCCGCAGCGGGGCGGGCATGGAGTGCACGATGAAGTCGGCGCGGGCGGCGACCGACGCGCGGCGGACCATGCTCTCCAGTTCCTCGGGGGAGTTCTCGCCGTCGGTGAGCGCGGCGGCCCCGGTGGTGCGCAGGCGCTGCACGGCGAGCCGGTGGGTCAGCGTCGCCACCCAGGTGCGCAGGGGGCCCTGCTGCGGGTCATAGGCGTCGGGGTGCTGCCAGACGTGGGCGAACACCTCGCGGGTGATGGCGTCGGCGGCGTGTTCGTCGCCGAGCACGCGGTGGGCGAGTCCGTGCACGAGGGAGGCGAACCGGTCGTAGAGCTCACCGAGGGCGGCGGCCTCGCCGCGGGCGAGCCGTTGCTGCATCCCGCTGTCCCAGCGGGGCGGTGCGTCCTTCTTCGCCATGCGGCCCCCTCCGCGCCCGGCGCGGTGCCGTGCTCGTGTCCTGGTCCGTCGCTGGTCCAGCGTGTCTGCCTGGTCCTGCCGAATGTAGTCGGCACGTGCGGCGTCGCACGCCCCTTTATTGCAATGTGCGCCCCCTGGGAAGCCGCAGGTGGTAGGGCACTTGCTCACCCTCCTCGCGACTACCCCTCCACCTTCGGACCAATTCCGACTGAAAGCGATCGAACACGATCGAGAATGACCGAAACAAGTGCCTTGATGAACAAGGTCGGTTTGGTGTGTGGCGTTTGGGGGAACGGCCGCTGGGCAGCCGCGCGGAAAGAAGCGTAGGAACTGCTTCCGTTTCCGGGCGGTTCCGGGGAAGATCCGGCGAGCGGAGGGCAGGGCCGTGGCGTTCAAGGTGACCGGCGACGAACAGGGCGGGTGGAGCGTGCTCCAAGTCGTCGGCGAACTGGATCTGGTGACCTCGCCGGTGCTCCGCGCGCGGGTCCACGACGTGGTGGCCCAGGGCCGCCACGATCTCGTGCTGGACCTCTCGGAGGTCTTCTTCTGCGACTCCAGCGGCGTCGGCGTGCTCATCGCCGCCCGCCGCCTGATCCGCTCCTGCCAGGGCCGGCTGCGGCTGATCCTGCCGGCCGGCGGCGCCGAGGAGGGCTCCCACGTCAACCGGGTCCTCGGCGCCCTGGGCGTACGGCGCCTCTTCGACGTCCGCCCCGACCTGGCGGCGGCGGTCGACGACGAACCCCTGTCGGCCTAGCGCCGTCGCCCGAAGGGCGCCGCTGCCCGTCAAGTGCCGCGGCGTCTCGCTGCCCGCACGGGTGCCGCCGTCCGCCTAGCATCCCCGACCCGGAATTCCCCGGTCTTGGCACGACGTTCCCCCGGTCTTGGCACAACCGTCGCTTTCCCGCCTCCGGCGGCCGCTCGGCGTCGTACGCTCCCAGCCAGACGCACCCCCACACGTAAGGCGGCCCGAAAGACATGGTCAGCAGCGAGTACGAGCGCAGGATCGCGGCCCGGTTCGCCACCCTCGACCAGGACGGCAGCGGGTGGATCGACCGCGAGGACTTCAGCGTGGCGGCCAAGGCGCTGCTCGCCGAGTTCGGCACCACCGCCCGCTCCGGCAAGGGCCAGGCCCTGTACGCCGGGGCGGAGGCGTTCTGGCAGGGCATGGCCGGGATCGCCGACCGCGACGGCGACCAGCGCATCACCCGCCAGGAGTTCGTGACCGGCGCGGTCAAGCGGCTGCGCGACAACCCCGAGCGGTTCGCCGAGATCGGCCGCCCCTTCCTGCACGCGGCCCTGGCGGTCGCGGACACCGACGACGACGGGGCCGTCACCGTCGCGGACACCGTCCGCGCGCTCCGGGTCCTCGGCGTGCCCGAGGAGGTCGCGCGGGCCACCGCCGCCGCGCTCGACACCGACGGCGACGGCCTGGTGGGCGAACAGGACGTCGTGCCCGCCCTCGCACGCTACTTCACGGTCACCGAGTAGTCCCCTCCCGCCGCCCGCGCCGCCGAACGGGACGGAAGCGGACGGAGGTCGCAGTCCCGCCCCGTCCCGCGCGCGCCGCGGCCCGCCGGGGTGCCCGGGGGAGCGGGGCCGAGGGCGGCCCGCGGCCCGCTGACTGCCACGGATCGTGGCGGATACCGACTACGCAGCGTAGTTGTCGAGTTGGTGCCGTCGCGCCCCTCGTCACGTCCCGGAGTCGTCGCCGACGCTCCGGTACCTTGGGTCGGGTGCGAGTGGTTCCGAGGGCCGGGCGTCCCGGCGTCGCCCCGGTGGCGGCCCCGGAAGAAGCGGTGCGCGCCGCTGCTTGCGAGGTCGGGTGGCATGCGCTGCCCACCCGTTCGACTTCCCGCGACGAGCGTCGCACAGTATGCCGCACGAGTACTCCTTCGCGCGGGAATATGCCCGAAGCGCTTGTTGCGGTGACGGTACGTCAACCATGCTGTCTCGTAGGGGAGTCACATTCCGTGACCCCCGCTCTGGCCGTTGTTCTGGCCATGCAGAAAATGGCTACGATCGTGGCCCTCGCACGGCGCGGGGCCATGGGTCCGCCGGTTCGGATGGTGTGAGCGGTGCAGGTGCTTCAAGTGCAGCTGGAGATCCGGCCCGACCCCGCGGAAGTGGGGCGGGCCCGCAAATGGGCCCGATCCCGGCTCGCGGGGTCGGTGATAGCGGCCGACGAACCGCTCGCCGAGACCTTGGTCCTGCTCGTCTCCGAGCTGGTCACCAACGCCGTGGTGCACACCGGCTGTCCGGCCGTACTGAGGCTGTCCCTGCCCGGCGCGGCGGCCGAGGCGGCCACCGTGCGCCTGGAGGTGACCGACGTCAGCACCAGGGCCCCCGTGCCGCGTTGCGCGGACGACGACGCCACGGGGGGCCGGGGCCTGGCCCTGGTCGACGGCCTCGCCGACCGCTGGGGCTGGAGCGCCGAGGGCGCCGGCAAGCGCATCTGGTGCGAACTGGACCGCTGTACACCGCCCATCGCCGAGTCCGTCCCGGCGGCCTGCGGCGACCAGGCCCCGGCGGCGGGCGCTCCCGCGACCCGGACGCCGGGGTTCGAGGGGCCGACGTACGAGGGTTTGGCCTACGAGGCGGTGTAGAGGCCGCCTGGTCGCCTCGGGGGCGGGACGGGCCGTGCGCCGGGCGGAAGGCGGGCTCACCGTGGGCGGAGGCCAGGCCGTCCGGGCCGGGCGGGAACCGTGCGCCGGGCGGAAGGCGGGCTCACCGTGGGCGGAGGCCAGGCCGTCCGGGCCGGGCGGGAACCGTGCGCCGGGGGATGCTTCCGTGCGCGCCCGTTGCGATCCCCGCATAACGGGCATACCGCCGAACGGCTGTTGACGTGCCGTGTCCGTTTGATCACGCTTGTGGGCAGCGATTCGCCGCGAGGGGACGACGAGGGCGGCGGCATGCCGGAGGCTTCGCGAGCGCGCGGAGTCCGTCTGCCGAAGGCCTCGACGAGTGTGAGTCGCGAGGTCGGCGCCGACCGGTCCCGTCAGGGCCGAGGGGGGTGGGGTCGGTGCGCCGGAGCCGGATGGCGGCGCGCGGTGCCGTGCTCGGGGCGGGCATGGGCGCGCCGCCACCCGGACTCGCTCCGCCACCCGGACTCGCCCCGCCACCCGGACGCGGCCGACAGCCGGACTCACCTCACCCCGCCACCGAGACTCACCCCGCTACCCGGGCTCACCCCGCCACCGAGACTCGCCCGGCGACCCGGACTCGCCCCGCCACCGGACTCGCGCCGCGTCCCGGACCTTCTCCACAGGCTGTGGACGGCGGTCAGCTTCCGCTCGCCGAGGCCACCGCCGTCCGTGCCGTCCGCTGGACCAGCGAGACCCCGTCGCTCATCGACGCGTTGCCGTCGGACAGCACGGCCACCAGGTAGGGGTGCCCGCCGACCGTGATCCGGCCGACGCTGTTCACGTCCCAGAGGCCGGTCGTGTTGCGCTCCAGCCACCCGTTCTTCAGCGCCGTCCCCGACGCCGAACCGGCCGCGGAGACGCCCCACGCCTGCTCGTCGGCGACGTCGCCCATCAAGGACCGGATGTAGGCGCGGGACTTCTCGCTCAGCGCGGCCGGGCCGGTCTTCGGCGGGTCGAACACCGCCCGCAGCAGCCGTATCTGGTCGCTGGCCGTGGTCCGGGTCAGCCCCCACTTGGCGCCGGGGCCGCCCTTCGTCTCGGTCAGCCCCAGGCGCTTGTTCGCCGCCGCCAGTCCGGGTGCGCGGCCGATCCGCCGCCACAGGGCGTTCGCCGCCGCGTTGTCGCTGTCGCGGATCATCGGTTCGGCCCAGGCGCGCTCCTGCGCGGTCAGGGACCGGCCCGCGTCCTGCGCCTGCAGCAGCGCCGTCGCGAGGATGTCGACCTTGATGATGCTGGCCGTGTCGTAGGGGACGTCGGCTCCGTACACGAAGGGCTCCTGCCGGGCGCCGTCGAGCGGGAGCACCGCGGCCGTCACCCGGGAGGCGTCCTGGGCCTGCGCCGGTGCGGCGGCGCCGAGGGTGCCGGCGGACAGGAGCGCCGCGGCGGAGACGAGCAGGGCACCGGTCTTCGGACGCGGTACCGAGCGCAAGCGATTCAGCATGGTCGAGCAGGCCCTCTTCGTGGAGTTCGGCGGAGGATCGGGGATCCGGAGACCGAACATAAACAAAACACCCGAACCATTCGGTGACGGTCATCACCGAAAACCCGCTTACGCCCGAATTGTGAGAAGAGCCATAGGCCGGGCGGAAAGACCGGGAAGGCCCAGGAGAAGGCCGCCGGAAAGGCCGGGAAATGTCAGGGAAGGCCGCTGGAAAGGCCCTAGAGGGCGTTCCCGACCCGGAAGGTGCGCCGGTAGGCGGTCGGGGTCACCCCGAGGGCCGCCTGAAGGTGCTGCCGCATCGACTGCGCCGTGCCGAACCCCGAGTCCCGCGCCACCTGGTCCACGGACAGGTCCGTCGACTCCAGCAGGTGCCGGGCCCGCTCGACGCGCTGCTGGGTGAGCCACTGCCCCGGACTCACCCCGACCTCCTCCCGGAAGCGCCGGGTGAACGTCCGTACCGACATGGCCTCCTGC
The DNA here is from genome assembly GCF_044391765.1 of Streptomyces sp. NPDC018610. Lineage (NCBI taxonomy): Bacteria > Bacillati > Actinomycetota > Actinomycetes > Kitasatosporales > Streptomycetaceae > Streptomyces > Streptomyces sp. NPDC018610. Next base: position 213,872 of record NZ_JBISAL010000006.1, read on the forward strand.
TCGGCCATGTCGCGCAGCTGGATCGGCTCGTGCAGCCGCCCCAGCGCCCAGGCGCGCGCGGTGGTCGTGGTGGCCAGCTGCGGATCCGGCACCGGACGGTCGATGTACTGTGCCTGCCCGCCGTCGCGGTGCGGGGGCACGACGGTGCGGCGGGCCACGTCGTTGGCGACGGCGGTGCCGTGGTCGCGGCGCACCATGTGCAGGCACAGGTCGATGCCGGCGGCCACGCCCGCCGAGGTCAGTACGTCGCCGTCGTCGATGAACAGCACGTCCGCGTCCACCCTGATCCTCGGGAACAGCCGCTGGAAGCGGTCGGCGTCCGCCCAGTGCGTGGTCGCGGGCCGGCCGTCCAGCCGGCCGGCGGCGGCGAGCACGTAGACGCCCGTGCAGATCGAGGCGAGCCGGGTGCCGGGCCGGATGTGCGCGAGCGCGGCGGCCAGTTCGTCGGTCAGCCGCCCTTCCTCGAAGACCGGGCCCAGCTCGTACGAGGCCGGGACGATCACCGTGTCGGCGGTGGCCAGCGCCTCCGGGCCGTGGGCGACGTGGATCGAGAAGTCGGCGTCCGTGGCCACCGGTCCCGGCGGGCGCACGGAGCAGGTCACGACGTCGTACAGCAGTCGCCCCTCGGCGTCCACGGGCCGCCCGAAGATCCGGTGCGGGATGCCCAGCTCGAAGGGGAGCAGCCCGTCGAGGGCGAGGACGACGACGCGGTGCGGACGGAAGCCGTCGCCCGCGCCCGCTGCCGTGACCACCGCATCCGTGGCCGCGCCGCCGGTCGTGGCTGTGCTGCCGGTCGTGTCTGTGCCGCCGATCTTGGCCATGCTGTCGGTCGTGGCCCTGGCAGGGGCCGTGTCCGTATCCCTGTCCGGCTGCGTGCTCCTGTCCGCGTCCATGGCCCGATCCTAGCGAAGGTGGGCCTTCGGGCCACTCGATGCGGGCCGGGGGCGTGCCGGAGGCTCTGTGGTGTGACCCAGACAACCGAACCCGCAGTCGCCGCCGAGCACCACCCGCCCGCCCGGGGCCGGGGCAGGGTGCACCGCGCCTGGTTCGTCGCCGCCGTCACCTTTGTCACGATCATCGGCGCGGCGGCCTTCCGCTCCCTGCCCGGCCTGCTCATCGACCCGCTGAACGACGAGTTCGGCTGGTCACGCGGCACGATCACCGGCGCCGTCTCGATCAACCTCGCGCTGTACGGGCTCACCGCGCCGTTCGCCGCCGCGCTGATGGACCGTTTCGGCATCCGCAAGGTGGTGGCCGTCGCGCTGACGGTGATCGCCGCCGGTTCGGGCCTGACCGTGTGGATGACCGCCCCCTGGCAGCTCTGGCTGTGCTGGGGTCTGCTGGTCGGCCTCGGCACCGGCTCCATGGCGCTCGCCTTCGCGGCCACGGTCACCGAGCGCTGGTTCACCGAGCGGCGCGGCCTGGTCAGCGGCATCCTCACCGCCGCGTCCGCCTCCGGCCAGCTGATCTTCCTGCCGGTCCTGTCCTGGCTGGTCCAGTCCCCCTACGGCTGGCGTCCGGCGGCCGTCACGGTGGCGCTGGCCGCCTTCGCCGTCGTCCCCTTCGTCTGGCTGCTGCTGCGCGACCACCCGGCCGACGTGGGCGCGCGGCCGTACGGGGCGACCGCGTTCGTGCCCAAGCCGGAACCCGTGCCGGGCGCCGCCCGACGGACCGTGACCGTCCTGCTCTCGGCGGTGCGCACCGGCCCCTTCTGGCTGCTGGCGGGCACCTTCGCGATCTGCGGCGCCTCCACCAACGGCCTGATCCAGACCCACTTCGTGCCCGCCGCCCACGACCACGGCATGCCCGTCACCGCCGCCGCCTCGCTGCTCGCGGTCATCGGCGTCTTCGACGTGGCCGGCACCATAGCCTCCGGCTGGTTCACCGACCGCTTCGAGCCGCGCCGGCTGCTCGCGGTCTACTACGCCCTGCGCGGCGTCGCCCTGCTGTTCCTGCCGATGCTGCTGGCGCCGAGCGTGCATCCGCCGATGATCTTCTTCATCGTCTTCTACGGCCTCGACTGGGTCGCCACCGTCCCGCCCACCCTCGCCCTGTGCCGGGAGCAGTACGGGGAGGACAGCGCGATCGTCTTCGGCTGGGTGCTCGCCTCCCACCAGGTCGGCGCCGCCCTCGTCGCCTACCTCGGCGGCGTCGCGCGGGACGTCTTCGGCTCGTACGACATGGTCTGGTACGCCTCGGGCGCGCTGTGCGCCGCGGCGGCGCTGATGGCCCTGGTGATCCGGCGCCGGCCGGCAGGGAGGGCGGCGTGCGCGGCCTGACGGATGGTCAGACCATGCTGCCCGGCAGGTTCGTGCGGGTGCCGGCGTGGCGCTTGGCGACGGCGCGGGCGATCCGCTCCGCGTCGATCGCCAGCTCGCGGAGCATCCCGCTGACGGGGTTGGTGAAGCCCGTGAAGTACAGGCCGGGCGCGTCGGCGGGGGTGCGCGGGCCGTGCGCGACCGGACGGCCGCGCTCGTCCAGCACGCCCAGGTGACCGACCAGCTCCGTCAGGCCGCGCGAGTAGCCGGTCGCCGCGATGACGGCGTCCGGCTCGATCCGGGCGCCGTCGGCGAGGACCACCTCGCCGTCCTCGAAGCCCTCGACGGCGGCCACCACCTCGATCCGGCCCCCGCGCACGGCGTCGATGAGACCCACGTCCTGGACCGGGATCGCCCCCTGCCTGACCCGCGAGTACAGGCCGGTGTCCGGGCGGGGCAGACCGTGCGCCGACAGGTCCGGCACGCTCAGCCTCGCCAGCGGCCGGGCGAGCCGGTCCATCAGCGCGACCGGCAGCCGCCGGCACAGCACGCCCGAGTACTGCGCGGCCCATCCGGCGGTCGACCGGCGCACGATGTGCGGGACGGTGCGCACCGACAGCCGTACGCGCCCGGCGCCGCCCTCCACCAGGTCGACGGCTATCTCGGCCCCGGTGTTGCCGACGCCGACGACGAGCACGTCCCGGCCGGCGTACGGCCCGGGATCGCGGTAGGCCGAGGCGTGCAGCAACGTGCCGGAGTACTCCGCGCGGCCGGGCCACTCGGGCAGGCGGGGCGTGTGGTTGTGGCCGGTGGCGACGACCACCGCGCCGCCGGTCAGTTGCCGGCCGCCGGTGGCGCGCAGCAGCCAGCCCGTGCCGTCCGGGGCCCGTTCGACGCGGGAGACCTCGACGCCGGTCACGATCTCCAGTTCGTGGTGCTCGGCGTACTTCTCCAGGTAGCGCACCATGTCGTCGCGCGCCACCCACCTGCCGAACCGGCGCGGCATCGGCAGGCCGGGCAGCGAGGACAGACGGCGGGTGGTGTGCAGGTGCAGGCGGTCGTAGTGTCCGCGCCAGGAGGCGCCCACCCGGTCGGACCTCTCCAGCACCACGGCGCGTACGCCCCGCGCGCGCAGGGCGTACGCGACGGCCAGGCCGCCGGGGCCGCCGCCGATCACGTACACGGGACGGTCGGCGTGCTCGGGGGCGGCGGGAGCGGTCGCAGGAGTGGGGGTGGAGTCGGCCATGAGGGGGAGCGTATTCACGCACTCGGTTGATGGGTCTCGGTCAAGACCGGAATTGGTTGCGGATTGATCACAGGTGACCACCGTTCGTAGGGCGGCGGACACTTCGGCGCGCGCTCCTTCATGTCCCCTGCGCCGCACGGTCCGTGACCCGTCTCGGCCACAATGACCGGATGGCCGACATACGTGAGCACCACGACGCCCCCCGCACTTTCGACCTGCGCGGTCACGGACTCCGGCTGAGGCTCTGGGACCCGGAGTCCGAGGAGGACGTGAAGACCTGGCTGCGCGGGCGGTCCGACCCGGAGTTCCGGCGCTGGAACACGCCGCTGATCCTGGAACGGGACCTGGCCGACGCCCGAGAGTCGCTCACCTCCCACGCGACGGAGGTCGCCGACGGCACGGGCGTGCCGTTCTGCGTCACCGACGAGGCCACCGGCGCGGTGCTGGGACACATCGGCATGCACGTCGCCAGCCGCACCATGCGGTTCGGGCGGGTCGGCTACTGGGTGCTGCCCGAGGCGCGCGGGCGCGGGGTCGCCTCGCGGGCGCTGCTGCTCGCCACTCGCTGGGCGTTCGCGGAACTTCCGCTGCACCGCATCGAGTTGGGGCACGCGCTCGGGCACGGGGCGTCCTGCCGCATCGCCGAGCGGTGCGGGTACCCCTACGAGGGGACCCAGCGCGACGCGATGTGGGAGGCGGAGCGTCACGACGCCTTCCGCGACTGCCACCTGCACGCCCGTCTCTCCACGGACCCCGAGCCGTCCCTCTGACCGGCGGCCGCGACGCTTCCGGGCCGTCCCTCCGGACGGCGGCCGCGACGCGCCCGGGACGGCGCGTCCGTGCCCGGCGGCCGAAAAGGAGAGGCGCGTCCGCGGGTCCGGCGGAACCATGGACCATGCCTTCCGACGACTGGTACCTCACCACGGATCTGGACGACTTCCTCACGCGCGCGGGCGCGTTCCTCCGCTCGCGGCCCGCGCGGCACACCGTGCATCTGACCGTCACGGAGAACCTGCGCTCCGCCGGGACGCGGATCTACGGCGACCGGCCCCCCGAGTTCGGCGTCCTGCGCGACGCCGCCGGACACGGGGTGCGGGCGTCGTTCTTCCGCACCCCGCCGCATCCGCTCATGGTCACCGACCTGACCGCGAAGGAGGCCCGCGCGCTCGCGGACCGGCTGGCCGGGGAGGGGCACGCCCTGCCCGGCGTCGACGCGGACCGGGACACCGCCGCCGCGTTCGCCGCCGCCTGGCACCGGCGCACCGGCGCCGGGGCCGGCCTCGTCCGGCGGATGCGGCTCTACCGGCTCGCCGAGCCGGCCGCCCCGCGGCCGGCCCCGCCGGGGCGGGCGAGGACGGCGGGCGGGACGGACCGCGAACTGCTCATCCGGTGGTACGGGGAGTTCCACACCGCCATCGGCGAGAGCGCGATCCGGCCCGCGGCGGACTGGGCCGACGAGCGCGTCCGGCGCGGCGACGTCCTGCTCTGCGGACACCGGACGGCGCCCCCGTCGCCATGGCCGGGCTGTCTCCGAAGGTCGCCGGCCAGATCCGCGTGAACGCGGTCTACACCCCCGCCCACCTGCGCGGACGCGGATACGCGGGTGCCGTGACCGCGGCGGCGGGCCGGGCCGCTCTGGACGCGGGTGCGGCGGAGGTCCTCCTCTTCACCGACCTCGCCAACCCCACCAGCAACGGCCTCTACCAGCGCATCGGCTACCGCCCGGTGTCGGACTTCGCGCGGTACGAGTTCGGGTGAGGGGCCCGGCTCAGGGCCACAGCAGCTCCCGGTCCCAGCCCCGGGGGGTACGGCGGTAGCGCAGGCGTACGTGACGGCGGCGGGCGTCGCCCTGGAAGAACTCGGCCTCGGCCGGCCGCAGGCGGTACAGGGTCCAGGTCGGCGCCTCGGTGTCCGGTGCGCTCCCGGCCCGCTCCCAGGCGGCCTCGGAGGCCTCGGCCAGCTCCTCCAGCGAGCCGAGGACCTGGCTCTGGCGGCCGGTGAGGGCGGCGGCCAGAGCGCCCGTGGAGCGTACGCGCAGATCCTTGCGCGCCTGCTCGGGCGGAGCGGTCGTGACGGGGCCCCGGATCCGGACCTGGCGGCCCAGCACCGGCCAGTAGAAGGCGAGGGCCGCGTACGGGCGGGCCGCCAGGTGCCGTCCCTTGCGGCTGTCCGCGTGGGTGGCGAAGGACCAGCCCGTGGCGTCGTCGGCGCCGTGCAGCATCACGACGCGGACGTCGGGGTGACCCTCCTCGTCGGTCGTCGCGAGGGACATCGTGTGCGGCTCCCGCTCGCCGGCCGCCGCCACCTCGGCGAGCCACGCGGCGAAGAGGGGGAGGGGGGTGTCCGGTGCGGCGGCGGGGTCGAAGCCGGGCAGCGTGGTCGCCTCGGGGGCCCACACCCGCAGTGACCTCAGAAGCTCGGGGAGATCGGTGTCCATGCCCCGAGTATGGGCGCCGTGACGGCGGTGACGGCGGTGACGGCCGCGGAGGGCGCGGGCACGCGTTCCTTCCGACCCGCCCAGCCGTGCCCCGGCCCGGCAGGAGACCGCCCGGTCGCCGGGACGCCCGGGCGCCCCCGTACAACGCGACAGGCGGCGGCCCACTCGGGTGAACCGCCGCCTGTATGACAGGACTTGTCGCCGGGGTGTCCGGCGCCGTATCGGCGCCGGCTATCTGCTCGGCTTCTTGCCGGTGATGCCGAGGTGAACCAACAGGGCCAGATTCGGCTTCAGTTCGGCCTGCTTCACACCCCAGGAGGTGAAACCCTTCTGGTGCGAGGCGACCGCCGCGAGCATCGCGACCAGTGAACCGGCGATCGCCGCCGGGTTCACGTCCTTGTCGACCCTGCCCTTGGACTGGAGTTCGGCGACCGAATCCGCGAGGGAGCCGTTCACCGCGTTGAGGATCTTCATGCGGAGCTTGTAGAAACGCTTGTCGCCCTCGGCGGCCCCGAGGTCGACGACGCGCAGGATCGCGTCGTTGCGCCGCCAGAACTCCAGGAAGCCGTCGACCAGTTCCTGGGCCGTCTGCCAGCCGGCCTTGCCGGCCCAGGAGCGGCCCGCCACCAGTTCGGTCAAATCGGCGCTCTCGGCGGCCATTTGCTCGGCGATCTCCAGGACGGCGCCCTCGACGTCCGGGAAGTACTGGTAGAAGGTCGCGGGCGAAGTGCCCGCCTTGCGGGCGACGTCGATGACCTTGACGTCCCGGTAGGGAGAAGAGCTGAGCATGTCGCTGAGGCAGTCGAGCAGCTTCTGCCGAGTCGCCTGCCCACGCCGCCCGGCCACGCGGCCGTCGACGGTACGCACTTGTCCTGTCATGTCGTCAGCTTACCGAGGGGGGATGGGAGCGCGATTCGGCCGACTGCAAATGGGGTGCCCGACCGGAAAAAGGGCGCTGTGCCTGGTCTGCGGGCTGTGGGCGGGCCGGTTACTTTGACGACATGGCCGAAAACAGGGCATCCGCGTACACAGAAGGCGTCCCCTGCTGGGTGGACGCGCAGCTTCCCGACGTCGAGGCGGGCAAGCGCTTCTACGGTGGGCTCTTCGGGTGGAACTTCGAGCGGAAGGAGGCGGCGTACGGCAGCTCCGTACTGGCCCGGCTGGGCGGGGAGCCCGTCGCCGCCCTCACGCCCAAGACGGACGGCCGGATGCCCACCGTGTGGACGGTGTACTTCGCCGCCCCGGACCCCGGGACGCTGGCCGGGCGGATCCGCGCCGGGGGCGGCCAGATCGTCACTCCGACGGCGACCGTCGGCGGCCTCGGCACGGCCGTCCTGGCCGCCGACCCCGAGGGCGCCGTGTTCGGACTGTGGCAGCCGGCCGGCCGCGCGGGCTTCGGCCGGCGGCACGAGCCGGGCACCTTCGGCTGGGCCCAGCTCTACACCCGCGACACCGAGGCCGCCAACGCCTTCTACGGCGGCCTCTTCCACGACGCCCTCTTCGGCCCCGGCGCCCGCCCCGACTTCGGCCGCGCCCCCGTCTCCGACGTCTTCCCCGCCGAGATGCCGTCCCACTTCCTCGTCCACTTCCTCGTCACCCGGGCCGAGGCCGCCCTCGACGACGCCGTCCGGCTGGGCGGGCGGGTGCAGGTGCCGCCCTTCGCGACCTCCTACGGCACCGTCGCCGTGGTCGTCGACGACCAGGGGGCGTCCTTCGCCGTACTGGAAAGGGAGGACCGGCACGGACCCGGAGGCGGGACGGGGGCGGACGCGGGCGCGGACCCTGGTCCGGACGACGGAGAAGGGTGAAACCGGAAGGATGAAACCGCGCGGCTGAAACCGGGAGGGCGAAACCGGCGTCGCCGTACCGGAAAGGCGGAACCGGCCCGCGATCCGGCTGGAAAGCGCCGCTTTGACAGAGAATTGCTCCAGGACATCCCGATTCGTCGGCGGGTTCGCAACCAGTGCCCGGGCCAGGAAGAATCGGGGTGCGTGCCGCCATGGCGGTGCGGTGGGTGAGACGCTGCACGGGGGCCGCGTACACAAATGGTGTCGCGGCTCGTACGGGGAGGTGGCAGGCAAGTGGATCAGCTGACGCAGCACGATCCGCGGCGGATCGGGCCGTTCGAGGTGCTGGGACGGCTCGGCGCCGGCGGCATGGGGCTGGTCTATCTCGCGCGTTCGGCGTCCGGGCGGCGGGTGGCGATCAAGACCGTCCGCACCGAGCTGGCCGAGGACCAGCTGTTCCGGGTCCGCTTCACGCGCGAGGTCGAGGCCGCGCGCGCGGTCTCCGGCTTCTACACGGCCGCGGTCGTGGACGCCGACCCGCGTGCCGCCGTGCCCTGGCTGGCCACCGCCTACGTCCCCGCGCCCTCCCTCGAGGAGATAGTGACCGAGTGCGGGCCGATGCCGGCCCAGGCGGTGCGCTGGCTCGCGGCCGGGATCGCCGAGGCGCTCCAGTCCATCCACGGCGCCGGGCTCGTCCACCGCGACCTGAAGCCGTCCAACGTCCTCGTCGTCGAGGACGGCCCGCGGGTGATCGACTTCGGCATCGCGTCCGGCGTCTCGAACACCCGTCTGACCATGACGAACGTCGCCGTCGGCACCCCCGCCTACATGTCGCCCGAGCAGGCCAAGGACTCGCGCAGCGTCACCGGCGCCAGCGACGTCTTCTCGCTCGGCTCCACCCTCGTCTTCGCGGCCACCGGCCACGCCCCCTTCCACGGCGCCAACCCGGTCGAGACCGTGTTCATGCTGCTGAGGGAGGGCCCGGACCTCGAAGGCCTGCCGGACGAGCTGCGCCCGCTGATCGAGTCCTGCATGCAGATGGAGGCCGCCGGCCGCCCCTCGCCCGCCGACCTCCAGGCCCAGCTCGCCCCGCACCTCTTCGGCTCGGGCTCCGACGACAGCGGTACGGCCTCGGCCTGGCTGCCCGGACCGGCGGTGGGCCTGATCGAGTCCCGCCGCGGCGGCCGCCCCACCGCGCCGCCCGCCGCCGGCTCCCGCGGCGGCCGTCCCCATGTGCCGCCGCCGCCCTCGCACGACCCGGTGGTCCCCGCGCCCCACGGCCCGGGACCGCACGGCGCCGTCCCGGTGGGCGCGCCCGACCCCGGCCCGGTGCTGCTGGCGGGCGCGCGGGTGCCGATCGGGCCCGGCCCGCGCGTCGCGGACGCCCGCGCCGCCGCCGTGAAGGCGCCCCCGCCGGAAGCGGGCCTGGCCGCCTCCTGGGCCAAGCCCCGCCCCGGCGTCGACCCGATGGCCTCCGCCGTGGCCCCCATGCCCGGCGTGCCGGCGGCGCCCGCCGTGCCGCCGGAGACCGCGCCCGGCTGGCGCCCCTGGCGCTTCCGCATGTCCAACGACGTCTGGGGCACCCCGTCCGTCGCCGACGACCTCGTCTACGTCACCTCCTTCGAGGTGCACGCCCTGGACGTCGCCACCGGCCGCCGCCGCTTCAAGACCCGTGACGTGGCGTGGTCGATGGCGGTCGCCGACGGCCGCGTCCACGCCTCCGACGGACCCACCCTGTTCGCGCTGGACGCCCGCGAGGGCACCGACCTGTGGCGGCTGCAGACCGACGCCTGGGTCTACTCCCTCAAGGCGGACCGGGGCACCGTCGTCACCGCGACCCGCGGCGGCGGCGTCCAGGGCTGGGAGGCGGCCGGCGGCCAGAAGCTGTGGGAGGTCACCGGCTGCCAGAGCGACTTCGAGACCCCCGAGGCCGGCCCCGCCGTCCACGACGGCACGGTCTACGTCTGGCAGGACGCCCGGCTGCGCGCCCTGGAGGCCCGCACCGGCGAGGAGCGCTGGTCCTACCCCATCGGCGACGCGGCCTCCTGCGGCGGCGTCCCGGTCCGCGTCACCCCCGCACCCGACGGCTACGTCTACGTCTGCGCCGGCACCCGCGTCGTCGCCCTCGACGTGGCGAGCGGCCACGTCCGCTGGCACTTCGAGGCGCCCGCGGTGTTCCTGTGCCCGCCGGCCTTCGTGCCCGGCCCGGCGGTCACCGGCGGCGGCGTCTACCTGGCCGACTACCTCGGCACGGTCTACGCGCTCGACGCCACCGACGGCCGCGACCGCTGGCGCATCGCCACCGAGGCGCGGTCCGCGATCGATCCGGTGCTGGTGGCCGCCGGCCATGTGCACGTCGGCAGCGGAAAGGGCCTCTACACCCTGGACGCGGTGACCGGAACGCCCAAGTGGCGCTTCCAGTCCGGCGGCGAGATCGTCGGCTCCCCGGCGGTGGCCGAGGGGCGCATCCACTTCGGCTCCACGGACCACCTGCTGTACACGCTGAAGGCCGACGACGGCCGCCTGCGCTGGAAGCTGGCCACCGGAGGCGAGATCACCGGCTCCCCGGTGGTCCGCGACGGCGTCGTCTACGCCTGCAGCAAGGACCGCTGCGTGTACGCCCTGGACGCGGAGAAGGGAACGGGCACGGCGCGCACCGCGTAGCCGGGGGTTTGGCGACGGCCGTCGCACGGGGTGCGCGGAAGGGCTCGGACGGCGGCCGTCGGAACGGATGAGCGAAGCGTTTCGTCACCGTTGTCACCCAAGAAGCTACTCCGTGTGCGCGACCCCCGCCACGCGGCGCCGGACAGCCCTTAGGGTGACCGCATGCGTATACGGGGACGGCAGGGACGCGGGCTCAGACTCACGGCGGTGCTCGCGGCGACGGTACTGGCCCTGACGGGCTTCTCCCGGAGCCACCACGGTCACAGCCACGGTCACAGCGGCGGGGGCGGCGGCTGCAGCAGCTCCAGCCAGGACCACGACACCTCGACGTCGTCCTCGTCGGGCGGGGACGACTCGTCCGGGACCGGTTCGTACGGCTCGGGAAGCGACGACGACACGTACGACGACGACTACGGCAGCGGTTCGACGAGCGGCGGCAGCACCTACGACCGCCGCCCCACGCACCGCTCCACGCCCACTTCCACCAGCACCGGAAGCGGTCACTCGCCGGACGACGGCACGGCGCGGCTGGTCAGCTGCGCGACGCAGAACGTGCCGTACGCGGTCGTCGAGGTCACCAACCCCAACAGCGCCGAGACCGGCTTCACCGTCGACGTCGAGTTCCGCGACACCGGGGACGAGCCGGTGGCCCACAACACCGCCGAGGTCACCGTGCCCGCGAACGGCACGGCGCAGGTACAGGTGCCGGTCGCCGGCGGCGGCGTCAAGGACGCCGGGCTCCTCGCCGAGACAGACCACTGCGTGGTCGACCCGACGGCCCTGGCGGACGACGACTGACGGTTCCCCGGCGAGCGAACCGGGGGAGGGGGAACGGGCGGGCCGGCGATGCGCCGCGGCGGCGCTCGGCCGCCGTTCGGGCACGGGCCGGTCAGGGCGTTCCGCCCGCCGTCCGGAGCCGCGTCGGTCACGGCGTTCCGTCCGGCGTCCGGACGTGCGTCGGTCAGGGCGTACCGCCCGGCGTCCGGACGTGCGTCGGCCGCGACGGCTCCCCCTCCGCGCCGCCGCGGCCGATCCCACCCCCGTGTGTGTGGGCTTACTTCGCCGGCTTGAACGGCTCCGACGTGGCGTGCATGTCCATCACCGTGACGGGCTCGTCCGTCGCGTGCATGTCCTGCGGCGACAGGTCGCCGTCCTTCGGCTGAGCGACGGCAGCGGCCTCGCCGTCCGTCGTGCCGGTGGCGTGCATGTCCTGCGGCTTGATGACCGACTCGTCGCTCATGCTCTTCGCTCCAGTTGGTGTGTTCGTCATCGGGCGGTCGGCGTGCCCGCCCGGTCACTCCCCCGAGGACGACCGGGCGGGCATTCCTGGGCCGCTCACACTAGTTCGCCAGTGCGGGGCCTCTCACAGTGACCCGCCTGCCCCCCGACGCGACGGATCGACTGAGTCGAGCATGGCGCGAGGCGATAAACGTTTGATGAACGCGTCTCAGACGGAGGTGACGGGGCCTCACACGGTCTGCGTCGTCCGCAGCAGCTCGCTCACGACCGCGGCCTCGGACGCGCCCAGGCCCTCGTAGATGCGCAGGGCGTCGAGCCAGCACACCCGGGCGCGGTCCGTCTGCCCGATGCCCGTGAGGGCGTGCCCCAGGACGGTGAGCACGTTGCCGCGCCGCCACTCGCCGCCGATTCCCCGCAGCACCGTGAGGGCCAACTCGGCGTTGGCGGCGGCCTGCGCGGGACGCAGGGCGGCCATGTCCACCTCCGCCATGCGGAACAGGGTCATCCCTTCCCACAGCCTTTGCCGGCTGTCGCGGAAGACGGCCAGCGCCTCGGCGAGCCGGTCCGCCGCGGAGGCGAGGCCGCCGCTCTGGGTGAGCGCCATGCCGAGGGCGTAACGGGCGTTCGCCCCCCGCATGGAGTTGCCCATGGCGTCGTAGATGTCGATGCCCTGCCGGGCCAGGTCGACGGCGCTCTGCGTGCGCCCGGTCGCCAGGTGGATGCGGGAGAGGTTGCACAGGGCGCTGGCCTCGCCGGGACGGTCCCCGAGTGCCCGGAAGTGCCTGATGGCCTCGGAGAGATGCTTCTCGCCGTCCGCGTTGCGGTTCTGGTAGAGCGCGATGATGCCGCGTGCGTTGTGGGCCCAGCACACCGGCAGCAGGTCGTCCGCCTCCATGGCGCGGCGGATCACCTGTTCCGCCTCCTGGTCCGCCATCTCGAAGCGGCCCGCGTCGACGTGCGCGTGGGCCAGCGTCATCAGCGCCCGCGCCTCCAACCGTGCCACATCGGCCCCGCGGGCCGCGTCCAGCAGCGCCTTCGCGGTGGCCTCGTACTCCCGCGAGTTGGCGCCCGACTCGGAGATGTCGAGCGCGGCCCAGAGCAGGTCGGTCGCCCGCCGCAGCGCGGGAGGCCGGTCCGCGCTGCGGCGGGCCAGGGCCAGGAGGCAGTTCGCCTCGGTGTAGAGCCAGTCCCGGGCCGCCTCGCGGTCGGGGAAGACGAGCCCCGGGTACTCCGTCGGCGCCAGGTGCTCCACCAGCCGGTCCCCCGGCCGCTCGATCGCGTACACCCCCGCCGCCGTCGCCAGATAGAAGTCCAGCAGCCGCGACATCGCCGCGTCGCGTTCGCTCGGCGGGTGTTCGTCGCGTTCGGCGCAGGCGCGGGCGTAGAGGCGGACCAGGTCGTGGAAGCGGTAGCGGCCGGGGGCCGCGGACTCCAGCAGGGAGGTGTCGACCAGCGCCTCCAGCAGGTCCTCGGTGTCCTCCGCCGGCAGGTCCAGTACGGCCGCCGCGGCCGCCAGGGAGATGTCCGGGCCGTCGGCGAGGCCCAGGAGCCGGAAGGCGCGGGCCTGCGCCGGCTCCAGCTGGCCGTAGCCGAGTTCGAAGGTGGCCTTGACCGCGAGGTCGCCCGCCTGCAGCTCGTCCAGCCGCCGCCGCTCGTCCGCCAGCTTCGCCGCCAGCACCGACACCGTCCAGGTGCGCCGGGCCGCGAGCCGGGAGGCCGCGATGCGGATGGCCAGGGGCAGGAAGCCGCAGGCGGCCACCACGTCGAGCGCGGCCTCCCGCTCGGAGGACACCCGCTCCTCGCCGACGATCTTCGTGAAGAGGGACAGCGCCTCCTCCGGGCTCATCACGTCGAGGTCCACCAGGTGCGCCCCCGCCAGGTCCAGCATCCGCACCCGGGAGGTGACCAGCGCGGCGCAGCCCTCGGTGCCCGGCAGGAGCGGTCTGATCTGGGCGGCGTCGCGCGCGTTGTCCAGGAGGACGAGCACCCGGCGGCCGTCCAGGACGGAGCGGTACAGCGCCGCCCGTTCCTCCAGGGAGTCCGGGATCGCCGAGTCGGCGGTGCCCAGGGCGCGCAGGAAGGAGCCGAGGACCGTCTCCGGCTCGGCCGCCCGGGAGCCCGCGCCCTGGAGGTCGACGTAGAGCTGGCCGTCGGGGAAGGCCGACCGCGCCTGGTGCGCCACGTGCACCGCGAGCGTCGTCTTGCCGACACCGCCGATCCCCGCCAGCGCCGAGACCGCCATCACCCGGCCGTCCGCCGACGCCAGCACCTCGCCCAGTTCGACGACGAAGGAAGCCCGGCCCGTGAAGTCGGGCACGGTGGCGGGGAGCTGTGCCGGGCGCACCGGCGCCGCCGCCGGTTCCTGGGGCGCGGCGGCGGCCTCGGCCAGGGCCGGGTCGGCACGGAGGATGCGCTGCTGGAGGTCGCGGAGCTCGGGGCACGGGTCCACGCCCAGTTCGTCGGCGAGCAGCCGGCGCGTGTCCGCGTAGACGGCCAGTGCCTCCGCCTGCCGGCCGCCGCGGTAGAGGGCGAGCATCAGCAGTTCGCGCAGGCGCTCGCGCAGGGGGTGGGCCGCGGTCAGGGCGGTCAGCTCCGAGACAGCCTCGGCGTGGCAGCCTTGTTCGAGGTCCATGTCGAGGCGGGACTCCAGGAGTTGGAGCCGCCACTCCTGCAGGCGCGTCCGCTGAGTCTCGGCGTACGGGCCCGGCAGGCCGGCCAGCGGTTCGCCGTCCCACAGGTCGAGCGCGCCGCGCAGCGCCTCCCGGGCGCGCCCCAGGTCCCCGGCCGCCCTGGCCTTGTCCGCCTCCGCCGCCAGTTCCTGGGCGGTGGCGAGGTCGAGCACGCCGTGACCGAGGCCGCGTACGGCGTAACCGCCGGACTCGCTGACCAGGATGTCCGGGTCCAGGGCCTTGCGCAGCCGGGAGGCGTAGGTGCGCACCGCCGCCAGCGCCTGCGACGGCGGCTCCTCGCCCCACAGCGCGTCGATCAGCTCGGACGCCGTCGCCGTGCGGCCCTCGCGCAGCAACAGGGCGGCCAACAGGGCACGTTGCTGGGGTGAGCCGGTGGCCAGCAGCTCCTGGCCGCGCCAGGCGCGCACCGGCCCGAGCACGCCGAAGCGCCATGCCGCCGGTTCCCCCGGACCCCGCTGCCCGGGCACCCGCGGTCCACCGTCCATCGCTGCCCCCTGGAGCCGCTGAACATCCCACAGTCGAGAGGCCAGTTTGCCTTGTTCATGGCGGATGCGTCAGCTCTGGGAGACGGCGATCACAGGCCGTGGCGCGCGGTCTCACAAGGCCCTCACAACTCCAGGTCAGGCCCGGCGGCCCGGCCGGCCGTGAGCCGCCGTCGGCTCCGGGGAGGGCCAGGCCCGCCGCCGGAGCCGGGGCGCCGGGGGTGTCCGCCGGCGGCGCCGGAGGTACCGGGCGCGGGGCGGTCCTTCGGCTCCGATCCGTGCCGGGGCCGCATGCCGGCCTCCCGTCCGGTCCTGGTCCATGACAACGGGGGAGGGCGATGGGGGCGACTTCGGACGGCTGTACGGTCAGGTCCGGGCTGTCCGGGCGGGCGACGGAGCTGGACGGCGCGGGCGGCGCGGGGGCGGCCGTCCGGGCGGCGGCGTCCTCCGGGATGTGCCGCCCCCGCGACACCCTGGGCGGTTCTGAGGCCGGCGCCGCGTTCGACGCCTTCGCCGCGGCCTGGGACGCCGACGCGGCCGGGAGGACCGGGCGGTGGTGAGGGCGCGCGGTCGCGTCGGGGAGCGTGCGCCCCGCCGCCGTTTCCCGTGATCATCACAACCGTATGCTCGAAGGATGACGACTTCCGCGACCCCCGGAACCGGCCCCACCGAGAACTCCATGCGTCGCGCCCTCAAACGTGCCCGGGACGGCGTCGCCCTCGACGTGACCGAGGCGGCGGTGCTGCTCCAGGCCCGTGGCGAGCAGCTCGACGACCTCGCCGCCTCCGCCGCCCGGGTGCGGGACGCGGGCCTTGAGGCCGCCGGCCGGCCCGGCGTCATCACCTACTCCAAGAGCGTCTTCGTCCCGCTCACCCGGCTGTGCCGGGACAAGTGCCACTACTGCACCTTCGTCACCGTCCCCGGCAAGCTCCGCCGCGCCGGCCACGGGATGTTCATGTCCCCCGACGAAGTCCTCGACATCGCCCGCAAGGGCGCCGAACTCGGCTGCAAGGAAGCCCTGATCACCCTCGGCGACAAGCCCGAGGACCGCTGGCCCGAGGCGCGCGAGTGGCTCGACGCGCACGGCTACGACGACACCATCGCCTACGTCCGCGCCATCTCCGTCCGCATCCTGGAGGAGACGGGCCTGCTGCCCCACCTCAACCCGGGCGTCATGACCTGGACCGACTTCCAGCGGCTCAAGCCGGTCGCGCCCTCCATGGGCATGATGCTGGAGACCACCGCGACCCGCCTGTGGTCCGAGCCGGGCGGCCCGCACCACGGCTCCCCGGACAAGGAGCCCGCCGTACGGCTCAGGGTGCTGGAGGACGCGGGGCGCTCCTCCGTGCCGTTCACCTCGGGCATCCTCATCGGCATCGGCGAGACGTACGAGGAGCGCGCCGAGTCCCTGTTCGCGCTGCGCAAGGTCTCCCGCGCCTACCACGGCGTCCAGGAGCTGATCATCCAGAACTTCCGCGCCAAGCCGGACACGGCGATGCGCGGCATGCCGGACGCCGAACTGGACGAACTGGTCGCCACCGTCGCCGTCGCCCGGCACATCATGGGCCCCGCCGCCTGCCTCCAGGCCCCGCCCAACCTGGTCGACGGCGAGTACGAACGGCTCATCGGCGCCGGCATCGACGACTGGGGCGGCGTGTCCCCGCTCACCATCGACCACGTCAACCCCGAGCGCCCCTGGCCGCAGATCGACGCGCTCGCCGAGAAGTCCCGCGCCGCCGGCTTCGAACTGCGCGAACGCCTCTGCGTCTACCCCGAGTTCGTCACCCGCGGCGAACCCTGGCTGGACCCGCGGCTGCTGCCGCACGTGCGCGCCCTGGCCGACCCGGCCACCGGTCTCGCCCGCGAGGACGCCGTCGTCGAGGGCCGCCCCTGGCAGGAGCCGGACGAGGCGTTCACCTCCTCCGGCCGCACCGACCTGCACGCCTCCATCGACACCGAGGGCCGCACCTCCGACCGCCGAGACGACTTCGACGAGGTCTACGGCGACTGGGACGCCCTGCGCGAGGCCGCGGCCCCCGGCATGGCGCCCGAGCGCATCGACACGGACGTACGACAGGCGCTGCGCACGGCCGCCGACGACCCGACGAGGCTCACCGACGCCGAGGCCCTCGCCCTGCTGCACGCGGACGGGCCCGCCCTGGACGCGCTGTGCCGCATCGCGGACGACGTGCGCAGGGCGGCGGTGGGCGACGACGTGACGTACATCGTCACGCGGAACATCAACTTCACCAACGTCTGCTACACCGGCTGCCGCTTCTGCGCCTTCGCCCAGCGCCGCACCGACGCCGACGCCTACACCCTCTCCCTGGACCAGGTCGCCGACCGGGCCCAGCAGGCCTGGGAGGTGGGCGCGGTCGAGGTGTGCATGCAGGGCGGCATCCACCCGGACCTGCCCGGGACGGCGTACTTCGACATCGCGAAGGCGGTCAAGGAGCGCGTCCCCGGCATGCACGTGCACGCCTTCTCCCCGATGGAGGTGGTCAACGGCGCGACCCGCACCGGCCTCTCGATCCGCGAGTGGCTGACGGCGGCCAAGGAGGCCGGCCTCGACACCATCCCCGGGACGGCGGCGGAGATCCTGGACGACGAGGTCCGCTGGGTCCTGACCAAGGGCAAGCTGCCCACGGCGACCTGGATCGAGGTGGTGACGACCGCGCACGAGCTGGGCATCCGCTCGTCCTCGACCATGATGTACGGCCACGTCGACCAGCCCCGGCACTGGCTCGGCCACTTCCGCACCCTGGCCCGCGTCCAGCAGGAGACGGGTGGCTTCACCGAGTTCGTCACCCTGCCCTTCGTCCACACCAACGCGCCGGTCTACCTGGCCGGCATCGCCCGCCCCGGCCCCACCGTGCGGGACAACCGGGCGGTCACCGCGATGGCCCGCCTGCTGCTGCACCCGTACATCCCCAACATCCAGACGAGCTGGGTCAAACTGGGCACGGAGGGCGCGGCCGAGATGCTGCGCTCCGGCGCGAACGACCTCGGCGGCACGCTCATGGAGGAGACGATCTCCCGGATGGCGGGCTCGTCCTACGGCTCGTACAAGTCGGTCGCGGACCTGGTCGCGGTGGCGGACGCGGCCGGCCGCCCCGCGAAGCCGCGTACGACGCTCTACGGCGAGGTCCCCGAGGAGCGGCAGCGCGCGGCGGCGGCCTCGGACGGCCATCTGCCCGAGCTCCTGCCCGTGCTGGAATGAACCGTCTGGCTCACAGGAACGAGGACAGCCCGCAGTACGATGATCCGGCCCCCGAAGGAGGGGCCGAACAGCCGAGGAGATGCGTGCCCATGCCTGCCCGAATACCTTCGTGGGCCTGGGTCAGCGGCCTGACCGTGGGAGCCGTGGCGGCGGTCACCGTGCTCGCCGTGCAGGCCGGCCACGGACCGCAGCCCACGGCCGCGGCCGTCCGCCCGAGCACGTCGGCGTCGGCGGGCACGCACCACCCGGCCGCCTCCCCCAAGCCCAGTGCCCCGCCCGAGCCCCCGGCCCACTCGGGCACGGGCCGCCGCGTCGTCTACTCGCTCGCCCAGAAGCGCGTCTGGCTCATGGACGTGCGCGGCATGCCGGTGCGCACCTTCACCGTCTGGCCGGGCACGGTCAGCCCGGACCCGGGCGCCTACGCGATCTCCAAGCGCGTGTCCGCCACCACGGGCTCCGACGGCACGAAGATCGAGCACATCATGTACTTCGCCGGCAAGTCCGGCGTCTTCATCGCCTTCAGCAACGCCGTGGACGGCGCCTCGCCGCCGCCGGTCGCCCCCGACGTCAAGACGGGCGGCGTCCGCACGGGCAAGGCCGACGGCGCGGCCCTGTGGACGTTCGCGGCCGAGAAGACCCGGGTCGTGGTCGTCGCCTAGTGCTGTGGCCGGGGTCCGGGAGCCCCCGGACCCCCGACCGGCGCCGCCGCCCCCGCGCCGCCTTCACCCTTTTGCCCCCTGAACACGCCGTTCCCGTTCGACTACAGTGCCGAGCGTCGTACGTACGGACGGTGCCGTGAGGGAGGTCTGGGTGGGTGCGACGTCCGGTGCCGTCTGGGGACGGTCCGAGCAGCAGGACTACCGCAGCCGGGTGCGCGGCACACTGCTCGGGACCGCGCTCGGGGACGCGCTGGGCGCCCCGGTGGACCGGCTGGCCCTGGAGGAGATCCGGGAGGCGTACGGCCCCGAGGGGGTGGTGGACCTGCCGCCCGCCCACGGACGCCGCGGCGCCGTCTCCTACCTCACCCAGCTCACGCTCTTCTCCGTCGACGGGCTCATCCGGGCCCAGGTGCGGCGCGACACCGGCGCCTGGCATCCCCCGACCGACCTGCACCGGGCATATCTGCGGTGGGCGGCGACCCAGCGGGACTGGGGGCCCGACGAACGGCGCGAGGACGACGGGTGGCTGGCGCGCGAGGAGTGGCTCTACGCCCGGCGGGACGCGCCGCGCGTGCTGCTCCTCGGCTTCGGGGACGAGACCATGGGCACGCTGGAGGCGCCCAAGAACCCCGGCGAGCCGGGGCCGGAGGCCGCCGCCCGGTCGGCGCCGTTCGGGCTGCTCGTCGGGTGGGAGCCGCAGCTCGTCGTGCAGCTGGCCGTCGAGTGCGCCGCCCAGTCGCACGGCAGCCCCTCGGCCTGTCTCGCGGCGGGCGCGTACGCCGTGATCGTGCACGGGCTGGCCCGCGGGGACGGTCTCGACGGGGCCGTGCAGAAGGCGCTGGCGCTGCTCGCCGTACGGCCCGGGCACCAGCCGGTGTCGGACGCCCTCCAGCACGCGCTGGGCGCGGTGCGCCAGGGCATGCCGGGGCCGGGGCGGGTGGCGGAGCTGGCGGGGGAGGGAACCGCGGAGGAGCTGCTGGCGGTCGCGGTGTACTGCGCGCTCGTCGGCGAGGACGTACGGCACGGGCTGTGCCTGGCGGTCAACCAGAGCGGGCCCTCGGGCGCGGCCGGCGCCCTCACCGGCGGTCTGCTCGGCGCCCTGCACGGCGAGACGGCCCTCCCGCCGGCCTGGCTGGCCGAACTGGAGGGCCGTCCCACGGTGCTGGTCCTGGCGGACGACTTCGCGATGGAGATGACCCAGGGGCCCGCGCTGCACGGGCCCGGAGGGTCGGCCCCGGGCTGGCTGGCCCGCTACCCGAGGGGCGGGTAGCCCTTCCGGACCCACCCGCCCCGACGGTCCGGGGCCGTCACGCGCCCGGCCGCTACGACGGTCCGGGGCCGTCACGCGGCTCCCGGGCCGCTACGAAGACTGGGTGCCCACCACGTCGTCGCCCGCGCCCGCCGGTGCGGGGACCGCGGCCGCCCCCGCGGCGGGACCGTCGCCGTCGCTGTTGACCCGGTCGATGATCGCGAGCCGTTCCGGGGTGTCCTCCGGACGGAGGAAGCCGACGACGATGTAGAGGACCAGGGAGACCGCGAGCGGCACCGACACCTGGTACTCCAGGGGGACGCCGCCGTCGACGGCCTGGTCGATCGGGTAGTTCACCAGCCAGAAGGCGACCAGGCCCAGCGCCCAGCTGGTGAGCGCGGCCGTGGGGCCGGAGCGGCGGAACGGCCGCAGCAGGCCCAGCATCATCGGGATGGCGATCGGGCCCATCAGGCCGGCGACCCACTTGATGACGACCGTGATGATGTCCTTGAAGGTGGGGGAGTCGACCTGGGTGGCGACCGCCATCGACAGGCCGAGGAAGACCACCGTGGTCACCCGGGCCGCGATCAGGCCCGACCGCCGCCCCCACGCACGGGCCCGCCGCGACAGCGCCGGCGCCACGTCGCGGGTGAAGACGGCGGCGATGGCGTTGGCGTCGGAGGAGCACATGGCCATCGTGTGCGAGAAGAAGCCGACGACGACCAGGCCCAACAGGCCGTGCGGCAGCAGCTGTTCGGTCATCAGGGCGTAGGAGTCGGAGCCGTCCGGCTTCTGCGCGTGCACCAGCAGGGGCGACATCCACATCGGGAAGAACAGGACCACCGGCCACACCAGCCACAGCGCCGCGGACAGCCGGGCCGAACGCTCGGCCTGCCGTCCGCTGCCCGTCGCCATGTAGCGCTGGGCCTGGTTGAGCATGCCGCCGTTGTACTCGAAGAGCTTGATGAAGAGGAAGGCGAGCAGGAAGACGGTGCCGTACGGGCCGACCAGCGGCTTGCCGTGGCCGTGCAGGGCCGGCTCGTCCCAGGCGCCGAGGAACCCGATGCCCTTGTCGTTCAGCTTCAGGACCACTGCCACGAACATCGACAGCCCGGCGAGCAACTGGATGACGAACTGGCCGAGTTCGGTGAGCGCGTCCGCCCACAGGCCGCCGATCGTGCAGTAGACGGCGGTGATCGCGCCGGTGATCAGGATGCCCTGGTTCAGGGACACCCCGGTGAAGACGGACAACAGGGTCGCGATCGCCGCCCATTTGGCGCCGACGTCGACGATCTTCAGCAGCATCCCGGACCAGGCGAGCGCCTGCTGGGTGGTGAGGTCGTAGCGGTTCTTCAGGTACTCCAGGGGCGAGGCCACGTGCAGCCGGGAGCGCAGGCGGTTGACGCGCGGCGCGAACAGCTTCGAGCCGATCGCGACGCCCAGCGCGATCGGGAAGGACCAGGTGACGAAGGACGTCACGCCGTAGGTGTAGGCGATGCCCGCGTAGCCGGTGAACATCACCGCGCTGTAGCCCGACATGTGGTGCGAGATGCCGGACAGCCACCAGGGCATCTTGCCGCCCGCGGTGAAGAAGTCGCTGACGTCGTCGACCCGTTTGTGCGACCAGACGCCGATCGCGACCATCACGCCGAAGTAGCCGATGAGCACGGCCCAGTCGAGACTGTTCATGGGCTCCCTTCCAGGGTCCGCCTTGTGAACTCCGCTCAGATGGTGGGCACTTCGCCTGAGTGGGGAGAGGGCGAGGAAGGCCGCGAAGTGCCCGCTCATCGTGGGTGCGGGCACATGAGCACGACAAGCGAGCGGAAGGTCAAGAGCAGGCAAAAATGTTCGTCTTGCTGACCTTGATTCACCTATATGAACAATCGCGGGACAAAGCAGAGCCCCCTCGGCAAGGACGGCGATCTCGTCGAGAGGGCTCTCGGTGGTGCGTGTTCAACTGTGGTCGCGCGGGCGGCCGGTCACGGCGCCGAGGGAGGAACGGGGGAGGGCCCTCCCCTTCACGCCCTGATCGAGTCCACGAAGGAACTCCACGCGTCGGCCGGGAAGTCGAGCACCGGGCCCTCGGGGACCTTGGAGTCCCGGACCGCCATGGCCGCGACGACCGGCGACTTGATCTCGACGCACGCGCCGTTGCCCGTGGAGTACGAGGACTTGGTCCACGTCTCCGTGGCGCCCTGACGAATTGCCATTTCTGCTCCGAATGCGAGTGGAGTGGTTGAGTTGCTGTCACCGCACGACGCGTTGGGAACCCACAGCGCGGTTCACGCCAACGTTCTTGCTCGATGGCGTGATCGACGCTACTCGTAGCGCCCGGCGCCAGAGACAGCCGTTCACTCGTCCGGGTGGCGTTTTTCAACCGCTCTTACGCAAAGGCGGCACGGCATGTACCGTGCCGCTCTCCCGTCAACTCACGTGTTCTTTGGCGATCTCCGCGATGTACTGGCGCGACTGCTCCACGTTCAGTGCCTGCGCCCGCAGGTGCTCGTACATCACGCTGTACTTCTGCACGTCGTTGGCCTTCTCCAGGTACAGGTCGCTGGTGACGCCCTCGATGTAGACCACGCTGGAGTCCGCCGCGTCGGGGAACTCCAGGATGGCGTACTGGCCGTTGAGGCCCGGGTGCGCGCCCATGTCGAAGGGGATCACCTGCACGGTGACGTGCGGCAGTCGGGACTGCTCCACCAGGTGCTCCAGCTGGTCCCGCATCAGGTCGGGACCGCCGACGGTGCGGCGCAGCGCGGCCTCGTCGAGCACGGTCCACAGGCGCAGCGGGTTCTCGGCGGCGGAGATTCGTTCCTGCCGCCGCATCCGCACCTGGACCCGCTTCTCGATGTCGGCGGGCGCCGTCTCCGGCAGCGCGCCGGCGATCAGCGCCTCCGCGTACTGCCGGGTCTGCAGCAGGCCGGGGACGACCTGCGGGTCGTACACCCTCAGGCTCGCCGCGTCCGTCTCCAGACCGATGTAGACGCTGTACGGGATGTCGCCGAAGGAGTGCCACCAGCCCTGCTGCCGCGAGTCCTTGGCCATTTGCATCAGCGAGTCCACGATCCGGTGGTCCTCCACCTCGTAGACCCCGCACAGGTCGCGCACGTCGCGCTGGCTGATGCTGCGCCGGCCGTTCTCCAGGCGGCTGATCTTCGACTGCGACACCAGCAGCCGCTCCGCCACCTCCTCGGCCGTCATGCCCTTGAGCTCGCGGAGCCTGCGCAGCTCCTGGCCCAGCCGGCGCCGCCTGACGGTGGGATTGACATTGGACGCCACGGGACGTGCACCTCCGGCTGCGTGCCTCTACTTTGCGTATCTGCTGTTGAGCAGATTGCCACCAAGGTGCTTTCTACCGCTGGGAAACGCCGGATATGCGGCTGCGGCGCACCAGTTCGCGTCGGCCGCGGAGACGGACGAGCGGGGTGGCGAGACCCTGATGTCTCGACACCCCGCTCGGCCTGCGGCTCCCGAACCGGGACTGGGGACGTGCGGTGCGGCGTTGGTCGTTCGTGCGCGGTGTGCGCGTAGTGCGCGTGGTGCGCGCGGTGTTCTGTGGTGCGCGGCCCCGCGGTGCGCGATGCGTGTGGTGCGGTGCTGTCGGTGCGCGACGCGTGCGGTGCAGGGTGTGCGCGGTGCGTTGTGGTGCCTGTTGCGCCGTGGTGCGTGGCGCCTCGTGGTGCGCGTGCCGGGTGGGCGCGCCGTGCGGTGGGTGCCCGTCGGCGCCGGCTCAGTGGGCCACGGCGCGTGCCATGGATCCGTGGTGCGGCTGCATCGGAACGCCGCGTGCGGGTTCCGGCGCGGGCCTGGCTCCGGCGGGCTGCCGGCCGGCCGGGGCCTGTGCCCGGCGGGGCTGGGCCGCCGCGCCGTTCTGGACGTCCATCACGGCGTGCGCCACGAGGCCGCCCATGGGGTCGTGCCGGATCAGATCCCGCAGCCGGGAACGGGACGAGCGGCCCTCGTTGCCCGGATACAGGTGCTTGCCGAGGCCGACCGCGTGGGCCAGTGCGGCGAGCGCCGCGGTCCGCGGGTCCGGCGGCACGCCGGTGCGGATCGCGGAGTCCAGCCGGGCCCTGATCTCCCGGCTGATGGCGGTGTCCGTCGCCTGGTAGCGCGTCGTCGGCAACACCCCGCACATCTGGCCGGGCACGGCGGCGACCATGCCGCACCGCTCCAGATGCGAGAGATAGGTCTGGCGGAGCCCGAGACGGGGTCCGCCGATCCAGTGGACGGCCCGTACCGGAGCGCCGCGCCTTCGCAGCAACTCCAACGCGCAGTCCAGAGTCGGATCTCCTGTCGGCCGTGGCACCACCACGGCGATACGATCCCCGTCTGGGGCTATCCGTCCGGCCAGCGCCAGCTCCACTAGCTGCGCTCCGGCCAGACCCAGGTCGAGCGACTGCGGCTGCGCAGTGGTACCCGTGGCCGGGTCCAGTGCCAGCAGCAGAAGCTCCTCCGGAAGTGTTCTGCGGCTCCTGCCCATCCATGCCTCCCCGCGTGGATGAATGACAGGGTGACCCCTCTCACATTGGTCTGTCGAGGGTGCGTGACCGGTTCGTAGTGGAACCAGTAGGTATGTCGTTCTCGTCTTCCGCTTGGGTTTGGTCCGCACACAGGACACTGGTACATGGTTCGGACAGCGGTACGACCGGGTCGTACGGCCGGTCGGTACGGCCGGTGTCCAGGTGGCGGTTCACGGTTCGGTAGCCGTACGCGGGGTGCGGCACAGGAGGAGGCATCGGTGGCGGGCGAGTCCCCCGACAGGTCGAAGCAGCGCGAGTCGTCGGCAGAACCGACGTCGGGGAGCGCGAGTCCGGTTCCCGAAGCCAGGAGTGAGGCACGCGACAGCCGCGACCCGCGCCTCGCGCTGGCAGGGGATTCCGGTACGTCCGGTACATCCGGGACGAGTGGTTCATCCGACACGTCCGAGCGCGGCGGCGTGGACACCGCCACTCGGGTGCTTTCGGTACGGGACCTCAAGACGGCCGAGGACGAGCCGGCCGAGGACTCCGGGGCCGTCGAGGGCTCCGGGGGTCCTGAGGACCCCAAGGGCTCCGAGGAGGACGCCGAAGACGCCCCCGGGGCCGAGACGGGCTCCGAGCCGGAGTCCGGAGCGGACGCCGACGACGAGTCAGCCGACGTACGCGAGGGCGACGGCGAAGGCGATGACGCCTCCGAGGCCGCTGCCCCGGCCGACGCGAAGCCCGCGGCGAAGACCACCGCGAAGGCCGACGCGGAGCCGGACGCCGAGGGCGACTCCGAGCCCGCCGCGAAGGCCGAGGCGAAGAAGGACGGCGGGAAGAAGTCCGACGCGGGGGAGAGCGACGCCAAGACGGCCGGCGCGAAGAAGGCCGGCGCGAAGCCCGAGGCTGAAGGTGAGTCCGGGGCGGAGGCGAAGTCCGCGTCCGAGCCCGACTCCGGCTCCGCGTCCGAGCCCGACTCCGGCTCCGCGTCCGAGCCCCCGGTCGACCAGCCCACCGCCGTCTTCAAGGCGCCCAAGCCCCCGGTCGACCAGCCGACCACCATGCTCAAGCTGGGGGGCGACAGGAAGGACGGCGAGGGCGTCAAGGGCGGCGAGAAGGCCGGGAAGGGCGGGGGCAAGGGCGGTCCGGTGGGCGGAGCCGGGTCCGCGCCCGAGGCCGAGGCCGAGCGCACCAGCACATTCGTCGCCCTCAAGCCCCTCGACGACCCGGCGACCCGCAAGCCGCGGCAGAAGCCGGACACCGGCGCCGCGACGCCGCAGAAGCCGAAGGAGGCGCCCGGCACGCAGCCGCAGCCGCCGCGGTCGCCCCAGCGGCCGAAGACCGCGCCGGAGGGCACCGCCGCGACCGCCGCGGTCCCGGCCGTCGGCCCCGAGCGCACCACCCAGCAGCCGCTGCCGCCCAAGCCTCCGCTGGACCTGCTGGCCGAGCTGACCAACACCCCGCCGCCGCCGGAGACCCCGCTGCGCACCACCGTGCGCCGGGTGAAGATCTGGACGCCGCTGGTGGTGCTGCTCCTGATCGTCTTCGCGGTCGTGCAGGCCGTGCGTCCGTTGCCCGCGCCCGGCCTCACGCTCACGGCGAAGGACAGTCACACCTTCGCCGGCGGCACGCTGAGCCTGCCGTGGCCGGACGAGGGCCAGGGCTGGATGGACGTGAACGGCGTCGGCACGATGGACCACTTCGGCGAGCAGAAGCCGGTGGCCATCGGTTCGGTCGCCAAGACCATGACGGCGTACATCATCCTCAGGGACCACCCGCTCAAGCCCGGCGAGGAAGGCCCGAAGATCAAGATCGACGCGACGGCGGAGAAGGAGGGCGGCTACGACGTGACGAGCGACGAGTCCACCCTCAACACCGTCAAGGCCGGCGACTTCCTCACCGAGAAGCAGGCGCTGTCGGCCGTCATGATCCCGTCCGCCAACAACATCGCGCGTCTGCTGGCGCGTTGGGACGCGGGCTCGGAGGCGGCGTTCGTCAAGAAGATGAACGCCACCGCCCAGGGCCTCGGGATGACCGACACCACGTACACCGACCCCTCGGGGCTGACGAAGACCACGGTCTCCACGGCCCACGACCAGGTGAGGCTCGGGGACGCGGCCGTGAGGGACCCGGCGATGGTCGCCATCACCAGCGTGGCCAGCTGGACGGACCCCTACGGCCACAACTGGCCCAACTACAACGAGCTGCCCTACCGGATGGGCGCGATCGGCTTCAAGACCGGCACCACCACCGCGGCCGGTGGCAACCTGCTCTTCGCCGCCCGCAAGGAGGTCGGCGGCCAGACGGTCACCGTCGTCGGCGCGATCCTCGCCCAGCACAAGCCGACGATCCTCAAGACGGTCAACAGGGTCAGCGAGACCGCGCTGCGCGCCGCCAAGGACGCGCTGGCCTCGGAGAAGATCCTCAAGAAGGGCGATGTCGTCGGGTACGTCGACGACCGGCTCGGAGGGCACACCCCGATCGTGGTGACCAAGGACGTCACGGCGGTCGGCTGGGCCGGCTCCAAGGTGAAGCTGTCCTTCACCGCCGGTGAGGTGCCGCACAGCGCGAAGGCCGGCACCAGGGTCGGCACGCTCACCGTCGGTGACGGCGGCGCGGGCGGCGCGGTCCAGGTCCCCGTCGCCCTCCAGAAGGACCTCGCCGAGCCGGGCTTCACGGACAAGCTGACGCGGCTCGGGTAGTCACCTCGGGAAGACCTCGGAAAGACACCGCGGCCCGCCGTCCTCCGGGACGGCGGGCCGCGGTGTACGGGTGCGGTGTCCGGGTGTGCCGCGCGTGTGCGCTGTGCGGGTGTGCTGCGCGGGACGGCGAGCGGCAGTACGCGGGAGTCCCGTGCGGCGGCCGGGCCAGGCCGGGACGCGGCCCTCCCTACGTCTCCCGACGTCTCCCGACGTCTCCCGGGCGTCCCCGGGGCGTCTCCAGGTCGTTCTCCGGGCCTCCTCCGGCCGTCGGCGCGTCGACCGCGAGGGTCACGGTCCGTGCATGCCCGGCGAGGCCACCGACGGGCTGTCGGCCGGTCACCGGGAAGGCCGCGGAGTGGCGCCGTGGGCCCTGCGTGCTAGCGTCGCGAATCGGGCACGTCACCGGTCGCGGGACGCGGCCGCGAACTCAAGGACGGGACACGGGGAGTGCCTTCAGGTGGTCACTGCGGAGCCGACACGCGCCGACGACGCCGAGCCGGGGCCGGGAGCCGGGCCGCGAATAGACCCGTCCGGGAGTGCTGCGGAACGCGAACGCCCGGACGCGGACGGTGACGGAAGCACTGGTTCCGGCGCCGGGGCCGGCAGCGGCGCGGTCGGCGGGAAACGGCCCCGTTCCCGGGCCGCCGTTCTGGCGCTGCGGGAGCGGATGCTCAAGCACCCCGCCCTCTCCATCACCGCCCTGGCCGGTGTGCTGCACATCGTCTGGTTCTTCGCCTTCGCCAACAGCGGCGGCGACCTCGCGGCACAGGACGCGTGGGCCGAGTTCGTCGGCCGGCACCCGGACTCGGCGTACAACCTCGCCTGGTACGGCGGGATGCACGCCGTCTCCTACAGCATGGTGTCGCCGTACCTGATGTCCGTCCTCGGCGTCCGCACGACGCTGATGATCGCGGGGACGCTCTCCGCGGGCCTGCTGACCCTGGTCCTCATCCGCAGCCGCTCGGTGCGCAACCCCCTGTGGGCGGCGCTCGCCGGAGTCTTCGGGCTGCTGTGCAACGCGCTGTCGGGCCGGGTGACGTTCGGCCTGGGCATGCTGTTCGCACTGGGCGCGGTAGCGGTCGTGTTCTGCTGGCCCTACCGCTGGCGCCGCAAACGCTGGGCGAAGGCGCTGGCCGCCGCCCCGCTGGCCGCGCTCGCCACCATGTCGTCCCCCGTCGCCGGCCTGTTCGTGGGCCTGGTCGCGGTCGCGCTGTTCCTGCAGAAGCGCCGCCCGGGCGCCTGGGCGCTCGGTCTCGCGCCGGCCGCGGTGGTGGCCGTCTCGGTCCTGCTCTTCCCCTTCTCCGGCACCCAGCCCATGGGCGTCGGCTCGGCGAGCCTGCCGTTCGTCTACGCCGTCCTCGCCGCCGTCCTCGTCCCGCGCGAGTGGAAGACGGTGCGGATCACCTCGTGGGTGTACGCCCTGTCGGTCGTCGGGGTCTGGGTGGTCAGCTCCCAGATCGGCTCCAACATCACCCGGCTGGCGATGCTGTTCGCCGGGGTGGTCCTGGTCGCGGCGCTGCCCTTCGCCGTCCCGCGCTCGCGCAAGTGGTACGCCATCGTGGTGGCCCTGGTGGGCTTCGTCGCCTGGATCGGCGTCAAGTCGGTGGACGACGTCGTCCACACCGCGCCCGCCGCCTCCTGGTCGCACGAGCTGGCGCCGCTGGTCCACCAGCTGCAGAAGGTGGGCGCGGAGAAGGGCCGGGTCGAGGTCGTCCCGGCCAGCTCCCACCGCGAGGCCTCCGCGCTCGCGCCGTACGTCAACCTGGCACGGGGCTGGAACCGCCAGGCCGACATGAAGCGCAACCCGCTCTTCTACGACGACACCCTCAACTCGGCCAACTACCACGAGTGGCTCCAGCGCTGGGCGGTGCACTACGTGGTGCTGCCCAAGGGCGAGCCGGACGGCGACGGCGGCCAGCGCGAACGCGAGCTGGTGCGGCAGGGCCAGCCCTATCTGCGGCAGATCTGGGGCGACGCCAACTGGCAGCTGTTCGAGATGACCGACCCGAAGTCGCTCGCCGAGCCCAACGCGGCCGTCGTCAAGGCCGAGCAGGTCGAGCTGACCCTCAAGGTGAGCAAGCCGGGCCGTGTCCTCGTCCGCATCCCGTACTCGCCCTGGCTGAGCATCGTCGACGAGCACGGCAAGCGGCTCAAGGCGCCCGAGGAGACCGAGGTCTCCAAGCACCGCACCTCCGGCACCCCGAAGACGTACGACAACGTCAACGGCTGCCTGGCGGAGACGCCGGAGGACGACAAGGGCGACAAGTGGACCATGCTGCTCGCGCCGCGGGCGGGGACGTACCGGCTGGCGGCGCCGTACCAGCTGCCACGGGGGACACCGTGCCCCGACGAACTGAAGTGAGCGGGGCCGGCGGGGCGGCGTGAGCGGCCCTGCCGGGGAGTGAGTGGCCCCGGCGGCCTGGCGTGAGCGGAGCCGATGGGCCGGCGTGAGGGCGGTCCGCGGGCCGGCGTGTCCGGAGTGGATGGGCCGGTGTGTCCGGAGTCGGCGGGTCGGCGTGAGCAGGGCCGACGGGCCGGTGTGAGGGCGGTCGGCGGGCCGGTGTGAGGGCGGTCGGCGGGCGGTGTGTCCGGAGTGGATGGGCCGGTGTGTCCGGAGTCGGTGGGCCGGTCTGTCAGCCTGTCCGGAGTCGGCGGGGCGATGGCGTGGGCGGCCCGGGCCGTTCGGCGCCCCGGGTCCGCTCCCGGGGCGCCGTACGGCCTTCGCCCGGCTGTTCGCCCGGCCGCCAGGGATCAGGCGAGCTGTGCCTCGACGGCCGCGACCAGCTCGGCGGCGTCCGGCGCGGTCTGCGGGGAGAACCGGGCCACGACCTCGCCGTCGCGCCCGATCAGGAACTTCTCGAAGTTCCAGCGGACGTCGCCGCTGTGCCCCTCGGCGTCGGCGAAGCCGGTCAGGCGGGCGTAGAGCGGGTGGCGGTCCTCGCCGTTGACGTCGACCTTCTCCGTCATCGGGAAGGTGACGCCGTACGTCGCCGAGCAGAACTCGGCGATCTCCGCCGCGCTGCCCGGCTCCTGCCCGGCGAACTGGTTGCAGGGCACGCCCAGCACGGTGAAGCCCTGCCCGGCGAATCGCTCGTGCAGCTGTTCGAGGGCGGCGTACTGGGGGGTGAGCCCGCACTTGGACGCGACGTTCACGATGAGCACGGGTCGGCCCGCGTACTGCTTCAGGTCCGCCGGGCCGCCCTGGAGCGAGCCGATCTCGGTGTCGAGGGGGGAGGTGCCGTTGCTGTCTGAGGTGGTCATGCGCCGGATGCTAACGCCTGCCGACCGGGCCGGAGCGGCCCCCCGGGGCCTTCCGGCCGGATCAGGCGGGGTCAGGCGGCATCAGGCGGGGCCCCGCCCCCGGGGCGCGGCGCGGACGCCTCGACGAGCACCTGCCCCGCGCCCGTGCGCGAGTACAGCACCGACCGCCCGGCCCGCCGCCGCTCCACCAGCCCCGCGTCCAGCAGCACCCTCAGGTGCCGGCCCACGGACCCCAGACCCTGCCCGGTCAGGGCGGTCAGCTGGGTCGTGCTGAGCGGCGAGTCGAGCAGGACCAGCACCTGGGCGCGGGCATGGCCCAGCAGCGCGCCGAGGGCGGTGGACACGGAGGACCGCCGGGCGTCGGTGTCGGCGAGGACGCCCGCGCAGGGGTAGACGACGGCGTACCGGCGCGGCGGTTCGTCCCACGCCACCCAGCCGGTCTGCGGGGTGACCGGCACCAGGACGAGCTGCGCGCCGGAGATCTCGCGCGGCGGGTACGCGTGCGCGTTCACCTGGAACCGGTTCCCGCCCAGCCAGCGCGTCCCCGGCCGCAGCGTGTCCAGTACGGCCGCCCAGCCGCCCCGGCTCACCTGCGCGGTGCGGGCGCCGACGTCGGCCTCCAGGACGCGCCGCCGCCGGTCCCAGGTGGGACGTACGGCGTCGGCCCAGACATGCTCCAGGAGCAGGGCCGCGCGCTCGGGCAGGTCGTCGCGGTCCAGCGCGGCGGGCAGCGGCCCGGCCAGGGCGGTCCGCAGATGCGCACGGGCGGCGACCGGGTCGGCCGCGCGGACGCGGGCCACCCCGTCGGCGAAGCTCTCCCCGTCGCGGGGCGTCGGGGTGAGGAAGTCGGCGATCCAGGCGTGGCCGAGTCCGGCGCGGACGAGCAGCGCGGTGACGGGGTCGTCGGCCAGCCGCCGCCGGTAGGCGGGCAGGTGGGCGCGCAGCCAGGCCTGCTCGCCCGGGTGCCGGCCGGTGCCCGAGTGCAGCAGTTTGAGGCCGGCGAACGTCTCGGCGAGCGGGGAGATCAGGAAACGGCTGCCGGCGAGCGTGTCGGCGTTGACCTGCCACAGACCCACGGTGCTCCCGTCTCCGCGACACGTGCCGCGGACGTCTCCCCCGACGCGTGCCGCGGACGTCTCCACGGACGGACGTCTCCGTGGACGTGCGCCGCGGACGTTCACGCGGACGCGTGCCGCGGACGTACGACTCGATGGACGTGTGCCACGGACCTTTCGCGTTCCCGCGAAACAATAACGGCCCCGACCGCGCCCGTCCGAGACTCCGGCGCATGCGCAGCTACCGAGACCTGTTCCGCACCCCCGAGTTCACCCCGCTCTTCCTCTCCGCCGCCGCCCAGACCGTCGCCCAGACGGCGAGCGGGCTGGCGCTCGGCACGCTGGTGTACCGGTCGACCGGTTCGCCGCTGCTGTCGGCGGTGAGCATGTTCGGTCCGTCGCTCGCCCAGGTGCTGGGTGCGACCCTGTTCCTCTCGGGCGCCGACCGGCTGCCGCCGCGCGGGACGCTCGCGGGCGTCGCGCTCGCCTTCGCCCTGACCACGGCGGCGTTGGCGACGCCCGGGCTGCCGCTCGCGGCGGTCTTCGCGGTCGTCCTCGTCCAGGGACTGGTCGCCTCGCTGGGCGGCGGCGTCCGCTGGGGCCTGCTGAACGAGATCCTGGCGGGGCACGGCGACGGCGGCTACCTGCTGGGGCGTTCGGTGTTCAACATGATGAGCGGCGTCATGCAGATCACCGGGTACGCGGCGGGCGGTGCGCTGGTGGCGGCGCTGTCGCCGCGCGTCTCGCTGCTGCTGGCGGCGGTGCTGTACGCGGTGGCGGCGGCCGGGGTCCGGCTGGGCCTGAGCGGCCGCCCGCCCCGCTCCTCCGGCCGTCCGTCGGTCGCGGCGACCTGGCGGACCAACGCCCGCCTGTGGCGGGACCGTCCGCGCCGCCTGACCTACCTGGGCCTGTGGCTGCCCAACGGCCTGGTGGTCGGCTGCGAGGCCCTGTACGTGTCCTACGCCCCCGGCGCGGCGGGGACGCTGTTCGCCTGCGCGGCCCTCGGGATGCTGGCCGGCGACGTGACGGTGGGCCGCCTGCTGCCGCCGGCCCTGCGCCGCCGGGCGGCCACGCCCCTGCTGTTGCTGCTGGCCACGCCGTACCTGTTCTTCGCCCTGCGCCCGCCCGTGCCGGTGGCCGCCTGCCTGGTGGCCCTCGCCTCCGTCGGCTTCGGCGCGAGCCTGGTCCAGCAGGAACGGCTGATGGGCCTGACCTCGTCCGCGCTGAGCGGTCACGCGCTGGGGCTGCACTCGGCCGGGATGCTCACGATGCAGGGCGTGAGCGCGTCGCTGGCCGGATCGGCGGCCCAGGCCACCTCGCCCGCGGTGGCGATGACGGCGATGGCGGCGGCGTCGGCCGCGGTGACCCTGACCCTGGCGCCGGCCGCGCGACGGGACGGACGGGACGCAGGGGACGGACGGGAAGCGGAGGCCGGGGCGGGGACGGAAGCGGGCGTGGAGACGGGAGCGGGGGCGGAGCTCTAGGCGCCGGACGGCGGGCCCGGCGACGGGCCTGACCGGCGGGCCCGGGCGGAGAACGCACAGGCACTGGGCACTGCCCCTGCCGCCCGCCGTACGGCAGGGGGAACCACCGGACGCCGGAACCGCCCCGGGCCCCCGCCCCGGCCCCGCCGTGCTTCACCCGTTCGGCGGCCCCCCGCTGGTGGCGCGCCCTCCCGGCGAAGACGGTGGACGCACCTGAACCTCAGGAAGGACGACGCCATGACGCAGCAGCCGACATCACCGGGAAGCCATCCCCATCAGGAGCACGCGAGCCGTGGCGACGAAGGCCGGACCAGTCTGTGGGTCGCGGGCGGCACCGTGTTCGCCGGCGTCGTACTGCTGGTGGACGGTCTGCTGGACATCCTCAAGGGCATCACGGCGATCGCGTCCGACGACATCTACGGGCGCATCAACAACTACGTCTACCACTTCAACCTGACGGGCTGGGGCTGGATCCTGCTGATCCTCGGCGTGATCTCGGTCGTCACCGGCCTCGCGCTCCTGACGGACGCCCTGTGGGCCCGCGTGGTCGGCGTCTTCATGGCCTCGCTCAGCCTGATCGCCAACTTCCTGTGGCTGCCCTATCTCCCCCTGTGGGCGCTCATCTCCATCGCCCTGGACGCCTGGGTCATCTGGGCCCTGACCGCCCACCGCTCCCCGCGCTCGGCGGCCCTGTGATCCGTAGGACCTTGACGGCCGCTCACCTGGGCCCGCCCGGCGGACCATGCCGGGCGGGCCCGGGTGAGCGGCGTGCAGACCGAAACGCATGGCATGCACTCGACCACCTGGGTACGGTGAGGATCTTCTGACGCGGGACTGAACACGGGGGGCGTGCGGTATGACGGGCGAGCCGGACGGGACACGACCACGCCCACCGATGCCGTCGTACGCGCCACGGCCGACACCTCCGGTGCCCGGCCACGGGCCGCCGAGGTGGGCGTGGTGGGTCGTCGGCATCCTGATCCCGGTGCTCGGCCTGGCCGTCACGCTGATCACACAGTCGGGGAACAACTCGTCGCGCGGCGCGTCCGCTCCGCCGTCGGCGGCCCCGGCGGAGCCGGTGGCTCCTGAGACACCGACTCCCGAGACACCGACGGCGGCCGATCCGAGCGAGTCGACCGCCGGCGACGTCGTCACCACGCTGTCCCCTTCACCCTCCCCCTCGAGGGCATCGGCCAAGATCCTCAGATCGGGAGACTTCACGCTCTCCAGGGGACACAGTGCCGACCTCGAACACGGCACGGTCGGAGCGTCGGTGAGGAACCCTGACATGGCGTGGCACGGCGGCGACGAGTTCTCGGCGATGAACGGACGCGTGGCCGATACCCAGAAGGGAGCCACCCCGAGGATCTGCGCGCAAGCCCTCGGTTCCCCGAGGTCGACAGGATGGATGGTCCCCGGCCTGGAGGGGACGTGGTTCTGCATGCCGACCAGCGCGAACCATCTCGCGGCCGTCGAGTGGCTGGGCGACGGCGAGGGCGGCCCGCAGTTCCACTACATCCTCTGGGACGTGACCGCCCCCTCCGACGACGACTAGCACGCACGGGGACGTGTTCCCCCAGCGTGCCGCAAGCACAGGAGCCCTCCCGTCCGCCGGACGGGAGGGCTCCTGACGCGGTGCTCCCTTGTGCCCCCGGCAGGATTCGAACCTGCGACACCCGCTTTAGGAGAGCGGTGCTCTATCCCCTGAGCTACGAAGGCGGGGCCTTGCGTGGGCGTGGTCGGGCACTCTGGGTGAGCGGCCGCCCGCGCTGTGGCAAGGACGACGACCGCCGCGAGGGCAGTCCCTGACAGGGTAGCGGATCACGGTCGGGTTGGTGGGCCGAGGGCCGAGGGCCGAGGGCCGATGTCCCGGGCCCGGGCCCGGACGGTGGGGTCTGCCGCCGTGCGGCCCGGTTCCGGTCCTGTCCGGGCGTGGACTGTGCGGTCACGCCCGGACACGTGTCGACGGCCCGGAGGGGTCGGGCCGGCGGACCGGTGGGCCGACCGACGGCCCGGTGGGGCGGGTGGAGGCCCTGGGGTCAGGAGACGGTGTCGGGGATGCCCTGGGTCGCGAGGTGGCGGTTCTTGTACTCCTGGGCGCCGGTTATCTCGGGGCCGAACCAGTCCGGCGGCGTGAAGGCACGGGCCGACTCCTCGGAGGGGAACTCCACTTCGACGGTGCGCAGGCCGGACAGACCCTGCGCGTACACATCGACGTACGCCAGGGTGTCGTGGAGGCGCACCGAATGGCGGGTCTTCACCAGCCGGGCGCCGGCCGTCGCGGGCCACAGTTCCTCGAACTGGGCGTCGCTGAGGTCGAGTTCCACTTCCACACGGGACAGCCCGCTGATGCCGCGCTTGATCCCGAGGACGCACTGGCCCGCGATGCGGCGCAGGCGTACCTCGGTCCCGTCGTCGGTGACGGCGATGTAGCCCTGCTCGATGGGCTCGGTCGCCACGGCGGGCGGCACGGTGTCACCCTTCAGCAGGAACTTGCGCTCGATCTCCAGCGGCATCGGTCACCTCCCGTCGTCCGTGCGCCGTGACCAGGGACGGCAGCCGGCGCATGTCGGTGAAGACGACCGTCGTCGGGCCCGTGAGCCAGTCGGCCGGAGTGAGACCTCCCGCGTACCCGAACGAGCGCATCCCGGCGGCGGTGGCCGCCTGGACGCCGAACCTGCTGTCCTCCACCACGGCGCAGCGGGAGGGATCGACGCCCATCCGCCGTGCCGCGTGCAGGAAGAGGTCGGGTGCGGGCTTGCCCCGCTCGACCTCGTGGGCGCTGAAGACGCGCCCCTCGAACCTCTCGTAGAGCCCGACCCGTCCGAGGGTGTGGCGCATCTTGTCGTGGCTGCCGCTGGAGGCGATGCACCACTGCCGTGCTCCGAGGCCCGCCGCCTCGAGGCCGTCCAGGGCCTCGACGATGCCGTCGACCGGCGTCAGGCTCTCGTCCACCGCCTTGGCGTGCATGTCCCGGAACCGCTTGTCCCAGATCCGCGCGGTCT
Source organism: Streptomyces sp. NPDC018610 (assembly GCF_044391765.1). NCBI lineage: Bacteria > Bacillati > Actinomycetota > Actinomycetes > Kitasatosporales > Streptomycetaceae > Streptomyces > Streptomyces sp. NPDC018610. The sequence goes on from NZ_JBISAL010000006.1 coordinate 249,776, forward strand.
CCTCGCCGAGGCGCTCGGCGATCTGTTCGCCGATCGAGGTGGTCGAGCGGCCGACGAAGCGGTTCATCACGTCGGACTCGCTCAGCGGCCAGCCCAGTTCGGCGCCGAGGGCGACGTGCGTCCGTACGGCGATCGGCTCGCTGTCGACGAGGACGCCGTCGCAGTCGAAGACCACGAGCTCGATCGGCTCGGTGGCGGCGGCGGTCCCGGTCAACGGATGCAGCCCTGGTCGATCAGCAGGCGCCGGATCTCCTCGACGCGCTCGGCGCCGAGCCGGCGCTGGGCCTGGTCCTCGGGCTTCTCGTCCTTCTGGCCGTACTGCCACCAGGCCTCGCCGGTGTCGCGGTTCATCACGACGAAGCGGTTCTTCTCGGAGGGGCCGCGGACGATCAGGGACGTGGTGTCGGGGGCCGAGCTGACGGTGTGCACCATCGTGTGGCGGATCACGTAGCCCGAGCCGGCGACCTCGTCGCGCACCAGGGCCGGGGAGCCGATGCGGGTGCCGGTGTCCAGCTCCTCGTAGTCGCCGAAGAGGTGGTGCTGGTAGCTGCCGTGCAGGATGCGGGAGCCGAAGCTCCAGCGGTGGTTGTGCGGGCGGTCGAAGTCGCTGCCGGTGAAGACGTGCAGGCGGACCCGTACGTCGCTGGCCTTGTCGTTGACCAGGACGACGCGGTCCAGCTCCTGCAGCCGCTCGCACTGGTTGAGCAGCTCGGGAGTGGCCAGGACGTGGTCGAAGGCGTCGTTGAGCCAGGTGGGGTGTGTCACCAGCTCCTCGAGGAGCTCCTCCATCGGGCGGTGGAGGGCGGGCATGTCGGACCAGTCCAGGGCGGCGAGCCGGGCGGGGTCGATCAGGGGTGACGCTGTGGTCGTCATGGGGCGGGAGCCTCCTGAGGGTGTGTGGCCAGCCACTTGCGGGCCTTCTCGTGGTGTTTGGGGAGCATCTGCGGGGCGTCGAGGAAGCGGGGCATCAGGTGCGGCTCGGTGGTCAGGGCCCTGAGCATGTAACCGATGGTCACCCCGTGGCCGGGCCGTTCGATGATCTCGACGGGATCCCCGGCCCCGACGGTTCCCTCCTTCAGCACGCGCAGGTACGCGCCCGGGGCGCCGTGCGCGATGAAGCGCTTGACCAGGTCCGGGACGTCCCAGAAGCCGGCGAAGACACGGCAGGGCTTGCGGGCCCGGATGACCTCGAAGACCGCGTCGCCGACGGCCCACTGCTCCCCGACCTCGGCCCCGGTGATGTCCACGCCGAGGGTCGAGAAGTTCTCGCCGAAGTTACCCGGGGCGCACTCACGGCCGAGTTCCTCCTCCCAGAAGGCGGCGTCCTCGCGGGCGAAGGCGTACACCGCCTTGTCGGGTCCGCCGTGAACGCGCTTGTCGGCGATCAGGTCGCCCTCGAGGCCCCAGTGGCGGGCCATGACCCGGTGGTCGACGGGCCGCTTGTCGATGCCGCTGCGGCCCACGTTGGTCCAGGGGCCCCGTCGCTCCACCGCGAGGTTGAGCGTGGCGAGCACGGCGGTCATGAGGTGACCCCGTCCAGCCGGCCCGGCGCCCACGCCTCGGTGACGTTGGGGACGCAGGGGGTCACGCCGTCGATGCTGATCTCGGTCAGCAGGTGGGTGACCACGGTCAGCAGGTCCCAGCGGTGGTCGCTGTCCAGCGGGGTGCGCCGGGTGAGGTGGAGCATCTCCTCCAGACCGGGACGCCGCCTCCCCGCCTCCCCGAGGGGCCCGGGGGCCGCGGCGAGCCGGCTCCAGCTGGCCTCCAGGTCGAAGTCGTGCTCCGGGTGCCGCAGCTCCAGCTCCTGGAAGATGTCCAGGGCGTCGGGGCGGGCGTCGTGGCTCTCCAGGACGCGGCGGCGGATCAGCGCGCGCCGCGGCTCGTCGCAGACGACGGCGAGCTCGCGCAGCACGTCGGCGGGCTCGTCCGAGATGTGGGTGAAGTTGAACAGCCCGTTCACGACGCCCAGTTGGTGACGCAGGTGCTCGGGCTTGCGCAGGCTCGGATCGGCCGGTCCCTTCAGGGAGTTGAGCCGTACGGCGGCGGGTACGGCCCCCGGCCGCCAGTGCTCGTCCCTCAGGACCAGCGCCACCGTCTCGGTGCTGGGGAGGATGACGTCCATCGCCTCGATCCGGTGGCGGCTCGCGATGTTGAACTGGTAGCGCCACACCTCCCGGATGGTCAGGCGGTCGTGCCGGAAGCGCACCGCGTCGACGGGATGGAAGCCCGCCTCCCTCAAGATGCGCAGCGCGGGCCGCAGCCTGCGTCCGGTGGTCGCCTCGGGCTTGAGCATGCACACCGCGATGCCGAGCATCTGCTCGACGATGTCCCCGAAGCTCCAGACCGCCTCGCGCAGGTACTGGTCGACCGCGTAGAGATCGGCCTTGCGCTCCGACCAGGTGACGGTGTCGAGGATGTCGGCGGGTATCTCGGTCAGCCGCGCGACGGGCGGGCTGTCCGGATGCAGGCGTCTCATGGGGCGTGTCCTTCCTGCCAGAACGCGGGGGCGAGTGGGGCGGCCTGCTCGAAGACGTCAGCCAGGAACTCCGCCTCGGCGAGACGGAGCGGGGTGTTGGGGGCGGCGTGCTCGGCCAGCGGCCAGGTCAGGAGCCGTTTGGGCGCCGGATAGCGGGCGTGCGCGGCGTAGCCGGTCTCCGGCGCGCAGCGCTGGTCCCGGCCGGCCACGGAGAACAGCGCGGGGCAGCGCCCGTACGCGGCCAGCTCCGCGACGTCGAAGAGGCCGAGGGTGCGCGAGGCGCGCGGCGCGAGGTCCGGGTAGAACTCGGCGAAGCGCAGCAGCTCCCGGTAGGGCTGCCGGTCGGGGAGCCGGGTCAGCTCCGGGACCGCGGCGAGGAAGGGCGACTCGACGAGCGCGGCGGCGACCTGGGGGGCGAGGACGGCGGCGGCCAGGGCCAGCTGTCCGCCCTGGCTGCACCCGGTGGTCGCGACGCGTCCGGCGTCCACCGCGGGATGCCCGGCCGCGACGGCGACGGCGCGCACCGCGTCGACGTACGCGTCCCGGTAGTAGTACGTGTCGGGGTCGAGGATGCCGCGCGTGGTGAAGCCGGGCACCTGGGGGTGCGTGAGGCCGACGGGGTCCGGGGTGGCGCCCGCGCGGCCGCCGGCGCCGCTCTGGCCGCGGGTGTCGACGACGAGCGTGGCGTAGCCGAGCGCCGGCCACAGGAGGCTGTCCAGGACGTGGCCGCGGCCTTCGCCGTAGCCGAGGAACTGGACGGTGCACGGCCGGGGGCCGTCGTCGGCACCGCGCCCGGGCAGGATCAGCCAGGCCGAGACGCGGTGGCCGTGCGCCCCGGCGAAGGACAGGTCGTAGGCGACCGCCCCGGCCAGCGGGGTGCGCTGCTCGGTCAGCCGCACGTCGAGGGGCAGCTCGGCCGCCGCGGTGAGCGTGGTGCGCCAGAACCGGGTGATCTCCTCGTCACCGCTGTGCACAGCTCACCGCCGGGACCACGTCGTCTTCGGTCTCGTCGCCGAAGTCCTCGATCAGCTCCTCCAGCATCTCGCGGCAGTCGCCGCAGCCCTGCCCGGCGTCGCAGCGCTCGCCCAGGCCCTCGACGGTCTTCACGCCCCGGCGGATCCAGCCGACGATCACGTCCTCGGGGACCTGGTAGCACACGCAGACGTTGCCGTCGCTCATGCCTGGTCCTGCCAGGCGCTGAGCAGCACGTTGGGGAAGATGCGCTCGATGCCGGGGGTGTTGAAGCGCACGGTCGCGGTCAGCACCGACAGCAGGTCCCACAGGTCGCCGGGGTCGGCGTCCGGATGGTGGGCCGCACCGAGCAGCTCGGCGGCGGTGACGTCGGACCCCCGGGCCCGCACGCGGGCGAGCGCGCCGGCGGGGGAGCCGGACTCGGCCAGCCGCCGCCAGCTGCGCTCGGGGTCGAGGTCGTGCGGGGCGACCGACTCCTCGACCTCCTGGCGCAGCCGGGTCACCTCGTCGGACGCGTCGTGACCGGACAGGACGCGGTCGCGTACGAGTTCGCGGCGCTCGGTCTCGAGCAGCAGCCCGAGGTCGCGCATCACGTCGATGGGCTCGTCGGTGGTGTGCACGAAGTTGAACAGTCCGTTGAGCGCGCCCAGTCGCTCCCGCAGGTGCTCCGGCCGGCGCAGTTCGGCGGTCGCGGGGCCCTTGAGGGAGGCGAGCCGGACGGAGCCCGGCACGCCGCCGGGCCGGTGGTGCTCGTCGTGCAGGACGAGCAGGACGCAGTCGAGGGAGCGGAGGTACAGCTCCATGGTGGCGATGCGCTCGCGGTCGGCGAAGTTGAGCTGGAAGCGCCAGGTCTCGCGGATGGTCAGCCGGTTGTGCCGGAAGCGCAGAGCGTCGACGGGACGGAAGCCGTTGTCCCGCAGCGCCTGGAGGGCGGCGCCGTAGCGCCGCCCCACGGCGGCATCGGGCTTGAGGACGCAGAGGGCGGTGCGCAGCAGGGCGGCGGGGTGGTCGCCGAACGTCCAGGCGGCTTCCCGCGTGTAGGTGTCCGTACCGAACAGGTGCGCCTTGACGGACGACCGTGTGACAGCGGCCAGCAGGCCGTACGGTATGTCGTGGGGGCGCTCGGCGGGACGCTGCGTCTCCATTCCAGTGCTCCTCTCTTCGCTTCGTTTCTCCTGCGGGCGCGCTCAGATGAGGGCGCGGCGCTGCCGCTCGGAGTCGACGTGGCAGCCCTTGCCGAACCGGTCCGCGGCGAGGTCCAGCTCCGGGAAGAACGTGCGGTACGCGGTGAACGAGACCAGGTGCCAGATGTCGGCCTCGGGGACGCCCAGCGCGCGGACGTTCGCGATCTGCTGGTCGATGGGCTGGGTGCCGGCGGCGACCACTCCCTGCTCCTGGTACCACAGGTCGCTGCCGGGCTCCTGGTGCAGGTCCTGGCCGGCGAGCCGGGCGACGTCGCTGCGGTCCGTCATCAGCATCATGTTCTGCGGGCCGACGATCTCGATCGCCCGCTTGGCGATGGCGAAGTCGACGTGCTCGCCGTCGAAGTTGAGGCAGGCGGCGATGCGGCCGGCGTGGGCGCCGCGCATGATGGCGGCGGGCACGGGCCCGACCTGCTCGTGCAGGTCGGCCAGGTTCCACGACGGGAGGTCGTAACCGGCCAGCAGCGCGTCACGGTTGGCGCGCGCCTTGGACGTGCGGAACGCGTGCTTGATCAGCAGCGGCATCTCGTTGAAGAGGTGGTCGGTGACGACCCGGACGCCGTCGTGCGGGCACTCGGCGGCCTCGGCCGCGGCCAGGACCTCGTCGATGCAGTCGGCGCCGAGCTGCGGGTCCTCCTTGGCGAAGTGGCCGAGCGCGGGCCGGACGCCGTTCTCGACGAGCCGGGTGACGATCCACTCCAGGGACGGGTGGTCCGGGGTGAACTGCGCGGCCAGGTAGGAGCTGGACTGCAGGGCGTCCGGCGACAGCATGATGTACACCAGGCCCAGCGGACCGCAGCCGGCGAGCTTCTCCCACTCCTCCTTGGAGGGGGCCCACACCGAGCTGGCCGGGGTGCCGCCGAAGCTGGCGACGAGCGGGCCCTCCAGCGCGATGGCCGGGACGAAGGGCAGCTTGCCGTCGGCCTTCAGCGCGGCGAAGCCCCGCATGAACTCGACGAATCCGTCGAGGCGTTCCTGACGCAGGTAGAGCGTCGGGATGCACAGCAGGCCTTCGGAGGCGGCGTGCTTGTCGACCTCGAAGAGGTCGATCTCCGCGAAGTTGGAGAAGTCGACGCTGCCCAGGCCGTGGCAGTGCACCTCGACGGGGAGCGAGGGAACCAGGTAGGGCTCGTTCTCCCCGAGCGGGGCGGCCGTCAGCGAGCCGGGGGTGATCAGGCCGTCCTTGTGCTGTACCGGACCGGAGAAGGTGCCGCGCGGGTCGATCCAGGCGTTCGCGGACCAGGTGGATGCCAGGCTGTTGCTCACTTGTCTTCTTTCTCTATCCGGGGCTGTTCAGGCGTTGCCGAGCGCGACGCGGGCGGTCGCCCGACGGGCGGCCAGGTGCACGAAGAGCACACCGGCGAGGGCCCAGGCGGCGCCGACCGCCAGTTCGACGATCAGGGGCGCGCTGCGCGTCCGGCCGGCGAGGAGGCCGTCGACGGCCTGCATCACATGGCTGAGCGGCATCACGTCGCCCAGCGGTCTCAGGAAGGCAGGGAGCCGGTTGTGGGGCACCAGAGTCCCTGACAGGACCATGAGGACGAGTTCGGCCATGTTGGGGCCGACGAACAGGTCCTCGATGAGCAGGGCGAGGGCCGAAAGGGTCAGCCCGAACCCCGCGGTCGTCAGCACGCCGACGGCCAGCAGCGCGGCGTACTGCCCGATGCCGATCGGCATCGTCGTGTACAGCAGGCAGCACACCAGGTAGGTGCACAGGCCGCCGACGAAGCCGTCGACGACGTGCGGCAGGGCGCGCTGGCAGGCCGCGGCGACCTTGTTCTGGGGGGAGGCGAGCCAGATGCCGAGCGTGTTGAAGGAGCGCTCGTTGCCGATCGACAGCGCCATCCCGTACACGACGGCACCCGCGCCGGCCAACAGGCTGGAGGCGATCAGCATGCGGGAGGCTCCGGCGCCGTAGTGGGTCGCCAGGGAGGTGAAGGCGATGGCCATGCCGATGGGGCGCACGATGCGCGAGCTGAGGTAGCCCAGCGGGTTGAACCAGGTGAACAGGGCTCGGTAGGACAGTGTCGCGCCGCGCAGCGCGGCACGCGCCGCACCGGGTCCGGAGTCCGGGGTGGAAGTCCGCATGGGTCAGGCCTCCAGGGGGAGGGCGGTACGGCGCACGGTGTTCTCGAGCCGGTGGACGGCGAGGACGACCAGGGCGCAGAAGAAGCCGGTGAGGAGCACCGCCGCGAGCAGCCGTTCCGGTCCGGCGCCGCGGATCCAGGCCATGACGTGGGACTGCGGCATGATCAGGGCGAGCTTCCGTACGGGGGCCGGCAGGGCCGACTGGGGCACGATCAGGGCGCTGAGCGCCATGATCAGTCCGGTGAGCCCGTTGGTCATGCCCGCCGAGAAGGGGAAGCGCAGGACGGCGAAGCCGAGCAGCCCGATCACGGAGGCGGTGGCGAAGGCGAGGAGGACACCGCCGACGAGCCAGCGGACCCAGTCGAAGGATCCGTCGATGCCGAACAGCAGACCGAGGACGATCAGCGTGCCGGGCAGCGCGGTGAGCGACTGGAGGGCGGTTCCGGTCAGCCTGCCGAGGACCACCGGGACGAGTCCGCCGGGGCTCCCCAGCGCGGCGTTCAGCGTCTTCCACTGTTTCTCGCCGAGCATGCTGAACAGGACCAGCACGATGATCGAGTCGAGCATGCCGATGCCCGCCGAGCCGACGGCCATGTCGCCGGTGGTGTCGTGCGAGAAGCCGCTCGTGGCGTTGGCGTGGATGACGAAGGCGAAGACGCAGGGCATCGCGAGCGTGGAGAAGATGGCCATGGGGCTCGTCGCGTGCATCCTCAGCTGGTCCACGATCGCCCGCGCGAAGGTGGCTCCGGAGCCGGTCCGGCCGCCCCGGCTCCGCGCCGCGGGCGCGGCGTCGGTACGTACGCCCGTCATGACGCGGCCACCATGTCGAGGAAGACCTCTTCCAGGGTCGGCGGCGTGACGGCGACGCTGGTGGTCCGGCCGGGGAAGGTGGCCAGCAGCCACTGCACGGCGGCCGCGCCGTCGGAGACGCGCAGGGTGACGGCGGAGCCGTCGTGCTCCACGCGCAGGATGCCGGGGCAGTCCTTGACGGCGTCGGGGGCCTGGGCGGCGTCGAAGACGGCGTTGACGACGTGGCCGAGCCGGTTCGCCGCGCTCAGCCGCAGCTCGCCGGCCGTGGACTCCACGTGGATCCGGCCGCCCTTCATCAGCACGATGCGGTTGCTGAGCTCCTCGGCCTCGCGCATGTCGTGCGTGGTCAGCAGGATGCTCCGGCCCTCGCCCGTCAGGCGGGCGACGAGGGCGCGCATCGTGGCGGCGGACTGGGGGTCGAGGCCCGCGGAGGGCTCGTCGAGGATGAGGACGGACGGCTCGTGGAGCAGTGCGCGGGCGAGGTGGAGCCGCTGCTTCATGCCGCGCGAGAAGGAGCCCACGAGGTCGTCGGAGCGGTCGGAGAGGTCGACCTCCGCCAGCAGCTCCCGTGTGCGCTGCGCGAGGCGGGCGCCGCGCAGGCCGTACATGAGGCCGAAGAACTCCAGGTTCTGGACGGCCGACAGCCGCGGGTACAGGCCGGTGTCGCCGCCGAGGCTGAAGCCGCAGGCCATGGCGGCGCGGCGGCGGGCACGCACCACGTCGTGCCCGTCGATGAGCACCTGGCCGGCGGTCGGCAGCAGCAGGCCGGTCAGCATCTTGACCGTGGTGGTCTTGCCGGCCCCGTTGGGGCCGAGCACGGAGACGAGTTCGCCGGGTCGGACGACCAGCGTGACGTCGTCGACCGCTCGTCGCACGGAGCCGTCCTTGGCCGTGAACTCGCGTACGAGCCCGTGGGCTTCGAGCCCGCCACTGGTCTGGGTCATGATCCAACTGCTTTCGGGGTGATCCGGGTGATGTCCATCTCCAGGTAGGCGCCGCCCGCGGAGATCTGGCCGGGGAAGTAGGACACGGTGTCGCCGACGGCCGTGACCGAGGCCAGGAAGTCGATCGCCGAACCCTCGACGGACATCGGCGCGCAGGCCTCCTGCGGTACGCCGTCCACGGTGCGGGCGGTCAGGAGGCGGAACGCGAGCTGTCCGCCGGAGCGGAACTCCTCGACGCCCAGGGTGCGGGCGTCCACGACGACGCGGCGTTCGCCGGCCAGGAGCGTGTCGGCGGTGGTCGCCGGTGTGGGGGTCAGCCGGACGTTGCCGGCCGTCATCTGCGGGAAGTTCTTCAGCGGGTTCCACGAGGCGTGGCCGGTCAGGGGCGCGGCCGCCCGGGGGCCGTCGTCCGCCAGGGCCACCGTCCGGGTGGCCAGGGGGCGCTGCCGCCCGTCGCGGCCGACCATCTCCGTGGTGCCGGTCGCCGTGCCCTCGCAGTCGAAGGAGCGGGCGCCGTAGCCCTGCGGGCAGGTGGCGTCGTCCACCAGGGAGGTGGTCAGCGGCGCGGGGTCGGCGACGGGGTTGAGCAGGACGGTGTTCGCCAGGGCGCGCAGCAGCTGTGCGGCGGCGGACGGGGTGAACACGACGCGGTCGTGGTCGAGGTTCCGCTCGCCGGGGCCCATGCCCGAGTGGATCAGGCTCAGTTCGCGGCCCAGCCCGGCCAGGTCGATCTCGTCGAGCGTGGTGGCGTAGCGCGTGGCGGACACCATGCGCGAGCCGGCGTCGTCGATGACGACCGCGGTCAGTTCGACTCCGTAGCACTGGTCCTTCAGACGGGTCCCGCTGCTGTCCGCGAAGACGGACTCGCGCAGGATGTCGCTCACATGCAGCCCCGCGACGCTCTGGCCGGGGCGCAGGTGGGCGCCGACGGCCGCCATCAGCTCGCCGGTGCGGGAGGCCGCGTCGGCCATGTCGAGGCGGTCGCCTGTGGTGTGCCAGCCGTCGTCGCCGGACTGTGCGGACCGGTGGGCGTGCGCACGCTCGCCGGCCACCGCGGCGCTGCCCAGGCGGAACAGGGGGCGCCCCGTCGCCAGCAGCCTGGCCGCGGTCGGCCCGGTGAGCCGGTTGGCGTTCAGGTACAGCTCCCGGTCGCCTTGCCGCATGCGGACGAAGCCGCCGAACGCCGGTTCGTCCACGTGGAGTTGCTTCTTGCCGGCGGCGTCGCAGACCAGCCGGCGCCGGGCCGTGCGCTCCAGGAACGTCGCCGCGCTCTCCTCGGGACGCAGGGCCGACCGGACGGCCTCGGTCACGGCGACGGCCTGACCGGTGCGGTGCTGGAGGGTTCTCACGCCGCGCTCCAATCCAGTGCGGAGAAACGCATCGAGGGGGAGAACAGGCCGATGCCGATCATCTGGCCCTGCTTGCCGCAGGTGACGCTGTCGCCGCCGAAGTCCGTGCCGATGCCCTCCACGCGGGCGAGGGTCTGGAGGGCGTCGCCGAAGAGGCTGACGTCGCGTACGGGGACCCGGTGGCCGTCGGGTGTGACGTAGGCGCAGTTCAGCGCGGCGAAGTGGAACTCTCCGGTACTGAGGTCGATCATTCCGGCCCCCAGGCAGCCGACGTGCAGGAGCCCCTCGGCGGACGGCGCCATGAGCGCCTGCGGGTCGTCGGCGCCGCGCGGCACCACCGTGTTGCTGGCGCGCGGCAGCGGCAGGGCGCGGTAGTCGCGGCGGCGGCCGTTGCCGGTGGGCCGGTGGCCGTGGCGCTGCGCGGTACGGACGCTGGAGAGCGGGGTGCCGAGTTCCCCGCCGGAGACCAGCACGGTGACACCGCCGGCGACGCCCTCGTCGTCGATGTCGTAGGAGCCGTAGCCGTCGGCGAGGGTGGCGTCGTCGTACAGCGTCACCGAGGCGGGGACGGCGCCCGGCTTGCGGAGCCCCGCGACGTAGTCGCTCCCCATGGCGAAGTTGTCGCCCTCCAGAGCGTGGCCGATCAGCTCGTGCAGCAGGCCGACCGCGGCGGACGGCCCGAACACCACGGGAGTGCGGTGGCGGCCGCCGAGACGGGCGCGCGCGGAGTTGTGCGCGTTTTCCACGGCGATCCGCGCCACGTCCCGCGGGACGCCGTCGCGGTCGGCGGTGCCGGACCCGGCGCCGCGCTCCAGCCAGCGGCTGAGACCGCGGTAGCGGTTCCCGTCGTCCACGACGGTGGCCTCCACCCGGCGCCGCACGAAGCGGGAGGTGGTGGCCGACCGTACGCCGTCGGTGTCCACGACGGCGGTGCTGCGGAGGGTGAAGTCCTCCATGGTGCGCAGGGAGTGGGCCGGGGCCGCGCTCCCGACCAGCCACTCCTGCGCGGCCACGGGCTCGAAGCCCAGGTCCGCGGCGTGCTGCCAGGAGGGAGCGTCCCCCGTGGCGGACGGGTCGGCGGCCGCGAGCCACTGGGGCAGCGAGGGCAGTTCGGCGACGGAGAAGGCCCGATGGCGCCAACGGCCGTCCTGGCGCACCATGCACGCGAGTCCCTCGCGGGGCTCGACGCAGGTGGCGAGGACCTCGCCGTCGAGGCACTCCACGCGCACCTCGACGGTGCGCTCCGCGTAGGCCTGCACGTAGTGCGCCGACGCGCCGAGTCGCTCGACGGCCCACTGGGCCGCTTCGAGCAGGTCCTCGGTGCCGGCCGGGCGCGCGGCGGTCTGCTGGGTGGTCGTCACTGCCATGGCTCGCTGCCCGATCAGATGGTGCCGAGGACGGAGTACGGTTCGCCGCCCACGAGGTCACGCGAGCGCAGCGACTCGAGCAGCCGCTCGATGCGCTCGGGAGTCATGGTCTTGAGCGCGGGGACGTGCTCGGCGAGCCGCTGCACGGCGTCGACGACGCCCTGCGGGCTGCGGCCGTCGCACAGCGCCCAGACGAAGGCGGCGGGGTCGCGCAGCATCAGCTGGCGGCGCAGCTCCCAGTGCAGGAGGATCCCGTCGCTCTGCCCGAGCACGTTGTACGAGGGGTTGCGCCACAGGCCCTCGGCGCCCGGCGCGGCCGGCGCGGCCCACGGCCAGGCGTCCAGGGAGACTCCCTGGCGGCTGAGCAGCTGGCTCGCCGCGACACAGGTCTGCACGAAGAAGACGAGCTCTTCGGCGGCCTGGTGGCCCCGACCGGTCCAGGTGCCGCGCTGGAAGTCGACGAAGGTGTCCTTCGGGAAGTTCGCGACGGGCGTGCGGTCGAGCTGCTTGTAGACCCACTTCTTGCTGTAGTACAGGTCGCCGGAGGCCGCCGTGACGGCCTTGCCGGCGTAGGCGGTCAGCTCCTGGCCGACGAGGGCCGCGGTCTCGAAGTCGCCGTCGACGGCGGCGCCGAGGAAGTCCTCGAGGTGGCCGTTGACCGCGATGGCCGAGTAATTGACCGCCACCTGGCGGATGTTGGCGATCGAGGCGTCCAGACGCTGCTTGAAGCCGTCGAGGGAGGGCGAGGGGGCGACGATCTCGGAGGTGTACAGACGGCAGACGAAGTCCAGCTTGTCGGGCAGCTTGTGGAGTTCGGTCAGGTTGTCGCGCCGCAGTTCGAAGGAAGTGATGAGGTCCACCGCTTCCTCGACGAACGCGAGCGTGTAACGCTCCACGTCGACCCGATGGCCGTTCACGTTGTATTGCGTGACGTCGTCGCCCATGGCGGACTCGTCATTGTAGAGAACGAAAAGGTCGGCATCACTCGTGGGATTTCCGAGGCCTGCCGTCAGGCTTCCCGCGATATACATGGAATCAATTGATCCATTGTCGTCGGCGGCAAGTGCCTCCGCCAGGACGCGGGCCGATTGCAGCTTTTCTTCGATCACTGAGCGCGCCACAGTCTGCTTTCACCTTTCAACACGGCCGCGGGAGCCTCGCCGACTTCCCGCCATCAGGGCCGGCCTTTTCTAGTACGGAGGAAACGGGGTGGCGGGGTGGATGCCCCGCCACCCGGTCTCATCAGACGTTCGCCACGTTGGCGACGTTCGCCACGTTGGCCACGTTGGCGACGTTCGCCACGTTGGCCACGTTCGCGACGTTGGCCACGTTGGCCACGTTCGCGACGTTGGCCACGTTCGCCGTGTTGTCCTCGGCGGACTCGAACTCGACGATGTCGTCCTCGAGCTCGATGATGTCGACGTTCTCCATGTTCTTCACCCCCTTTCGCTGCAAATGTCGCCCTGGACGGGCGCGCTCGGAGTCCATGCAGTGGGGACCCCGCTCGGCAGTCCTGCGCGAGGCCGTGGGCATGCGCAGAGGATCGCCGAAGACTTGGTCGTGATTCGGCGCAGATCGGTCGGACGTCTCGAATCGGACGGCCGATTTCAGCCCGTCGGGACGGGCGAATCGGTGGAACTGCGGGAACTCCGCAGAAGAATCAGGAACTCGTCGGGCCTGTCGCGGCCGGCGTCCCCTTCAAAAGATACCCCCCGGTTTCTTTATGCCCCCTTCGAAGGCATGCCGTAGAACCTAACCGCGGGCTGCACGAGGCGTCAAGATCCTTTTGCCTTCAAATTACCCGGCAGTTCACCCGGGCGGCGAAGATCGACCGTATGTCCCTTTTGGCGGGGGTGCGAGGCGTTCAAAGGAGACGTTGGAAGCGGATCCGGCAAAGCATGTCGGACCCGCTGCGAAGCGCTTGATTTCGGGCCTCGACGCCCCATTGGGGATGCCCGGACCCCACGGATACCGCGTTCCGGGCCCCCTCGCCCGCCAAGTCCCCCAGTCCGGTGCAAGGTCAGCCAACTCAAGTCAGAACGGCCCAAGTTGACTAAACGTCAGAGACCTTTGTCACGTCCGCTCGATGTTTCGTCGACGTCACGGGTGTTTCGCGGGCCGGGGAAAGCCGTCGGCGTGATCCGGAGTGCCGGCTCGCGGCCGCTTCGGGCGTGAACAGGGGCCAGGCGCACGTCAGTTGCTGCCGTCCGTCAGCAGTCGGGCGCGCAGGTGCTCCGTGGTGGCGTCCGTCAGGCCGACCCGGTCCTTGAGGTAGCCGTGCACGGAGCCGTACCGCTTCTCCAGGTCGGTCAGGACCAGTTCCATGACGACCGAGGGTGCGCGCCCGTACCCGGGCCACTTGAGCTCGCGCCCGGGGTTGGCGGCGCGCCAGTCGGCGATCAGGCGCTCGGTGGCCAGTTCGGTCAGCGCGAAGTCGGCGAGCACGTCCTCGCGGGGCACGTCGAGCAGGGTGAGCACCAGCGCGCTGATCAGTCCGGTGCGGTCCTTGCCCGAGGTGCAGTGGTGGACGACGGGGCTGGGGGCCTCGGCGATCCGCTCCAGGACCTGGCGGATCTCGTCCGCGCCGTCCTCGGTCACCTCGGCGAACCGGTCCGCGAGGTAGCGCCAGGGGTCGAGGGCCGGGTCGATCGTCGCCTGGTCGTAGGGGCGGTGCTCGATGCTCAGGTTCACGTAGTGGAACCGCTCTGCCTCCGGGACCCGACCCTTCGCCTCGATCTCCCAGGGATAGCGCAGGTCGATGACCGTGCGGATGCCCAGTCCGAGGAACTTCTCCCAGTCGGCGCCCCGCAGTTTGCCGAGGGAGTCGGAGCGGTAGAGGACGCCCCAGGCGACCGTGCGGCCCTCGCTCGTCCGGTAACCGCCCAGGTCACGGAAGTTGTGCAGGCGGTCGTAGGTGATGTGCCGGTTCGTCATCGGCTCTCTTCCTCGTCTCGTGGTGCTCGCGCGGAGGGCGCCGGCGCGCGGTCCGCGTCCGCGGGACCGCCGGCCGCTTCCTCGCCGGGGCGGTCCGGCGGGGCGGGGCGGGTCGGCGGAGCGGTCGGGCGGTGCGGGCCCCTGGGTCCGTGGCGCGGTGAACTCGACGCCCGTCGGCGGTGGTTGGGCCGGCGCGCCGTCGTGTCCGGCGCCCGACGCCACATGCTCACCGATCGGAACCGCCCGGCGAAGCCCGCTCGCCGGGGCTTCCCGGTGGGGGCCGGCGGCGCCGTCCGACGGGGCCGCGGCGGCCTCACCCGGGCCAGCTATCGTCTCCTTGACGATAAGGCGGCGTGCGTGCCAAGCTGGCGCGGCGTCGGCGCCGAAGATCATTCTTCGGCGCGCCGCCGTGCCCACGCCGTCCCGGCCCCTCCCGGCCGAAGCGGCGCCCGCGCGTCACCACCCGTCGGCACGCCCGCCGCGCGCCCCGCCCCGTAGGGAGGCCTTCATGGCCAGTGCACGCATCCCGAACCCCCGCCTGGACGCGCGGGCCACCGACCGGGCCGCCGGAGTACTGCTCGGCGCGGCCTCGGGCGACGCCCTGGGGGTGCCCTACGAGTTCCAGGAGACCCTGGGGCCCGACCGGCAGCCGATGATGATCGGCGGAGGCCTCGGCCCGTACGCGCCCGGCGAGTACTCCGACGACACCCAGATGCAGGTGTGCATCGCCGAGGTCGCCGCGACCGGCGCCGATCTGCGCGCCCCCGAGGCCCTCGACGCCGTGGCCGCCAACTTCCGGCGCTGGCTGGAGGGCGGCGCCAGCGACGTCGGCGCCCAGACCCGCGCCGTCCTGTACGCCGCCGGCCGGGCCTCCGGGGCCGCGGGCGCCGCGATGCGGGAGGCCGCCCGCGACTACGCCGGCCGGCACCCGCAGAGCGCCGGCAACGGCTCGCTGATGCGCACCGGGATCGTCGCCCTCGCCCACCTCGGCGACACGGCCGCGATGGCCGAGGCCGCCGTCGCCGTCAGCGCGCTCACCCACCCGGACCCCGACTGCGCCGACGCCTGCGTGCTGTGGTGCTCCGGCATCCGCACCGCCGTGCTGGAGGGGACCTTCGACGGCGTACGGGCCGGTCTGGAGCTGCTTCCCGCCGAGCGCCGCGCGCTGTGGGCGGACCGGCTGGACGAGGCCGAGGCCCACCCCCCGCACCACTTCTCGCCCAACGGCTGGGTCGTCACCGCCCTCCAGGCCGCCTGGTCGGCCGTCACCCGCACCCCGGTGCCCGAGCTCGACCCCGCACGGGGCGCTTTCCCCGCCCAGCACCTGCGCCTCGCCCTGGAGGCGGCGGTCCGGGCCGGGAACGACACCGACACCGTCGCGGCGATCGCCGGCGCCCTGCTCGGCGCGCGCTGGGGCTGCTCCGGCATACCGCTGCGGTGGCAGCGGGCGGTGAACGGCTGGCCCGGTCTCACCGGCCCCGACCTGGTCCGGCTGGCCGTGCGCACCGCCCGGGGCGGACTGGACGACGGCGACGGCTGGCCCTCGGCCGCCCGCGTGCCCGCCCCGGCCGGCGCGTCCCGCGGCTTCGCCGTGCCCCACCCGCACGACCCCGGCGTGCTGCTGGGCAACCTCGCCCTGCTCCACGGCGAGGCACCCGTCGACGTCGACGCCGTGGTGTCGTTGTGCCGCATGGGCACCGCCCCGGTCCTGCCCGGCGCCGGCGCCGAGCACGTCCGTGTCTGGCTGGTCGACAGCGACGGGGACAACGCCAACCTCCACTACGTCCTCGACCAGGCCGCCCGGGAAGTGCTGCGGCTGCGGCAGGAGGGCAAGCGGGTCCTGCTCCACTGCGCCGCGGGCCAGAGCCGTACCCCGGCCGTCGCCGCCCTCTACAGCCACCTGGCCACCGGCGCCGACGGCGAGTCCGCGCTGGCCGACCTGCGGGACGTGCTGGTGCACGGCTGGCAGCTGACCGCGCATGCCGAACTCCACGACGCCGTACGGCTGGCGGCGAGCCCGCCCCCGTCCGGCGGAAGCGGGCCCGCCGGGACCGCCCCGGCGCGCACATTGTCGGCGAGCCCGTCCCCGGGGGAGAAGCGCCCGTCCGCCGGGAAGGAGCGGACGTCCGCCGGGAAGGAGCGGACGTTCCCCGTGGAGGAGCGAACGTTCCCCGCCGAGGAGCAGGCTTCCCCGGCCCCTGATCCGCGGCCGCGGACCGGATTCCCGACGGATAAGTGGGCCGTCTCCCGGGTGCGCGGGCTGCTGCTCGGGCTGGCCGTGGGCGACACGCTGGGCGCGGCCCGGGGCGCGCTGCCGGCCGAGGGCACGCTGCGGGCCGGGGTCAGCACCCAGCTGGCCTGCTTCACCGTCGAGGGCACGATCCGCGCCCTGGTCCGGGGCGACCACAAGGGCATCAGCCACCCGCCGGGGGTGCTGTGGCACGCCTATGGCCGGTGGGCCGCCCTGCAAGGTCTGGAGACCGAACGGCTGCGCGAGCGCTGGGCCGGGCACGGCGACAAGGCGTGGCCCGACGGCTGGCTCGCGCACGTGCCCGTGCTCGCCCAGCGGCGCGGATCGGCGCCGGCGACCGTCGCCGCCCTGTCCCGGATCGAGCACGGCACCGTGGAGCGGCCGGCCACGACCAGCCGCGGCTGCCACGCGCTCACACGTACGCTCCCCGTCGCCGTCGTCTTCGCCGGCGGGGAGCCGGAACACGCGGCGCGGGCGCTCCGCGAGGTCGCCGCTCTCACCCACGGCGACCCCGCCGCCCAGTCCGCCACCGCCCACGCGGCCGTGCTGGCCGGGCACTGTCTGACGAGCGGCGGGCCGGCGCGGGTGCGGCACGCCCTCGCGGACGGCGTCCGGGCCCTGTCCGACGCCGCCCCCGGTGCGACCACCGAGGAGACCGGCCCGCTCGCCGCGGCGCTGCGGCAGGCCGAGGAGCACCCCGCCGACGCGCGCCGCCTCGCCCGCCTCGCCCCGGACCCCACCGCCCCCTCGGCGCTGCTCGGCGGCCTCTACGTCGCCGCGTCCTTCCCGGAGCGCGACCAGGTGGAGGCCGCGCTGCGCTTCGCCGCCGGGGCGCCGGACGGGGACTCGGTGGCCTGCGTGACCGGAGCACTGCTCGGAGCGGCGCACGGCGCGGAGGCGCTGCCGCTCGGTCTGGTGAGCCGGCACGAACTGGCCTGGGTGCTCGACGTGCTGGCCCGCGACCTCGTCGCCCAGCTCACCGAGCGGCCCGGCGGCACCGAGTACACCCCGGGCTGGGACGAGCACTGGTGGGACCGCTACCCCGGCTGGTGACCGGCGGCCCGCCGGGCGGGAGTCCGTCGCGGCCTCCAGGGCGGAAGGCCGTCAGCGCCCCGCCCCGGGGGAGCGCCACCGGACCCCGGTCAGGGGAGCGCGCCGGCCCCGGATCAGGCCGGCGCCACGCGGGTGAAGCGGGCCGCCACGTGGAGGTCCGCCTCGATCGCCGCCACCGCCCGGCGCAGCGCGGGCAGGAGTTCCGTCACGCACTCCTGCCTGCTGTGCCGGGCCGCGTGCAGCGCGACGTTCGCCGCCGCGACCGTCCGGCCCGAGCGGTCGCGGACCGGCACCGCGACGGCGCGCAGTCCCTCCTCCAGTTCCTCGTCGACGAGGGCGTAGTCCTCGGTCGTGGCGCCGGTCAGCGCGCGGCCCAGGGCCGTGGCGTGGGCCGGGAGCCGGGTGCCGACGGTGAAGTTCACGCTCATGATGCGGCTGGTGGCGGCCCGCGCCGTGTACTGGATCTCGTCGCCGGAGGACGTGAGGACCGCGAGTGACGCCGACTCGTGGACGCGATCGGCCAGTTCCTCCAGGTGCGGCTGGGCGATCCGGGGGAGCGAGGTGCGGGACAGGGGCGGGAAGCCCAGGGACAGCACACGGGGGGTGAGGGTGAAGCGGCGGCCGGGTCCGGTGGCGACCAGGCCCAGGTGCTCGTACGTGATCAGGGCCCTGCGCGCGGTCGCCCGGGCCAGGCCCGTCGCCCTCGCGACGTCCGTGAGGGTCAGGGCCGGGCGGTCCTCGCCGAACGCGGTCAGCACCGTCAGGCCGCGGGCGAGGGACTCGACGAACTCGCGGCCCAGTTCCTGCTTCGAGGCGGCCGTCCACGTCGCCAGGTCGCAGGGGGGCGCGGCCGGCGCGGGGGGCGGGGCCGCGGCCAGGTCCCGTTCCATCGCCGCGACCGTCTCGCGCAGGCGCGGGAGCAGGGTGGCGCGCAGGTTCTCGGCGGTGTGGCGGCTGGTGTGGCTCACCACGCTCGCCACACAGGCGATCCGGCCGGCGCCCGGTTCGCCGGCCGGGCCCGGCTCCCGTACCGGCGCCGAGACCGCCACCAGGCCCGGTTCGATCAGCTGGTCGTCCAGGGACCAGCCCTCCCGGGCCGCCCGCGCGGTCCGCTCCTCGAAGTCGTCCGGCGACGAGGCCGCCCGGGGCGGCACGGCCGGGAAGCCCCGGTCCTCGGGGTCGGCCGCCCGCCGCTCGCGCCGGCGCCGCCGGTCCGCCTCGGTCCACTCGGTCGCGAACAGGGGCCCGGGCGCGGTGCGTTCGGCGGGGAGCAGGTCGCCGATGCGGAAGCTCAGGGACATCGCGCGCCGCCGGGTCGCCTGGTGGATGAAGCGGATGCCGTCGCGGTCGCCGACCGCCAGTGACACCGACTCGTCCAGTTCGTCGGCGAGGGCGTCGGCGCGGGCGTCGAGCAGGGCGGGCAGCCGCAGGGCGGCCAGATAGGCGTTGCCCAGCTCCATCAGACGGGGCGCGAGGACGACGTCCCGGCCGTCGAGGCGGACGTATCCCATGCGGGCGAGCGTCGCCGTGACGCGGTCCACCGTGGAGCGGGCGAGGCCGGTGGCCCGTTCGAGGGCGCTCGGGCTCAGCGTCCCGCCGGCCTCCGTCAGCCGCCGCAGCACCGTGACGCCCCGCATCAGCGGAGCGACCGCCTCGGCGGGGACGGCCGCGGAGGGCTCCTCCGTGACGGTCGCGGGCGTGGCGGGGGCGGCGGGCGCCGAGGGCGAGGACGAGGCGGGCGGCGGGGGCATCGGTGGGGGTTCTCCCGTACGGGACGGTGGTCGCGGCAGGCCTACGGTAGTCCGGCCGGCGTCGCCGACCCGGTCCCCGCCCCTGACCGTGTCCCTGGTCCCGCCCCTGACCGCGGCTCTGCCCCCGGCCCGCGCGGTGGTGTCGTCACTGCCGGGTCACCCGGATCCGGTAGTTCCCCTCCAGGTCCGCCGCGGCCACGTCGATACGGATCTTGGCCCTGGGGTCCTTGAAGGTCTCGCCGGGGGCGAAGGGCGCGTCGGACAGCTCGGCCTGCACGTTGGGGCTGCGGGTGCAGCCGCCGGAGTCGCGGCGGGCGTCGTAGACCGTGACGGGACCCTCGCCGGTGTCGACGCCGGCGTCCACCTTGTAGATCAGGACGCCCGGCCGGCACACCGCCTCGTCGTTGCCCTCGTGGGTGCGCAGTTCGAGGGCGTAGCCGGTGCGGCCGTCGAGCGGGACGAACACCAGCTTGGGCCCGCCGGGACGCTCCAGCGGGGTGAGGGTGAACTCGGCCGAGCCGCGCTTGCTCGCGCAGCTCACCTGGTTCGCGTCCAGCCAGCCCAGCTTCCACTTGTGCCAGCCCAGCAGGTCGTTGTCGGCGCCCCAGTCCTCGCTCATGATGTCCCAGTGGCCGACCGCGCCCCCGCCTTCCTGGGTGTAGAGGTCGGGCAGGCCGAAGACGTGGCCGTTCTCGTGCGGCAGGACCCGGTAGCCGGTGTGGTCGTAGGTGCCGGAGCCGTCGTCCTGGCGGGAGTAGACGAAGGACGCGTTCGAGACCGGGACGCCGTCGGCGACGGGGGCCTCGGCGTTGCCGGCGAAGGTGACGGACAGGACGGTGTCCAGCGCGGACGGGCCGGCGTTCGGGGTCATCAGCACGTTGAGCAGGTCGTAGTCCCGGAAGTCCACCGTGGGGTCGGCCGCCGCCACGATGTCCTGGACCAGCCGGCGGTAGCCGGGGTCGAAGGGCGCGCCGCGTTCTATGCCGTAGGCCTTGAACGGCTTCGGCATGCGCAGCCACCGGGGTATCGGGGTCTCGGGGCGGTAGTCGAGGCGGCCGTAGGAGGCGGTGTGGAACCAGTTCCGCGTCTGCGGGAAGAACTCGTGGAAGCGGTCGAGGGCGTCGCCCTGGCCGGGCGCGTCGGAGAAGTCGACCATCAGGGTCAGTGCGTGCACGGTGCCGGTGGAGCGGGCGTAGCCGTGCGCGGTGGGCACGCCTTCCGTCATCTGCACGCTGGTCGGGCCGCTGATCATGCAGGGTATGAGGGCGGGGGAGCGGGCGAGGCCGAAGGCCCCGGCGCCGGCCGCGCTGGCGCCCGCGGTGAGGTGCGCCGTTCCGGCGGTACTGGCCGCGAAGGTCAACACGGTGACCGACGCGAGAGCGGCCGCACGGCGCTTGCGTATCCGGCGGCGGGGCGGCTGCGGCAGCATGCGTGGACCTTTCGCTCCAGGCAGCCACCGGTTCGCCCCAGGCAGCCACCGGTCTTTGGCTGCACCCTTTCGATCACCCTCCGTCGCGGGTGCGGCGGGCGCGCGCTGGAACGGTCCGGTCGTGGGAACGGGCGGTCCGGTCGCGGGAGGCGGGCCGCCGATCCGTTTGGGGGAAAGGACCCGCCCGACCGCGGGGGCGGGCCGCTTCGGCCCGGGACCAGGCCGGACGGCTCCCCGGAACGACCGTTCCCAGGGCGGGGAACGGCCGTCCCCAGTACGCGCGATCACCGGTCCGGCACGGGAGGGCGGCCGGTTGGAGCAAGGAGGACGGGCACTCGGGTGAGGGCGAGCGACCGCGACGGACCGTGACGTGTCTCAGGTCACAGTGAAGTTTCTCGCCCAGGCGGAAATAACCGGGGACCGTTTCCCCGTTTGGCCCTGTGTCCGAGCGAAACGGGGACTCCCTCTCCGGATCGCCCCACCGGCCCCGAACCGAAGGAGTACCGCCGTGCAGGCCGCGACGACCGCGAACCCCGAACCGCGCAAGGCGACCAGGCCGCGCGCCGACGCCCTGCGCAACCGGGAGCGCATCGTCACCGCCGCCCGGGAGATGTTCGTCGAGCACGGACCCGACGTGCCGCTCGACGAGATCGCCCGCCGGGCCGGCGTCGGCAACGCCACGCTGTACCGCAACTTCCCCGACCGCGACGCCCTCGTCCGCGAGGTCGTCTGCTCGGTCATGGACCGCACCGCACTCGCCGCCGAGCGGGCGCTCACGGAGACCGGCGACGCCTTCGAGGCGCTGTCGACCTTCGTGCACACCGCCGCGGACGAGCGGATCGGCGCGCTGTGCCCGATGGTCTCCAGCACCTTCGACCGCAACCACCCCGACCTGGAGGCCTCGCGCGAACGGGTCGAGCACCTCGTCCAGGAGGTCATGGACCGCGCCGCCGAGGCCGGGCGGCTCCGCCCCGACGTGGGCGTCGGCGACCTGATGGTCGCCGTGGCCCAGCTCAGCCGGCCCCCGGCCGGCACCGGCTGCCCCAGCCACGACCGTTACGTACACCGTCATCTGCAGCTGTTCCTGGACGGACTGCGGGCCCCGGCCCGTTCCGTCCTGCCGGGCGCGGCCATCACCATGGAGGATCTCCGCGGCGAGTGTCAGGCCCCTCACGACCGGACGCCCGGCCACGGACGTCCATGACCGGATGTCCATGACCGGACGCCCGTGACCGGACGCCCGCAACCGGGCTCCCCGCCACCGGACTCCGGCCGACCGGACTCGCCGCTCTCCCCGCCACCGACGTTCCCGCGACCGCGACCGACCACCCGACCGAACCGCCCGTAACCAAGCCTCCGGCCGCCCTCCGCAGGGCGGGCCGTCGGTTCTCGACGCCTTTTTCCGTCACGAAGTCCCGAAGTGGGTACCCCCATGTCCGAAACAGCCGTGAAGGCCCCCGGCCTCCCGGAGAAGTCCGCGCACGCCAACCGCTGGAAAGCGCTCGGCTTCATCGCGCTCGCCCAGCTGATGGTCGTCCTCGACGCCACCATCGTGAACATCGCCCTGCCCTCCGCCCAACAGGACCTGGGCATCTCCGACGGCAACCGCCAGTGGGTGGTCACCGCCTACGCCCTCGCCTTCGGCGGACTGCTGCTGTTCGGCGGCCGGATCGCCGACCTGTGGGGCCGCAAGCGCGCCTTCGTGACCGGTCTGACCGGCTTCGCCGCGGCCTCCGCGCTCGGCGGCGCCGCCACCACCGGCGCGATGATGTTCGGCGCCCGCGCGCTCCAGGGCGCCTTCGGCGCGCTGCTCGCGCCCGCCGCGCTCTCCCTGCTCGCGGTGATGTTCACCGACGCCCGCGAGCGCGCCAAGGCGTTCGGCATCTACGGCGCGATCGCCGGCGGCGGCGGCGCCGTCGGACTGATCCTCGGCGGCTTCCTCACCGAGTACCTGGACTGGCGCTGGACGTTCTTCGTGAACATCCCGTTCGCCGTCGTCGCCGCGGCCGGCGCGTACTTCGTCATCCGCGAGCCGGCCGGC
The DNA here is from genome assembly GCF_044391765.1 of Streptomyces sp. NPDC018610. NCBI lineage: Bacteria > Bacillati > Actinomycetota > Actinomycetes > Kitasatosporales > Streptomycetaceae > Streptomyces > Streptomyces sp. NPDC018610. The sequence continues at coordinate 272,443 of NZ_JBISAL010000006.1, forward strand.
GGCCGCAACCGCTCGCCGCTCGACATCCCGGGCGTGATCCTGTCCACCCTCGGCCTGGTCGCCCTCGTCTACGGCTTCACCCGCGCCGAGTCCGCCGGCTGGGGCGACGCCCTGACCGTCTCCATGTTCGTCGCCTCCGCCGTGCTGCTCGCCGCGTTCGTGCTGGTGGAGTCCCGGGTGAAGGCCCCGCTGCTGCCCCTGCGGGTGATCACCGAGCGCAACCGCGGCGGTGTCTACCTCTCGTTGGGCCTCGCGGTCATCGGCATGTTCGGCCTGTTCCTCTTCCTGACCTACTACCTGCAGATCGTGCGGGGCTACTCGCCGGTCAAGACCGGTTTCGCGTTCCTGCCGATGATCGCGGGCATGATCACCGGCTCCACCCAGATCGGCGCCCGGCTGATGACCCGCGTCCCGGCCCGCCGCCTGATGGGCCCCGGCTTCCTGGTCGCCGCCCTCGGGATGCTGCTGCTGACCCAGCTGGAGACCGACTCCTCCTACGCCGCGCTGCTGCTGCCCGCGATGCTGCTGCTCGGCCTCGGCATGGGCACCGCGTTCATGCCGGCCATGTCCCTGGCCACCCTGGGCGTCCAGCCGCGCGACGCCGGCGTCGCCTCCGCGATGGTCAACACCTCGCAGCAGGTGGGCGGCGCCATCGGCACCGCGCTGCTGAACACGATCGCCTCCTCCGCCACGGCCGCGTACATCAAGGACCACATCGCGGGCGCCGGATCCGCCAAGGGCGCACAGCAGCTGGTCCAGTTGCAGGGCCTGGTGCACGGCTACACCAACGCCATCTGGTTCGCCGTCGGCATCCTGGCCGCGGCCGGCGTGATCGCGCTGACCTTCGTCAACGCGGGCCGGCCGGGCGGCACCACGGTGACCGGCCAGGACTCGGCCGCCGGGCAGGGCGTGGAGGACGAGATGCCGGTGCCGGTCATCGCCCACTGAGGGTGCGTACGGCTCGGTGAACCCCGCACGGGTCACGCCGTCGTACGCCCCGGGCCCCGGGCCCCCGCACCCTGGGTGCCCGGGCCCCGCGCCGCCCCGGGAACCCCGGACCCGCACGCCCCCGGCCCCACCCCCGCCTCAGCGGAGCCAGGGCAGGTCCGCCCCCGCCTCCTTGGGCTGAAGTCCCTCGGCGACGATCTGCATGATCTCGCCGAGGGACTTCTGCTGTTCCGGGCTCAGCCGGTCGAACAGCGCCTGGCGCACGGCGGCCACATGGCCCGGGGCGGTGCGCCGCAGCACTTCGCGTCCCTCGTCGGTCAGCACGGCGAACTGGCCCCGCTTGTCCGAGGGGCAGTCCTCGCGGCGCACCCAGCCGTTCTTCTCCAGCCGGGCGACGGCGTGCGAGAGCCGGGAGCGGGTGATCTTGGCGTCCATGGCCAGCTCGGTCATCCGCAGCCGGCGGCGCGGTGCCTCGGCGAGCTTGACGAGGAGGCCGTAGTAGATGTGCGGCATGCCCGCGTCGCGCTGCAGCTGCCGGTCGAGGTGGTCCTCCAGGAGGGTGGTGGCGTGCAGGTAGGCGCGCCAGACGCGCTGCTCGTCGGCGGTGAGCCAACGGTCGGTCCCGGCGGAGGCGGCGGAGGGGGACTCGGGCGCGGAGGAGGGTGCCGTGTTCATGTGTCCCACTGTACGAAACGGTTTCTTGAAGCTTAAACAACTTCGGCGTAGGCTCGAGGGCAAGAAAGCTTTAAAGTTCAAGTGAACTGGGCGCGGGCCCGAGCGGCCCCGCCCCGCCGACCCACCGCAGGGAGCCGCCGCCGTGTCCGCCGCCACCCAGGAGCGCATGCCCGCCCTCTACCTCAGCCACGGCGCCCCGCCGCTCGCGGACGACCCCGTCTGGCCCGGCCAGCTCGCCGCCTGGTCCGCCGCGCTGCCCCGCCCCCGGGCGATCCTCGTCGTCTCCGCTCACTGGGAGGAGGCCCCGCTCGCCCTCGGCGCCGTCGAGGCGGTCCCCCTGGTCTACGACTTCTGGGGCTTCCCCGAGCACTACTACCGGGTGCGCTACGCCGCCCCCGGCGCGCCCGAGCTCGCCGAGAGTGTGCGCAAGCTGCTGCGCGGCCCCGGCCTGCCCGTCCAGGACGTCCCCGACCGCGGCCTCGACCACGGCGCCTATGTGCCGCTGGTCGAGATGTTCCCGGCCGCGGACGTCCCCGTCCTCCAGGTCTCCATGCCGACCCTCGACCCGGTGAAGCTCATGGACATCGGCCGCAGGCTCGCCCCGCTGCGCGACCAGGGCGTGCTGATCGTCGGCTCCGGCTTCTTCACCCACAACCTCGCCGCGCTGCGGCACACGGGCGGCGGAGTGCCGAGCTGGTCCTCGGAGTTCGACGACTGGGGCCGGCGCGCGCTGGAGGCCCGTGACTGGGACGCCCTGCTGGACTTCCTGCACAAGGCCCCCGCGGGCCGGTACGCCCACCCGCGCACCGAGCACTTCGCCCCCCTGTTCGTGACCATGGGCGCGGCCGAGGCCGGCGGCGAGCTGGACGCGCAGCGGTCGGTGATCGACGGCTTCTGGCTGGGAATGGCGAAGCGGTCGGTGCAGTTCGGCTGAGCGGGTCGCACGGACCCTCCGCCCGGGGCGGGAAGGGGAAGGGCGGGCTCCAGCGGCGTACGACCGGTGTGAAGAGACTGGGAATCTCCTGAGAGTCCGGGTTTGCGGCAACCTTGTGCCGGTACGAGCCGTCCATGGGAGTAGGAGGGTGGCCGAAGGCGACACGCTCCCGCGACGGGGACTGCGATGTCCGTGTGACCGGGGTCTCATGCACGGGGCGCCCCAGGGGGCCCGTGAGGCTCCCGAGGCGCCTCGGCCCCCGCTGTGACCTGGGGCTCCGCGCCGGTCGCCGCCGCACGCAGATCGCGGCGGCGGACAGGGTACTGCATGATCAGAAAAATTGGGGGTCGGCTTGGGAATTCTGTCCGGATTCCAGTCGTTGTTTCCATCGGATGCGGGCACCCGAGGAGAGTTCCCCAAGAGCCCGATGAGAGTGCCGAGCGTCCAGGACCACCCGCTGACCCACCATTCGCAAGGGAGCTCGCATGGCAACCCGTGCCGTCGCCCGTCGTAAGTCCGCCACCGGCGAGACGGCCGACGCGGCAAGCAGTGTTCGCGCCCATGGCGGCGAGATCGCCGATCGCGACCTGGTCGGCATGTACCTCGACGAGATCGCGCGCACACCGCTGCTCGACGCCGCCAAGGAGGTCGAGCTGTCCCAGGTCATCGAGGCGGGTGTGTTCGCGCGGCAGATCCTCGACGGTTACGAGGAGTCGAAGGCCGAGGCCACCCGCGAGGAGCTCCAGGCCCTGGTCGACGCCGGCGAGCGGGCCAAGGACGTCTTCATCCGCTCCAACCTGCGCCTGGTCGTCGCGGTCGCCCGCCGCTACCCGCGCAGCGGCCTGCCGCTGCTGGACCTGATCCAAGAGGGCAACGCCGGCCTGGTGCGCGCGGTGGAGAAGTTCGACTACCGCAAGGGCTTCAAGTTCTCGACGTACGCCACCTGGTGGATACGCCAGGCGATCACGCGCTCGATCGCGGACCAGTCCCGCACCATCCGGCTGCCCGTCCACCTGGTCGAGGAGCTGGGCCGCATCCGCCGCGTCCAGCGCGAGTTCAACCGGGAGAACGGCCGCGACCCGGAGCCCGCGGAGATCGCCGCCGAGCTCGGCTCCACGCCGGAGCGCGTCGCGGACGTCCTGGACTGGGCCCGAGACCCGGTCTCGCTGAACATGTCGGTGGACGACGAGGGCGAGACCCAGTTCGGCGACCTCCTGGAGGACACCTCCGCGGTGTCGCCCGAGCAGTCCGTGATGACCCTGCTGCGCAGCGAGGAGCTGGACGACCTGATCGGCCGCCTCGACCAGCGCACGGCGTCCATCATCAAGATGCGGTACGGCATCGAGGACGGCCGCGAGCGCACGCTGACCGAGGTCGGCAAGGAGCACGGCCTGACCCGTGAGCGCATCCGCCAGATCGAGAAGCACGCGCTGCTGGAGCTGAAGAAGCTGGCCCGCGACACGGGCTTCGACGCGGCGGCGTGATGCCGCCCGCCTGACACGGCGCCAGGGCCCGTCCGGCGGTCGACGCCGCGACGCGGGCCCGGCGGCCGGGGGCGCGCCGGATCGCCCGGCGCCGCCCACGGCGTACGCCGGTGGCCGAAGACCGCGTGAACATGGCCTTGTACCGTCGCTTCAAGGGGCGGCGGCCCGGGAACAACCTCTGCGGGCGCGGAAGTCGGGGCGGACCCGGCGGGCCGGACCGCCCGGGAACCACGGACCGAGCGTCCGCACCGCACGTCATGAACGTTCCGTGGGCCCCGTACGTATGGAACGCGCAGGCACTCTCACGACCCCAGAAGCCACGTCCCGACGCACTCCCCCCGGCGGCGGGACTTTCCCCGAGCCGGGCTTCGGCGCCTCACCCCCCCGGGTGCCGGAGCCCGGCTCCATGCGCGGTGGGGACCAGGCCGGAAAAGCGGGGCACCCCGGACCTGAACCCCGGGGTGGCCCGCGCACAGCACTCTGCCACAGCGGCACTACACAGCGCTAATCGGCGTGCCGTACCGGCCCGTTGACCCTCTCGGCGCCGGTGGCCCGCGTCAGCCGCGCACCCAACTCCCGCACACAGGTGACCAGTTCGTCGGGCTCGTGCACGATGAAGTCGCAGCCGAGCATCGTCAGCCGGATCGCGAGCCACTCCACGTGGTCGCCGACCGAGGCCCGCAGACGGCAACGGCCCCCGTCGAGCGGCTCGGGCGTGCCCAGCCAGGCGGGCAGCCGCCGCGCGACCACCTCGGCCGGCACCGCGAACGTCACGCTGAACGTGTACGACTCCTGCCGCTGGTACACCGACCGCCGCAGGTACTCCGCCGCGCTCCCCGTCGGCAGCTCGCGCGGCGCGAACCGCGCCCCGGTCGCGAACGGGTCGCTCACCCGGTCGACCCGGAACGTCCGCCAGTCCGCCCGGTCCAGGTCGTACGCCACCAGGTACCAGCGCCGCCCGGTCGACACCAGCCGGTAGGGCTCCGTCACCCGCCGCGTCGCGGTGCCGTCCCCGGCGCGGTAGGCGAACCGCAGCCGCTCCCGTCCGGCCACCGCGGACGCCATGACGGTCAGCGTCTCGGGCGCGACACTGGCGCCGTCCCCGGCCGTCAGCGGCGTCGTGGCGGCCTGAAGGGTGGAGACGCGGTGCCGCAGCCGGGCCGGCAGCACCTGCTCCAGCTTGGCCAGCGCCCGCACCGACGCCTCGTCCATGCCCTCGATCGCGTGCCCGGCGCCCGCCCGCAGGCCGACCGCGATCGCCACCGTCTCCTCGTCGTCGAGCAGCAGCGGCGGCATCGCCTTCCCCGCCATCAGCCGGTATCCGCCGTCGGCGCCCAGGGTCGCCTGCACCGGGTAGCCCAGCTCGCGCAGCCGGTCGATGTCCCGCCGCACGGTGCGCCGGGACACCCCGAGCCGCTCGGCGAGCTCGCCGCCGGGCCACTCGCGGGGCGTCTGGAGCAGGGACAGCAGCTGGAGGAGCCGTGCGGGAGTGTCCGTCGTCATGCGTACGAGCATGCCCGGGATATAGGACATGATCTGACCTACTGCCGGTCTACTTTTCGTACATGACCTCCAGCAAAACCCCTGTCAGCAGCCCGGAGCGGACGGCCGACCGCCGCCGCTGGTTCGCGCTGGCGATCGTGATGACCGCGGCCTTCATGGACCTCGTGGACGTCACGATCGTCAACATCGCGATCCCGTCCATCCAGCAGGACGCCGGCGCGTCCTTCGGCCAGATCCAGTGGATCACCGCTGGCTACGCCCTCGCCTTCGCGGCGGGGCTGATCACCGGTGGCCGGCTCGGCGACATCCACGGCCGCAAGCGGCTCTTCCTCGTCGGCGTCGCCGGCTTCACCCTCGCCTCCGCGCTGTGCGGCTTCGCCGCCAACCCGGAGATGCTGGTGGCCTCCCGCATCCTGCAGGGCGGCATGGCCGCGATGATGGTCCCGCAGGTCCTGTCGATCGTGCACGCCACCTTCCCGGCGCACGAACGCGGCAAGGTCTTCGGCCTGTTCGGCGCCGTCGTCGGCCTGGGCGCGGTCTCCGGGCCGCTGCTCGGCGCGCTGCTGACGCAGTGGAACCTGTTCGGCCTCCAGTGGCGGCCCATCTTCCTGATCAACCTGCCGGTCGGCGTCGCCGCCCTCCTCCTCGGCGGCCGGTTCATCACCGAGTCCCGGGCCCCGAGGGCGATGAAGCTGGACCTGGTGGGCGTCGCCCTGGTCACGCTGGGGCTGCTGATGCTGCTCTACCCGCTGACCCGGGGCCGCGAGCTGGGCTGGCCGCTGTGGGGGTACGTGTCGATGGCGGGCTCCCTGGCGGTCTTCGCGGCCCTGGTGGCCTACGAGCGGCGCAAGGCGGCCCGCGACGGCTCCCCGCTGGTCGAGCTGTCGCTGTTCCGGGTCAAGAGCTTCGCGGCCGGCATCGCCGTGCAGACGGTGTTCGGCGTCGCGCTCGGCGTCTTCTTCCTGGTCTGGACGCTGTACATGCAGACCGGCCTGGGCTGGAGCCCGCTGAAGGCGGGACTGACGGGCGTGCCGTTCTCCCTCGCGGTGTCCACGGCGGCCGGGCTGTCGGTGCAGAAGCTGGTCCCGCGCTTCGGCCGGAAGGTGCTCCAGGCGGGCGCGCTCCTGATGTGCGCCGGCGTTCTGCTCTACGTCTGGGAGGCCGGCCACTACGGCCCGCGCATCGCGCCCTGGCAGATGGCGCTCCCGCTGGTCGTGATGGGCGCGGGCATGGGCCTGATCGTCGCGCCGCTGACGGACGCGGTGCTCTCGGAGGTCCCGCGCGAGCACGCCGGCTCGGCGTCCGGCCTGATCAACACCGTTCAGCAGATGGGCAACGCGCTGGGACTCGGCCTGGTGTCCGTGGTGTTCTTCGGCGTCGTCGGCGACCGGCTGACCCCGGCCCAGGTGGGCCCGGAGTTCGTGAACGCCTTCCGGCACGCGCTGGTGTGGGTGGCGGCGGTGCTGGGCGTCATCTTCGTCCTGATGTCCGCGCTGCCGAAGCGGCCGGCCCAGCACCTGGAGAGCGGCGACGGGGAGAGCTCGCCCGAGGAGCCGGCCGCGGCGGCCGGACGGGAGCGCGAACTGATCGCCTGAGTCCGCCGCCATGCCCCTTTGGGGCGGTGTGAGTATTTCACGTCACCTGCGAGATACGTCACGGTCCGGGGTCAACGTCCCGGACCGTGGTGTTCACTTGGAGACATGCCTGAGCACGTCTCGATGCTGATGTGGTTCGGTGTGGCCGTGCCCGCCGCACTGATCATCGCCTGCGCCATCGTCCTCGCCGGCTACCGGTACGGCCTCCGGTTCGAGATCCGCCGCCGACCGGTGCCGGGCCTGCCGGCCCTCCCGCCGCAGCGCACCTCCGGCCCTCACCGGGAGTACGTCGAGCTGTCCCCGGCGGAGCGGGCCGCCTTCGCGGGCCTGATGCGCCAGCTCAGCGACGGCTGACCCGCCCTCCTCAGGCTTCCGGCCCACGGCGCACGCCCCACGGACCGCCGCTCCGGCACGCCCCACGGACCGCCGCTCCGGCACGCCCCACGGACCGCCGCTCCAGCTCCCGGGCCCCGTCCCGGCGCCTGTCTACGGCACCCGTGCCGCCCGGCGCTCCATGGCGTCCCGGGCCGCGTCCTCCGTCGCGTACACCTCGCACATGTGGCGTCCGTCGGGGGTCGCCGTGTGCTCCACCTCCCACAGGGAGACCTCGGCGCCGTCGCCCAGCAGGAACGCGTGCTCGTACAGCGAGAAGCACAGCCCGGCGCGGCCCGCGCGGCCGGGACGGCCGAACGCCTGCGTGATCCGGTGCCCGGACGCCCGGGTCAGCAGCGCGAGGACGTCGGAGCCCGGCCGGTCCGCGTTCTCCGCGCGCCGCAGCAGACGGCGGGCGTGGTCCCCCGCCTCGTCGGGCGCGTAGGTGTGCCGCGTCTCGGGCAGCGGCGCGAACTGCGCCGGCACCGGCAGCTCGAAGTCCGGTGTGTCCGGCGGGAGCGGCAGCCGGCCCGTGGCCGTGCGCAGCTCCTCCTCGTCCAAGTACACCTCGTGCTGGGGCTCGCCGCCGGGCACGGTGTTGTGCACCAGCTCCCACAGGGTGAGCGCCGAACCGTCGGCGAGCAGCCAGGTGTGCCGGTAGGTCTCGCGGTGCAGTCCGGCGCTGTGGTGCGCCGAGCGCAGCGAGCCGTCGTACGCCAGCGCGCAGTCGAGCCGCCGTATCGTCTCGTCGGGCAGCTCGAAGGAGTTCAGGGTGCGGCCCAGGAGGCGCGCGAGGTGCTCCTCCGGGGACCGCGGGGACTCGCGTGGCTCGTACGCAGCCGTCTGGTACGGAACGCTCAAGGTTTCTCCCGGCGTTGCTGCATGTCACCTGGTGGGTGCATACCGTAGCCCCTCTCGGCTCGTCATGTCCGGGAACCGGGAAAACGTCTGCGGGAAAAACGGCCGGGTCGCGCGAGAAGTTCCCGCGCGACCCGGCGCTTCGTCAAAATCCGCTGCTCAGCGGGGCTTCGCGGACCTGCGGCGGACCGCCGGCCCTCAGACGGCGCTGCCCCCGGTCCACTCGCTCCACGACATGTTCCAGCCGTTGAGCCCGTTGTCCGGGGCGACCGTCTTGTCGGGGGAGTTCTTCACGACCACCACGTCGCCGATGAGCGAGTTGTCGTAGAACCACTTGGCGTTGGTGTCGCCCTGGGCGCCCCGCACGTCGGCGAGTCCGACGCAGCCGTGGCTGGTGCCCTCGCGGCCGAAGGGCGGGTTGCCCGTGTTGTACCAGTAGTTGCCGTGGATGAAGGTGCCGGAGGTCGTCAGGCGCATCGCGTGCGGAACGTCAGCGATGTCGTACTCGCCGCCCAGCCCGACCGTCTGGCTGTTCATCCGGGTCTGGGTGAACTTCTCCGAGATCACCATCTTGCCGTTGTACGTGGTGTGCTCGGGGCTGCCCGTGGAGACCGGGACCGTCTTGAGGGTCTGGCCGTCCCGGACCACGGTCATCGTCTGCGTGTCGGCGTCCACCGTGGAGACCTGCGAGCGGCCGACCGTGAACGTCACGGTCTTCTTCTGCACGCCGTAGACGCCGTTCGCGCCCTGCACGCCGTCCAGGTCGATCTTCATGGTGACCTTGGAGCCGGCCTTCCAGTAGTCGTCGGGCCGGAAGTCGAGCCGCTGCGCGCCGAACCAGTGGCCGACCACCTGCTGGCCGCTGCTGGAGGTGACCGTGATGTGCGACTGCACGGCCTTCTTGTCGCCGATCGCCTTGTCGAAGGTGAACGACACCGGCATGCCGACGCCCACCGTCGTGCCGTTGTCCGGCGTGTAGGTGCCGATGAAGCTGTTCGCCGTGGTGACGGTGGTGAAGATGGAGTTGGCGGCGGCGGGCAGGCCGTCGCCGTCCTTGGCGGTCGCCGAGATCTGGTACTTGGTGCCGCGCTCCAGCTGCTCCTTCGGCTTCCAGGCGGAACCGTCCGCCGAGATCGAACCCGGCACCACCTGCCCCGACCCGGCCTCGGTCATCTTCACCTCGGTGAGCCGGCCGTCGCTGACCTTCACCCCGGTGGCGTTGATCGACGCGCTCGTCGAACCGTCCTTGGCCGAGATGGCGATCTTCGCCGTGGAGATCTTCGCGGTGTTCTTGCCGCTCTCCTTGCCGCCGTCGTCGGCCTTGGCGTCGCCGCCGCATCCGGTGAGGGTGAGGGTGCCGACCACCAGGGCGGCACAGGCCCCCAGTACGCGCCGCGCTGCTATGTCCGGCCTAGTCACGGGCTGCTCCAGGTTCGTGTGAGGTGCGTGATCCGCTGCAGTGCGTGGGTGAAGAGGCGGCCGGCCCGTCACGAGGTTCCCGCCGGACGGCCGAAAAGCCTTCACGTGACAGAATCGGGACAATCGCAGGCCCGGTGTGACACACCGCCAGGACCGCCCCCCTTTCCCCCACCGCGGCCGACGCCGCTGCCGACAGCGCGACCGAGGCCGGACCTCGGTCTCAACGGCTCCCGTACAGCTCCTCGTACGCCGGCCACGCCCCGCCGGGCCCGTCCACCGGCTCGGCGGCGCGCACGGCCCGGACGATCGCCCGGGTCACGACGTCGGCACCCGCCGCGAGGACGTCGTTGAGGTCGAGGGGCCGCCCGGGGTCGAGCGGCCGGACCCCGGTGGCCAGCGCGAACACCGTGTCCCCGTCGTTGAGCAGGTGCACCGGCCGTACGGCCCGCGCGATGCCGTCGTGCGCCGTGCCGGCGAGCTTGTGCGCCTGCGCCTTGGACAGGTCCGCGTCGGTGGCGACGACCGCGAGCGTGGTGTTCAGCGGCGGCGGCGGGTTCCGCGCGGCGGACTCGGCGAGCCGCGCACGCGCCGCCTCGTGCGTCCGCGCGTCGGGACGCTCCGCCCGGCCCTGGAACAACTCCCCGTACAACGCCCCGGTTTCCGGATCCAGCGCCGATCCGGCCGCGTTGACCACCACCAGCGCCGCCACCGTGACACCCGAGCCGAGAACCGTGGCGGCGGTGCCGACCCCGCCCTTGAGCGCTCCCACGACCGCTCCCGTCCCGGCGCCGACGCACCCCTGCGGCACGGGGCCGCCCGCCTCGCTCGCGGCGGCCGCCTCCACCGCGGCGCGTCCGGTGGCCGCGTCCGGCCGGGCCCGGAAGTCACCGCCCCGCCCCAGGTCGAACACGCAGGCGGCGGGCACCACCGGCACCACGTGGGTGGGATCCGGGCCGACCCGCACCCCGCGCCCCCGCTCCTCCAGCCAGGCCATCACCCCCGACGCCGCGTCCAGCCCGTACGCGCTGCCGCCGGTCAGCACCACCGCCTGGACCGTCCGCACCAGATTGCGCGGATCGAGGGCGTCGGTCTCCTTGGTGCCGGGCCCGCCGCCGCGCACGTCGACCGCGGCGACCGCGCCGCCCTCGGGCGCCAGCACGACCGTCGTCCCGGTCAGCCACCCCTCGCCCCTGCGCGTGGCATGCCCCACCCGCACACCGGCGACATCCGTCAAAGCGTCAGCTGTCATGGGGGCCAGTCTCCCCGCGCCCCGCCCCCGCGACGCCCGCCCGCACCCCGCGCCAGGCCGGACCACGCTCAGGCTTCCGGCACCGCACTCGGGCGTCTGTCACCGGGCTCGGGCGTCTGTCACCGGGCTCGGGCGTCCGGCGCCATGCCCGGGCACCGGACCCCGTGGGGTGCCGGCGAGGACCGTACCCTTGAGGCATGAGTACCGCCCCCGAGCCGCGTGACCCGAAGAACGCGCTGATCTTCGACGACCCGCTGAACCAGCAGTCCACGGACGACACCGACCGGGGATGGGGCGAGCGCCCGGACGGCGACTCCGCCGCCGACCTCAAGCGCTTCCTCGACGAGAAGCCGCCGCACCACATCTGAATCCGCCGCGCGGTCTCCGCGACCGGCCCACCGCCTCCGTGGCCGGCGCGGCGCGCCGCCGCGACTAGCGTCCGGCGCTGTGCGCGTCGCGCTGGGCGACCAGCTCGTCGCGGATCTCCTTGAGCACCTGCAGCTCGGTCACGTCGACGACCTCGTGCGCGCCTTCCCTGGCCTTCTTCCGGGCCTCCTGCCGGGCCAGGAACCTCGCCATCGGCAGGACCATCAGGAAGTAGACCACCGCGGCGGTGATCAGGAACTGCAGTGTGGCGCCGAGCACCGAGCCCCAGGCGATCTCGATCCCCGCGTCGCCCTTGCAGGACGAGCTGAGACACGAGCTGTAGTGGTCGAGGTTCTTGGTGCCGATCGCCCCCACGACCGGGTTGATCATCCCCTTCACCACCGCGTTGACGATGTTGGTGAAGGCCGCGCCGACGACCACCGCGACGGCCAGATCGACGACGTTCCCGCGCATCAGGAAGGCCTTGAAGCCCTGCCAGACACTCGGGTCCTGCTTCTTGCTCACCGGGGGCCCCTTCTCCTGCGTGCTGCTCGTCGGACAAACGGCCACTCAACCTACGGGTCACCACAGGGTCACCGCCAACCGGGTGGTCGTGCCCGCCCCGGCCAGCCGCGCGGCCGTGGAGCGCGGCACGCTGAGCGCGATCAGCGCGCCGTCCGCCGTCGGGCCCGTCTCCGGGTTGCCCGTCACCGGCCGCGGCACCTCGGCCACTCGTGCTCCGCGCGCGAGCACACGGGCCGTACCGTCCGCCGCCGGGTCCCCGGCCGCGATCACGTCCACCCGGTCGCCCGGGCGCAGCAGCCGTACCGTCTCCGCGTCGGCGATGCGCACGGGCGCGGTCACCGTCCGCCCCGCGTCCCCGCCCAGGCCGCCCGGACTCCCCGGCGGCGCGTCCGCCGTGTGCGCCGGATGTCCTCGGGCCGGTCCGCCGCCCGGCGGATCGGCTCCCGGCCGTGGTCCCGCGGCCACCAGCGCGGCCGCGGTGACGGCCAGCCCGGCCGCCACGGCCCGCCGGCGGTGCCGTACGAGCCGGCGCGGCCCGTACCGTCCGCCGCGCACGCGCACCGGCGCGAAGTGCGGCACCTCGCACGTGGCCGGGGTGTCGACGCCGGGCGGGTGCGGGACGGGAGGCGCGGACGCCGGAGAGGAGGGAGGGGGAGGTGAGGAAGGGAACGGCGACGCGGGGGGACGGAGCATGGGGGACAGGGACATGTGGACCACCGCCTGGGGCACGGGACGGACCGGCGAACCGGCTTGCGACGCCCACGATGAGGCATAGCGCCGAAGCCCGCCGGAGCCCGTGTGCTACTCGCCGGTTGTGGACAACTCCCTCACCCGAAGGTGGCCTTCCGGACATGCCGCCCCACCGGGCGGAACAGCACCCCGCACCCCGCCCGCCCTTTCGTCCGCGCGCCCCGCCCCTTCGTCCGCGCCCCGCCCGCCCCTCGCCCCTTCGCCCGTCCTCCCGGCCGGCTACGGCAGCACGAAGCCGGGGTCCATCCCGCCCAGCGCCGTCGTGCACAGGCAGTCCCGGTCCTCGGCGGCCGGCAGAGCCGCCACCGCGTCGAACAGCACACCCCGCAGCCGCTCCACGTTGGCGGCGAACACCTTGAGCACCTCCTCGTGCGAGACGCCCTCGCCGCTCTCGGCGCCCGCGTCGAGGTCGGTGACGAGCGTCATCGAGGTGTAGCAGAGCTCCAGCTCCCGGGCGAGCGCCGCCTCGGGGTGGCCGGTCATGCCGACCACGGACCAGCCCTGCGCCCGGTGCCACAGCGATTCGGCGCGGGTGGAGAAGCGCGGCCCCTCCACCACCACGAGCGTGCCGCCGTCGACGGCCTCCCAGTCCCGTCCGCGCGCCGCCTTCAGCGCGGCCGCCCGGCCGGCGGGGCAGTAGGGGTCCGCCAGGGAGACGTGCACGACGTTGGGCAGCGTGCCGTCGGGCAGCGGCAGCCCGTCGAAGTAGGTCTGCTCCCGCGACTTCGTACGGTCGGCGAACTGGTCGGGAACGAGCAGCGTGCCCGGACCGTACTCGGGGCGCAGGCCGCCCACCGCGCAGGGGCCGAGGACCTGGCGCACCCCCACCGAGCGCAGCGCCCACAGGTTGGCCCGGTAGTTGATGCGGTGCGGCGGGAGGTGGTGGCCGCGGCCGTGCCGGGGCAGGAAGGCGACCCGCCGGCCGGCGACCTCGCCGAGGAAGAGGGAGTCGCTGGGCGCCCCGTACGGCGTGTTGACCTGGGCCTCCGTCACGTCGTCCAGGAAGGAGTAGAAGCCGGAACCGCCGATGACACCGATCTCTGCGTTCACCATGAACAGCACACTAGTGCCGAGGCGGACGACGCCCACCGTGGCACCGGTCGTTCACGGACACGCCGAGGACCCCGCTGTCCGGTGACGGCGGGGTCCTGGAAGGCGGTACGTCAGGCGGCGGAGCTGCCGGCCGAGCTCGTGGACGTCGAGGACGACGAACCGGAGCCGCTCGACGAGGAACCGGACGACGAGGACGTGGTCGACGAGGAGCCCGACGACTTCGACGAGGAGGCCGGGCTGCTGCTCGACGAGGCGCCGCGGCTGTCGTTGCGGTAGAAGCCGGAGCCCTTGAAGACAATGCCGACCGCGGAGAACACCTTCTTCAGGCGGCCAGCGCAGTTGGGGCACTCGGTGAGCGCGTCGTCGGTGAACTTCTGCACCGCCTCGAGGCCCTCGCCGCACTCGGTGCACTGGTACTGGTAGGTGGGCACTGTCTTCCTCCTGGCACTCTCACTCGATGAGTGCTAACGACGAACCATAGTGACGTATTCCGTGGCGTCAGTCCACTGCGACAGGGGAGCGGTGACCGACGCCACGTGCCACGGTGCGGCCGCCGGCCCGGGCGGTCAGCCGCGAGCGCAGGGTCGCGAGGGTCAGCAGGGCGAGCACCGTGCCGGTCATCGGGACCAGGAATCCGGCGCCGCCCCACAGGTGGTCCTCCAGCTGTCCGGCGACGGTGACGGCGGCGGCCTGCCCCAGCGCGACCGCGCCCGTCAGCCAGGTGAACGCCTCGGTCCGGGCGCCGGCCGGGACCAGGGACTCGACCAGGGTGTAGCCGGTGATCAGGGAGGGCGCGATGCACATGCCGACCAGGAGGCCGAGCGCGGCCAGCAGGAGCACCGAGTGCGCGGTCCACAGGGCGGAGGCGGCCACCGCGAGGGCGGTGTACCCGACCAGGAGGCGGCGCTGCGGTGCCACCTTCCAGGCGATCGCGCCGCACACGACGCCGGAGAGCATGTTGCCCGCGGCGAACGTCCCGTACAGCACGCCGTTGAGGCCGGGCTCGCCGATGGACTCGGTGAAGGCGGCCAGCGAGACCTGCATGCCGCCGAAGACCGTGCCGATGCCGAGGAAGGCCGCCACCAGCACCCGCACGCCGGGGACGGCGAGCGCGGAGGCGTGCTCCGCGTGCGCGTGGCCGCCCCCCGCGGCGACGGCCGGCTGGGTGCGCTTCTGCGCGGCGAACAGCAGACCGCCGACCAGGGTCAGGGCCGCCTCCGTGAGCAGGCCCGCCGCCGGGGCGACGGCCGTGCACAGCGCGGTGGCCAGCAGCGGGCCGAAGACGAACGTCAGCTCGTCGGTGACCGACTCGAAGGCCGCCGCGGTGGTCATCAGCGGCGAGTCCTTGAGGGTGACGCCCCAGCGGGCCCGCACCATGGGACCGATCTGCGGCACCGAGGCGCCGGTCGGCACGGCCGCGGCGAACAGCGCCCACAGGGGGGCGTGCGCGAGCGCGAGCGACGTCAGGGCCAGGCCGGACAGGGTGTGCACCAGGACGCCGGGGAGCAGCACGGCGCGCTGCCCGTAGCGGTCGGCGAGCCGCCCGCTGTAGGGCGCGAACAGCGCCATGGCGACACCGGTGACGGCGGCCGTGGCGCCCGCCGCGCCGTAGGAGCCGGTGGTGTGCTGCACCAGCAGCACGATGGAGATGGTGAGCATCGCGAACGGCTGGCGCGCCGCGAAACCGGGAAGCAGGAACGTCCAGGCGCCGCGGGTGCGCAGCAGCTGCCCGTATCCCGGGCGGGAGGATGCCGTCGAGGTCTTCGCGGGTTCGGTGGTGGTGACCGCGGATCCCACGGCCGTGCCTTTCTGCCGCCTGGTAGCGCGGCCCCTGGTACGGGCGCGCCGAGAGCTGTCCTCTTGCGCGGACTGCGGTAGATGCCGGGGCCCGCTCACGGGGGCGACCCGGCCGCCATACGGTCGCGCCAGCTCTGCGTCAGGCAGAGTTGGTTCGATCAGGGTGCGCCTTCATCGTACAGGGGCCGGGTGCTCGTGCACCTGTGAAAACGGGCACCACGACCGCCGTACGCCTGGGATAGGGACGGGCGTGGACCGTGGGAAACGCAGTGTTCACGGAGGCCCCTCCGGCACCCGACGCCGCTTCGGCCCGCGCCGCGTGGATCCGCGCCGCTTCGGCCCGCCGCGCCGCGTGGACCCGCGCCGCGTCAGCGCGCGCCGCCGGCGCTCGCCCCGTTCGCGCCCAGCCAGTCCGCCAGCTTGCCGCCCCGGCCGACCGCGCGCAGCCGCCGTTCCGCGGCCTCGCGGACCGGGTCGGTGGCGACCACGAGGAGTTCGTCGCCGCGCCTGAGGACCGTCGTCGGCAGCGGGACAAACGATTTTCCGTCGCGGACGACGAGGGTGACCGCGGACCCGGCGGGCAGCCGCAGCTCGGCGACCTCCACACCGTGCATCCGCGAGCCCTCGGGGATGGCGACGGACAGCAGGTGGCCGCGCAGCCGCTCCAGGGGCGCCGACTCGATGCCGAGGTCGGCGGGGCCCTCGCTCTGGCCGAGCCGCAGCGTGCGCGCGAGCCAGGGCAGGGTCGGCCCCTGAACGACGGTGTAGACGACGACCAGGACGAAGACGATGTTGAAGATGCGCTCGCTGTGGGCGACGCCGTTCACCATGGGGATGGTCGCCAGGATGATGGGCACGGCGCCGCGCAGCCCGGCCCAGGACATCAGGGCCTGCTCCGGCCAGGGCACCCGGAACGGCATCAGGCTGGCCAGGACGCTCAGCGGGCGCGCGACCATGGTGAGGACCAGGCCGATGACGACGGCGGCCGGGATGTCGTCGACGAGGTCGTGCGGGGTGACCAGCAGGCCGAGCAGGACGAACATGCCGATCTGGGCGATCCAGCCGAGCCCCTCGGCGAAGCCGCGGGTGGCGGGCCAGTGCGGCAGCTTGGCGTTGCCGAGCAGCATCGCCGCCAGGTAGACGGAGAGGAAGCCGCTGCCGTGCGCCAGCGCGCCGGCGGCGTAGGCGGTGACCGCGATCGCCATGACGGCGATCGGGTAGAGGCCGGAGGCGGGCAGGGCGACGTGCCTGAGGCCCCAGGAGCCGAGCCAGCCCACCGCGATTCCCATCGCGGCGCCGATGGCCAGCTCCAGCGCTATCTCGCCCACCAGCACATACCAGTGTTCGACCGGGCCGGCCGTGGAGAAGGCGACGACCAGGATGACGACCGGGGCGTCGTTGAAGCCGGACTCGGCCTCCAGCGTGCCCGTCACGCGCGCGGGCAGGGGAATGCGCCGCAGCACGGAGAAGACGGCCGCCGCGTCCGTCGAGGAGACCACTGCGCCGATGATGAGCGCCTGGCGCCATTCCAGGCCGACGAGGTAGTGGGCGCCGGCCGCGGTGACGCCGACGCTGACGGCGACGCCGAGCAGCGCGAGCACGGAGGCGGCCGGCAGCACCGGCCTGATCTCCTTCCACTTCGTGCCCAGGCCGCCCTCGGCGAGGATCACCACGAGGGCCGCGTAGCCGATGACCTGGGTCATCTCGGCGCTGTCGAAGTGGACGTGACCGAGGCCGTCCTGGCCCATGACGATGCCGATCCCCAGGTACACGAGCAGGCTGGGGAGCCCGCTGCGCGAGGAGATCCGGACCGCTGCCACGGCGACGAGCA
The DNA here is from genome assembly GCF_044391765.1 of Streptomyces sp. NPDC018610. Taxonomy (NCBI): domain Bacteria; kingdom Bacillati; phylum Actinomycetota; class Actinomycetes; order Kitasatosporales; family Streptomycetaceae; genus Streptomyces; species Streptomyces sp. NPDC018610. Next base: position 289,802 of record NZ_JBISAL010000006.1, read on the forward strand.
GGACGAGGGAGCAGGCGAGCAGGAGCTGGTTGAGGTGGTGAACAGTCAGTGGCGGTTCCTTCCCCGAGTTCTCCGGTCCGGATTATCCGGATTGACCGACTTGCCCCGGCATGCCGAGCCGCCGAGTCGTCCGGTTACTTCGTTACCTTACCTAACTCTTGACGCTTTCTTGACGCTTCTCGCGGGAAGATCGAACGCCCGTCCGCGGCCGGGACCCGACTCCGCGTCAAGTGCGATCGGCCCCTGCGCCTATGGTTGCTCCAGCGCTCATTCGAAGTCACAGCCCGACCTGCCGCTCGCGTTAGGACAGCAAGGACAGCGATGCCCCCCAACACCACCGCCACAACGGGTGCCAAGCCCGGCAAGTCCGGCAGGAAGAAGGGGCGAAAGGCCCGACTTGTCGTGATCGTCCTGGTGCTGGCCATCATCGGCGGCATCGCCTACGGGGCCTTCTGGTCCATCAGCACCGTCCGCGCCTCCTTCCCGCAGACCAAGGGCTCCGCCACCCTGCAGGGCCTGTCCGGACCCGTCGACGTCAAGCGCGACGGCTACGGCATCCCGCAGATCTACGCCTCCTCGCCCGAGGACCTGTTCATGGCGCAGGGCTACGTCCAGGCGCAGGACCGGTTCTACGAGATGGACGTGCGCCGGCACATGACCTCCGGGCGCCTGTCGGAGATGTTCGGCAAGGGGCAGGTCAAGAACGACGAGTTCCTGCGCACCCTGGGCTGGGACCGCGTGGCGAAGCAGGAGTACGACACCAAGCTGTCGTCCGCCACCAAGAAGTACCTCCAGGCCTACTCCCAGGGCGTCAACGCCTACCTCAAGGGCCGCTCCGCCAAGGAGATCTCCCTGGAGTACGCGGCCCTGGGCCTCACCAACGACTACAAGCCCGCCCAGTGGACGCCGGTCGACTCGGTCTCCTGGCTCAAGGCGATGGCCTGGGACCTGCGCGGCAACATGCAGGACGAGATCGACCGCGCCCTGATGACCAGCCGCCTCGGCCCCAAGCAGATCAAGGACCTGTACCCGGACTACCCCTACAGCCGGAACAAGCCGATCGTCACCCAGGGCCAGTACGACGAACTGACCCAGGCGTTCGACGGCGGCGACGGCGGGTCGAGCCCGTCCGGCACGGACTCCTCGACGAACCCGACCGGATCGTCCGGCGCGGGCCTTACGACGGGATCCGGCACGACGACGGGTGCGGGCACGGGCGCCACGACCGGCACCACCGGTTCGGGCGGCGCCACCGGCTCGGGCGGCACGGCGGGCTCGTCCGGCTCCGGGGTGCAGGGCCAGCTGATGGGCCTGCACGACGTCATGGAGGACCTGCCCGCGGCCGTCGGCGTCAACGGCGACGGCATCGGCTCCAACTCCTGGGTGGTCGCCGGGAAGTACACGATCACCGGCAAGCCGCTGCTCGCCAACGACCCGCACCTCGGGCCCGCGCTGCCCTCCGTCTGGTACCAGATGGGCCTGCACTGCCGCTCGGTCTCCGGCAAGTGCCCCTACGACGTCACCGGCTACACCTTCGCGGGCATGCCCGGCGTGGTCATCGGCCACAACCAGGACATCGCCTGGGGCATGACCAACTCCGGCGTCGACGTCACCGACCTGTACCTGGAGAAGCTCAGCGGCGACGGCTACCTGCGCGACAACAAGACCGTGCCGTTCCGGACCCGCCAGGAGACCATCAAGGTCGCCGGCGGCGCCTCCAAGACGATCGTCGTCCGTGAGACCCGTGACGGGATGCCGCTGCTGTCCGACCGCGACGACGAGCTCGTGCAGGTCGGCAAGAAGGCCACCGTCAACACCGCCGCCCCCGACCGCGGCGACGGCTACGCCATCGCGCTGAAGTGGACCGCGCTGGAGCCGGGCACCACCATGGACGCCGTCTTCGCCATCGACAGGGCGAAGGACTGGAGCGGCTTCAGGTCGGCGGCGGCGCTGTTCGACGTGCCCTCGCAGAACATGATCTACGCCGACACCAGGAACGACATCGGCTACACGCTGCCCGGCCGCATCCCGCTGCGCGCGAAGAACGACGACGGCTCCGTCCCCGCGCCGGGCTGGGACTCGAAGTACGACTGGAAGGGCTACATAGAGCAGGCCGAGCTGCCCTACGAGTACAACCCCAAGCGCGGCTACATCGTCACCGCCAACCAGGCCGTCGTCGACCAGGACAAGTACCCGTACACGCTCACCACGGACTGGGGCTACGGCGCCCGCAGCCAGCGGATCACCGACCTGATCCAGTCGAAGATCGACGGTGGGGGCAAGATCTCCACCGAGGACATGCGGCAGATGCAGATGGACAACAGCAGCGAGATCGCCAAGCTGCTGGTGCCCAAGCTGCTGAAGATCGACCTCAAGGACAAGGACGTCCGCCAGGCGCAGAAGCTCCTGGAGGGCTGGGACTACACCCAGGACGCCGACTCGGCGGCGGCCGCCTACTTCAACGCGGTCTGGCGCAACATCCTCAAGCTGGCCTTCGGCAACAAGCTGCCCAAGGAACTGCGGGTCAAGGGCCAGTGCCTGTGGGTCGAGCCGGCCGGCAACACCGGCCCGGTCGACGAGACCACCAAGGTCCGCGAGTGCGGCGAGCGCGACGCCGACCAGGCGCAGCCCGACGGCGGCGACCGCTGGTTCGAGGTGGTCCGGAGCCTCATGGACGACCAGAACAGCGACTGGTGGAAGACGCCGGCCTCGGGCACCCGCCCCAAGGCCGACAACCGCGACCAGCTGTTCGCCCGCGCCATGATCGACGCCCGCTGGGAGCTGACCGCCAAGCTCGGCAAGGACATCGACACCTGGAGCTGGGGCCGGCTGCACCGCCTGTTCCTGAAGAACCAGACCCTGGGCACCGAGGGTCCCGGCTTCCTCCAGTACATCCTCAACCGCGGCCCCTGGAAGCTCAGCGGCGGCGAGGCGGCGGTCAACGCCTCCGGGTGGAACGCGGCCGGCGGCTACAACGTGGTGTGGGTGCCGTCCATGCGGATGGTGGTCAACCTCGCCGACCTCGACAAGTCGAAGTGGATCAACCTCACCGGCGCGTCCGGGCACGCCTTCAGCGCCCACTACACCGACCAGACGGGCATGTGGGCCAAGGGCGAACTGCTGCCGTGGTCGTTCTCGGCGAGCGCGGTCGGCAAGAGCACGAGCGACACCCTGGTGCTCAAGCCCTGAGCGGCCGGCCGCACCGCCCCTCCGACGGCCCTCCACGCGCGCGCGTGGAGGGCCGTCGGCGCACCCGGGGGCGTACGTCGGGCCGTCGGCGCGTCCAGGGGCGTGCGTCAGGCGAAGCGGTGCACCGCCGAAGGCGTCACCGCCGCCCGCACCGGCCGGTCGTGCTCCTCCGCCGGGAGCCGGTCGACGACCTCCGGGTCGTAGAGCAGGACCACCAGCGCGGGATGCGCGCCCGCGCGCTCCAGACGGGCCAGGACGCGGTCGTAGGAGCCGCCGCCGCGCCCCAGCCGCAGACCGCGCGCGTCGACGGCGAGTCCGGGCAGCAGGACGGCGTCGGCGGCCGTGACGGCGTCCGGGCCGAGCAGCGGCTCGGACGGCTCGAACAGCTCCATCCGGCCGCCGTGCCTGCGGCGCGCGAGGGAGCCCTCGCCGCCGTAGGCGCCCCAGTCCAGGTCGTTGTCGGGCAGCAGGGCCGGCAGCAGGACGCGCACCCCGCGCGCGTACAGCGCCTCCAGCAGGTCGTGGGTGCCGGGTTCGGCGCCGACGGAGACGTACGCCGCCACCGTGCGGGCCCCGGCCAGCTCGGGCAGCTCCAGCGCGTGCCGGGCCAGCGCCCGCCCCGCCTCCCGTACCTCGTCCGCGGTCAGGCTGTCGCGCGCCGCGAGGAGATCGCGCCGCAGCGACCGCTTGCCGGGCTCCGTCACGCGTCGGATGTCGTGCAAGGCAGCTTCCGTACCCTTCCTCAGGTTCTGGTGCATGTACCGACATGGGGCAATGAACCGGAGAAACCGATTCACGTAAAGGCAGCGGATAAGGTTGCCGCCATGAGTCAGTCGCACCCCAGGATCAGCAAGGCTGTCATCCCCGCAGCCGGCCTCGGCACCCGGTTCCTGCCGGCCACCAAGGCCACTCCCAAGGAGATGCTGCCGGTCGTGGACAAGCCGGCGATCCAGTACGTGGTCGAGGAGGCCGTCGCCGCGGGCCTCGACGACGTCCTCATGGTGACCGGCCGCAACAAGCGCCCTCTCGAGGACCACTTCGACCGCAACTACGAGCTGGAGTCGGCCCTCGCCAACAAGGGCGACGCCGAGCGGCTCGCCAAGGTGCAGGAGTCCAGCGACCTGGCGATGATCCACTACGTCCGCCAGGGCGACCCCAGGGGCCTCGGGCACGCGGTGCTCTGCGCCGCCCCGCACGTGGGCGACGAACCGTTCGCCGTCCTGCTCGGCGACGACCTGATCGACCCGCGCGACCCGCTGCTGCAGCGGATGATCGAGGTCCAGGAGGTCTACGGCGGCAGCGTCGTCGCCCTCATGGAGGTCGCGCCCGAGCAGATCCACCTCTACGGCTGCGCCGCCGTGGAGGTCACCGGGGACAGCGACGTCGTGCAGGTCACCGGCCTGGTCGAGAAGCCGGACGCGGCGGAGGCCCCGTCCAACTACGCGATCATCGGCCGCTACGTCCTCGACCCGCACATCTTCGACATCCTGCGCAAGACCGAGCCGGGCCGCGGCAACGAGATCCAGCTCACCGACGCCCTGCAGCAGCTCGCCCAGAACCACTCGTCCGCGACCGACGCCGCCGGCGGCCCGGTGCACGGCGTCGTCTTCAAGGGCCGCCGCTACGACACCGGCGACCGCGGCGACTACCTGCGCGCCATCGTCCGGCTCGCGTGCGAACGTGAGGACCTGGGACCGGACTTCAGGAACTGGCTCAAGCGGTACGTAGCCGAGGAGATGTGACGACGTTGAGCAGCGCCGCGCCCGGCACCGCCGGCCCCGACCGCCTGTGGTCGGTGGACGAGCACCTCGAGGACGTCCTCACCACCGTCCGCCCCCTGGAGCCCATCGAGCTGCAACTGCTCGACGCGCAGGGCTGCGTCCTGGTCGAGGACATCACGGTGCCCCTCTCCCTGCCGCCGTTCGACAACAGCTCCATGGACGGGTACGCGGTGCGGGTCGCGGACGTCTCGGGCGCGAGCGAGGAGTTCCCGGCCGTCCTGGAGGTCGTCGGGGACGTCGCCGCGGGCGCGGCCGAGCTGCTGCAGGTGGGCCCGGGACAGGCCGCCCGGATCATGACCGGCGCCCCGCTGCCGCCCGGCGCCGAGACGGTCGTCCCCGTGGAGTGGACCGACGGCGGACTCGGCGAGGGCCCGGTCTCCGGGATGCTCGCGCGCAGCCTGTCCCCCGAGGGCGCCACCGGGCAGGTGCGCGTGCACCGCCCGGCCGAGGCCCGCGCGCACGTGCGCGCCGCCGGCAGCGACGTCCGCTCCGGCGACCGGGCCCTGAGCGCCGGCACGGTCCTCGGGCCGCCGCAGATCGCGCTGCTCGCCGCGATCGGCCGCGGCACGGTGCGGGTGCGCCCGCGCCCGCGCGTGGTGGTGATGTCCACCGGCAGCGAACTCGTCCAGCCCGACGAGCAGCTCGCCGGCGGACAGATCTACGACTCCAACAGCTTCGCCCTGACCGCGGCGGCCCGGGACGCGGGAGCCATCGCCTATCGCGTGGGCGCCGTCGCCGACGACGCCGACACCCTGCGCACCACCATCGAGGACCAGTTGGTGCGCGCCGACCTGATGGTCACCACCGGCGGGGTGAGCGTCGGCGCCTACGACGTCGTCAAGGAGGCGCTCTCGCACGTCGGCGACGAGGACGAGGCGGGCGGCGGCGTGGAGTTCCGCAAGATCGCCATGCAGCCCGGCAAGCCCCAGGGCTTCGGCACCGTCGGCCCCGACCACGTCCCGCTGCTGGCGCTGCCCGGCAACCCGGTGTCCTCCTACGTCTCCTTCGAACTGTTCGTCCGCCCCGTCATCCGCGTCCTGATGGGCCTTGAGGACCTGCACCGGCCGACCGCCCGGGCGACCCTCGCGGCGGACCGGGCGCTCAGCTCGCCGCGGGGCCGCAGGCAGTTCCTGCGCGGGAGGTACCTCGACGGCGAGGTGACCCCCGTGGGCGGCTCCGGCTCCCACCTGATCGCGGCCCTCGCCCGGGCCGACGCCCTCATCGTCGTCCCCGAGGACACCGAGTCCGTCGAGCCCGGCACCGAGGTCGAGGTGGTCCTGCTCGGCTGACCGGCCCTGATTGGCGGTACCGTGTCGCGCACAGCAGGCCCGCGCGCCGCACCGCGCCGGGCCCGGACCGGGAGCGCCACAGAGCATGACCACACCTTCCCGGGGGGAGACCCCCGGACCCGTGCAGGACAGCGTGCAGCACCGAGCCCAGGACAGCGCGCAGGACCGGCTGACCCACATCGACGACGCGGGCGCCGCCCGCATGGTCGACGTGTCGGCCAAGGACGTGACCGCGCGCACCGCCCGCGCGAGCGGCCGGGTCCTCGTCTCGCCCCGCGTCGTCGAGCTGCTGCGCGGCGAGGGGATGCCCAAGGGCGACGCCCTCGCCACCGCGCGGATCGCCGGGATCATGGGCGCCAAGCGCACCCCGGACCTCGTCCCGCTGTGCCACCCGTTGTCGGTCTCCGGTGTGAAACTGGACCTGTCGGTCGCGGACGACGCCGTGGAGATCACGGCCACCGTCAAGACGACGGACCGCACGGGCGTCGAGATGGAGGCGCTCACCGCGGTCTCCGTCGCCGCGCTCACCGTGATCGACATGGTGAAGGCGGTCGACAAGGGAGCGGTCATCACGGACGTCAGGGTCGAGGAGAAGACGGGCGGCAAGTCGGGCGACTGGAGCCGGGCATGACCGCCGCCGCAGCGGACCGGGGGACCTACCGGGCGCTGGTGGTCACGGCCTCCAACCGGGCCGCCGCCGGGGTCTACGAGGACAAGGGCGGCCCGCTGATCGCCGACGGCCTCACCCGCTTCGGCTTCGCCGTCGACGGCCCGCGGGTCGTCCCGGACGGCGATCCGGTGGAGACCGCCCTGCGCGCCGCCGTGGCGGCCGGGTACGACGTCGTGGTCACCACCGGCGGCACCGGCATCTCGCCCACCGACCGCACCCCCGAGGCGACCCGCCGGGTGATCGACCACGAGGTGCCGGGCATCGCCGAGGCCGTCCGCGCCTTCGGCCGGGACAAGGTGCCCACCGCGGTGCTGTCCCGGGGCCTGGCCGGAGTGGCCGGGCGGACGCTGATCGTCAACCTGCCGGGTTCGACGGGTGGAGTGAAGGACGGACTGGCCGTCCTGGAGCCGCTGTTGAAGCACGCCGTCGACCAGTTGCGCGGCGGCGACCATCCCAGACCCGGCGCCGAGAGTGGGGGTGCCAGCTGAACAGCCCATCGTGGCCCGTCGTGCTCGCGGAGGGCGATGTCGTCCTCCGGCCGATAAAGCTGCGCGACCAGCGGGCCTGGCGCGAGGTGAACCAGCGCAACCGGAACTGGCTCAGGCCCTGGGAGGCGACCATCCCGCCGCCCACGCCCGCCGGTCCGGTCACGCACCGGCCGACCTACCGGCAGATGGTGCGGCACCTGCGGGCCGAGGCCCGCGTCGGCCGGATGCTGCCGTTCGTCGTGGAGTACCAGGGGCGGCTGGTCGGTCAGTTGACCGTCGCGGGCATCACCTGGGGCTCGATGTGCTCGGGCCACGTCGGCTACTGGGTGGACGAGTCGGTGGCCGGGCGCGGCGTGATGCCGACCGCCGTCGCCCTGGCCGTCGACCACTGTTTCCGCGTCGTCGGCCTGCACCGCATCGAGGTGTGCATTCGCCCCGAGAACGGGCCGAGCCGCCGGGTCGTGGAGAAACTCGGATTCCGCGAGGAGGGGCTGCGGCCCCGTTATCTCCACATCGACGGGGCCTGGCGCGACCATCTGGTCTTCGCGCTCACCGCCGAGGAGGTGCCCGACGGGCTGCTGAGCCGCTGGCGGCGCAGCCGCGCCCAGCGGGCGCCGAAGAGCAATCCGGCCTGACCGACGGCATCCTGACCGGCCTGACGGCATCCTGACCGGCCTGACGACGCCCGGACCGGCCTGACGACGCCCGGACCGGCCGGTGAGTGCGCGCATCGACGCCCCCGGCCCACAAATTGAATAAGTGTTCGAATTTCGGTTCGGGGTCAATGAATTCGCTCCCTTGACGGTCCGCTGATCGCATCTGTCGCAAAAAAAGTTCGAAATATCAGCCAGATCGTGCGACACACCGGCCCAATTGGCCGATGGCCTTGCGTAAACCCCTCTACCGTGTGAGGCGTGAGCAGCAGCGGCCTCATCTACGCAGTCATTGTCGGGGCCTGGGCCGCCTACTTGGTGCCCATGTGGCTCCGTAGGCAGGACGAGCTGAACGAGGCCCGTCCGACGGAACGCTTCAGCACCGCCATCCGGCTGCTGTCCGGACGGGCGGGCATGGAGCGCCGGTACGCCAAGGACCTCAGGGCGCGCTCCACCGAGGAGGGGGAGCCCCGCGCCGTGTCGCCGGACGCCGTCACCGACTCGGTGGACGTCCGGGCCTTCGCCGTACCCCCGACCCGGACCCAGGAACCGGAGCGCCCCCCGGCGCCGGACCGGCCGGAGCCGGCGTCGCAGCCGGCGCCCGCGCGGGTGGCCGAGCGGGTGACCGCATCCGCCGCCGAGCCGGACACCGGACCGGCGGACCGGGGTGCGGCACCGGCGGACGAATCCGCCGACACGCCCGCGCGCAAACGCGTCCCGGCGCCCCGGCGCGCGCCCGGCGCGGAAGCCGCGGCGGCACGCGCCCGGCGCTCGCGGGTCCTCGCGCGCCGTCGGCGTACCACCGTCGTCCTCTTCCTCGCCTTCACCCTGGGCGCCGTCGTGGCCGCCGTCGGCGGACTCGCCTTCCTGTGGGCGCCCGCCGCGCCCGCCGTGCTGCTCAGCGCGTACATCGCGTACCTGCGCGTCCAGGAGCGCCGCCGCTTCGCCTACCAGATGGACCGCCGCCGCGCCGAGGCCGCGGCGCAGCGGCTGCGGGAGAACCGGCGTCAGCCGCGCCGGCGCGCCGGCGCGGAGGAGGACGCGGACGAACCGGACCCCGGCGCCGAGCCCGAAACGGACCCGGGGCTGTCCGCCCTCGCCGCCGACCGGCGGGCCCTGGTCGAGCAGACCGACCACGCCGAGTGGCTGGACCAGCAGCGCGAGCGCCGCCGGCCCGGCCACGGGGACAGCTGGGACCCGGTCCCGGTGCCGCTGCCGACGTACGTCACCGCGCCGGTCGCCCCCCGGGCCACCTCCGACGTGGACCTCGGCGCGCCGGACACCTGGAGCTCGGCGCGCTCGTCGGCCGCCGTGCCGGAGCAGGAGCAGGCCGCCCCCGAGGCGCAGCGGCCCCCGGACCCGGACGAGGACCGGCCCGCCGCCGACGACGGCCGCACCGACGCCCGCCGGGCCGCCTCGGCCCGCCGCTCCCGCGAGCGCGGCCGCACCCCGCTCTTCGACCAGTACGAGGACGGCGACCGGCCCCGGGCGGCCAACGAGTAGCCGCCCGCTCCCCGGCGGACGCCCTCCCCGAGGGTCCCGCCGCTGACCAGCCCGGGAGCGGATTTCCAACCACCCGGTTGAGGATGCTAGAGTTTCACTCGTTGCAAGGGCCTGTGGCGCAGTCCGGTAGCGCACCTCGTTCGCATCGAGGGGGCCAGGGGTTCAAATCCCCTCAGGTCCACGCAGCTCAAAGCCCCGGTCGGGATCTCCCGACCGGGGCTTTGACGTGTCGTCCGGCGGTGAAGCGCGGCAACTGCTCCCGGCGGCCGGGGAAGAGGCGTTGTCAGTGGCGGCTCGTAGCATCCCGGCGCATGGGATTCTTCGGATCTTTCGTGGTGGCCCGGTGCGACGGCCCGCTGGCGGAGCTGCCCGCGGTGCGACAGGCGGGCGGTGATCCGTCCTGGTCGGCGCGCGACGGCGCCTGGCAGATCGTTCGGCTCCACGGCGGCGGCAGGCCCGCCGAGTCGATCGTGCGGGACACCGGGGCCCCGGTGCTGGTCGCCCATGTCTTCGACAGCGATGTGGCGGCGGTGGAGGCGGTCGGCCCGAAGGGGTCGGGATGGGAGTGCGTGCTGTCACCGCGGACGGCACGGGACTCCTACGGCGCTCCGGAGCGGTCGCCGGACCGGAACAGGGAGGCCGTCCCCCTCGCGGCCGACTGGGCGAGAGAGGCCGGCCGCGTCCCGGACGCCGACGCGGTGGCCGCGGTGCTCGCCGCCGAGGCGGACCCGTTCGCGGAAGACCTGGTGCTGGACCTGACGCACGCCCTGGGGTTCCGTTTCGGGGAGGGCCCGCAGTCGCCCGGCGGCGGCCGGTGGCGCGATCCGTCAGGACGCCGGGCGCTCCGTCCACCGCACACGGTGCGGGACGCCGGGCGTCACCGCAGCGGCTTGGCGTAGCAGAGGCTCTCCTCGTGGAAGCGGTAGTAGCCGAACTTGCCGCACGGCTCGTAGCCGCTGGAGGTGTACAGGGCGACGGCCTCGGGCTGCTTGGTGCCCGTCTCCAGGACCATGCGGGTGCGGCCCGCCTCGCGGGCGTCGTCCTCCAGGGCGGCCAGGATGCGGCGGGCGAGTCCGCGGCCGCGCATGCCCTCGACGACGAACATGCGCTTCAGCTCGGCGTCGCCGTCCTCGTTGCCCTCGTCGTTCCTGTCCTGGCTGCGCCAGCCGCCCGTGGCGACCGGGGTGCCGTCCTCGTCGTAGGCGATCAGGTACACGCCGCCCGGCGGCCGGAAGTCGGCCGGGTCCAAATGCGTGGCGTCGCCGCCGTCGCCGTAGCGGACGTGGTACTCGGCCTGGACCTCGTCGTTGAGCTTGACGGCGTCCGGGTGGTCGAACGGGACGGGGCGAATAAACATGTTGATTACCGTATATCAATGCAGTCGGGGGGGGGGGAGGCCCTGGGGCCGGTCTCTCGCGAGACCCCGTCCAGTGTGCCGGTAAGGTGCCCGGGTGCTGACTGTGACCTCCGCCAACGTCAATGGACTGCGCGCCGCCGCGAAGAAGGGTTTCGTCGAGTGGCTCGCCCGGACCGGCGCCGATGTGCTGTGCCTGCAAGAGGTGCGCGCCGAGCCGCAGCAGCTGCCCGCACCCGTACGCGCGCCCGAGGGCTGGCACGTGCTGCACGCGCCCGCCGCCGCCAAGGGCCGCGCCGGCGTCTCCCTCTACACCCGCCGTGAGCCCGACAGCGTCCGGGTGGGCTTCGGCTCGACCGAGTTCGACGGCGGCGGCCGTTACGTCGAGGCCGACCTGCCGGGTGTGACGGTCGCCTCCCTCTACCTCCCCTCCGGCGAGGTCGGCACCGAGCGCCAGGACGAGAAGATCCGCTTCATGGGCGAGTTCCTCGCTTACCTCAAGGAGCTGCGCGAGCGGGCCGCCGCCGACGGCCGCGAGGTCCTGGTCTGCGGCGACTGGAACATCGCCCACCAGCAGGCCGACCTGAGGAACTGGCGCGGCAACCTGAAGAACTCCGGCTTCCTGCCCGAGGAGCGCGACTGGCTGAGCCAGGTCTTCGCCCCCGAGGCCGGCGGCTACGTCGACGTCCTCCGTTCCCTGCACCCGGACACCGAGGGTCCGTACACCTGGTGGTCGTACCGGGGACGGGCCTTCGACAACGACGCGGGGTGGAGGATCGACCTCCACGTGAGCACTCCGGGGCTCGCCGCCAAGGCCGTCAAGGGGTTCGTCGAGCGGGCGGCCACGCATGCCGAACGCTGGTCGGACCACGCCCCGGTGACGGTCGTCTACGACCTCTGAGGCCGGCCGGCCCCGCCTTCGCTACGGCTCCTCGCTCAGCCGCCGGTCCAGGGCCATCGAGAGTTCGGCGTCCACCACGCTCTTGGCCAGGGGGCGCAGGCGGCCGAGGTCGCTGTCGGGGGCGTGGCGGGTGACCAGGTCGGCGAAGAGCTCGGCCAGGGCCTCGGCGTGTGCGCGGACGCGGTGGCCCGCGGCCAGGACCTCGGCGAGCGGGATGCCCTCGCGGACCAGGGCGGCGGAGACGTCCAGCAGGCGGCGGCTGATGTGGACGATCTCGTCGCCGTCGGTGCCCAGGTAGCCGAGGTCCATCGCGGCGGCCAGGTTCTCCGCGGTGACCTCGCCCGCGAAGTGGTCGGCGAGTTCTTCGGGGGTGAGGCGGACCGGGGTCTCCTCGGTGGGGGCGCCCAGGCCCAGCAGGTCGCCCACGTCGCGGCCGTGGTCGAAGGCCTCGGCCAGCTCGGCGATGCCGTTGAGGGTGTGGCCGCGCTCCAGGAGGGCCGAGATGGTGCGCAGCCGGGCCAGGTGGTGGTCGTCGTACCAGGCGATGCGGCCTTCGCGGCGGGGCGGCGGGATCAGCTTGCGCTCGCGGTAGAAGCGCAGGGTGCGCACGGTGATGCCGGCCAGCCGGGCCAGCTCCTCCATGCGGTACTCGCGTGGGCCGCCGCCCGCTCCGTCGTCTCGTCCAGCGTCTTCTGCCACACCGGCAGCCTATGTTGTACCGCCGGTAACTTTCCTTGGCGCACCCCTACCGATCGGTACGGACCTCCTCTACGCTCACCATTGCGCCAGTGTTCACTGGCAGAGTCGTTGGAGGCCGGCGTGGATCGCGCCGGAGGCGTGTCGCTGTAGGCGAGTCATGGAGGGGCGCTCAATGGCCGAGCAGGAGCACGGGAACGGGCATGTGCGGGTGGCGGTGATCGGGTCCGGCTTCGGCGGGCTGGGCGCCGCCGTGCGGCTGCGCCGGGAAGGCATCACCGACTTCGTCGTCCTGGAACGGGCCGGCAGCGTCGGCGGCACCTGGCGCGACAACAGCTATCCGGGGTGCGCCTGCGACGTGCCCTCGCACCTCTACTCGTTCTCCTTCGCGCCCAACCCCGACTGGCCGCGCACCTTCTCCGGCCAGCAGCACATCCGCGCCTACCTGGAGCACGTCGCCGACGTCTTCCGGCTCCGCCCGCACCTGCGTCTCAACTCCGAGGTCAAGAAGATGACCTGGGACAAGGAGCTGCTGCGCTGGCACATCGAGACCACCGGCGGGAACTGGTCCGCCGACGTCGTGGTCTCCGCCACCGGCCCGCTGTCCGACCCGAAGGTCCCCGACATCCCGGGCCTGGACACCTTCCCCGGCAAGGTCTTCCACTCCGCGCGCTGGGACCACGACTACGACCTCGCCGGCAAGCGCGTCGCCATGATCGGCACCGGCGCCTCCGCCATCCAGATCGTGCCCTCCATCCAGCCCGAGGTCGCCCGGCTCACCCTCTTCCAGCGCACCCCGGCGTGGGTGATGCCCCGCATGGACCGCGCCGTCAGCGGCCTGGAGCGCTCGCTGCACCGCGCGCTGCCGGTGACCACCCAGCTGCGCCGCGGACTGCTCTGGGGCATCAGGGAGTTGCAGGTCCAGGCGTTCACCAAGCGCCCCGACGAGCTCGGCTTCGTCGAGCAGTTGGCCAAGCGCAACATGGCCCGCGCGATCAAGGACCCGGAGCTGCGCGCCAAGCTCACCCCGGACTACCGCATCGGCTGCAAGCGGATCCTGCTGTCCAGCACCTACTATCCGGCGCTCGCGCAGGACAACGTGGACGTCGTCGCGAGCGGCCTGAGCGAGGTCCGCGGCTCCACCGTCGTGGCCGCCGACGGCACCGAGACCGAGGTCGACGCGATCATCTTCGGCACCGGCTTCCACGTCACCGACATGCCGATCGCCGAGCGGGTCGTCGGCGCGGAGGGCCGTACGCTCGCGGAGACCTGGAAGGGCGGCATGGCCGCGCTGCGCGGCGCGGCGGCGGCCGGCTTCCCCAACTGGATGACGATCATCGGCCCCAACACCGGCCTCGGCAACTCCTCGATGATCCTCATGATCGAGTCCCAGCTGAACTACATGGCCGACTACCTGCGGCAGTTGAACGTCCTCGGAGGCCGGGTCGCCCTCGACGCCCGGCCGAGCGCGGTGAACGACTGGAACCGCAAGGTGCAGGAGCGCATGAAGCGCACGGTGTGGAACACCGGCGGCTGCACCAGCTGGTACCTGGACGCCAGTGGCCGCAACACCACCATCTGGCCCGGCACGACGACCGAGTTCCGCCGCGCCACCCGGCACGTGGACCTCGCCGAGTACGAGGTCGTGCGGCCCGCGGTGAGCGAGGTCGCGGAGAGCGGTGAGGGCGCCGCGAGCACGGAGAGCGCCGCGAGCGCGGCCGGCACCCGTGCCGCGAAGAGCGCGAAGAGCGCTTCGGGCAAGGCGGGTCCGGCCGGGGCCGAGGGCAAGGGCGACGGCGCCGACGACGCCGGCCCGCAGGTGGAGGTGGGCGCGTGAGCCGCCCGGCCCCCCTCGCCTTCGGCCCGTACGCCCCTCCCGCGGCCGCCCGCGAACTCACCGTCGTCTCCGCGGACGGCGCCCGGCTGCACGTCGAGGTGCACGGTCCGCAGGGCGCCCCCGCCGTCGTGCTCGCCCACGGCTGGACCTGCTCCACCGCCTTCTGGGCCGCGCAGATACGGGATCTGGCCGTCGACCACCGCGTCATCGCCTACGACCAGCGCGGCCACGGACGCAGCCCGGCGAGCCGGTCGTGCGGCACGGAGCAGCTCGCCGACGACCTGGAGGCGGTGCTCGCCGCCACCCTCGCCCCCGGCGAAAAGGCGGTGATCGCGGGCCACTCGATGGGCGGCATGACGGTCATGGCCGCCGCCGGCCGGCCCGGCTTCCACGCGCACGCCGCGGCCGTCCTGCTGTGCAGCACCGGCGCCTCCCGGCTGGTCGCCGAGTCGACCGTCGTACCGATCCGGGCCGGCCGGCCGCGCACCTGGCTGACCCGCCGCGTCCTCGGCTCCCGGGCGCCGCTCGGCCCCGTCACACCGCTCGCCCTGCGCATCCTCAAGTACGGCACGATGGGCGCCGGCACGGCGCCGCACGCGGTCGAGGCGTGCGCGCGGATCGTGCACGCCTGCCCGCGCCGGGTGCGCCACGCCTGGTCACAGGTGCTCGACCTGCTCGATCTCGACGAGGGCGTAAGGCAGTTGAGGGTGCCGGCCGCGGTGATCGTGGGCACGGCCGACCGGCTGACCCCGCCCGTGCACGCCCGCGCGCTGGCCGCCGCGCTGCCGCAGTGCGTCGGCCTGACCGAGCTGCCCGGCCTCGGCCACATGACGCCCATGGAGGCGCCCGAGCGGATCACCGCGAAGATCCGGGAGCTCGTCACGGACTACGCGAGCCCCCACGGCACCGGCAACGACGGCAACGACAACGACGACGCACGGATCGGAGAGGGCGCATGAGCAGGGTCAGCCTGGAGGGGCAGGTAGCGGTCGTCACGGGCGCCGCGCGCGGCGTCGGCGAGCTGCTCGCGCGCAAACTGTCCGCGCGCGGCGCGAAGGTGGCGCTGGTCGGCCTGGAGCCGGACGCGCTCAAGCAGCTCTCGGAGCGGCTGCACGGAGAGAGCGCCCACTGGCACGCCGACGTCACCGACCACGAGGCGATGGCCCGGGTCGCGGCGGAGGTCAAGGAGCACTTCGGGCGGGTGGACATCGTGGTCGCCAACGCCGGTGTGGCGACCGGCGGTCCGTTCGTCGACTCCGACCCGGAGGCCTGGCGGCGGGTGATCGAGGTCAACCTGATCGGTTCGGCGGTCACCGGCCGGGCGTTCCTGCCCGCGCTCACCGAGAGCCGCGGTTACCTGCTGCAGATCGCCTCGCTCGCCGCGATCACCCCCGCGCCGATGATGTCGGCGTACTGCGCCTCCAAGTCCGGTGTGGAGGCGTACGCGCACAGCCTGCGCGCCGAGGTCGGCCACCAGGGGGTGCGGGTGGGCGTGGCGTACCTGTCCTGGACCGACACCGACATGGTGCGCGGGGCCGACCAGGACGACGTGATGCGGGAGTTGCGGCAGCGGCTGCCGTGGCCGTCCAACAAGACCTACCCGCTGGGCCCTGCCGTGGACCGGATCGTGGACGGCGTCGAGCGGCGTGCGGCCCATGTGTACGGGCAGTGGTGGCTGCGCGGGATGCAGGGCGTGCGCGGGTACCTGCCCGCCGTCATCGGGACCGTGGGGCAGCGGGAGATGCGGCGGTTCGCGGACCGGGTGAGCGGGATGCGGATCGGGCTGGTGGGGGCCGGGGGCGCGGCCGACGAGCAGGAGCGGAAGGTCCCGGTCACGCACCGTCGTTGATCGACATGCGCAGGGTCACCGCCCGTGTGAATCTGGTCGAGCCCGATCCCCTCACCCACTTGGGGATCGACTCACCCACACAGGAGTGAAACAGCATGGGCATGAAGGACAAGATCCAGGACCAGGCCGAGCAGCTGCAGCGGAAGGCCCAGCAGGGCCGGCAGCAGGGCCAGCAGCAGGGTCAGCAGCCGGCCCGTGAGAAGGCCGGCCAGGCCGGCCAGCGTGCGTCGCAGCCGCGCGAGCGGGGTCGTCAGAACATCGACGACACGCACGAGCTGGACGACCGCCTCGACGAGGACTTCGACCGGTAACCGGTCGTCCGTCTGCTCGGCTCGTCCGGGACGGCGCGGGGTGCCCTGTGCGACAGGGCGCCCCGCGCTCACGTGTGCCCTGTGCCCCGCGCTCACGTGTGCCCTGTGCCCCGCGCGCCTACCTACGGGTCCCTGTGTCCGGCGCGCTCGCGTGTGTCTCGCGCGCCTGCGGGGTGCCCTGGGTGGCGCCCCTCCCCTTTTCTCGCGCCGGGCGATGCCTGCGCGTCGTGCGTCGCCTACGCGTCGGGCGAGGCGTCGCGCGGGGGGAGCGGGGGGCGGGCGAGGTCGGGGGTGTCCCGGTAGTCCGGCGGGGTGGCGGGCGGGTTGGCCGCGAGGAGTTCCAGGGCGAGTTCGATGGCGTCGTCCATCTCCCGGTGGCGGCCCTCGGCCCAGTCCAGCGGCGTCCGCAGGCTCTCCACGTCGGGTGCGACGCCGTGGTTCTCGACGGACCAGCCGTACGCGTCGAACCAGGCCGCGTTCATCGGGACCGTGATCACCGAGCCGTCGCCGAGGCGGTGCCGGCCGGTCATGCCGACCACTCCGCCCCAGGTGCGCTGGCCGACCACCGGCCCGAGCTTGAGCAGTCTGATCGCCGCCGTGATCATGTCGCCGTCGGAGGAGGTCGCCTCGTCGGCGAGGGCGACGATGGGTCCGCGCGGCGCGTTCGAGGCGTACGACACGGGCTGGGCGTCGCGGGTCAGGTCCCAGCCGAGGATGGTGCGGGTGAGCTTCTCGATGACCAGCTCGCTGATGTGGCCGCCCGCGTTGCCGCGCACGTCGACGATCAGCGCCGGGCGGGACATCTCCATGCGCACGTCCCGGTTGAACTGCGCCCAGCCGGAGCCGCCTAGGTCGGGGATGTGCAGGTAACCGCACCGTCCGTCGCTCAACTCCCGGGTCACGGCACGGCGTTTGGCCACCCAGTCCTGGTAGCGCAGCGGCCGGTCGTCGATCAGGGGCACGACCGCGACCCGGCGGGAGGGGCCGTCGCCGTCCGCCGTCGTGAACGTCAGCTCCACGGTCGTGGCGCCGGACCCGGCCAGCAGCGGGAACGGTCCCGTCAGCGGGTCCACCGGGCGGCCGTCCACGTGGGTCAGCACGGCGCCGTCGCGGATGCCGGTGCCGGCCAGCGGCGAACGGGCGCGGGAGTCGGAGGAGTCGCCGGGCAGGATCCGCTTGACCACCCAGCCGGCGTCGCGGCGTACGAGGTCGGCGCCGAGCAGGCCCTGCCAGCGCTGGTAGTGCGGCGGGCCCTCGTTGCGGCGGGCGGCGGCGACGTAGGCGTGGGAGGTGCCCAGTTCGCCGAGGACCTCGCGCAGCAGGTCGGCGAACTCGTCGGGGGAGGCGACGCGTTCGACCAGCGGGCGGTACTGCGCGAGCACACCGGTCCAGTCGATGCCGCACATCCCCGGATCCCAGAAGTAGTCCCGGATGAGCCGGCCCGCCTCCTCGTAGGCCTGGCGCCACTCGGCGGGCGGGTCGACCGTGTGCAGGATCCGGCGGGTGTCGATCCAGGTCGTGGTGTCGCTGTCGCCGAGTTCGGTGGAGGGGACCGCCCGCAGGTCGCCCTCGTCCACGACGACCAGCCGGGTGCCGTCCCCGCTGATCGTGAACCAGTCGAGGTGGCCCACGAGTTCGGACTTCTTCGCCTTGCTGATGTGGAAGTGCTCCAGCGTCGGCCGACCGGTCATGTCGTTGGGGTTGGCGAACGTCTCGCCGAGCGCGCCGGAGATGGGCCAGCGCAGCCAGACCAGGCCGCCACCGGCGACCGGGTGCAGCGCGGAGTACTTGGAGGCGGTGACCGGGAACGGCGTCACCCGGTTCTCCAGGCCCTCCACCTCCACGGTCACCGCGCCCGGCTCGCCGGTCTCCTCGTCCTCCACCGGGTCCAGCCCGCCGGCCGCCGGGCGGCCCTCGGCGGTGAGGGCGAAGGGGGAGGGGGTCGCGGAGGACAGCGGGAGCAGGTAGGGCTTGCAGCCCAGCGGGAAGGACAGGTCCCCGGTGTGCACGTCGTACACCGGGTCGAAGCCGCGCCAGGACAGGAAGGCGAGGTAGCGGCCGTCGCGGGTGAAGACCGGGTTCTCGTCCTCGAAGCGGCCGTCGGTGACGTCGACGACCGTACGGTCCTTGATGCGGGCCATCCTGATCTGCCGCAGCGAGCGGCCGATGCCCGGCTGCGACCAGGTGACCCAGGCCCCGTCCGGGGAGAACGCGAGGTCCCGCACGGGCCCGTTCTCCGACCGCACCAACTCGGTGACGAGCCCTCCGGGGGGTGCGGCGGGGGGTTCGGCTCCGCTGGCGGCCGGGGCTTCGCCCGGGGGTGCGGGGGTGCCGGCTCCGCCGGGGGCTCGGGCTTCGCCGGGGGGCTCCGTGGTTCCGGCCCCGGCGGCAGGTCCGGAGGCGCCGACCCCGCCGACCGGTGCGGTTCCGTCGGAGACCTCGGACGTCCCGGCCCCGTCGGCGGCCTCGACCTCTCCGGCGCCTCGCGCCCCCTCCGGAGCTTCCGCCACGGCGGACTCCCCAACCCCACCAGCCCCGACAGGTTTCTCAGCCCCACCAGCCCCGCCAGGCTTCTCGCTGCCACCAGCCTGTCCGGGCTCGCCAAGCTCCCCAGCCTCGTCGCGAGCCTCCTCAGCCCCACCGCCCCCACCGTCCCCCTCCGCGCCCCCTTCGCTCACCGCGCCCCCGGCTCCCGCCTCGTCGCCCTCCCCGTCCCCCGCCCGCAGAAGGTCCCCCACGCCCCCGCCGCTTTCCGCCTCCTCCGACACGTCGACCAGCAGCAGGCGGCCGTCGTGGGAGGCGAGGGCGAGGCGTTCCCCGTCCGGGTCGGAGACCATCTCCAGGACGCGGCCCAGTTCGCCGGAGGCGAGCCGGCGCGGCGGGCGGGCCCCGGTGGCGCGCGGCAGGTCGGCGATCTCGACGGCGTCCTCGCCGCCCGCGTCGGTGACGTAGGCGATCCGCCCGCTCGCGCCGAGCATCTCCGGCAGCCGGACCCGTACGCCGGGGGTGTCGCTGATCGTGCGCGCGGGCCCGTCGCGATGCGTCAGCCAGTACAGCGAACCCCGTACGACCACGGCGCTGGCCCGGCCCGTCTCGTCGACGGAGATGCCGTCCACGTGCTGGGCGGCCGGCACCGGGTAGCGGCGGCGCCCCGCCCGCGGCCCGCTCAGCCGCACCTCCAGCTTTCGCGGCCGCGAGTTCGCGGACAGGTCGTCCACGAGCCACAGGTCGCCCGCGCACTGGTAGACGACCCGGGTGCCGTCGCCGGCGGCGTGCCGGGCGTAGAAGGCGTCGTGGTCGGTGTGGCGGCGCAGGTCGGAGCCGTCGTAGGCGCACGAGTAGAGGTTGCCGACGCCCTCGTGGTCGGAGAGGAAGGCGATCCGGCCGCCGACGAACAGGGGGCAGGCCAGATGGCCGCCGAGGTCGGGCAGCAGCCGCTGTCCGTGCAGCCACAGCCGGCCCGTCGCGCCGCCCCGGTAGCGCTTCCAGGAGGCGGGTTCGTGCGGCGGGGTGCCGGTCAGCAGCAGGCTCCTGCGCTCGCCGTCGACGTCGGCGGCCTGGAGGTCGGAGACCGGCCCCCAGGGCAGTTTGCGGCCGGGGGAGCCGTCGGTGGCGACCTTGTAGGCCCAGGTGAAGTAGGAGAACGGCTCGCCCTGCGAGGTGACGGCGAGGATCTCCGCGCCGCCGATCTCGTCGGGTGGGGACCAGCCGCACACCCGGGTGTCGGAGCTGCCCCAGTACGTCAGCTGCCGGCCGGGCCCGCCGTCCACCGGGACGAGGTGGATCTCGGGCGCGAGGCTGCGCCAGCTGGTGTAGGCGATGTGGCGGCCGTCGGGGGAGAAACGCGGGTGGCCGGTCTTGGTGCGGTCCACGGTGAGCCGCCAGGCCCGGCCCGCTCCGTCGAGCGGGGCCAGCCACAGATCGTCCTCGGCCACGAAGCACAGCAGGTCGCCGCTGATGTGCGGCAGGCGCAGATAGCTCACCAATCCAGCTTTCGCCCGGGGCTGGAGCGCAGCAACTTATGCGGAACCGACGAACGTGACCCAACGCACGTACGAAACGGTTTCGTTTCGTTGTGGCGGTGCGCTACATTCGTGGTGTACGAAACCGTGTCGTTCGGAGCGGAGCGGGAAGGAGGGCGGGATGAGCGAGATGGCGACCACGCGTCGGAGCCGCATCACGCCCGAGCGCGAGGCCGAGCTGTACGCGGCCGTGCTCGACCTGCTCCGCGAGGTCGGCTACGACGCCCTCACCATGGACGCCGTCGCCGCCCGCACCCGATCCAGCAAGGCCACGCTCTATCGCCAGTGGGGCGGCAAGGCCGAGCTGGTGGTGAAGGCCGTACGGCACAACAAGCCCGGGAAGACGGACGGGACCGACACCGGCTCCCTCCGCGGCGACCTGCACTCCCTGGTCGCCGGTGAGGACGACTGCACCATGGAGCAGAACTCCGCGCTGATGCGGGGCCTGGCCATGGCGGTGCACAACAACCCCGACCTCAGACAGGCCTTCCGGGAACAGCTCATCGAGCCGGAGACGGCCGCCTTCCACCGGATGCTGCGGCGGGCCGTCGAGCGGGGCGAGGTGCGGGCGGACTGCCCCGCACTGGACTTCGTCGTGCACATGATGGCCGGCGGCTTCGTCGTCCGGACGCTGATGGAGGACCAGCCCCCGACCCAGGAGTTCCTCCGTTCGTACATCGACGCCGTGGTCCTCCCCGCCCTCGGCGTGCCGACCTGCTGACACCCACTCCCCAGTAAGCCCACCTTCTGACGTCACCGCTCACGTCGTCGGGCTGATCAACCCTGCCCAAGTACCACCCAACGACTGACCGGGAGTACGCCCAAGTGGCCACGTTCCTGTACAAAATAGGCCGTCTCGCCTTCCGACGACGGCACTTCGTCGCCCTGATCTGGGTGGCGCTGCTGACGCTCGCGGGCGTCGGCGCCGCCTCCGCGCCCCCCGCGGGCAACACGTCCTTCTCCATCCCCGGCACCGAGGCGCAGAAGGCCTTCGACCTGCTGGAACAGCGCTTCCCCGGGGCGAGCGCCGACGGCGCGACCGCGCGCGTGGTGTTCAAGGCGCCCGGCGGCGAGAAGATGACCGACGTCGGCAACAAGGCGACCGTGAAGAAGACGGTCAAGGAGCTGTCCGCCGGCTCCGAGGTCGCCTCCGTCGCCGACCCCTACGCCGGCCACGCCGTCAGCAAGGACGGCACCATCGCCTACGCGTCGGTGAAGTACAAGGTCTCCGGCATGGAGCTGGAGGACTCCTCCCGCACCGCGCTGCAGGACGCCGCGGACGACGCGCGCAAGGCCGGGCTCACGGTGGAGATCGGCGGTGACGCGCTCAACGCGGCGCCCGAGACCGGCGCCACCGAGGTCATAGGCATCGCCATCGCGGCCGTCGTCCTCGTCATCACCTTCGGCTCGCTGCTCGCCGCCGGTCTGCCGCTGCTGACCGCGATCATCGGCGTCGGCATCGGCGTCTCCACGGTCACCGCCCTCGCCAGCGCCCTCGACCTGGGCACCACCACCTCCACCCTGGCCTCGATGATCGGCCTCGCGGTCGGCATCGACTACGCGCTGTTCATCGTCTCCCGCTACCGCGCCGAACTGGCCGAGGGCCGCTCCCGCGAGGAGGCCGCCGGCCGCGCCGTCGGCACCGCCGGCTCGGCGGTGGTCTTCGCGGGCCTGACCGTCGTCATCGCCCTGGTCGGCCTGTCCGTCGTCAACATCCCGATGCTGACGAAGATGGGCATCGCCGCGGCCGGCACGGTCTTCATCGCCGTCCTGATCGCCCTGACCATGATCCCGGCCCTGCTCGGTTACGCCGGCCGCAGGGTCAAGCCGGCCGGCGAGAAGAGCAAGCTGCTCGGTGGCGCGCGCGCCGCCAGGAAGCCGGCCGGGCCGAACATGGGCACCCGCTGGGCGAGCTTCGTCGTCCGCCGGCCCGTCGCCGTGCTGCTGCTCGGCGTGATCGGCCTGGGCGCCGCCGCGGTCCCCGCCGCCTCCCTGGAGCTGGGCCTGCCCGACGACGGCTCCCAGCCCGTCTCCACCACCCAGCGCCGCGCCTACGACCTGCTCTCCGAGGGCTTCGGCCCCGGCTTCAACGGCCCGCTGATGGTCGTCGTCGACGCCAAGGACAGCGCCCACCCGAAGGCCGCCTTCACCGAGGTGACCGACGAGATCAAGGGCCTCAAGGACGTCGTCACCGTCACCCCGGCACAGCCCAACAAGGCCGGCGACACCGCCACGGTCACCGTCGTCCCCAACTCCAAGCCGTCCTCCACCACCACCGAGGACCTGGTCCACGCCATCCGCGACGCGGGCGACGGCATCAAGGCCAAGACGGACGCCGAGGTGCTGGTCACCGGGTCCACGGCCATGAACATCGACGTCTCGCAGAAGCTGAACGACGCCCTGGTCCCGTACCTGGCGCTGGTCGTCGGCCTCGCCTTCCTCCTCCTGATCGTGGTCTTCCGCTCGATCCTGGTCCCGCTGAAGGCGGCGCTCGGCTTCCTGCTCTCGGTGCTGGCCGCGCTCGGCGCCGTGGTCGCGGTCTTCCAGTGGGGCTGGCTGTCCGGCCTGATGGGCGTGGAGCAGACCGGACCGGTCATGTCGATGATGCCGATCTTCATGGTGGGCGTCGTCTTCGGTCTCGCCATGGACTACGAGGTCTTCCTCGTGACCCGGATGCGCGAGGCGTACGTCCACGGCGAGAAGCCGACGCAGGCGGTCGTGACCGGCTTCCGGCACGGCGCGCGGGTCGTGACGGCCGCCGCGGTCATCATGATCGCCGTCTTCTCCGGCTTCATCGGTTCCAGCGAGTCGATGATCAAGATGATCGGCTTCGGCCTGGCGATCGCGGTCTTCTTCGACGCGTTCATCGTCCGCATGGCCATCGTCCCGGCGGTCCTGGCGCTGCTCGGCCGCCGCGCCTGGTGGCTCCCGGCCTGGCTGGAGCGCGCCCTGCCCAACGTCGACGTGGAGGGTGAGGGCCTGCGCGAGAAGGACGCCGACGAGGACCGCGAACTGGTCCACGCCTGACACCCCGCCTCCGGCGGCCGAACGGCCGGTGAGGACCCCGCACGGGCCCTCGCCGGCCGTTCGGCCGTACACACCCCCGGGTGAGCCGCGGCCGGAACAGCCGGACGGCCGTGTCGGCGGTGGAGGCCGTGTGCCGTGCCCCGCCGGGTGGTCCCGGGCCCCGAAGAGGCGGGGGAAAACCCCGTGAGGGCTTCCTCGGCGATGACGTACCGTGCCCCCATGACGACCGCAGCCGACACCGACGCCGGAGGGTCCGGCGCCCACCCCCGTTTCGCCGAGGCTCTGCGGGGGCTCGGGCTCGACGATCTGCTCGCGCGGACCCGGCGGTTCCCGGAGGCGACCCGGACCGCCGCCGAGGCCGCGGCCGCCGTCGGGTGCGAGCTGAGTCAGATCTGCAAGTCGCTGATCTTCGCGGCGGACGCCGAGCCGGTGCTCGTGCTCATGGACGGGGCCTCGCGAGTGGACGTGGAGCGGGTGCGGGCGGAGCTGGGGGCCGCGAAGGTCACCCGGGCCCGGGCCGATGTCGTACGGGAGACCACCGGGTACGCCATCGGAGGCGTGCCGCCCTTCGGGCACCGGACGCGGACGCGTGTCCTCGCCGACCGGTCGCTGCTCGCGCACGACCTCGTGTGGGCGGCGGCCGGCACGCCGTACACCGTCTTCCCGATCGAGCCGAAGGACCTCGTCGCGCACGCCGGCGCCACTCTCGTGGACGTGCGCGAGCGCGCTTCGTGACCCCGCCGGTGGCCGCCGCGGTCCTGTTGGCGGCGGTCACACACGCCTGCTGGAACGCGCTCGCGCACAGGATCCCGGACAAGCTCGTCGCCTTCGCGCTGATCTCCGGCGGCGGGCTGCTGATCGGCGGGGTCGCCGCGGCGTTCACGCCCGTGCCGGCGGCGGGGGCGTGGCCGTACCTGCTCGCGTCCGCGGTGATCCACGTCGTGTACTACGCCCTGTTGATGACGTCCTTCCGGCTCGGCGACTTCGGGCAGGCCTATCCGATCGCGCGCGGCACCGCGCCACTGGTCGTCACCGCCCTCGCGGCCGTCTTCGCGCACGAGCTGCCCGACGGCTGGACGACGGCGGGCATCGCCCTGTCGTGCGCCGGGCTGACCGGCGTCGCGCTGTGGGGACTGCGCGGCCGGCGGCCCGACTGGCGGGCGATCGGCGCCGCCCTGGCGACCGGGCTGTCCATCGCCGCGTACACCGTCGTCGACGGGCTCGGCGTCCGCGCCTCCGGCACCTCCCTCGGCTACATCGCCTGGCTCATGGCGGTCCAGGGGGCGGTCGTCCCCGCCTGGGCCGCGTACCGGCTGCGCGCGGGGACGGTGGCCGCGCTGCGTCCGCACGCCGCCCTCGGCCTGCTCGGCGCGGCCCTGTCCGTCACGGCGTACGGACTCGTGCTGTGGGCGCAGACCGGAGCGGACCTCGCTCCCGTCTCGGCGCTGCGCGAGTCGTCCGTCCTCGTCGGCGCCGCCATCGGCGCGCTGTTCTTCAAGGAGCGCTTCGGGGCGCCGCGCATCGCGGCGGCCGGGCTGCTGGTCGCCGGCATCGGCCTGATGCTGCACACGGGCTAGCAGCCGGGCCGGCGCCCCGCCCCGCCGCGCCGCGCACCGGCCGGGGCCGAGGCCAACCGCCGGAGGTCTGATGCTGCGCGCCGGTCAGGAAAGGAGCACCCTGGAAGCAGGTGTTCCGGAGGTGATGGACATGGCGATGGACACGACGAATACCGCAGTGGGATGGCATGTCGAGCTGGAGTTCAAGGAGGACGACCAGCACACCAAAGCCGCGGCGATGGTCCGTCTGCCCGACGGCAGCGCGGTCCGCGCGCACGGCAGCGCCAGCCGGCACCGCACCGACTCCAACCAGCCGCGGATCGGTGAGGAGATCGCCGGCGCCCGCGCCCTCAACGAACTCGCCGAGCAGCTGCTCACCAAGGCGCACGGCGAGATCGACCAGGCCTCGGGTCGCACCTCCCAGCCCATCCACATGTGAGGCGCCCCGCGCGCCCGCGGACCGCTAAGCCGCCGTCGCCGTGGCGGTTCGCACCGCCCGGACCAGGGCCTGCGCCCTCGGGTCCGCCGTCACGTTCGTGCGGAAGCCGTTGGTGACGTAGCCGAAGGCGACGCCCGACTCCGGGTCGGCGAAGCCGAGGGCGCCGCCGCGGCCGGGGTGGCCGAAGGAGCCCGGGGCGAGCAGCGGCGACGCGCCGCCGTGCAGCATGTAGCCGAGGCCGAAGCGGGTGGGGACGACGAGGACCCGGTCCGCTCCCGCCGAGGCCTCCGCGCGCGCCCGCTCCATCGTCTCGGGCGTGAACAGGCGGGCGCCGCCGTCCACGTCGCCGATCAGCGAGGCGTAGAAGCGGGCCAGGCCGTCGGCGGTCGCGATGCCGTTGGAGGCGGGCAGCACGGCGGAACGGTAGGCCGGGTCGTTCTCGTCGGCGTGCGGGGTGATCGCGCCGAAGGACCGGCTGGTGAGGGAGCCGGGGTCGGCGTAGGCCTCGGCTACCGCGCGCTTGGGGCGGGTCCGCAGGCCGCCGTTCTCCGTGGCCGGGGGCTCGACCGGGCCCACCCGGCCCACACGGGGGCGTTCCTCCTCGGGCAGGCCGACCCACAGCTCCGCGCCGGCCGGCCCGGCGATCTCGTCCGCGATCCACTCGCCGACGGACCGTCCGGTCACCCGCCGCACCAGCCCGTCCGTCAGCCAGCTGTACGTCTGCGCGTGGTAACCGTGGTCGGCTCCCGGTTCCCAGGCCGGGGCCTGCGCGGCGACGGCGTCAGCGCCGAGCACCGGATCGGCGGCCCGCTCGGGCGTCAGCGGCACGTCCAGCGCCGGTACGCCCGCCCGGTGGGCGAGCAGGTGCCACACCAGCGTCCGCTCCTTGCCCGCCGCCTTGTACTCGGGCCAGTACGTCCCCACCGGCGCGTCCAGGTCCAGCCGCCCGCGCTGGTGCAGCAGCAGGAGCACGGCGGCGGCGACGCCCTTGGTCGCCGAGCGCACGATCTGCGCGGTGCCCCGCTCCCAGGGAGCCGAGTCAGCCGCGCCGTCCACGTCCCGCGTCCCGGCCCACAGGTCGACGACCCGGTGCCCGTCCCGGTACACCGCGACCGCCGCGCCTCGCTCGCCGCGCGCGGCGAAGTTCTCCGCGAACGCTTCCCGGACCGGCTCGAAGCCCTCGGCCACCGTGCCGTTCACGTCCACGCCCACGTCCGTACTCCCGTCACTCATCACCCGCAGCCGCCGCTCGCCTGCGACAGTGAGTGGAACACGGGCGTGCCGCCTGCGATTCCTCGGGGGGCGTGTGCGGGCGGGCTCAGGCGCGAGCCGTCACGGAGCGCGGGTCGAAGCCGAACGGCAGCTCCAGGCGGTGGGCGCGCATCAGGGCGTCGTCGGAGAGCAGCTCGCCGGTCGAACCGTCCGCCGCGATCACGCCGTCGCTGAGGATCAGCGCGCGCGGGCACAGTTCGAGCGCGTACGGGAGGTCGTGCGTGACCATGAGCACGGTCACGTCCAACGAGCGCAGGATGTCGGCCAGTTCGCGGCGGGAGGCGGGGTCCAGGTTGGAGGAGGGCTCGTCCAGGACCAGGATCTCCGGCTCCATGGCGAGGACGGTCGCCACCGCCACCCGGCGGCGCTGCCCGAAGGACAGGTGGTGCGGCGGGCGGTCGGCGAACTCCGCCATGCCGACCCGCTCCAGGGCCGTGCGCACCCGCTCCTCCAGCTCCGGCCCCTTCAGCCCGGCCGCCGCCGGACCGAACGCCACGTCCTCGCGCACGGTCGGCATGAACAGCTGGTCGTCCGGGTCCTGGAAGACGATGCCGACCTTCTGCCGGATCTCGGCCATGTGCCGCTTGCCGACCGGCAGTCCGGCCACCGTCACCGTGCCGGCGCCGCCGCCGAGGATGCCGTTGAGATGCAGCACGAGGGTGGTCTTGCCGGCGCCGTTCGGGCCGAGCAGCGCCACCCGCTCGCCGCGCTCGATCGCGAAGTCCACGCCGAAGAGGGCCTGGTGTCCGTCTGGGTAGGCGAAGGCGAGGCCCGAGACCTCGAGAGAAGCAGTCACAGGACCCATCCCAGCAGACAGACGACGAGCGCGGCACAGGGGAGGCCCAGTGCGGACGACCACTGGGCCCGGGAGGCGGTCACCTCGTCGATGACCGGCATCGAACCGGCGTAGCCGCGGCTGACCATGGCCAGGTGGACCCGCTCGCCGCGCTCGTAGGAGCGGATGAACAGCGCGCCCGCCGACTTGGCGAGCACTCCCCAGTGGCGCATCCCGCGCGCCTCGAAGCCGCGGGACTCGCGGGCGATCCGCATCCGCCGCATCTCGTCGGTGATGACGTCGCCGTAGCGGATCATGAAGGAGGCGATCTGCACCAGCAGCGGGGGCAGCTTCAGCCGCTGCAGGCCGAGCAGCAGTTCGCGCAGTTCGGTGGTGGCGGCCAGCAGCACTGAGGCGGCGACGCCGAGGGTGCCCTTGGCGAGCACGTTCCAGGCGCCCCACAGGCCGTTCACGCTCAGCGACAGCCCGAGGACGTGCACCCGCTCGCCCTCGGCGACGAACGGCATCAGCACCGCGAACGCGACGAACGGCACCTCGATCAGCAGCCGCTTCAGCAGGAAGCCGGCCGGCACCCGGGCCGCGCCGGCGACGACGGCCAGCAGCACGGCGTACAGGGCGAACGCCCACATCGCCTCGCGCGGGGTCGACACCACGACCACGACGAAGGCGAAGGCGGCGGCGAGCTTGGTGTGCGGCGGCAGCCCGTGCACGGACGAGTGCCCGTGCCGGTACAGCCGGTGCGCGTGTCCCGCGCCCATCTCAGACGGCCCGCGAGACGGAGGAGGGCCCGGCGGCGTCGGCGTCCGTACGGCGCCGGCGCACGATCCAGAAGACGGTGCTGCCGACGACGACGGTGACGCCGACGCCGATCACGCCCGCGAGCCCGCCGGACAGCCGGGCGTCGGAGATGTCCTTCACGCCGTAGTCGGCGAGCGGGGAGTCCTCGTTGGTGTGCGGCTTCTCCTTCTGGTCGATGCCCTTGTCGTGGGCGACCTTCTCCAGGCCGTCGGGGCTGGCGGAGGCGTAGAAGCTGACGAAGCCGGCGAGGATCAGGGAGGCGACCAGACCGGTGATCCACACCTTGCGGTGTGACCGGGCGGCGACCGGGACGGGGGCCGGCTCGGCGGCGGGCGCGTCGACGAGCTCGCCGTTGACCCGCAGCTTGAGGCGCTGCTCCAGGCCGCGCGCCCCGTGCACCAGGTCCGGCCGCACGGCGATCACGGCGCCGACGGTCAGCGCGGTGATCACGGCCTCGCCGACGCCGATGAGGACGTGCACGCCGATCATGGCGGTGGCGACCTTGCCGATGGACACGTCGGTCGTGCCGCCGATCGCGTAGATCAGCGTGAAGACGACCGCGGCGGCCGGGACGGAGAGCAAGGCCGCCGCGAAGGACGCGACGGTCACCGAGCGGCGGCGGCGCGGCAGCACCTTCACCAGGCCGCGGAAGACGGCGTACGCGACGACCGTCGTCGTGATCGCCATGTCGGTGATGTTGACGCCGAGCGCGGTCAGGCCGCCGTCGGCGAAGAGGATGCCCTGCATCAGCAGGACCACCGACACGCACAGGACCCCGGTGTAGGGGCCCACGAGTATCGCCGCGAGGGCGCCGCCGAGGAGGTGGCCGCTGGTGCCGGCCGCGACGGGGAAGTTGAGCATCTGCACCGCGAAGATGAACGCGGCGACCAGGCCGGCCAGTGGCGCGGTCCGCTCGTCGAGTTCCCGGCGGGCGCCGCGCAGGCTCACGGCGAGGGCGCCGGCGGCTACGACACCGGCGGCGGCGGAGGTGGGGGCGTTGATGAATCCGTCAGGCACATGCACCGTTCGAGGATAGCGGGCAGTTGCGAACGAGTTGCAAGAGCGAGTGCCTCGTGGGCGACGGACGGTTCAGGAAGCGCTCTCCGGGAAATGTGCGACATTGGAAAGAACGGGGATGCAAGAGGATGGACAGCTTTCGTGGGGGTCACTGAGCGTAAGGGGTCATCCGATGCCGGTAGTCGAGCAGTACGCGCGAGCCCACATAGTCACCGACGACGAGGTGCGCGACGAGCCCGGCGCCGTGCCGGTCGTCCTGCGCTACGACCCCGAGGAACCCAGGTCGGTCCGGGTCAGGCTGCCCGACCGGCACGAGTGGACCTTCTCCCGCGCGCTGCTCGAACAGGGGCTGCGCTCCCCGGCCGGCACCGGTGAGGTGCGGGTGTGGCCGTGCGGCCGGGTGCAGGCCGTGGTCGAGTTCCATTCCGCCGGGGGCGTGTCGGTGGTGCAGTTCGAGACCAGCACGCTGACGCGGTTCCTGCGGCGGACGTACTCGGCGGCGGAGACGCCGGCGGTGGCGCACAGCTGACGGACCACCCGGGACCGCGACCTGGAGCGTTGCCTGAGACCGCTGTCTGAGACCGCTTCCAGGGCGCGTCGCCCGGGCCCGCTGCCAGGGGCCGAACGGGGCGCCGTCCGCAGTGCCGCTCGCGGTGCCGTCCGCCCTGCCGCCCGGGCCGCGGTCCGGGGGCGCCGTCCAGCCCGTCACGCGGGCCGGCCGGAGCGCCGTGCACGGGGGTCTGGCCGGTCGGCCCAGCAGCCGGTCGGGCAGGGGCCCTCAACCGGCCGGACCCGTCCGTCGGCCCTCAGCCGCTCCGTCCGCCGGCCGTCAGCCGGCCGCGCGCAGGACCGCTGCCACGATCGGGCCCGCCGCGTCGCCGCCGTGGCCGCCCTCCTGGGTCATCGCGGCGGCCGTCACGTCGTTGCGGTAGCCGGTGAACCAGCTGTTCGACTTGGCCTGTCCGTCGACCTCGGCGGAGCCGGTCTTGGCACCTATGGCGCCGCTCAGCCCGGACATCGCGACGGCGCCGGTGCCGGTGGTGGCGGTGCGGTTCATCATCTGCCGCAGCTGAGCGGAGGTGGCGCCCGGCAGGCCCTTCGCCTGGGCGATCTCCCGGTTGTCGAGTGCGGGGGAGACGAGGACCGGCTGCCGGAAGCGGCCGGTGAGCGCGGTGGCCGTCACCGAGGCCATGTTCAGCGGGCTCATCTGCACCTGGCCCTGGCCGATCAGGGCGGCCGCCTGGTCGGGGCCGCTGACCGGGGGCACCGAGCCGTCGTAGGACGGGATGCCGGTCTTCCAGTTGTCGCGCCCGAGGCCGAAGCGGTCCTGGGCCTCCCGGGTGAGGGCCTCGGCGCCCAGCTTGGGGGTGAACTTGATGAAGGCGGTGTTGCAGGAGCGGGCGAAGCTCTCGGAGAGGGTCGCCTGCTCGTTCGGCTTCATGCCCTTGAGGTTGTGGAAGGTCTGCCCCTCCCACATCACGTCCGGGTAGCAGGGCGCGGGCCCGCTCGCCGAGGTGAGACCGTTGTCGATGAGGGCGGCGGCGGTGACGATCTTCATCGTGGAGCCGGGGGCCAGCTGCCCGAGGAAGGCCGCGTTGAAGCCGTCCTCGCGGTGGTTGGCGACCGCCAGCACCTCGCCGGTGGACGCCTTCACGGCCACCACCGAGGACTCGGAGTACTTCTGCACCGCCTGCTCGGCCGCCGCCTGGGCGCTCGCGCTGAGCGTGGTGCGCAGCTTGCCCGCCCTGCCCTTGGCGAGGGTGATGAGCGGAGTCTCGGCGGTGTCGGTGTCCTCGTGGTGGATGCTCAGCTCGATCGCGGGGGTGCCGCCCGACTTGTCGCCGTACTTGGCCCGCAACTCGTCCAGGATCGGCCCGAGCGAGGGGTACTTCTCCTTCGTCAGCACGGCGCCGTCGCGGTCGACGGCCTCGATCGGCGGGGCGGCGGACGCGCCGGTGACCAGCGTGTCGCCCTTGCGCAGGCCGGGGTGGACGACCGTGGGCTGCCAGTCGACCAGTGGCCGGTGGCTGTTGGTGCCGCGCACGACGGTCAGCCGGCTGCGGTAGGCGAGCGGCTTGGACGTGCCGTCGTACGACACCGTGGCCGTGACCGAGAAGGGCACGGTGGTCCCGGTGGCGGCGCCGGGCGTGATCCTCACCCGGCCGATGTGCGCGTCGTGCCCGAAGGACGACAGCAGCGGCCGGGCCGCGTCGGGGAAGTTGGTGTACGAGGCGGCCGTGACCGCGTCGCCCTTCTCCCAGGCGGCGAAGAACTTCGACGAGGCGTCCTTCACCTCGTCCGCGCTCGGCGGCCCGGTCCTGACGGGCTCGGGCGAGCCGACGACCGCCGCCCCGTCCAGCGTGGTCAGCAGGTGGTACCCGCCGTACGCGGCCCCGCCCACCATCACGACCACCACACCGCTGACGACGGCGGCCTTGGCCCCCTTGCGCATCCGAGCGCTCCCTCCCCGTTTCCCTCCCCTGAAGCCTTCGCCCGCATATTGTTGAACGCGTTCAAAGACCATGTGCGCCTTGAACTGTATGCGGAATCCGAGCCTTCCGGGACCGCTGTTTCCGGAATGTTGTCCGAATGGAGATCAGCGGGCTGACCGAGGGGTCGGTATTCAGCCACGTATGTGAACGGCGTGGCCGGTGCCACCACTGCCCCTCATGCCGGCTCCTCCGGGCCGCCTCCGGGCCGTACGAGGGCGGCCGGGGCGACCTACGACGACCACGAGGGCGCGGCCGGCCGCCGCGCCCTGATCCACCAGGGATTGTGGGACAGCCCTTAGACCCAGGTGTCCAGCCACATCCGCGCCCGCCAGTCCTGGATCGGGATCGCCGTGCCGGTGTACAGGGGCCAGAAGTAGATGAAGTTCCAGGCGATCAGGAGGACCAGGACGCCCGCGCCCGTGGCGCCGGCCACGCGGCGGGTGTCGGAGGCGCCCGGCGGGCCGATGATCGCGCCGATGAGCATCGTGACCGCGAGGCAGAGGAACGGGACGAAGACGACGGCGTAGAAGAAGAAGATCGTCCGCTCCTGGTACATGAACCAGGGCAGGTAGCCGGCCGCGACGCCGCAGGCGATGGCGCCCGCGCGCCAGTCGCGGCGGAAGAACCAGCGCCACAGGACGTACACCAGCGCCGCGCAGGCGGCCCACCACAGCATCGGCGTGCCGAGGGCGAGGACCTCGCGGGCGCACTTGTCGCCGGCGTCGGCCGGGCAGCCGGCGGTGCCGGGCGCGGGGGACTCGTAGAAGTACGACACCGGGCGGGCGTCGATGATCCAGCTCCACGGGTTGGACTGGTAGGTGTGCGGCGAGGACAGGCCGACGTGGAACTTGTAGACCTCGTGCTCGTAGTGCCACAGGCTGCGCACCCAGTCCGGCAGGAAGGTGAAGGAGCCGCCCTTGCCGTCGGTGGCCGCCCAGTTGCGGAAGTAGCCGCCGGTGCCGTCGGTGGGGGAGAGGATCCAGCCGAGCCAGGAGAGCAGGTAGACGGCGATCGCCACCGGGACCGTCGCCAGGAACGTGATGCCCGTGTCGCGCAGCAGCACGGCCACGTACGGGCGGCGGGCGCCGGCCACCCGGCGGGCGCCGACGTCCCACAGCACGGCCATCACGCAGAACGCGACCATGATGTAGAGGCCGTTCCACTTGGTGCCGGCCGCCAGGCCCAGCATCAGGCCGGCCGCCCAGCGCCAAGGGCGCGGGCCCAGCCGGGCGGTCTCGGCGATGCGCGCGTGCGGCCGCACCCGGCCGTCGGCGTCCACCGGCAGCGCGGCGGCCAGTCTCGCCCGGGACCTGTCGCGGTCGA
Source organism: Streptomyces sp. NPDC018610 (assembly GCF_044391765.1). NCBI lineage: Bacteria > Bacillati > Actinomycetota > Actinomycetes > Kitasatosporales > Streptomycetaceae > Streptomyces > Streptomyces sp. NPDC018610. The sequence goes on from NZ_JBISAL010000006.1 coordinate 323,065, forward strand.
TCAGCAGACAGCCGAACGCCGCCAGGACGAAGAACATCAGCACGCCGTCGAGCAGCGAGGTCCGGCTCATCACGAAGTGCAGCCCGTCCACCGCCATCAGCGTGCCCGCCAGGCAGCCGAGGAACGTGGAGCGGAACAGCCGGCGGCCGATCCGGCACAGCATCAGCACGGAGAGCGTGCCCAGCAGCGCCGTCATGAAGCGCCAGCCGAACGGGTCGAACCCGAACATCAGCTCGCCCAGGCCGATGACGTACTTCCCGACCGGCGGGTGCACGACGTACGCCGCGTCGGACGGCACGGCGAGGTGGCCGCCGCTGCTCAGGATCAGGTCGTTGGCGTTCTTGTCCCAGTTGACCTCGAAGCCGCGGTGGACGATCGCCCACGCGTCCTTGGCGTAGTACGTCTCGTCGAATATCACCGCCCTCGGGCTGCCCAGGTGCCAGAACCGCAGCACGCCGGCCAGCAGCGTGACCAGCAGCGGGCCGAGCCAGCCCGACCAGCGCGCGACGATGCCGGCCGGCCGGGCCGGGATGCCGAGGGCGGCCCACAGCCGGGGGCCGGGCTCCGCGTACGGGGGCACCAGACGGTCGCGTACGTCGCGTGCGGGCCCGGCCGGGGCCGCCTCGTGGCCGAAGCGGCGCAGCCGCTGCCGCCACGACGGCCGCTGGTCGTACGGGGCCAGGTCCTGCCGGGGGTCCGTGGAGGACGCGGTACTGGTCACCGCGCCATCGTAGGGAACGGCGCTGTGTGAGTCCCGTGCATGGGCGGTACGGGTGGGGTGCGTCCGCTTTCGGGAGGGTCCCGGCGCGGGTGCGAGGAGGTGCTGGGGGCGGTCGCCGGCCCCGGGCTTGAGAGGATGGGTAAGTGACTGGAACCCTTGTCTTGGCTGGCACTCCCATCGGCGACGTGCGGGACGCGCCGCCCCGGCTCGCCGCGGAACTGGCGGACGCCGACGTGGTCGCCGCCGAGGACACCCGGCGGCTGCGCCGGCTGACGCAGGCGCTGGGCGTGACGCCCGGGGGCCGGATCGTGTCCTACTTCGAGGGCAACGAGGCCGCCCGGACGCCGGAGCTGGTCGAGGAGCTGCTGGGCGGGGCGCGGGTGCTGCTGGTGACGGACGCGGGCATGCCGTCCGTCTCCGACCCCGGCTACCGGCTGGTCGCCGCGGCCGTCGAGAAGGACGTACGGGTCACCGCCGTGCCCGGGCCGTCCGCCGTGCTGACCGCGCTGGCGCTGTCCGGGCTGCCGGTCGACCGGTTCTGCTTCGAGGGGTTCCTGCCGCGCAAGGCGGGCGAACGGCTGTCCCGGCTGCGCGAGGTCGCCGCCGAGCGGCGCACCCTCGTCTACTTCGAGGCCCCGCACCGGCTCGACGACACGCTCGCGGCGATGACCGAGGTGTTCGGCGCCGAGCGCCGCGCCGCCGTCTGCCGCGAGCTGACCAAGACGTACGAGGAGGTGAAGCGCGGCGGGCTCGGCGAGCTGGCCGCGTGGGCCGCCGAGGGCGTACGGGGCGAGATCACGGTGGTGGTCGAGGGCGCGCCGGAGAAGGGGGCCGAGGAGATCGGCCCGGAGGAGCTGGTGCGCCGGGTGCGGGTGCGCGAGGAGGCGGGCGAGCGCCGCAAGGAGGCCATCGCGGCGGTCGCGGCGGAGGCCGGCCTGCCCAAGCGCGAGGTGTTCGACGCGGTGGTGGCGGCCAAGCACTCCGGTTGACGGCGGTGGTGACGGTCAGGACCCGCCTTGACGGCGGTTCACTCGTGAGGGGTACGTCACACCCCCTCTGAGCAGGGCGTATCTCTCATGAGCGCGCGCCCCATGGGGGAGCAAAGCGGCGTTTGGGAAACGCAAAGCGACACCTGCCGTTCAGGGGAGCCTTGGGCAAGCGACGTCCAAATCGGCTCCAACACTCGACAGGGCTGCTGCGTCGGCGCTCGCGGAGGCGTCCACTGGAGGCAGGGACGCACCGGTCCCTCCGTCCAGCGGAACACGAGGAGCTGGCATGAGCGAGTTCGCAGGGCAGGCCGGTCACCGCGGTACTGCCACCGCAGTCGTCAACGAGTCGTACTCCTTCGCCTGCATGCGCTGCGGGCACGGGTGGGAGCAGTCGTACGAGATAGAGCACCACACGGACGCCGACGGGCAGGACTTCGTGCTCTACGTCGCCGACGGCCGCATAGTGCCCTCGCCGCTGAGCCGTCCCAGCTGCAAGAACTGCGACGGCCACGTCGTCAGGATCATGCGGGCGGGCCGGGTGTCGTCGGCGCAGAACCATCTGCACGAGCGCCGGCACCACCGTGCGGCCGGGCCCGTCGTGGACCCGGCGTCCGAGTCCGCGTCCGGGGAGGAGGCGGCGGCCCGGAAGCAGGAGGACCACCACTGGCACCTGTCCGACCTGCTGCACCCGTTCCACCGCAAGGAGGACTGACAGGAGGCCCGGGAAGTTGAAGGCCGGGCCCGGAGCGATGAGGGCGGCTCCCCTTCCCAGGGGCGGCCGCCCCACCCGTAGGGATGCCCGCCCCTCTCGCGGGGGCGCCTGTTGGGGTGCCCGCCCCTCCCGCGGGGGCGCCCGTCCCTCGCCCGGCCGTGCGGGGACACGCCTTCCGTAGGATCGACGCATGCCTTCGAACGCCGACAAGAACGCGGCGCCCCCGCTCCCGGAGCCGCTCCGGACAGCGGTCGCCGACTCCCACACCCACCTCGACATGCAGTCCGGCACGGTCGAGGAGGCGCTGGCCAAGGCCGCGTCGGTGGGGGTGACCACGGTCGTCCAGGTCGGCTGCGACCTGAAGGGTTCGCGCTGGGCCGCCGAGACCGCCGCCGCGCACGAGAACGTCCACGCGGCGGTCGCCCTGCATCCGAACGAGGCGCCACGCATCGTCCACGGCGACCCTGGGGGAGGGGGGTCGCGGCAGGGGGCGAGGGAGCCCGGCGGCGACGCCGCGCTCGACGAGGCGCTCGCCGAGATCGACCGGCTGGCCGCGCTGCCCCAGGTCAGGGGCGTCGGCGAGACCGGCCTCGACTACTTCCGCACCGGCCCCGAGGGCAAGGCGGCCCAGGAGCGCTCCTTCCGCGCCCACATCGAGATCGCCAAGCGGCACGGCAAGGCCCTCGTCATCCACGACCGCGACGCCCACGCCGACGTGCTGCGCGTCCTCAAGGAGGAGGGCGCCCCCGAGCGGACGGTGTTCCACTGCTACTCGGGCGACGCGGAGATGGCCGACGTGTGCGCCCGCGCCGGCTACTTCATGTCCTTCGCCGGCAACGTCACCTTCAAGAACGCCCAGAACCTGCGGGACGCCCTCGCCGTCGCCCCGCTGGAACTGGTCCTGGTGGAGACCGACGCGCCCTTCCTCACCCCGGCGCCCTACCGCGGACGGCCCAACGCGCCGTACCTCGTCCCCGTCACGGTGCGCGCGATGGCGGCCGTACGCGGTGTCGACGAGGACGCGCTGGCCACGGCGCTCGCCGCCAACACCGCACGCGCCTTCGACTACTGAGCGTGTGCTGACGCACCCAGAGTAGTCGCGCCGCTTTGGAGAGTGACGACCGCTCCGCTAGGTTCTGGGGGCCCGATCCGGGCCCTCGCGACCTCGGCCCCTGGAGCGTGTCGGTGAGCACAACGCCCTACGAGACGTACGAGATCCCCGAGACCCACGGGGCCTACGTGACAGACGGGACGGCGCACGGGCCCTACGGAACCTCGGAGCCGTACGGGACCTCGGGGCCCTACGGGCTCTCAGAGCCGTACGGGCTCTCAGAGCCGTACGGGCTCTCGGGGCCTTACGGGTTCTCAGGGCCCTACGGGACCTCGGAGCCGTACGGGACCTATGGCCCGGTCGTGGCCTGTGGATCCGACAGGGCGAACGGGTCCGACGGGGCGTACGGGTCCGACGGGGGGTACGGGTCCGACGGGGCGTGCGGACACGACCGGACGCATGAGATGTACGCGGCCGGTACGCCCGGGGCCGGGCCCGTCCACGACGGCACGCGCGCCGCCGACACGCTGCCGTACCCCGAAGCCGCCCCGGGCCTGGGTGACGGCGCCGGCGAAGGCCTCGCCGGCCTCCGCGGCGCCGGGGACACCTACCGGCCCGCCTACGAACTCGCCCGTCCGGAGCCGGAGCCGCCCCGGCCGGCGCGGCGGGACGGCGCCCGCCGGGGGCCGCGGCGGCGCGGGCCGCGCCCGCGGCTGCCGGAGCGCCCGGAGGGCATGCGCAGGCTGCTGCCGCAGGCGCTGGTGGTGGCGTTCCTGGCGGGCGGCACGACCGCGTTCGTCGCCAAGGACAAGGCGATCGAACTGAACGTCGACGGGCGGCCGCGCACCCTGCACACCTTCGCCGACGACGTCACCGAACTGCTCGCCGAGGAGGGCGTGCCGCTCGGGGCGCACGACACGGTGGCCCCCGGCCCCGGCGCCACGCTCAGCAGCGGCGACGAGGTGGCGGTCCGCCACGCACGGCCGGTACGGCTCACGCTCGACGGGCGCCGGCGCGACGCGTGGACCACGGCGCGCACGGTGGACGGGGCGCTCAGACAGTGGGGCGTGCGCGCGGAGGGCGCGTATCTGTCGGCCGCGCGTTCCCGGCCCATCGGAGGCTCCGGTCTCACGCTCGACGTGCGCACCGAGCGCACGGTGACCGTCCTGGCGGACGGCCGGGCGCGCACCGTGCGTACCAACGCGGCCACCGTCGCCGAGGCGGTGGCGGAGGCCGGGGTCACCCTGCGCGGCCAGGACGCCACCTCGGTCGCGCCGGACAGCTTCCCGCGCGACGGGCAGACCGTCTCGGTGCTGCGGATCACCGGCTCGCGCGAGGTCCGCGAGGAGCCGATCCCCTTCGCCGTGCGGCGCGTCGCCGACCCCACGCTGTTCCAGGGCACGGAGGTCGTCGAGCGGCCCGGACAGCCGGGGGTGCGCCGGGTCACGTACGTCCTGCGCACCGTCAACGGCGTTCGGGAGCGGCCGCGGCGCGTCGCGTCGGAGACGGTGCGCGTCCCCCGCGCGCGGCTCGTCAAGGTCGGCACCCGGGCCCACCCGTCCTCGGTGCGCGGCGCCGACCACCTGGACTGGAGGGGGCTCGCCCGGTGCGAGTCGGGCGGCCGGCCGGACGCGGTGGACCCCTCCGGCACGTACGGGGGCCTGTACCAGTTCGACGAGACCACCTGGCACGGCCTGGGCGGCCGGGGGCGCCCGCAGGACGCCCCGGCGGCGGAGCAGACGTACCGTGCGAAGAAGCTGTACGTCCGCCGGGGCGCGAGCGCCTGGCCGCAGTGCGGCGAGCGGCTGCGGTCGTGAGGAACCCCCGCCGGGGGCCGGCGCGGCCCGGCCCCCGGGCGGCCTCGGTCACCGGGCGGACGGCGCCCCCGTACCCTTGTGCCCGTGAGCAGCCCCACCCCTGACGCCCTCCTGGGCCCCGCCGACGTCCGTGAGCTGGCGGCGGCCCTCGGCGTGCGCCCCACCAAGCAGCGCGGCCAGAACTTCGTGATCGACGCGAACACGGTCCGCCGTATCGTCCGCACCGCCGACGTCACCCCCGAGGACGTGGTCGTCGAGGTCGGGCCGGGGCTCGGCTCCCTCACCCTGGCCCTGCTGGAGGCCGCCGACCGGGTCGTCGCGGTGGAGATCGACGACGTGCTCGCCGGCGCGCTGCCCGCGACGGTCGCCGCCCGGATGCCCGAGCGCGCCGACCGGTTCGCCCTCGTCCACTCCGACGCCATGCACGTCACCGAGCTGCCCGGCCCGGCCCCGACCGCGCTCGTCGCGAACCTGCCGTACAACGTCGCCGTTCCCGTGCTGCTGCACATGCTCGCCACCTTCCCGAGCATCGAGCGCACCCTCGTCATGGTGCAGGCGGAGGTCGCCGACCGGCTCGCCGCCGTCCCCGGCAACAAGGTCTACGGCGTGCCGTCCGTGAAGGCCAACTGGTACGCCGAGGTGAAGCGGGCCGGCGCCATCGGCCGCAACGTCTTCTGGCCCGCGCCCAACGTCGACAGCGGACTGGTCTCCCTGGTCCGGCGCACCGAGCCGGTCAGGACCACCGCCACCCAGCGCGAGGTCTTCGCCGTCGTCGACGCGGCCTTCGCCCAGCGCCGCAAGACCCTGCGCGCCGCGCTCGCCGGCTGGGCGGGCTCGGCCGCGGCGGCCGAGGCCGCGCTGGTCGCGGCCGGGGTGTCCCCGCAGGCGCGGGGCGAGTCCCTGACCGTCGAGGAGTTCGCGCGCATCGCGGAGCACAAGCAGCCCGCGGACCGTCCCGCCGAGCAGCCCGCCGAGCACGAGGAGCCCGGAAACCAGTGAGCGTCACCGTCCGCGTCCCCGCCAAGGTCAACGTCCAGCTCTCGGTCGGCGCCGCCCGGCCCGACGGCTTCCACGACCTGGCCAACGTCTTCCTCGCGGTCGGTCTGTACGACGAGGTCACCGTCACCGAGGCCGACGGGCTGACGGTGACCTGCTCGGGCCCGGACGCCGCCCAGGTCCCCCTGGACCGCACCAACCTGGCGGCCCGCGCCGCCCTCGCGCTCGCCGAGCGGCACGGCCGCGAAGCCGATGTGCACCTCCACATCGCCAAGGACATCCCGGTGGCCGGCGGCATGGCGGGCGGCAGCGCGGACGGTGCGGGCGCGCTGCTGGCCTGCGACGCGCTGTGGGGGACGAACGCCTCCCGCGAGGAACTGCTCGACATCTGCGCCGAACTGGGCAGCGACGTGCCGTTCAGCCTGGTCGGAGGGGCGGCGCTCGGTACGGGCCGCGGGGAGAAGCTGCGGCCGCTGGAGGTGGGCGGCGCCTTCCACTGGGTGTTCGCGGTCGCCGACGGCGGACTGTCCACGCCGGCGGTCTACGGCGAGTTCGACCGGCTCAACGAGGGCGTTCAGGTCCCCGAGCCGGCCGTCTCCGAGGATCTCCTGGCCGCGCTGGCCAAGGGCGACGCCCACGCACTCGCGGCCGCACTCTCCAACGACCTCCAGCCCGCGGCGCTCTCCCTGCGGCCCTCCCTCGCGGACACCCTCGCGACGGGGCGGGCGGCCGGTGCGCTGGCGGCACTGGTGTCGGGGTCGGGGCCGACGACGGCGTTCCTGGTACGGGACAGCGGCACGGCCGAGAAGGTGGCCCAGGCCCTGACCGCATCGGGCACCTGCCGTACGGCCCGAGTCGCCGTGTCCCCGGCACCTGGGGCCACGGTGGCGTGTAGGTCGGGCGCTAGAGCTCGTCGATGGCAGTGAGGTCGATGTCGATGGCGTAGGGAACGTCGACCTTGATGCGGTCGTGGTAAATGCCCGTCAGAGCATAGGTGCCAGTGACGTGTGCCAGTTCGTACACCTCGATAACCGGGTGGAGATTCGGATCGGCCATGTCGACCAGCCAGAAATGGCGGATACCCGCCGCGGCGTACTTGTGCGGCTTGGTGTGACGATCACGGGACTCCGACTCCGGTGAAACGACCTCCACGGCCATCACGACGTCCTCGCCCATGAAGTGGGTCTGGAGAGGTCCCTTCTTCGCCCCGGCCCTGACAACGGAGAGGTCCGGCTCAGGACCATTGCGCCGGTCCAGTACCACGGTCATCTCACGAGCGACTTTGAAGTCGGACGGAATGGTCCTTCTCAGGCCGCTCACCAGCAAGTCGATCGCGGTGAAATGGAAATAGCGCTGCGGGCTCACAAGCACCAGACTCCCGTCGATCAGCTCGGTGTGCCGCGGGAGATCAGGCAGTGTGAACAGGTCGTCCACGGTGTAACCGTCCATCGGCGGCATCGGCCAACGCGACTGCTCGACGGACTCGGCGGTCATGGTTCCTCCCATGGACGGGATCCTGCTGCCTACCCTCCACCGTAGCCGCCCCTTCCCGATCACGTCATCACAAAGAGTGATGACACGCCCGCGCCCAGGCATCCCTCCCCGAGGCCCTACGCTTGATAGCTGATCGATCCCCCCGGGCAGGAGTGAAATGGCCGTCAACCTGGTCAATGTCGAGAACGTCAGCAAGGTGTACGGCACCCGTGCCCTGCTCGACGGCGTCTCGCTCGGCGTGTCCGAAGGGGACCGGATCGGCGTCGTCGGGCGCAACGGCGACGGCAAGACCACGCTCATCCGGATGCTCGCCAAGCTGGAGGAGGCGGACACCGGACGGGTCACCCACTCCGGAGGGCTGCGCCTGGGCGTCCTCACCCAGCACGACTCGCTGGACCCCGCGGCCACCGTGCGGCACGAGGTCATCGGCGACCTCGCCGACCACGAGTGGGCGGGCAACGCCAAGATCCGCGACGTGCTGACCGGCCTGTTCGGCGGCCTCGACCTGCCCGGCTTCCCCAAGGGCCTGGACACCGTCATCGGACCGCTGTCCGGCGGTGAGCGGCGGCGCATCGCGCTGGCCAAGCTGCTCATCGAGGAACAGGACCTGATCGTCCTGGACGAGCCCACCAACCACCTCGACGTCGAGGGCATCGCCTGGCTCGCCGAGCACCTGCGCGCCCGCCGCTCGGCGCTGGTGTGCGTCACCCACGACCGGTGGTTCCTCGACCAGGTCTGCACCCGCATGTGGGACGTCCAGCGCGGCGACGTCTACGAGTACGAGGGCGGCTACTCCGACTACGTCTTCGCCCGCGCCGAACGCGAGCGCATCGCCGCCACCGAGGAGGCCAAGCGGCAGAACCTGGTCCGCAAGGAGCTGGCCTGGCTGCGCCGCGGCGCCCCGGCCCGCACCTCCAAGCCGCGCTTCCGCGTCGAGGCCGCCAACGAGCTGATCAAGGACGTGCCGCCGCCGCGCGACAGCAGCGAGCTGATGAAGTTCGCCTCCTCGCGGCTCGGCAAGACCGTCTTCGACCTGGAGGACGTGACCGTCCAGGCCGGTCCCAAGGTGCTGATGGAGCACGTCACCTGGCAGCTCGGCCCCGGCGACCGCATCGGCCTGGTCGGCGTGAACGGCGCCGGCAAGACGTCCCTGCTGCGGGCCATGGCCGACGCGGCCCGCACCGAGGGGGAGACACAGCCCACGGGCGGCCGGATCGCCGTCGGCAGGACCGTGAAGCTCGCCTACCTCTCCCAGGAGGTCGCCGAACTCGACCCCGCCAAGCGGGTCCTGGAGGCCGTGCAGGACGTGCGCGAGCGCGTCGACCTCGGCAAGGGCCGGGAGATGACCGCGGGCCAGCTGTGCGAGACGTTCGGCTTCGGCAAGGAGAAGCAGTGGACGCCGGTGGGCGACCTGTCCGGCGGTGAGCGGCGGCGGCTGCAGCTGCTGCGCCTGCTGATGGACGAGCCCAACGTCCTCTTCCTCGACGAGCCCACCAACGACCTCGACATCGAGACCCTGACCCAGCTGGAGGACGTCCTCGACGGCTGGCCCGGCTCGATGATCGTCATCTCCCACGACCGGTTCTTCATCGAGCGCACCACCGACACCGTGCAGGCCCTCCTCGGCGACGGCACGCTGCGGATGCTGCCGCGCGGCATCGACGAGTACCTGGAGCGGCGCCACCGCATGGAGCAGCGGGCGGCGGCCTCCGCCCCGGCCGCGGCGCCCGCCGCCGAGAGTGCCGGCACGTCCGAGAGGAGCGCCGCCGAGCAGCGCGCCGCGAAGAAGGAACTCCAGAAGATCGAGCGGCAGTTGGACCGGATCTCCGAGAAGGAGTCCAAGCTGCACGCGCAGATCGCCGAGAACGCCACCGACTTCGGGAAGGTGGCCGAACTCGACGCCGGGCTCCGGGAACTGACGGGGGAGCGCGAGGAACTGGAGCTGCGGTGGCTCGAACTCGCCGAGGACGCATAGGCGCTGGGCGGGGGCGCGTGCGCCGTGTGAAGGGCGCGTGCTGGTTCGCGGTGGATTCCCGGCGCGCCGTAACGGGGGCATCACGGGCCGGTCCGCCCTTGGAAACGGGGGTGGACACGGCCCGGTGGGGTGTCGGCGGCCAGTGATAGAAAGGGCCGTCCGAGAACTGTCTGAAACCGGCTGAGGACCGCTCCGGGCGCACCACAAGTCCCGGGGCGTGGCTAGAAATCAGTCGATGAGGGGGAAACGCGCTGATGACTCAGCCACCCAACCAGCCGCCGCAGGGCGGCTTCGGCGCACCTGAACCGCAGGACCGGCCTCCGCAGCCGCCGGCCCCGCCGCAGGGCGGTGGCTTCGGCGCCCCGCAGACCCCCCAGGGCGCCCCGGCGCCGCAGGGCGCCCCGGACCCGCGCCAGGCCACGCCGCCGTCCCCGGCCCAGCCGCCCCAGGGCGCCCCGCAGACGCCCCCGGCCCCGCCGGCCGGCCCGCCGCAGCCCCAGCCGGGATACGGCTACCCGCAGCAGCCCGCCCAGGCGCCCGCCCCCGGCCCCTACGCCCAGCCGGGCCCGTACGGCGCCCCCCAGCCCGGCCCCTACGGCGCGCCCGCTCCCGGTGCGCCCGCCCCCGGGCCGTACGGGCAGCCGCCCCAGCCCGGTCCCTACGGACAGCCGCAGCAGCCGGGCCCGTACGGCGCCCCCCAGCCGGGCCCCTACGGCACTCCGCAGCCCGGCTACGGCTACCCCGGCCAGCCGCAGTACCCCGGCGGACCGGGCGGCCCCGGCACCCCGCCGCCCGGCGGCTCCCGCAACCCGTTCAAGGGCCGGCCCGCCGTCGTGATCGGTGCCGCGGTGGCCGCGCTGCTCGTCGTCGGCGGCACCGTGTGGGCCGTCAACGGCGGTGGTGGCGACGGCGGGAAGAAGCCGGTCGCCGAGAAGAGCGACGACGCCAAGCCCTCGGGTTCCGGCGGCGCCACCGACGCCCCGGCCAACCCCGGTGACGGCAGCGGCGACGGCGGCGACGACCCGGAGAACCTCAACGACGGCCGCCAGGCCGGCGAGGCCAAGGTGCTCTGGTACAAGCAGGCGCCCGACGCGCCCGGTTCCGGCGCGGACGCCCCCGGCATGTGGATCACCGACAAGGCGGCCGTGAAGGCGGCCTACAAGCAGGTCTTCGCCTACGACGTCGCCGACGGCAAGCCGACCTGGGCCCCGGTCTCCTTCCCGCAGAAGATCTGCGCGGTCACGCCCGACAAGTCGGCCGACGACAAGGTCGTCGTGGCGTACGAGAGCGGCAGCAGCGACCGCGCCACCTGCAACCAGCTCCAGCAACTCGACCTGAACACCGGCAAGAAGGGCTGGAGCGTCAAGGTCCCCGAGGGCCAGCTCTTCGACAGCACGCTCACCATCGAGCTGAGCATCACCGGCAAGACGCTGATGGTGGACCGCTCGCAGTCCGGCGTCGCCTACGACCTCGACAGCGGGCGCAAGCTCTACGACAAGCAGAAGTACGGCGAGGCCTGCTTCCCGACCGCGTTCGCGGGCGGCCCCCGGCTGATCCAGGTCGCCTCGTGCGGGGCCGGTGGCGAGAACGAGCACGACGAGGTGCAGCTGCTCGACCCGGCCACCGGCAAGGCCAAGTGGACCAGGAAGATCCCCAAGGGCTGGTCGGTCCAGCGCGCGTACTCCGTCGACCCGCTGGTCCTGTACTCGACGGACGAGAAGAAGCACTGGAACGTCTCGACGCTGAACGACGACGGTTCCGTCCGCTCCCAGGTCGACGTCAAGGGCTCCTTCGCCCCCGAGTGCGGCTGGGCCCTCATCGACCGCGATCTGCAGGGCTGCCAGGGCGTCGCCGCCGACGCCGGCACCCTGTACCTGCCCACCCAGGTCACCACCGGCGCCAACGAGATCGTCGCGGTCAACCTCGCCACCGGCAAGGAGAAGTGGCGCGTGAAGTCCCCCGAGGACACCACGATGCTGCCGATCAAGGTGGAGGGCGGAAAGCTCATCGCCTACGTCGAGCCGTCCTACGACGGCGGCGGCCAGGTCGTGTCCGTGCCGACCGCCGGGTCGAGCCACACCACGACCAAGCTGCTGCAGAACCCGGAGAACACCGCGGACATCGAGAACGGCTTCTTCTCGCGGGACATCGACTGGGTCGACGGCCGCTTCTACATCTCCACCACCCGGCTGAGCGGCAGCGACAAGTCGAAGGAGAAGCTGATGCTCGCCTTCGGCGACTGAGCCGCGCCCAAGGGCTCTCCCGCCGTCGTCCTCGTCCTTCTCCGTTCCGTTTCTTCCGAGGTGCACCGCCATGACCCAGCCGCCGCCACCGCCGCCCAACCAGCCCCCGCAGCAGGGCGGTTCCGGGCCGTCCCCGGCCCAGCAGCCGCCGCAGGCCACGCCGCCGCAGGGCGGCCCGGACCTCGGCAAGCCCGCGCAGCCGCCGGCGGCTCCCGGCTACGGCTACCCGCAGGCACCGCAGCCGCCGCAGGGCGCCCCGCGGACGCCCCCGGCCCCGCCGGCCGGTCCGCCGCAGACGCCTCCGCCCCCGGCCGGTCCGCCGCAGACGCCTCCGCCCCCGGCCGGTCCGCCGCAGCCCCCGGCGGGGTACGGCTACCCGCAGGCCGCCCAGCCCCCGCAGCCCCCGGCCGGTCCGCCGCAGCCCCCGGCCGGCCACGGGTACCCGCAGGCCCCCCAGCCGCCGCAGCCCCCGGCCGGCTACGGCTACCCGCAGGCGCCCCAGCCGCCGCAGCCCCAGCCTCCGGCCGGGTACGGCTACCCCGCGCAGCCGTCCACCCCGGCCCCCGGCGCCTACGGCACCCCGCAGCCGGGTCAGTACGCCACCCCGCAAGCCGGTTACGGCTATCCCGGCCAGCCGGGCGCGCCGGGCCAGCCGGGCTACGGCTATCCCGGCCCGCACACCGTCCCGCAACCGCAGCGGCCCCAAGGGCCGGGCGGCGGCAGCGCGCGGAAGAACCAGCTGCTGATCGTCGTCGCGGCGGTCGTCGCCATCGCGCTGATCATCGGCGGCGGCATCTGGTACTCGCGCTCCTCCGACGACGGCAAGCAGGACACCGCGAGCTCCAGCGGCGGCACCGGGGGCAAGGGCGGGGACAAGGGCGGCAGCGGCGGGACGGCGCACGGCAAGGAGAAGGCGCCCGCCGACCCCAGCGCCAAGGCGCTCTTCCAGGTGCCGCTGACGAAGGTGACGCAGCAGGTCACGGTCACCGGCTCCTGGGTCACCGACAAGGTGTACGCCAAGCCCGGCGTCGCCGAGATCGTGGGCTACGACCCGGCCAAGGGCACCAAGCTCTGGACGGTCAAGCTGCCCGGCCCGGTGTGCGAGTCCACCCCGCACATCACCTCGGACCACAAGACGGCGATCCTGTACGAGCCCGCCATGCCGACCAAGGCCAAGCCCTCCCACGGCTGCAGCCAGATCGCGGTGATCGACCTCGACGCCGGCAAGAAGCTGTGGACCAGGACGGTCAAGTCCGGTGACGAGGTCATCAGCCTCGACAACGTCACCCTCAGCGGGACCACGGTCGCCGTGGGCAGCACCAACGGCGGCGCCGCCTTCGACCTCACCGACGGCAAGGTCCTGTGGTCCCCCAAGCCCGACGACACCTGCTACGACGCGGGCTACGGGGGCGGCGACAAGCTGGTCGCGGTCCGCAAGTGCGGCCAGTACGGCAGCCGTCAGCTGCACATCCAGACCATCGACCCGAAGTCCGGGAAGGTGCTGTCCGAGTACAAGATGGACACCGGCATCGAGTACGCGAGCGTCATCTCCACCGACCCGCTCCTGGTCGGCGCGGACGTCGGCGACGCCGGAAAGGGCCAGGGCGTCTCGGACCTGTTCAGCATCGACGACAAGACGGGCGCGCTGCGCACCAGGATCTCCATCCCCCCGGACCGGTTCGGGGCCAAGTGCGACGGGATCACCAGGATCGAGGACTGCACCGGCGTCGTCGTCGGCAACGGCAGGGTCTACCTGGCCACCGCACAGCACGACATGGGCGGCGACAGCATCGGCCAGACCAACGAGGTCGTCGCCTTCGACCTCGGCACCGGCAAGCAGACCGGCCAGCGCGCGGACGCGGGCGACGACTACACGATCACTCCGCTGCGCATGGACGGCGGCGACATCGTGGCCTACAAGGAACCGCCCTACAACAAGGGTGGCCAGGTCGTCGGCATCGACGGCACGACGTTCAAGCAGACCGTCCTTCTGGAGACCTCGGCGTCCGACTCGGTCCGTGACGTCGTGACCAGCTTCCCGGTCTACTACGGGGAGACCCGCTACCAGGACGGTCGCCTGTACCTCTCCCAGCGCTACATCTCCGAGTGGAGCAGCTCGGGCCAGCGCTACCTGGCGATGGCCTTCGGCGTGGGGTGACGGCCGCGCGCCGGAAAGTGCGCCGATCCGGGGCACTTTCCGCCGGTAGGGGCAGCGCCGGGTCGGACGAGCGTGTAGTTTCCCGGAGCATCGGTGCGCGACGGGCGGGAGAGCCGGGGGGCCTCCCGCCCGTTCGGGCCGTCACGGCACGGACGGGCCCGCGCGGGTGTCGGCTGGGGGACTGGGGGATTGCTCGATGGGAGTGCGGCTCATGGTGGTCGACGACCACCGACTGCTCGCCGAGGCGCTGGCCTCGGCGCTGAAGCTGCGGGGGCACCGGGTGCTGGCCGCGGCGGCGCCGGCCGCGGGCGCGGCGGAGCTGGTGATCAGCCGTGCGCCGGAGGTGTGCCTGCTGGGCACGGCGGCGCCGGCCGAGCCGGGCGCCTTCGACCCGGTCACGCGGATCAAGCGGGAGCGCCCGCAGGTGGCGGTGGTGGTCCTCGGCCCCGTGCCCTCCCCGCGCGGCATCGCGGCGGCCTTCGCGGCGGGGGCCTCCGGCTACGTACGCCATGACGAGCGGATCGAGGGCGTGGAGCGGGCCATCATGAAGGCGAGGGCGGGTGAGGCCGCGATCGCGCCCGGCCTCCTGCAAGGGGCCTTCGCCGAGCTGCTGAACCCGGCCGCCGAACCGGACGACGAGGGCCGCCGGTTGCTGCGGCTGCTCACCCCGCGCGAGGTGGAGGTGCTGGTCAGGGTCGCCGAGGGCGAGGACACCCGGGTGATCGCGGCCGGCATGGGCATAGCCCCGAGCACCGCCCGCACCCATGTCCAGCGGGTCCTGATGAAGCTCGGCGTGGGCTCCCGCCTGGAAGCGGCCGCCCTGGCGGCCCGCACCGGCCTCCTGGACCGCACACCACCCCGCCCCTGACTCCGGCACCCCACCCCGCCCCCCGCCGCCCTGCCCCGCCACCGCACCGCCGGCCGTCCGCCGGCCGCCCGCGCCGCCGCGCGTCCCCGCCCGCTCACCCGCGGGCCTGCGTGCCGCGCGGGGCGGCACGGGTGGGCGCGGGCGGCGCCCCGTCATCGCCGGGCCGCGTGGAACTCCCCGGCCGGCGGCCGTGGCCACTTCGGCGCCCCCGCCCCGAGGACGGCACCCGCGACGCGAGGTGCCGTCCCGAGCCGCGCCCGTCGGCGCCGGCTCACTCGGACTTCGGCGCCTCCGGCGCCTGGATCGGCCGCAGCTTCAGCCACACCAGGAAGAACACCCCGAGGACCAGCATCCCGATCCCCGTCCACAGGTTGATGTTCACCCCCTGCGCCTTGTCGATCGCGTCCTGCGAGTCGGTGATCCCCGTGATCGTCACGATGACCCCGTACAACACGAACAGCCCGCCGATGATCCGCCGCAGATCGAAGATCCGCGCGGCCGTCGCCGACTTGCCCTCCAGCTCGGTGACTTCCCGCTGGACGTCCTGCTCGGAGTGACCGGAGCGCTCGGACCGTCCGGGGTTCTCAGACTGTGACATGGTCTCTCAATCCTCCCGCGGTCAGAACGAGAACGGGATGTAGCAGACGGCGGCGAGGACGACGGCGCCCCACCCGAGCAGCGCCGGCCGGCGGTACCAGGCCTCGTCGCCGGGCGCCGGCGCCTCCGCCATGCCCGGCGAGGCGGTGCCGTAGACCAGCCCCCGCAGCTCCTCGGCGGGCTTGGGCCTGGTGAACAGCGACACCGCCACCATGACCACCGCGCCCGCGACGAACCCGGCGATCGCGGAGACGAAGTTGGCGCCCTGGTCGGTGGGGATGTCGACGATGCCCTTCTTGTAGAGCACGAAGTAGTTCACCATCGCGGCCGTCGTACCGGCCAGCAGCCCCCAGAAGCCGGACTTCACGGACGCCCGCTTCCAGAACATGCCGACGACGAAGACGACGAACATCGGCACGTTGAAGAAGGAGAACAGCGTCTGCAGGTAGCTCATGATGTTCGAGAACGACGACGCCAGGAACGCCGTGCCGACCGAGGCCAGCACGCCGATCGCGGTGATCAGCCGCCCGAACCGCACGTAGTACGCGTCCTCGCGGTCCTTGACGACGTACTTCGCCCAGATGTCGTTGGTGAACACGGTGTTGAACGACGACACGTTGGCGGCCATGCCGGCCATGAACGCGGCGAGCAGACCGGTCACCGCGATGCCGAGCACGCCGTTGGGCAGCAGCTCCTGCATGAGGTAGGGGATCGCGTCGTTGTACTGGAGCCCGGAGGTGGAGGAGCCGATGTTCGGCACCAGCGCGGCGGCGACCAGGCCCGGGATCATCACCAGGAAGACGATGAAGATCTTCGGGAAGGCGGCGATCAGCGGGGTGCGCTGCGCGGCGGACAGGTTCTTCGCGGACAGCGCCCGCTGCACCTCGGCGAAGTTGGTCGTCCAGTAGCCGAAGGACAGCACGAAGCCGAGACCGAGGACGATGGTCAGCCAGTTCGCGCCGAGCGGGTTGGCGTGGCCGATGCCGGTGCCGCCCCAGGCGGAGGTGAAGTCGTCGCCGTGGGCGGCGTTCAGCTTGTGGGTCAGGCCGTCCCAGCCGCCGACCTTCTTCAGGCTGAGCACGACGAGGGGGATGAGCGCCGCGAGGATCACGAAGAACTGCAGCACCTCGTTGTAGATCGCCGACGACAGGCCGCCGAGGGTGATGTAGGCGAGGACGAAGAAGCCCGCGACCACGATCGCCACCCACTGCGGCCAGCCCAGCAGCGCCTCGACGACGATCGCGAGGGCGTAGAGGTTCACGCCTGCGATCAGGATGGCCGCGAAGGCGAACAGGATCGAACTGAGCAGGTGGGCGCCCTTGTCGAAGCGCAGCAGCAGGAACTCGGGGACCGAGCGCACCTTGGAGCCGTAGTAGAAGGGCATCATCACCAGGCCGAGGAAGACCATGGCGGGGATGGCGCCGATCCAGTACCAGTGCACCGTGTACGCGCCGTACTGGGCGCTGTTGGCGGCCATGCCGAGGATCTCGGTGGCGGCCAGGTTGGCGGAGATGAACGCCAGACCGGTGATCCAGGCGGGCAGGGAGCGCCCGGACAGGAAGAAGTCGAGGCTGGTCCTGACCGAGCGACGGGCGGCGAAGCCGATGCCCAGGACCACGGCGAAGTAGATGCCGAGGATCGTGTAGTCGAGGCCGTTGGTGGGGAGACGTAGCTCCGCCGCAAGGTACGCGGGTGCGTATGGGGGGGTTTGCATGAGAACTCGCTTCGTCGCGCGAACTGATCCAGCGGGGAACCTACGCCTCCGCGTTCATAAATTGAACACTTTTGTTGGTTGTCTTTGTTTGATTGTGATGTAGCCGTCGGCGTGACCTTTCGGCACGCCACCACGCCCGCGCCCCGAACCCTTCGATGATTGGTTGTGACGTGTTATGTTTGATTGTGTTGAGTGATTGGGTGATCGGGTGCGGTGACCCGGGCTTGGACCGACAGGGAGTCCGACAGTGAAGAAGACCTCGACCCGGCTGGCCGACGGTCGTGAGCTCATCTACTACGACCTGCGTGACGACACCGTCCGCGACGCCGTCGACCGGCGTCCGCTGGAGCCGACCGTCACCACCTCCGAGATCCGCCCCGACGTGCTGCTCGGCGACGCGGTCGCCGTGGCCTCGCACCGCCAGGGCCGCACCTACCACCCGCCGGCCGACGAGTGCCCCCTGTGCCCGACCCGGGGCGAGCGGCTCACCGAGATCCCCGACGCGTCGTACGACGTCGTGGTCTTCGAGAACCGCTTCCCCTCGCTGGCCGGCGACTCGGGCCGCTGCGAGGTGGTCTGCTTCACCTCCGACCACGAGGCGTCCTTCGCCGACCTGACCGAGCGGCAGGCACGGCTGGTCCTCGAGGCGTGGACCGACCGGACGTCGGAGCTGTCGCATCTGCCCTCCGTCGAGCAGGTGTTCTGTTTCGAGAATCGTGGCGCCGAGATCGGCGTGACCCTGGGTCACCCGCACGGCCAGATCTACGCCTACCCCTTCACCACCCCGCGCACCGCGCGCATGCTGCGCTCGCTCGCCGCCCACAAGGAGGCGACCGGCGGACAGAACCTCTTCGACGCCGTCCTCGAACGGGAGCTCGCCGGCGAGCGGGTCGTCCTGGAGAGCGAGCACTGGGCGGCCTTCGTGCCGTACGCCGCGCACTGGCCCTACGAGGTCCACCTCTACCCCAAGCGCCGCGTCCCCGACCTGCTCGCGCTCGACGAGGCGGCGCGCACAGAGTTTCCCCAGGTGTATCTGGAACTGTTGAGGCGCTTCGACCGGATCTTCGGCGAGGGTGAGCCCCCGACCCCGTACATCGCGGCCTGGCACCAGGCCCCGTTCGGCGCGTCGGCGGAGTCCGAGGGCGTGGTCCGCGAGGACTTCGCGCTCCACCTCGAGCTTTTCACCATCCGCCGCACTTCCGGCAAGCTGAAGTTCCTCGCGGGTTCCGAGTCCGGCATGAACGTGTTCATCAACGACGTGCCGCCGGAGCGCGCGGCCGAGCGACTGCGAGAGGTAGCGAGTTCATGAGCGGGAAGTACCTGGTGACGGGCGGCGCGGGATACGTCGGGAGCGTGGTCGCCCAGCACCTGCTGGAGGCCGGCCACGAGGTCGTGGTCCTGGACAACCTCACGACGGGCTTCCGCGAGGGCGTCCCGGCCGGCGCCGCCTTCATCGAGGGCGACATCCGCGATGCCGCCAAATGGCTGGACGTCTCCTTCGACGCGGTGCTGCACTTCGCGGCCTTCTCGCAGGTGGGCGAGTCGGTGGTGAAGCCGGAGAAGTACTGGGACAACAACGTCGGCGGCACCATGGCGCTGCTCGGCGCGATGCGCGCGGCCGGCGTGCGCAAGCTGGTCTTCTCCTCCACGGCGGCGACCTACGGCGAGCCGGTGAACACGCCGATCACCGAGTCCGACCCGACGGCCCCGACCTCGCCCTACGGCGCGTCCAAGCTGGCCGTCGACCACATGATCACCGGCGAGGCGGCGGCCCACGGCCTGGGCGCGGTCTCGCTGCGCTACTTCAACGTGGCGGGCGCCTACGGCGCGTACGGCGAGCGCCACCAGCCCGAGTCGCACCTGATCCCGCTGGTCCTCCAGGTCGCCCAGGGCAGCCGCGACGCGATCTCCGTCTACGGCGACGACTACCCGACCCCGGACGGCACCTGCGTGCGCGACTACATCCACGTCGCCGACCTGGCCGAGGCGCACCTGCTCGCGCTGAAGGCCGCCGCCCCGGGCGAGCACCTGATCTGCAACCTCGGCAACGGCAACGGCTTCTCGGTCCGCGAGGTGATCGAGACCGTTCGGCAGGTCACCGGTCACCCGATCCCCGAGGTCACCGCCCCGCGCCGGGCCGGCGACCCGGCGGTCCTGGTGGCCTCCGCCGCCACGGCCCGCGACAAGCTCGGCTGGAACCCGTCCCGCGCGGACCTCGCGGGCATCGTCGCGGACGCCTGGGAGTTCGCGCAGAACATCACGAGGGAGCAGTAGTGGGGGCACAAGAGGTCCGGGACGGCTTCACCGCGCTCTACGGCGCCGAGCCCGACGGAGTCTGGGCGGCGCCGGGCCGCGTCAACCTCATCGGCGAGCACACCGACTACAACGACGGCTTCGTCATGCCGTTCGCGCTGCCGCACGAGACGGTCGCGGCGGTGGCCCGCCGGGACGACGGCGTGCTGCGCCTGCACTCGGCGGACGTACCCGGCGGCCCGGTCGAACTGCGGGTGGCCGACCTGGCCCCCGGCCGTGACCAGGACTGGACGGCGTACCCGGCGGGCGTGGTGTGGGCGCTGCGCGAGGCGGGCCACGAGGTCTCGGGCGCGGACGTGCACCTGACCTCGACGGTGCCGTCCGGCGCGGGCCTGTCCTCCTCGGCGGCCCTGGAGGTCGTGGTCGCCCTCGCCCTCGACGACCTGTACGAACTCGGTCTGAAGGGTTGGCAGCTGGCCCGCCTGTGCCAGCGCGCCGAGAACGTCTACGTCGGCGCGCCGACCGGCATCATGGACCAGACCGCCTCGGCCTGCTGCACGGCGGGCCACGCGCTGTTCCTGGACACCCGCGACCTGTCGCAGCGTCAGATCCCCTTCGACCTGGCGGCCGAGGGCATGCGTCTCCTCGTCGTCGACACCCGCGTCAAGCACGCCCACAGCGACGGCGAGTACGGCAAGCGCCGCGCCGGCTGCGAGAAGGGCGCGGCGCTGCTCGGCGTCGACGCCCTGCGGGACGTCCCCTTCGCCGGGCTGGACGAGGCGCTGGCCCGGCTCGACGACGAGCCGGAGGTACGCCGCCTGGTCCGCCACATCGTCACGGAGAACGAGCGCGTCGAACGGGTCGTCGCGCTCCTGGAGTCGGGCGAGACCCGCGCGATCGGCCCGGCCTTGACCGAGGGCCACGCCTCGCTGCGCGACGACTTCCGCATCTCCTGCCCGGAACTGGATCTTGCCGTCGACACGGCGCTGGCCGCCGGCGCGCTCGGCGCCCGCATGACCGGCGGCGGCTTCGGCGGCTCGGCGATCGTCCTCGCGGAGGAGACCGACGTCCCGTCGATCACGAAGGCCGTCGAAGAGGCCTTCACCGCGGCGGACTTCACGTCCCCGCGCGTCTTCGAGGCGGTGCCTTCGGCGGGGGCGCGACGGGTGTGACACCCGGCGGGCCGACGTCACGTCCGGCGCCGTGCACACCCACGGCGCCGGCCGACACGACGGGCCCGCGAGCCCCTGTGTGATCCACCGAGGATTGCGGGACAGCCCTTAGAGGCTTAGAGGTCCACCTCGTACTGGCCGACCTCCAGGAAGTGGCGCAGCGCCTCCGGGGAGCCGTCGTCCAGGACCTGATTCACCGCGGCGCGCAGGGCGGGGCTGATGCCGGGCCGGGCGAGGATGGCGACGATCGCGACGCTGTCGTCCTCGGCCTGGGCGAGGCGGTAGCCGGTGGTGAGGAAGGCGCGGAGGGCTTCGGGGGAGCCGTCGGTGAGGGCCTTCTCGGCCTCCCGGTGGACGGCCTTGCCGCTTTCGGGCTGGGCGAGGACGCGGAAGATGGCGACGCTGTCGTCCTCGGCCTGGGCGAGGCGGTAGCCGGTCTTCAGGAAGGCGCGCATGTCCTCGACCGTGCCGTCCAGGGCCTTGTCCGCCGCGTAGCGGACGCCCTTGCCGGTGTCCGGGGCGGCCAGGACGCGCAGGATCGCGATGCGCAGGTCCTCCTCCGGCATCGTGTCGTACGGCGAGGACTCATCCGGGGCGGCCGTCGCGGTGACGGACGGCGTCGTCGCCCCGGCGGCGAAGGCCGGGGTCGACAGGAGCAGCGCCGGGGCCAGGGCGATCGCGGCCGCGGTCAGTGCCGCACGGGTCGGTCTCATGGGAATCCACCTGCTGTCGAGAAGTCGTCGGGCACGGAGCACCGGCCGGACACGCGCAACAGGACGGAACACAGCGCTGCTCGGCGCGCGATCCGGGTGCGACCGGCCGGGGCGCGCTCATCGTGCCCGGCGGCGGCGCCCGGGTTCATTGCCCGGACCCCGCAGTCTTCACCGGCGCTTCGTTGCCGACCCGAGGCCGTGAGGGGCTTCCCCGGCGGGGTGCCCCGGCGAGCGGGGGAGGCGACCGCCGCTCGCATACGATCGCCCGGTCCCCCTCCGAAGGAGCCACGCCCGGTGACCGCCACCCTCCCCGCGTCCGCCACGACCACCGGCCCGCGCTCCGCGCGGCTGCTGACCCGCTCGGAGGACGGTGAGCGGCTGCACGCGCTGCTGTGGGCACCGGGACCGGGCTGGCGGATGATCAGCAGCGCGGTGCTCGGCGGCGGGATCGGCGAGCGCGGCTGGGTGCTCAACGCCCAGGTCGCCCACGGCTACCGCCGCACCGACCCGGACCGCCACCTCGCCGAACTGGCCACCGGGGCGGGGGCGGAGGGACCGGGCGTGGGGCTGATGACGGCGGCCGACGTCTCGCGCCACGGCCATGCACAGGACGGCGGCGTGGAGGCGGTCGCCACGGCGGGCATCGGCGTACGCGGCTGGGCCGCCTCCCCGGCCGAGGGCACCGTCCTGCCCCCGCGGCCGGGCACGATCAACATCGTCGCCGCCCTGCCCGTGGCGCTGACCGACGCCGCCCTGGTCAACGCGGTCGCCACCGCCACGGAGGCCAAGGTCCAGGCCCTCCTCGACGCCGGTCACGACTGCTCCGGCACCCCCACGGACGCCGTGTGCGTCGCCGCCCGCGTCCCCGGCCCCGGCACCGACCTCCACTCCTTCGCCGGCCCCCGCTCCCTGTGGGGCGCCCGACTGGCCAGGGCGGTCCACGGCGCGGTACTCGCCGCCGCACCGCCCCACCGGGCCCCGAGCGCCACGTCCGCGTGACCGACGGACCGCGTCACCGCGGCCGTTCGGGGAAGGGCACCGCCCACCTCGCCTACAGCGGCGGCGCGAGCGGCGAGTTCACCATCAAGAGCGTCAGCTGTGCCGTGATGAGTGAAGAGCTCACCGCCATCACCACACGGGACGTCGACGACGCCTCCTCCTCGACCCCGGCGTTCACCGCCGCGATGACTCGTCGACACGGATGCGGTCCGGTGCGGGGTCTCGTCCGCCATGGGCGACTGTCCGCGGTGGGTGCAGCGAGGCCTCAGGTTTTCGGCCTCCATATCGATCTCGCGTGCGGTCAACGTGTTCGGAACCGCACTGCCCTTTCCAGCCAGGCACTGAGCGGTCAACCAGTCATGGCGGCCAGGCGAACTGATGCTCCCGGTAATGTGCATGGGCGCATCGCTCTGTCCGGCGGTGCGGTGTCGAAAACGGGGGCCACACATGGCATGGGACGAGTGGGAACAACTGAAGGCGCAGGCAGCCAGGCGTCATTCCACGCGGATGCAGCTGAATCACATCCCGAACGACCCGGGGGAGGGGGGCGGCCGGGGTGATCTAGTAGCTGGGCACAAGGACCTCGAAGCGGTCGGCAAGGCGGCTCATGACCTGTTCGACCACTTCACGGACTACAGCGGTCATGCCCGCGTGGCCTCCGAGGCGGCAGCGGGGGGACTCAAGGGTGAGGGATTCGCCCTGGGGGGTGCGCTGGAGTATGTGACGCAGCGGTGGAGCGAGCAGACGAAGACGCTGCTGGATTCCTGTGCCCACATTTCGAACCACTTGCGGTTCACCCAGAACCAGCACGCCGCCGACGAGTCCTACATCGCAGGCGCGGTCAGCAGCATCGCGACCCTCGACAAGGGTTTCGACGACCGGAAGGGCCACTGACGCGATGGACCTCGACGCACTGCGCCACGGCAACTTCTCCAAGCTCGGTGAAGCGGTCACCGACTGGGAGCAGATGACGAAGAAGCTCGCGGACCTGAAAAAGGATGCCGAGGACAACCTCAAGGCGAAGGCTGACAAGGCGAACTGGGAGGGTGTCAACGCCGGCGTCAGCCGTGAGTTCATCGCGAAAACCGCTGCCGAGTTCGCTGACGCGCACACCCAGGCCGACTCGATCGCGAAGATTCTCAGTGATACGCGCGGGGAGCTCATCAGCTGTCGGACCCAGTTGAACGATGCGATCAGGCGAGCGACTGAGCAGCACCTGACTGTGGTTGATACAGGCGATGGCGCGTTCACCGTCGCAGGGAACACCAGGCCCGACTGGGCGTCCGACCCGAGCGGCAAGACCGGCGTGACGGATCAGAAGGTGGTGGATGCTTTCTGCAGCGAGATTCAGGGCATTCTGACCAAGGCGACACAGAGTGACAACACCGCCGCACAAGCCCTGCAGCTCATCGTCGACCAAGCCAAATACGGCTTTTCCGACGCCGCATACGTGGACCGTGACGAAGCTGCCGAGGCCGTCGCTGCTGCCGAGAAGTTGGCGAAGATGGCGAAGAAGCCGGATTCCATGTCTCTGGACGACATCGCCGCATTCAACCGTACGATGGCAAAATACCGCGACGACCCCCTGTTCGCGGAGCAGTTCGCGAAGCAACTGGGGGGCAGGGGGACGCTGCAATTCTGGACAGAGATGTCCCAGGCCCACGCGGGTGTCAGGGGATCAGAACTGGACACGATGAAGGACCTGCAGAAGAATTTGAGCCTGACCCTGGCTACGGCGTCCTTCTCGGACTCGGACGGCATGCAGGCCTGGAAGAAGGATCTGATCGCCGAGCGCAACACCAGCTTCCATTCCACAGGCTCCTCCGGTGCGATCGGGGCTCTCGGCTCCCAGGTGATCAGCAGCCTCATGCACCAAGGTCAGTTCGACACGGAGTTCCTCGACGACTACCGGGAGAAGCTGTTCAAGGCGGACAAGGCGGCGGGAAACTCCGGCACCCACGACCTCTGGGTCAAGGGCTACGACTCCCTGGACCTCGACTTCGGTGACGGCAATGGCCGGGATCCGCTGAAGGGCTTGTTCGACGGACTCTCCCACAACCCAGAGGCAGCCGAGCATGCCTTTGAGTCGAAGTCGGACCTGGAGCACATGCTCGGCACGACCAGGTACACGGACCGGGGGGAGTCCCTTGGCCGTGCTCTGGAGAGTGCCGTCACCGGAGTCGCGGTCGGTGACACCTCCTCGAGCGCGCCACCACACAGCACGGCACAGGTCCAGATCATGGCGAACATCATGGAGGCCGTGGCTCAGCCTGACGGAGGTGCGGATCTCCCGAGCAAGGGGTTGGGCGAGAGCTTCGGGAACATGGCTGCTGCTTACATGCCGGAGATAAGCCAGGCACTGTCCGGCAGCAAATCAGGATCTGTCTTTCTTACGGGAAGTGAAGCGCCAGAGGCTTTCAGAGGAGGCGGTGTCGCTGATGTAGTGAGGTTCCTTTCCTTGACATCTGCAGATCCTGCGGGAAGAGCGGGGATCATCTATGGTGAAAGCATCTACACCGGTGGACTCCTTGAGGCGCACCTTTCCGACCCGTCTCTCTTCGATGGTACGCGGGATCAGGTTCTCAAGGATATCGGTAAAAATGCGGGCATCATCGAGGGTATTGTTGGACATTCCGTTGCCGACGGTGAAGTGAAGGGCTTCATCGACGGCGAGAAGGACTATAACGATGCGTTGAAGCAAAAGGGCGACTTTGCCAAGAACTGGGTCCAGATCGCCTTCTCCGGCCTAGAGGTTCCCGAGCACCTGGGTGGCAAGATCATGGGATCGGCTGTCGGGGGAATGGGTGGCGCCGTCGCCGATTCGGCTATTGACCGCCTGATGGATGGGCAGCAGGCGGAAGGCGCCAAAGACGCGGGTCTGTATGTGAGCGCCAAGGACCTCTATGCGATGCGAGATTCCGTCAGCCTACAGACGCAGTGGTCGACTGAAGATGCTCTTGCTCGGCATCATGTGGATCTGCCAAAGGACGGAACCGATGGCACTATTCGCGATGCTGTGAATGAAGGCTGGGATGCCAGTAGTCAACTTCTGAGTAACGCGAAGGAGCGGCCTTGATGAAGAATTCGCGGGGTCGGGAAGTGCCGCCCTCCCGGCCTGGCATAAAAACGGTCATCCTCCTCCTGGTGGCTTTCGGGGTGTTTTGTGGAGCCGGATGGGCGTTTCTAAATAAAGGCCTATATCTCCTCCCGGAGAGAATGTGTGAAGGTACGCTCGATCGCGACGCAGTGGAGCAGGTGCTGCCGCGTGCGCGATCTGCTGACAGCGGATCCAGTGATCGAAGTGCCGAGCATGGTCGGACTTTTTCGTGTTACGTCACCACCAGCAATCATTCGAACCTCTCCGGAGGGGCACAGGTTCAGTCGACGTCCAGTGAGAAGTGGCTCAACTACTATCGTGGTTCGAGAGGGGGCAGGGAAATAATCCGCGTAACTTCGGGCGACATGCAAGCCTTGGCTCAAATCGATTCGAGTGCCGGGACGTCATCGGTATACATACCCTGCGTTCCGCTCGGTGTTTCCTCCGCCGGTGCATCGCAGCCGTACGCGGTTGTCGGAGAGGCCCGGGTTTATGGCCGAGCCAAGGCGTCGGGCGTACGGCTGCATCAGACCTTGACCGACTTCTCCTACCGGCTTGCCCAGCACGCCTACGAGCTATCCGGGTGCAAAGCCCCCCGCGCTTTCCCCGAGGAACTGCCCCGCTACAAGGAGCAGTGATGGACGAGGACGAGATCCGGTCCCGTTTCGACGGGCGGGGGTCGGTCGAGATCCGGGGCGAGGTGTCGGTCAGGGCGCGGGCCGAGGCGATCGCGCGCGTGCTCGGATATCGGCTGGTCGCCATCGAACGTCAGCAGGGACCGAACATCGGTCTGGTCTCTCCCGGTTACCGTCCGCCCGCCCGTGTGCGGCTGCTCTTCCGGCGCGATGACGACCCCCGGGGGCGCCGTAGGGCCGAGCTGGCTGTGGAGCGGTTGCGGGCGGGCGGCTCGTTGATGCCGGAGGTGGAAGAGCCCCCGCCCCCGCCTCTGACGCCAGGGCCGCTCGCGCCCCGTCCCCGGCGGTCGCTGGAGCCGCGGCCTCCGCCGCCCGTCGGGCCGCCCAGGCTCCGGATCCCGCCCCGGCCGCCCTGTCCGCCGCCGCCTTCCCCGCCTCCTGCGCTGTCACCGTCCGAGCACTGACGCCCCCTCACCCCAGCGGCTTGACCAGGGTGTACTCCGTCAGGCCCGGGGGGTAGTCCGGGAGGGCGCAGATGACTTTGTAGCCGTGGCGGCGGTAGAAGGCGGGGGCCTGGAAGTCCCAGGTCTCCAGGCGGGCGCCGGTGCAGTCGCGGCGGTCGCGGGCGATGCGTTCGGCGCGGGCGAGGAGGCGGGAGCCGAGGCCCGCTCCGCGGTGGCGGGCGTCGACCCAGAGGTACGTCACGTGCAGCCAGGTCGTCCAGGTGTGGCCGACCAGGCCGCCCGCCAGGGCGCCCGCCGGATCCAGCGCCCAGACGTGGAGCGGGACCTCGCGTTCCCCGGGCGTGCCGCGCAGCGCCGCCAGCACGGGTGACGCCGCCGTGTTCGTGTCGCGCAGCCGGGAGCGGAGCAGATCGCGGCGCTCCTTGTCGACTTCCGCCTCGATACGGAACATGCGGCACACCCTAGACGCGCGGGCCGGTCAGTTCTGCGAATTGCCTTCCCCTCCCGGCGGGCGCCCGTACTCTGAGGAGCGGTGCCGGTGGGGGCCGGCGCCGATCAGGGGGCGAGACAGTCGGGTACGGCGCCCGTCGTGGGGGTAGCAATTCCGCGTGGCGGCGGCCGTGCGGTCGTGCCGGCCCCGGGCGTCGTACCCGCGCCGGCCGGCGGCAGCGCGCCGGCGTCGGCTCCTTCGATGACGGGAATCCCCTGCTCCGCCGGGAGTCTGGGGGAGGGGGGTTCAGTGGTTCGAGTCCGAGTCCTGGTCGTCGACGACCACCGCATCTTCGCCGAGTCGCTCGCCGCGGCGCTGGCGGCCGAGCCGGACGTCGACGTGTCCGCGGCCGGCTCCGGCCCCGCGGCGCTGCGCTGCCTGGAGCGTGCCGCCGCCGAGGGCCGCCGCTTCGACGTGCTGCTCGTCGACGCCGACCTCGGCGGGACCGTGCCCGGCGAGCGGGCCGCCGCCCCCGTCCAGGGGGGCGACGCCGACGGGCTGGTGGACGGGATCTCCCTGGTGGCCGCGGTGCGGACCGCCCATCCGGGGGTACGGACCGTCGTGCTCGCCGAGAAGGACGACCCGCGCCGGGCCGCGCTCGCCCTGCAGGCCGGCGCCTCGGGCTGGGTGGCCAAGGACTGCTCGCTGTCGCGGCTGCTCACCGTGATCCGGGGCGTGCTGCGCGACGAGACGCATCTGCCGCCGGCCCTGCTCACCGGCGTGCTGCGCGAACTGACCGCGGCCCGCAAGCACCGCACCGAGAGCGAGCGGCTGGTGGAGTCGCTGACCCCGCGCGAGCGGGAGGTGCTGCGCTGCATGGTGGCGGGACTGGGTCGTAAGGCCGTCGCCGAGCGGCTGTACCTCTCCCCGCACACCGTCCGCACCCATATGCAGAACGTGCTGGGGAAGCTCGGCGTGCACTCCACGCTGGCCGCCGTCGCACTGGCCCGCCGCGCCGGGGTCGGCCCGGCCGACCTGGGCGCCGTCGGCGGACGCGTCGGGGTGCGGGAGAGCAGCAGCGCCTGAGTCCTTCGGACAGCGGCCGGACCAGGACCTCGCGGTCCGTTCCTCAGCCCGGGATGTTGTCGAACGGCGCCGTCAACTGCCGTAGCAGACCCGCCAGTTCCGCGCGCTGGGCGGCGGACAGTTCACCGAGGATCGCCCGCTCCTGGGCCAGCAGGCCCGCCAGGGACTGGTCCGCGCGGTCGCGGCCCTCGTCCGTGAGCCTGACCAGCACCCCGCGCCGGTCGCTGGGATCGGGTAGCCGTTCGACCAGGCCCTTCTTCGCCAGCCGGTCGATACGGTTCGTCATCGTGCCCGAGGTGACCAGGGTCTGGGTCAGCAGCTGTCCGGGGGAGAGCTGGTACGGCGCCCCCGCGCGACGGAGCGCGGTCAGCACGTCGAACTCCCAGGGCTCCAGGCTGTGCTCGGAGAACGCCAGCCGACGCGCCCGGTCCAGGTGCCGCGCCAGCCTGCTGACCCGGCTGAGCACCTCGAGCGGTTCCACGTCGAGGTCCGGGCGCTCCCGCCGCCACGCCGCGACCAGCCGATCGACCTCGTCCTCCATGCGATCAGTGTAGTGGTTGTGTCGACGTGAAGTCTCTTGATGTCAACATTCTTGACATGGAGAGATGTTGGAGGCGACAGTGGTGATCCACCGAGCGTGTCACCGACGACGAGCCCGAGGAGGCCGCCATGTCCGAGTCCAGCGCCGCACGCCCCGTCTGGGACCCCGCGCAGTACCTGCGCCACGCCGGCCACCGGGCCCGCCCGTTCGCCGATCTCCTCGCCCGGATCCCCTCCCCGCCGGCCGGCGCGCCCCGCGTCGCCGACCTCGGCTGCGGCCCCGGCAACGTCACCGCGCACCTCGCCGACCGCTGGCCCGCCGCGCACATCACCGGGTTCGACAACTCGCCCGAGATGCTGGACAAGGCGGTGGTGGACCACGAGGGCCCGACACCGGGCGGCGGCCGCCTCGACTTCGCCCACGCCGACGTCCGCACCTGGACGCCCGCGGAGCCGTACGACCTGATCGTCAGCAACGCCACCCTCCAGTGGGTGCCCGGCCACGCCGGCCGGTTCGCCGACTGGGTGGCGGCCCTCAGGCCGGGCGGCGCCTTCGCCTTCCAGGTCCCCGGCAACTTCTCCGCCCCCAGCCACGAGCTGATGCGCGTCCTCGCCGGGTCCGCCCGCTGGCGCGACCGTCTCGACGGCGTCCTGCGCCACGCCGACGCCGTCCTGACGCCCGAGGAGTACCTGGAACGGCTCACCTCCCTCGGCTGCGCCGCGGACGTGTGGGAGACGACGTACATCCATCTGCTCCCCGGCGAGGACCCGGTGCTGGACTGGGTGAAGGGGACCGGGCTGCGGCCCGTGCTCACCGCGCTGGCCGACGACCCGGAAGCCCGCGAGGCGTTCCTCGCCGAGTACCGGGCCGCCCTGCGCGAGGCCTACCCGGCCGGGCCGCACGGCACCCCGTTCCCGTTCCGCCGCGTCTTCGCCGTCGCCGTCAAGGAGGGCTGAGGCATGCTCGCCGCCGTCGACCACGTCCAGCTCGCCGCGCCGCCCGGTTCCGAGGGCGACCTCAGGGCGTACTACGCCGGTGTCCTCGGGATGACCGAGATCCCCAAACCGCCGGTCCTCGCGGCGCGCGGCGGCTGCTGGTTCCAGGCCGGGTCCGTGCGGCTCCACCTGGGGGTCGAGGAGGACTTCCGGCCCGCGAGGAAGGCCCACCCGGGGCTGCGGGTGACCGGCATCGAGGCGTACGCCGCCCTCCTGGCCGAGCGCGGCGCGCCGGTGACCTGGGACGACGACCTCCCCGGCCACCGGCGCTTCTACTCCGAGGACCCGGTGGGCAACCGCCTGGAGTTCCTGGAAGCGACCGGGTGACCTCAGGAGGGGGTGCGGCCCAGGTGGGCCACGAGGATGTGGATCACCTGGTCGTCGATCCGGTACAGCACGCGATAGCGACCGATGCGAAGTCGCCTGGCCCCCGGCCCGTATGCGGTGGAGCCGGCGGGCCGTGGCGACTCGGCCAGCGCGTCGACCGCCTCGTAGACGGTGGCGAGGCCGGTCGGGTCGTCCTTGAGGAAGCGGAGTGCCGCGTCCGTGGCGCTCGGCTCCCAGATGATGCGGTGGGTCACGGGCGCAGCCCCAGCATGCGTCCGACCTCTTCGTGGGGGATGCCTTCGCCCAGCTTGCCCTCGGCCTGGCGCCGCTCGTAGTCGGCCAGCGCCAAGGCGTCCTCGAGATCCTCTATCACCTGCGGTGACACCAGCAGTGCGGCCACGTGCCCGTGGTCGGTGAGGGCGATGGTCTCGCGGCTGTGGGCGGCCCGGCGGACCAGGTCGCCGAGCTGGGAACGGGCAGCGCTGATCGCGATCTCAGTCATATGCGAATCATGCCACAAGATTAATCTGGTGCCCCCTAGGTAACACTCGAGCGGGTGACATCCAACCCGATGACCACCCGACCGAGTGACAGACCTGTCTCAGCTCTTCCGGTGCCCTATCAGCCGCGGCCTCGGCTCCAGGCCGTCCAGGCCGTGCCAGGCCAGGTTCACCAGGTGCGCGGCGACCTCCGCCTTCTTCGGGCGGCGCACGTCCAGCCACCACTGGCCGGTCAGCGCGACCATCCCGACCAGGGCCTGGGCGTACAGCGGCGCGAGCTTCGGGTCGAAGCCGCGGGACTTGAACTCGCGGCCCAGGATGTCCTCCACCTGGGTGGCGATGTCGGAGATCAGCGAGGCGAAGGAGCCCGTGGACTGCGGGATGGGGGAGTCGCGCACCAGGATGCGGAAGCCGTCCGTGTACTCCTCGATGTAGTCCAGGAGCGCGAAGGCGGCCTGCTCGCACAGCTCGCGGGGGTGCCCGGCCGTCAGCGAGCTGGTCACCATGTCCAGCAGCCGCCGCATCTCGCGGTCCACCACCACCGCGTACAGGCCCTCCTTGCCGCCGAAGTGCTCGTACACCACCGGTTTGGACACCCCGGCCTTCGCCGCGATCTCCTCCACCGACGTGCCCTCGAACCCCTTCGCCGCGAACAGGGTGCGACCGATCTCCAGCAGCTGCTGGCGGCGCTCGGCGCCGGTCATCCGGGTGCGGCGCGCACGCCGCGGCTTGTCATTGCTGGGAGTGCTGGAGTCGGTCGCCACGGCGTCAATCATGCCGCCTTCGCTGTTTCCCTCCGGCGGCGGGAGCCGCGTTCGTCGGTGTTGCGGCGGGAATCGATACGCGAGCGTGACGGCCAGCGCACGTCGTAGGCCCAGCCCAGCCGCTCGCACCAGCGGATGATCCGCGCCGAGGAGTCCAGCTGCCCGCGCTCCACACCGTGCCGGGCCGAGGTCGGGTCGGCGTGGTGCAGGTTGTGCCAGGACTCGCCGCACGACAGGATCGCCAGCCACCACACGTTGCCCGAACGGTCCCGCGACTTGAACGGCCGCTTGCCCACCGCGTGGCAGATCGAGTTGATCGACCAGGTCACGTGGTGCAGCAGAGCCACCCGGACGAGTGAACCCCAGAAGAACGCGGTGAACGCGCCCCACCACGACATGGTCGCCAGCCCGCCGATCAGCGGCGGCAGCCCCAGCGACACGATCGTCCACAGCACGAACTGCCGGGAGATCCGCCGCATCGCCGGGTCCCTGATCAGGTCCGGCGCGTACTTTTCCTGCGGGGTCTGCTCCTCGTCGAACATCCAGCCCACATGGGCCCACCACAGGCCCTTGAGCAGCGCCGGCACCGTCTCCCCGTAGCGCCACGGCGAGTGCGGATCGCCCTCGTGGTCGGAGAACTTGTGGTGCCGGCGGTGATCGGCCACCCAGCGCACCAGCGGCCCCTCCACCGCCATCGACCCGGCGATCGCCAGCGCGATCTTCAAAGGCCGCCTCGCCTTGAAGGAACCGTGCGTGAAGTGCCGGTGGAAACCGATGGTGATGCCGTGGCAGCCCAGGAAGTAGAAGAAGACCAGCAGACCGAGATCCAGCCAGCTCACCCCCCACCCCCACGCCAGCGGCACCGCGGCGAGCAGCGCCAGGAACGGAACGGTGATGAACAGCAGCAGCGTGATCTGCTCGATCGAACGCTTCTGCTCGCCGCCCAGGGTCGCGGAGGGCGTCGTGCCGTCCGCCGCCCCCGCGGCGTCGTCGATCACATCGGAGGAGCTTGTGGTCATGGGCGTCCCCTGTGGGGTCGAGGGCAGTGACAGTGCCGGAGGCCCTTTCCGGGAGCCCCCGACTTCCTACGGTTGCGTAACCTACGGCAACGTAAGTATGGCAGTGCGTCGCCGCCCGGCAAGAGCCCCTGGCCTGCGCGTCACGCCCGACACCTAGACTTGGTACCGGTCGGACAGCGCGGTCCGCTGAAGAAGATGACTTCCCGGATGCCCGGCCCGTATGCGGCCCTCGCCGCGCGGCACCCTTCCGGGTCCCCCTCCAGACGAGCTTCAACACTGCAAGGAGCCGCACCTGTGAGCAGTGCCGACGACCAGACCACGACCAGCAGCGAGCTGCGCGCCGACATCCGCCGACTGGGCGACCTGCTAGGGGAGACCCTGGTCAGGCAGGAGGGCCCCGAGCTCCTCGACCTGGTCGAGAAGGTCCGCCGCCTCACCAGAGAGGACGGCGAAGCCGCCGCCGAACTGCTGCGCGGCACCGAACTGGAGACGGCGGCCAAGCTGGTCCGCGCCTTCTCCACCTACTTCCACCTCGCCAACGTCACCGAACAGGTCCACCGCGGCAAGGAACTGCGCGCCCGCCGCGCCGCCGAGGGCGGACTGCTCGCCCGCACCGCCGACCGGCTCAAGGACGCCGACCCCGAGCACCTGCGCCAGAGCGTCCAACACCTCAACGTCCGCCCGGTGTTCACCGCGCACCCCACCGAGGCCGCCCGCCGCTCGGTGCTCAACAAGCTCCGGCGCATCGCCGCGCTCCTGGAGACCCCGGTCATCGAGTCCGACCGCCGCCGCCTGGACACCCGGCTGGCCGAGAACATCGACCTCGTCTGGCAGACCGACGAACTGCGCGTCGTACGCCCCGAACCCACCGACGAGGCCCGCAACGCCATCTACTACCTGGACGAACTCCACGCCGGCGCCGTCGGCGACGTCCTGGAGGACCTCACCGCGGAACTGGAGCGCGTCGGCGTCAAGCTCCCCGACGACACCCGCCCGCTCACCTTCGGCACCTGGATCGGCGGCGACCGCGACGGCAACCCCAACGTCACCCCCCAGGTCACCTGGGACGTGCTGATCCTCCAGCACGAGCACGGCATCAACGACGCCCTCGACATGGTCGACGAGCTGCGCGGTCTGCTGTCCAACTCCATCCGCTACACCGGCGCCACCGAGGAACTGCTCGCTTCCCTCCAGGCCGACCTGGAGAACCTCCCCGAGATCAGCCCCCGCTACAAGCGGCTCAACGCCGAGGAGCCCTACCGGCTCAAGGCCACCTGCATCCGGCAGAAGCTCGTCAACACCAAGCGCCGCCTGGCCCGCTCCACCGCCCACGAGGACGGCCGCGACTACCTCGGCACCGCCGAACTCCTCGCCGACCTGCGCCTGCTCCAGGACTCGCTGCGCCAGCACCGCGGCGGACTGTTCGCCGACGGCCGGCTCGCCCGGACCATCCGCACCCTGGCCGCCTTCGGCCTCCAGCTCGCCACCATGGACGTCCGCGAACACGCCGACGCCCACCACCACGCCCTCGGCCAGCTGTTCGACCGGCTCGGCGAGGAGTCCTGGCGCTACGCCGACATGCCCCGCGAGTACCGCGCCAAGCTGCTCGCCAAGGAGCTGCGTTCCAGGCGGCCGCTCGCCCCGACCCCCGCCCCCGTGGACGCGGCCGGCGCCAAGACCCTCGGCGTCTTCGAGACCGTCAAGCGCGCCCTGAGCGTCTTCGGACCCGAGGTCATCGAGTCCTACATCATCTCGATGTGCCAGGGCGCCGACGACGTCTTCGCCGCCGCCGTCCTCGCCCGCGAGGCCGGCCTCATCGACCTGCACGCCGGCTGGGCCAGGATCGGCATCGTGCCGCTGCTGGAGACCACCGACGAGCTGAAGGCCGCCGACACCATCCTGGAGGACATGCTCTCCGACCCGTCCTACCGGCGCCTGGTCGCGCTGCGCGGGGACGTGCAGGAGGTCATGCTCGGCTACTCCGACTCCTCCAAGTTCGGCGGCATCACCACCTCCCAGTGGGAGATCCACCGCGCCCAGCGCCGGCTGCGCGACGTCGCCCACCGCTACGGCGTGCGCCTGCGCCTCTTCCACGGCCGCGGCGGCACCGTCGGCCGCGGCGGCGGCCCCTCGCACGACGCGATCCTCGCCCAGCCCTGGGGCACCCTGGAGGGCGAGATCAAGGTGACCGAGCAGGGCGAGGTCATCTCCGACAAGTACCTGATCCCCTCCCTCGCGCGGGAGAACCTGGAGCTGACGGTCGCCGCCACCCTCCAGGCGTCCGCCCTGCACACCGCGCCCCGCCAGTCCGACGAGGCGCTGGCCCGCTGGGACGCGGCCATGGACGTCGTCTCCGACGCCGCCCACGCCGCCTACCGCCGGCTCGTCGAGGACCCCGACCTGCCGACGTACTTCCTCGCCTCCACGCCGGTCGACCAGCTCGCCGAGCTGCACCTGGGCTCGCGGCCCTCCCGCCGCCCCGGCTCGGGCGTCTCGCTCGACGGCCTGCGCGCCATCCCGTGGGTGTTCGGCTGGACCCAGTCCCGGCAGATCGTGCCCGGCTGGTTCGGCGTCGGCTCCGGACTGAAGGCACTGCGCGAGGCGGGCCTGCGGCAGGAGGGGGACACGGTGCTCGACGAGATGCACGAACAGTGGCACTTCTTCCGCAACTTCATCTCCAACGTCGAGATGACCCTCGCCAAGACCGACCTGCGCATCGCCCAGCACTACGTCGACACCCTCGTCCCCGACGAGCTGAAGCACGTCTTCGACGTCATCAAGGCCGAGCACGAACTCACCGTGGCCGAGGTGCTGCGCGTCACCGGTGAGAGCGAACTGCTGGACGCCACGCCCGTGCTGAAGCAGACCTTCGCCATCCGCGACGCCTACCTCGACCCGATCTCCTACCTCCAGGTCGCCCTGCTCAAGCGGCAGCGCGACGCGGCGGCGGCGGGCCAGGAGGCCGACCCGCTGCTCGCGCGGGCGCTGCTCCTCACCGTCAACGGCGTGGCGGCCGGCCTGCGCAACACCGGCTGAGCCCCGCACACACCAGGACGCCCCCGGTCCGTACGAACGCTCGTACGGACCGGGGGCGTCCCCATGTCTCACGCGTCTCGCGTGCGTCTCCAGGCGCCTCACGGTCTCGCGGTGCGGAGCGCGGGACCACGGCCGGCCCGCGACCACGGCCGGCCCGCGGCTCACAGGGCCAGGAACGCCGCCGTCAGCAGGGCGACGCCCGATCCGCCCAGCACCCAGGCCGCCCGCATGCGCCGCAGCCCGCCCGCCACCACGACGGACGCCAGCAGCAGCGCACCGCCCAGCGGCGCCCACGCGTACAGGACCCCGGCCGCGCCCGACCTGAACACCTCGTCGGTGCCCGGCTTCACCACCACGTCGTACGCCCGCCCCTTGCGCACCGCCGCCGAGTCGATCTCCACCCGGCCGCGCGCCGTGGACCCCGGCGTACGCGGCGTGTACGGCCCGCTGCACGCGCTCCGCGTGCACGCCGTCACCTCGACCGTCCCGCGCTCGCGCCCCTTGGTCAGCATCACGTACGGCGCGGTGCTCCAGGACGCCCACACGCCCGCGACCAGGATCAGCACCGCGACCGCGCCCATCGAGGCGACCCGTCCCAAGCGCAGCGCGGCGGACGAGGCGGCGCGGGCGGCGGCGCGGGGCGGACGGCCCCTACCGGCGGTCGTACGGCCCCGGCGGGGACGGCGGGCGGTGGCTGCGGCGGCAGGCATGGCCGGGATCATTGGCCATACCTACACGCCTGGTCAACTCGCGGGCGCGAGGCACCCGGACAAGTCAGGAGTTGTACGCACTCTGCGCCCGCTCCAGACCCTCGGCGAGCAGGCACTCCACCGCGTCCGCCGCCCGGTCCACGAAGTAGTCCAGCTCCTTGCGCTCGGCCGAGGAGAAGTCCTTCAGCACGAAGTCGGCGACCTGCATCCGGCCCGGCGGACGCCCGATCCCGAACCGCACCCGGTGGTAGTCGGCGCCCATCGCCTTCGTCATCGACTTCAGACCGTTGTGCCCGTTGTCGCCGCCGCCCAGCTTCAGCCGCAGCACCCCGTAGTCGATGTCCAGCTCGTCGTGGACGGCCACCACATGGGCGAGGGGGACCTTGTAGAAGTCGCGCAGCGCGTTCACCGGGCCGCCCGACAGGTTCATGTAGGACATCGGCTTGGCCAGCACCACCCGGCGGCTGCCGGGCCCCGGCGGGCCGATCCGCCCCTCCACGACCTGCGCCTGCGCCTTGCCGGCCCGCTTGAACCGGCCCCCCATGCGGTCGGCCAGCAGATCCGCCACCATGAACCCCACGTTGTGCCGGTTCATGGCGTACTCCGGTCCGGGATTGCCGAGCCCCACGATCAGCCAGGGGTCGCTCGCGGAAGTCGCCGGGGTGGTCACGTCCATCTCTCCTTGATGCGCGCCGGCCGCCGCTCCCCGGGGGAAGCAGCGGCCGGACGGGAAACGACGAGGGTGGGGATCAGGCCTCCGCGGCCTCTTCGCCCTCGCCCTCGGCACCCTCCGGGGCCTCCTCGGCCTGCGCGGCCAGGACCTGGAGGACGACCGCGTCCTCGTCGACGGCCAGCGAGACGCCGCTGGGCAGGACGATGTCCTTGGCGTGGACGGAGGCGCCGGCCTCCAGGCCCTCCACGGACACGGTGACCTGCTCGGGGATGTGCGTGGCCTCGGCCTCGACCGGCAGGGCGGCCAGGACGTGCTCCAGCAGGTTGCCGCCCGGGGCCAGCTCGCCCTCGGTGACGACCGGGACCTCGACGGTGACCTTCTCGCCGCGCTTGACCAGCAGCAGGTCGACGTGCTCCAGGAAGCCCTTCAGCGGGTCGCGCTGCACGGCCTTCGGGATCGCCAGCTCGTTGGTCTTGCCGTCGATGTCCAGGGAGATCAGGACGTTCGGCGTGCGCAGCGCCAGCAGCAGCTCGTGGCCCGGAAGGGTCAGGTGCAGCGGCTCGGAGCCGTGGCCGTACAGGACACCGGGGACCTTGTTGTCACGGCGGATGCGGCGCGCGGCGCCCTTGCCGAACTCGCTGCGCGTGGCGGCGGAGATCTTCACCTCGGACATGCTCATCACTCCTCGTAGAAGTAGGGACTGTGGTCACCCGGCCACGAACGGCCTGCTACGAAGAGCGCGTCGATTACGGACCGCCGTATCCGCGAAAACGGGTACGGCCTCCCTCGCCGAGCAACTGGGACAGTCTACTCGGCAGGGGAGGCCGAACCCAAAACGATCTAGGACGATCGCCAGAGTGATCGTTACTGCTCGTCGAACAGGCTCGTCACCGAACCGTCCTGGAACACCTCGCGCACCGCGCTCGCGATCGTCGGCGCGATCGACAGCACCGTGATCTTGTCCAGCTCCAGCTCGCCCGGGGTGGGCAGCGTGTCCGTGAAGACGAACTCGCTCACCTTGGAGTTCTTCAGCCGGTCGGCGGCCGGACCCGACAGCACACCGTGCGTGGCCGTCACGATGACGTCCTCGGCGCCGTGCGCGAACAGCGCGTCGGCGGCGGCGCAGATGGTGCCGCCGGTGTCGATCATGTCGTCCACCAGGACGCAGATGCGGCCCTCGACGTCACCGACGACCTCGTGCACGGTGACCTGGTTCGCCACGTCCTTGTCGCGCCGCTTGTGCACGATCGCCAGCGGCGCGCCGAGGCGGTCGCACCAGCGGTCGGCGACCCGCACCCGGCCGGCGTCCGGGGAGACGATCGTGAGCTTGGCGCGGTCCACCTTGCTGCCCACGTAGTCCGCCAGCAGCGGCAGCGCGAACAGGTGGTCGACCGGACCGTCGAAGAAGCCCTGGATCTGGTCGGTGTGCAGGTCGACCGCGAGGATCCGGTCGGCGCCCGCGGTCTTCATCAGGTCGGCCACCAGACGCGCCGAGATGGGTTCACGCCCGCGGTGCTTCTTGTCCTGCCGCGCGTAACCGTAGAACGGCACGATGACCGTGATGGAGCGGGCCGACGCGCGCTTGAGCGCGTCGATCATGATCAGCTGCTCCATGATCCACTTGTTGATCGGAGCGGTGTGGCTCTGGATCAGGAAGCAGTCCGCGCCGCGGGCCGACTCCTGATACCGCACGTAGATCTCGC
Source organism: Streptomyces sp. NPDC018610 (assembly GCF_044391765.1). NCBI lineage: Bacteria > Bacillati > Actinomycetota > Actinomycetes > Kitasatosporales > Streptomycetaceae > Streptomyces > Streptomyces sp. NPDC018610. Next base: position 361,517 of record NZ_JBISAL010000006.1, read on the forward strand.
CGTTCGCGAAGTCGAACGCCTTCGTCGGGACGACCCCGACACCCAGCTCGTGGGCGATCGCCTCGGCAAGCTCGGGGTGGGCGCGGCCGGAGAAGAACATCATCTTCTTCTCGCCGGTCGTCTTGATCCCGGTCACAGCACTGTCTCCTCAGAGGGTGTTCGCAGCTGGATGTCGAGATGACCTCGTCAACCGTGTCAACCGTGCGCGAGAGGCCGTCTCAGCTGGTGGGGTGCGGGTGTGCACTTATCACGGTACGCCGTCCCAGACGCACCTGTTTCCGGTCAGGCTTCGCCTTCCGCCTTCGGGGACGCCGCCTCGGCTGCCTTCGCGGCCGCGCTGCCGGGCCGCTTGCGAGCCACCCAACCCTCGATATTCCGCTGCTGGCCGCGGGCCACGGCCAGCGAACCCGGCGGCACGCTCTTCGTGATCACGGAGCCGGCGGCGGTGTAGGCGCCGTCCCCGATCGTGACAGGAGCCACAAACATGTTGTCCGAACCGGTCTTGCAGTGCGACCCGACGGTGGTGTGGTGCTTGCTCTCCCCGTCGTAGTTCACGAACACGCTCGCGGCGCCGATGTTCGTGTACTCGCCGATCGTCGCGTCGCCCACGTACGACAGGTGCGGCACCTTCGTGCCCTCGCCGATCCGCGCGTTCTTCGTCTCGACATACGTGCCGACCTTCGACTTCAGGCCGAGCCGGGTTCCCGGCCGCAGATACGCGTACGGCCCCACGGACGCCTCCGGGCCGACCACGGCGCTGTCGGAGACGGTGTTGTCCACCCGCGCCCCCGCCCCGACCCGGGTGTCGGTCAGCCGGCTGTTCGGGCCCACCACGGCGCCCTCGGCCAGATGCGTAGCACCGTGCAGCTGCGTGCCCGGCAGCACGGTGACGTCCTGCTCGAACGTCACCGTCACGTCCACCCACGTCGTCGCCGGGTCCACGACGGTCACCCCGGTGAGCATCGCGGCGGTCAGCAGCCGGTCGTTGAGGGTGCGTCGCGCCTCGGCGAGCTGCACCCGGTTGTTGATGCCCGCGATCTCCCGGTGGTCGCCGGCCACGCTGGCGCCGACTCGGTGCCCGGCCTCGCGCAGGATGCCGAGGACGTCGGTGAGGTACTCCTCGCCCTGGCTGTTGTTCGTGCGGACCTTGCCCAGCGCGTCGGCGAGCAGCCGCCCGTCGAAGGCGAACACCCCGGAGTTGATCTCCCGGATCGCCCGCTCGGCCTCGGTGGCGTCCTTGTGCTCCACGATCGCCGTCACGGCGCCGGTCGCGGCGTCGCGCACGATCCGGCCGTACCCGGTGGCGTCCGGCACCTCGGCGGTCAGCACCGTGACGGCGTTGCCGTCCTCGGTGTGGGCGGCGGCCAGGGCGCGCAGGGTCTCGCCGGTGAGCAGCGGGGTGTCGCCGCAGACCACGACGACCGTCCCGTCGAGGGCCCCGCCGAGTTCCTCCAGCCCCATGCGGACGGCGTGGCCGGTGCCCTTCTGCTTCTCCTGCACGGCGGTGCGCGCCTGGGCGTCGACCTCGGCGAGGTGCGCGGTCACCTTCTCCCGGGCGTGCCCGACCACGACGACCAGGTTCTCCGGGTTCAACTCACGCGCGGCGGCCAGTACATGGCCGACCAGGGAACGGCCGCAGATCTCGTGCAGGACCTTGGGTGTGGCCGACTTCATACGGGTGCCCTCACCCGCTGCGAGAACGACGACGGCTGCCGGGCGGATGGCGCTCACGGGATGCCCTTCGGCTTTGGGTGGGGTGGACATCCGCAGGATACCGGGGCGGTCGTGGGGGGAGACGAGAGCGGGTCCTGACCGTGTAGGAAGCAGGACCCGGATCGAGCAGCTCCGCCAGCTGGATTCGAACCAGCACTACAGGGCTTCAAAGGCCCGCGGGCTACCAGTTACCCCATGGCGGATGGCTGCGTCAGACCTTACCCGAGGACGGGGGTGCTGTGGTCTCGCGGACCGCACGTGCCATGCCCGCCCACCAGCCCTCGATGCGACGGTACAGCTCGGCGCACTGGAGGACGCTGATCACGAGGCAGCCGCGATAGTCCTCGCCGACGTTCTTGCGGGTGGTCTTGGGATTGTGCTTCTTGAGTGTGGTCCTCATGAACAGAGAGGCGTCGACCTTGAGCAGGCCGGCCCAGTAGCGCTCGGCGCCCTCGACGTCGCCCGTCTCGTGAATCATCACGCGGTACCGCCGACGCTCTGGTTCGACGCCGAGCAGGTCCAGCCAACTCCGGAAGATTCGGATGACACTCGGGTCACTGTTGATGAACTGGACGTTTTCGCGCCTCGCGTACGACTTGTCCTTGGCGCCTTCGGCCCAGTAGAGAGCGACACCGGTCAGGAACAGTTCCCGGTCGCTCATCGCGCCGATTTCACTCGTGGCCGCTGCCTTGGTCTGCTGCCTCTTCTCGTCCCGCACCGCCAGTTCGTGCTCCCATCTCTTCCGTGCCGCCAGCTTCGCCTGCTCCGAGGGGTCGCGCCGCTCCGGCCTCGGCAGATCCCGCACCCACAGGGAGACCGAACTCTTCGAGCACCCCAGCTCGACCTGGATCTGGTCGTAGGTCCACCCCTGGAGGCGAAGCTCGCGGGCCCTGTCACGCAGGTCGTCCTTCGCGTTCGGGCGCTTCGTCCACTCCGGAGCGGGCTCGCCCTCCAGGAGCCGGTTGAGGATGTCGTTGTTGTCGACGTGCAAACGGTCGCGAATCTGCCGTCGGCTGAGCCCGTCGCGCCGCAGCGCCACCGCCTTCTCGCGCAGGCCCTCGAAGTCGGCGTACTTGCTGTGTGAATGTGCCATGGGCATACCGTCCGGGTGGAATGCCTGGTTCCGAGGTCGAACGGGGGATGTTCAGCAGTTCGAGGGATGCCGGACGGTTTCGCTGGTTTTCGATTACGGAGTGTGGTGGGTGCCCGCAGGCGAAACTCGCCGGAAAAGCCGGTGCGGCCGCCCGTAGGCTGGGGGCATGACCACGACGGGGGAAGAGCACCCCACGGCCCTGACCGGGCCGTGGTGGTGGACACGGTGGCGCAGTGCGCTGTTCGACGGGAGCCTGGCGCTGGTGTCGGCCGCGGAGTGCGCGGCGGAGGGAGTGCCGTTCGCGCGGGACGCGGGGATCCCGCTCTCCGCCGGTCTGGTGTTCGGACTGCTGGCCGGCTCCGTGCTGCTGATCCGGCGGCGCTGGCCGATAGCCGTGGTGCTGGTGGCGATCGCCGTCACGCCGGCCCAGATGGGCTTCCTCATGGGCATCGTCGGCCTCTACACCCTCGCCGCCTGCGAGCTGCCGCGCCGGATCATCGCGGCGCTGGCCGGGATGTCGCTGCTCGGCACGATGATCGTGACGTTCGTGCGGGTGCGGCAGGACATGGCCCGGGGGGACTTCACCCTGGGCGACTGGTTCGTCCCGTTCGCCGCCGTCACCACCTCGCTCGGCCTCACCGCGCCGCCGCTCCTGCTCGGCCTGTACGTCGGCGCGCGGCGGCGGCTCATGGAGTCCCTGCGCGAGCGGGCGGACAGCCTGGAGCGGGAGCTGCAACTGCTCGCGGAGCGGGCGGAGGAGCGGGCGGAGTGGGCCCGCAACGAGGAACGGACGCGGATCGCCCGGGAGATGCACGACGTGGTCGCGCACCGGGTGAGCCTGATGGTGGTGCACGCCGCCGCGTTGCAGGCGGTGGCGCGCAAGGATCCCGAGAAGGCCGTGAGGAACGCCGCGCTCGTGGGCGACATGGGACGGCAGGCGCTGACCGAACTGCGGGAGATGCTCGGGGTGCTGCGCAGCGGGGAGCCGCGGGAGCGGCAGCGCCGCGAGCGCGCCTCCGCGGCCGTGCCGCTGGTCGCGGTGCGGGCGGCCGCCGCTGCCGCCGCCTCCCGGGCCGCCGGTGGACCGGGCGGCGCGGACGGGCCGTGCCTGGCCGAGCTGGAGGAACTGGTCGGCCAGTCGGCGGCGGCGGGGATGGTCGTGGACCTGTCGGTGCAGGGGGAGGTGCGGGTGTACGGGGCGGAGATCGAGCAGACCGCGTACCGCGTGGTGCAGGAGGCGCTGACCAACGTCCACAAGCACGCGGCGGGGGCGAAGACGTACGTGCGGCTCGCGCACCGCGTGACGGAGATCGCGATGCAGGTGGAGAACGAGCCGCCGCCGGAGCAGGCGTCGGCGCCGTCGGTGCGGCTGCCGTCCGGCGGGAACGGACTGGTCGGGATGAAGGAGCGGGTCCTCGCGCTGGGCGGTGTGTTCGTGTCGGGGCCGACGGACGCGGGGGGCTTCAGGGTGTCCGCGGTGATTCCGGCGGCGTCGTAGGCGGGGGTCGTGGGCGCGGGTCGTGGGCGGGCGCCGTGGGCGTCGTGGCGCGCGGACGTGGTTCACCGTCCTCGTCCCCGACGGCCGGCGGTGACCCCGGCGTCGTCGTGACAGGCGCTGTTTCCGCCGTGGTCCGATCGTGGGCCGCAGGCGCCGTGCCCGCTGGTGACTTCGGCGCCGCGGTCCGGCCGTCCGGGCGGCCGGGGGTCAGCCGGCGGTCAGGCGTACGGGCGTGATGCCGGAGACCAGGGCCGCCAGGGCCTGGTCGATGTCGGGGCCGAGGTACCAGTCGCCGGTGTGGTCGAGCGCGTAGACGCGGCCCTCGGCGTCGATGGCGAGGAGGGCCTGGGTGTCCGTCTCGGCGCCGAGGGGGCAGACCTCGGTGTCGAGGGCGCGGCCGAGGTCGCCGAGGGTGCGGGCCAGGTGCAGGCCGTGCAGCGGGTCGAGGTGCAGGTCGACGGGGGCGATCTGGCGGCCGGGGCCGGTGGGGGTCAGGTGCAGGCCGCCGAACTCCGCCCAGGCCTCCACGGCCGCCGGGAAGACGCTGTGCCGGTGCCCGGCCGGGGAGGAGTGCTCGCGCAGGGCGTCGGCCCAGATCTCGGCCTGCTTTATGTCCCAGCGTCCGGGCTGCCAGCCGGCGGCGCGCAGGGCGGCGTCCACGGGTACGGCGAAGCGCGGTGCGGGTGCCCCCTGCTCCGGCGGGGCCGGGAGCTTGGCGGAGGGGTTGCGGTCGGCGTGCATCTGCCCTTCGTTCGTCGAGGCGGTGTGGGTCGTGCGGGGGGGGGGGGGGGGGTGGGCGCCGGGGCCGGGCCCGACGGGCGCCCGCCCCTGCCGTCAGCCGGCGTCTTGCGACGGGTCGACGACGCGGACGCCGAAGTGGGCGCTGAGCGCGGTGCAGGCGCGGCAGGGGGCGGCGAAGCTGCCGTGCAGCGGGTCGCCGTCCTCGCGGATGCGGCGGGCGGTGAGCTTGGCCTGCTTCAGGGCCTTGCGGGCCTCGCCGTTGGTCATGGGTTTGCGGGCGGCGCGTTTGCTGCGGGCGGCCTCGGCGGCGGTGATGTGCCGGGAGATGAGGATGGTCTCGGCGCAGCGCCCGGTGAAGCGGTCGCGCTGGGCGCTGGTGAGGGTGTCGAGGAAGTCCTGGACGAGGGGGTGCAGCGCGGGCGGTTCGTCGCCGCGGGCCGCGGTGCCGGTGAGCGTGGCGCCGCGCACGGACAGGGCGGCGGCGATGGCGGGCAGTATGCCGTCGCGGCGGTGCCGGAGGGCGGGGGCGTGGGGCGTCTCGGTGCTGCTCCAGCCGATCCTCGGGTCTCCGGAGGCGTCGGCCCGCGGTCCCGTCTGCGTCGCGTTCATGATCATCATTCCCCTCCGGAGCATCCCCCCGAAGGACACAGAGTGCCAAATCGCGTGGCCGCTGCGGAAGCTGGGGCGGTGCGACACGCCCTGTTCGGGGCGGTGCGTCACGGTGGGGTGACGGCTGGTCACGGCGGGCGCGGTCCGGGACGGCCGTGCGGTGGGCCCGCGAGGCGCGCGCGGCCGGGCGGGTGACGGGCCGGGGGCCGGTGGCCCGGTGACCGGCGCCGTCGTACCGCATAGGCTGTCGGCACGCCGGCGCGCCGTGGTGCGTGCGGTCGACGCGTAGGAGATGAAGTAATCGATACGGGTCCTGGCGTGCCGGAGCGGAAGCGGCCGGCCGTCGCGGGCCGTACAGAGTGCCGCAGGGGGCAACCGCCATGACGACAGGTCGGCTCGGGCTGGGGGTTCCACCCGGCCGCCAGGCCGCAGGACAGGCCGCACCGCCGAACGCGGCCTACGCCGGGCAGATCGTGCACTTCCCGGACCCGGTCCGGGCGGCCCGTCACCCCAGGGGTGTGCGGGTGGACGAGCGTGGTTACCCCGACTTCTCGCCGTACGCGCGGGCGGCGGTGGAGATCGCCGAGCCGCCGGAGGGCTTCGGCGTCGACGAACTGCGGCTGACGGACTACGTCTCGGCCAACGCGGCGCTGGCGGCGTCCGGGCACGAGCTGTGGGACACGGTGCCGAGCGTGGCGACCCCGCACGGCTGGACCTGGCACCACGTCGCGGGCGGCCGGCGTCTGGAGCTGGTCCCGGTCGAGGTGAAGGCGCTGCTGCGTCACCACGGCGGCATCGCGACCGCGAACGTCGACCAGGCGAAGCGGGGCACCCGTCCGCTGCAGGAGACGCGGCCGGCCCACTTCGGGCTGCCGAAGTCGGGCGTGGCGGTTTCCGAGGAGCAGGTCCAGGCGGTCGAGGAGGACCTCGGCTACCGGCTGCCGGGCGCGTACCGGTCGTTCCTCAAGGCGGCGGGTGGCTGCGCGCCCGTCGGGACCGCGCTGGACGCGGAGTTGGGGCTGCTGATCGACCAGCCGTTCTTCACGGTGCGCGACGAGGCGGCGGTCAACGACCTGGTGTACGTCAACAAGTGTCTGCGCGACCACCTCACGAAGGACTACCTCGGGGTGGCGTTCGCGCAGGGCGGGCTGCTCGCCGTGAAGGTGAAGGGCGAGCGGGCCGGTTCGGTGTGGTTCTGCGCGTACGACGACGTGCGGGACGTGGATCCGTCGTGGCCGCAGACGGAGCGCGTGGAGCGGCTGCTGCTGCCGTGCGGCGCGGACTTCGACGCGTTCCTGTCCCGGCTGGCGGGCTCTCCGCCCGAGCTGGAGACGGTGGCGAACCTGATGGTGGACGGCGGCTTCGCGCGCGTCGTCCCCGTCTCTTCCGTGTCGGTCGGGGAGTGAGCTGAAGCGATGGTGACGTTCGCGCAGGCGCAGGAGCGCGCGGAGGAGTGGGTCAACGGCGATGTGCCGTCGTACCAGCACCGTGAGGTGCGGGTGCGGGAGTTCGAACTCGGTTTCGTGGTGTGGGCCGAGGACCGCGCGGAGGGCCCGCGTTCGGACGGGGGCGCGCAGCGGCTGGTCATCGCGCGGGACAGCGGCGAGGCCACGCTGTGGCCCGCGTTGCCGGTGGGCGAGGTGATCCGCCGGTACGAGGAGGAGTACGGCCGTCCGGACACCGTCGAGGACGCCGCCCCGCCGCCCGCCGCCCGGGTGGACCTCAACCAGACGTCGTTCCTGCTGACTCCGCCGGAGTGGCTGCAGGAGGCCGCGGACCGGCTGGGCATTCCGGACGGGCGGGAGGGGACCGGTGCGGGTGCGGATGCGCCTGCGGGCTCCGGTTCCGGGGCCGGTCCGGGCGTCGGTGCGGGCTCTGGCGCGGCTGCTGGTGCCGGTGTGAGTGCGGGCGCGGGACCGGTGGCCGACGGTGGGCTGCCCCGGACGCAGGCGGGGGTGCCGGCGGGCGCGTCCGCGGACGCGGGGCCCGGCGCCCCGAAGGCGCCCGCCGGGGCGACCCCGTGGGCCGGGACGGACACCAACGCCGATGCCGGGGAAGACCGTTCCGTGCCGCTGCCCGCGACCGTGTTCGCGCCGCCGCTGAGCGACACGGACGGCGACGCCGCGCCGCCCGCCGCCGCGCCGGACGCCAAGACGGCGCTGATGGCCGGCGGCAGTCACCTCCCGCGCACGGCGCTGGCGCCGGCGCTCGACGGCGCCGACGCGCCGGGCGCACCGAGCGCGCCGGGCGGTTGGTCCGCGCAGGCCGTGCCCCCGGGTGCGCCCGGCGCGCCCCAGGGCAGCGTGCCGCCGCCCCCGCCGCCGACGGGACCGTCGTACGGCGCCCCACAGGGACCCGGCGTGCCGGGCGCCCCGGCCGCTCCGGACACCCCACCGGCCCCGGTCCCGGGAGGGCCCGGCACTCCGCCTCCTCCTCCACCGCCGACCGCGGTTCCGGGAACTCCGCCCCCGCCGGCCCCTGGCGGCCCGGGGACTCCGCCTCCCCCGCCGGTTCCGGGTGGGCCGGGGACTCCACCGCCCGGTGGAGCGCCGTTCGGACACCCGCAGGGCTCCGCCGGCGCGTCGGCGACCCCGCCGCCGGGCGGGCGGCCCCTGCCGCCGAACGCCGGTGACATCGCCGACGCCGCGACGAGCAAGGCCGCGCCCCCGCCGCGCCGTGGCCGGAGCGGCTCCAACCCGCCTCCGCCGCCCGGTGTCCCCGGCGTGCCGGCCGCGCGGCCGGGCGGTGTCCCGGCGACACCTCCGCCCGGTACGCCCGCCGCGCCCGGTGCGGCGGGCGGGTACGTGCCGACCCGGTTCGTCTCGTCGCTCGGCCCCGAGGGCCCCGAGGGCGCGGCGGTCCCGCAGCCCCCGGGCGCCCCGCAGCCGCCGGCCGCGCCGGGAACCCCCGGAGCACCCGGGGCCCCCGGCACGCCCGGGAGCACTCCGCCGGGCGGGGTGCACCACGCCGCCACGATGCTGGCCGACCCGAACCAGCCCGGCGCCCCGCGACCGCCGGGCGCCCCGGCTGCCCCCGGCGCACCGGGTGCCCCCGGGGCCGGGCAGGGCGCCGTGCACCACGCGGCGACCATGCTGGCCGGCCCGCCGCAGGGCGGTCCGTCCGGTCCGGGCGTGCCGCCGCCCCCGCCCCCGCCCCCGGGCGTACCGGGCCCGGCGGCCCCGCCGCCTCCGCCCCCGCCCGGTGCTCCCGGTACGCCTCCGGGCGTCCCGCAGCCCATGCCGCCGGGCGCGATGCCGCCGCCCGGCCCGCCCGTCGCCGGGCCGCCCCCGGCGTACGGCTACCCGCCGCAGGGGCAGCCGACGGTCGGTCCCGGCTACCAGGCCGTGCTGCGCTACCGCGCGCAGGACGGTTCCGAGCAGCAGCTGATCCGGCGTTCGGCGCCGGGCACGCCGCACCCGGAGTGGCAGATCTTCCACGAGCTGCGCGCCATGAACGTGCCGCCGGACCAGGTGCTGGAGCTGCACACCGAGCTGGAGTCGTGCCGGCTGCCGGGCGCGTACTGCGCGCGGATGATCTCCGAGCAGTGGCCGCAGGCGCGGATCACGTCGATCGCGCCGTACGGCACCGATCACGCGAGCCGTCAGCAGGGCATGCAGCAACTCCTGGCCCATCAGGGTGAGTTGCACCAGGTGGCGGACGGTCCGGCCCGTCCGGGCCCGGTGCGCGCGCCGCTGCCGCCGGTGCAGCCCGCGCCGCCGCTGCCCCCGGAGGGCATCGCCCAGGAGCTGGGCGCGGCCTTCGGGCCGGGTGTCTTCCGGTTCGAGCAGGCGGCGGTGTCCCGCCAGGGCGTGCCGCCGGTCGTGGCGCACACGCTGGTGGTGGCGGGCCTGCCGCTGGACATGGGGCCGTTCTTCTGGGCGCAGGCCCAGCCGGGTCGGCCGGTGCCGACGCTGGCTGAGCTGGCGGCCGAGCGCGGGGTGCGGCCGGCGCCGGACGCGGGCTCGTACCTCGTGATGGGCAGCGACTTCGGCAAGGCGATCTGCGTGCAGTACGGCACGGCCGCCATCGTGGCGGTGCCGGTGGAGGCGGGGCCGGGCGGTGCGCCCGTGCCGCCGCAGTTCGTGAACACCGGCCTGCCGGAGTTCGCGCGCTGCCTGGCGCTGCTGGGGCGGATGTGGCGGCTGCGCTACGGCCTGAACCAGGAGCAGGCGGGCCGCTGGACCGTCGACTTCCAGGCCCAGCTCGCCGCCCTCGACCCGGCGGCGCTCGGCTCGCCGGAGAGCTGGTGGTCGGTGCTGCTGGAGCAGATGTGGGACGGACTGCTCTGAGCGGGTGAACACCTGACGGCGTGTGGGGCCGGGCCCGGTCGTACGACCGGGCCCGGCCCTTCGGCATGCCCGGGCGTCCGCCCGCCGGTCACTCGTCCGGAGTGTCGCGTTATGTACATTTCCGTCCTATACATCAAGATGTCCGCTACATCATCATGACGCGTCCATCTGGTCGGGATCCCGGGATCCGGCGGAGAGGGTTCAGGATGAGCAGCGCCCCCAGGTCATCGGCGTCGTCCGTGCCGTCCGCGGCGTCGGCGTCGCCGCACGGCTTCGTCGTCGTACGCGGTCGCGGCTACCGTCCCGACCAGGTGGACGCGTACGCGGACGCCCTCTCCGGGAGCCGGGACGCGGCCTGGGAGCGCGCCGCCCGGCTGACGGTCCTCGCCAAGCACATGGAGGCGGAGGCCGAGACCCTGCGGGAGGCGGTCGCCCACCTCGGCGAGCAGGACTACGAGTCGCTGGGGCCGGCCGCCCGGCGGCTGTACGAGCTGGGGCGGCAGGAGGCCGACGCCGTACGGGACCGGGCGCGGCGCGAGGCGCGGCGTACGGCGGAGGCGGCGCGCACCGGCGCCGAGGCCGTGCTCCAGGAGGCGCGGGTGTACGCCGACACGGTCCGCGCGCAGGCCGAGGAGCAGGCCCGGCGCCGGCTGCGGGCGGCCCAGGCGGCGGCCGAGGAGGTGCGGATCTCGGTGCGGCACGAGGTGAAGGGGTACCGCGGCGAGGCGCTGGCGGCGCTGCGCGAGGCGCGCCGGCGCACCTCCCGGATGCTGGCCGAGCAGGGCCGCGAGCACGCCGCACGGCTGGCCGCGGCGGAACGGGAACAGGCCGGACGGCTGGCCGCGGCGGAGGCGGAGCACGCCGTGCGGCTGGCGGCCGTCGAGGCGTCGCTGGCCGAGGCGGAGCAGATGCTCGCCGACGCGCGGGAGGCCGCGCGGCGGGGGCCCGACGAGGCGCGGGCGCGGGCGGCGGAGGTGCTCGCCGAGGCGCGGCGGCGCGCGGAGCGGACCGCCCTGGAGACGGAACGGCTGCTGCGCGAGCACGGCGAGATGTGGGACGACGTACGCGCCCAGATGGACACCGTCCAGGACAGCATCACGACACTGACGGGACGACAGGCCCGGGTGCCGCAGTGACCTGACCTCGGCCGGTCCCGCGCCGCCCGCTCCGACGCGGCGGGAGGGTGGAGGGCCGATGAGGCGGTGGGTGGAGGCGACCCTGAGAAAAGGTCCACCCGTCGGTGGACAGCCCCTAGGGGTTGCTCCGTACTCGGGGTGGGGGAGGGTTCGTACCGGCGGAGGACGTGGAGCCCCCGGGTGCGTCCTTAACCTGGCTTCACGCCGCTGGGGGGCGGCCAGCCGCACCGAGGGGGGTGGGGTTTTCCCCCGCGGAAGACTGCGCTGGGCACCAGCGCGCGGGCGGCCCGTTCCGGACAGACTCGTCGACGTACCGATCGGCGCCCGCAACGGGCCGGGACCGGCGCCGGCACGGACGCGGGAACCGGTCCGGGACCGGTCGCTTACGGACAAGGGAACCGGCCGGGCGCCGACACCGCCGGACACGGACACCGGCGTACGGAAGCGACGCGCCGTCGTACGACCCGATCCGCCGCACCATCGCAGCACCACCACCGCTCACCGGGCACGCGCCCGCATCCGACCGACATAGGAGACTTACCGTGACATCGGCTGTGACCATTCCCAGGCACGGGGGTACTGGAGGGACTACGGCCGTTGCCGCGCGGGCGCGGCAGGTCGTGAAGGCCTACGGGGCCGGGGAGACCCGTGTCGTCGCGCTCGACCACGTCGACGTGGACATCGCCCGCGGCCAGTTCACCGCGATCATGGGCCCCTCCGGGTCCGGCAAGTCCACCCTGATGCACTGCCTGGCCGGCCTCGACACCGTGACGAGCGGTCACATACACCTGGCCGACACCGAGATCACCGGTCTGAAGGACAAGAAGCTCACGCAGCTGCGCCGGGACCGGATCGGTTTCATCTTCCAGGCGTTCAACCTGCTGCCGACGCTCAGCGCGATCGAGAACATCACGCTGCCCATGGACATAGCCGGCCGCAAGCCGGACCGGCAGTGGCTGGACCGGGTGGTGGAGACCGTCGGTCTGGCCGGCCGCCTCAAGCACCGGCCCAACCAGCTCTCCGGCGGCCAGCAGCAGCGCGTCGCCGTGGCCCGTGCGCTGGCCGCCCGGCCCGAGATCATCTTCGGCGACGAGCCGACCGGCAACCTCGACTCGCGGGCCGGGGCGGAGGTCCTCGGCTTCCTGCGCCGCTCCGTGGACGAGCTCGGGCAGACCATCGTGATGGTCACCCACGACCCGGTCGCCGCCTCCTACGCCGACCGGGTGCTCTACCTCGCCGACGGCCGCATCGTCGACGAGATGTACCGGCCGACCGCCGAAGCCGTCCTGGACCGGATGAAGGACTTCGACGCCCGGGGGCGCACGTCATGACCGTGCTGAAGACCTCGATGCGCAACTTCTTCGCGCACAAGGGGCGCATGGCGCTGTCGGCGGTGGCGGTGCTGCTCTCGGTGGCGTTCGTCTGCGGGACGCTCGTCTTCACCGACACGATGAACACCACGTTCGACAAGCTGTTCGCCGCCACCGCCTCCGATGTGACGGTCAGCGCGAAGAGCGCCTCGGACAGCGGTGAGACCACCTCCGGCAACGGCAAGCCGCCGGTCGTCGCGGCGAGCGTGCTCGGCAAGGTGCGCGGCGCCGCCGGCGTGAAGTCCGCCGAGGGCTCGGTGGCCTCCACCTCCGTGACGGTCGTCGACGCCGACAAGGACAGCCTCTCGCCCACCAGCGGCGGCCCCACCATCGTCAGCAGCTGGGGCGCCAACGACGCCCGCACCATGAAGATCGTGACCGGCGCCGCGCCCGAGGGCCCGGACCAGGTCATGGTCGACGAGGACACCGCCGACAAGCACCACCTGAAGCTCGGCGACGAGATCGCCCTGATCAGCGTGGTCGGCACCCACCCGGCGAAGGTCTCCGGCATCGCCGCCTTCACCGTCACCAACCCCGGCGCGGCGATCTTCTACGTGGACACGAAGACCGCGCAGCGAACCCTGGTCGGCCGGACCGACGTGTACACGAACGTCAACGTCACCGCCGCCGCGGGCGTCAGCGACGCGCAGCTGAAGAAGAACGTGACGGCGGTGCTCGGCGCCGGCTACAAGGTGCAGACCGCCAAGGAGGTCTCCGACGCCAACCGCAAGGAGCTCGGCGGCGTCCTGAACGTGATGAAGTACGCGATGCTCGGCTTCGCCGGGATCGCCTTCCTCGTCGGCATCTTCCTGATCATCAACACCTTCTCCATGCTGGTCGCCCAGCGCACCCGGGAGATCGGCCTGATGCGGGCCATCGGCTCCTCCCGCAAGCAGGTCAACCGCTCGGTGCTCGTCGAGGCGCTGCTGCTCGGCGTGGTCGGCTCGGTCCTCGGCGTCGGCGCGGGCGTCGGCATCGCGGTCGGACTGATGAAGCTCATGGGCGCCATGGACATGCACCTGTCCACCGACGACCTGACCGTCGCCTGGACCACCCCGGTGGCCGGTCTCGTCCTCGGCGTCGTCGTCACCGTGCTCGCCGCCTACCTGCCGGCCCGCCGCGCCGGCAAGATCTCGCCGATGGCCGCGCTGCGCGACGCCGGCGCCCCGGCCGACGCCCGCGCCGGACGGATCCGGGCCGTGCTCGGCGTGCTCCTCACCGGCGCCGGCGGCGCGTCGCTGTACACGGCGGCCTCGGCGGACCAGGCGAGCGACGGCTCGCTGTGGCTGGGGCTGGGCGTGGTGCTGACCCTGATCGGCTTCGTCGTCGTCGGCCCGCTGCTGGCGGGAGGCCTGGTCCGGATCCTCGGCGCGGTGCTGCTGCGGGTCTTCGGCCCCATCGGCCGGATGGCCGAGCGCAACGCGCTGCGCAACCCGCGCCGCACCGGCGCCACCGGCGCCGCCCTGATGATCGGCCTGGCCCTGGTGGCCTGCCTGTCGGTGGTCGGCTCCTCCATGGTGGCCTCGGCCACCGACCAGCTCGACAAGACCGTCGGCACGGACTTCATCATCCAGTCCGACCGGGGGCAGCTGATCACCCCGCAGGCCGTCGCGGCCGTGAAGTCGGTGCCCGACCTGGAGCGGGTCACCGAGTACCGGGTGCTCGACGTCGACCTGACCACGCCCGACGGCAAGGTGTCCAAGAAGGAGACGGTCAACGCCGCCGACCCGTCGTACGCGAAGGACCTGCGCACCAAGACGGTGGCCGGCGATCTCGCGGACGCCTACCGCGCCGACTCGATGTCCGTCTTCCAGGGCTTCGCCGAGGACCACGGCCTCAAGATCGGCTCCAAGGTCTCGGTCGGCTTCAAGGACGGCCGTACGGCCCGGCTCACCGTCCGCGCCATCACCAGCGACGACGTCGTGGTCGACAAGGGCGCGATGTACGTCTCCATCGCCACCGTCGCACGGTACGTGCCCGCCGACCGGATGCCGCTGGACGTCCTGGTCTTCGGCACCGCCAAGGACGGGCGGCAGGACGCCGCGTACACCGCGCTCAAGACGAAGCTGCACGACTACCCGCAGTACACCGTGCGCGACCAGGCCGACTACAAGCAGGCCCTGAAGGACCAGATCGGGCAGCTGCTCGACCTGATCTACGGCCTGCTCGCCCTCGCGATCATCGTCGCGGTCCTCGGCGTGGTGAACACCCTGGCGCTGTCGGTGGTGGAGCGCACCCGGGAGATCGGCCTGATGCGGGCCATCGGCCTCTCGCGGCGGCAGCTGCGCCGGATGATCCGCCTGGAGTCGGTGGTGATCGCCCTCTTCGGCGCGCTGCTCGGCCTGGGCCTGGGCATGGGCTGGGGCGCCACCGCGCAGAAGCTCCTCGCCCTGGAGGGCCTGCACGTCCTCGACATCCCCTGGCCCACCATCATCGGCGTCTTCGTCGGCTCGGCCTTCGTCGGCCTCTTCGCCGCCCTGGTCCCGGCCTTCCGGGCGGGCCGGATGAACGTCCTGAACGCGATCGCGACGGAATAGCGCGACGGCGGGGTCCGTGCGCCGACGGGGGTGGGCACGGGCTGCGGGACAGGCGCGGGGCCGGGAAGTCTTCTGGGACTTCCCGGCCCCGCGCCGTCGTCGGCGGCACCAGGACCTCTCGTCCGGATCAGGCCAGGGCACGCGGGCCCGGCCCGTTCCGGACAGGAGGCCCTGTTCGGCAGCCGCCGATCCCGGCTCGGGCGGCGGCGCCCCGGGCTCGGCGGTCCGGCCCTGCGCGGCGACCGACCGGAGCAGGAGCCCGGCGGCCACGATGGCGACGCAGACGATCACGAGCTGCCGCCACGACCGCTCCCTGCCGCCCGCCCGACCGGCCCTGTCGGCTCCGTGGGGCGTCGCCGCGCCCGTCGGCCCCCTCCGGCGCGAGCGCGGCCGGCCGACCCGGCCGCCGCACCGCCACGGCCGTCGTCCACAGCCGTCCGTCGGCCCCCTCCCCGGCGTCGTACGCTGAGAGAGCCCCCGGCCCGTCGCACGAGTCGGGCTCTTCGCGTTGTCCACATCAGCCCTGTCACCCCGGACGGAAGCCCCGCCATGAGCCTGCACGGTCTGCTCGACGCCGTCGTCAAGGATCCCGCCCTCGCGGAAGCGATCACCGCCGCGGCGGACGGCAACCGCACGCACGTCGACGTGGTCGGGCCGCCCGCGGCCCGGCCCTTCGCGATCGCCGCCCTCGCCCGCGAGTCCGGCCGCCCCGTCCTCGCCGTGACGGCGACCGGGCGGGAGGCCGAGGACCTGGCCGCGGCCCTGCGCTCGCTGCTGCCGCCGGAGGGCGTCGTCGAGTACCCCTCCTGGGAGACGCTGCCGCACGAACGGCTCAGCCCCCGCAGCGACACCGTGGGCCGTCGTCTCGCCGTGCTGCGCCGCCTCGCCCACCCGCGCGCCGACGACCCGGAGACCGGCCCGGTCTCCGTCGTCGTCGCGCCCGTGCGCTCCGTGCTCCAGCCGCAGGTCAAGGGGCTCGGCGACCTGGAACCGGTGGCCCTGCGCACCGGCCAGAGCGCCGACCTGAACGAGGTGGTGGAGGCTTTGGCCGCCGCCGCGTACGCGCGCGTGGAACTGGTCGAGAAGCGCGGCGAGTTCGCCGTGCGCGGCGGCATCCTCGACGTGTTCCCGCCCACCGAGGAACACCCCCTGCGCATCGAGTTCTGGGGCGACGACGTCGAGGAGATCCGCTACTTCAAGGTCGCCGACCAGCGCTCCCTGGAAGTCGCCGAGCACGGCCTGTGGGCCCCGCCCTGCCGTGAGCTGCTGCTCACCGACGACGTCCGCGGCCGGGCCCGCGCCCTGGCCGAGCAGCACCCGGAACTCGGCGAACTGCTCGGCAAGATCGCCGAGGGCATCGCCGTCGAGGGCATGGAGTCCCTCGCCCCCGTCCTCGTCGACGACATGGAGCTGCTGCTCGACGTGCTGCCCAAGGGCGCGATGGCGCTCGTGTGCGACCCCGAGCGGGTGCGCACCCGTGCCGCCGACCTGGTGGCGACCTCGCAGGAGTTCCTCCAGGCGTCCTGGGCCGCCACCGCCGGCGGTGGCGAGGCGCCCATCGACGTCGGCGCGGCCTCCCTGTGGTCCATCGCCGACGTCCGGGACCGGGCGCGCGAGCTGGACATGATGTGGTGGTCCGTCTCGCCGTTCGCCGCCGAGGAGAGCGCGGACGACGGCGACACCCTCAAGCTGGGCATGCACGCGCCCGACACCTACCGCGGCGACACCGCCAAGGCGCTCGCCGACACCAAGGGCTGGCTCGCCGACGGCTGGCGCACCGTCTACGTGACCGAGGGCCACGGCCCGGCCGCCCGCACGGTGGAGGTGCTCGGCGCGGAGGGCATCGCCGCCCGCCTCGCCGTCACCGACGGCCGCACCGGCGACCTCGGCGAACTGACCCCGTCGGTGGTGCACGTGGCCTGCGGCTGCGTCGACACCGGATTCGTCGACCCCGTCCTCAAGCTGGCCGTGCTCACCGAGACCGACCTGTCCGGCCAGCGCACCGCGAGCCGCGACGGCGCCCGGATGCCGGCCCGCCGCCGCAAGACCATCGACCCGCTCACCCTGGAGTCGGGCGACTACATCGTCCACGAGCAGCACGGCGTGGGCCGCTACATCGAGATGGCGCAGCGCACCGTGCAGGGCGCCACCCGCGAGTACCTGGTGGTGGAGTACGCCCCCGCCAAGCGCGGCCAGCCCGGCGACCGCCTCTACATCCCCACCGACCAGCTGGAGCAGATCACCAAGTACGTCGGCGGCGAGGCGCCCACCCTGCACCGGCTCGGCGGCGCCGACTGGACCAAGACCAAGGCGCGCGCGAAGAAGGCGGTCAAGGAGATCGCCGCCGACCTGATCAAGCTGTACTCCGCCCGCATGGCGGCCCCCGGCCACACCTTCGGCCCCGACACGCCCTGGCAGCGCGAGCTGGAGGACGCCTTCCCCTACGCGGAGACGCCCGACCAGCTGACCACCATCGCCGAGGTCAAGGAGGACATGGAGAAGTCGGTCCCGATGGACCGGCTGATCTGCGGCGACGTCGGCTACGGCAAGACCGAGATCGCGGTCCGCGCCGCCTTCAAGGCCGTCCAGGACGGCAAGCAGGTCGCCGTCCTGGTCCCCACCACCCTGCTGGTGCAGCAGCACTTCGGGACGTTCTCCGAGCGCTACGCCCAGTTCCCGGTGAACGTGAAGGCGCTCTCCCGCTTCCAGACCGAGACCGAGGCCAAGGCCGTCCTGGAGGGCCTGAGCGAGGGCTCGGTGGACGTCGTCATCGGCACCCACCGCCTGTTCTCCTCCCAGACCAAGTTCAAGGACCTCGGCCTGGTCATCGTCGACGAGGAGCAGCGCTTCGGCGTCGAGCACAAGGAGCAGCTGAAGAAGCTGCGCGCCAATGTCGACGTGCTCACCATGTCCGCCACGCCGATCCCCAGAACCCTGGAGATGGCGGTCACCGGCATCCGCGAGATGTCCACCATCACCACCCCGCCCGAGGAGCGCCACCCGGTGCTCACCTTCGTCGGGCCCTACGAGGAGAAGCAGATCGGCGCGGCCGTCCGCCGCGAACTGCTGCGCGAGGGCCAGGTCTTCTACATCCACAACCGGGTGGAGTCCATCGACCGGGCCGCCGCCCGGCTGCGCGAGATCGTCCCCGAGGCGCGGATCGCCATCGCCCACGGCCAGATGTCCGAACAGGCCCTGGAGCAGGTGGTCGTGGACTTCTGGGAGAAGAAGTTCGACGTGCTGGTCTCCACGACGATCGTCGAGTCCGGCATCGATATCTCCAACGCCAACACCCTCATCGTGGAGCGCGGCGACAACTTCGGCCTCTCCCAGCTGCACCAGCTGCGCGGCCGCGTCGGACGCGGCAGGGAGCGCGGCTACGCCTACTTCCTCTACCCGCCGGAGAAGCCGCTCACGGAGACCGCCCACGAGCGCCTGGCCACCATCGCCCAGCACACCGAGATGGGCGCGGGCATGTACGTGGCGATGAAGGACCTGGAGATCCGCGGCGCCGGCAACCTGCTGGGCGGCGAGCAGTCCGGGCACATCGCGGGCGTCGGCTTCGACCTGTACGTCCGGATGGTCGGCGAGGCCGTCGCCGACTACCGGCGGCAGCTGGAGACGGGCGGCGTCGAGGAGGAGCCGCCGCTCGAGGTCAAGATCGAGCTGCCCGTCGACGCGCACGTCCCGCACGACTACGCGCCCGGCGAGCGGCTGCGCCTGCAGGCCTACCGCTCCATCGCCGCCGCGAACTCCGAGGAGGACGTCAAGGCCGTCCGCGAGGAACTCACCGACCGCTACGGCAAGTTGCCCGAGCCGGTGGAGAACCTGCTGCTGGTGGCGGGACTGCGCATGCTGGCCCGCGCGTGCGGGGTCGGCGAGATCGTCCTCCAGGGCAACAACATCCGTTTCGCGCCGGTGGAGTTGCGCGAGTCGCAGGAGCTGCGCCTCAAGCGCCTCTACCCGGGCACGGTCATCAAGCCGGCCGTCCATCAGGTCCTCGTCCCCCGCCCCAAGACGGCGAAGGTCGGCGGCAAGCCGCTGGTCGGCCGCGAACTGCTCGGCTGGGTGGGCGAGTTCCTGGCCTCCGTCCTGGGGTCGTAGCGTGGGGGAGGGGGCGCGGGCGGCCGATCGCCCGCGCCCCCCGCGGTGTCGTACGGAACACCGGCGATACACCCCATCTGCTCCTTTTGCCTCTTCGCGCCCCAAGTGGGCCGTACTTGCTCCTGGTTACGGTGGGCACAGGAAAGACAGGCCCGCACGCACCAGGGACGGTGGGTCCGCGAAGGCGAGGGAGGGTTCATGGGCGTAGAGGTGTGCCATGGCCGCGAGGAACAGGTGGGGCGCCGCGGAGCACGGCGCCCCCTGGTGCGCACCGGGCTCGCGGTGTGCGCCGCGGCGGCCCTGGTCGCCGGCTGCGAGGGCGGCGTCGACGACGCCGGCGGTTCCGCGGGAAGCGGGGTGCGCGGCGGCGCGCCGGCGCCCGCCTCGGACGGGCACGCCGTCAGCCCGCTGAAGAACCCGGACGGGACGAGACCGGGACTCGCGCCCCTGACGAGCGACGCCGACAAGGCCGCGGCCCGCAAGCTCATCGCGACCGTGGCGACGAAGGGCCGCGGCCCGAAGACCGGGTACGACCGGGACGAGTTCGGTTACGCCTGGATGGACACCGCCGACGGCGTCCCGTACGCGCACAACGGCTGCGACACCCGCAACGACCTGCTCAAGCGCGACGGCCAGAAGGTCGCCTTCCGCAAGGGTTCCAACTGCGTGGTCACCTCGATGACCCTGGCCGACCCGTACACGGGACGGACGATCCAGTGGACCAAGGCGCACGCCACGACCGTCCAGATAGACCACGTGATGCCGCTGTCCTACGACTGGCAGATGGGCGCCGCGCACTGGACGAAGGACAAGCGCGAGCAGATCGCCAACGATCCGCTGAACCTGATCCCCGTGGACGGCCCCGCCAACGGCGCCAAGAGCGACTCGGGCCCGGCGACCTGGCTGCCGCCGAGCAAGGGCATCCGGTGCGCGTACAGCGTGCGCTTCGCCCAGGTGTCGCTGAAGTACAAGCTGCCGGTGACGACCGCGGACAAGCGGATGATGCTGGAGCAGTGCGGCGGCTGACGGGCTGAGCCGGACCGGTCCGGGGTGAGCCGGACCGGACCGAGCCAGGGCCGGGAGGCGGCTTGGAACGGACCGGGCCGGGAGGCGGCTTGGAACGGACCGGGCCGGGAGGCGGCTTGGAACGGACCGGGCCGGGAGGCGGCCCGGTCAGACCGTCGCCGGCAGTTCCGCGACGAACCGCGGGCCGTCCGAGCGGTGCTGGACGGGGAAGGTGAGCTTCAGCCCCTTCTCCTGGCCCGCCACCGCCAGCCGCGTCACGTACTGCAGCCCCAGGAACGCCTTCTTCGAGTCACCCGCCGACACGTACGCCAGCGGCAGGTCCAGCACGACCGCGCCCGGCCGGCCCCCGCGGTTGCCGTCGAGGAACAGCACCCGACGGTCGGTCAGCGCGAGGTACATCGGGCGGGGCGTGACGGTCGCGACGACCGTCCCGGCGCTGAGCGCGCCGACCACGGCGGCGGTGACCGCGCGCCTGCGCAGGGAGACGGATCCGACGCCGGCCAGACTGGTCAGCCGCACCTGCTCGCCCGGGGCGAGCAGGGGAGCGACGGCGTCCAGCAGCTGACGGGCGCGTCGGGAGTTGAGAGCCATGGGAATACCTCCAGGGCAGGGCAGGGCAGAGCAGGGCGGGAGACGGGTACGGGAGAGCGGTGAAGCGGGAAGGGCGGAGAAGGCGGGAGGGAAGGTGACCGTCGGATCCCGCGCGCACAAGCCCGTGCCCGACGCCCGTACCGGCTCGGGTCGCCCTCGTACGGCCGTCCGTGCGGACAGCCGTACGACCGGCTCCGAGTGTCCGGGCCGGACTCAGCGGCCGTACGGGTAGCCGTACGGCCCCTGCGGCGCCGCGCCGTAGGGCGCCGGGGCGACCGGGGGCGTGCGCCGGTCGAACATGGCGAACAGCAGCATCAGCGCCGCGGCCAGCATGACCGTGATGAAGACCAGACCGAGGATCGCGTCGTCGGGGCCCTCGTCGGGCATGACGGCGATCCACGTCACCATCACGCCGTCGAACAGCGCGAACGACGCGAACGCGCCCCAGTCCGAGCCGCGGCCCCGGCGGATCGCCACGTACAGGAACGGCACCCACACCAGCAGGCCCAGCGAGGCCCATGCCAGGACCGACCAGGCGATCCGCTGGAACCAGCCGGCCTCCAGCCGCTTGTCCATCTCTACCCCCCAAGGCAGTGCAGGGGGCAAGGTTAAGCCACCGGGCGGTGCGCGCGGATGCCGGTCAGGCCGCCTCGCGCAGGGAAGCGACGATGCGCCGCGTCAGCTTCGTCGCGCTGGCCGCGCCGTTGTCGTGACCGGCCGTCGACATCACGCTGACGACGTCGGTGCCGACGCGGGCGGCGACGAGGGTGGTGCCGTTGCCCCAGGCGCTGTCGGTCAGGGTGAGCGTGTAGGCGGCGTCGCCCAGGGCGGGGGTGGAGCGGCCGGTGACCGTCACCTTCGAGTGCGTGTCGGCGTCCGGGAAGCCCGTGCAGGCCGCGGCCGTCCTCGCCAGGTCCGCCAGCACGTCGCCCGCCGTGGTGCCCCGGTAGGCGTCGATCTCCTGGCCGATGTCCTCGGAGGTGTCCTTGTCGACGTAGTCGTTCTGCGCGAAGGAGCCCCCGTCGATCCCCGTGATGCCGATCCAGCCGGTGCCGTTCAGCCGGGTGCAGTCGCGCTTGGCCGTCGGGGCCGTCGACGGGGGCGCGTAGGTGTCGCCGGAGTCCCTGGCCGCGCTCGGGTCGACGGCGAAGCCGGCGCCGAAGTACGACGCCGGGGCGAGCGCCTGCTTCAACCGGGTGCCGGTGAGCAGACCGGCGTCCGGGTCCTTCGGCGCGCCCTTGGCCGGGGCCGTGCCGGACGCGGCCGGGCTGTCCCCGGAGGATCCGCAGGCCGCCAGTAGCAGGGGGAGCGCGGCGACGGCCAGGACGCGGGCGGCGCGGGACGGGATGTGCATGTGAGTCCTTCGAACGAGCCAGGGTGGCCAGCGGACCCTATGACGTCCGGCGATCGCACAGCTCACGCACAGGTCAGGACATGATCAACACTCGGTCAAGACCGGCGGGCCGACGACCCGGCGCCGCATCCGGGATCGGCGCGCCGACGGATTTTGCCGTTGCTTGGGCGAACCATGTGATGATCACGAGATTCCGTTTCCCGTACGCGGGGGCGGCGTCGGTTACCGTGCGATCCGCTCCGGGCGCCGGCGGCCGTTGTCACCGGACCGGCCGCACGCGCCGGAGCAGGGGGATCCGGAACGCTTTTCCGGCGGACGCACACCACCGGACCACCGGTGTGCGCCGCTCCGACACGCACGCGCGCACACCGGAGTGTCCGCTCGCGCGCGTACGCACAGAACTAGGGGTGGGGATGGCCGAGCACCGGCAGTCCAAGAAGCGCAGATACATCACGTGGGCGGTGGCCGGGGCCGCCGTCCTCGCCGGCGGCGGGATAGCCGCGCAGACCTCGATGGCCGCGACCACCTGGCCCGCGCAGAAGACGTTCACCGGCCGCGCCTTCGACACCTGCACCGCGCCGTCGCTGAACGCCATGAAGGCCTGGCGCACCGACAAGTACTACGGCGCCGCGGCCGTCTACGTCGGCGGCAAGAACCGCGGCTGCAACCAGCCCAACCTCACCGCCTCCTGGGTGAAGTCCGTCAGCGCGCAGGGCTGGAAGCTGGTCCCGATCTACGTCGGCGCCCAGCCGCCGTGCCAGACCGGCTCCAGCCCGGAGAAGATCAGCGCCTCCACCGCCACCTCCCTCGGCACCGCCGACGCCAAGGACGCCGTGGCCAAGGCCGCCGCGCTCGGCATGAAGGCCGGCAGCGCGATCTACCTCGACATGGAGCCGTACGACACGACGAACAAGTCGTGCAACGACGCCGTGCTCGCCTATGTGCGCTCCTTCGACAAGGAACTGCGCGCCAAGACCTACCGCGCCGGCTACTACGGCTTCACCAGCTCCAGCGCCAAGGCCATCGCCACCGCGAGCAACAAGACCGACCTGCCCGGCAACCTCTGGTACGCCCTGTGGGACGGCAAGGAGAGCGTCACCTCCGACTGGCCCTGGGGCGCCTCCCAGTTCACCGACCACAGCCGCGCCCACCAGTACAAGGTGAACAGCAAGGAGACCCGCGGCGGCTACACCCTCACCGTCGACCGCGACTGGTGGGACGCCCCCGTGGCGATCACGGGCTGACACCCGCGCCGGCGCCCGGCCGCCCGCCACCCGGAGGAGAAGCGGACCGGAGGCGGGCGGCGGTGCCCGAAGTCGCCGTGAATCGTTGGTCCAATGGCTTGGCCGGAGCCCGGCCGCTGCCTACCATCGATCACCGCAAGACTTTGTGCACCGCCGCACAAACTCTCCTCGGGAGGTTTCCTTGCACCGCCGCCGTCGCACCGCGCTCGTCCTGTCCGCCGCGATCGCCGCGGCGGCCCCTCTCCTGACCGCCTGCGGCAGCGACGCGCATCCGGGCGCCGCGGCCGTGGTGGGCGGACAGCGGATCACCGTCGCGCAGTTGCAGAGCCGGGTGGACGAGGTGCGCCGGGCGCAGCGCGCCGCGGTGCCCGACGAGACGCAGTACGAGCAGGCCGTCGCCCGCACCGGCACCCTCTCCCGGGACACCCTGCACCAGATGGTGCTCGACCGGGTGCTGGAGCGCGCCGCCCGGGACGCGGGCGTCACCGTCACCCGCCACGAGGTCCAGCGGCTGCGCGCCGGCCTGGAGCAGCAGGCGGGCGGCGCCCAGGCGCTGGAGACGGCCTGGCTGCAGCAGTACGGGGTGGCGCCGCAGCGCCTCGACGACAACCTCCGCCTCCAGGTCGAGGCCCAGAAGCTGGCCACGAAGCTGCACACCGACACCTCCCAGCCGGCCTTCTGGCAGGCCCTGTCCACCGCCTCCGGCGAACTGGACGTCGACCTCAACCCGCGCTACGGCGCCTGGGACGTCCGAAAGGGCGGCGTCGAGGCGAAGTCGCCGTGGCTGCGCGAGGTCACGTCGGCGGGGGCGTGACGGACGTACGACGCGACGGACGGCCTGTGGAAAACCCGTGACCCCGGACCCCGCGAGCGGGCCGGCGTGTGGAC
The DNA here is from genome assembly GCF_044391765.1 of Streptomyces sp. NPDC018610. NCBI lineage: Bacteria > Bacillati > Actinomycetota > Actinomycetes > Kitasatosporales > Streptomycetaceae > Streptomyces > Streptomyces sp. NPDC018610. The sequence goes on from NZ_JBISAL010000006.1 coordinate 385,710, forward strand.
GACTCGGGGGGCCTCGGCGCGGTGGGCTACGTTCGAAGGGTGAACACCACCGCCCACGGCACCGAAGCCGCCCCCGGCCGCATCGTCCTGCTCACCACCAGCCACCGGGTCGCCCCCGGGCTGCTGTCCTGGCCCGCCTGGCAGGCGCTGCACGCCGCCGACCGGGTGCTGTGCGCGGACGGGGCGCACCCGCAGCTGCCGTACCTGCGTGAGGCGGGCGTCGCCGTGGCCGAGGCGGCGCCGACCGCCGAGGAACTGGTCGGCGCCTGCGCAGGCGGCCGCACGGTCGTGGTGGTGGCCACCGGCGAGGGCGAGCCGGCCCTCACCGACGGCCTCGCCCGCCTCGCCGGCTCCGGCCGGGTGAGCATGCCCGAACTGGAACTGCTCCCCGCCTCCTACGACCTGCCCGGCGCCCGCCTGCTCGACCTGGTGCAGGTCATGGACCGGATCCGCGCCGAGTGCCCCTGGTCGTCCCGCCAGACCCACGAGGGCCTGGCCAAGTACGCCATCGAGGAGGCGTACGAACTGGTCGAGTCCATCGAGGACGGCGACCGCGAGGAGCTGCGCGAGGAGCTCGGGGACGTCCTGCTCCAGGTCGTCTTCCACGCCCGTATCGCCGAGGAGGACGCCGAGGAGCCCTTCTCGATCGACGACGTGGCCGGCGGCATCGTCGCCAAGCTGATCCACCGCCACCCGCACGTCTTCGGCGACGAGAGCGCGACGACGCCGGAGGAGGTGAAGGAGCACTGGCTGCGCACCAAGGCCGAGGAGAAGCGCCGCGCCTCCGTGACGGACGGCGTCCCCCTCGGCCAGCCGGGCCTGGCCCTGGCCGCCAAGCTCTCCTCCCGCGCCCGCACGGCGGGCCTGAACGTCCCCCTGCCGAAGACGGAAGGCGTCGGCTACGAACTCCTGACCCTGGCCGCCGAGGCCGAGGCGCGGGGAGTGGACCCGGAAGCGGCCCTGAGAGCGGCGGCCCGGACATACCGGGACGCCATCCGAAAAGCAGAACAAGTCTGACCTCCAGCCCCCAAGCCTCCAGGACCTCCCGGGGCCCGAGGGCCCGAGGGGCGCGGACTGCGCGCCCAGCCCCCACCCTCCCGCGGAGAACGACGCCCCCCAGGGGGTCTGGGGGACACCCCCCAGGTCCGGGACGGGAAGGGGAGGCGGGGACGACCTCCCCCCAGGCGCCCCCTTGGCGCCCCTTCCCCCCGCACCCCCACGACTAGGGTCACCCCCATGCAGGACCAGCCACCCACCACCCCACCCGCACCCGCCACCCCACCGGGCCCCGCACCCGCCACCCCACCGGCACCGGCACCCCCGACCCCACCCGCAGCCCAAGAGGCACCCGCCCTCTTCACCTGGGACTTCGCGACCAACCCCTACCCCGCCTACGCCTGGCTCCGCGAACACGCTCCCGTACACCGCACCCGCCTCCCCAGCGGAGTGGACGCCTGGCTGGTCACCCGCCACACCGACGCGAAAGCGGCCCTCGCCGACCCCCGCCTCTCCAAGAACCCCGCCCACCACGACGAACCGGCCCACGCCAAGGGCAAGACCGGCATCCCCGGCGAGCGCAAGGCCGAGCTGATGACCCATCTGCTCAACATCGACCCGCCGGACCACACCCGTCTGCGCCGCCTGGTCAGCAAGGCCTTCACCCCCCGCCGCGTCGCCGAGTTCGCCCCCCGCGTCCAGCAGCTGACCGACGTCCTCATCGACCGCTTCGCCGAACGCGGCGGCGCCGACCTCATCCACGAGTTCGCCTTCCCGCTGCCCATCTACGCCATCTGCGACCTGCTCGGCGTCCCCCGCGAGGACCAGGACGACTTCCGCGACTGGGCGGGCATGATGATCCGCCACGGCAAGGGCCCCCGGGGCGGAGTGGCCCGCTCGGTCAAGAAGATGCGCGGCTATCTCGCCGACCTCATCCACCGGAAGCGGCTGGCGCTCCCCGCCGAGCCCACCCCCGGCGAGGACCTGATCTCCGCCCTCATCCGCGCCTCCGACCACGGCGAGCACCTCACCGAGAACGAGGTCGCCGCCATGGCGTTCATCCTCCTGTTCGCCGGCTTCGAGACCACCGTCAACCTCATCGGCAACGGCGTCCACGCGCTGCTCACCCACCCCGGCCAGCGCGACCGGCTGCAGCGGTCCCTCGCCGCCGGGGAGCGCGGCCTGCTGGAGACCGGGGTGGAGGAACTGCTGCGCTACGACGGCCCGGTGGAGATGGCCACCTGGCGGTTCGCCACCCGGCCGCTCACCCTCGGCGGGCAGGACATCGCCGTCGGCGACCCGGTGCTCGTGGTGCTCGCCGCCGCCGACCGGGACCCGGAGCGGTTCGCCGATCCGGACACCCTCGACCTCGCCCGCCGGGACAACCAGCATCTGGGCTACGGCCACGGCATCCACTACTGCCTCGGCGCCCCGCTCGCCCGTCTGGAGGGCCAGACCGCGCTGGCCACCCTCCTCACCCGGCTCCCGGACCTCGGCCTCGACGCCGACCCGGCGGAGCTGCGCTGGCGCGGCGGACTCATCATGCGCGGACTGCGGACCCTTCCCGTGCGTTTCACCCCGGCCCCGGCCGGTGACGCGGAGCCGGCCGGGGCCGGCACGGGTCCTTCCACGACTCCGTGACGAACGCAAAGCTGACACACGCTCAACTATGTGATCTTCACGTGATCTGTGTGGCATTAACTTGTGACAAGTGATCGGTAGCGGCTACCTTCACGCATCAGCGCGGCGGGCGGCTACCGGTCGCCGCGCGGTCACCGTCGTCGCGCGAAAGGTCTCCGCATGCTCTCCGGGAACGGTCGTCACCGTCGCCCCCGCCAGGCTCCGGCCCTCCTCGTCGCCGCCGGGGTCACCGGCTCCGCCATCGCCATCCCGCTCGTCGCCGCCTCGGGCGCCAGTGCGGCCGACGGCACCACGTGGGACAAGGTGGCGCAGTGCGAGACCGGCGGCTCCTGGAGCGCCGACAACGGCAACGGCTACTACGGCGGCCTGCTGCTGACCCAGGACGACTGGGAGAAGTACGGGGGCCTCTCGTACGCCGCCAGCGCCGACCAGGCCAGCCGGTCCCAGCAGATAGCCGTGGCCGAGAAGATCCTCGCCGACCGGGGCCCGGGCGTCTGGCCCACCTGCGCGCTGCTCGCCGGGCTCACCAAGGACTCCGGCGCCGCGGACGTCGACACGGGCGTGGGCGGCTCGCAGGACTCCTCCACCGCCCCGGAGAGCGGCGGGACGGACGCCGGCAAGTCGACCGGTTCGACGGGTTCGTCCAGTTCGACCGGAACCTCCCGTTCGGCCGACGCCGGTGACCCCGGCCCGTCCGACTCGTCACAGGGTTCGGGCAAGTCGACCGGTTCGTCCGGTTCTTCGGCCGACCAGGACGGCGCGTCCGGCACGCCCTCCGACGCGAAGCACGCGGCGGGCTCGTCGGACGAATCCACCACGAAGCACTCGGATTCCCCCTCTTCGTCCACCAAGAAGGACGACTCGGCCAAGTCCGACACATCCCCCGGCGCCGGCGCTCCGGGCGCGTCGCCCTCGACGGATGCCGGCGGCTACGGCGACTCGGGCTACGCGGACAACTCCCGTCAGGCCGTCGGCTCTTCGGCCCTCGTCGACACCGGGGCGCTGGGCGGCGGCCGGCACCGCGGCGGCAGCGCCGCCGAGGACCCCGCCGGCGTCCCCGCGACCGTCGCGGGCGGCAAGCACGCCTCCCGGGCCGACGGCGTCACGACCGACACGGTCGGCGGCTCCTACGTCGTCCGTTCCGGCGACTCCCTGGCCTCCATCGCCGACTCCCTTGACGTGGACGGCGGATGGCACGCGCTGTACGCCGCCAACAAGAGCGCGATCGGCTCCGACCCGGACCGCATCGTCGCCGGTCAGAGCCTGGATGTCCCTACCGAAAACGCCCAGAAGTAGGGCGAGTTCGCGTCACACTTCGCACTGAATGTCCCTTTCGGTGAAAGTGTGGGATGAGTCTCAGAAGCCCTGATCGTCTTTGAAATTCGCTCGATCGCGTGTCTACGGTCATGACCGCTCGTCACCGCGAGCCCCGGCTGCCGCAACGCCGAATCCTGCCAGCGGCCGTACGGGAACAGTCGTCGCGTCATGCGCCGCAGGCAGGAGCGGGGGACCCAAGGTAAGTCGCCGCGCCGGGCAGCAGACCGGAGCGGCTGGGGGTGAAGCCGTGCCTCATCGAGGGCACGGCCGGGCAACTCAACCGGCCCGAACCCGACAGCTCACCTCGCAGGCGTCGGTGAGGGGATCCATCCATGCTGTTTTCCAGCAAGGGCAAGCACCGTCGTCCCTCCAAGGCCACCCGCGCCATCGCGCTCGCCGGTGTCACCGGCGCCGCCGTGGCCGCCCCGCTGATGGCCGCGGGCAACGCCTCCGCCGCCACCGCCTCCGAGTGGGACGCGGTCGCCCAGTGCGAGTCCGGCGGCAACTGGTCGATCAACACCGGCAACGGCTTCTACGGCGGCCTGCAGTTCACCAACTCCACCTGGGCCGCGTACGGCGGCACCGCCTACGCCTCGCGCGCCGACCTGGCGGGCAAGTCGCAGCAGATCGCCGTCGCCGAGAAGGTCCTCGCGGGCCAGGGCAAGGGCGCCTGGCCGGTCTGCGGCAAGGGCCTGTCCGGCGCCGCGTACACCGGCGGCACGAGCTCCTCCTCGTCGTCGTCCTCGTCCTCCTCCTCGTCGTCCTCGTCGAGCAGCAGCTCCAAGAGCGGCACCGTCAACCGCTCCACCGAGCAGCAGAGCGCCAACCGCTCGGCGACGCGTCCGGCCCCGAAGAAGACCGTCACCACCCCGACCGGCAAGAAGGTCGAGAAGGGCGACGGCGAGTACAAGGTGGTCACCGGCGACACCCTCAGCACCATCGCCGCCGCGCACCACGTCCAGGGTGGCTGGGAGAAGCTGTTCCAGCTGAACAAGGACATCGTCGACGACGCCGACCTCATCTACCCGGGCCAGCAGCTGCACCTGAAGTGACAGCTCACCGGCAGCCCGGCCACAGGCCCCGCTCAGGCGTGAGCGCCACCATGGCACTCACGTAGGGCCTTTCCCCCGTCCCCACGGGCTCCCCGCCCCGGCGCGTTCCCCCCGTACGCGCCGGGGCGGGGCTTTTTCCGCTCCGCCTTCGCTCCCCGTCCCCGAGGGGCCTTTCTTCGCCCGCCGTTCGCGGTCCCGTCACCGGCCCCTTTGTTCCGAGCGGGAACAATGTGTACCGTCACCCTGTCCACGGGACGGTCGGTCGGCCGGTCGGCGCCCCGGGACGGTTAGGCTCTAGTCGCAAGGCTCACACGCCCCGCACTTCAAGCGTCACATCCAAGAAGGAGATGCTCGTGCCGTCCATCGACGTCGTCGTAGCCCGGGAAATCCTGGACTCCCGAGGCAACCCCACGGTCGAGGTCGAGGTCGGCCTCGACGACGGCAGCACGGGTCGTGCCGCCGTTCCGTCCGGCGCCTCCACCGGCGCCTTCGAGGCCATCGAACTGCGCGACGGTGACCCGAACCGCTACCAGGGCAAGGGCGTCGAGAAGGCCGTCCTCGCCGTGATCGAGCAGATCGGCCCGGAGCTGGTCGGCTACGACGCCACCGAGCAGCGCCTCATCGACCAGGCCATGTTCGACCTGGACGCCACCGACAACAAGGGCTCGCTGGGCGCCAACGCCATCCTCGGCGTCTCGCTCGCCGTCGCGCACGCCGCCTCCGAGGCCAGCGACCTGCCGCTCTTCCGCTACCTGGGCGGCCCCAACGCGCACCTGCTCCCGGTGCCGATGATGAACATCCTGAACGGCGGCTCGCACGCCGACTCCAACGTGGACATCCAGGAGTTCATGATCGCCCCGATCGGCGCGGAGTCCTTCTCCGAGGCCCTGCGCTGGGGCGCCGAGGTCTACCACACCCTGAAGAAGGTCCTGAAGACCAAGGGCCTGTCCACCGGCCTCGGCGACGAGGGCGGCTTCGCCCCGAACCTCGGCTCCAACCGCGAGGCCCTCGACCTCATCCTCGAGGCCGTCAAGGAAGCCGGCTACACCCCGGGCGAGCAGATCGCCCTCGCGCTCGACGTCGCCGCCTCCGAGTTCTACAAGGACGGCAAGTACCTCTTCGAGGGCAAGGAGCGCTCCGCCGCCGAGATGACGGAGTACTACGAGGAGCTGGTGGCGGCCTACCCGCTGGTCTCCATCGAGGACCCGCTGTTCGAGGACGACTGGGCCGGCTGGAAGATCATCACCGACAAGCTCGGCGAGAAGGTTCAGCTCGTCGGTGACGACCTGTTCGTCACCAACCCCGAGCGTCTGGCCCGCGGCATCGAGGAGGGCACCGCCAACGCCCTGCTGGTGAAGGTGAACCAGATCGGCTCGCTCACCGAGACCCTGGACGCCGTCGAGCTGGCCCAGCGCAACGGCTTCAAGTGCATGATGTCCCACCGCTCCGGCGAGACCGAGGACGTCACCATCGCCGACCTGGCCGTCGCCACCAACTGCGGCCAGATCAAGACCGGCGCCCCGGCCCGCTCCGAGCGCGTCGCCAAGTACAACCAGCTGCTGCGCATCGAGGAGATCCTCGACGACGCCGCGGTGTACGCCGGCCGCAGCGCGTTCCCGCGCTTCCGGGGCGGCGCCGGGATCTCCAAGGTCTGAGCCGCCCGCCGCTGGGCCGTGGGGAGTCACGGTTCAGCCAGTCGTACGTACGTCCCCGTACCCGGTCCCGTACCGTGTCCGGGGGCGTACTGCTGCACCAGGCACGGACTGCCGCGGCGGTACGCGCCTGTGGACGGACACGAACGGGAGGCGGGGACGATGGCCGTGCGGGACCGGGACCGGTTCTCCACCGCGACCAGGCTCAGGCTGCTCGGCGAGCAGACAGCGGCCCGCGTCTACCGCTCCCAGACCCGGCGTCAGGCGCGCCGCTCCCGGCTCACCGGGCGCGCCGCGCTGCTGGCGCTGGTGGTCTGCTCGATGGTGGTCGCCCTGGCGTACCCGATGCGGCAGTACGTCTCCCAGCGCGAGGGCATCGCCGACCTGAAGCGGCAGAAGCAGCAGGCGCAGCAGCGGGTCGAGCAACTGCGCGACCTCAAGGCGCGCTGGCAGGACGACGCGTACGCCGAGCAGCAGATCAGGCAGCGGCTGCACTACGTGCTGCCCGGGGAGACCGGCTACACGGTGGTCGACCCGGGTCCGGTCAAGCAGTCGCGCGCCGAACAGGGGACGGCCCGCCGCCCCTGGTACACCAATGTCTGGTACGGCGTCGACAAGGCCGACGCCGGCCAGTGAACGGATGAGAAAGACAGGCATGGAAACCCCTCCGCCGCCCACCGAGCGCACCGAACCCACCGAAGCGGACGTCGAGGCCTTCAGGCAGCAGCTCGGGCGGCCGCCGCGCGGGCTGCGCGCGATCGCGCACCGCTGCCCCTGCGGGCAGCCGGACGTCGTGGAGACGGCCCCGCGGCTGCCCGACGGCACGCCCTTCCCGACGCTGTACTACCTGACGTGCCCGCGCGCGAACTCGGCGATCGGCACGCTGGAGGCCGACGGCGTGATGAAGGAGATGACGGAGCGGCTGGCGGCCGATCCGGAGCTCGCGGCGGCGTACCGGGCCGCGCACGAGGACTACATCCGGCGCCGGGACGAGATCGAGGAGCTGACGGGCTTCCCGAGCGCGGGCGGCATGCCGGACCGGGTCAAGTGCCTGCACGTCCTGGTCGCCCACTCGCTGGCCGCCGGGCCGGGCGTGAACCCGCTGGGCGACGAGGCGATCGCGATGCTGCCCGAGTGGTGGCGCAAGGGTCCGTGCGTGACGGTTCCCGGGACGCCCGCGGGCGGGGAAGGTCCGACGGGGACGACGGAGGACGGCAAGTGACCAGGGTCGCCGCCATCGACTGCGGAACGAACTCCATCCGTCTGCTGATCGCGGACGCGAATCCCGAGACGGGCGAACTCGTCGACCTGGACCGGCGCATGACGATCGTGCGGCTGGGCCAGGGCGTCGACCGCACGGGCCGGCTCGCCCCCGAGGCGCTGGAGCGGACCTTCGCGGCCTGCCGCGACTACGCGGCGCTCATCGAGGAACACGGCGTCGAACGGCTGCGTTTCGTGGCCACCTCCGCATCCCGGGACGCGGAGAACCGGGACGAGTTCGTGCGCGGTGTCGTGGACATCCTCGGCGTCGAGCCGGAGGTGATCACCGGCGACCAGGAGGCGGAGTTCTCGTTCACGGGTGCGACCAAGGAGCTGACGGGACGCTCGGACCTCACGGGGCCGTACCTGGTGGTCGACATCGGCGGCGGCTCCACGGAGTTCGTCGTCGGTGAGGACCGCGTGCGCCGGGCGCGTTCGGTGGACGTGGGCTGCGTCCGGATGACCGAGCGTCACCTGGTCGTGGACGGGGTGGTGAGCGACCCGCCCGCCGAGGAGCGGATCGCCGCGATAAGGGCGGACGTCGAGGCCGCTCTCGACCTGGCCGAGGAGACGGTGCCGCTGCGTGAGGCGCACACGTTGGTGGGCCTGGCCGGGTCGGTGACGACGGTGTCCGCGATCGCGCAGGACCTGCCGGAGTACGACTCGCGGCGCATCCACCACTCCCGGGTCTCCCGCGACCAGGTCCGCGAGATCACCACGCGGCTGCTGCACTCCACGCACGCCGAGCGCGCGGCGATCCCGTCCCTGCACCCCGGACGGGTGGACGTCATCGGGGCGGGCGCCCTGGTCCTGCTGGCGATCATGGAGCGCGTCGGCGCGGAGGAGGTCGTGGTCAGCGAGCACGACATCCTCGACGGCATCGCGTGGTCTTTGGCCTGACCGCCTACAGGTCGCGGTATACGTCCCGCCGGTCGCCCACCTTGACGACGAGAACGACGAGTTCACCGTCGTTGATCTGGTAGGCGACCCGGTAGCTTCCGACCCGGAGCCGGTAGAGCCCGGACGGGCCGGTGAGCTTCTTGACGTCGGCGTCCTGGCGGTACGGGTCGTCACCGAGCGCGGTCAGCGCGGTCAGGACGCGCATGGCGTCGGGCCGGCTGATGGCCCGGAGCTGCCGTTGCGCCGCCGCGGTGAACCGGAAGGCGTACTTCACGCCGCCTCGCCGTCCTGTTCGGTGAACAGGTCTGCCAGCAGTTCCGCCATCGTCACTGTGGGACCGCCCTCGGCCAGGACCGCTTCGGCTTCGCGAGCCAGCATGACGTCGGCCGCTTCCTCCAGAGCTTCGAAGTCCGCGATCGGGACTACGGCGGCCACCGGAGCGCCGTTGCGCGTGATGACGGTCGGAACGCCTTCCTCGGCCCGGTTGATGTGGTCGGCGAGGTGCGCCCGGGCTTCCCGTACGGTCACGGTGTTCTCAGTCATGAGGTCAGTGTACGCACTCGCGTGTACACATGTCCGGTCCGGAGGGTCGCGTTCGTGAGCGATCCTCGACGGCATCGCGTGGTCGTCGGCGTGACCGACTGAGCCGTCCGGCACGGTCGCTCCAGTGGTCTTTTTCCCCTTTGCGGTTGTTTCGCCCCTTTGGCCCCGGTGCACCCGGGAGTCGAGACTCCTGAAGGAGGGTGACGAAACATGATCACCAGAGAACAGATCGCGACCGTGCTGGACCATCCGGTCCATGACGGTGACGGCAACAAGATCGGTGACGCCAAGCACGTCTACCTGGACGACGTGACCGGGCTGCCGGAGTTCGTGACCGTCAAGACGGGGCTGTTCGGCACGCACGAGACGTTCGTGCCCACCCGGGAGGCCTCTCTGGTCCAGGACCACATCCAGGTGCCGTACCGCAAGGACAAGGTCAAGGGCGCTCCGCACATCGACGTGGACGCGGGCGGCCACCTGTCGGAGACCGAGGAACACCGGCTGTACGACTACTACGGTCTGGACTGGAGCGAGGGCACGGGCCACGGCGGCCGGACGGGAACCGGCACCGGCGGGACGGCCGGCACCACCGGCGCCCGTACGACCGGCACGGCGGCGACGACCGGGCGCACAGGGGCCGGAGGCGCGGCGGCCGGGGCCGCGACGGGCGCCTCGGCAGGCGCGGCGGGCATCTCGGCGGACGCGGCGGCCCGTGCGCGCGCGGCCGGGCGCACCGATGAGCGGGCCGGCGGACGCATCGACGAGCGGGCCGGTGAGCGAGCCGGCGGGCGGATCGACGAGCGGGCCGGCGGACGCATCGACGAGCGGGCCGGTGAGCGAGCCGGCGGGCGCACCGGTGAATGGGCGGGGGAGGGGACCGGAGACCGGTCGCGCACGGGCATGGGCCGCGACGACGCCATGACGCGCTCGGAGGAGCGGATGCACGTCAGCGTCGAGAGCCGTGAGGTGGGGCGCGCCCGGCTGCGCAAGTACGTGGTCACCGAAGAGGTGGAGCAGACGGTGCCGCTGCGCCACGAGGAGGTGCGGGTCGAGCGCGAGCCGATCACGGACGCCAACCGTGACGCCGCCCTGTCCGGACCGGAGATCGGCGAGGCCGAGCACGAGGTGATCCTGCACGAGGAACGCCCGGTGGTGGAGACGGAGGCCGTGCCCGTCGAGCGGGTCCGGCTGACCACCGAGGAACACGTCTCCCAGGAGAAGGTGCGCGGCCGGGTCCGCAAGGAGCGCATCAAGGGCGAGGCCATCGGCTTCGACGAGACGGACGAGACGGGCCGCGGGAGGGACGTCCGGGACGACCGGGGCGACACGGGCCGGGGCCGCCGTCTGTGAGGGAGCCGGGGTGGCGGGACCGTGCCGCGCGGGGCGCCGACGGCCGGCCGTCGGCGCTTCGGCGCCGGTGACGTCGGTCTCTTTCGGGCGGTCGCGCTACCCGGCCGGTGCTACTGGTCGGTAACCTCCCTTGAGCAGCGGTGACGACGCATGAGCGGGCCGCGGGCGCCCTTCGGTCCGCCGTCCGGCGCCCCGTCGGGAAAGTTCGTGAAGTTCTTCACAAGGAATTGCCCCGGGCGGGGCCGTCCGGAGGCGCGAATGGGGCTTTTCGGGGGCTCGTCAGGGTCCGGACGGCGCTCGGGTGAGCGTCGGAGCCGGGTCTCGCAAGGGCCGAACGGGCCCTCCCCGGAAGGCCCCGCGGACTCGGAGCGGCAGCTCACACGGCCTTGACAACGGTCGTAAGCGGACGACGGTCCCCCTCCGTCGTCGTTCCCTCCGTCACAAGGGCCGCGCAGTTTAGCACAGCCCCTCCAGAAGCTTGTGAAGGGGCGCACGAGATGCCCCCCTCGGACAGGTGGATACTCGATGCCATGAGCACCACGGAGCGTCCCAGGATCCTCGTAGTAGGCGGTGGGTACGTAGGCCTGTACGCAGCTCGGCGCATCCTCAAGAAGATGCGCTACGGCGAGGCGACCGTCACGGTCGTCGACCCCCGGTCGTACATGACCTACCAGCCCTTCCTCCCCGAAGCCGCCGCCGGCAGCATCTCCCCGCGGCACGTCGTCGTCCCGCTGCGACGCGTGCTCCCCAAGGCGGAGGTCCTCACCGGCCGGGTCACCACCATCGACCAGGACCGCAAGGTAGCCACGATCGCCCCGCTGGTGGGCGAGGCGTACGAGCTGCCCTTCGACTACCTGGTCATCGCGATGGGCGCGGTCTCCCGCACCTTCCCGATCCCCGGCCTCGCCGAGCAGGGCATCGGCATGAAGGGCATCGAGGAGTCCATCGGCCTGCGCAACCACGTCCTGGAGCAGCTGGACAAGGCCGACTCCACCACCGACGAGGAGATCCGCCGCAAGGCGCTCACCTTCGTCTTCATCGGCGGCGGTTTCGCCGGCGCGGAGACCATCGGTGAGGTCGAGGACATGGCCCGGGACGCGGCCAAGTACTACACCAACGTGTCCCGCGAGGACATGCGCTTCATCCTCGTCGACGCCGCCGACAAGATCCTCCCCGAGGTCGGCCCCAAGCTCGGCCAGTACGGCAAGGAGCACCTCGAGGGCCGCGGTGTGGAGATCTACCTCTCCACCTCCATGGACTCCTGCGTCGACGGCCACGTGGTGCTGAAGAACGGCCTGGAGGTCGACTCCAACACCATCGTGTGGACGGCGGGCGTCAAGCCCAACCCGGTGCTGTCCCGCTTCGGTCTGCCCCTCGGCCCGCGCGGCCACGTCGACTGCGCGCCCACCCTCCAGGTGCAGGGCACGGACTACATCTGGGCCGCCGGCGACAACGCCCAGGTGCCCGACCTCGTCGGCCGCAAGGCGGGCAACGAGAACGCCTGGTGCCCGCCGAACGCCCAGCACGCGCTGCGCCAGGCCAAGGTCCTCGGCGACAACGTGGTCTCCGGCATGCGGGGCTTCCCGCAGAAGGAGTACAGCCACGCCAACAAGGGCGCGGTCGCGGGCCTCGGCCTGCACAAGGGCGTCGCGATGATCGTCATGGGCAAGATGAAGATCAAGCTCAAGGGACGTCTCGCCTGGTACATGCACCGCGGCTACCACGGTCTGGCCATGCCGACCTGGAACCGGAAGATCCGCATCTTCGCCGACTGGACCCTCGGCATGTTCCTCAAGCGCGAGGTCGTGTCCCTGGGCGCCATGGAGAACCCCCGCGAGGAGTTCTACGAGGCCGCCAAGCCGGCGCCGGTCGCCGCCGCGAGCAAGACCGAGGAGAAGGCCAAGGCCTCCTGACCTCCGCCGGTCGCTGATCCACCCGAAGGACCTCCCGCCATCCGTGGTGCGGGAGGTCCTTCGGCGTTCCGCCCGCGCGCGGACGGGAGATGGGTGGCTCATGCATCTGTTTTGCCCAGTCGTAACCCGCTTGCGGGACTGTGCCGAGGGCTTCCGGGTGTTTACGTGGTGGATGACATTCCGGCGTTCGTCGTCACGGAGGTGTGTACACCATGCCCGATGCCGCGTCGCGGCTCACGAGACCGCTCGAACAGCTTCTGGGAAGCCCGCTACCGGTGCGCGTGCGTGCCTGGGACGGGTCCGAGGCGGGGCCGCCGGGGGCGCCGACGCTCGTCGTACGCAACCGCCGCGCCCTGCGCAGACTGCTGTTCAAGCCCGGCGAACTCGGCCTGGCCCGCGCCTGGGTGGCCGGCGACCTGACCGTCGAGGGCGACCTCTACACCGCCCTCGGCCTGATGGCCGGACTGGTCTGGGAGCGCGGCGAGGACGCCCGAGGCCTCGGCGCCCTCCTGCGCGAGCCCGCGGCGCGGGCCGCCGTACGCGACCTCGTCAAGCTGGCCGGGCTGCCGCTGCCGCCCGCCCCGCCCCCCGAGGAGGTCCGCCGGCCCGGCCACCTCCACACCCGGCGCACCGACAGACGCGCCATCAGCCACCATTACGACGTCGGCAACGACTTCTACGAGATCGTCCTCGGCCCGTCCATGGTGTACTCCTGCGCCTACTGGCCGGCCCCCGAACCGGACGCCACCCTCGAACAGGCACAGCACGACAAGCTCGAACTCATCAGCCGCAAGCTCGACCTGAAGCCCGGTCAGCGCCTGCTGGACGTCGGCTGCGGCTGGGGCTCCATGGCCGTCCACGCGGCCCGCGAGCACGGCGTGAGCGTCGTCGGCGTCACCCTCTCCCAGGAACAGGCGGCCTACGCCAGGAAGCGCGTCGCCGACGAGGGCCTGACCGACCGCGTGGAGATCCGCGTCCAGGACTACCGCGACGTCGCCGACGGGCCGTACGACGCGATCTCCTCCATCGGCATGGCCGAACACGTCGGCGCCGCCCGCTACCTGGAGTACGCGAGCGACCTGCACGCCCTGCTGAAGCCCGGCGGACGGCTGCTGAACCACCAGATCGGCCGCCGCCCGCAGCGCGACGAGTCGACGTACGAGGTCGACGAGTTCATCGACGCCTACGTCTTCCCGGACGGCGAGCTCGCCCCCGTCGGCACCACCGTCACCCAGCTGGAGCGCGCCGGCTTCGAGGTGCGCGACGTGGAGTCGATCCGCGAGCACTACGCCCACACCCTGCGCCGCTGGGTCGCCAACCTGGAGGCCGACTGGGACCGCGCGGTACGGCTCACCAGCCCCGGACGCGCCCGCGTGTGGCGGCTGTACATGGCGGCCTCCGCGCTCGCCTTCGAACGCAACCGCATCGGCGTCAACCAGGTGCTCGCCGTGAAGACCCCCGACTCCGGCGCCTCGGGCATGCCGCTGCGCGCCCGCACCTGGGGCGCGCCGGAGGCCTGACGCACCCGGGGAGACGGAGAAGGGGCCCGTTCCGCACCGGAACGGGCCCCTTCGCGCGGGTGAGGGGTCGTCACTCGGACTTGATCGCCTGCAGCATGTTCAGACGGGCCGCGCGCCGGGCCGGCCACAGCGCCGCCAGCACGCCGACCGCCGCCGCCAGCAGCAGGAACAGGGCCATCCGCCCCCAGGGCAGGACCAGTTCGTACGTCGCCAGCTTGGTGCCCAGCAGCTCGCCGGCGGCCCAGCCGAAGAAGACGCCCAGACCGATGCCGAGGACGCCGCCGAACAGGGCGATCACCAGGGACTCCAGGCGGACCATCCGCTTGATGCCCCGGCGGTCCAGGCCGATCGCGCGGAGCATGCCGATCTCCTGGGAGCGTTCGAACACCGACATGGCCAGGGTGTTGATGACGCCGAGGACCGCGACGATCACCGCCATGGCGAGCAGGCCGTAGAGCATGTTCAGCATCAGGGTGAACATCTGCGCGATGCCGTTGGAGATGTCCTTCTTGTCCTGGACCTGGACGGCCGGGTTGGAGCCGAGCGCCTCGACCAGCCTGTCCTTGGTGGCGTCGGACGCGCCGTCGGCGGTCTTGACCAGGACCTGCATGTCGGTCACGTCGCTCAGGTGGGGGGCGAGGACGGCCTTGTCGAGCATGATGCCGCGGATCATCTCGTTGCCCTCGTAGACCCCGGCGACCGTGAGCTTCTGCTTCTTGCCGTCCTCGTAGGAGACGGTGAAGGCGGACCCGGCGGTCCAGTGGTGGTCCTTCGCGGTCCTGTCGTCGACCACGATCCTGCTGCCGCCGATCGCGAAGGAGCCGTCCCGCACCTCCAGGTCCGTCAGCTCGCCGATCGCGGCGCCGTCGACGCCGGTCAGGTACTCGGTCTCGCCGTCGATGCGGGAGGGCGCGTCGAGCAGCGGGCTGGTGGCGGTGACGCCGTCGGTGGCCTTCAGCTTCTTCTCGACGTCCGGGGACAGGCCGTTGCCGTTGGCCATCGACACCACGTAGTCGGCGCGGATCGAGGCGGCGGCCATCTTGTCGATCGCGTGCTGCAGGCTGCCCGCCATCACCGTCATGCCGGTGATCAGGGTCAGCCCGATCATCAGCGCGGACGCGGTGGCCGCCGTACGGCGCGGGTTGCGCACCGAGTTCTGCCGGGCCAGCCTGCCGGAGACCCCGAACACCCGCATCAGCGGAGCGGCGGCGGCGATCAGCGGCCGGGACAGCAGCGGCGTCAGGACGAACACGCCGATGATCAGCAGCACGGCGCCGAGACCCATCGGGGCCTGCGCGGAGTCGGCGTCCATCGTGGTGGCCGCGAGGACCACCGCGACGCCCGCCCCGGCGAACAGCGCGCCCAGCGTGTTGCGCAGCACCAGCGACTTGGTGGTGGCCCGCGCGTGCACGCTGCTCATCGCGGCCACCGGCGGGATCTTCGCGGCGCGCCGGCCCGGCAGCCACGCGGCCAGCATGGTCACCAGGACGCCGACGGCGAGGGCGGCGACGACCGTGCCGGGCGTGATCACCAGCGGACCGTCCGGGACGGTGGCGCCCAGCGTCCCCAGCAGGGACCGCAGCCCGGCGCCGATGCCGATGCCGGCCAGCAGACCGGTCACCGCGGCCACCACGCCCACAACGAACGCCTCGATCAGCACCGACCGGGTGACCTGGCGGCGGGAGGCGCCGACCGCGCGCAGCAGCGCCAGTTCCTTGGTGCGCTGGGCGACCAGCATGGTGAAGGTGTTGGCGATGATGAACGTGCCGACGAACAGCGCGATCCCGGCGAAGACCAGCAGGCCCTGCTTCATGCTGCTCATCGACGAGGAGATCATCTCCGCCTGGTCGTCGGCGAGCTCGCGGCCGGTGGTGGTCTCGGTGCGCCCCTTGGGCAGCGCCCGGTCCAGCTGCGCCTTCAGCGCCGTCTGGCTGGTGCCGGCCTTCGCCGCGACGTCGATCTCGTCGTACGTGCCCGGCTTGCCGAACAGCTTCTGGGCGGTGGCCGTGTCGAACAGGGCGAGGCTGCCGCCGGCGGCGACGTTGCCGTCGTCGGTGGTGAAGACGCCGCTGATCGTGGGGGTCAGGACGGGGCCGTCGACGGAGATGCGCACGGTGTCGCCGACCTCGTAACCGGCCCGGCGGGCGGTCTCGGAGTCGATGAGGACCTGGTTCGCGCCGTGCGGAGCGGTGCCGGAGGCCAGCGGGTAGCGGGGGTCCTTCGTGCCCCAGTAGTTGCCGCCCTCGGACTGGAAGCCGTTGCCGATCAGCTTGCCGTCCTTGCCGGCGATGGCGGTGAAGCCGCGGACGACACCGGTGGCGGACTCCGCGCCCGGCACGCCGGCGCTGCGCTTCAGCAGCGCCTGCGTCAGCTCGGGCGTCCTGCCGACCCGGTCGCCCTCGCTCTTCTGGTGCTTGGCCTCGACGGCCACGTCGACATGGTCGAAGCCCTTGGCGGAGCTCTTCTGGAACGCGTCGGAGATGGTGTTGGTGAAGACCAGGGTCCCCGACACGAAGGCCACGCCGAGCATCACGGCGAGCACGGTCATCAGGAGCCGGGCCTTGTGCGCGAGTACGTTGCGCAAGGCGGTGCGGAACATGGGTTGTCTCAGTCCAGGTGAGGTGTGCGGGGGCTGGGGACGACGGATGCCGACAGGGAGGGACCGCCGGGCGGGCGGCCCGGGGCGCCGCTCGTCAGCTGGTGCGCCCCTTGACGTCGAACTGCTTCATGCGGTCCAGGACCGCGTCCGCCGTCGGCCCGTACACCTCGTCCACGATCCGGCCGTCGGCGAGGAACACCACCCGGTCCGCGTACGCCGCCGCCACCGGGTCGTGGGTCACCATCACCACGGTCTGGCCCAGCTGCCGCACCGAGTTGCGCAGGAAGCCGAGCACCTCGGCGCCCGAACGCGAGTCCAGGTTGCCGGTGGGTTCGTCACCGAAGATGATCTCCGGCTTGGAGGCGAGCGCCCGGGCGACCGCGACGCGCTGCTGCTGGCCGCCGGAGAGCTGCGAGGGCCGGTGTCCCAGCCGCCCGGACAGGCCGACCATCTCGATCACGGAGTCCAGCCACTGCTTGTCGGCCTTGCGGCCGGCGATGTCCATGGGCAGGGTGATGTTCTCCAGCGCCGTCAGCGTCGGCAGCAGGTTGAACGCCTGGAAGATGAACCCGATCTTGTCCCGGCGCAACTTGGTGAGCTGCTTGTCCTTCAGGGAGCCGAGCTCGGTGTCGCCGATGCGCACCGAACCGGAGGAGAAGGTGTCCAGCCCCGCGACGCAGTGCATCAGGGTGGACTTGCCGGAGCCGGAGGGCCCCATGATCGCGGTGAACTCGGCCTGCGCGAAGTCGACGGAGACCCGGTCGAGAGCGACCACCTGGGTCTCGCCCTGTCCGTAGATCTTCGACAGATCCGTGGCGCGCGCGGCCACGGCGGTGGTCCGGCCGGCGATGGAGGAGGTGGTCACGGGTGGGTGCTCCTGACGGGACGACGATGTTCTCGGGGACGGGTTCCATCGTCGCGGCCGAACAGGCCCGTGGCGTCAGCCGCAGTCCTGGTTCCGGAGGGCGACTCGGGTCGGACGGTGAGCACCCCTGTCATACCCAGGTATGAGGGCCGCCCCTGAGACGCGCCGGAGGCCGTCCTTGGGGAGAGGAACGTCGAGAAAGGGTGGAGCCTCGCTGCCCGGGCGGTGAAATTCCGTCATTCCGTGTACGCGGCCGACTGCCGCACGTAAGGCTGTGGGCATGTGCCGAAGGCGGTTTCTCGGCCCTGATGCTCCCTCAAGCGTCAATAAAACAAGACAACATGAGGACACCCGCACACGGCCCGGGTGGTGTACCCCGATAGGCTCGGACCTCGGCGCGGAGCCCACGGCCTGGCCCGGATGGTGGAATGCAGACACGGCGAGCTTAAACCTCGCTGCCCCTCGCGGGCGTACCGGTTCGAGTCCGGTTCCGGGCACTCCCACCCAAGCGGTGTCCGGCCTGTGAAGACCCCGGGCCGGCGCCGTTTCCCTTTTCCTTCCGGACGCGCCACTTCTCGCGCATCACCTCCCCTCGGGGCGTGCCGTTCGTCCCCCGTGCGCGCCGCTGCGCTCCGGGGCGTGCCGTTTCACCCGCCCCGTGCGCGTCGCTTCCCTTCCGGGCGTGCCGTTCACCCCCCTGTGCGCGCCGGGTTCCCCCGCGGCGCCCGGCCCTCCGGAGCGTTCAGGCTCCTTCCGCGGCGGAGTGCGGGCCGGCGCGGGATCCATTGACATCGGGCGGGTCCGGGCGGAGACTCAGGGCAATTCAGTGAAGGAAAGTTCACTACGCGAACGCAGCCGCCGACGCGACCGCGAACGCCCGTGGTGGCCCCGCGGCGAAGACGCCCACCCGAAGGGAACGACCGATGCGCACCACCGTCGGCATCATCGGAGCCGGCCCGGCCGGCCTGCTCCTGGCCCGGCTGCTCCACGACGCCGGGATCGACTCGGTCGTCCTGGAGAGCCGCGACCGCGCCTACGTCGAGCGGCGCCAGCGCGCCGGGATCCTGGAGCAGGGCACCGTGGACGTGCTGCGCGCGGCCGGGGCCGGGGAGCGGATGGACCGCGAGGGGCTGCGTCACGACGGCATCGAACTGCGGTTCGCCGGGCGGCGCCACCGCGTCGACTTCCCCGGCCTGACCGGCGGCCGGTCCGTGATGGTCTACGCCCAGACCGAGGTCTGCAAGGACCTCATCGCCCTCCAGCTCGAGGACGGCGGGCCGCTGCTTTTCGAGGCGGAGGCGCTGGCCGTCGAGGGCGCGGAGGGCGACCGCCCGTCGGTGCGGTTCCGGCACGAAGGGCGCGAGGACGTCCTCACGTGCGACTACGTCGTCGGGTGCGACGGCTTCTGGGGCGTGGCCCGCAAGGCGGTCCCGGTCGGCCTCTCCCAGGTGTTCGAGCGGACGTACCCCTTCGCCTGGCTCGGCGTCCTCGCCGACGTGCCGCCCTCGCACGACGAACTGGTCTACACCCGCCACGACCGAGGCTTCGCCCTGCTCTCCATGCGCTCCCCGTCCACCTCCCGTCTCTACCTCCAGGTCCCCGCCGGCGCCGACGCCGAGAGCTGGACGGACGAGGAGATCTGGGACGAGCTGGAACGGCGGCTGGAGACGGACGACGACTGGGAACTGGCGCGCGGCCCGATCACCCAGAAGTCGGTCACCCCGATGCGCTCCTACGTCCACGAGCCGATGCGCC
Organism: Streptomyces sp. NPDC018610; assembly: GCF_044391765.1. Lineage (NCBI taxonomy): Bacteria > Bacillati > Actinomycetota > Actinomycetes > Kitasatosporales > Streptomycetaceae > Streptomyces > Streptomyces sp. NPDC018610. The sequence goes on from NZ_JBISAL010000006.1 coordinate 405,073, forward strand.
ACGGCCGCCTCTTCCTCGCCGGCGACGCCGCCCACATCGTGCCGCCGACCGGCGCCAAAGGCCTGAACCTCGCCGTCGGCGACGTCGTCACCTTCGCGCGGGCGCTGACGCACCGCCAGGAGACCGGCTCCGACCAGCTGCTGGACTCCTACTCCGCCGACTGTCTGCGCCGGGTCTGGCAGGCCGAGCGGTTCAGCTACGACATGACGACGATGCTCCACCCGGCCCCGGACGCCACCCCTTTCGAGGGGCGACTCCAGCTCGCCCGCCTGGACCGGATCGCCTCCTCGCGGGCCGCCGGCGCCGACCTGGCCGAGGCCTACACCGGGTTCCCGATCGGCCGAACGGGCCCTTCGGGGCGCCGGGGGTCTCCGGCCGGTTCCGGACGTGTACCGGGTCGGTCATGAACGCCGCCGTCACGTGCCGGGAATCACCTGGCCGCGTAGCGTGTTCCGCAGCAAGGCGGGGGAAAGATCCTTCCCAGGTAGTAGGGTCGATCCTTTGCCGTTCCATTACTCTTGAGCCAAGGCCGCGACGTGCGGCCATGGAGGAGTGAGATGAGGAGCAGAAACCCGGTCTTCTCGCGACGGGGGTTCAGCCGCGACAACGGCTACGCGGGCTTCAACACCGCGCCGCAGGCCGGGGGCCCCGCAGTCGGCACGCAGGGCGGTCCGTACGCGCAGGGCGGTCCTTACGCCCAGCCGAGCGGCAACCCCTACGCGCAGAACCCTTACGCCCAGCAGGACCTTCAGTACGGCGCGCCGCCGCAGGCCCCGGCCGCCACCGGCCGGATGACGATGGACGACGTCGTCGTGCGCACCGCCTCCACGCTCGGCGTGCTCGTGGTCACGGCCGCGCTCGCCTGGACGCTGCTGCCGGTCGACGACGCCCACATCTCCCGGTCGTACGGCATCGGGATCGGCGCCGCGCTGATCGCGATGGTGCTGGGCTTCGTCCAGTCCTTCAAGCGCAAGGCCTCACCCGCGCTGATCCTGACCTACGCGGCGTTCGAGGGCGTCTTCCTCGGCGTGGTCTCCAGCGTCGTCGACAACCGCATCGCGAGCGGTGCGGCCATGCAGGCCGTGCTCGGCACGATGGCGGTCTTCGCCGCCGTGCTGGTCGCGTACAAGGCCCGCTGGATCCGCGTCAACCGCCGCTTCTACGGCTTCGTGATGGCGGCCGCGCTCGGCTTCGTGCTGCTGATGGCGGTGAACCTGCTGTTCGCCGCGTTCGGCGGTGGTGACGGCCTCGGCTTCCGCAGCGGCGGCCTCGGCATCTTCTTCGGCATCGTCGGCGTCATCCTCGGCGCCTGCTTCCTCGCCCTGGACTTCAAGCAGGTCGAGGACGGCGTGACCTACGGCGCGCCGCGCGAGGAGGCCTGGCTCGCGGCCTTCGGCCTCACGCTGACGCTGGTGTGGATCTACATGGAGTTCCTGCGGCTCATCGCGATCCTCAACCAGAGCGACTGACGTCCGCCGACGTCCGTGTACGCGCGGAAGGGCCCCGGCTCCGGCCGGGGCCCTTCGTCGTTCCCGCGCCGCCCAGGGCGTGTTTCGAAAGTCCCGCCTGCCACTTTCGAAACACGCCCTAGAGCAGCTTGCGGGCGGCCCTCCTCAGGTCGTACTCGTGGATGATCGCCTTGGCGTGGCCGTAAGCGAGGTTGTGCTCGTGGCGGAGCCAGCTGAGCTTCTCCTCGAAGCAGAGCGCCGGGCCCTCTTCGACGGTGCGCAGCCAGTCGGCGACTTCACGACCGGTGCACTGGGGGATGCGGGCGAGCAGGTTGCGGTGGGTCTCTTCGGAGAAGACTTGGGACATCGGCGCCTCCGGACGCGTTCGACGAAGCCGGTCCTTCACGTCACCGTGCCCGAGGGTTCGCTCGTTGGCAACAGTCCGGGTGCGGCGCGTAGTCTCGCGACGTGGTTGACACGACATCGCTGAGCCGGGCAGTGGATCACTTCGCGGACCGTCTGCGGGCGGCGCCGCAGAGCCGGCTGCAACGGAGCGCGGCGGCGGAGGCGCTGGCACTGGCCAGGGAGTTCGCACGCCGGGCCCAGCTCGCCGAGGAGCCCGGGCGGGAGCCGCGTGAGATGCCGGACGCGGGGATGTTCGCGGTCGCGGACCAGATCACCGTGGCCGGACACGACCTGGCACTCGTACTGAAGGACGAGGCCGAGGTCGAGGAGGCGGTCCGCCTCGTGACGGAGGCACAGAGACGCGCCGGGGTGTGACCCGGGCGGCGGGGTACGCCGGGCGGGCGAGGTGCGCCTGGGTGTGGGCCCGGCCGGTGGGGGTACGCCGGGCGTGACAGCGAGTCGAGTGCGGCGCGCCGGGTTGTGGCGGCGCGGCTGAAGCGCGCCGGGGCGCCCGGAGTGTGACGGGGCGGCAGGAGCGCGCCGGGTGTACTGCCGGATACGCCGGGCTCGGCCATGGAACGGCGGGCGGCCGGCCGTGGAACGGCGGGCGGCCGGCCGTGGGGCGGCGCCCGGCTGTGAAGGGCCCGGCTGACGGAGGGATGCCCGGCCGCGGTGGAGCGGCGTCGGGACGTGGCCGGTCAGGCAGGCCGGTCAGAGCGAGGCGATGACGCGGTCCGCCAGGATGTACACGTTCTCCTCGCCGCAGGAGAAGGTCAGGGTGTAGGCGCCGGAGATGCCCGAGCCGCCCAGCAGGACCGGGGACTTTCCGGCGCGCAGCGCGTCGGCCAGCCGTTCCGCGGTCTCGCGGTGGCCCGGCGTCATGCACAGGGTCGTGCCGTCGGCGAAGACGTAGACGTCCAGGGTGCCCAGCGGGCCGGGACGGACGTCGGTGAGCTCCACCTCGTCCTCGGCCAGTTTCTCCAGGGTGGCGACGGTGCGCTCGTGGTCGCCGACGACCGGGGAGGCGTGCGGGGTGAAGTCCGGGTGCGAGGGGTGGCGGCGGCGGGCCGCGGCCAGCTCGGCGGACTCGCCGGGGCCGCCCTGGGCCTCGTCGGCGTCGGCGCCCGGTTCGGTCACCGGCTCCAAGTGCTCCAGGCCCGCGAAGTCGGCCTGCCGCGGCAGGAACAGCTCGCTGTCGGGCAGCCCGAGCAGGGACGGCGTGTCGGCCGCGTCACGGGCCTCCTGCGCGGCCCAGAAGGCCCGCGCCTCGGCCAGCTCCCGCTCCCGCTCCTCGGCGAGCGCCTGGACCACGGCGGTGCGTATCTGCTCGGCGTCCGCCTGTCCGCGGGCCGCGGGCAGCAGGGCACGCGCCGTCACGGCGTGGTTCTCCGCGAGCTGGCTGTGCAACGCCGTGACCTGTCGGCGCAGGGTGAAAAGGGTGCGCAGGACGGCGACGCCCACGGCGCCGGTGGCGGCCGTGGTGAGCAGCAGGGCGATGGGCATGGCGCTCACTGACGTACTCCCGGGTTCAAGGTGGACCCCCGACTTCCTACATCAGCTTGAAGGGCGGACTATCCAACTGTCAGTGCGTAACGTCACGAAACGGACAGGAATGTGGCTAGTGGGGCGCTTGATCCGCCTGGCGCGACGCTGTTGACCTGCGAAGATCCCCTTCCGATGGGAAGTAGGTCACACTCTGGGGGAGATTGGATCACAGAACGGCCCGGAATCCAGGGGTTTCCTGTATTCCGGGCCGTTCGTTCACTCTGGGTTCCGCGGCGGACACTGACGGTCCCTCACGGGGCCGCCCCGCGGGGTCAGCTGAGGCGCTCGATGACCATGGCCATGCCCTGGCCGCCGCCGACGCACATCGTCTCCAGACCGAACTGCTTGTCGTGGAACTGGAGGGAGTTGATCAGGGTGCCGGTGATGCGGGCGCCGGTCATGCCGAAGGGGTGGCCGACCGCGATGGCGCCGCCGTTGACGTTCAGCTTGTCGATGTCGATGCCGAGGTCGCGGTAGGAGGGGATCACCTGGGCGGCGAACGCCTCGTTGATCTCGACCAGGTCGATGTCGTCGATGGTCAGGCCGGCCCGCTTCAGGGCCTGCTTGCTGGCCTCGACCGGGCCGAGGCCCATGATCTCCGGGGACAGGCCGGAGACGCCGGTGGAGACGATCCGGGCGAGCGGGGTCAGACCCAGCTCGCGGGCCTTGGTGTCGGACATGATGACGAGCGCGGCGGCGCCGTCGTTGAGCGGACAGCAGTTGGCGGCGGTGACCAGGCCGTCGGGGCGGAAGACGGGCTTGAGGCCGGAGACGCCCTCCATGGTCACGCCGGCGCGCGGGCCGTCGTCCTTGGAGACGACCGTGCCGTCCGGCAGGGTCACCGGGGTGATCTCGCGCTCCCAGAAGCCGTTCTTGACGGCCTCCTCGGCGAGGTTCTGCGAACGGACGCCGAACTCGTCCATCTCCTGGCGGGTGACGCCCTTCCAGCGGGCCAGGTTCTCGGCGGTCTGGCCCATCGCGATGTAGGCGTCGGGGATCAGGCCGTCCTCGCGCGGGTCGTGCCAGGTGGTGCCCTCCTGCTGGGCCACGGCCGCGGTGCGGGCCTCGGCCTCGGCGAACAGCGGGTTGTGCGTGTCCGGGAGGCTGTCGGAGTTGCCCTTGGTGAAACGGGAGACCATCTCGACGCCGGCCGAGACGAACACGTCGCCCTCGCCGGCCTTGATGGCGTGCAGGGCCATCCGGGAGGTCTGCAGCGAGGAGGAGCAGTAACGGGTGACCGTGCAGCCGGGCAGGTGATCCATGCCCATCTGCACGGCGACGATCCGGCCGAGGTTGTTGCCCTGCTCGCCACCGGGCAGACCGCAGCCGAGCATCAGGTCGTCGATGTCCCTCGGGTCCAGTTCGGGGACCTTGGCGAGTGCCGCCTGGATGACGGTGGCGGTGAGGTCGTCGGGGCGCAGGTCCTTGAGGGAGCCCTTGAAGGCGCGGCCGATGGGCGAGCGGGCGGTCGAGACGATGACGGCTTCGGGCATCAGGGCTCCACGGGGGTGCGGATGACGGGCAGGGCTGGTCTGGAAGTTACCCGTACGTATCGCCGCGGTCACGGGGGTGACGGTGTGACCCTGACCGCAGTTTTCTAAGCGCTTGCTTTTTCGGTCGTCCGGCGTGACGTCCGCTCCCACCGCCCCTTCCGGCGCCTGAGGTTCGTGCGGTCGGGTGACACCCGCGGGCGGCAGCCCGTACGGCGATCGAGGACGAGGCCGACCGGGGACGCCAGGGGGCGGGAGCCCGCCCGCGGCGAGCGAGGGGACGGCGCCGGGCGCCCTCGCTCAGCTCACCGTCCGCACCGGCGAGGGCTCCGTCGCGGCCACCCTCCGCCGCCGGCGCCGCTTGAGCAGCGCCCACGGCCCCCGGGGCCCGGTCGGCATCGCCGCCGTGACCTCCGTGCCGGCCTCCGAAGCCGCCTCCGCCGCCGCACGGGCCACCGGCAGGAACCCCTCGCGCCGCGACACGTCCGGCCGGTCCTCCTCGGCGGGCCACAGGCCGAGCGCCGCGCACACCGTCGGCAGCACCGCCATCGCCGCCGTGGCGTACCCCTCGGCGGACGGGTGGTAGTTGTCGGGGCCGAACAGCTCCCGCGGGTTCGCCTCGAACTCGGGCCCCAGCAGATCGCCCAGCGACACGGTGCGGCCCCCCTGCTCCACCGCGCCGATCGTCTGCGCCGCCGCCAGCTGCCGCGAGGTGCGCCGGGCCAGCCAGCGCAGCGGCTGCTGCACCGGCTCGATCGTCCCGAGGTCGGGACAGGTCCCCACGACCACCTCCGCGCCCGCGGTGCGCAGCCGTCGTACCGCCGTCGACAGGTGGCGCACCGAGCGGGTCGGCGGCATCCGGTGGGTGACGTCGTTGGCGCCGATCATGATGACGCAGACGTCCGGCGGCTGGGCCGGATCGGCCAGCACCAGGGAGACCTGGCGGTCCAGGTCGTCGGAGCGGGCGCCGGTGACCGCGACGTTGCGCAGTCGCACCGGGCGCTCGGCCACGGCCGCCAGGCCGGACGCCAGCAGCGCGCCCGGCGTCTGTCCGGCACGGTGGACGCCCTGCCCCGCCGCCGTGGAGTCGCCGAGCATCACCAGCCTCAGCGGCGGCTCGCCGGGGGTGTCGTAGACATGGCCGTACAGGCCGTCGGCGAGCGGTACGTGGTTGTCCGTGCCGTTGCCCACGTGGCGGCGGGCCAGCCGGACCTCGGCCAGCAGCAGGCCCACGGCCGCCGCTCCGGCAAGGCCGAGCCCCCCGCCGCCGTACGCGGCGCCGGCCGCGATCCGCCGGGCCACTCGCGCCCTCGACATGCTCGTCATGACTGGCTGCCACCTCCCGCGAAGCCGTACACCCAGGTCTTGCCCCGTACCGACCGTCGTCCAATCGCGACAGTGAGTGAACACCCGTCCGGGACCCGGTCCTGGCCGTACGCTTGCGGAACCACCACGACCACCCCTTTTGCAGCGACCGGAGACAACGGTGCAATTCCACGACTCGATGATCAGCCTCGTCGGCGACACCCCGCTGGTACGGCTCAACAGCGTCACCAAGGGCATCAAGGCGACCGTCCTGGCCAAGGTCGAGTACTTCAACCCCGGCGGCTCCGTGAAGGACCGCATCGCCCTGCGCATGATCGAGGCGGCGGAGAAGAGCGGGGAGCTGAAGCCCGGCGGCACGATCGTCGAGCCGACCAGCGGCAACACGGGCGTCGGCCTCGCCATCGTGGCCCAGCAGAAGGGCTACAAGTGCATCTTCGTCTGCCCCGACAAGGTCTCCACGGACAAGATCAACGTGCTGCGCGCCTACGGGGCGGAAGTGGTCGTGTGCCCCACGGCCGTGGCGCCGGAGCACCCGGACTCCTACTACAACGTCTCCGACCGGCTGGTCCGTGAGACGCCGGGCGCCTGGAAGCCCGACCAGTACTCCAACCCGAACAACCCCCTCTCGCACTACCACTCCACCGGCCCCGAGCTCTGGGAGCAGACCGAGGGGAGGATCACCCACTTCGTGGCGGGCGTCGGCACCGGCGGCACCATCTCCGGCACCGGCCGCTACCTGAAGGACGCCAGCGACGGCAAGGTGAAGGTCGTCGGCGCCGACCCCGAGGGCTCGGTGTACTCCGGCGGCTCCGGGCGGCCGTACCTCGTCGAGGGCGTCGGCGAGGACTTCTGGCCCACCGCCTACGACCGGAGCGTCGCCGACGAGATCGTCGCCGTCTCCGACAAGGACTCCTTCCAGATGACCCGCCGCCTGGCCAAGGAGGAGGGCCTGCTGGTCGGCGGCTCCTGCGGCATGGCGGTCGTGGCGGCGCTGGAGGTGGCCGAGCGGCTCGGCCCCGACGACGTCGTGGTGGTCCTGCTGCCCGACAGCGGCCGCGGCTACCTGAGCAAGATCTTCAACGACGAGTGGATGGCCGACTACGGCTTCCTGGAGGGCGAGGGCCCCAGCGCCCGCGTCGGCGACGTGCTGAACGACAAGGAGGAGGGCATCCCCTCCCTGGTCCACATGCACCCCGACGAGACCGTCGGCCAGGCCATCGAGGTGCTGCGCGAGTACGGCGTCTCGCAGATGCCGATCGTGAAGCCGGGCGCCGGCCACCCGGACGTCATGGCGGCCGAGGTCGTCGGCTCCGTCGTCGAACGCGAACTGCTGGACGCGCTGTTCACCAAGCGGGCCTCGCTGGAGGACCCGCTGGAGAAGCACATGTCCGCGCCGCTGCCGCAGGTCGGCTCCGGTGAGCCGGTCGCCGACCTGATGACGGTGCTCGGCGCCGCCGACGCGGCGATCGTCCTCGTGGAGGGCAAGCCGACCGGAGTGGTCAGCCGGCAGGACCTGCTCGCCTTCCTGGCCAAGGGCGGAAAGCAGTAGCGCGTCTCCCGTGGGCCGGCCCCGGCACGGCCCGCGGGAACTCCCGGTGACCCGCGGCCGAGGTACGGTCGCGGAACTGGTACGCGCACGTCATGTGCGCGCAGCACCCGCTTAACACGCGTCCGGCACAGTCATGGGTGTCGGCGGGAAGGGAGCGGCTCCCCTTCCGGTCCGACGGCGAAACGGCGCCAAGGACCTCCGGAGCGGCTCCCGGACCTCCATGGTCGCCCGGACGCGCAGGCCCGGCCTGACCCGGCCCGCGTCCTTCGCGGGGACCGCCGTCGTCCCGCCCCCCAGCGATGGGGGTTGCGGCGGTCCCCGCGCACGCTCTTGTCCGGGCGGACCTCGGTCCCCCTCAGTCCTCCCAGGCGTCGTCGTGCTTCGCGGCGCGGCGCCGACCGCCGAACAGGCCGGGACGGACGCGGGCGGCCTGGACCGCGTTGACGCCGACGATGCCGGCCCAGGCCACGATGAGGCCGGGCAGATGGGCCACGCCGCCGCCGATCGCGGACAGCGGGACGGCGAGCACCAGCGTGACGATGCCGAAGCCGAAGCGTTCGCCCCAGGCGTCGGTGCTCTTCGGCGCGCGGGCGTCGCGGGTCGCCGTCATCCGGTGCTCGGCGAGCTGCCGGCGCACCCGGCGCTCGACGGCGCCGTCGACGCGCTGGTCGATCTTCTCCAGGAACGATTCGACCAGCGCGGACTCGTACTCGGCGCCCAGTTCCCCGCGTGCCCGCAAGGTGGCGTCGAGCTCCTTCTTGAGCTCGGTGTCCCGCGCGTCCATTGCCGTCATGCGCACCAGGCTAGGGAGACCGCCCGCCCGCCGCACTGGGGAAAGCCCCCCACTCCGGCGGGGGGAGGCCGGAGGACGGCGGACGGCGGGGGCCCGGCGGGGGACGCGGGGGAGGCGGAGCCGTTGGCGGTCGCCTGGCGGGGGGAGCCGTGGGCTGTCGTGCGGGCACGGGTGGAGCCGTGGGCTGTCGTCCGGGGCGCGGGTGGTGGCTCTCGGCCGGGGCCGTGGGCGGCCTCGGGCGGACCGCCGCCGTAGGCGTCGCCCGGCTGCGGGTCGGCGCGCCGACGGCGGCGGCCGTCGAGGGACCCCGCGGTCGGGGTCGTGACGCCGCTCCCGGGGGTGGTGCGAGGGGCGTCCGTCCATGATGAGCACGCGCGCCGTCGCGCTCCACGCGCCCGCGGCGCGACTTGGCCGATCCCTTGCCTGCCCTTGCCCGCTCTGTATGACGTCATGCAGAGTTCTTGGTGTCTGAATAGGAACTGGTCGGGGAGTACTCTCCCGGGTCGTCGACGACTTCTGGAGGGGGAGCACGGCATGAGCGTGACCGACAGCCCTGCCGCACGGTTGCAGGCGCTCTTCGAGGGGCACCGGCTCACGCCGACCCAGCGGCGCATCGCGCACAGCATGGTGCGGCGGGCCGCCGACGTGCCCTTCCTGTCCAGCGTGGAGCTGGCCGAGCTGGCCGGGGTCAGCCAGCCGTCGGTGACCCGCTTCGCGGTCGCCCTCGGCTTCGACGGCTACCCGGCGCTCCGGCGCCATCTGCGGGAGGTGGCGCCCGCCGAGCCGGCCGACCGGCCGGCTTCCTACAACGAGTACCAGCAGGCCGTCGAGGCCGAGATCGAGAACCTGCGGCACCTGGCACAGGCGCTCGCCGATCCGCGGCCGGTGCGGCGGGCGGGCCGGATCCTCGCCGCCTCGCGACCGCTGCCGGTGGTGGGACTGCGGGCCGCGGCCTCCCAGGCGTACGGCTTCGCGTATTTCGCGGGCAAGGTCCACCCGGACGTACGGCTGCTCCACGAGGGCGGCACGATGATCCAGGACCGCATCGACGGCGCGGTGCGGGCGGGCGCGTCGGCGCTGCTGTGCTTCGCGTTGCCCCGGCACCCGCGCGAGGTCGTGGACACCCTCGCCTACGCCCGGGAGGCGGGGCTGACCGTCGTCACGGTCGCGGACTCGGCCTTCGCGCCGGTCGCCCGCCACTCCGACCTGCTGCTGCCCGCGGCCGTGGGCACCGGGCTCGCCTTCGACACCGCCTGCGCGCCGATGCTGCTGGGCCGGGTGCTGCTGGAGGCCATGTGCGACGACCTCCCGGACGCCCAGGCGAGGCTGGAGGAGTTCGACGCCGCCGCGGCGGCACGCGGTCTGTTCGTGGAGTGACCTTCGGCCGGGCGCTGCTCGCGGAGTGGCCCCAGCGGGGCGCTGCTCGTGAGGTGACCCCGGCCGTCCGCCGCTCTCCGGCCGCTGTTCGCCGGTCGCCGGCCGTCGGCTGTGCGGCCGCCGTCGTGACCCGCCGCCTGCGGGCGGGGGGGCGCTCTCAGATTCGTCTCAGGAACGCTCGCTAGCCTCCCGCCCGGACGGAAGTGTGCCGGGTTACGAGGGAGGCAGCACGTGGCACGCGCAGGACGCGGAGGGCAGGGACTGGCCCGGGTGGCGGTCGTCGTACGGGCCGGAGCGGCGCCGATGTGGTGGCTCGGGGTGTTCGCGGCGGGGATCGGAGTGCTGGTGCCGGGGCTGACCGGGCGCCGGATCGGCGTCCTGGCGGGCGCCGCGCTCTTCCTCGTGACCGCGGCCGTCGTCGCCGTCACCGGACGCCGCCGCTACCGGCGTCTCGCCCACGGCGCCGCCCGTGCCGGCCGGCACGACGTGCTCCAGGACCGCGCGGTGAGCATCCGCGTCTGGCGCCGGGGACACCGCTGGTGGCTGCTGCCGGCCTTCCTGGCCGCGCTGGGCGGCTCCTTCGCCGTGCCCGCCGCCGGCGGTCTCCTGCTGGCCGGGGCCGGGGCCGGGCTGCGCCTGAAGGCGGCCTGGCTGGGACGGCTGGAGCGGACCTCGGACGCGCTGCTGTGGGTGCGGGTGGACTGGCTCGGCAAGCATGGCGGGCGTCCCGCGGGCCCCGCGGTCAAGGGCTACCGCAGCACGGGCGTCGCGGCGGGCGACGCGGCCCCCGGAGGGGCACGCCGCCGCACCACGGCTTCGGTCTAGGAACTGTCCCGCGGTCAGAACCTGTCCCGGCCCGCGCCGGTCGGACCTCGGCTCACACCTCCAGGTCCTGTTCGATCCTTTTCAGCTGGTGGCGGGCCATCGCCAGGTTGGACCGCTTGGCGTCCAGCACCAGGTAGAGGAAGAGGCCGTTGCCGCCGCGCCCGCTGATCAGGCGGATCAGGTGGTACTGGTCGGACAGGGTGATCAGGATGTCCTCGATCTCCGCCTTGAGGCCGAGGTGCTCCATGGTGCGCATCTTGGCCCGGACGACGTCGGTGTTGCCGGCGGCGGCGACGTTCAGGTCGAAGGTCTTGCTGCCGCCCATCGTGCCCAGCGCCATGCCGCTGGTGTAGTCGACGAGCGCGACGCCGGTCGCACCCTCGATGGAGGCGAGCGCTTCCTTCAGGCAGGTCTCGGTGTTGGTCATGGCGGGGTCTCCTTGCTCCGGTGTTCCTGTCAGCCTTCGGTGGCGGTGGGCGCGTTGGCGCCCGGGGCGGTGCCCGTACTGCGGGGCACACGGGTGGTTCTGGTGCGTGGGGCGGTGGTCCTGGCGGGCGGTTTCGCCGCCTTCGCGGGCGGTCCGCCGGCGCCGCGGGCCGTCTGCGCGGCGTCGACGAGCTCGCCGATGCGGGCGCCGGCCCGGCGGCCCTCCAGATGGAGGCGGCCGACGTTGACGCGGTCCTGCGCGAGCAGCGTCAGCACGGCGGTGCGGCCGGCCGCGTAGGTGGCCACATAGCCGTAGACGCCGCGCACGAGCAGTTCGCGCAGGTCGCCCTGGCCGGTCACGTCCGTGGTGCGCACGGCCACGCCGAGCGCCGTCGCGGTCAGCGCGGCGAGGCTCTCGGCCTCCACGCCGGGGGTGTCGTGGGCCAGCACGAGGCCGTCGACGCTCGCGGCGAGGGCGCCGGTGAGTTGCGGGACGCGCGCTCTCAGTCTGCGCAGCTCGTCCAGGATCTCGGGCTCGGCCGCCATCCGTTGTCTCCTCTCAAAGGGCCTCCAGCGCATCCCTGAGCCTCTTCAGCAGCGTGATGTGGGGGTCGGTGGTGTGCGCGAGCCGCTCGGCGATGTCGGGCGGCGGCCCGGCGGCCTCGGGCGGCAGAGGTCCGCTCCAGGCGGGCGGCGGCGGGGGGCCGGGGTGCGGGGCGGCGAGGCCGGGGTGCGGCGCGGTCGCGGTGACGGGCGCGGCGGTTCCGGTGGGCGCGACGGTTCCGGTGGGCTCGGCGGGGCAGGTGTCCGGTGCCGCGTCCGGTGTCGCCGGTCCGGGCGCCGGGCGCGGCGCGATCACTCCGGCCGCCGCCAGGCGCCGTACGTCCACGAGCGTGTGGAACGCCTGCCGGCCCAGCTGCCGGGCCAGATCGGCGGCGGTGCGGGTGCCGTCGATCCGGTCCAGCAGGGTCTGCTGACGGGCGGTGAGCCGGGGCGCGGCGGCGGCGTACGTCCGCACCAGCGGCGCGTGGTCGGGGCGCGGGTCGGGCCAGATGCGGTGCAGCAGGTCGCGGCGGCGCAGCGTCTCGCGCTCCAGCGCGGCGACCGGCACCGGCAGGACGGGACCGAGCCGGTGGGCGACGCCGTAGCGGAAACGGCCCGGGGCGCTGCTCGGGGCGAGGGCGAAGTACGCGGCGTCGTAGAGCGCGCCCAGGTGGCACAACTGCAGCGCGCCCTCGGTCAGATGGCCGCCGGACAGCAGGAACCCGGCGGCGCCGCGGTGCTCGTCGGCCCGGGAGATCGCCTCGCCCCAGACCTCGGTGCGCAGGGTGCCGTGCGCGGTGAGGAGGGCGTCCAGACCGAGGGCCAGCGGGCTCTCGGCGTGCGTCACCAGGCCCTCGTCGAGGTGGAGGGTGCCGCCCTCGCGGACCAGGACGCCGGTGGCCCGCTCCGCGGCGAGCCGGGTCAGCATCGGCGAGACGCCGCCCCAGGCCCGCTCGACGGCGGTCGCCTTGTCCCGTACCGGCAGCGGGGGCGGGGGAGAGGTGTCGACCACGGTCATCCCAGCACCAGCCGCTCGGCCATCTCGCCCAGGCGTATGCGGGCCAGGGCGAGGTTGCCCTCCTCGCGGGTCAGCCACAGGTGCAGGAACACGCTGCTGTCGAAGGAGGTGTCCACGAATCTCAGCAGGTGGTAGCTGTCCCGGTTGCTGACGATCAGGTCCTCCACCGGGGGCCGCTCGCCGCCGGGGTCGTCGGCGGCGGCGAACGCGCCGTGCTCGGCGGCGAGCCGGGCCAGCTCGGCGGCCTCCGCCGCGGTGGTCTCGTGGTCGCCGCCCGGGGACTCCCCGACGGCGCCCAGGGCCAGACCGCTCGTCCAGTCGACCAGCGCGGCGCCTCTGGCTCCGGGCAGCCGCATGGCTTCCAGCAGGCACTCGTCGATTCCGGGCACCGTTGTTCCCCTCCCGCCTGGGGTTCGGCTGAGTGATGCAGAGGCTACGCACGGTGCACGGGGCCGGTGAGGGTTACGGCATTTTCCGGTGGAACATGCGACCGAGGGGCTAACGTGGGTCGACTGACCCGGGTTTCGCACCAGTTGCTCCGGGCCCTCGCCGTTCGCCCCGCCTCGGGGGCGCTCGGACGCACGCCCCGTGGTGAACGCGAAACCGCGCGCCCCGGCGGCCCGAACACGCGCGTTCCGGCCGACCGAACGCGCGCGCCCCGCGCCGACCGCCCCGTCGGGACACGCGTGCCCCGCGCCGACTGCCCCGTCGGGATATGCGTGCCCCGCGCCGACTGCCCCGTCGGGACGCGCGCGCCCCGCGCCGCCTTCGTCGGCCGGGTTCCGGGCGCCCCACCACCCCACGGGCCCCCCTCCCGCACAGCCGCCACCCGCACTCCACGCGACCCGCCTCGCGGCCCCACTCACCTCCCCCACCCCGCCCCGGGGCCGCCACGCGGCGCGCCCCAACGTATTGACTAGTTCTATTCAGGGGGTCAGGATGTGAATAGACGCAGTAACAATCCCTCGGGAGCAACCGCCAGGAGGCAGACCATGTCAGGACCCCGCCCCGTACGAGCGCCGCGCGGTACGGAACTGAGCGCCCTGGGATGGCAGCAGGAGGCCGCCCTGCGGATGCTCCAGAACAACCTGGACCCCGAGGTCGCCGAGCACCCCGACAAGCTCGTCGTCTACGGCGGCACCGGCAAGGCCGCCCGTGACTGGCGCTCCTTCGACGCCATGGTCCGCACCCTGCGGACCCTCAAGGCCGACGAGACCATGCTCGTCCAGTCCGGCCGCCCGGTCGGCGTGATGCAGACCCACGAGTGGGCCCCGCGCGTCCTGCTCGCCAACTCCAACCTCGTCGGCGACTGGGCCAACTGGGAGGAGTTCCGCCGCCTGGAGGCCCTCGGCCTGACCATGTACGGCCAGATGACCGCCGGCTCCTGGATCTACATCGGCACCCAGGGCATCCTCCAGGGCACCTACGAGACCTTCGCCGCCGTCGCCGCGAAGAAGTTCGGCGGCACCCTCGCCGGGACGATCACCCTCACCGCCGGCCTCGGCGGCATGGGCGGCGCCCAGCCGCTCGCCGTGACGATGAACGACGGCGTCGCCCTGTGCATCGACTGCGACCCCCGCGCCATCGACCGCCGCATCGAGCACCGCTACCTCGACGTGCGGGCCGACTCCCTCGACCACGCCCTCCAGCTCGCCACCGAGGCCCGCGACCAGCGCCGCCCGCTGTCCATCGGCGTCCTCGGCAACGCGGCCGAACTGGTCCCGCAGCTCCTCGCGATGGGCGCGCCCATCGACATCGTCACCGACCAGACCTCCGCCCACGACCCGCTGGCCTACCTGCCGCTGGGCGTCGACTTCGAGGACATGGCCGACGCCGCCGCCAAGGACCCGGCCGGCTTCACCACCCGCGCCCGCGAGTCCATGGCCAGGCACGTCGAGGCGATGGTCGGCTTCCAGGACGCCGGAGCCGAGGTCTTCGACTACGGCAACTCCATCCGCGGTGAGGCCCAACTCGCCGGTTACGACCGTGCGTTCGCCTTCCCCGGCTTCGTCCCCGCCTACATCCGCCCGCTGTTCTGCGAGGGCAAGGGCCCCTTCCGCTGGGCCGCCCTGTCGGGTGAGGCGTCCGACATCGCCAAGACCGACAAGGCGATCCTGGAGCTCTTCCCGGAGAACGAGTCCCTGGCCCGCTGGATCAAGATGGCCGGCGAGCGCGTCCACTTCCAGGGCCTGCCCGCCCGCATCTGCTGGCTCGGCTACGGCGAGCGCGACAAGGCCGGCGAGCGGTTCAACGACATGGTCGCGAGCGGTGAGCTCCAGGCCCCGATCGTCATCGGCCGCGACCACCTCGACTGCGGCTCCGTCGCCTCCCCGTACCGGGAGACCGAGGCCATGCTCGACGGCTCCGACGCGATCGCCGACTGGCCGCTGCTCAACGCCATGGTGAACGTGGCCTCGGGCGCCTCCTGGGTCTCCCTCCACCACGGCGGCGGCGTCGGCATGGGACGGTCCATCCACGCCGGCCAGGTCACCGTCGCCGACGGCACCGCGCTCGCCGGCGAGAAGATCCGCCGGGTCCTCACCAACGACCCCGGCATGGGCGTCATCCGGCACGTGGACGCCGGGTACGACATCGCGGAGTCCGTGGCCGGCGAGCGGGGCGTGCGGGTCCCCATGCGCGAGGGTGACGGGGCGTGAGCTTCCACAGCATGTGGGCGGAGCTGCTGCCCGTCGGCCGCAGCTCCGCCTCCGGCGGATACCGTCGCTTCGCCTGGACCGGGGCCGACGCCGAGTGCCGCGCCTGGTTCCAGGAACAGGCCGAGGCACGCGGGCTCGCGTACGAGGTCGACCGGAACGGCAACCAGTGGGCCTGGCTCGGGGACCCGGCCGCCCAGAACGCCGTCGTCACCGGCTCCCACCTCGACTCCGTGCCCGACGGCGGCGCCTTCGACGGCCCCCTCGGAGTGGTGTCGGCCTTCGCGGCCCTGGACGAACTGCGCCGCAGGGGAGCGCGGTTCGCCAGGCCGCTGGCGATCGTCAACTTCGGCGACGAGGAGGGCGCCCGGTTCGGGCTGGCCTGCGTCGGCTCGCGGCTGACCGCGGGGGCGCTCACGGTCGAGGACGCGCACCGCCTCACCGACGGCGACGGCATCACCCTGCCCCGGGCCATGGAGGCCGCCGGGTACGACCCCGACGCCATCGGCCCCGACCCCGAGCGGCTCGCCCGCATCGGGGCCTACGTCGAACTGCACGTCGAGCAGGGCCGCGCCCTCGACCTCACCGGCGACGCCGTCGGCGTGGCCAGCGCGATCTGGCCGCACGGACGGTGGCGGTTCGACTTCCGCGGCGAGGCCAACCACGCCGGCACCACCCGGCTCGTCGACCGCCGCGACCCGATGCTGCCGTACGCCGAGACAGTGCTGGCCGCGCGCCGCGAGGCCGCACTCGCCGGCGCGGTCGCCACCTTCGGCAAGATCGCCGTGGAGCCGAACGGCGTCAACGCCGTCCCGTCCCTGGTGCGCGGCTGGCTCGACTCCCGCGCCGCCGACCAGCCGAGCCTGGACACGGTGGTCACCGGCATCGAGAAGGCCGCCCGCGAGTACGCGGACGCCCACGGCGTCGACCTCGACGTGGTCCGTGAGTCCTTCACGCCCGTCGTCGAGTTCGACCACGCCCTGCGCGACGAGATCGCCCGCGTCCTCGGTGAGGCCACCGGCCCGAAGGTGCCCGTCCTCGGCACGGGCGCCGGACACGACGCCGGAATCCTCTCCGGGAGCGTGCCGACCGCCATGCTGTTCGTGCGCAACCCCACCGGTGTCTCGCACTCCCCGGCCGAGTTCGCGGCCGAGGACGACTGCGTGGCCGGGGTGCGCGCCCTCGCCGACGTACTGGAAGGACTGGCCCGCACGTGACCTGCACCGAGCAGCCGCGGACGTACTGGCTGGAGCACGCCTGGCTCGGCACGAACGTCGAGCCGGGCGTGGCGCTCGACGTGCGGGACGGTCGCGTCGCGGCCGTCCGCACGGGTGTGGCCGCTCCGCCGCCGGGAGCCGAACCCCTGCGCGGCCTCACGCTCCCCGGGCTGGCCAACGCCCACTCGCACGCCTTCCACCGCGCGCTGCGCGGCACCGTCCAGGTCGGCAGCGGGACGTTCTGGACCTGGCGCGAGGTCATGTACTCCGTCGCCGACCGGCTCACCCCCGAGACGTACCACGCGCTGGCCCGCGCCGTGTACGCCGAGATGGCCCTCGCCGGCATTACGGCCGTCGGCGAGTTCCACTACGTCCACCACGCCCCGGGCGGCGCCCGGTACGCCGACCCCAACGCGATGGGCGAGGCGCTGATCGAGGCCGCCGCCGAGGCCGGGGTGCGCATCACCCTCCTCGACACCTGCTACCTGTCCGCCGGCTTCGGCGAGGCGCCCGGCCACCACCAGCTCCGCTTCTCCGACGGCACCGCCGAGGCCTGGGCCGAACGCTCTTCAGGTCTCGAGGAACGCGATCACGTGCGGATCGGCGCCGCCGTCCACTCGGTGCGGGCCGTGCCCGCGCGGGAACTGGCGACGGTGGCGCGCTGGGCCGAGGAGCGGCACGCCCCGCTCCATGTGCACCTGTCCGAGCAGACCGCCGAGAACGACGCCTGCCTCGAAGCCCACGGCTGCACCCCGGCCCGGCTCCTGGCCGACCACGGCGTCCTCGGCCCGCGCACCACGGGCGTGCACAACACCCACCTCACCGAGGCGGACATCGCGCTGCTGGGCGGCTCGGGCACCGGCACCTGCATGTGCCCGACCACCGAACGGGACCTGGCCGACGGCATCGGCCCCGCCGTCGCCCTCCAGCGCGCCGGCTCCCCCCTCTCCCTGGGCTCCGACAGCCACGCCGTCATCGACCTGCTCGAAGAAGCCCGCGCCATGGAGCTGAACGAGCGGCTGCGCACCCGCACCCGCGGCCACTGGACGGCCGCCGCGCTGCTGCGGGCCGCCACCGCCGACGGTCACGCGGCCCTCGGATGGGACGAGGCGGGCAGCCTCGTCCCCGGCGCCCTCGCCGACTTCACGACGATCGCGCTGGACTCGGTCAGGACCGCGGGGCCGGCGCCCCGGCTCGGCGCCGAAGCGGCCGTATTCGCGGCGTCCGCGGCGGACGTACGGCACACCGTCGTCGCCGGCCGGCATGTGGTGCGCGACGGGGCGCACACCCTCGTGCCCGACGTGCCGCGGGCGCTGACGGCCGCCGTCGAAGCCCTGCGCGGCTAGGGCGTGTTCCGAAAGTCCCGCCTGCCCCGCGACGCCTGGCACGCGCGCTCGCCGCGTTGTCGGGATCGTCCACGTACGCCCGGTACGAGGACGACCCTCCGCCTTGCGATCACACGCACCAGACGCCGCGGGGCCCGCCCTTCGGGCGGACAGCGCTACTTTCGAAACACGCCCCTAGGGCGTGTCCGGCGGGTCACGCCGCGGACGCGGGGCTCGGCACGCCCCTGCGCGGCGTTGTCGTCGGCTGCCGATGCTCCGCATCGACGGCCTTCTCCGCCTTGCACAGGGACGCACCGAGCCCCGCTCACCCGAGTCGGTCCGGCACCGCCGCTCACCTGCGACGTGATCCGCCGGGCAGGCCCTGACCCCACCGCCATCTGCGAGGACACGGACACCATGAGCAGCGCGAGCACCAGCACCGTCATCACGGACATCGCGACGTTGGTCACCAACGACCCCTCCCTCGGCGACGCGTCTCCCCTCGGACTGATCCGGGACGCGGCCGTCGTCATCGAGGGCGACCGCGTCGTGTGGACCGGTGAATCAAGCAAAGCACCCGCCACTGACACCCGGGTCGACGCGGGCGGCCGGGCGGTCCTGCCGGGGTTCGTCGACTCCCACTCCCACCTGGTCTTCGCGGGCGACCGCACCGAGGAGTTCAACGCCCGCATGTCCGGCCGGGCCTACAGCGCGGGCGGCATCCGCACCACGGTCGCCGCCACCCGCGCCGCGAGCGACGGCGCGCTGGAGGCCAACCTCGTCCGCCACCTCGACGAGGCCCTGCGCCAGGGCACCACCACGTTCGAGACGAAGTCCGGCTACGGACTCACCGTCGCCGACGAGGCCCGCGCCCTCAGCATCGCCGCCCGGCACACCGAGGAGGTCACCTACCTCGGCGCCCACATCGTCTCCCCGGACTACGCCGAGGACCCCGCGGCCTACGTGGCGCTGGTCACCGGCGAGATGCTGGACGCCTGCGCCCCGCACGCCCGCTGGATCGACGTCTTCTGCGAGAAGGGCGCCTTCGACGGCGACCAGGCCCGCGCGATCCTCACCGCGGGCATGGCCAGGGGCCTCACCCCGCGCATCCACGCCAACCAGCTCTCCTACGGCCCCGGCGTGCAGCTCGCCGTCGAGCTCGACGCGGCCAGCGCCGACCACTGCACGCACCTCACCGACGCGGACGTCGACGCGCTGGCCGCCGGCCGCACCGTCGCCACCCTGCTGCCGGGCGCCGAGTTCTCCACCCGCGCCGCCTGGCCCGACGCCCGTCGGCTGCTCGACGCGGGCGTCACCGTGGCCCTGTCCACCGACTGCAACCCCGGCTCGTCCTTCACGTCCTCGGTGCCGTTCTGCGTCGCGCTGGCGGTGCGGGACATGGGGATGACGCCGGACGAGGCGGTCTGGTCCGCCACGGCCGGCGGGGCGGCGGCGCTGCGCCGCGACGACATCGGCCGGCTCGCCCCCGGCGCCCGCGCCGACCTGATCGTCCTGGACGCGCCCAGCCACGTCCACCTCGCCTACCGGCCGGGCGTGCCCCTGGTCGACCAGGTGTGGCGGCGCGGCGTGCGCGAGGTCTGACGCGGTCCGGCCGGAGCGCGCCCGGGCCTCACTCCACGACGGTGAGGCCCTTGCGCAGGCGCACCAGGGTCCGCGACAGCAGCCGCGAGACGTGCATCTGGGAGATGCCGAGCTCCTCGCCGATCTCCGACTGGGTCATGTTGGCGACGAACCTCAAGGACAGGATCTTCCGGTCGCGGGAGGGGAGTTCGGCGATGAGCGGCTTCAACGACTCGACGTACTCGATGCCTTCGATCCCGTGGTCCTCGTAGCCGATCCGGTCCGCGAGCGCGCCCTCCGACTCGTTCTCCTCGGGCTGGGCGTCCAGCGACGAGGCGGTGTACGCGTTCGACGCCGCCATGCCCTCGACCACCTCTTCGTCGGACAGGCCGAGGTGGGCGGCCAGTTCGGACACGGTGGGGGCGCGGTCCAGCCGCTGGGCCAGCTCGTCACCGGCCTTGGCCAGGTCCAGCCGCAGTTCCTGGAGTCGGCGCGGGACGCGCACGGACCACGAGGTGTCGCGGAAGAAGCGCTTGATCTCGCCGATGATGGTTGGCATCGCGAAGGTCGGGAACTCGACCCCACGCGAGAGTTCGAAGCGGTCGATCGCCTTGATCAGGCCGATCGTGCCGACCTGGATGATGTCCTCCATCGGCTCGCTGCGGGAGCGGAAGCGGGAGGCGGCGAACTTGACCAGGGCGAGGTTGAGTTCGACGAGGGTGTTGCGTACGTACGCGTGCTCGTGGGTGCCTTCCTCGAGGGACTCCAGCCGCTCGAAGAGGGTCTTGGACAGGGCCCGGGCGTCGTCCGGGGCCACTTCGTCGTACGCGGGGATCTCCGGAAGTCCGGCCAGTGCGTCCTCTGCGCCGATCGGCTCCAGGCGGACCGGAGTGGATGTCGACGTCGCCCTCGGGGTGTGCGAGGCGTCGAGCCGGGATGACATGATGTCCTCCATCGTTCTCGGCATATGGCTGCCGAAGCCAGTTCGTGCACTGCGGTGTGCGGCGCCTCCAAAGCCGGCCGTGTCGGGTACGTGTCCCTACTAGCCCTACCCGCTTTCCTGGGACGACCGCAAGTGCGTTCTGTGGAAGTATGTCCGTTTGTGTGCGGTTGTTCGGGTGTTGGAGCGCTGCGGGAAGGCGTAGTGTTCGAGGGCGTCAGTCAGCAGCCAAGACCCCGGGAGAGAGACGGCATGGACCGCGGGACGGTCGGCAGTGCACAGTCGGGCCGGCTTCTGGTGGAAGTGCGGCAGGAAGGTTCGAGTGCCGTGGTGACCCCGGCGGGTGAGCTGGACCATCACACGGCCGATCTGCTGCGCGAGCCGCTCGAGGAGTGCCTCGACAAGGGGCGCTCGCGCCTGGTGGTGGACTGTTCACGCCTGGAGTTCTGCGACTCCACGGGGCTGAACGTGCTGCTGGGGGCGAGGCTGAAGGCGGAGGCGGCCGGGGGAGGTGTGCATCTCGCCGGGATGCTGCCGGTGGTGGCCCGAGTGTTCGAGATCACCGGGGCGGACGCCGTCTTCAGCGTGCACGACACGCTCGAGGACGCGCTGGCCGCCGAGACCGGTTGAGCCGGTCGCCGAGCAGCAGACGTGTCCTTTCCGTACCTGTACTCAGCGGCACCTCCAGGCCGGTCCGCACCGGGCGTCACGCCCGTGGGCCGGAAAACGGGGGTGTCCCGCCGGAACGGTCGGGCAGGAGACATGCTGGACGGACCGGTCGCCCGGACCGGGAGCCGGCGAGGGGCCGGCCGGTGTGGGCGGGGACGTGCGCGCGGAGGTACCGCGTGTACGGATGCAGTGATGTCTGAATCGTGAACTGGTGAATCGGTGAGGTGAAGCGCTGATGAGCACCACCCGGCCTTGCTCGCCGGGCGACCGCGGCCCGGAGCCCAGCGGCGCTTCCGGGGCGTCCGAGGGGGGCGTGCCGGCGGACGGTGCGTCCGCAGGAGGTGCGACGGCCGTGCCGGCGGCCCCGTCCGGGGGTCGTCAGGTCCGCAGGCTGAGCTTCGACGGCGAGAGCGGCGTCGTGCCGCTCGCCCGTGACTTCACCCGCCAGGCGCTGCACGCGTGGGGCTGGCTGCCCGCCGCGAGCGCCGACCAGCGGGCGGCCGCGGAGGATGTGCTCCTCGTCGTCTCCGAGCTGGTCACCAACGCGTGCCTGCACGCCGAAGGCCCCGAGGAGCTGGAGCTCACCTGTGACAACAAGGTGATCCACATCGAGGTCGCCGACCGCGGCACCGGCCAGCCCGCGCCGCGCACCCCGCACCGCGCCGGCCGGCCCGGCGGCCACGGCATGTTCATCGTCCAGCGCCTGTGCCTCGACTGGGGCGTCGTACGCGTCCCCGGCATCGCCGGCAAGAAGGTCTGGGCGGAACTCGGCGCCCCCGCGTAGCCCTCCGGGCACCCGCCTCACCCCGCCACCCCCGCGCGCCGGCCGTCCAAGGCCCGGCGCGCCCGGCGTCTCCGCGGCCCGCCCGCCGCCGCACGCCGTCCCGCCTGGCCGGTCCCGCCTCGCGTCGTCCCGCCGCGCGTCGTCCCGCCTCGCGTCGTCCCGCCGCGCGTCGTCCCGCCTCGCGTCGTCCCGCCGCGCTCGGCCTGCCGTCGCGCCGAGCCGCCCGCCCGGCGTCGGCCCGTCTCGCGCCGGCCGCCTCACCTGCCTGGCGTCGGCGTCCTGGCCCGCCGCGCCCGCCTGTCCGGCGCGTCTGCCTGGCCCGCCGCGCCCGCCTGTCCGGCGCGTCTGCCTGGCGCGCCCGTGCCCGTTCGGTCCGCCCGCGCCCGCCGGGCCCGCCCGCGCCTGCCGAGCCCACCCGCCCCGCCCAGCCCCGCCGCGAGCAGCCCTCAGCCACCCCGAGTCACGGCCAGCCGCCGGTCGCCCTCGCGGTGCGGTACACCTCCCCAGCGCCGTTCCCCGGATCCGGAGGGGCATGTTCCGGCCATTCCCGCGGTGCCGCCCGTGCCGCCGCCCGGACCCCCTGAAAAACGCCCGGAGGGCCACCCCACCCCCGTCAGGGGAGTGCGATGGCCCTCCGGAAGAAGCGGCCGTGAGGTCGGCTCGGGTCAGCGGACGTCGCCCATGAGCTGCTTGACCTTGTTGCGGTACATCCACACCGCCACACCGGCGATGACGGCGAGCACCGCCTCCAGGGTCACGATGCCCGTCTTGTTGAGGTCGACGCCGGCGATGGAGAGCAGGCCGGTCGTGGCGTCACCGGCGGTGACGGCCAGGAACCAGACGCCCATCATCTGGGAGGCGTACTTCGCGGGCGCCATCTTCGTGGTGACCGACAGGCCGACCGGCGAGAGCGTCAGCTCACCGACGGTCTGGACGAAGTAGATCGCCACCAGCCACAGCGCGGCCGCCTTGTGACCGCCGTCGGCGATCGCCAGCGGGGCGAGGAAGAGGAAGAAGGACGCGCCGATCAGCACCAGGCCCATCGTGAACTTCACCGCGGTGCTCGGCTCCTTGCCGCGCCGCGCCAGCGCCAGCCACGCCCAGGCGAAGACCGGGGCCAGCGCCATGATCATGACCGGGTTCACGGACTGGTACCAGGAGACCGGGAAGTTCCAGCCGAAGATCGTGTTCTTCGCCGAGGACTCGGCGAACAGCGACACGGTCGAACCGCCCTGGTCGTAGATCATCCAGAACACGGCCGCGGCGACGAAGAACCAGATGTAGGCGCTCATCTTCGACTGGTCGGCGCGGTCGAGCTCCTTGTCCCGCTTGATGCGGGCGATGACCATGACGGGGATGACCAGACCGGCGACGGTGATCGGGACCAGCAGCCAGTTCAGCGTGTAGACACCGGAGAAGCCGACGATCGCGTAGAAGACGACCGCGATGCCCGCCCACAGGGCGGCCTTGGTCAGCGTGGCCTTCTTCTCCTGCTCCGACAGCGGCGTGGGAACGACGTCCGAGCGGGCGTCCAGGTGGCGCGAGCCGAGCAGGAACTGGGCCAGGCCCACCGCCATGCCGAGCGCCGCGAGCGCGAAGCCGAAGTGCCAGTTGACGTTCTCGCCGACGGTGCCGATGATCAGCGGCGCGGCGAAGGCGCCGAGGTTGATGCCGATGTAGAAGAGCGTGAAGCCACCGTCACGGCGCGGGTCGTCCGCGCCCCGGTAGAGGTGGCCGACCATCGTGGAGATGTTGGCCTTCAGCAGACCCGAGCCGATGGCGACGAGGCCGAGGCCGGCGAAGAAGCTGCCCGCCCAGGGCAGGGCCAGCGTCAGGTGGCCCAGCATGATGACCGCGCCGGCCACGGCGACGGTCTTGCGGGGACCGAGGACCCGGTCCGCGAACCAGCCGCCCGGCAGGGCGAGCAGGTACACGAGCGAGAGGTACACCGAGTAGATCGCGGTCGCGGTGGCCGCGTTCATGTGGAGCCCGGCCGGGGCCACCAGGTACAGCGGGAGCAGGGCCTTCATGCCGTAGTAGGAGAAGCGCTCCCACATCTCGGTCATGAAGAGGGTGGCCAGGCCGCGGGGGTGGCCGAAGAAGGTCTTCTCGGAACCGGGGGTGCCCGGACGGACCGAGTCCTTCGTCAGGCTGGACGCCATGGTCGTTCCTTGCTGGTCGGGACGCGCTTCGACGAGCGGTTCGCGCGCCCGGTGGGGGGCTGGCCGGCACCGGCGGGGCCTGTCGTCCACCCCACGCCCAGGGGAGTACGCCCCGGGTTGCGGAGCGACGGACGGCGGCCACCGGGATCCACGCCTCGCAACGCGACGATGCGTCCAGCGAGGCCCGGCCCTAGGTCGTTCCTTTCGAGGCCGGACGGAACCGGCCCGCACGCAAAAGGGACCCTCAGCGTCGTATGAGCGCCAAAGGTCCGCTGCGTGCTACAGGCGTTCAGCTCACCATACGGCAGGACAGTGCCGGATATGGAAGGACTTGAGACACGGATCACAGCAGGTCACGGAACCGCGCGCACGTTTTCGAAGGTGTATTCAAGGATCGCACCTCTCGTTCGTCGGCGCCGCCCGAGGGCGGTGGACGACCGGCGGGGACGCGGTGGAGGGTTCGTGCCGGACCGTCCCGAGGGCGCGCCCCATCAGGCCGGAAGGTAAGAGCGGCCGAGTTCGATCACACCGCAGCACCGCCCCGGGGGGTGGCGCGGGCGGACTACCATCACCCCATGACCCGTGTACTGCTCGCCGAGGACGACGCGTCCATCTCGGAGCCGCTGGCCCGCGCACTGCGCCGGGAAGGTTACGAGGTCGAGGTGCGTGAGGACGGACCCACCGCGCTCGACGCCGGAATGCAGGGCGGCGTCGACCTGGTCGTGCTGGACCTCGGCCTGCCCGGTATGGACGGCCTGGAGGTCGCCCGCCGGCTGCGCGCCGACGGCCACACCGTGCCCATCCTGATCCTGACCGCGCGCGCCGACGAGGTGGACACCGTCGTCGGTCTCGACGCGGGCGCCGACGACTACGTGACCAAGCCGTTCCGCCTCGCCGAACTGCTCGCCCGGGTCCGGGCCCTGCTGCGGCGCGGCTCGGCCGAGCCGCAGCAGCCGCCCGCCACGCACGGCGTGCGCATCGACGTCGAGTCGCACCGCGCCTGGATGGGCGACGAGGAGCTCCAGCTCACCGCGAAGGAGTTCGACCTGCTGCGGGTGCTGGTGCGCGACGCGGGCCGGGTCGTCACCCGCGACCAGTTGATGCGCGAGGTCTGGGACACCACCTGGTGGTCGTCGACCAAGACCCTCGACATGCACATCTCCTGGCTGCGCAAGAAGCTCGGCGACGACGCGGCCAACCCCCGTTACATCGCGACCGTGCGCGGCGTCGGTTTCCGTTTCGAGAAGAGCTGATTCGACCAGAGCCGGGCGGCACCGCGGTCCGGGTCCCGGCAGGTAAGAGGTCATGCGCCGTCGACTGATCCAGTCCACGCTCGCCGTGGTGCTCGTCGTGATCGCCGTTTTCGGCGTCTCCCTGGTGATCGTGGAGACCCGCACGATCAGCAACAGCGCGCAGGAGCGGGTCGACTCCGAGGCGCTGCGGCTGGCCAGCATCGTGGACAGCCGGCTGCTGGGCGCGGAGACCGTCAACGCGGACATCCTGCGCGACCAGGTGGCCCCGGGCCAGTATGCGGTGATCGCCATTCCCGGGCGCCCGACGATCGAGGTCGGCGCCAAGCCGGCCGGGGACGTGATCCACTCCACGGCCACGGGCGAGCAGGGCGAGACGGTCCGGATGGAGGAGCCGCGCTCGTCGGTCACCCGCGAGGTCGGCCGCACGCTGCTGATCATCGGGCTGGTGGCGCTGCTGGCGGTGATCGCCGCGGTGCTGCTGGCGATCCGCCAGGCCAACCGGCTCGCCTCCCCGCTGACCGACCTCGCCGAGACCGCCGAGCGGCTCGGTTCGGGCGACCCGCGCCCCCGCCACAAGCGCTACGGCGTCCCCGAGCTGGACCGCGTCGCCGACGTGCTGGACTCCTCCGCCGAGCGCATCGCCCGCATGCTCACCGCGGAACGGCGGCTGGCCGCCGACGCCTCCCACCAGCTGCGCACCCCGCTGACCGCGCTGTCCATGCGCCTGGAGGAGATCACCCTCACCGACGATCCGGACACGGTGAAGGAGGAGGCGAACGTCGCCCTCACCCAGGTCGAGCGGCTGACGGACGTGGTGGAGCGGCTGCTGACGAACTCCCGCGACCCGCGCACCGGCTCCGCGGTCACCTTCGACATCGACGAGGTCATCCAGCAGCAGATCGCGGAGTGGCGTCCCGCCTACCGCAGCGCCGGCCGGGCCATCGTCAGCTCAGGCAAGCGGCATCTGCGGGCGGTGGGCACCCCGGGCGCGGTCGCGCAGGTGCTGGCCGCGCTGATCGAGAACTCCCTCATGCACGGCGGCGGCACGGTGGCGCTGCGCACCCGCGTCACCGGCAACCAGGCGGTCGTGGAGGTCACCGACGAGGGCCCCGGGGTCCCCGCCGACCTGGGCGCCCGCATCTTCGAGCGCACGATCAGCGGCCGCAACTCCACGGGCATCGGCCTGGCGGTCGCCCGCGACCTCGCCGAGGCGGACGGCGGCCGCCTGGAGCTGCTCCAGGCCCAGCCGCCGGTGTTCGGCCTGTTCCTGTCGCGCACGCCCCCGCTGAAGCGGTCCGTGGAGGACCTGCCGACCGTCCGCTAGCGGGGACGGCCGAGGACGGGACCGCCGGCGGGGACGGCTGAGGAGACGGGCCCGCGAGGGGACAGCCGTGGAGACGGGGCGGACGGGACGGCGAAGGCCCCGTCAGCGGGAGACCCTCGACCGGGGCTTCTTCGACTGGGCCCGCAGGTACGACTCCGCGTCGGCCACGGCCTCCCGGGCGCCGGGCTCGCCGCCGTCGTGGCGGGCGCCGCTCTCCCGGCTGGGCAGGGCGCGGAAGACCCAGCTGCGGTAGGACCAGAAGCGGAACAGGGTCGCGATGCCGATGCCGAGGAACTTGAAGACGTTGCTCTGCAACGGGCTGTCCCAGCCGAAGCCGTACGTCGCCAGGTAGAGCACGCCGTTCTCGATCACCAGGCCGACCGCGCTGAACAGCAGGAACAGGGTCAGTTCCTTGGTGCGGCCGCTCTTGTCCCGGTCCCGGTAGGTGAAGTAGCGGAAACCGATGTAGTTGAAGACGATCGAGACGATGGTCGCGATGACGCTCGCCCGGACCACCTGCAGATCGGTGACGTGCCGCACCAGGTTGAAGACGAGCAGGTTGACCAGCAGGCCCGCCCCGCCCACCGCGCCGAACTTGACGACCTCGCGCCAGGCCCGGCCGATCCGTCGCAGCAGCCCGCCCCGGGGGGCGGGGGAGGAGGGGGGAGCCGGGGGCGCCGGGGAGGCCGGGGGCGCCGATCGGTGCCCCGAGGAACCACGTCCCATGGTCGTGCAGGCCCCCGTCCGGGTCGGTTTCGTCAACCCCGCCATGCTAACCAGCGGCGGGTGTCCGCGCCCGCGGACGGCTCATGAGCCGCCGAACGGGTCGGAAAGAGTGCCGGAAAAGACGGGAAAGAGACGGTGAAGGACCCGGTGAGAGACCGGGAACGGACGGCCCGGGAGCGCGGGATCCGGCCACGGTGGCCCGGCCGATACCCTAGGGGCGTGACGTTCCCGGTAGTCGGCATGGTCGGCGGTGGCCAGCTCGCTCGTATGACACACGAGGCGGGCATCCCGCTCGGCATCAGGTTCAAGCTCCTCAGTGACACACCCCAGGACTCCGCGGCACAGGTCGTGAGCGACGTCGTCATCGGCGACTATCGCGACCTGGACACGCTGCGGGCCTTCGCACGGGGCTGCGACGTGATCACCTTCGATCACGAACACGTCCCCACCGAGCACCTGCGGGCCCTGGAGGCGGACGGCATCCCCGTGCGCCCCGGCCCCGACGCGCTCGTGCACGCCCAGGACAAGGGCGTGATGCGCGCGAGGCTCGACGAACTCGGCGTGCCGTGCCCACGGCACCGGATCGTCACCGATCCGGCCGACGTCGAGGCTTTCGCCGCGGAGGGTGACGGGTTCCCCGTGGTCCTCAAGACCGTCCGCGGCGGCTACGACGGCAAGGGCGTGTGGGTGGTCGACTCCGCGGAGGAGGCCGCCGACCCGTTCCGGGCCGGTGTCCCCGTCCTCGCCGAGGAGAAGGTCGACTTCGTCCGCGAGCTGGCCGCCAACGTCGTGCGCTCCCCGCACGGGCAGGCCGTCGCCTACCCGGTGGTGGAGTCCCGGCAGGTGAACGGCGTCTGCGACACCGTGATCGCCCCGGCCCCCGACCTGGAGGAGTCCCTCGCGCTGCGGGCCGAGGAGATGGCCCTGACCATCGCCAAGGAACTCGGCGTCGTCGGCCACCTCGCCGTCGAGCTGTTCCAGACCCGCGACGGCCGCATCCTCGTCAACGAGCTGGCGATGCGCCCGCACAACTCCGGCCACTGGTCGATGGACGGCGCGATCACCTCCCAGTTCGCCAACCACGTCCGCGCGGTCCTCGACCTGCCGCTGGGCGACCCGCGCCCGCGCGCGAAGTGGACGGTCATGGCGAACGTCCTGGGCGGCGACTACCCCGACATGTACTCCGCGTACCTGCACTGCATGGCCCGCGACCCCCAGCTCAAGATCCACATGTACGGCAAGGACGTGAAGCCCGGCCGCAAGGTCGGACACGTCAACACCTACGGCGACGACCTGGACGACGTGCTGGAGCGCGCCCGTCACGCAGCCGGCTACCTGAGAGGCACGATCACAGAATGAGCGCCGCTGGCCCCGTTGTGGGCATCGTCATGGGGTCGGACTCCGACTGGCCCGTGATGGAGGCCGCCGCCAAGGCACTGGACGAGTTCGAGATCGCCTACGAGGTCGACGTCGTCTCCGCGCACCGCATGCCGCGCGAGATGATCGCGTACGGCGAGCAGGCGGCCGAGCGCGGCCTGAAGGCGATCGTCGCGGGCGCGGGCGGCGCCGCCCACCTGCCCGGCATGCTCGCCTCCGTCACTCCGCTGCCCGTGATCGGCGTGCCCGTGCCGCTGAAGTACCTCGACGGCATGGACTCGTTGCTCTCCATCGTGCAGATGCCCGCCGGCATCCCGGTGGCGACGGTATCGGTGGCCGGCGCGCGCAACGCGGGCCTGCTGGCCGCCCGGATCCTCGCGGCGCACGACGAGGACCTGCGGCAGCGCATGACCGAGTTCCTCCAGGACCTCAACGACCAGGCCACCGAGAAGGGAAAGCGGCTGCGCGCCAAGGCCGAGGGCGCGGGCGGCTTCGGCTTCGGGACCGGGAAGTGAGCGCCGTGGGCTCCCTGGAGCGGGCCCGGGAACTGCTGCGCGAGTTCCCCGTCGTCGACGGCCACAACGACCTGCCCTGGGCCCTGCGCGAGCAGGTCCGCTACGACCTCGGCGCCCGCGACATCGCCACCGGCCAGAGCGCCCACCTGCACACCGACATCCCCCGCCTGCGCGAGGGCGGCGTCGGCGCGCAGTACTGGTCGGTGTACGTCCGCTCGGACCTGCCCGACGCGGTCCCGGCGACGCTGGAGCAGATCGACTGCGTACGGCAGCTGCTGGAGCGCTACCCGGCGGACCTGGCGCCCGCGCTGACCGCCGCCGACATGGAGGCGGCCCGCGCCGAGGGCCGTATCGCCTCGCTGATGGGCGCCGAGGGCGGCCACTCCATCGCGAACTCGCTGGGCACCCTGCGCGGCCTGTACGCGCTCGGCGTGCGCTACATGACCCTCACCCACAACGACAACGTGGCGTGGGCGGACTCGGCGACGGACGAGCCGGCCGTGGGCGGCCTGTCCGCCTTCGGGCGCGAGGTGGTGCGGGAGATGAACCGCCTCGGCATGCTGGTGGACCTCTCCCACGTCGCCGCGACGACCATGCGGGACGCGCTGGACGCCTCGTCGGCCCCGGTGATCTTCTCGCACTCCTCCGCCCGCACCGTCTGCGACCACCCGCGCAACGTCCCGGACGACGTCCTGGAGCGGCTGCCCGCCAACGGCGGCATGGCGATGGTGACGTTCGTGCCCAAGTTCGTGCTCCAGGCAGCCGTCGACTGGACGGCCGCCGCCGACGAGAACATGCGCGCGCACGGCCTGCACCACCTCGACACCACCGAGGAGGGCATGAAGGTCCACCGCGCCTTCGAGGAGGCGCATCCGCGGCCGGTCGCGACCGTGGCCACCGTCGCCGACCACCTCGACCACATGCGCGAGGTCGCCGGCGTCGACCACATCGGCATCGGCGGCGACTACGACGGCACGGCCTTCACCCCCGACGGCCTCAGCGACGTCTCCGGCTACCCGAACCTGCTCGCCGAGCTGCTGGAGCGCGGCTGGTCGAAGTCCGACCTCGCCAAGCTGACCTGGCAGAACGCGGTACGGGTGCTGGGCGCCGCCGAGGACGTCGCCCGCGGCCTGCGGGCCACGCGCGCGCCGTCCCACGCGACGATCGGGGAACTGGACGGCTGAGAGCCCGTGTGCGCCACCGCGCCCGGGCCGGGGCGGGGATCCGCACACGGGCTCTGATCAGGGCCGTCCGCTACGCGTGCTCGATCCGGCAGAGGCAGAACGGATGCCCTGCCGGATCGGCGTAGACCCGGAAGTCCTTCTTCTCGCTGTCCTCCAGGTCCAGCGGCCGCGCGCCCAGCGCCAGCACCCGCTCATGGGCGGCGTCCATCTCCTCCCACGTCGACCCGGCGTCGAAGTCGAGGTGGAACTGCTGCGCGTTGCGGTCGGCGCGCGGCCACTCCGGCGGCGTCAGACCGGGCGCCCGCTGGAAGGAGAGCCGCGACCCGCCGGGGACCGTCAGGACGACCCAGTCGTCGTCCTCGGCTTGCGGCGTGCCCCCGGCGACGTCCGCGTAGAAGCGGGCGAGGGCGTGCGGGTCGGGGCAGTCGATCACGACGGAACGCAGACGTACCGCGGCGGGCATGGGACCTCCCGGTCTCCTGGGTGTCAGCAGGCGCACAGGCAGAACGGGTGCCCGGCCGGGTCGGCGTAAACCCGGAAGCTCCTGCCGCCCGGCTCGGCCAGCGGCTTCGCGCCGAGCGCGAGCACGCCCCGCTCGGCCGCGTCCAGGTCGTCCACGGTCAGATCCAGGTGGAACTGCTGCGAGGCGTCGGCGGCGGGCCACTTCGGCGGCACGAAGCCCGGCGCCCGCTGGAACGCCAGCGCCGTCCCGCCCGGCACCTTCAGGTCCACCCAGTCGCCCTCCCCCTCGACCGCCCCGCCCAGCACCTCGGCGTAGAAGCCGGCGAGCGCGCGCGGGTCGGGACAGTCCAGGACGACGACACCCAGCTTGGCCAGAGCCATGAGTTTCCTCCCAGGAAGCGACGGTGGTTACCCGAAGAGCCGGGTAACCGGTAACCGTTACTGCATGCTGCCCCCTCACCGGTAACGGCGCAACCGGATCGGCGCGGTACCGTCGCTGCCATGAGTGAGAGAGCGCCCGCGCCCGGCGGCCTGGCTCTGGTCGAGTCCCTGGTGAACACGCTGGACCTGGAGACGGGCGCCGACCTGCTCGACACGCCGGAGGGCCGGGCGGGCCTCGGGATCGGCGAGGCGGAACTGGCCCCGGCGCGCGAGCTGCGCGAGTCGCTGCGGGCGGTGCTGCTGGCGCACGCCGGTCACGCCCCGCACCGCGAGGTCGCCCCGCTCGGCGAGCTGCTGGCCCGGGCCCCGCTGCTGGTGGCCGTCGACGCGCGCGACGGCTCCGCCGCCCTCGCCCCGGCCGACGCCGGGCCGCTGCTCTCCCGGGTCGCCGCCGCGGTCGCCGAGGGGCTCGTCGCGGGCACCTGGGCCCGGCTGAAGGCCTGCGAGGCGGCCGACTGCCACTGGGCGTACTACGACCGCAGCCCGGCCGGACGGCGGCGCTGGTGCTCGATGCGGGTGTGCGGAGCGCGCGCGAAGATGCGCCGGTACCGGGCGCGGGAGGGGTGACGGGCGCGCCCGTGGTGCAGAATGCGGGAAGACGCCGGTTCGGCCGACTGAGCCTCGGCCGAACCGGCGTCGCCGGTCCGCTCGCCGAGGCCCGCGCCGGCCGCCCCCGCCGCTATGCCGTCGGGCGGCCCATCGCCCGGTACGTCCAGCCCGCGCGCCGCCACAGGTCCGGGTCCAGGGCGTTGCGCCCGTCCAGGACGAGACGGGAGGCGGCGACCTCTCCCAGCTCGGCCGGGTCCAGCTCGCGGAACTCCCGCCACTCCGTCAGGTGCAGCACCGCGTCGGCGCCCCGGACCGCCTCCAGCGCGGAGTCGGCGTAGCCGAGGGTGGGGAAGACCCGGCGGGCGTTGTCCATGCCCTTGGGGTCGTAGACGGTGACCTGGCCGCCCTGGAGGTGGATCTGCCCGGCCACGTTCAGCGCGGGCGAGTCGCGCACGTCGTCCGAGTCGGGCTTGAAGGTGGCGCCGAGCACCGCGATCCGCTTGCCGAGGAACGGCCCGCCGCCCAGCGCCTGCCGGGCCAGCTCGACCATCTGACCGCGCTGGCGCATGTTGATCGAGTCGATCTCGCGCAGGAACGTCAGCGCCTGGTCGGCGCCCAGCTCGCCGGCGCGGGCCATGAACGCCCGGATGTCCTTGGGCAGGCAGCCGCCGCCGAACCCGATCCCGGCACGCAGGAACTTCCGGCCGATCCGGTCGTCGTACCCGATGGCCTCGGCCAGCTTGGCCACGTCGCCGCCGGCCGCCTCGCACACCTCCGCCATCGCGTTGATGAAGGAGATCTTCGTGGCCAGGAAGGAGTTCGCGGAGGTCTTCACCAGCTCGGCGGTCGGGAAGTCGGTGACCACGAACGGCGATCCCTCGCCGATCGGCTGGGCGTACACCTCGCGCAGCAGCTTCTCGGCCCGCTCGCTGCGCACGCCGACCACGATCCGGTCGGGGTGCAGGGTGTCCTGGACGGCGAAGCCCTCGCGCAGGAACTCCGGGTTCCAGGCCAGCTCCGCGTCCTCGCCGGCGGGCGCCAGCGAGGCGATCGTCCGGGCCAGCCGGTCCGCGGAGCCCACCGGCACCGTCGACTTGCCGACCACCAGCGCCGGCCCGGCCAGGTGCGGGGCCAGGGAGGCGACGGCGGAGTCGACGTAGCTCATGTCGCAGGCGTACTCGCCGTGCTTCTGCGGAGTGTTCACGCAGATGAAGTGGACGTCGCCGAAGGCGCCGGCCTCGGCCCAGTCCTGGGTGAAGCGCAGCCGGCCGGTGGAGCCCTCGAGGCCGGCCACGTGCCGGCGCAGCAGCTCGTCGAGGCCCGGCTCGTACATCGGGACCTCGCCGCGCCGCAGCGTCTCGATCTTCTCGGCGACCACGTCCAGCCCGAGCACCTCGAACCCCATCTCGGCCATGGCCGTGGCGTGCGTCGCGCCGAGATAGCCGGTGCCGATCACGGTGATCTTCAGGCTCATGGGGTGCTCCAGGAGGGATGATGGCAATGCGCTGCCCGAGCATATCCGGGGCATGGGCGGGGCCCTCGCCGGGCAATGTCCCCGCTGTCGCCAAGCTCACGTATCCCTCGCGCGGGCGGGCCCCCTAAAATTTGAGTTACTTAACGGTAATTAGCATCACTGGTCGTCTTTGGAGCGTGAGAGACCTTGGCCGGATCGGCTGACTTCGACCTGTACCGCCCGTCCGAGGAGCACGACATGCTCCGCGACGCCGTCCGCTCGCTGGCCGAGGCGAAGATCGCGCCGCACGCCGCCGCCGTGGACGAGGAGGCCCGCTTCCCGCAGGAGGCCCTCGACGCCCTGGTCGCGAACGACCTGCACGCCGTGCACGTGCCCGAGAGCTACGGCGGCGCGGGCGCGGACGCCCTCGCGACGGTCATCGTCATCGAGGAGGTGGCCCGCGTCTGCGCCTCCTCCTCCCTGATCCCGGCCGTGAACAAGCTGGGCTCGCTGCCGGTGCTCCTGTCCGGCTCCGAGGAGCTGAAGAAGAAGTACATGACGCCGCTCGCCAAGGGCGACGCGATGTTCTCGTACTGCCTGTCCGAGCCCGACGCGGGCTCGGACGCGGGCGGCATGAAGACGAAGGCGGTCCGCGACGGCGACACCTACGTCCTCAACGGCGTGAAGCGCTGGATCACCAACGCCGGCGTCTCCGAGTACTACACGGTGATGGCCGTCACCGACCCCGACAAGCGCACCAAGGGCATCTCCGCCTTCGTCGTCGAGAAGTCCGACGAGGGCGTCTCCTTCGGCGCCCCGGAGAAGAAGCTCGGCATCAAGGGCTCCCCGACCCGCGAGGTCTACCTCGACAACGTGCGCATCCCCGCCGACCGCATGATCGGCGCCGAGGGCACCGGCTTCGCCACCGCGATGAAGACCCTCGACCACACCCGCATCACCATCGCCGCCCAGGCCCTCGGCATCGCCCAGGGCGCCCTCGACTACGCCAAGGGCTACGTCAAGGAGCGCAAGCAGTTCGGCAAGCCGATCGCCGACTTCCAGGGCGTCCAGTTCATGCTCGCCGACATGGCGATGAAGGTCTCCGCGGCCCGCGCCCTGACCTACCAGGCCGCCGCCGCCTCCGAGCGCGGCGACGCCGACCTCACCTACCAGGGCGCCGCCGCCAAGTGCTTCGCCTCGGACATCGCCATGGAGGTCACCACCGACGCCGTCCAGCTCCTCGGCGGCTACGGCTACACCCGCGACTACCCGGTCGAGCGCATGATGCGCGACGCCAAGATCACCCAGATCTATGAGGGCACGAACCAGGTCCAGCGGATCGTGATGGCCCGCAACCTGCCGTAACGGCGCACCTGACGGTCCCGCGACCCGGCCCCCGGCGGACACCGCCGGGGGCCGGCGCGTGTGCGGCGCCGCGCCGGCGCGGCCGGTCCCGGCCGACGCCCGCCACCCGAACGGCGGCTCGCCCGGCGTCCGCTCCGAATGGCGGCCGGGGGCGGTCGGGCGTACGACGGTAGTGCGCGGGGCCCACCCCGGGCCCCGGCTCCCGTCGTCCCCCCAGGAGGAGCCATGACCCACACCCAGCCCAGTGCCATGACCGCGATGAGCAAGGAGATGCAGGACTGCGTCGACGCCTGCATGACGTGCCACAGCATCTGCGAGGAGGCCATGAGCTCCTGCATGCAGATGGGCGGTCAGGCGCAGATGCAGATCATGCGCGCGCTCATGGACTGCTCCGAGACCACCCGGATGTGCGCGGACATGATGATGCGCCGCTCGCCGATGTCCTCCGACATGTGCGCGATGTGCGCCAAGGCCTGCGACATGTGCGCGGAGGCGTGCATGTCGATGCCCGACGACAAGATGATGATGCGCTGTGCGGAGGCGTGTCGCCGCTGCGCGGAGATGTGCCGCTCGATGGCGGGCGCCGCGATGTGACCTCGCCCCCGGCGCGGTGGCGGGGCCCCGCGGTTCCGTGACCGTGGGACCCCGCCGTGCCGACTCGCCGCCGGTCAGCCGTCGGAGACGGTGACCTTCTCGTCGTTCTTCAGCTCGTCCACCAGGGTCTTGACCTTCGCCTTGTCCCAGACGAGGTTGCCGCCCGTGGAACCCGAGATCGGCATGTTCATGGAGGTGCCGTCACCGCCGCTGACGCCCTTCATCGCCCAGAACATGGAGGCCAGGTCCCACAGGCTCATGTCCTTGTCGACGATCAGGGAGTCCAGGCCGGCGCTCATCGTCGGATAGAACGCGAACGGGTTGAGGATCGTGGACGGCGTGGCCACCTCGTGCGCCAGCGCGGACAGGAACTTCTGCTGGTTCTTGGTGCGCTGGAGGTCGGAGGCGGCGAAGGCGTGCCGGGTGCGGACGAAGGCGAGGGCCTGCTCGCCGTTCAGCTTCTGCTTGCCCGCCTGGAAGTCGGCGCCGGACCACTTGTCCTTGAACGGCTTGTCGATGTTCATCTCGACGCCGCCCACCGCGTCCACGATGTTGGCGAAGCCGGCGAAGCCGATCTCCACGTAGTGGTCGATGTGCAGGCCGGTGTTGTACTCGACGGTGCGCACCAGCAGCGTCGGGCCGTCCTCGGCGTAGGCGGCGTTCAGCTTGGTGTGCCGCCCGGTGGCCGGGTACGTCTTGCCCGACTCGGCGCCCTTGTACGACGGGATCTCCACGTTCGAGTCGCGGGGCAGGGAGATCAGCGTGTCGCCGTTGTCCCCGACGTGCAGGATCATCATGGAGTCCGTGCGCTTGCCCTCGGCGGAGCCGGTGTGGAGCTTCTTCTTGTCCTCGGAGGACAGCCCGTCCCGGCTGTCGGAGCCGACGATCAGGTAGTTCGTGCCCTCGCCGCCCTCCGGCCGGTCGATGACCTTGGAGAGGTCGACGTCGCGGTGCAGCTTGGAGTCGGCCCAGAAGTAGGTGGCGACCGACGTCACCACCACGACCGTGACCACCGTGATCGCGGTCCACTTGATCCGGCGCCGCCAGTTCGGCGCGGGCCGGGGACCGCGCGGGCGGGAGCCGCCCGGACCGGCCGGGCCGCCACCGCCGGAGGCGCCGTAGACCTGGCCGGTGTTGTAGCCGCTGTCGTAGCCCGGACCGCCGTCGGCGTAGCCGCCGCCCTCGCCGCCGTCGACGTACGACGGCTGCTGCGGCACCCCGTGGGGCGGCGCCGTGGGGCCGCGGCCGGGGCCGCCGCGCTGTCCGGGCGGCACCGCGGGGCCGCCGCGCCGCACCTGGCGCATCACGCGTGCGCCTTCCGGCTGCGCACCGGCGCTGCCGCGTCCGTACCGGGGTCCGCGGTTCTCGTCGGACCACCCCTCGGGCCATTCATTCATGTGGCCCAGTGTGCCGGGCCGCACGGTGTGCCTCACAAGGGCCGTCGGGAAATCAGGGCCTCGCTGTTGCGAAGCTGACACAAATCCGCCTGATTGTCGCCTCGACATAGGGTGGGGGCATGACAGACCAGTCCTCGGCCGTGGAATCAGGCGCCCCGGAGATCCCGGGCAAGCCGACCTCGGCGTCCCGCACCACCCTCAGCCACATCATGACCCACAACGACACCAACCTCCTGGGCACGGTGCACGGCGGGGTGATCATGAAGCTCGTCGACGACGCGGCGGGCGCGGTGGCCGGCCGGCACAGCGGCGGTCCCGCCGTCACCGCGTCGATGGACGAGATGGTGTTCCTGGAGCCCGTCCGGGTCGGCGACCTCGTCCATGTGAAGGCCCAGGTCAACTGGACCGGCCGGACCTCCATGGAGGTGGGCGTCCGGGTCCTCGCCGAGCGCTGGAACGAGTCCACGCCGCCCACCCAGGTCGGCTCCGCCTATCTGGTCTTCGCGGCCGTGGACGCCGACGGCAAGCCGCGCCTCGTGCCGCCGGTCCTGCCCGAGAGCGAGCGGGACAAGCGGCGCTACGAGGAGGCCCAGATCCGCCGCACCCACCGCCTGGCCCGCCGCCGGGCCATCAAGGAGCTGCGCGAGAAGCGCGCGGCGGAGGGCTTCGAGGACTGAGCCCCCGGCCCGACTTCGGGCCCCGGCCCGGTCCCCGAGCCCCGGCTCGGCTCCCAGGCCCTCACGCCCCGCAGCTCACTCGCAGGACACCTCGTCGCCCCGCACCACCTGGGCGGCGCGCTTGACCGGGTCCTCGACCCGCACCGGCCGCACCGCCCGGTAGTCGGCGCCCGCGATCACCCTGAGCGTGGCGCCCATCCCGGGCACGGCCCGCAGCTCGCTGCCCGGCAGCGCGGCGGCCACCGACCGCGCCGAGCGGTCCCACCGGGGGTCGTAGAGCACGGCGGTCCGCTTCACGCCGCGTTCCGGGGAGTCCACGGGCGCCTTGGTCGTCACGAACCCGGCCGCCGCCAGCGCCGTGTCCACCCGCCGGCCGAGCCCGGCGGTGTCGGTGCCGTTCTCCACCTGGACCCGGATCCGCTGCGGGGCGACCTCCACGCCGACCGCGCCGTCCGGTCGCGGCGACGGCTTGCGCACGGCCAGCGGGCGGTCCTCGCGCAGTGAGCGGAACAGCTCCTCCGCCTTCGTCGCGTCCCACTTCACCGTCGACCCGAGGCCCTTGACCGGGAAGGCGGTCCGCGCGATCGGGACGGTGGTGAACTCCGAGGAGGAGGGGGAGAAGTTCCGCATCGCCCGCCCGAGATCGAGCAGCTCGTCGGTGTGGAAGCCCTTGTCCGCGCGGACCGAGCCCAGCACGGCCCGGGTCACGTCGCGGAACTTCAAGGGGTTGAGCAGCACCCGGGAGGAGGTCGCCCGCTCCAGCAGGGCGGCCAGGAAGCGCTGCTGGCGCTGCATGCGGCCGAAGTCGCTGGCCGAGTCGACGTGCCGGGAGCGGACGTACTGCAGGGCCTGCCCGCCGGTCAGGGTGTGGGTGCCGGCCGGCAGGTCCAGGCCGGTGTAGGCGTCCTTCAGCGGCTGGACGGTGCACAGCCGGACGCCGCCGAGCACGTCGACGGTGCGCATGAAGGTGGTGAAGTCCACCTCCAGGTAGTGGTCGATCTTCAGACGGGTCATGCCCTCGACGGTGCGCACGGTGAGGTTCGGCCCGCCCTCCGCGTACGCCGCGTTCAGTTTGACCGGGTGCGGGGCGTGCTGTCTGCCGGTGACCTGGTCGACGTGGGCGGGCAGCTCGGCGTAGGAGTCACGGGGCAGGCTGACGACGCTGGCCCGCTCCCGGTCCCGGGACAGGTGCACGATCATCATGGTGTCGGTGCAGTGGCAGGGCTGGCCGCCCAGCCGGTACGCCTGCCGCTCCCGCGCGCTGATCCTGTCGCGGCCGTCGGTGCCGACCAGCAGCACGTTCATGCCGTGCCCCGTGGGCGGGCGGTTCTTCATGTCCTTGAAGGGGTCGACCCGGCTGATGTCGGCGTCCAGGCTGGAGACCACCGCGTGGCCGATCCCGGCGGAGGCCAGCAGCACCACCGACAGGGTGGTCGCCGCCCGCATGGCCCAGCGCGGCCTGCGGCGGGGCACGGGCGCGTACGGCATGCGGTCCGGCCGGGCGGGCGGTGGGGGCTGTCGAGGTCCGCGCTGCGACTGAGCGGGCGGCCGGGGCGGCCGGGACGAGGTGGTGGACATGGGGGACACCTCCGCTTATGGCGTGGGTGGACACCGTGAGCACCGTAGGGCCATACGATCGGCTGACCGGTGCGCGGGCCCCCGCGGCGCGCACCGGTGTCCCCCGTTCGCGGTAACGTGAGCACCGATGAACGCCAAGCCCGACGTGCGGTTCCCCGCCGTGTCTGTGATCATGCCCGTCCTCAACGAGGAGCGGCATCTGCGCGGGGCCGTCGAAGCGATCCTCGCGCAGGAGTACGCCGGCGAGATGGAGGTGGTCATCGCCCTGGGTCCGTCCACGGACCGCACGGACGAGATCGCCGCCGAGCTCGTACGCGACCACCCGCGCGTGCACACGGTCCCGAACCCCACCGGCCGCACCCCCGCCGCGCTGAACGCCGCGATCAAGGCCTCCCGCCATCCGGTCGTGGTCCGCGTCGACGGCCACGGGATGCTCTCGCCGAACTACATCGCCACGGCGGTACGGCTCCTGGAGGAGACCGGCGCGCAGAACGTCGGCGGCGTCATGCACGCCGAGGGCGAGAACGACTGGGAGCACGCGGTCGCCGCCGCCATGACGTCGAAGATCGGCGTCGGCAACGCGGCCTTCCACACCGGCGGCGAGGCCGGCCCGGCCGAGACGGTGTACCTGGGCGTCTTCCGCCGCGCGGCCCTGGAGCAACAGGGCGGCTACAACGAGGAGTTCATCCGCGCCCAGGACTGGGAGCTGAACTTCCGCATCCGTGAGGCGGGCGGCCTGATCTGGTTCTCGCCCGAGCTGCGGGTCTCCTACCGCCCCCGCCCGAGCGTGCGGGCGCTGGCCAAGCAGTACAAGGACTACGGCCGTTGGCGGCACGTCGTCGCCCGCTACCACGAGGGGTCGATCAACCTGCGCTATCTCGCGCCGCCGACCGCCGTGTGCGCGATCGCGGCCGGGATCGTGGTGGGCGCCGCCCTGACCCCGTGGGCGTTCGTGGTCCCGGGCGGTTATCTCGCGGCGATCGCCGCCGGTTCGGTGCCGGCCGGCAAGGGCCTGCCGCTGAAGGCCCGGCTGCGCATACCGGTCGCCCTCGCCACCATGCACATGTCGTGGGGCTGGGGCTTCCTCACCAGCCCGAAGTCGCTGGCCAGAAGGGTCATCGCCTCCCGGCGCCCGGCGGTCGTCACCACCTGAGGTAGACCACCGGCCGCGGACGCACGGCGAAGGCCCCCGCCCCGTTCCCGGGGCGGGGGCCTTCGCCGTCGGTCGCGGTTACCAGGTGTAGATCTTCTCCGCCACGTCCATGCACTGCCCGGTGTCCGCGCTGTTGAGGGCGTCGGAGTTCTCCGGGATGTCGCCCGCCTTCGGGGCCTTCTCCTTCGGATAGGCGGCGCCGGTGCGCCAGTCCGAGCCGACCACGAGGGTGACCCCGGAGACGTCGGTCGACTTCTCCACCGAGGTCGTCGGGATGCCCAGCGCCTTGGCGACGCGCTCGGCGTCGCCCTTCAGGTCGGCGCTCGGGTAGCGCACGACCGTGTCGTCGGCGGTCGGCGTCACCGAGGCGTCCGCCGACGCCTTGGCGAAGCCTTTCTGCACGAGCTCCTCGCTGATCGCGCTCGCCCGGTGGGAGACCGGGGCGAGGGTGGCGGTGCGGGTGCCGTTCTGCACCATGACGCCGATCTGGCCGTCCGGGTGGGCGGGGGTCGTGGAGGTCTTGTCCGCGTCCTTCTTCGCGCCGGCCGCCTCCGCGTCGGACTCCTTGCCGTTGGAGTCGAAGGGCACGTCGTCGCGGAGCATCTTCCACATCTTCTCGGCGTCGGCGCCGTCCGGTACGACGTGGTCCTTGTTCTGCGGGTCCTGGACGTTGGGCATCGTCGTCATGGTGATCCGGTCGGTGGGGACCGTCTTGAGCTGCATGGCCAGGTCGTACAGCTTCTTGACGGTGCCGATCTCCTCGGAGACCTTCAGCGACTTCGTGGCCGCTTCGGCCAGGTCCATCAGACGGCCGGTGTCGGTGAAGACGTTCTGGCCCTTCAGCGTGCGGATCATCGAGTTCAGGTACATGTGCTGGGCCCGGGCCCGCATCAGGTCACTGCCCCAGGCGTGCCGGGTGCGCAGCCACTGCAGGGCCTGCACGCCCTTGACCTTCCGCGTGCCGGCCTGCAGCTTCAGGCCCGACCCTCCGCGCTGGGCGGGCGTCGAGTGGTCCCACACGTTCTGCTTCACGCAGACGTCGACGCCGCCGATGGCGTCCGCCATGCTCACCACGCCGGCGAAGTCGATCGTCATCCAGTGGTCGATGTAGACCCCGGTGAGGTTCTGCCAGGTGGCGAGGGTGCAGCCGGCGCCGCCGCGCGCCAGCGACTCGTTGATGATGGTGTCGACCGGCTGGTACACCTTGTGGGTGTCCGGGTCCGTGCACTGGGGGATGTGGACGCGCGTGTCGCGCGGGATGCTCACCACGGCGGCGCTCTTGCGGTCCGCCGACAGGTGGATGAGCATCTGCACGTCGCCCAGCGGCGGGTTGCCCCGGTTCTCCCTGCTGCCGCCCAGCGCGACGTTCGCGTCCGAGTTGCGGCTGTCG
This sequence comes from Streptomyces sp. NPDC018610, assembly GCF_044391765.1. Classification (NCBI taxonomy): domain Bacteria; kingdom Bacillati; phylum Actinomycetota; class Actinomycetes; order Kitasatosporales; family Streptomycetaceae; genus Streptomyces; species Streptomyces sp. NPDC018610. The sequence continues at coordinate 446,588 of NZ_JBISAL010000006.1, forward strand.
GAGCCGATCAGCAGGATGTTCACGGGCGTCTGGCCGGCCGCGTTGGGCTCCGCCTTGTGCGCCTTGGAGTCGCCGCTGTCGCGCTCGCCCTTCTGTATGTTGCCGTTGAGGTGCTCGTAGTAGAGGTATCCGGCGCCGGCCGTGCCGAGTATGACCACGGCCAGCACCGTCGCCGACCAGCGCAGCACCCGCCGCTTGGGACGTCTTCCACCGGTGCCGCGAGCCCCCCGCCCGCCGCCCCTGCCGCCGCCGTGCCGTCCGTCGCCCTCCGGCGCGCCGCCACCTCGCGCCGCGAGGGGCATCGTGTCGTCGATCGCAGGCCCCTCCCCGCGCAGACCACTCTGGGTCAACTCCCCATCCTCCCCACCCTGATGCATGCCATCGAACAGGCCTGTCCTACGTCGTGTTAGACGTACGACAGGCCCGTCAGGTCACACGGTTCCGCTCAACTCGCGCACTGAACCTTGTCCGCCGTGGACTGCCCCTCCACCGTGGGCGCCTTCGCCGGAGCGGTGAGCGACACTCCCGCGCCCTTGAAGTCCTCGCCCAGCGTCAGCGTCATCGCCGGCAGTCCCTGGGCGTTGACCACGCTCTTGCCCGGCTTCAGCGCGGACCCGGACAGCCCCATCAGCGAGGCGAGTTCACGGGCCTGGTCGGCCTGGTCGGGGGCGTACTCGAGCTGGGTCTTGGCGAGCTTCTCGGGCGCGTTGCTGCCGTTCTCCGACTTGGACACGCCCTTGGTGTTCTGCAGCCAGGTGAGGGTCTCCTGCGCGGAGCCGGAGGGCGCGCCGCCGTTGAGGATCCGCACCCGCACGTCGGAGGCCGGGGACTTGGCGCCCTTGAGCCGGGCCGCCTCCGCGTCCTTGGCCGCCTTCTGCTTCTTCTTCACCTCGGTGAAGGAGACGTCGTCGCGGATGGCGTCGAAGACCTGGGGTGCGGTGCTCTGGTTGACGATGACCGTCTTGTGCACCGTGCCGTCCGCCGGATTGTCGAGCACCGGCACGGTCAGGAAGGTGATGTTCTTCGGCGGCACCTTCTTCAGCTCCAGTGCCATGTCCTTGAGCGTGCTGACCTTGTCGATGCCCTGGTCGACGGTGAGCGCCTTGGTGGCGGCGTCGGCCAGGCTGTAGAGCTTCGACGGGTTGCTGAGGGTGTCGCCGGAGGCCATCTTGCGCATCAGCGAGCTGAGGAACTGCTGCTGCACCTTGATCCGGTCCAGGTCGCCGTGGTTGCCGAAGCTGTGCCGGGTGCGCACGAAGGCCAGCGCCTGCTCGCCCGCGATCTTGGACTCGCCGGCGGGCAGGTTCAGGTGCGAGTCCGGGTCGTTGACCGCGTGCTTGAGGCACACCTCCACGCCGTCGACCGCGCTCGTCAGCGTCTTGACCGCGTTGAAGTCGGCCATCATGAAGTGGTCGGGCGCGATCCCGGTCACTTCCTTCACCGTGCGCATGGTGCAACCGGCGTCCCGGCCGTCCTGGCCGAGGCTGGTGTTGAAACGGGTGTTGTCCGTTCCCGGGATGACCTTCGTACTGTTGTCGGGCTGCTTGGTCGGGCAGTCCGGGACGTTCACGATCAGGTCGCGGGGGATGCTCAGCGCGGTCGCGTTGGTGCGGTCCTTGGAGACGTGCAGCAGGATGTTCGTGTCCGCGTGGCCGACGCTGCCCTTGTCGCCGTAGCCCTCGTTGCCCTTGCCGGTGCGCTTGTCGGTGCCGATGATCAGCAGGTTGAACGCCTCGTCCTTGCTGAAGCCGTCCTTGGCCGCGGTGCCGACGTCGGTGCTGCTGATGTTGCCCTCGAGGTGCTTGAGGATCAGGTATCCGGCCGTGCCGGCGCCCACCAGGACGAACGCCATGGTGCCGCCGGTCCACATCAGGACCTTCTTGGTCTTCGACTTCTTCTTCTCCGGCCGGCGTCCCCGCCGTCCGGGCGGCGGCTCCTGAGGCGGCGCGCCACGGCGGCGCTGCCCGGGCACCGGGCGGGCGGGGGCCTCCTCGCGTGCCTGCTGCCGCTTGGGCGCCGCGCCGCGCCGCCCGGCGGTCGCACCGCCGGACGGGGCGTCCGCACCGGACGGACCGGGTGCGCCGGTCCGGCCGGGTGCGCCCGCTCTGCGCGAGCCGGGTCTGCGGGGGCCGGGGATCGGCGACTGCGGAGCGGAAGGCGTCAGTCGCAGTTCGTATTCACCGGTCTCCGGATTGAGCACCCATTGGTCTGCGGGATCGATGTCGTCCGCCCGCCCACGGCCTTGCGCGTCCACGGTTGTCCGAATCCTCCGTCGGGGCCACGCGGCGCCTTCCCCCTCAAAGGCGCTCAGGTCTGGTCACACAGTGCACGACCCCAGGAAGACCTCGCGGCCGGATGCACCGGATCGCTCACACTATCCGGCCGATTGAGCATTCAGCGACGCCGGTGACAAATTCCACGTCCCTACAAGCGGGCAATCCACTCATTTCCGTGGACAAAAGTTCGCCTTTGGCCGCGGTTTTACCCGCACGCGTCCTCGACGGCGGTGTTGCCGGTGAACGTCGGGGTGGGGGAAGGCGGGTTCCCGGAGGTCGAGGACCGCTCGCCGCCCTCCCGCGCGTTTTCGAAAAGGTACCGAACGTAGTCGCCCGACTGCACAGGAGAATCGCCTTCCGGCGCCCTGGGCGCACGGCGCGCTTCCGACGGGGATTTCGAATCCGGGGACGCCGGATCGCCGCCCTTCGCGCGGGAATCCTGTGAAACGTCCCGGACGACCTCCAGCGGCTGGTCCGCGCGCAGCCGGGCGAACAGCCTCCCGGCCGCCGGCTGCACCAGCTGGTCGCGGTTGACGTCGTGGACGTACGCCTCCCTCGGCACGGTCAGGAACCGCGTCTGGCCGGTGGGGAGGTCGCGCAGCCCGCGCACGAGCTGGTAGAGGCCGCGCAGGCTCGCCAGGGCCGGATCGGCGGTCAGGGACCGAGTGGCCGCGTTCAGGACGGGGTAGAGCTTCGCCGGGTTCAGCAGGACGTCGTCACCGCGCGCCTTGGCGAGGAGCGCGCCGAGGAACCGCTGCTGGCGCTCCATCCGGTCGGTGTCGCTGCCGTCGCCGAGCGACTTGCGGGCGCGGACGTAGCCGAGGGCCTGCTCGCCGTTCAAAGTCACCCGGCCCGCACGCAGCCGCAGTCCGGCGTCCTTGTCGTCGACGGGCTCCTTCAGACACACCGGGACGCCGTCCATCGCGTCGACCAGCTGCTTGAACCCGCTGAAGTCGACGGCGAGGTGATGGTCGACGCGGATGTCGGTCAGCTTCTCCACGGTGCGGATCGTGCAGGCCGAACCACCCGTCTCGTAGGCGCGGTTGAGCGCGGTGAGCGCGGGCGCGCTGCGGCTGCCGTCCGGGCGGTGGCAGGCGGGGACGCGCACCATCAGGTCGCGGGGCAGGGAGACGGCGGTGGCACTGCGCCGGTCGGCGGACAGGTGCAGCAGGATCACGGTGTCGGACCGCTCGGTGCCCGAGTCGTGCCCGTAGTGCTCGTTGCCGCCCGCGCGCGTGTCGGAGCCGATGAGCAGGATGTTCTGCGCGCCCTTGACCAGGGCTGTGGGCCGCTCCTTCTCGTAGCGCCGCAGCTCCGCGGCGGCCGCGTCGTCGGAGGTGATGTTGCCGCTGAGCGTGGTGTACGCCGCCAGCCCGGCGCCGGTGCCCCCGGCGACGAGGACGGCCAGCCCGAGCGCCCCGCCGCGCAGCCGGTTCCTGCGCCGCCGCCGCGCCAGCCCGGCGCCGGTGGCGGACACGCCGAGGCCGGGCCCCACGGCCGCCCCGGCGCGGTCCTGCGGCACCTGGCCCGGCCCACCTGCCCCGCGGGTCACCTCAGCACCCACCCTCCTGCCGTACGAACGCGCCGTGCTGCCCGTTCCTACGACCATGCCCCGCGGGACGGACGGGGGAGAGGTGCTGCTGAGCCGGACGGGGGAGCGGACGCCGGTCCGGGCGGGGAGGAGCGCCGGCGGGCCGGGCGGCGGCGCGGCGCGCGGCTCCGCCCGGGGGACGGGGGGCCGCACCCTTTGGCGTACGGCCCCCACCGGCCGGGTCGGCGGCGGGTGGGGGCGTCGGCCCGGTCCGGCGGGAAGGCCCAGGGGCCGCGGGGGCCGCGGGGCCGCGGGCGGCGGGACGCGGCGGCTGGGGGCTCCCTATGTCCCGCGCGTCACCGTGCCGTCGCGGTGACGCGTTCGTTCTCGATCCGCTTGGCCAGCGCGTCCTCGTCCAGCCGGTCCAGGTTCCGGCACAGCACGACCGACCCGCCGGCGGCGAGCGGGGCGAACAGACCGGCGCTCAGCCCCTCCCAGGTGTCGTACGCCAGCCCCGACAGCAGCCGGGAACCCGGCCCCGTGAGGTCCAGTTCCGGGGCGTCGCCGCGGGCCCGCTCCACCACCTCGGCAGCCGTGTACTCCGCGCCGGCCACGATCAGCGCCGGCTCCTCCGGGTCCACGGGCGCGAACGGCGCGAACCGGTCGCCCTGTCCGGGCACCTCGACGGCGTAGTCGGAGAAGCCCGCGGGCGGCTGCGGGAACCGCCCGCCCAGCGGCCGCAGCGCCAGCGCGATGCGCTCGCCGGAGCAGGCGCGCGCCGCGTCGAGGGTGTCCGGCCCGCTGACGACGACGTCCGCGGCCCCGGGGTCTCCGGCGACGTCCGCGATCGCGCCCACCGACGAGCACGCCAGCAGCCACACCGCCGTCTGCCAGTGCGCGGGCAGCAGCAGCGCGACCCGGTCGCCGGGTCCGGCGGCCAGGTCCCCCTGGAGGAGGTTCGCCGTCTTGGCCACCCAATTGGCGAAGGTGGCCACGGACAGTTCGACGCGTTCGCCCGTGGCGTCGTCGTAGAAGGTCACCAGGGGGCGCCCGGGGTCCGCGGCGAGCGCGGAACTCAGCAGGTCGGCAGGGGTGCGTTCGACGGCTCTCACCCGCGCAAGCGTACGCCGCCCCGCACTGCGCGCCCCGCGCGCGGGCCCCGCCGCCCCGCGCGGCGGCCACCGGATCGGCGGAACCGCAGCCGACGCCCCGTCAGTTCCCGGATGGACAGATATGTATGACTATGTCCAAGATCAGGAGCATGCGTCGATACGGATTCCTTGCGTCCTCGATCGGTGTCACGAGCGCGGCGGCCCTCGCCCTGTCGCCGGCTCTCCCGGCGGCCGCCACGGCGGCGAGACCGGCGGCCGGCACTCCGGCGGTCGTGACGGAGCCGGCGGTCACCGCGGCGCCGGCGGCCGTCCCCGGCAGCACCCAGTCCCTGCCCCTCGCCCCCCTCGCCCAGGACCGCCCCGGCGACCGGAGCCTCGCCGCCCCCGACCAGGGCCTGTACCGCGCGCACGTACGGCACTTCTCGCTGGTCGGCGTCATCTGGGACGACCCCGGCGCGGTACTGCACGGCAGCGTCCAGATCCGCACCCGCTCCACCGCGACCGGCGTCTGGTCCGACTGGCAGGACGTCGACACCCACAACGCCGACCACGGAGCCGACCCCGGCACCGCCGAACGCGCCACCGGGCAGGTGCGGGGCGCCACCGCGCCGCTGTGGGTGGGCGACTCCGACGGCGTCGACGTGCACGTCCGCGCGGACACCGGGGACCGCGACGCGGACGGTGACGCCGCGACGGGCGCGGAGCCGGAGGGCGGTGCGGGCGGTGACGTGGAGGCGGCGGCCGGGGGTGGTGCGGGCGGTGACGTGGAGGCGGCGGCCGGGGGTGGTGCGGGCGGTGACGCGGCGTCGGAGACCGAGGGCGACGCGGGTGGCGGCGCGGCCGAGCCGCCCGCACCGCTGCCCGACGGGCTGAGCCTCCAACTCGTCGACCCCGGCGACGACCCGCCGGCCGCGGGCGCCGAGCCCGAGCAGTCGCGCACCGGCGAGCTGACCGAGGCGGCGACCGCCGCCTCCGCAGCCAACGCCGGCCTCGCCCCGATCGGCGCCGCCGAGATCCCCGAACTCGGCCGCGAGGACACCGAGCGCGAGCTGCTCGACCTGCGCGGCGACGAACTGACGGAGGATCAACGCGCCGAACCGCACATCGGACCGCGCCCGCGCATCGTCACCCGCCACGGCTGGGGCGCGGACGAGTCGCTGCGTGCCCGGGGGTTCGCCTACACGAAGAAGGTCAAGGCGGTGTTCGTCCACCACACCGCCACCGGCAACAACTACCGCTGTTCCCAGACGCCCTCGGTCATCCGCGGCGTCTACCGCTACCACGTCAAGAGCATGGGCTGGCGCGACATCGGCTACAACTTCCTCGTCGACAAGTGCGGAACCATCTACGAGGGCCGCGCCGGCGGTGTGGCGAAGGCGGTGCTCGGCGCCCACACCATGGGCTTCAACAGCGACAGCATGGGCGTCGCCGTCATCGGCACCTACAGCAGGACCAAGCCGGCCAAGGCCGCCGTCACCGCCGTCGCCCGGCTGGCCGCGTGGAAGCTCGGCCTCTACGGGATGAATCCGCGCGGAAAGACATATCTGAAGTCCGGCGGTGGCAACCTCTACCAAAAAGGAGAGAACGTACGCCTGAACGTGATCTCCGGCCACCGGGACGGCTTCGCCACCGACTGCCCCGGACGGCAGCTCTACGGCAAGCTCGGCACGGTCCGCTCGTCCGCGGCGCGCTACCAGGGCCGCTGAGGACGGGGCCGGCGCCCGGCCGAAGCCGCGACACACCCGCGCCGAGCTGCGGGAAGACCGCGCGGTGGCCGCGCGAGGGTCTGCATGAACCGGCCGGCCCGACGACGAGAGCGGCCGGACCCGGCAGGAAGCGGAGACGACAGGTGACAGAAGCGATCCTCCTGGTCGGCGGCAAGGGCACCCGGCTGCGTCCGCTCACCGTGCACACGCCCAAGCCCCTGGTGCGGGCGGCGGGCGTGCCGTTCCTCGCCCACCAGCTGGCGCGGGCCGGGGCGGCGGGCGTCGAGCACATCGTGCTCGCCACGTCCTACCTGGCGGAGGTCTTCGAACCGTACTTCGGCGACGGCTCCTCCCTCGGGCTCCACCTGGAGTACGTGACGGAGGAGGAGCCCCTCGGCACCGGCGGCGCCCTCCGCAACGTCGCCTCCCGCCTGCACGCCGGCCCCGACGAGCCGGTCCTCGTCTTCAACGGCGACATCCTGACCGGCCTCGACATCCGCGCCCTGGTGCGCACCCATGAGGAGACCGGCGCGGACGTCTCCCTGCACCTCACGAAGGTGACGGACCCGAGAGCGTACGGCCTGGTCCCGACCGACGGGACGGGCCGCGCCCTCGCCTTCCTGGAGAAGCCGCAGACCCCCGAGGAGATCGTCACCGACCAGATCAACGCGGGGCGTACGTCTTCCGCCGCTCGGTCATCGACGCGATCCCGCGGGGCCGCCCGGTGTCCGTGGAGCGCGAGACCTTCCCAAACCTGCTGTCCGCCGGCGCCCACCTGCGAGGCATGGTGGACTCCACCTACTGGCTGGACCTCGGCACTCCGGCCGCCTTCGTGCGCGGCTCGGCGGACCTCGTCCTCGGCCGGGCCCCCTCGCCCGCCGTCCCCGGCCGCTGCGGCGACCGTCTGGTCCTGCCCACGGCCGTCGTCGCCCCCGACGCCAAGCTGACCGGCGGCACGGTGGTGGGGGAGGGCGCGTTCGTCGCCGAGGGCGCGCGGGTGAGCGGCAGTACGATCCTGCCCGGCGCCGTCATCGAGCCGGGCGCCGTCGTCACCGACTCCCTCATCGGCACCCGCGCCCGCGTCGGCACCCGCACCGTCCTCACCGGCACGGTCATCGGCGACGGCGCGGTCATCGGCCCCGACAACGAACTCCGGGACGGGGCGAGAGTCTGGTGCGACGCCCGGATCCCCCCAGCCGCCCTCCGCTTCTCACCGGACGAATGACCCCCGACACCCGTGCCGCCCCACCGAGCCGCGGGCGGTCACGCGCGGACGAGCACCCCGACCACCCAGCTGCGGGCACTCGTGCCGCCGGGCGCTGGTGGTCCCCTCTGCCCGTCGACAGTTCGGGGGAGGGAGGGCGGGCGCAGCGGCACCCCGCCGACGAGGCCGGCCCCCACCCCGCGCCGACCGAACGGCGGCGCGCTGTTCGACGAGGTGAGCCGCCGAGGCTCACCTGGCTCACCTCCCGCACCTCAGAACCGCCCGATGTCCCCCCGAGTCATCCGCGGCCCCCGCCGCTCCGGCACCCTCCCGCTCAGCAGGATCAACCGAGCGGCCCGATGCCGCTGCCCCGCATACGGCTCCAGCAGCCGCAACATCTCCGCGTCATCGGCATACCGGTCCCCCGCCAGCGCGAACCCCACGATCCCCGGCAGATGCAGATCCCCCACCGTCACCGCGTCCGCCGCCCCATGACTGCGCTGCACCGTCTCCGCCGAGGTCCACGGCCCGATCCCCGCCACCAGCTCCAACCGCTCCCGCGCCGCCGCCGGAGGCATCCCCACCGCCTCCTCCAGCCGTGCGGCGACCCGCACCGCCCGCAGCACCGTCGCCGCCCGCTTGTCCTCGACCCCGGCCCTGTGCCACTCCCACGACGGGATCAGCGCCCAGGTGCGCGGCGCCGGCATGACGTACATCGGCACCGGCACCGGCCCGGGCGCGGCCTCCCCGAACTTCCGCACGAGCGTCCGCCACGCCGCGTACGCCTCCACCGTGGTGACCTTCTGCTCCAGGATCGACGGGATCAGCGACTCCAGGACCAGCCCGGTCCGGGTCAGCCGCAGCCCCGGCCGCCGGTGCCGGGTCACCGCGAGCAGCCGGTGCCGCGGCGCGAACGCGGCCGGATCGTCGGCGGCCCCGAGCAGCTCGGGCAGCCGCTCCAGCAGCCACTCGGCCCCCGGCCCCCACGCCTCCCCACGCACCCGGCCGTCGTAGGCGCGCATCCGCAGCGTCCCCGGTCCCAGCGGCGTACGGCAGGCCCGCCAGACCGAGCCGTCGGGCAGTGCCCGGAAGGTCGGATCGCCGGGCCCGCGCCGCAGCGGCCCGAGCACCAGCCCCAGGTCCAGCGGCCCGTCCGGCGCCCAGTCCCGCACCCGCCCGGCCGGCGCCGCGGCGGTCTGCCGGGGCAGCCCGACGGCGGGCACGCCGACCTCCCCACCGCGCACGGTCGTACGCGTGGGACGCGGAGCGAAACGTCCTGCCACGGAGAGATCCCAGTGCTGAGGACGCCGAAGGCGTCGAAGATGTCGAAGGACCCGAAGGACGCGAAAGACCCGAAGGCCCCGGAGGAGCCCTACGAGCCTAAGCGCTCACCCGGTCCTCACAGGGCCACGACGAACGTCTCCGCGTCCCGGTCCGCCCGAGGTCGCGGCGCCTCGGCCGGATGCCCGACCGCCACCGCCCCCATCGGGTCCCAGTCCGCCGGCAGCCCCAGCGCCTCCCGCACCACGTCCCGGCAGAACATGGTGGAGGACACCCACGCCGACCCGAGCCGCTCCCCGGCCAGCGCGACCAGGAAGTTCTGCACCCCCGCCCCGGCGGCGACCACGAACATCTCCCGCTCCGCGCCGTCGCGCCGCGCGTCGCCGTAGGTGTGCGAGCCGTCCATGACCAGGCACGGCACCACCAGGTACGGAGCGTCCCGCAGCACGTCCCCGCGCCGCACCCGCTTGGCGATGGACTCCTCGCTCCTGCCGTCGCGCCGCAGGTCCGCGATCCACGCGTCGCGCATCGCGTCGAGCAGCCGGGTGCGGACCTCGGCCGACTCCAGCAGCACGAACCGCCACGGAGTGGTGTGGTGCGGCGCGGGCGCGGTCACCGCGGCGGCCACCGCGCGCCGCACCGCACCGGGGTCGACGGGCTCGTCGGTGAAGGCGCGCACGGTGCGCCGCTGCGTCACCGCCTCCCGCACGGCCTCGGAGGTGCCGAGCCGGAACATGTCGTCGCGCGCGTCGCGCACCAGGGCCCGCGCGCCGTCGCCGTGGCCGTCGGCCAGCACGTGCGGCAGGCCGCGCACCACGGCGACCGGCAGCCCGGCGGCCTTGCCCTTGACCAGGTCGCCCGCTGCGGCGAGCTCGTCGGCGGTGGCGACGACGGTCGCGCTGAGCGGGTTGCCGTGCGCGTCGGCGCCGCCGCGCAGGTCGTCCAGGACGCGCAGCCCGGCGGCGCCGATGGCGACGTCGGTGAGCCCCGCCCGCCAGGGGCGGCCGAAGGTGTCGGTGACGACGACGGCGACGTCGACGCCGAGGGCGTCCCGCAGGCCCTCCCGGATCGCCCGCGCGGAGGCGTCCGGGTCCTCGGGCAGCAACAGGACGGTGCCGGCGGGGGTGTTGGAGGCGTCGACCCCGGCGGCGGCCATGACCAGCCCGCGCCGGTTCTCCACGATGCGCAGCGACCCGCGCCGGGCCACCACCCGCACCGTCTCGGCGTCGATCGCGGCCTCCCGGTCGGCCGCCTCGACGACGCGCCCCTCCGCCTTGGAGACGATCTTCGAGGTGACGAGCAACACGTCCCCGTCGGCCAGCGAGGGTTCCGCGGCGGCGATCAGCTTGGCCAGGTCGTCGCCCTCGGCCACCTCGGGGATGCCGGGCACGGCCCACACCCGGAACGCGGGGGCCGTCCCGCCGTCGGCGCCGGCCGCCGTCGGGGCGCCGCTCATACGGCCCGCACCTCCTCGGCCAGGGCCAGTGCCTCGCGCGCCATCCGCGCGGCGGCGTCCACGTCGGTCATCATCAGCGGCACCGCCCGGCACCGGATGCCGGCCGCCTCGATCCGCTCCACCGAGGCGGCGTCGACCGTGTCGACGAGCCAGCCGTCGAGCAGCCCGGAGCCGTAGTGCTCGGCCACCGCGGCGGCCGTGGACTCCACGCCCACGGCCGCGAGGACCTTGTCGGCCATCCCGCGCACGGGCGCGTCGCCGACGATCGGGGACAGGCCGACCACCGGCACCCCGGCCTCGGCGATCGCCTCCCTGATGCCGGGCACGGCCAGGATGGTGCCGACGGAGACGACGGGGTTGGACGGCGGGAAGAGCACCACGTCCGCCTCGGCGATCGCCTCCAGCACACCGGGCGCGGGCTTGGCCTGCTCCGCGCCGACCGGCACGACCGCCTCGGCCGGGACCGACGCCCGCAGCCGCACCCAGTACTCCTGGAAGTGGACCGCCTTGCGCTCGCCGTCCAGGTCGACGGCCACATGGGTCTCCACGCGGTCGTCCGTCATCGGGATCAGTCTCACGCCCGGCTTCCACCGGTCGCACAGCGCGTCGGTCACCGCGCTGAGCGGGTATCCCGCGCCGAGCATCTGGGTGCGCACGATGTGCGTGGCGAAGTCCCGGTCGCCGAGGCCGAACCACTCCGGCCCGACGCCGTACGCCGCGAGCTCCTCCTTCAGGTGGAAGGTCTCCTCGGCCCGCCCCCACCCCTGCTCCTCGTTGATGCCGCCGCCGAGCGTGTACATCACCGTGTCCAGGTCCGGGCAGACCTTCAGCCCGAAGAGGTGGATGTCGTCGCCGGTGTTGCCGATGACCGTGACGTCCGCGTCCGGCGCGGCCTTCTTCAGGCCGCGCAGGAACCGGGCACCACCGATGCCGCCTGCCAGAACCACAATCCGCATGTGCCCAAGTCTGGCAGGCGGGTGCGACAACGCGGTACGCGGTCGCGCGCGGCGCCCCTCACACGTGGCCCGCGCCCTCACGCGTTGACGTGCCCCTCACGCGTCACGCCGACGTGCCCCTCACGCGGTGACGTGCTCCGCGGCGTGCGGCTCGTGCGGGACGCCGGCGCACCGTGCGGCGTCGTGCATGGGCATCTCGGTCAGACCGGGGAAGTAGACGTGCAGGCTGACCGCCGGTCCCAGGGTGTCGTTGACGACCTCGTGCGCGTAGCCCGGCGCGAAGACGCGCTGCGCCCCCGCGTCCAGCGCGCGCGTGCCGCGCCCGGTGCGCTCGGTGAGCGTGCCCTCCAGGACGGTCAGCACGCCCGACGAGCGGCCGTGGTCGTGCGGTCCCGTGCCCTGACCCGGCACCCAGGACAGCAGCCAGACCTCGTAGCCGGGACCCGTGCGCAGCCGGTGGTACCAGCGCGTCGTCGCGTCGTAGCGGACGAGGGGGCGCCACCGGTCGGCGTCGGCGGCGATCGAGCGGGCCAGTCCGGCGAACTCGGCCACGGTGGCGGGGTGCTCGCGCGGGGTCTGCAGGAGGTGGGGGACTTCGAGGATGTCGCCGGCGATCTGGAGGTCGCTGTCGCTGTTCATGGGGTGCGGTGGTTCCTCGGTGAGGGCGGGTCAGCGGGGGAACGGGTCGTCCGGCCGTGGAGGATCGGACGGCGGCTGGAGCGCGCGGATGCGCGAGGGCTCAACAGCCGCGGCAGCGACAGCTACAGCGAGCGCGGGCAGCACCGTGGGACCCGGCGGTGCGGGTCGAGGTGAGTGCCTGGTTCGCGAGCATGCCCACAAGCACACCGGCTCACACCCCCACTGTCAACTCGACGCCCGGAATGTGGGACATGTTTCACCTCATCCGGTTCATCTCCCAGGTGAAAGGTTTGCTCATGGGGAGAGCGGGACACATGCGGCACATGCCGGGCACGCAAGCCCCGTTGCCATCCCGTGATCCGACTGTGATCAGGTTCGCTTCGGTGTGCGTGTCGGAACGAGATCGAAAGCCTGGGCGTCCTTGTCCGTGCGGGCTCCGTGAGGGGTTCCGCGCGACGCGACGGTTCTCGGGGCCCTGCAGTGTGTCAAGGTTTATGCCGATTTGAACACTTACTGCAGGGGCTTGGTTCCGCAGAGTGAATAAGGGGCCCAATAGCAGATCTCGGCTTGACTCGCCCGGAGCAGCACACTTGTAATTTCACTCGTGTCGTTCAGCCGAGATCGGTAACGGCTACATCACGGGGACGCGAAAGACAGACGAGGGGCGCACATGACCGAGCTGGTGCAGCAACTGCTGGTCGACGACGCGGACGAGGAACTCGGCTGGCAGGAGCGCGCACTGTGCGCCCAGACCGACCCCGAGTCCTTCTTCCCCGAGAAGGGCGGCTCCACCCGCGAGGCCAAGAAGGTCTGCCTCGCCTGCGAGGTCCGCTCCGAGTGCCTCGAGTACGCCCTCGCCAACGACGAGCGCTTCGGCATCTGGGGCGGCCTGTCCGAGCGCGAGCGCCGCCGGCTGAAGAAGGCCGCCGTCTGACCCTCCGCTCCGCACTCCCGGCCTTCCCCCGGGAGCCGTCCGGCCGCGGTCCCGGCCGCCGGACCCCGCGTGACATCCTCCGTGCACGTACATGTCCCCATGCGTCCGTGCGCGTACACATCCCGAGGCAAAAGTCATGAACGGCCCGTCGCACGTGAGTTGTCCACAGGCGGCGGGCCGCCGTCATGGCCAGCCAGTAGTGTGGTCGCTCGTCCGAGACGCCCCGCTGCCTCAAGGAGCAACGGCGTCCACCGCAGTCCACCGAACCGGGGCCGTGTATCTCGATGTCCGTGCACAGCCATACGGCAGCCCACTACGACGTCACCGCCGCGGCGCCGCCCGCCCCCGGGCCCGCGACCGCGGCCGACCCGGGCGGCGCGCCCGAGTACCCGCGCCACGTCGTCACCGCCGTCCTCGTCTCCCACGACGGCGCCCGCTGGCTGCCCGACGCGCTCGCCGGCCTGCTCGGCCAGGAGCGCCCCGCGCAGTACGCCGTGGCGGCCGACACCGGCAGCGCCGACGCCTCCGCCCAGGTGCTCACCGACGCCCTCGGCGCCGACCGCGTGCTGCACCTCGCCCGGCGCACCGGCTTCGGCCAGGCCGTCGAGGAGGCCGCCCGCACCGCCCCGTACCTCACCCCGGACGAACTGCCCTACCTCAAGCGCCCCAGCGGCTGGGACCCCGTCACGCGCTCCTGGCGCGACGACGCCTACGACCTGCCCGACCTCCCGCACGGCGAACCGGTGCAGTGGCTGTGGCTGCTGCACGACGACTGCGCCCCCGAACCCGGCGCCCTCGCCCAGCTGTTGCGCGTCGTCGACAACGAGTACGAACTCGGCCGCGAGGACGTCGCCGTCGTCGGCCCCAAACTGCGCGGCTGGTACGACCGCAGGCAACTCCTCGAAGTGGGCGTCAGCATCGCCAACTCCGGCCGCCGTTGGACCGGACTGGACCGTCGCGAACAGGACCAGGGCCAGCACGACCACGTACGGACCGTCCTGTCGGTGTCCACCGCGGGAATGCTGATCCGCCGTGACATCTTCGAACAGCTGGGCGGGTTCGACCGACGGCTGCCCCTGATGCGCGACGACGTCGACCTGTGCTGGCGCGCCCACGCCGCCGGCCACCGCGTCCTGATCGCCCCCGAGGCCGTCGTCCGCCACGCCGAGGCCGCCTCGCGCGAGCGCCGCGCCGTCGACTGCGTCGGCCGCACCTCCGCCTCCCCGCACAAGGTCGACAAGGCCGGCGCCGCCTACACCCTCCTCGTCAACACCCGCACCGCGGCCCTGCCCTGGGTACTGCTCCGCCTGGTCCTCGGCACCCTGCTGCGCACCGTCGCCTATCTGGTCGGCAAGGTGCCCGGCCAGGCCGTCGACGAGATCCGCGGCCTGCTGGGCACCCTGCTGCGGCCCGAGCGCATCGTCGCCGGCCGGCGCAGACGCGGCACACCGCAGATCGACAAGGGCGAACTGCGCGCCCTGTTCCCGCCGCCCGGCGCCACCATCAGGGCCACCGTCGAACAGGTCGCGGGCAACGTCGTGGGCCGCTCCGACCCCGAGGCGTCCTCGGCCGGCCGGCACGGCGGCGCCGTCGAGTCCGGGCCCGGCGGCGACGACGCCGACTTCCTGGAGATCGAGCAGTTCGCCCGCCTCAAGCGCATCGCCCGCAAGCCCGGCCCGGTGCTCTTCCTGGTGCTGCTGCTCGTCTCCCTGGTCGCCTGCCGGGGCCTGCTGGGCGGCGGCGCGCTCAGCGGCGGCGCCCTGTTGCCCGCCCCCGCCGACTCCGGCGACCTGTGGTCGCGCTACCTCGACGCCTGGCACCCGGTCGGCACCGGCGGCGCCCCGGCCGCGCCGCCCTACCTGGCGCTCGTGGCCATGCTGGCCTCCCTGCTCTTCGGCTCCACCGGCCTCGCGGTGACCGCACTGCTGATCGGCTCGGTCCCGCTGGCCGGCTTCACCGCCTACTTCGCCTCCCGCCCCCTCGTCCCCTCCCGCCTGCTGCGCGCCTGGGCGGCCATCGCCTACGCCTTCCTGCCGGCGACCACCGGAGCACTGGCCGGCGGCCGGATCGGCACCGCCGTCCTGGCCGTGCTGCTGCCGCTCATCGCCCGCGCGGGCATCGCGGCGAGCGGCCTGACCAACACCTCCGGCGGCCGGGGCAGCTGGCGCGCCACCTGGGCGTACGCCCTCCTGCTGACCGTCACCACCGCCTTCACACCCGTCGTCTGGCCCCTCGCGCTGGTGCTCGGCCTCGGCGTGCTGGCCGTGCGCCGCGGCGACCTCGTGGCGTACGGACTGCGCTTCCTGGCCCAGCTGGCCACCCCGCTGCTGATCCTCGCCCCCTGGTCGCTGACCCTGCTGCCGTCCGGCTTCTTCACCCAGGCCGGACTGGAGTACGGCTCCTCGGCCGCCTCCGCCCTGGACCTGCTCGGCGCCGGACCCGGCGGCCCCGGCACGGTGCACGGACTGATGCTCATCGGCATCGTCCTGGCCGCGCTGGCCGCCCTGCTGCGCTCGCAGCGCCGGTTCGCGATCCTCGCGGCCTGGGCGGTCGCCCTGCTGGCCTTCGTCCTCGCGGTCCTGTCCAACCGCTCCGCCTGGGCGGGCCCCGCCACCCTCGTCTACGGCCTCGCCCTGCTGGCCGCCGCCCTGCTCGGCGCCGACGGGGCACGCGCCCGCGTCGCCGAGCAGAGCTTCGGCTGGCGCCAGCCCGTGGCCGCGCTGATCGCCTTCGCCTCAGCCGCCGGTCCCCTGCTCGTCGCCGCCGGCTGGATGATCGGCGGCGCCGACGGCCCGCTGGAGCGGCGCGACCCCGTACAGGTGCCCGCCTTCGTCGCCGAGGAGAGCAGCACCCGCGACCAGGCCCGCACCCTCGTCCTCGACAGCGACTCCGCCGCCCACGTCGGCTACATGCTGGTGCGCGGCTCCGGCGTCCGCATGGGCGACGCCGAACTGGCCGCCGCGGGCGGTGAGAACAGCGCGCTCGACAAGGTCGTCGCCAACCTCGTCGCCGGCTCCGGCGCCGACCAGGCCGGCCAGCTCGGTGGGTTCGCCGTGCGCTACGTCCTCGTCCACAAGGGCGCGCCCCGCGAGGTCAGCCGCGTCCTGGACGCCACACCCGGCCTGACCCGGCTCAGTCAGCAGGACGGCAGCGCCCTGTGGCGGGTGGACCGGGAGGTCTCGCGCGCCGCCATCGTGCCCGCCGCCGGGTCCGCCTCGGGCTCCGGGTCCGCCTCGGGCTCCGAGGCCGGTTCGGGTGCCGCGCAGCCCGTGGCCGCCGGGCCCGTGGAGATCCACACCACGATCCCGGACGGCGCGGCGGGCCGCGTACTGCGCCTGGCCGACTCCGCCGACCCGGCCTGGACGGCCACCCTGGACGGCAAGCCGCTCACCCGCAGCACCGTCGACGGCTGGGCCCAGGGCTTCCAGCTCCCCGTCTCGGGCGGAAAGCTCGACGTCACCTTCGACACCCCGATCGCCCATACCGCCTGGCTGTGGGCCCAGGGCGCTCTCGCCGTCGTCCTCGTCGTCCTCGCCCTGCCCGGCAGGCGCCGCGACGTCGACGACGACCTGCCCGAGGAAGAGCCGGTGCCCGCCGAGGAGATGACCGGCGACGGCCGCCGCGCACGCCGGCTGCGCGCCCAGGCCGAGGCCGCGGAAGCCGCCCAGGCCGCCCAGGCCGCGGACGGCGCGGAGACCGGCCAGGACATGCCGCCGCGGGACCCGGCCGACACGCCGCCCGCCCCGGAGGACATCCCCGCCGCCGTACCGCACCAGCACTCCTACGGCGCGTGGGACGCACCCGCCTACGCGGAAGCCGGAGCCGCGCCGGCCACCGCCCCCGAGTACGCCGACTACGGCGGCGAGCGGTACGGGACCGACCAGCCCCAGCAGTACCCGGTGGACCCCTACGACCAGACGTACCAGGGCGGACAGACCGGCCAGGGCGGTCACGACGAGTTCTACCAGGGCGCCCCCTACGACCCGTACGGGTACGGCGAGCAGGCGCCGGCGGCGCCCTACGGCCGGCCGTACCCGCAGGGGTACGAGGAGCAGCCCTACGACCCGGCACAGCACCACCCGCACGGCAACGGCAGCGAGCGCCCCGACGGGAGCCAGCAGTGAACCGCACGACCCTGTCCCTGATCGCCGGCGTGACCGCGCTCGCCGCCGTCACCGGATTCGCCGCGCTGGAGGCGCCCGGCGCGGCGGGCGCCGGCCCCGCCAAGGCCGCCGCCCGGCTGCCCGTCGAGCGCACCACCCTGGTCTGCCCGGCGCCGAGCAGCTCCGACATCGCCGACACGACGTACACGTCCTTCACCCCGGTGACCCAGGGCGCGAGCGCCGACGGCGGGGCCCGACTCCAGTCGGCCGCCGAGGGGTCGGGCACCGACGAGACCAAGGACGGCGGCAAGGGCTCGGGCAAGGGCGGCACGAAGAAGAAGGCCGCCAAGCCCGTCCTGCAGCCGAAGGCGCCCGGCACACCCGCCACCGGCGACACCTCGGGCGGCGACACGCCCGCGCTGACCGGCACCGCCGAGGGCAAGTTCGCGCCCGGCTGGACCGTGCAGCAGACCACCGAGGTCGCCGCGGGCGCCGGACGCGGCCTGCTGGGCGTCGAGTGCACCGCCCCGGACACGGATTTCTGGTTCCCCGGCGCGAGCACGGCGTCGGGCCGTGCCGACTACGTCCACCTGACCAACCCCGACGACTCCGCCGCGGTCGTCGACATCGAGCTCTACGGCAAGGACGGCGCCGTCAAGTCGGCGGTGGGCGAGGGCATCACGGTCGCGCCGCACTCCAGCGAGCCCGTCCTGCTGTCCACGCTCGCCGACACCGCGCAGGACGGCCTCACCCTGCACGTGACCGTGCGCAGCGGCCGGGTCGGGGCGGCGGTGCAGGCCCTGGACGACAAGCTCGGCGGGGACTGGCTGGCCGCCGCCGCGGACCCGGCCGACAGCCTCGTGCTGCCGGGCATCCCCAAGGACGCCACCTCCGTACGACTGATCGCCTTCACCCCCGCCGACGCGGACACCGATCTGAAGGTGAGACTGGCCTCGCCGTCCGGCCTGATCACACCCGCCGGGCACGAGAGCGTGCACCTGAAGGGCGGGACGACCGCCTCCGTGGACCTCGGTGACGTCACCCGCGGCGAGGCGGGCTCGCTGGTGCTGACCCAGACCTCCCAGTCCGCTCCCGTGGTCGCCGCGCTGCGGGTGACCCGCGGCAAGGGCGACAAGCAGGAGACGGCGTTCATCCCGGCGACCGGCGCCATAGCGGCGCGGGCCACGTCGGCCGACAACAGCGCGAAGGGCTCGACGCTCTCGCTGACCGCCCCCACCGCCGCCGCGCAGGTCAAGGTCACCGCATCCGCGGGCAGCGAGGGCGGCACGGCGGTGTCGAAGACGTACACGATCAAGGCGGGCACCACCCAGGACATCGCCCCGCCCGTGCCGGCCGGCCTCAAGGGCGCCTACGCCCTGACCGTGGAGCGACTCTCCGGCGGCCCGGTGTACGGGGCACGCACCCTCACGGCGACGGAGGAGGGCGTTCCCGGCTTCACCGTCCAGACGCTGCCGGACGACCGGGGGACGGTGTCGGTGCCGCACACGGACGAGGACGTCTCGGTACTCCAGAAGCCGTGACCCCGTGACCGCCGCCGGCCCGTCGGGACCCACCCGGTCCCGACGGGCCGGCCGCACACCCTGACCGACCCCCGCGCCGACCCGCCCGGGCCCGAGCGAACCCCGGCGACTCGCAAGGCCACGAGCCGACCCTGCGCCGAGCTGCACACGCCCCGAGCCGACCCCGCACCGAGGTGCACAGGCTCCGACCGCACCCTGCGCCGACCCGCACCGGCCCCGACCGGGGCCCGACCTGTCCCGGACGCGCCCCGGTGTCGGGCCTCCCCGGCCTCAGTCCTCGCCGTACCGGGGGTCCACCGTCTCCGGCGTCAGCCCCAGCAGGTCCGCCACCTGCTCGACCACGATCTCGTGCACCAGCGCCGCCCGCTCGTCGCGGCCCTTGCTGCGGATCTCCACCGGCCGCCGGTAGACGATCACCTGCCCCCGGCGCCCGTCCTGCGCGGCGACCGTGGTCCCGAGCGGGACCGGCTCGTCGCTCCAGGCCTGCTCCGGCCCGTCCGGGCGCGGCACCTCCAGCACCACGAAGTCGACCTCGGCCAGTTGCGGCCACCGCCGCTCCAGCCGGTCCACGGAGTCCTGCACCAGGTCCGCGAACACCTCGGCGCGGCTCGCCGCGAGCGGCACCTGGGGCGGTGCGATCGGGCCGCGCATGCCCCGACCGTGGCGATCACGTCGTCGGGGCCCGGGGCCTGCGGCACGGGGCGGTACACGGTTGTCCATCACCGCTGAAGGGTAGTCCTCGCCGACGCTCCGTGCCCGGCCGCACGCGCCATCCCGGCCATCGCGCCATCCCCACGCCCGCCCGCCCCCGGTGCCACTCCCGCCCGCCCCCGGCCCCGCGATCACCCAGCGCACCACCACCCGCTCCCGCATCACCACCCGCTCCCGCACCACCCACCCGCTCCCGCACGACCTACCCGCACCGCCCCGTCGCCCGCCCGCTCCCGTCGGCCCCCGTCGTCCTCCCGGCCGCCCCGGACCTCATCGGCCACACGAGCACGCGCACCGTCGCCCACCCGGTCGCCGCCCACCCGGCCGCCGCCCACCCGGTCGCCCCCCACCCGGCCGAGCCCCCACCGCCCCGCGCACTCCGGTCGCCCGCACGCGCCCGCTCCTCCGGACATCCGCGGGATCCGCCGACGGCCGTTCCGCACGGCCCCGGACTCGACTCCGTAACCCGCCGGCATCCCTCCAACACCGTCGGTCTCAAGGCGATTGACGGCGTTTGTGCCCACTCGTGACGGCCGCGGGGGGTGGCCGAGATCTCGTCGCGGGCAGTCCGCGCAGGTCAGAAAGGTGTGTCAGAGTGGGTGTGTGGGGTGTTTCACAGGACGACACGGGGGAGTGACCTGGTGGAGAGTCGTCGCGGCCCGCTCAAGAGTGCGGTACCGTCCAACGTCGTGAGCCCTGTACGTCGCTGTTCGCGCACCGCTTGCGGCCGTCCCGCCGTAGCGACGCTGACGTACGTCTACGCCGACTCGACCGCGGTCCTCGGCCCGCTCGCCACCTACGCCGAACCCCACTGCTACGACCTGTGCGCCGAACACTCCGAGCGCCTCACCGCCCCGCGCGGCTGGGAGGTCGTCCGGCTCCTTGACGGCTCGGCCCCCGCCCGCCCCAGCGGCGACGACCTGGAAGCGCTCGCCAACGCGGTGCGCGAGGCCGCCCGGCCCCAGCAGCGCGCGGCCGAGGCCGGTGGAGGCGGGACGCGCGGCGCGGACCCGATGGAGGTCGCGCGGCGCGGCCATCTGCGAGTGCTCCGCTCGCCGGACAACTGACAAAACCGTTCGCCGCGGCGCGAGTCGAGGCGGCCGCACCCCGTGCCGCACCCCGCCCCGTACGGTTCCCATCGCACTCGTGCACCGGCCCCACCGGCCGGGACGGGTAGTTTGTGGTGACCGATCGGGACTTTGGGATTTCAGGAGGGTCGGCCGTGACTGCTGATCTGTCGCAGCTCGTGAAGGCGTACGACGTGCGCGGCGTGGTCCCGGACCAGTGGGACGAGTCGCTGGCCGAACTGTTCGGCGCGGCCTTCGTCCGGGTGACCGGCGCGGACGCCGTCGTCACCGGGCACGACATGCGGCCCTCCTCGCCCGGCCTGGCCGGCGCCTTCGCGCGCGGCGCGGCCCGGTGCGGCGCCGACGTCACCGAGATCGGGCTCTGCTCGACGGACCAGCTGTACTACGCCTCCGGCGCGCTCGGCCTGCCCGGCGCGATGTTCACGGCCTCGCACAACCCGGCCCGGTACAACGGCATCAAGATGTGTCGCGCGGGCGCGGCCCCCGTCGGCCAGGACACCGGCCTGACCGAGATCCGCGAACTGGTGGAGAAGTGGAGCGAGTCGGGCGCCCCGCGCCCGGCCGGCCGGACGGGGACGGTCACCCGGCGCGACACGCTGGAGGACTACGCGGCCCATCTGCGCTCCCTCGTCGACGTCACCGCCATCCGCACCCTGAAGGTGGTCGTCGACGCGGGCAACGGCATGGGCGGCCACACCGTCCCCACGGTCCTCGCCGGCCTGCCCGTCGACCTCGTCCCGATGTACTTCGAACTGGACGGCACCTTCCCCAACCACGAGGCCAACCCGCTCGACCCGGCCAACCTCGTCGACCTGCGCGAGCGGGTCCGCGCGGAGGGAGCCGACCTCGGGCTCGCCTTCGACGGGGACGCCGACCGCTGCTTCGTGGTGGACGAGCGCGGCGAGCCGGTCTCCCCGTCCGCGATCACCGCGCTGGTCGCCGCCCGCGAACTGGCCCGGCACGGCGGCCGGGGCGCGATCATCCACAACCTCATCACCTCCTGGTCGGTGCCCGAGGTGGTGCGGGAGAACGGCGGCACCCCGGTCCGCACCCGCGTCGGCCACTCCTTCATCAAGGCCGAGATGGCCAGGTCCGGCGCGATCTTCGGCGGCGAGCACTCCGCGCACTACTACTTCAAGGACTTCTGGAACGCGGACACCGGCATGCTGGCCGCCCTGCACGTCCTCGCGGCCCTCGGCGGCCAGGACGGCCCCCTGTCCGCCCTGGTGGCGCGGTACGACCGCTACGTGGGCTCCGGCGAGATCAACTCCACGGTCGACGACCAGGCGGACCGCATCGCCGCGATCAGGGCCGCCTACACCGGCCGCCCGGACGTCACCCTGGACGAACTCGACGGCCTCACCGTCACCGCCGGCGACTGGTGGTTCAACGTCCGCCCCTCCAACACCGAGCCCCTGCTCCGGCTGAACGCCGAGGCACGTGACGAGCCGACGATGGCCAAGGTGCGCGACGAGGCCCTGGCGATCATCCGGGGCTGATCACCCCGCCGCACCGGGCCCCTCGGGGGCGGCCCCGCCCCGGCTTCCGGCCGCCCCCGCCACCGGCCCCCCACCGGCGGTACCCTGACCAGGCACGTCCGTACAACCGCACACGCACTCCCGCGCCCCGAAGGGAACCCCCATGCCGCTCGAAGCCGGCCTCCTGGAGATCCTCGCCTGCCCGGCCTGCCACTCTCCCCTGGAGGAGCAGGACACCGAGCTCGTCTGCACCGGCCAGGACTGCGGCCTCGCCTACCCCGTGCGCGACGGCATCCCCGTCCTGCTGGTCGACGAGGCCCGCCGCCCCGCCTGACCGGCCGCCCGGCGACCTGACTTCGCCGGCCCGCCGTCCCGACGACTCGCCGTCCCGACGCCCCGGCGCTCGGAGCCCGATCGGAGGCTGCCGCCCATGCTCGACGAATCGCTGCTCGACGACCCGGAGGCGCTCGCCGCCGCCGACCGCCGCGGACTGCTCCGCGGCGCCGCCGAGGCCGGCGCCCGCGTCCGCACCGCCGCCCGGCACGCCGCCGAGGCCGGCGTGGCCGACCTCAAACCCGACGGCCGCCCCCGCGCGGTCCTCATCGCCGGGCCCGGCTCCGCCGCCACCCACGCCGCCGATCTGATCGGGACCCTCGCCGGCGTCGGCAGCCCCGTCACCCGGCTGGCGCCCACCGGCGTCGCCTCGGCCTCCGGCGCGCTGCGCTGGGAACTGCCCGGCTGGGCCGGCTCCGTCGACCTGCTGCTGATCACCACCCCCGACGGCGCCGAGCCGAGCCTCGGTCTTCTCGCCGAGCAGGCCTACCGCCGCGGTTGTACGGTCGTCGCCGTCGCCCCGGCCGGCACCCCCCTCGTCGAGGCCGTCGAGGGCGCCCACGGCCTGTTCATCCCGATGGCGACGGCCCCCTACGACCACGACGAGCCCCTCGCCGGATCCGCGCCCGGCGTGCTGTGGGCGCTGCTCACCCCGCTGCTCGCGCTCCTGGACCGCATCGGCCTGCTCACCGCGCCGCCCGACGCCCTGGAGGCGGCGGCCGACCGTCTCGACCACATCGCCGAACGCTGCGGCCCCGCCATCGCCACGTACAACAACCCGGCCAAGACCCTCGCCGCCGAACTCGCCGACGGGCTGCCGGTGATCTGGACCGAGGGCGCCGCGGCCGGGCCCGCGGGCCGCCGGTTCGCCGCCGTGCTCGCCGAACTGTCCGGCATCCCCGCGGCCGTGGCCGAACTGCCCGAGGCGCTCGCCGCGCACGGCGCCCTGCTCGCCGGTCCGCTGGCCGCCAGCGCCGACCCGGACGACTTCTTCCGCGACCGGGTCTCCGAGCCACCCGCCCTGCACGCGCGCGTGGTGCTGCTCCGCGACCGCCCGCTCGGCGGCCTCACCGCCGCCCCCGCCGCCCGTGACCTGGCCCTCAGCCACGACACGCCGATCAGCGAGCTGGAGCCCGACCCCGGCGGCGAGATCGAGGCCCTCGCGGAGCTGATCGCCGTCACGGACTTCACCGCCGTCTACCTGGCGATCGCCTCCGGCGCCTGACCCGCCCGCCGCCCGGCCGCGGTACGGCACGGGCACGGGCCTACGACATCCCAGGGCCGTACGGACCGTACGGACCTGGGGAAGCCCACCGCGCCATCGGGCGCCCCAGGCAGGACCGCCCACCGTCGTGCGGGACCGCCACCATCGTGCGGGACCGCCCACCGCCGCGACAGGCGCGGCCCGCCCCGCACCCGGGCGATGCCGCCCACCCGCCCCCTACGGCGTTCCGCCCCGTCACGCGGTACGCCCGGCAAGAACACGCAGAGAGAAGCGCATGGACCGCCTCGACAACACCATCCGGCCCTACGCCTGGGGCTCCACCACCGCCATCCCGCGGCTGCTCGGCGTCCAGCCCAGCGGCGAACCGCAGGCGGAGATGTGGATGGGCGCCCACCCGGGCGCGCCCTCGCGCACCGCGCGTGGCACCCTCGCCGACGTCATCGACGCCGCCCCGGAACGGGAACTCGGCGCCGCCACCGTCACCGAGTTCGGCCCGCGCCTGCCCTTCCTGCTCAAGATCCTCGCCGCCGGCGCGCCCCTCTCCCTCCAGGTCCACCCCGACCTGGAGCAGGCGAAGGCGGGTTACGCCGACGAGGAGCGCCGGGGCGTCCCGCTCGACGCCCCGCACCGCAACTACAAGGACGCCAACCACAAGCCCGAACTGATCTGCGCCCTCACCGAGTTCGACGGTCTGTGCGGCTTCCGCGCCCCGGCCGAGGCCGCCGACCTGCTCGCCGCCCTCGGCGTGGACTCCCTCAAGCCCTACGTCGACCTGCTGCACGCCCACCCCGAGGAGGCGGCGCTGCGCGAGGTCCTCACCGCGATCCTCGGCGCCGACCGCGACGAGATCGCGCACACCGTCCACGAGACAGCTGCCGCGTGCGACCGCCTCGGCGGCGACCACGCCCCCTACGCCGGCATCGCCCACCACTACCCGGGAGACCCCGGCGTCCTGGCCGCGATGCTCCTCAACCACGTCCGTCTCCAGCCCGGCGAGGCGCTCTTCCTCGGCGCCGGCGTCCCGCACGCCTACCTCGACGGCCTGGGCGTGGAGATCATGGCCAACTCCGACAACGTCCTGCGCTGCGGCCTGACCCCCAAACACGTCGACGTGCCCGAACTCCTGCGCGTCGTCCGCTTCGAGGCCGGCGACCCCGGCGTCCTGCGCCCCGAGGCCGCCCCGGACGGCGAGGAGGTCTACGAGACCCCCATCGACGAGTTCCGCCTCTCCCGTTACGTCCTCCCGGAAGGCGCCGCCGTCCACGACCTCACCCTCGGCACCCCGCAGATCCTGCTCTGCACGGCGGGCGCCGTGCAGGCCGGCGAGCACCGGCTGGCCCCGGGGCGGTCCGTGTTCGTCCCGGCCGGCGAGAAGGCCGAAGTGTCCGGCGCCGGCACCGTCTTCCGGGCCACGGTCGTCGTCTGACCGCGCCGGCGGCGGGCGTTGCGGCGACCTGGCGCACCGCCGCCGAGCCGGGCTGCGACAATGGCCCACCGGCAAAGGACGGGCAAAGCCCGCGACCGCCACGGACGGTGCGGCACGGGGGGACGCCCGCACACGGACACCAACGCACGAAAGCGAAGGGAAAACCCGCACACATGAGCGCGTCAGGCGGCACCAAGGCGATCGCGGCGGCACTCGGCGCCAACCTCGCGATCGCGGTATCGAAGTTCGTGGCCTTCGCCTTCAGCGGCTCCTCGTCGATGCTCGCCGAGGGCGTGCACTCGCTCGCCGACTCCGGCAACCAGTTCCTGCTGCTCATCGGCGGCAAGAAGGCCCAGCGCGAGGCGACACCGCAGCACCCGTTCGGCTACGGCCGCGAGCGCTACATCTACGCCTTCCTCGTCTCCATCGTGCTGTTCTCCATCGGCGGCATGTTCGCCATCTACGAGGGCTACGAGAAGATCAGCCACCCGCACGAGCTGGAGAACTGGTACTGGCCGGTGGCCGTCCTCCTCTTCGCGATCTGCGCCGAGGGCTTCTCCTTCCGCACCGCCATCAAGGAGTCCAACCAGCTGCGCGGCAGACTGTCCTGGCGGCAGTTCATCCGCCGCGCCAAGGCGCCCGAGCTTCCCGTCGTCCTCCTGGAGGACTTCGGCGCGCTCATCGGTCTCGTCCTCGCCCTCGGCGGCGTCGGACTCGCCCTGCTCACCGGCGACGGCGTCTGGGACGGCATCGGCACCGTCTGCATCGGCGTCCTGCTGGTCGGCATCGCCCTCGTCCTGGCCGCCGAGACCAAGTCGCTGCTGCTCGGCGAGGCCGCCGGCGTCGAGGTGGTCCAGCAGATCGAGGCCGCCACCGTCGACGGGGACAGCGTCACCCGCGTCATCCACATGCGCACCCTCCACCTCGGCCCGGAGGAACTGCTCGTCGCCGCCAAGATCGCCGTCCGGCACGACGACACCGCCGCCGAGGTGGCCGCCGCCATCGACGCCGCCGAAGCCCGTATCCGCGCCGCCGTCCCCATCGCCCGCGTCATCTACCTCGAACCGGACGTCTACAGCGAGGCCGAGGCCGCCAAGGGCCCCGACCCGGAGGCCACCCCCGGCGGCCCGACCCGCCACACCGGCGGCCACTGAGCCCCCGGCCACCACCCGAGCCCGACGGCGGCCACCACCCGATCCCGACGACGGCCGCCACCGGGCACACCACGGCCACCGACAGCGGCCGAAGACGATCACCGACGGGGCCCGCCGATCCACCGGCGGGCCCCGTCCGCGTCCCCGAACGGCCGGATCCGTCCGCAGGCGGACTGGGGGCCGTGCCGCCCGCCGGTGTAGCTTGGGACGGAGCCAGACGTCGCTGCTGATGGCGGTCGGGCGGTCCGACGACGGACCGTCCGAGGGAGAGAGGGCCTCCGACGGACTGCGCTGCGCGCACGCGGGCATGCCTGTGTCCTCCTCTGGGCACTCCTGTGTCCGCCGCCGCGCAGGTCAGCCGTACCCACCTCGACCCAGACTCCGAGGAGCAGCCCGTAATGACGACTGTCGACAGCCGACAGGACTTCAAGGTCGCCGACCTGTCCCTGGCCGAGTTCGGCCGCAAGGAGATCACCCTCGCCGAGCACGAGATGCCCGGCCTGATGGCGATCCGCAAGGAGTACGCCGAGGCCCAGCCCCTCGCCGGCGCCCGCGTCACCGGCTCCCTGCACATGACCGTCCAGACCGCCGTCCTCATCGAGACGCTGGTGGCCCTGGGCGCCCGCGTCCGCTGGGCGTCCTGCAACATCTTCTCCACCCAGGACCACGCCGCCGCCGCCATCGCCGTCGGCCCGAACGGCACCCCGGAGAACCCCCAGGGCGTCCCGGTCTTCGCCTGGAAGGGCGAGACGCTGGAGGAGTACTGGTGGTGCACCGAGCAGGCGCTGACCTGGCCCGACGCCGCCACCGGCGGCCCGAACATGATCCTCGACGACGGCGGTGACGCCACCCTCCTCGTCCACAAGGGCGTCGAGTACGAGAAGGACGGCAAGGTCCCCTCGGTCGACACCGCCGAGTCCGACGAGCACCGCGTCATCCTCCAGCTGCTGACCCGCACCCTGGGCGAGAACCCCCAGAAGTGGACCCAGCTGGCCTCCGAGATCCGCGGCGTCACCGAGGAGACCACCACCGGCGTCCACCGCCTGTACGAGATGCAGCGCGACGGCACCCTCCTCTTCCCGGCGATCAACGTCAACGACGCGGTCACCAAGTCGAAGTTCGACAACAAGTACGGCTGCCGACACTCCCTGGTCGACGGCATCAACCGCGCCACCGACGTCCTCATCGGCGGCAAGACCGCCGTCGTGTGCGGCTACGGCGACGTGGGCAAGGGCTGCGCGGAGTCCCTGCGCGGCCAGGGCGCCCGGGTGATCATCACCGAGATCGACCCGATCTGCGCCCTTCAGGCGGCGATGGACGGCTACCAGGTCACCACCCTGGACGAGGTCGTCGAGACCGCCGACATCTTCGTCACCACCACCGGCAACAAGGACATCATTCTCGCCTCCGACATGGCGAAGATGAAGCACCAGGCCATCGTCGGCAACATCGGCCACTTCGACAACGAGATCGACATGGCCGGCCTCGCCAAGATCCCCGGCATCGTCAAGGACGAGGTCAAGCCGCAGGTCCACACCTGGACCTTCCCGGACGGCAAGGTGATCATCGTGCTGTCCGAGGGCCGCCTGCTGAACCTGGGCAACGCCACCGGCCACCCGTCGTTCGTGATGTCCAACTCCTTCGCGGACCAGACCCTGGCCCAGATCGAGCTGTTCACCAAGCCCGACGCGTACCCGACCGGCGTCTACGTGCTGCCCAAGCACCTCGACGAGAAGGTCGCCCGCCTGCACCTGGACGCGCTCGGCGTCAAGCTCACCAAGCTGCGCCCCGAGCAGGCCGCGTACATCGGCGTGGAGGTCGACGGCCCGTTCAAGGCGGACCACTACCGCTACTGACCGGCCGCCGAGCCGCTTCCGCGTCTCGCCCAGGTCCTCAGAGGCAGGCCCCCGCACCCCCGTGCCGGGGGCCTGCCCCATGAGGCCGGACCGGCGGCCGTCACGCACGCCGGACCGACTCGCCCCGGGTGACCGGGACAGGACCGACGACCAAGGACCGGTCAGGCCCCGCCCTCAGAACCCAGGACCCCCATGCCCCGCGGCCGTTATTCGCTTCTCGACCCGCACGATCACACCCCTTTCGCGCAGGAGACCTTCCAGTGCGCCCCCGGACCCTCCGGCTGGCGCTACGTCTCCCAGGTGACCACCCCCTCGGGCGATCACCGCGGCTCCGTCGACCTCGCCCTCGACGAACTCGGCCGTCCCATCCGCCTGGAACTCCACGCGGGAGGCTGGCAGGTGCGCGGCGCCGCCCTCGACGGCGTCACCTGGGTCCGCACCGACCCCACCGGAACCCATGCCACCGAAGGCAATGCGCGCGCCCACGCCTTCACCGGCACGTCCCCCGCGTTCCTCGTCGCCACCGCCCGTCTCCTGCGCCTCACCCCCTCCGCCGCGGCGACCCGCGTACGTCTCGTCGACTTCACGGATCCGGTCCTCGCCCCCCTCACCGTGGACCAGTCCTGGGCCTTGGTGGAAAGAGAAGCACACGCCACTGACAACGGCCCCCTGATCGTGGACGAATACCAGGTCACAGCCCTGGACACGGGCGAAAGACACACCGTGCACCTCACCGGGGACGTGGTTCTGGCCGCCCCCTGGGTCGAACTGGAGGACCTCCGGTCCCCGCCGTCCCCCTTCGCCCCCTGACCGCTCGCCGGACCGGCGGCCCGGTCCCCTGTCTCCGCGGACAGCCGGGCCGACGTCCCGGCTACGCGGGCGGCACGAACCCGGTGCCGGACCGCCGCTCCGACGCCGCCTCCCGCGACGGTGACGGTGACGGTGACGAGGGGGAGGGTGGCGCGTGCCGGGCCGCCGCGGTCCGCGGCGTGGTCGGCGCCTGCGGGGAGGCCGGTGCCTGCGGGAAGGCCGGTTGCTGCGGGGAGGCCGGTTCCTGCGGGACCCGGCCGCCGTCCCCGAAGGCCCGCCTGGCCTCCCGGACCCGCCGCTCCTGCAGCACCGCCGCCAGGTACAGGGCCGGCGGCACCCCGGGCGGCGCCGGCGTGCCGGTACGGGAGGCGAGGTCGGTGGCGAGCCGTTGCGCCATGCCCCATCCCACCCGCGGATCCAGTTGGTGCATCCGCGTCAGGTACTGCCGGACCGCCAGCCACAGCCCGTCGGGAACCGCCGACAGGTCGAGGGCCGAGAACCGCCCCGCCAGCCAGGGCGGCGGCTCGGGCACGAAGGCCGCCTGCCCGGAGGACACCCGCTCCCGCACGACCAGCGTTCCCGCGAACACATCGCCCAGCCGACGGCCCCGCGCCGACACGAACGACGCGATGCAGGCGACCACCCCGAACGTCATCAGGATCTCCACCACGCCGATCGCACCGCGCACCAGCGCGTGCCGGAACCGGATCGGCCCCCCGTCGTCGCGCACCACCCGCAGCCCGCACGCCAGCTTGCCGAGCGAGCGGCCGTGGCTGAGCGTCTCCACCGCGATCGGGCCGCCCACCAGCACGAGGAGGAAGGTCGCGATCGACAGCGCGATACGCGCCGCGTCGTCCAGGGAGGCCGCCGCGACCAGCACCCCCACGGACACGGCCACATAGGCCGCCACGGCGACGGCAAGATCCAGCAA
Organism: Streptomyces sp. NPDC018610; assembly: GCF_044391765.1. NCBI lineage: Bacteria > Bacillati > Actinomycetota > Actinomycetes > Kitasatosporales > Streptomycetaceae > Streptomyces > Streptomyces sp. NPDC018610. The sequence goes on from NZ_JBISAL010000006.1 coordinate 476,339, forward strand.
CACGGCCAGTGCCCTGCTGGGCAGCCTCGCCGGGCGCAGCTCCAGCGCCACCGCCTCGCCCGTGACCAGTTCGCTCACGCCGCCGTCCTTCCCCTGACCTGCCCCGCGGACCGCCAGTCTGCCAAGCTGAATGCCGTCGCGCCGCAGTAGGACAAGCCGACGCATCCCACGGGCAGTCGAACAACCAGCCGAGGAGCAGGCAGACACGATGGACCTGGACGTCTTCGTCTCCGCCCACCGAGCCGAGTGGGACCGCCTCGACGTCCTGCTGCGTCGCCGCCGTCGCCTCACCGGCGGGGAGGCCGACGAACTCGTCGCCCTCTACCAGCGGACCGCCACCCATCTCTCCCTCATCCAGTCCAGCGCTCCCGACCCGCAGCTGACCGGCCGGCTCAGCCAACTGGTGGCCAGGGCGCGCGGCGCGGTCGCGGGAACCCGCCGGGCCTCGTGGCGCGACGTCACCCGCTTCCTCCTGGAGAGCTTCCCGGCCGCGGTCTACCGGGCGCGTCACTGGTGGGTGCCCACAGCGATCGCGTCCACCGTCGTCGCGGCGCTCCTGGGCTGGTGGATCGCCGCGCACCCGGAGGTGCAGGCCACGATCGCCGCCCCCGACGAGCTGCGCCGGCTCACCCGCCCCGGCGGCGAGTACGAGACCTACTACTCGAGCCATCCCGCGACGGCCTTCGCCGCCCAGGTGTGGACGAACAACGCGCAGGCCACCGCCATGTGCCTGGTCCTCGGCGTCTTCCTGGGACTGCCGGTCCTGTGGATCCTGTTCGAGAACATGCTCAATCTCGGTGTCGGTATCGGGCTGATGTCCTCGGCCGGCCGCCTCGACACCTTCCTCGGCCTCGTCCTCCCGCACGGCCTGCTCGAACTGACCGCGGTCTTCGTCGCCGCCGGCACGGGACTGCGTCTCGGCTGGACCCTGATCGACCCCGGGCCCCGTGCCCGGCGCACCGCGCTGGCCGAGGAGGGCCGGGCCGCGGTCGGCATGGCGATCGGACTCGCCCTGGTGCTCTTCGTCTCCGGCGCCATCGAAGGCTTCGTCACCCCGTCCGACCTGCCCACCTGGGCCCGCATAGGCATCGGCGTCGTCGCCGAGGCGGCCTTCCTGACCTACGTCTACGCCCTCGGCGGTCGTGCGGCACGCGCCGGCGACACGGGTGACCTGACGGCCGCCGAACGCAGCGCCGACGTGCCGACGGCGGCGTGATGTGCGTCTACGGCCCGTGAGCTGCTAGTGTCCTCTTCGCCCCGCCGGAGCCGTTGACACGGATCGGGTGGGGAGGTAGATTCGAACAGTTGCCTGGAGCTGGACCTGGTCCAGATGGGCGAAGTGAACATCTACCCGCTTCTGAAATCATCGATTTCGAAGAAGCCCCCGATGAATCGGAAACAACGGCCGGTCAGACCGGCGCGAAACTTCTGATAAAGTCGGAACCGCCGGAAAGGGAAACGCGAAAGCGAAAACCTGGAAAGCACCGAGGAAATCGGATCGGAAAGATCTGATAGAGTCGGAAACGCAAGACCGAAGGGAAGCGCCCGGAGGAAAGCCCGAGAGGG
>NZ_JBISAL010000007.1:0-174300 GCF_044391765.1 Streptomyces sp. NPDC018610
CCCACAAGAACGGCACCATCAAGGGCCTCACCGCCGAAGTCGGCGCCTCCCTCACCTCCGGCGCCCCCATCTGCGAGATCAAGGACTGACACACCGCACCTGAAACGACCGGGCGCCCGGCCGACCGCGACAGCGATCGGCCGGGCGCCTCGTTTCGTTCCCCGGGAACCACCGGCTCGCTCGCCCCGGCTCCCCCGGCGCTTCTTTGCGCCGGCACAGCCGCCCGGCGCGCATCAGGACGGCGTCCGCCACGCATCCCGCCGCGCCTCCGGCACAGACGCGCCTCACCGGCCCCCGGGCCCCGCGCTCACCGCCGCCGCAGATCCGCGACCCGGGCGGCCCGTTCGGGTCCCGTCTGGTCGGCTCCGTTGAGCGAGGCGGAGCGCAGGGGCGTGGCCGGCCCGCCCGGGACCTGTCCGCGGCGCGGACCAGGCAGGGGCACGTCGCGGCGGCGCTCACCGCGCCCCGGGGGCTGGTCGCCCACCGGGTGTCCCGAGGAGCCGGCCACGGCGATCTGGACGCCCTGGTCGGCCAGGGCCTGGAGCTCGGTGCCCGCGCGGTCGTCGTGGACCGGGGGCTCGTCCGTCACCAGACGGGTGATGAGGTCGGTCGGGACGGTCTGGAACATCGTGTCCGCGCCGAGCTTGCCGTGGTCGGCGAGGACCACGACCTCCGCGGCGGCCTGGACCAGGGCCCGGTCCACCGAGGCCGACAGCATGTTGGACGTGGACAGGCCCCGCTCGGCGGTGAGGCCGCTCCCCGAGAGGAAGGCCTTCGACACCCGCAGCCCCTGCAGCGACTGCTCGGCTCCCGACCCGACGAGGGCGTAGTTGGAGCCGCGCAGCGTGCCGCCGGTCATCACGACCTCCACGCGGTTGGCGTGGGCGAGGGCCTGGGCGACCAGGAGGGAGTTGGTGACGACGGTCAGCCCGGGTACCCGGGCGAGCCGTCGCGCCAGCTCCTGCGTGGTCGTACCCGCCCCGACGACGATGGCCTCGCCCTCTTCGACGAGGCCCGCGGCGAGGTCGGCGATGGCCGTCTTCTCCGCGGTCGCGAGATGCGACTTCTGCGGGAAGCCCGACTCCCGCGTGAACCCGCCGGGAAGTACCGCACCGCCGTGTCGGCGGTCGAGGAGTCCTTCTGCCTCCAGCGCGCGCACGTCCCGCCGTACGGTCACTTCGGAGGTCTGGACGACGCGGGCGAGTTCACGGAGCGAGACCGCACCGTTGGCTCGCACCATTTCGAGGATCAATTGGCGACGTTCAGCAGCGAACACGAAACTGACAGTAACCCCAGCGACCGTCTGCTTTCAGCAGTTTGCGCCGAATAACAGAAGTTGTTCGCATGGCAGGGCACCAGGTGGTATAGGACCTAGTCACCCCGCCTATGCCGCACGCATGACCGGCACACCCACCGGACGCCACCGCCCACCGGGCCGACATCCGCGGCACGGCAGGCCGCGAGACCGGGCCACCCGCCCGCCCGGCGGATCGCCCACTCACCGGGCAGACCACCGGGCCGCCGGGCACCGAACAGACCACCCGGCCGCCGCGCGACGGCCACCCGCCGCCCGGCCGCCTACGCCTCGCCCGTGGCCTTCCGGCCGTGCAGCTGGCGGGCCACCTCGGCGATCGAGCCCGAAAGAGACGGGTACACGGTGAAGGCGTTCGCGATCTGCTCGACCGTCAGATTGTTGTCGACGGCGATCGAGATGGGGTGGATCAGTTCCGAGGCGCGCGGCGCCACGACCACACCGCCGACCACGATGCCCGTGCCCGGACGGCAGAAGATCTTGACGAAGCCGTCCCGGATGCCCTGCATCTTCGCGCGCGGGTTGCGCAGCAGCGGCAGCTTCACGCAGCGGGCGTCGATCTTGCCGGCGTCGACGTCGGCCTGGCTGTAGCCGACGGTGGCGATCTCCGGGTCGGTGAAGACGTTGGAGGAGACCGTCTTGAGGTTCAGCGGCGCCACCGCGTCGCCGAGGAAGTGGTACATGGCGATGCGCCCCTGCATCGCCGCCACCGACGCGAGTGCGAACACTCCGGTCACGTCACCGGCCGCGTACACGCCCGGAGCGGTCGTCCGTGACACCTTGTCGGTCCAGATGTGACCGGACTCGCGCAGCTTGACACCGGCCTCCTCCAGGCCGAGCCCGGCGCTGTTGGGGACGGCGCCGACGGCCATGAGGCAGTGCGAGCCGGTGATGACGCGCCCGTCGGCCAGCGTCACCTCGACTCGGTCGCCGACCCGCTTGGCCGCCGCGGCACGCGAACGCGCCATGACGTTCATGCCGCGGCGCCGGAAGACGTCCTCCAGGACGGCGGCGGCGTCCGGGTCCTCGCCGGGCAGCACGCGGTCGCGGGAGGACACCAGCGTGACCCGCGAGCCGAGCGCCTGGTAGGCGCCGGCGAACTCGGCGCCGGTGACGCCGGAGCCGACCACGATCAACTCTTCCGGCAGCTCGGTGAGGTCGTAGACCTGGGTCCAGTTGAGGATGCGCTCGCCGTCGGGCTGGGCGTCGGGCAGCTCACGCGGGTGACCGCCGGTGGCGATGAGCACCGCGTCCGCGGTGAGCGTCTCCTCGCTGCCGTCGGCCGTGGTGACGACGACCTTGCGCGAGCCGTCGAGGGCCTGCATGCCCTCCAGCCGGCCGCGCCCGCGCATGACCCGCGCGCCGGCGCGCGTCACGGACGCCGTGATGTCGTGCGACTGCGCGAGCGCCAGGCGCTTCACCCGCCGGTTGACCTTGCCCAGGTCGACGCCGACCACCCGGGCGGCCTGCTCCAGGGGCGGGGTGTCGTCGGCGACGATGATCCCCAGCTCCTCGTAGGAGGAGTCGAAGGTGGTCATCACCTCGGCCGTAGCGATAAGGGTCTTCGACGGCACGCAGTCGGTCAGCACCGACGCTCCGCCCAGACCGTCGCAGTCGACGACGGTCACCTCCGCGCCGAGCTGAGCGGCGACCAGCGCCGCTTCGTATCCGCCGGGTCCGCCACCGATGATCACGATCCGAGTCACGTACTCCATTGTCCCGCACTCCTCAACGTGCCACTGCCCCGGGGCGGCGGACGCCCCTCGCCCGGGCGTCGGCGGGGCGCCACCGCGCCGCCCACCGGCACGGATGTGACATACCGCTCCCTGCCGTACGCTTCGCTCCATGTCGCTCTACGCCGCGTACGCCGGCAATCTCGACGCGCGGCTGATGTCCCGCCGCGCCCCGCACTCGCCGCTGCGCGCCACGGGCTGGCTGAACGGCTGGCGGCTGACCTTCGGCGGCGAGCACATGGGCTGGGAGGGCGCGCTCGCGACCCTGGTCGAGGACCCGATCTCCCAGGTCTTCGTGGCGCTCTACGACATCGCGCCCATGGACGAGGAGTCCCTGGACCGCTGGGAGGGCGTCGGCAACGAGGTGTACCGGCGCATGCGCGTGCGCGCGCACACCCTGGACGGCGAGGAGCCGGCCTGGGTCTACGTCCTCAACGGCTACGAGGGCGGCCTGCCCTCCGCCCGCTACCTGGGCGAGATCGCGGACGCCGCCGAATCGGCCGGAGCGCCCCACGACTACGTGATGGAACTGCGCAAACGTCCCTGCTGACTCACTCGCGCGAGGCTTTTGTCGGAAACGACAAGACAACGATCGCATTCCCGTGAGCTCCGTCATCTACGCGCGTAGGCCGAGAGCGGCTACCCTCATCCGCGTGAACGCATCTCTTCTTCCGGACGACATCCAGGGCGATCCCTACGCCGCCGCCGACGCCGCCGCCGCGCGCCTGCGCGAACTCACCGGCGCGGAGACCCACGACGTCGCCCTCGTGATGGGCTCCGGCTGGGCTCCGGCCGTCGACGCCCTGGGCGCCCCCGACGCCGAGTTCCAGGTCACCGAGCTGCCCGGCTTCCCGCCCCCGGCGGTCGAGGGCCACGGCGGCAAGGTCCGCTCGTACACCATCGGGAACAAGCGCGCCCTGGTGTTCCTGGGCCGCACCCACTACTACGAGGGCCGCGGCGTGGCCGCCGTCGCCCACGGTGTGCGCACCGCCGTCGCGGCCGGCTGCAAGACGATCGTCCTCACCAACGGCTGCGGCGGCCTGCGCGAGGGCATGCGCCCCGGCCAGCCGGTCCTGATCAGCGACCACATCAACCTGACGGCGACCTCCCCGATCGTCGGCGCCAACTTCGTGGACCTGACCGACCTCTACTCCCCCCGCCTGCGCACCCTGTGCAAGGAGGTCGACGCCAGCCTGGAGGAGGGCGTCTACGCCCAGTTCCCCGGCCCGCACTACGAGACGCCGGCCGAGATCCGCATGGCCCGCGTGATCGGCGCGGACCTGGTGGGCATGTCCACGGTCCTGGAGGCCATCGCCGCCCGCGAGGCCGGCGCCGAGGTCCTCGGCATCTCCCTGGTGACGAACCTCGCCGCCGGCATGACCGGTGAGCCCCTCAACCACGAGGAAGTCCTCCAGGCCGGCCGCGACAGCGCCACCCGCATGGGCGCCCTCCTGGCCCAGGTCCTGGAACGCCTGTAGCCCCCACAGGACAGGACCCCGGGGCCGGACCGCGCCCCGCCCCGGGCACCGGTCCCCACCCCGGGGGCCGGCCAGTACCCCGGACGAACCGCTACCACCCACTCCCGGACAGCCGCGAGACGACGGGAGTGGGCCGTGGTGGTGCGTCCGAAGCCCGCCGCGTACTGCGGTCCCCACCTACCCCACCGACCACGACTCAGGGCCGTACGTCCGTGTGCGGCGGGCTGGACGCACCACCACGGCCCCGACCCCCGGCGCACCGCATGCGCCCGCACCGCACCGCAGGGGCCGCACCGCACACAGCCCCACCACACACCGCACCGCAGGCGCCCCCACCACACGAGAGGCTGACGCAATCGTGCACGACGACCTCATCGCACGGGCCAAGGCATGGCTCGCCGAGGACCCCGACGCGGACACCCGCGCGGAACTCGCCGAACTCATCGAGGCAGGCGACACCGAGGAGCTCGCCGCCCGCTTCGCCGGCACCCTCCAGTTCGGCACCGCCGGCCTCCGCGGCGAACTCGGCGCCGGCCCCCTGCGCATGAACCGCTCCGTCGTCATCCGCGCGGCGGCCGGCCTCGCCGCGTACCTGAAGAAGCAGGGCGTCCCCCACGGCGACGGCACGGACACGGCCGGCCTCGTCGTCATCGGCTACGACGCCCGCCACAAGTCGGCGGACTTCGCCCGCGACACCGCCGCCGTCATGACCGGCGCCGGCCTGCGCGCGGCCGTGCTCCCCCGCCCCCTGCCCACCCCGGTGCTCGCGTTCGCGATCCGGCACCTGGGCGCGGTCGCCGGCGTGGAGGTCACCGCCAGCCACAACCCGCCCCGCGACAACGGCTACAAGGTGTATCTGGGCGACGGTTCCCAGATCGTCCCGCCCGCCGACGCGGAGATCGCGGCGGAGATCGACGCGATCACCACCCTCACCGCGGTTCCCCGCCCGGACTCCGGCTGGGAGACCCTCGGCGAGGACGTCCTGGACGCCTACCTGGCCCGTACGGACGCGGTCCTCGCCCCGGGTTCCCCCCGCACCGCCCGCACGGTCTATACGGCGATGCACGGCGTCGGAAAGGACACCCTCCTCGCCGCCTTCGCCCGCGCGGGCTTCCCGGAGCCGGTCCTCGTCGCCGAGCAGGCGGAGCCGGACCCGGACTTCCCGACGGTCGCGTTCCCCAACCCGGAGGAGCCCGGCGCGATGGACCTGGCGTTCGCCAGGGCCCGCGAGACGGACCCGGACCTGATCGTCGCCAACGACCCGGACGCGGACCGCTGCGCCGTGGCGGTCAAGGACGGCGCGGACTGGCGCATGCTCCGCGGCGACGAGGTCGGCGCGCTGCTCGCCGCCCACCTGGTCGCCCGCGGCGCGCGCGGCACGTTCGCGGAGTCGATCGTGTCCTCCTCCCTCCTCGGCAGCATCGCCGCCGAGGCGGGCCTGCCGCACGAGGAGACCCTGACCGGCTTCAAGTGGATCGCCCGGGTCGAGGGCCTGCGCTACGGCTACGAGGAGGCCCTCGGCTACTGCGTGGACCCCCAGGGCGTGCGCGACAAGGACGGCATCACCGCGGCGCTGCTGATCACGGAGCTGGCCTCGCAGCTCAAGGAGCAGGGCCGTACGCTCCTGGACCTGCTCGACGACCTCGCCGTGGACCACGGCCTGCACGCCACGGACCAGCTCTCGGTCCGGGTCCAGGACCTGTCCCTGATCTCCGACGCGATGCGCCGCCTGCGCGAGCAGCCCCCGACCGCGCTGGCGGGCCTGGCCGTCACCCGGACCGAGGACCTGACCCAGGGCACGGAGACGCTGCCGCCGACCGACGGACTGCGCTACACGCTCGACGGCGCCCGGGTGATCGTCCGCCCGTCCGGCACGGAGCCGAAGCTGAAGTGCTACCTGGAGGTCGTGGTCCCGGTGGCGTCCCGCGCGGACCTCCCGCGGGCGCACGCGAAGGCGACGGCGCTCCTGGCCGCGATCAAGGAAGACCTGGCGACGGCGCTGGGAATCTGACGAAACGGGGGCGGGCGCATCGCGGGCGCCCGCCCCACACCTCACCGGAGGACAGACGGCGCACCCGAGGACGGACGGCACACCGGCCTCGCACCTCGGCCGAGGAGAGACCCGCACTGCCCCGGGGAGGGACAGCGCACAGTCCGCCCCCGCCCTCACACCTGGACCGAGGCGAGACGGCACACGCGTCCGCCCCGCGCCTCAGCCGACGGAGCAGGCCGGGCCCGCGGGCGGGCCCCCGCGCGAAGGCCCGGGCACGCCCGCACCCACGGCCCGGCTCAGCCGGCGACCAGCAGAACGATCATCACAAGCGCCCCGGCCAGCGCGGGCCCGAGAATCTCGTAGGCCCACCGCACCGACACCGCGCCCTGGGCGCTCTCCGCGTTCTCGCGGGCCTCCTGGAGCTCGCGCAGATCGGCCATGAACTGGTCGCCCTCGGCGCGGATCGGCCCGTCGGCCGAGCCTCCGCCGCTGAGCCCTCGGGTGCTCCCGCGCCCGATCACTCCGCCGATGGCCCCCCGACCGCCGCCGACACCGCGCTCCCCGGCGGTGGCGGCCCGCGCCTCCTGCCGGGCGGCCCGCTTGCGCGCCCGCAGGGAGACCGGCACGGCCCACATCTGGTACTTGTCGCCGGACTTGGTGATGACCTCGTTCGAATACCCGGAGCGCAGGACGGCGATCTGTCCCCACGGCAGGACGATCACGCGGAACGGGTTGCGCAGGCGCAGCCGGTCCTGGTTGACGAACACGGCCGGACGGAGCGTGAAGGCGACGACGAACGGCGCCACGAGGATCATTCCGGCGAGCGCCAGCCAGGGGGTGCGGCCGTCACCGGTGAACATGGCGTCGAAGCCGAGCCACAGGACGACGGCGAGCAGCACGATCCCACCCGCGATGCCGCCGGTCGACCGGTTGGTCCGGTCCTTGTACTCGGGGGCGGGGGACTCGTGCTCGGGCGTCGTCATGGTCCCGATTCTGCACACCGTCCCCCGCACCACAAACCCGCCCCCCGCGCACCGCCCCCCGGAGCCCCGCTCCCGCCCCCGCGCCCCTCGGCGTCGCACCGCCCCACACCGCGTCCCCCACCACCCCGACCCACCGCAACCAGCACTTCTCACCACCCACCACACCCGCCCCCACCGCACCGCCCCGCACCGCCCGCCCCCAGGCCTCGCCCTCCGCCCCCGGTCCCGCGCGCTCCCCTCGCCGCCGGACTTGCTCCCCACCCCCCCAAATCCACCCCCTCCCCCACGCAGGGGTGTACAGCCGCTACGCGCGTAGATATGCTCGTCTGGTGACCATGCCCACCACTGCCCCCACCGCACCGGCTCTCGCCGACGTCACGTCGTCCGACAGCTCGCTGCGTCGCTTCCTGTACGGGCTGCCCGGCGTCGACGCGGTCGGCCTGGAGGCGCGCGCCGCCGCTCTCGGCACCCGTTCCATCAAGACCACCGCGAAGGCGTACGCCATCGACCTCGCCATCTCGATGGTCGACCTGACGACGCTGGAAGGCGCGGACACCCCGGGCAAGGTCCGGGCGCTCGGCGCCAAGGCGGTGCATCCCGACCCCACGGACCGCACCACGCCCACCACGGCCGCCGTCTGCGTCTACCCCGACATGGTGGCCGCCGCCAAGGAGGCCGTCGCCGGCTCCGGCGTGAAGGTCGCCTCGGTCGCCACCGCCTTCCCGGCGGGCCGCGCGGCGCCGGCCGTGAAGCTGGCCGACGTGCGCGACGCGGTCGCCGCCGGCGCCGACGAGATCGACATGGTCATCGACCGCGGAGCGTTCCTCGCGGGCAAGTACCTGAAGGTGTACGACGAGATCGTCGCCGTGAAGGAGGCCTGCGGCGCCGACGCCCGTCTGAAGGTCATCTTCGAGACCGGCGAGCTGTCGACGTACGACAACATCCGCCGCGCCAGCTGGCTCGGCATGCTCGCCGGGGCGGACTTCATCAAGACCTCCACCGGCAAGGTCGCCGTCAACGCGACGCCCGCCAACACCCTGCTCATGCTGGAGGCCGTGCGCGACTTCCGGGCGCAGACCGGCGTCCAGGTCGGCGTGAAGCCGGCCGGCGGCATCCGCACCAGCAAGGACGCCATCAAGTTCCTGGTCCTGGTCAACGAGACCGCGGGCGAGGACTGGCTGGACAACCACTGGTTCCGCTTCGGCGCCTCCTCGCTGCTGAACGACCTCCTGATGCAGCGCCAGAAGCTGGCCACCGGCCGCTACTCCGGCCCCGACTACGTGACGGTGGACTGATCACCATGGCTTCCGCATTCGAGTACGCACCCGCGCCCGAGTCCCGCTCGGTCGTCGACATCGCCCCCTCCTACGGCCTGTTCATCGACGGTGAGTTCACCGAGGCCGCGGGCGGCAAGGTCTTCAAGACCGTCTCGCCGTCCACCGAGGAGGTCCTCTCCGAGGTGGCGCAGGCCGGCGCCGAGGACGTCGACCGTGCCGTCAGGGCCGCCCGCAAGGCGTTCGTGAAGTGGTCGGCGCTGCCCGGCTCCGAGCGCGCCAAGTACCTGTTCCGCGTCGCCCGCATCATCCAGGAGCGCAGCCGCGAGCTGGCCGTCCTGGAGACGCTGGACAACGGCAAGCCGATCAAGGAGACCCGCGACGCGGACCTCCCCCTGGTGGCGGCGCACTTCTTCTACTACGCGGGCTGGGCGGACAAGCTCGACCACGCCGGGTTCGGGGCGAACCCGCGTCCCCTCGGCGTGGCCGGCCAGGTCATCCCGTGGAACTTCCCGCTGCTGATGCTGGCGTGGAAGATCGCCCCGGCGCTGGCGACGGGCAACACCGTCGTCCTCAAGCCCGCCGAGACGACCCCGCTGTCCGCCCTGTTCTTCGCGGACATCTGCCGCCAGGCGGGCCTGCCGAAGGGTGTCGTCAACATCCTTCCGGGCTACGGCGACGCGGGCGCCGCGCTGGTGGCGCACCCGGACGTGAACAAGGTCGCCTTCACCGGCTCCACCGCCGTGGGCAAGGAGATCGCCCGCACGGTCGCGGGCACGAACAAGAAGCTCACCCTGGAACTGGGCGGCAAGGGCGCGAACATCGTCTTCGACGACGCCCCGATCGACCAGGCCGTCGAGGGCATCGTCACCGGCATCTTCTTCAACCAGGGCCAGGTCTGCTGCGCGGGCTCCCGCCTCCTGGTCCAGGAGTCCGTCCAGGACGAGCTGCTGGACGCCCTCAAGCGCCGCCTGTCCACCCTGCGTCTGGGCGACCCGCTGGACAAGAACACCGACATCGGCGCGATCAACTCCGCCGAGCAGCTGGCCCGGATCACCGCGCTGGCCGACCAGGGCGAGGCCGAGGGCGCCGAGCGCTGGTCCCCGGTCTGCGAACTGCCGGCGTCCGGCTACTGGTTCGCGCCGACGCTGTTCACGGGCGTCACCCAGGCGCACACCATCGCCCGGGACGAGATCTTCGGCCCGGTGCTGTCGGTGCTCAGCTTCCGCACCCCCGACGAGGCGGTGGCGAAGGCCAACAACACCCAGTACGGCCTGAGCGCCGGCATCTGGACCGAGAAGGGCTCGCGGATCCTCGCCGTCGCGAACAAGCTGCGCGCGGGCGTGATCTGGTCCAACACGTTCAACAAGTTCGACCCGACCTCGCCGTTCGGCGGTTACAAGGAGTCGGGCTTCGGCCGCGAGGGCGGTCGCCACGGCCTGGAGGCGTACCTCGATGTCTGAGAAGTCCGAGAAGACCGAGCCCCGACTGTCGGTCTTCAAGACCTACAAGCTGTACGTCGGCGGGAAGTTCCCGCGTTCCGAGAGCGGCCGGGTGTACGAGGTGACCGACTCCAAGGACAACTGGCTGGCGAACGCGCCCCTTTCGTCCCGCAAGGACGCCCGAGACGCGGTCGTCGCCGCCCGAAAGGCGTTCGGCGGCTGGTCCGGCGCGACCGCGTACAACCGCGGCCAGGTGCTGTACCGCGTGGCGGAGATGCTGGAGGGCCGGCGCGAGCAGTTCACCCGCGAGGTCGCCGACGCGGAGGGCCTGTCCCGGGCAAAGGCCGCGGCCGTCGTGGACGCGACCGTCGACCGCTGGGTCTGGTACGCCGGCTGGACCGACAAGATCGCCCAGGTGGTCGGCGGCGCGAACCCGGTCGCGGGCCCGTACTTCAACCTCTCCTCCCCGGAGCCGACCGGCGTGGTCGCCGTGCTGGCCCCGCAGGAGTCGTCGTTCCTGGGTCTGGTCTCGGTCCTGGCCCCGGTGATCGCCACCGGCAACACGGCGATCGTCATCGCCTCCGAGAAGGCCCCGCTGCCCGCCCTGTCCCTGGGCGAGGTGCTGGCCACCTCCGACGTGCCCGGCGGCGTGGTGAACGTCCTGTCCGGCCGTACGGCGGAGATCGCCGCCCCGCTCGCCGCGCACCAGGACGTCAACGCGATCGACCTCGCGGGCGCCGACGAGACGCTGGCGAAGGAGCTGGAGATCGCCGCGGCCGACAACCTGAAGCGCGTCCTGCGTCCACAGCCTGTGGACGACTGGGCCGCGACGCCGGGCACCGAGCGCCTCACCGCGTTCCTGGAGACGAAGACGGTCTGGCACCCGACGGGCTCGCTGGGCGCCTCCGGCTCCTCCTACTGAGCCGCCGGCAGGCCCGGAGCCGTACCGCGGACCGAGAGCCGCGCCTCCCCTCCGTCCGGGGGAGACGCGGCTCTCCGCTGTGGGTCCGTGTCCGCGCGTGCGTCAGCGCAGCGTCCCGGCCACCCGGTCGACGACGGGAACCGCGCCGACCGACGGGGCCTCGGCCACCGGCCCGGTGAGCTGCCGGGAGCTGACCTGCCGGAAGTCGGCGACCTGCGTGGTGACGCCGTTGTCGAGCGGGTCGACGCCGGTGCCCGCCAGCGGGTTGGGCTTGAGGCCGGCGACCGGTCCGGTGGCGTGGTGGACGGTGCCGGTCAGCGTCCGCGCCGCCGCCTGCGGGTCCAACTCGCCCCGGGTGACCGGTCCGCGGGCCTCGTGGGCGGCCGGAGCGGTGGCGGCCGCGGCCGTCGCCGCACCCGCGCCCAGGGCGGCCCCGGCGGTCGCGACGGCGAACAGGACGCGCCGTGCGGTGGAGTGGGGGGTGGAGGCGTGTCGGGCCATTTCTGATGCCACCTTCTAATGCTCTGGGTAACGGAATCAGCGCACAGGGTAGTTGAGACGCAGCCCACGCTCCAAAGCGGACCCGCGGGGTCGGCAGGCGCGCCACCATGCGTCAAACTGGTCTTCCGTGAGCCTTCATCCCCCGTCACCCGCCCGCGTCGTGCTGCTCTGCGGCCCCTCGGGCTCGGGCAAGTCCCTGGTCGCCGCCCGTTCCGGGCTGCCCGTGCTGCGCCTCGACGACTTCTACAAGGAGGCCGACGACCCCACGCTGCCGCTGGTGGCGGGGAGTTCGGACATCGACTGGGACCACCCCGCCTCCTGGGACGCGGACGTCGCGGTCGAGGCGATCAGCCGGCTGTGCGCGACGGGCAGCACGGGCGTGCCCGTGTACGACATCTCCCGCAGCGCCCGGACCGGGGAGAACACGCTCCACATCGGCCGTACGCCGCTGTTCATCGCGGAGGGGATCTTCGCCGCCGAGATCGTGGACCGCTGCCGTGAACTGGGCGTGCTGGCCGACGCGCTGTGCCTGTCCCGCGGCCCGGTGACCACCTTCCGCCGCCGTTTCCTGCGGGACCTGAAGGAGGGCCGCAAGTCGGTGCCGTTCCTGCTGCGCCGCGGCTGGCGGCTGATGCGCACCGAACGGTCGATCGTCACCCGGCAGGTCGCCCTGGGCGCCCACGCCTGCGACCGGGACGAGGCGCTGGGCCGGCTGGCCGCCGCCGCGGCGGGCCGGCAGCCCCAGGCCCGCACGGCCGCCTGAGGGCGTACGGCGCCCGCACCCGCCGGCCGCGCCGTACCGCGGGCGCCGGCCGCCGCGCACGCGGAGCGGGACCGGACGGCCCCCCAGCCGTCCGGTCCCGCTCCTTCGGTGCTCCCCCACATCTCCCGTGGTGGCGCTTCCCCACATTCCCCCGTGGGCCCCCCGGTACCTTTCCCCCACATTCCCCCGTGGGCTCCCCCGGTACCGCTCCCCCGTTCTTCCCCCCGTACCTCCGGCTCTCTCAGGCGACGAGCTCGCCGAAGGACTCCTCCTGGTCACGGCCGAAGCTGAGGACCTCGTCCTCGCGCAGCCGGCGCAGCGAGCGCCAGATGCTGGACTTCACCGTGCCGACGCTGATGCCGAGGATGTCCGCGATCTCCGGGTCGGTGCGGCCCTCGTAGTAGCGCAGGACCAGCATGGTGCGCTGGAGTTCGGGCAGCCGGGCCAGCGCCTGCCACAGGACGGCGCGCAGCTCGGTGCCGCGCATGGCGTCCGTGTCGCCGGGCGTCTCCGGCAGTTCCTCGGTCGGGTACTCGTTGAGCTTGCGGCGCCGCCAGGCGCTGATGTGCAGGTTGGTCATGGTGCGGCGGAGGTATCCGCCGACGGCCGCCTTGTCGCTGATCCGGTCCCACGCCCGGTACGTCGAGAACAGCGCGCTCTGCAGCAGGTCCTCGGCCTCGAAGCGGTCGCCGGTCAGGTGGTAGGCGGTCGCGTACAGGGAGGCCCGGCGCTCCTGGACGTAGGCGGTGAACTCCGCCTCCGACCGGGTGCGCCGCTCCCCCGTGTCCTCCCCGTACGCGCTCGCCCCGTGCGGCTCCCCCGGGCCGGCGTCGACCACCGCCATGTAGGCGGTGTGCTGACGCCCGGCGCCCCGAGCGCACCCCCGCACGCTCGTCTGGGCGCCGGACTTCTCCGGACCCCGGGTCACGTCGTGCAGACGCGTGACCACTGCGCTGGTGCTGTTGCTGTGCAGCGTGTTCATCTCGCGCCCCCCGTCGTGGAGTTCCGGTGTCCGTCCTGCTTCCTTGCCTGTGCCGAGAATCTTTCCGCCGCCACTTCATGGCCGTGTCCGCCGACTGTCACAGACCTGTCACAGCGCCCCGGGCGTCCCTCGGCGAGGAGGCGGCCGTGGGGGTGTCGAAACACCGGCCCCGGATGGGCCAGAATGAAGCTCGTGCCTTCCCTGTTGCTGATCGAGGACGACGACGCCATCCGGACGGCCCTGGAGCTCTCACTGACGCGCCAGGGACACCGGGTGGCCACCGCTGCCAGCGGCGAGGACGGTCTGAAGCTGTTGCGCGAGCAGCGGCCGGACCTCATCGTCCTGGACGTGATGCTGCCCGGCATCGACGGCTTCGAGGTGTGCCGCCGCATCCGGCGCACGGACCAGCTGCCGATCATCCTGCTGACCGCGCGCAGCGATGACATCGACGTGGTGGTGGGCCTGGAGTCCGGTGCTGACGACTACGTCGTCAAGCCGGTGCAGGGGCGGGTGCTGGACGCCCGGATCCGGGCCGTGCTGCGGCGCGGTGAGCGGGAGTCGACGGACTCGGCGACGTTCGGGAGCCTGGTCATCGACCGTTCGGCGATGACGGTGACGAAGAACGGCGACGACCTCCAGCTGACCCCGACCGAGCTGCGGCTGCTGCTGGAGCTGAGCCGGCGGCCGGGGCAGGCGCTGTCCCGGCAGCAGTTGCTGCGGCTGGTGTGGGAGCACGACTACCTCGGTGACTCGCGGCTGGTGGACGCCTGTGTGCAGCGGCTGCGCGCCAAGGTCGAGGACGTCCCGTCGTCCCCGACGCTGATCCGTACGGTGCGCGGGGTCGGCTACCGCCTGGACGCGCCTCAGTGACACAGGGGCGAGGGGGGCTCCGCGGCTGGTTCGCGGGGCGTGGGAAGACACTGTCCGGACTGCGCTTCACGAGTCTGCGGCTGCGGCTCGTCGTCGTCTTCGCGCTGGTGGCGCTGACCGCGGCGGTGTCGGCGTCCGGGATCGCGTACTGGCTCAACCGCGAGGCGGTGCTCACCCGCACCCAGGACGCGGTGCTGCGCGACTTCCAGCAGGAGATGCGCAACCGGGCGGGCGCGCTGCCGGTGCACCAGACGCAGGACCAGTTGCAGCGCACGGCCGGGCAGATGGCCAACAGCAGCCAGCGGTTCAGCGTGCTGCTGGTCGGCCAGGACGCCGACGGCCGCGCCCTGTACGGCAATTCGGGCGGCCTGAGCGGTTTCGCGCTGGAGGACGTGCCCGAGTCGCTGCGCACCGCGGTGAACAAGGAGCACACGGGCGACTCGTCCGACAAGTCGGCGTACCACCTGTACTGGCAGCGGGTCACCGAGCACGGCACGCCGTATCTGGTGGCGGGCACGCGGATCATCGGGGGCGGCCCGACCGGTTACATGCTCAAGTCGCTGGAGCCGGAGGCCAAGGACCTCAACTCGCTGGCCTGGTCGCTGGGTGTGGCCACCGCGCTGGCCCTGGTCGGGGCGGCGCTGCTCGCGCAGGCCGCGGCCACGACCGTGCTGAAGCCGGTGCACCGGCTCGGCGTCGCGGCGCGCCGGCTCGGCGAGGGCCGGCTCGACACCCGGCTCAGGGTGTCCGGCACGGACGAACTCGCGGATCTGTCGCGGACGTTCAACAACGCGGCGGAGGCGCTGGAGAAACGGGTCGCCGACATGGCGGCCCGCGACGAGGCGTCCCGGCGGTTCGTCGCCGACATGAGCCATGAGCTGCGTACGCCGCTGACCGCCATCACCGCCGTCACGGAGGTGCTGGAGGAGGAGCTGGAGTTCGAGGGCGGCGGTTTCGATCCGATGATCGAGCCCGCGGTGCGGCTCGTCGTCAGCGAGACCCGGCGGCTCAACGACCTGGTCGAGAACCTGATGGAGGTCACCCGCTTCGACGCGGGCACGGCCCGGCTGGTCCTGGACGACGTCGACATCGCCGACCAGATCACCGCCTGCATCGACGCCCGGGCCTGGCTGGACGCGGTGGAGCTGGACGCCGAACGCGGCATCCACGCCCGCCTCGACCCGCGCCGCCTCGACGTCATCCTCGCCAACCTCATCGGCAACGCCCTCAAGCACGGCGGCTCGCCGGTACGGGTCTCGGTGCGCGAGGAGGGCGGTGAGACGCCGGAGTCGGCGCAGATGGTCATCCAGGTGCGCGACCACGGCCCCGGCATCCCCGAAGACGTGCTGCCGCACGTCTTCGACCGGTTCTACAAGGCGAGCGCCTCCCGGCCGCGCTCCGAGGGCAGCGGTCTGGGCCTGTCGATCGCCCTGAACAACGCCCACATCCACGGCGGTGACATATCCGCCGCCAACTCGCCCGACGGCGGCGCGGTCTTCACCCTGCGGCTGCCCCGGGACGCCTCCGCGCTCACCGAGGACCCGGCCGGGGACGAGGGCGACGTCCGTGGCCGCGGCGGCAGCGGCCGGGCGAAGGACGGCGGCGCGGACGAGGGCTCGAAGGGGGGCGCCCGATGACGGTACGAGACGAGCGCGGGCGTGGAGACGTACCCGGAACCGGACGCGGTGTGCGCGGCCCCGGACGCGGTGCGCGCCGTCGCGCGCTGCTGGCGCTGCCCGCGCTGGCCCTGCTCCTGGCCGGGTGCGGGATCCGCCCCACCGAGGTGCCCACCGACTTCGGCGGCGCGCCCTCGCGGGTGCCCTGCTCGCTGACCCAGCCCGACCAGGCCACGCAGACCTCGCGCGGAGTTCCGGTTCAGGTGTTCCTGCTGTGCGGGTCGTCGCTGGTCACCGTGGACCGCGTGGTGCGGGTGCCGGAGGGCACGGCGGACGCGCGGCGGCGGGTGATCGTGGCGCAGGGGCTGCTGGAGCAGCTCGCCGCCCCGCCGTCGCCGAGCGAGAAGGCGGCCGGGTACACGACGCACGTCCCGCACGGCCTGTCCGTCACCGGGCCGCGCCCGAAGGACCCCGGGGACACGCTGCGGCTGGGCACCGCCCCGGCCGCCCTGTCCGCGTACGCGCTCGCGCAGATCGTCTGCACGCTGTCCGACTCGGCTGCGGCGGAGGGCGACGGCTCGGTCGTCCTCGGCGGTCCCGCCGGCGTCGTGCGCCGCTACGAGTGCACGGACGAGCTGCGGTCGAGGCCCGGCACCACCGAGCCGCCGTCGACGGAGGCGACCGCCGACTAGGTCTGACGCGACCGGGCGACCGGGTGAGCGGGCGACCCGGCGTCCGGGTGCTGCCGGACGGTCGGTCGTCGCGGGCCGCGCGGTCGTGGTCGCGGGTGGGGTGACGGCCCGGTGTGGTGCGTGCCTCATCGGGGCGGGCGGGCCGTCCCGGAACCGCGCGCGCGGGAAGGCGCGTCTTGGGGGGCGTGCAGCGTCAAGGCTCCGTCGGCGGCAGCGCCGTGTTCCGCGTCCGCGTGACAGGGGGTGTCCTCCTCGTCGCCCATCTCGCGTTCGTCGCCTGGCTGATGCTGCGTCCGCTGGACGTGCCCTGGGTCATGCCGGCCAATCTGCGTCCGTTCGCCACCGTCCGCGCCGATCTGGCGCTGGGCGGGGCCGAGGCCGTCCGGCGGCTCGGCGAGGATCTCGCCCTGCTGGCGCCGCTGGGCGTGCTGCTGCCGCTGGCGCACGGGCGACCGGGCGCCTCGACCCTCGCCTCCCTGGCCCGCACCGTCGCCGCGGGCGCCATGGTCTCGCTGGCGATCGCCCTGTTGCAGACGGGCGTGCCGGGCCGGGTCGTGGACGTCGACACGCTGCTCCTGAACACGCTGGGGGTCGCCCTCGTGCACCTCGCGGCCGTCCCCGCCGTCCGCTCCCGGCTCCGCCGCAGGGCCGGGTCGCGGGAGGGCACGGCCGTACGCCAGGAGGAGCAGGCTCAGGGTCGGACCCCGACGATTCCCAGGGTCGGCATCGCTCCCTGGAGTGACGTTTTGCCCCCTTCGTCTCCGTAACGTGGAGGTCGGACGGGTCACCGACGGGGAGGCCCCGCACCACTGACGGAGGCATCACGATGAACGCCCTTGCCCGCCCCACCCACGGCCGCGTGATCGGCGGAGTGTGCGCCGCGCTGGCTCGGCGCTTCGGCACCTCCGCGACGACGATGCGGGTGATCTTCCTGGCCTCGTGCCTGCTGCCGGGCCCGCAGTTCCTGGTCTACCTCGCGCTGTGGATCCTGCTGCCCTCGCAGGACAAGGCCGCCCGTACGGCCTGGTAGCCCGAGGCGTGAACGCCGCCGGGGCGCACCCTGAAGCGAGGGTGCGCCCCGGCGGCGTGCCGGCGTCGGGGCCGGATCAGCCCAGCGGGAAGCCGTTCACCTGCACGCCGTTGGTGGGCATGCTCTGCACCGGCATGCCGCCCAGCAGCCGGGTGGCCGACTGGACGGGGCCGCGCTGGAGGTCGCCGGCGGCGGGCTGGGCGGTGAGCCCCGAGCCGAGCACGGCCTCGGCCTGGTCCAGCGCCCGGCCGGCCGCCGGCAGCTGGGCGACGTTCCCCGTCGGGAGCTCCTTGGCCACGGCGCCCAGCGCCTGGCCGGCGTCCGGGACGGCCGGCGCGGCGTTCGCGGCGCCCGCGCCGGCGGCGGCGAAAGCGGCACCGAGAGCGGCGACACCGAGGGTCTTGGCGGCAGACTGCTTCATGAAAACGCGTCCTTGACTGGAAGACGGGGAACTGAGCGGTTCTCGACCGTAAACACGCCCGGCCGCCGGCCGCAAACACGGAAATGCGGACGGAATGTGAAGGCGGTCGCGCCCCCCTCGATTACCGATCATCCCTCGAATGCTGAGGACCCGCTGGTCGGAACGGTCCGGGTAAACAGCCATTCGGATTTCAGCGTCGCATATCCGGGCTTGATCACATCATTGATCATCGCCAGACGTTCATCGAAAGGAATGAACGCCGACTTCATGCCGTTGACAGTGAACCACTGCAGGTCGTCGAGCGTGTAACCGAACGCGTCGACAAGGTGCTCGAATTCCCGGCTCATACTCGTGTGGGACATAAGACGATTGTCCGTGTTGACCGTGGCGCGGAAATGGAGCCGGCGCAGCAGCCCGATCGGGTGTTCGGCGTAGGAGGCCGCCGCCCCGGTCTGGAGGTTGGAGCTGGGGCACAGCTCCAGCGGGACGCGCTTGTCGCGGACGTAGGAGGCCAGCCGCCCGAGTTCGACCGTGCCGTCCTCGCGGACGGTGATGTCGTCGATGATGCGCACCCCGTGCCCGAGCCGGTCGGCGCCGCACCACTGCAGCGCCTGCCAGATGGAGGGCAGTCCGAAGGCCTCGCCGGCGTGGATGGTGAAGTGGTTGTTGGCCCGCTTCAGGAACTCGAAGGCGTCCAGGTGCCGGGTGGGCGGGTAACCGGCCTCGGCGCCCGCGATGTCGAAGCCGACGACGCCCGAGTCCCGGTACCGGTCGGCGAGTTCGGCGATCTCCAGGGAGCGGGCCGCGTGCCGCATGGCGGTGAGCAGGGCGCCGACGCGGATGCGCCGGCCGGCGGCGAGGGCGAGCCGCTCCCCCTGCCGGAAGCCCTCGTCGACCGCCTCGACGACGTCCTCCAGGGCCAGCCCGGCCGTCAGGTGCTGCTCGGGGGCGTAGCGGATCTCGGCGTAGACGACGCCGTCCCGGGCGAGGTCCTCGGTCGCCTCGCGGGCGACCCGGACGAGCGCGTCGCGGGTCTGCATGACGGCCACGGTGTGGGAGAAGGTCTCCAGATAGCGTTCCAGGGATCCGGAGTCGGCGGCCTCGCGGAACCACAGGCCGAGCTTGTCCGGGTCGGTGTCGGGCAGTTCGCCGTAGCCGGCTTCGTGGGCGAGTTCGACGACGGTGGCGGGGCGGAGTCCGCCGTCGAGGTGGTCGTGCAGGAGAACCTTGGGCGCCCGGAGGATCTGGTCCGAGCTCGGTGTGTTTCCCTGTCGGGCGGTCTGGCTCGTCATTTCCGCACTCTAACTCCTACGCGCGTAGAAAGCGCCGTACCGGAGACGCGCGGAACAGGGTCCGTTCACATCCCGGGCCCGGCCGGCGGAATCGTCGATATGCAACGGTGACCGCACGGACGGGTGGCGTACACCGGCGCTTCTGACACTGTTCTGTCATGGCACAGCAAGCGACGCCGGTTCGCACGGCCCGGCTGGGGAGGACGCTCGGCCAGGAGCCGACGGCGGTGAGCGGAGCGGTGCTGCTGCTCCCGGGCGGCCAGGAGGTGTCCGGCCGCAGACCGTCCAGCCTGCTCGCGAACGCCTCCGTGCGCGCGCTGGGGCGCAGGCTGGCCCGCGCGGGCCGCGGGGAGGGCCTGGCGGCGCACGTGGTGCACTACCGCTATCGCGGCTGGAACGGCGGCGACGCGCACCTCGCCCGCGACGCCACCTGGGCGGTGGAGGAGGTCCTGCGGCGCTACGGCGACGTCCCGGTGTGCCTGGCAGGTCTGGACATGGGCGGCCGGGCGGCGCTGCGCGCGGGCGGCCACGAGGCCGTCAACTCGGTGGTGGCGATCGCCCCCTGGCTGCCCGAGGACGACGTCGCCGCCTCCCCCGAACCGGTGAAGCAGCTCGCCGGGCGCCAGGTGCTCATCGTGCACGGCACCAACGACGCGCGCACCGACCCCGAGCTGTCCTTCCGGTTCGCGGAGCGGGCGAAGAAGGCGAACCGCGAGGTGTGCCGGTTCGAGGTCCACGCCGACGGGCACGGGCTGCGCCAGTACCGCGACGAAGTCACCGCGCTCGCCGCGGACTTCATGATGGGGACCCTGTTCGGGCGGGCGTTCGCCCGGCCGGTGCGGGACGCGCTGGCCGCGCCGCCGCCGCTGGGCCTGCGGATGCCGCTGGCGGCGGGGTTCGGCGCGTCGCTGAGCTGGTAGCCCGTCACGGCAGGAGGCGGCCGCGGCGGGAGAGCAGGAACTTCTTGAAGGCGGCCACCGGGGGCGTGTCCGGGTGGCCCTCCAGCCAGGCCACGCCGATCTCGCGGGCCGCGCGCGGGGCGGTGACCGTCAGTTCGGCCACCCCCGGGCGGGGCACGGCCGGGGGCGGCAGCAGGGCGACGCCGAGGCCGGCCGCCACCAGGCCCCGCAGGGTCTCCGCCTCCTCGCCCTCGAAGGCGATCCGCGGCGTGAAGCCGGCCGCGCGGCACAGGTCGTCGGTGATCCGGCGCAGCCCGTAGCCGGGCTCCAGGGTCACGAACGCCTCGTCGGCGGCCTCGGCGAGGCGGATCCGCCGGCGGGCGGCGAGGCGGTGGTCGGCGGGGACGACCAGGCGCAGCTTCTGCTCGTCCAGGCGGCGCGCGACGAGGTCGGGGGCGTCCGGGACGGGCGAGGTGAGGCAGAGGTCCAGCTCGCCGGCGCGCAGCCGCTCCAGCATGGCCTCGCCGTAGTTCTGCACGAGGCTGAAGCGGACGCGGGGGTGGTCGGCGCGGAAGGCGTGGATGAGGCCGGGCACGGTCTCGGCGCCCATGGTGTGCAGGAAACCGAAGGCGACCTTGCCGGTGGCCGGGTCGGCGTCGGCGCGCACCTCCTCGGCGGCGCGTTCGATCTCGGCGAGGGCGCGTTCGACGGAGGCGAGGAAGGTGCGGCCGGCGGGGGTGAGGGCGACGGTGCGGCCCCGGCGGGCGAAGAGGTCGACGCCGAGGTCCTGTTCGAGCCGGACCATGGCGCGCGACAGGGTGGACTGCGGGACCCGCATCTCCTGCGCGGCCCGGGTGACGTGCTCGGTGCGGGCGACGCCGGCGAAGTGGGCGAGGCGCGGCGCGAGCAGCAGGGCGATCTCCTCACTGTTCGTTTCGATGACTTCTGTGTCACCGGACGGTGACAGACGGACCCGTGACCTCGGCTGATGCACCATGGGAACGATTATGTCGAGTCCGTGCATTGGACGGATGACGGGCCGCCTTCCTACGGTCGACGTATGTCTCCCGCCGATACCGGGGCGTCCGCCGTCGTGGACGCCGTGCCGGAAGCCCCCGCCGCTCCCGCCCCCGCGCCCGCCGCCGTCGGCGCGCCCTCGGTCCCCGAGGCCGCCGACACCCGGATGACGCCGGGTGGCCCCGGCTACCGCCGGATGAGCCTCGCCCTCTTCCTCGCCGGCGTCGCGACCTTCGCGCTGCTGTACTCCACGCAGGCGCTGCTGCCGCTGATCTCCGGCGAGTACGGGGTCGCGGCGAGCGAGGCGAGCTGGACCGTGGCGGCGGCGACCGGTGGTCTGGCGCTGTTCGTGCTGCCGATGAGCGCGCTGTCGGAACGTTTCGGCCGCCGTACGGTGATGACGGCCTCGCTCGCGGTCGCGGTGGTGGTCGGACTGCTGGTGCCGTTCGCGCCGTCGCTGGGCGCGCTGGTGGTGCTGCGGGCGCTGCAGGGCGCGGCGCTGGCGGGGCTGCCGGCCTCGGCGCAGGCGTATCTCGCGGAGGAGGTCAGGCCCAAGGCCCTGGTCACGGCGATCGGCCTGTTCGTGGCCGGCAACAGCGTGGGCGGGATGAGCGGCCGGGTGGTCACCGGCTGGGTCGCTCAGGAGTGGGGCTGGCGGGTCGCCGTCGGGGTCGTCGGCGTGGTGGCGGTGCTGTGCGCGGTCGCGTTCCGGATGCTGCTGCCGGCGCCGAGGCACTTCACGCCGGGGTCGCTGCGCCCGCGCGTGCTGGCCGGCACGGTTCGCGACCATCTGTCGAACCCGCTGCTGCGCCGCCTGTACGCGATCGGCGCGCTGTTCATGACGGTGTTCGGCGGCGTCTACACGGTGATCGGCTACCGCCTGACCGAGGCGCCCTTCTCGCTGCCGCAGGGCATCGTCGGCTCGATCTTCCTGGTGTACCTGGTGGGCACGGTGTCGGCGTCGACGGCGGGGCGGCTGGTGGGCCGGCTGGGCCGCAGGGGCGCCCTGTACCTGGCGGGCGCGACGACGGCGGCGGGGCTGCTGCTGTCCCTGCTGGACTCGGTCGTTCCGGTGCTGCTGGGCCTGGTCCTGATCACGGCGGGCTTCTTCGCCGGTCACGCGGTGGCCTCCTCGGCGGTCAGCCGGACGGCGACCCGCGGCCGGGCGCAGGCCTCCGCCCTCTACCAGTCGGCGTACTACATCGGCTCCAGCGTGGGCAGCACGGTCGGCGCGACCGCCTTCCACGCCCAGGGCTGGTCGGGGACGGTCGCCGTGGGGCTGCTGGCGGTGCTGGGCGTGGTGGCGATCACGGTCCTCGGGTCCCGGGCGGCCCGCGTGGCGGCGCGCCGGACGCCGGTGTCCGCGTGAGCGGCGGCACGCACCGGACGCCGGTGTCCGGGTGAGGGAAGGGCGTGCCTGCCGGGGCGTCGGTGTCCGCGTGCGTGAAGGCGCGCGGACACCGGTGTGAGTGCGGTCCGCACACGCCTGTGACCTGCTGATCCGTCCGCTCCGAAGGCCGTTGTCAGTGGCCTGCGCTAGCTTTTCGAAGTGCTGGGCGCGACGACGCGTCCAGGACACAGCGGCCACAGGGGCGGGTGGACGACGATGGGCGACGGTACGGCGACGGCGACCGATCTCGGCAGGGAGCTGGAGAGGTACCGGGTCGAGCTGACCGGGTACTGCTACCGCATGCTGGGCTCGTCCTTCGAGGCGGAGGACGCGGTCCAGGACACGCTGGTCCGCGCCTGGCGCAGCCACGACAAGTTCGAGGGCCGCTCCAGCCTGCGGTCCTGGCTGTACCGGATCGCGACCAACGTGTGCCTGGACCTGCTCTCCGCGGGCAACAAGCGGGCGCGGCCGATGGACCTGACCGAGTCGACGCCGCTGGCCCAGGCCGCTCTGGCGCCCCGTCCGGACAGCACCTGGCTGGAGCCGATGCCCGACGGCCGGGTGCTGCCGACGGTCGACGACCCGGCGCAGGCCGCGGTCGCCAAGGAGTCGGTGCGGCTCGCCTTCATGGCCGCGCTCCAGCAGCTGCCGCCCAGGCAGCGGGCGGTGCTGATCCTGCGCGAGGTGCTGGCCTGGAAGGCGAGCGAGGTCGCCGAACTGCTCGGCACCACGGTCGCCTCGGTCAACAGCGCCCTCCAGCGCGCGCGGGCCACGCTCGCCGAGCGGGAGGGACAGGGAGCCCGCGCGGAGGTGTCCGACCCGCTGGACGAGGAGCAGCAGCGCCTCCTGGAGCGCTATGTGCGGGCCTTCGAGGGATACGACATGACGGCGCTGACCGCGCTGCTGCACGAGGACGCGGTCATGACGATGCCGCCGTTCGACCTGTGGCTGACCGGGCCGGCCGACATCACCGGCTTCATGTCGACCCTGGGCGCCTCCTGCGCGGACTCCCGGCTGCTGCCGGTGCGCGCCAACGGCCTGCCCGGCTTCGCCCATTACAAGCCGGACCCGGACAAGGGCGGCTTCACGCCGTGGGCGGTGCAGGTGCTGGAGATATCAGAGGGGCGGATCGCCGGGTTCCACTGCTTCCTGGACACGGGCCGGTGGTTCCCGCTGTTCGGGCTTCCCCTCCACCTGGAAGGGGAGGCCGACCAGGTCGAGCAGGCCCAGTAGGGCCGGGTCGGGATCGCGCAGCCGTATCCCTCCCCCGGCCCGCCGGGCGGCGAGCCGCAACCGCGCCAGCAGCTCCACGGCGCCGAGACCGGGTGGCCCCAGCCCGCCGACGTCGCACACCACGACCCGGGCACGGGTCGCGGCCAGCAGCCGCCGCACGTCGTCGCACAGCCCCCTCACCTCCTCCCGGGTGACGGGGCCGGCGAGCACGAGCACGGGCGGGGCGGGTCTCCTGGCGTCCACGATCTGCAGACCGCCGGGTGGGCCGTAACTCATCGGGGCGGGCGGTGAGGGGTCGTCGGAGGCGGGACGGGGCGGAGATCACGTTGACCCGCCGGCCGCCCTCCCCGGAGGGTGACTGCATGCCCCATGGATCAGCACCGCCCCGGATACCCGACGGCCCTCTCGCGTCCACCGAGGGGGCCGCGTGCAGGGGGTGCTGACCGGTTTCGCGGTCATCGCGGTGGTGATCGGCGTCGGCTACGCGCTCGGGCGGCGCGGCTCGCTCGGGGAGCAGGGCGGCGAGGTGCTGACCAGGCTGGCCTTCCACGTGGCGACCCCGGCGCTGCTGTTCACCACGCTCGCCCGCGCCGACCTGGCGGTGGTCTTCTCCAGCCGGCTCCTGGTGACGGCGATGAGCACCGCCGCGGCCGCCGGCGTCTTCGTGGCCGTCGGCGCCGTACGGCACTGGGGCGTGGGCCGCACCACGATCGGCGCGCTGTGCTCCAGTTACGTCAACTCCGGCAACCTCGGCATCCCGATCGCCGCGTACGTCCTGGGCGACGCCTCGCTGGTGGCGCCGGTGCTGCTGTTCCAGCAGATCGTGGTGACGCCCGTCGCGCTGACCGTGCTGGACCTGACCGGCGCGGGCGAGAAGGGCCCGCTGTGGCGGCGGCTGCTCACCCCGCTGCGCAACCCGATCGCGGTGGGCGCGCTGAGCGGGGTCCTCGTCTCCGCGGCCGGGTGGACGGTGCCCGGCCCGGTCATGGAGCCCCTCACCCTGATCGCCAACATGTCGGTCCCCGCGGTCCTGCTGGCCTTCGGCATCGCCCTGCCCGGCAGTGCGGCCCCCGGTCGTGGCCGCGACCGCCATCCGGTGCTGCTGTCCGTCGCCCTCAAGTCGCTGGGCCAGCCCATGGCCGCGTGGGCGCTGGCGGCCGGCGTCTTCGGCCTGCGCGGCGCGCCCCTGCTGGACGTGGTGGTCACCTCGGCCCTGCCCGCCGCCCAGAACCTGTTCACCTATGCCAGCCGCTACCAGGTGGGCGAGTCCCTGGCCCGCGAGTCCATCCTGCTGTCGACCCTGCTCTCGGTCCCGGTCCTGGTGGCGATCGCGGCGCTGCTGGGATGAGGGACGGTCAGTCGACCGGGAACTCGCTGGTGTCGATCACCAGGTCGAACGGAGCCGGGAGCTTGACGGGCTCACCGAACTTGGCCGTGGCCAGAGGGCGGTAGACGTCGCCCCTGGGCTCACCGTGGAGCGTGATCGTGGGACCGTCGGGGGCCCAGCGGTCGACCAGGAGGTAGAACGGGATGCCCGCGGCGGCGTAGGCGGCGGCCTTGCTGATGCGGTCGTGGCGGGCGTTCGACTTGGAGGTCACTTCCACGACGAGTTCGGCGAGGGCGGCGGGCACGTGGGTGTCCGCCTCCGTGCACTCCGGCAATGGAGCCACTACGAGATCCGGGACGAGCATGCCCAGCCGCGACGGCACGGCGATGGCCAACGTCTGGAAGACCTCCCAGTCCTCAGGGATCACTGAGTAGAGGCGACGCTGGATGCGGGCGGCGATGACGTTGTGACGAGGTGCGGGAGCAGGTGACACGGTGATGATCCCCTCGATGATCTCCACCTTGCTGCCCTCGGGCCATTCCATCTCTTCCCAGAACCGGACGAGGTCGTCCCAGCTCTGGTCGGGGTCCTGGCTCACGGTGAGTGCGCTCATGGCGGTTCTCCTATCGGTGCGTCACCGATCCCAGCATGCCGAACGGGACCGGTGGCGGTCCACCGGCCCCGTTCGCCCGAACGAGGGAAGCGCAGGTCAGGCGATACGTTCCAGCACGACCGGGGTCGCCTTGAAGTCCGTGCCGGCCGGGGCGATGTCGTAGGAGCCCCGCGTGGCCTGGAGGGCGTAGTCGAAGCGCTCGGGGGTGTCGGTGTGGAGGGTCATCAGGGGCTGGCCCGCCGTGACCGTGTCGCCGGGCTTGGCGTGCAGCTCGACGCCCGCCGCCGCCTGCACCGGGTCCTCCTTGCGGGCCCGGCCGGCGCCCAGGCGCCAGGCGGCGACACCGATGTCGTAGGCGTCCAGGCGGGTCAGGACCCCGGTGGCGGAGGCCGTGATCACGTGCTGTTCCTTCGAGGTGGGCAGGGCCGCGTCCGGGTCGCCGCCCTGGGCCGCGATCATCCGGCGCCAGACGTCCATCGCCGAGCCGTCGGCCAGGGCCTTGGCCGGGTCGGCGTCCTTCAGGCCGGCCGCGTCCAGCATCTCCCGGGCCAGGGCCAGGGTCAGCTCGACCACGTCCGCCGGGCCGCCGCCCGCCAGGACCTCCACGGACTCGCGGATCTCCAGCGCGTTGCCCGCCGTCAGGCCGAGCGGGGTCGACATGTCGGTCAGCAGCGCGACCGTCCTCACGCCGTGGTCCGTGCCCAGGCCGACCATGGTGGAGGCCAGCTCGCGGGCGTCCTCGATCGTCTTCATGAAGGCGCCGGAGCCGACCTTGACGTCCAGGACCAGCGAGCCGGTCCCCTCGGCGATCTTCTTGGACATGATGGAGGAGGCGATCAGCGGGATCGCCTCGACCGTGCCCGTGACGTCACGCAGGGCGTACAGCTTCTTGTCGGCGGGCGCGAGGCCGTCGCCCGCCGCGCAGATCACCGCGCCGCAGCCGTCGAGCACCGACAGCATCTCCTCGTTGGACAGCAGCGCGCGCCAGCCGGGGATCGACTCCAGCTTGTCCAGCGTGCCGCCGGTGTGGCCGAGGCCCCGGCCCGACAGCTGCGGGACGGCCGCGCCGCAGGCGGCGACCAGCGGGGCCAGCGGCAGGGTGATCTTGTCGCCGACACCGCCGGTGGAGTGCTTGTCGGCGGTGGGGCGGGACAGGGAGGAGAAGTCCATGCGCTCGCCGGAGGCGATCATCGCGGCGGTCCAGCGGGCGATCTCCCGGCGGTCCATGCCGTTGAGCAGGATGGCCATGGCGAGCGCGGACATCTGCTCGTCGGCGACCTCCCCGCGGGTGTACGCGTCGATGACCCAGTCGATCTGCTCGTCGCTGAGCTCACCGCGGTCCCGCTTGGTGCGGATGACGGAGATGGCGTCCATGGCCATGGGGTTCGGTTCCTTCCGGTGGTGCGAAGGGGGCTGAGAGGAAAAGCGGGTGGAAGCCGGGGGAAGCCCGGGGAAACGGGTGCGGCCCCTCCGGCCAGGACGGGCTCGGAGGGGCCGCACGGTCTCACTTGGCGAGGTGGTCCGGGCCGAAGGCCTGCGGCAGCATCGCGGACAGCGGCAGGATCCCCTCGGGGGTCTCCAGCAGCAGGTCAGGGCCGCCGAACTCGTACAGCAGCTGGCGGCAGCGCCCGCACGGCACGAGGATGTCGCCGCGGCCGTCCACGCAGGTGAAGTGGGTCAGCCGGCCGCCGCCGCTGTTCTGCAGCTGCGAGACGAGACCGCACTCGGCGCACAGGCCGATCCCGTAGGAGGCGTTCTCGACGTTGCAGCCGGTGACGGTGCGGCCGTCGTCGACCAGGGCGGCGACGCCGACCGGGTAGCCGGAGTAGGGGGCGTAGGCGCGGCACATCGCCGCCCGCGCCTCCTCGCGCAGCGCCGCCCAGTCGACCGTCGTCGGCTCCTGGCTCACTTGCCCTGCCCCTTCCGGTACGGCAGACCGTCCGCCTTCGGCATCCGCAGGTGCTGCGCGGACAGCGACAGCACCAGCAGGGTGACGATGTAGGGGGTCGCGGTCACGACCTGCTTCGGCACGTCGTCGGTGCCGACGTACCAGACGAACATCAGCGCCGAGACGACGGCGGTGATGACGGCGGGCACCAGCTTCTTCTTCCACACCAGGTACGCGACCCCGAACACCAGCAGGATCGCCAGCAGCAGGATCAGCGCGTGGACGTTGGTGGTGCCGCCGCGCAGGTTCAGGCTGTCGGTGTAACCGAACAGGCCGGCGCCGAGGGCGAGGCCGCCCGGCATCCAGTTGCCGAAGATCATCGCGGCGAGGCCGATGTAGCCGCGGCCGGCGGTCTGCCCGTCGAGGTAGACGTTGGAGGCGACGATCGACAGGAACGCGCCGCCGAGGCCGGCGAAGCCGCCGGAGATGATCACGGCGAGGTACTTGTACTTGTAGACGTTGACACCGAGCGATTCGGCGGCGACCGGGTTCTCGCCGCAGGAGCGCAGCCGGAGGCCGAACGCGGTGCGCCACAGCACCCACCAGGACAGCGGGACCAGGGCGACGGCGATGACGGTCAGCGGCGACAGGTCGGTGATCAGGCCGCCGAGCAGGCCGGCGATGTCGGAGACCAGGAACCAGTGCTTGCCGTTGAGGGTGGCGAGCCAGTCGGACAGTCCCGGGATGTCGAAGGTGCCGAGCGAGTCGATCGGCGGGGACTGCTTGGAGGAGCCCTGCGGGACGCCCTCGAAGGTGAACTTCGACAGGTAGCGGGTGGTGCCGAGCGCCAGGATGTTGATGGCCACACCGGAGACGATGTGGTTGACGTTGAACGTCACGGTGGCGACGGCGTGCAGCAGGGCGCCGAGCGCGCCGCCGGCGATGCCGAACAGGACGCCGATCCACGGGCCCCACTGGTAGCCGGCCCAGGCGCCGAACCAGGTGCCGAGGATCATCATGCCTTCGAGGCCGATGTTGACGACGCCGGCGCGTTCGGCCCACAGGCCGCCGAGGCCGGCCAGGCCGATCGGCACGGCCAGCCGCAGGGCGGTGGACATCTGCCCGATGGAGGTGATCTCGTCGGCGCCGGTGATCAGCCGGACGGCCGAGGTCAGCACCAGCACGCCCGCGATGATCAGCAGGAGTACCGGCAGGGAGAACCGGCGGCTGCCCTTGCCGGGCTGCTTCGCCTGCGGCTCGGCGATGGTCGCGGTGGTCATCGGGCCGCCACCTCCTTCTTCTCGGAGTTGTTCTGGGCGGCGGCCGCGGCGAGCTCGGCGCCGACCTGCTTCTGCTGGCGGCGCAGACCCCACTGGCGCACGGCCTCGTAGGAGATGACGACCGCGAAGACGATCAGGCCCTGCATGATCGTGGCGATCTCCTTCTCGTACGCCACCGGGGTGGCGTAGTCGAGGGCGGGAGAGGCCTTGTCGAGGAAGGCGATCAGCAGCGCGGCGAAGGCGATGCCGACCGGGTTGTTGCGGCCGAGCAGGGCGATGGTGATGCCGGTGAAGCCTAGGCCCGTCGGGAAGCTCAGGCTGTAGGTGTGGGAGTCGCCGAGCAGCAGCGGCAGGCCCGAGAGGCCCGCGACCGCGCCGGAGATCAGCATGGCGGTGAGGACCATCTTCTTGGCGTCGACGCCGGAGGCCGCGGCGGCGGTCTCGGACTCGCCGGTGGCGCGCAGGTCGAAGCCGAAGCGGGTGCGGTTGAGGACGACCCAGTAGACGACGCCCATGGCGACGGCGAGGAAGACCAGGCCGTAGATCTCGCCGACGTCCGAGCCCAGGTTGATGCCCGGGATCCAGCCGGACTTCTTCATGATGCCGGTCGTCATGTTGTTGCCGACCTGCACGCCCCACACGTCGGAGAGGGTGAGGTAGCCGATGAGGCTGGTGGCGATGGAGTTGAGCATGATCGTGGCGACGACCTCGCTCACGCCCCGGGTGACCTTCAGGACGCCCGCGATGCCGGCCCAGAAGGCGCCGGTGAGCATGCCCACGATGAGCAGCACGGGGATCTGCAGGAAGGACGGCAGCGCGACGTGGGCGCCGACGACGGCGGTCATCATCGCGGCGAGCCGGTACTGGCCGTCGACGCCGATGTTGAACAGGTTCATGCGGAAGCCGACGGCGACCGCGAGCGCGGCCAGGTAGTACATCGACGCCTGGTTCAGGATCAGCACCTGGACGTCGGAGAAGCCGGCCTGCTGGAGCATCAGCGTGTACGGCTCGATCGGGCTCTTGCCCGAGGCGATCAGCACGACCGAGGTCAGCACGATCGCCGCGACGAGCGCGATGACCGGACCGGCCACCGCGAGGAGCACCCGCTCCTTGTCGAACTTCTTCATCGGGCCTCGTCCTCCGGACCGGCGGCTTCGTCGGTGGTGTCGTCGTGTTCCAGGTGGCCGGAGGCGGCGCCCGTCATGGCCGAGCCCAGCTCCTCCGGGGTGATGGTGGCGGGGTCGGCGTCGGCGACGAGGCGGCCGTTGTAGATCACCCGCAGGGTGTCGGACAGGCCGATCAGCTCGTCCAGGTCGGCCGAGATCAGCAGCACGGCCAGGCCCTCGCGGCGGGCCTCGCGGATGTGGTCCCAGATCGCGGCCTGCGCGCCGACGTCCACACCGCGGGTGGGGTGGGCGGCGATCAGGAACTTCGGGCTGTGGCTCATCTCGCGGCCGACGATCAGCTTCTGCTGGTTGCCGCCGGACAGGGAGGCGGCGGTGACGTCGATGCCGGGGGTGCGGACGTCGTACGCCTCGACGATGCGGCGGGTGTCGTCCTGGGCGCCCTTGGGGTCGAGCCAGAAGCCCTTGGCGTTGGGGCGTTCGGTGACGTGGCCGAGGATGCGGTTCTCCCACAGCGGGGCTTCCAGCAGGAGGCCGTGGCGGTGGCGGTCCTCGGGGATGTAGCCGACGCCGGACTCGCGGCGCCTGCGGGTGGGCCAGGGGGTGATGTCCTCCTCGCCCAGGGTGATGGTGCCGGAGTCGGCGTGCTTGAGGCCGATGAGGGCCTCGATCAGCTCGGTCTGGCCGTTGCCCTCGACGCCCGCGAGGCCGAGGACCTCGCCGGCGTGGATGGTGAAGGTGATGTCGTCGAGGACGGCGCGGCCGCCCTCGGCCTGAAGACGCAGCTTGTCGACGGTGAGGACCGGGCGGTCGGTGACGGTCGACTCGGCGGTCTCCGGGGTCGGCAGTTCGCTGCCCACCATCATCTCGGCGAGCTGGCGGGGGGTGGTCTCGGCGGGGACGGCGGTGCCGACCGTGGTGCCGCGCCGGATGACGGTGATGTCGTCGGCGACGGAGAGGACCTCGCCCAGCTTGTGGGAGATGAAGATGACGGACAGGCCCTCGGACTTCAGCTCGCGCAGGTTGTCGAAGAGCGCGTCGACCTCCTGCGGGACGAGCACGGCGGTCGGCTCGTCGAGGATGAGGGTGGTGGCGCCGCGGTAGAGGACCTTGAGGATCTCCACGCGCTGGCGGTCGGCGACGCCGAGGTTCTCGACCAGGGCGTCGGGGCGCACGCCGAGGCCGTAGCGCTCGGAGATCTCCTTGATCTTGTTGCGGGCGTTGCCGCCGATGCCGTAGAGCTTCTCGCTGCCGAGGACCACGTTCTCGAGGACGGTGAGGTTGTCGGCCAGCATGAAGTGCTGGTGGACCATGCCGATGCCGCGGGCGATGGCGTCGGCGGGGCTGCCGAAGGCGACCTGCTCGCCGTCGATCGCGATGGTGCCCTCGTCCGGCTTCTGCATGCCGTAGAGGATCTTCATCAGGGTCGACTTGCCGGCGCCGTTCTCGCCGACGAGGGCGTGGACGGTGCCCTTGCGGACCGTCAGGTGGATGTCGTGGTTGGCGACGACTCCGGGGAACCGCTTGGTGATGCCCGCGAGCTCCACCGCCACGGTCGACCGAGCGGTGAGCGGAGGGCTGCTGGACGCGTCGATGGCGCACTCTCCTCAGGAAAGGGGCCGCTCTACGCGCGTAGCGCCCCTGCTTTAAATAGTGCCCGGATCTGATCGATCGTGAATTTCTCTCGATCCGTTCCGAGCATTCTGCCGCGAACGGGGCGCGGGTCGACGAGCTCGCCCGCACCCCGTTCCGTGGCCGTAACGCTGCCACTGCAGCGTTGTTTTGACCATGCCTACGACGGGTTCACCCCCGGTCGCGACAGGTCCGTGACCCTTCGGTCAGGAGGTCTTGACCTTGATGCTGCCGTTCTTGATGCCATCCTCGGCCTTCTTCAGCGCGGCCTGCAGGCCGGCGTTGTTCTTGAAGACCGGGTTGGAGTCGGCGAGGCTGACACCGCCGGTGGACAGGCTGGCACGGACCTCACCGGTCTGGGGCTTGCCGTCCTTGACCGACTTGGCCAGGTTGTAGACCGCGCCCGCGACGTCCTTCATGGCCGAGGTGAGGATCGAGTCCTTGTACTTGGCCAGCGCGTCCTGCTGGTACTGGTCGGAGTCGACGCCGATGGCCCAGATCTTGTGGGCGTTGGCGGCCTTGATGACGCCCTGGCCGGAGAGGCCGGCGGCGGCGTAGACCACGTCGGCGCCCGCGTCGATCTGGCCGTTGGCGGCGTTCTCGCCCTTGTCCGGGCTGGCGAAGCCGCCCTCGGCGGCCGTCTCGGTCAGGTACTGCGACTTGACCTTGACGCCCTTCTTGGTGTCCGCGACGCCCTGCTTGAAGCCGGCCTCGAACTTGTGGATGAGCGGGACGTCCACGCCGCCGATGAAGCCGACGGTGTTCGACTTGGTGGTCTTGGCGGCGGCGACGCCGGCCAGGTAGGAGGCCTGCTCCTCGTGGAAGACCAGGTCGGCGACGTTGTCGGCCTTGATGGTGTTGTCGTCGACGATGCCGAAGGTGGTCTTCGGGTACTTGGCCGCGACCTCCTTGACGGCGGGAGCGTAGGCGAAGCCGACGCCGACCACCGGGTTGTAGCCCTGCTTGGCGAGGGTCTCCAGGCGCTGCGCCTTGTCGGCGTCCGACTCGCCGTCCTGCGGCTCGACGGCGGCGCTCTTGTAGCCGTACTCCTGGTCGGCCTTCTCCATGCCGGCCGTGGCGGCGTCGTTGAAGGACTGGTCGCCCTTGCCGCCGACGTCGTAGGCCAGGGCGAGGCCCAGGTTCTTCTTCGCGCCGTTGCCGGCCGACTCGCTGGACGAGCTGCTGCCACAGGCGGAAACGGTGACGGCGAGAGCTGCGGTTGCAACGCCTGCAACCGCGATACGGGACACCCGGCGCATGGAACGAGACTCCTTTGTGCAAGCGCCCAAACCAGGCGCTGGTTCCGCCGCAGCGTAACGCGCGTAGACCAGACGGAAAACCCCTTCTGTCCGGTCCGTTATCGACCTGTGGCCACACTCACGGCCCCTCCTCACGGACAGCACAACGCCCCTTGCGCAAGGCGAGGGGGGCGCCTCCGGCGGGGGCGGGGATGACCGCGGGGCGGGGTGGGGGTGGCCTTCGGCCGGGTGAGCCAGTGGTCTTCGGGCAGTTGGGCGGGTGGCCTTGGGCGGGTGGGGGTGACGTGGGGGCTGATGGGGTGTCTCCGGCTGGGGGGAGGTGCTCGCGGCTTGGTGAGGGGGCCTCCGGCCGGGTGCGAGTGGCCTTCGCGGGGCGGGTGAGAGTGGGGTGGCGGCGGGTGGGGGATGCCTGCGGCTGGGCGGACGTGGGTTCCGGGCGGGGGTGGCCGGTGCGGGCGGGCATGGATACCCGGGGGGGTGGCCGGTGCGGGCGGGGGTTGGCCGGTGCGGGCGGGCGTGGATACCGGGCGGGGGGCGGCCGGTGCGTGCGGGAGTGGCCGGTGCGGGCGGGGTGCCACCGCGCCCGCACGGGGAACAGCCCCGGGCCGGGGCAGGCGCCGCGCACCGGGCCGGCCCGGCCCGGGAAGTGCACCCGGGCCGGGAATCCGGACCGCCCCGGAGGGGGAGCCTGCCGACCCCGGCGGGAGAAGGAGCCTGTCAGCCCCCGGACGCCGAGGCCGGTCCCTGCCGGGGTCGAGGCGGTGCCTACCGCCTCCCGGGCCGGACGCCGGTCCCCGCCGTCACCCGGTTCGGAGGCGGAAGCCGCCGCCCCGGGCCCGAGGCCGGTCCCTGCCGGGGCTGAGGTGGTTCCGGCAGGGGGCCGGGACGGGCCGGGGGCGGGTGCCGGCGGGGCCGGGCCGGGGCGGAGGCGGGCTCCTGGCGAGGGTCGGGACGGAACGGGGGCGTCGTGGGGGCGGGGGTGGGCGCGGTGGAGGTCAGTTGGTGTCGACCGTGACCTTGCCCGAGATGATGTCCTGCTCGGCCTTGTCGACGGCGGCGACGACGTCCTTCATGGCGCGGTACTTCGGGTTGGAGTCGGCGAAGCCGACGCCGCCCGACTTCAGGTCGCCGCGCACCTCGCCGGTCAGCGGCTTGCCGTCGACGACGGACTTGGTCAGGTCGTACACCGCGCCGCCGACGTTCTTGAGGGCCGAGCCGAGGATCCAGTCCTTGTACTGGGCGAGGGCGGCCTGCTGATACTGGTCGGAGTCCACGCCGATGGCCCACACATGGTGCGCCGCCGCGGACTGGATGACGCCCTGACCGGACAGGCCGGCCGCGTGGTAGACGACGTCCGCGCCCTTCTCGATCTGGGCGTTGGCCGCGTCCTTGCCCTTGTCGGGGCTGGCGAAGCCGCCCTCCTGGGCGGTCTGCGTCAGGTACTGCGACTCGATCTTGATCTTCGGGTCGACCGACCGGGCGCCCTGGTCGAAGCCGGCCTCGAACTTGTGGATGAGCGGGATGTCCACGCCGCCGACGAAGCCGATGTGGTTCTTCTTGGTGGCCTTGGCCGCCGCCACACCCGCCAGGTACGAGGCCTGCTCCTCGTGGAAGACGAGGTCCACGACGTTGCTCGCCTCGACGGTGTTGTCGTCGATGATGCCGAAGGTGGTCTTCGGGTACTTGGCCGCGACCTCCTTGACGGCCGGCGCGTAGACGAAGCCGACGCCGACCACGGGGTCGTAGCCGCTCTTGGCGAGCTGCTCCAGGCGCTGCACCTTGTCGGCGTTCGACTCGCCGTCCTGCGGCTCGATGTCCCGGCCGCCGATCTTGAACTCCTTCTCGGCCTTCTCCATACCGGCGAAGGCGGCGTCGTTGAAGGACTGGTCGCCCTTGCCGCCGACGTCGTAGGCCAGGCCGATGCCCTTGCCCGAGTACTTGCCGGACTCGGAGGAGCCGCCGCTCCCGGAGTCGGTGCTGGACTTGCCGCATCCGGCGGCCGCGAGCGCGAGGGCCGCGACGGCCACCGCGGCCTTGGAGAACCTGGTCCTTCGGGAGTTCGTACGCACAGCAAGCACCCCTTCTTGCCCACGGCGCCGTCACCGGCCCGCATCCCCATGTGCCGCCTCTGGTGGCGATCCGGCGCACAGTAACGCGCGTAGAAGGAGGGGGGAACGGTCTTTCTCCGGGCCGTTACCGAACCGTGCCGCCGACCGGTCACGGCCGCGTTTCCCCGATGACGGTCGGGTGACCGGGCCGGACGAAGGCGTACGCATCACGCTGCCGGGCTCGTCACCGCACGGCGGGGCGAGCGGCGGAGGCGGACCGGGGCGGGCCACGCGCGCACGCCTCGCGCGTCCCCGTCGTGAGCCGGATCCGCCGCTCCTCCCGCTCGTCGGCGCCGGGCGGGCGGGGTCAGTGGGCGGGGTGCAGCAGGGCCGCGGCGGTGAAGAGCTCCACGCCCACCCGGATCGCCGACTCGTCGGCGTCGAAGTCGCCCTGGTGCAGGTCGCGCAGGGTGCGCTCGCCCGGGGTGCGCACGCCGAGACGGGCCATCGCGCCGGGCACGTGTTCGAGGTACCAGGAGAAGTCCTCGCCGCCGAGGCTCTGCTCGGTGCCCTCGACGGAGGCCGCGCCGCGACGGGCCGTCATCGCCGCGCGCAGCAGCTCGGTCGCCTCCGGCTCGTTGACGACCGGCGGCACCCCGCGCACGTAGTTGATCTCCGACTTGGCCTTGTGCAGGTTGGCGACCTCGTCGATCGCGGCGACCACGATGTCGGGGGCGTGCCGCCAGGCGTTGATGTCCAGGCAGCGCACGGTCCCGGCCAGCTCGGCGTGCTGCGGGATGACGTTCGGGGCGTGCCCGGACTCGATCCGTCCCCAGGTCACGGCGAGCCCCGCCCGGGTGTCGATACGGCGGCCGACCAGCGCGGGCACGTCGGTGACGACGCGGGCGACGGCGGTGACGAGGTCGGTCGTCAGGTGCGGGCGGGCGCTGTGCCCGCCGGGCCCGTCGAGCGAGACCTCCAGCCGGTCGCAGGCGGAGGTGATGGCGCCCTGGCGCAGGCCGATCATGCCGGCGTCCACCCGGGGGTCGCAGTGCACGGCGAGGATCCGGCCCACGCCCCTCAGCACGCCGGCCTTGATGGCTTCGGCGGCGCCGCCGGGCAGCACCTCCTCGGCCGGCTGGAAGACCAGCCGCACCGGCCGGGGCAGCAGTCCCCGCCGGTGCAGATCGGCCAGGACGAGCCCGGTGCCGAGCACCACGGTGGTGTGCACGTCGTGGCCGCAGGCGTGGGCCCGGTCGGGGACGGTGGAGCGGTAGGGGCACTCGCTCTTGCTGTCCGGGATGGGCAGCGCGTCGATGTCGGCGCGCAGGGCGAGGATGCCCCGCGAGGCCGCGGCCCCCGCCTCGCCGTCGGCGCCGTCCGCGCCGGGGTCGGCGAAGCCGGGTCCGGCCGCGCTGTCGAGGTCGCTGACGTCACCGATGTCGCAGACGAGTCCGGTCCCGGAGGGCAGGACGCGCGGCGCCAGCCCGGCCTTCTCCAGGCGCGCCTTGATCGCGGCGGTGGTGCGGAACTCCTGGTTGCCGAGTTCCGGATGCATGTGCAGGTCGCGGCGGAACGCGACGAGTTCGGCGAACAGCGCCTCCGGCAGCGTGCCGGGAAGGACGGTTTCCGCGGGGAGATCGGCCTCGGACTCTGGGGACATCAGTTGCTTCACCCTCTGAAGGGTATGACGCCGGGGCGGTCAACTGACCCTCGATCAGCAAAAGTTCAGTCCGTCAGGGGAAGAAGGACCGGCCGCGGACGCATGACTGTCTACTGGGCCGGGTACACTCGCCCGCCTTTGCCGGCCGAGCGGATCACGGGATCCCCGGGAGTGACGCATCCGCCACGTCCTTGGCACTCGCCCCACTGTTCTCTCCTCCACGCATACCACGCTTCACCGGGAGCACGCCCGAAATGTTCACCTGTCGGACTGCCCCGGCGCACCCGCTGACCTGGCTGCTCCCTGGGGAACGGGCCGATCGGCCGGGCCGCCCGTCCGGGCGATGCGATGCACGTCACGGGCCGTGCCCGTCACCCCGGACAGGAAACCCTGGGCGCGCGGCGAGGCGTGCGCGGTCAGCCAGTCCGGGTCGATGTCGCAGACGGCGACGCGCACCGGGGTGCCGGCCAGGGCCCGGGGCAGGGTGTGCACGACCGTGGACGGGAAACTGAGGACCGTACGGCCGATCGGGCCACGCCGGGCGATCAGCTCCAGCGGCAGGTCGGGGCGGACCACCTCCAGGCCCGTCTCGACGGCCAGCCGGTGCAGCTTGTCCGTGCTCTCGCGGCGGTGGGCGAAGTAGCGGGTCGCGCCGTGCGCCTGGGCGAGGGCGCGTACGGCGTCGAGGTAGTGCTCGCCGTCCACCACGCCCGTCTCGACGAGCGAGGTGCCGACCAGGTCGGCGCCGGAGGTGAGGCGGGGCGGCCCGAAGCGGGCTCGGGTCCAGGCGAAGTCGTTCGCGCTGACGCGGACACCGTCCGGGACGTCGTCGACCGGCATGGCGGAGAAGACCTCCACCCGGTGGTCGCCGCTGTCCGGGTCGGGGGTCAGCCGGCGGCGGGCGGCGGCCGACACCGGGGCGAACAGCAGGTCCCTCGGGCCCGGCCGGCCGCCCTTGCGGTGCCAGCGCACCAGTCGTTCGCCTCGGGCCAGCTGGGCGACGAACTCCATGGTGGCCGTGCCGTCGTCGACGACCACCAGGTCTGGGGCCTTGGTGATGGTCAGCAGCAGCTGCACGTAGCGGGAGAACGGGTCCCCCATGACCACGCGCTCCGCCCGCCGCAGCAGCCGGCGCAGTCCGCCGACGGTGCGGAACGGCGCGCCGGCGCCGCCCCGCGCCTCCTCCCAGCGGACCTCGTGCCCCTCCTCCCGGGCCAGTTCGGCCATCCGCCGCAGCTGTCCGCGGGTCATCGGGTCGGTCGGGGACAGCACGACGAGGGTGATGCGCGGGCCGGGCCCGGCGCCCTGGCCCGCCCCGGCGCCCTGGCCACTCCCGGCCGCGACCGCCGCCGGGGCGGCCGGCCGGCGGCGCGGCTGGGCCGGGATCAGGCGGCCCGCCGGCGGGCCCCCGCCCCCGGTCACGGCGGCCCCGGGCGCACCGGCGATGCCGGTGGTTGTGGGGACGTCGGAGTCCCGCGGGGCGGGCGAGGCGTACGGGGGCATCGGGCCGGACGGTTCCCGGGGCCCCCGCGGGTCGCGCGTCATGCCCTGGGCGTGGGCCCACTCCAGGACGTTGAGGAGCTGGACGGGGCTCTCGACGAAGGCGAGGGTGTGGGGGCTCATCGGCGCACGACCGTTCCGTCGTAAGGGGCGTGGGGGGACCGGCGGACGGGCCGGACCGGTCTCAGACCGCGACCGGCTCGCCCGCCGCGGCGGCGATCTCCGCCTCGGCGACGACCCCGGTGACGCGGCGCAGCTTCTTCATCGGACCGAGCTCGGAGTCGTAGACCTTCTTCACTCCGTCGCCGAGGGAGGCCTCGATGGTGCGGATGTCGCGGACGAGGCGGCTGAGGCCCTGCGGCTCGACGGAGGCGGCCTGGTCGGAGCCCCACATCGCGCGGTCCAGGGTGATGTGCCGCTCGACGAAGACCGCGCCGAGCGCGACGGCGGCCAGCGTGGTCTGCAGGCCGGTCTCGTGGCCGGAGTAGCCGATCGGGACGTTCGGGTACTCCTTCTCCAGCGTGTTGATCACCCGCAGGTTCAGCTCGTCGGCCTTCGCCGGGTACGTCGACGTGGCGTGGCAGAGCAGGATGTTGTCGCTGCCGAGCACCTCCACCGCGTGGCGGATCTGCCTCGGGGTGGACATGCCGGTGGAGAGGATGACCGTGCGGCCGGTGGCGCGCAGCGCGCGCAGCAGCTCGTCGTCGGTGAGGGAGGCGGAGGCCACCTTGTGGGCGGGCACGTCGAACTTCTCCAGGAAGGCGACGGCCTCGGTGTCCCACGGGGAGGCGAACCAGGCGATGCCCTTCTCCCTGCAGTGCTCGTCGATCCGGCGGTACTCGTCCTCGCCGAACTCCACGCGGTGGCGGTAGTCGATGTAGGTCATCCGGCCCCAGGGGGTGTCGCGCTCGATGTCCCACTGGTCGCGCGGGGTGCAGATCTCGGGGGTGCGCTTCTGGAACTTCACGGCGTCGCAGCCGGCCTCGGCGGCCACGTCGATGAGCTTGAGGGCGTTGTCGACGTCGCCGTTGTGGTTGATGCCGATCTCGCCGGTGATGTAGACGGGGCGGCCGGGGCCGGCCTCGCGGGCGCCGAGGGTGCGGATGCGGGAGTCGGTGTGCGTGGTGGTGCTCATGGCGGGGGTCCTTACTTGCTGGTGAGGGGTTCGGGGACGGAGCGGGGGCCGGCGGGGGTCAGCGAGGGGCCGAGGAGCCAGCCGGCGATCTCCCGGACGGCGCCGTGGCCGCCGGGGACGGTGGTGACGGCTCGGGCGGCGCCGCGTACGGCGTCGTGGGCGTCGGCGACGGCCACGGGCCAGCCGACGAGGGCGAAGCAGGGCAGGTCGTTGACGTCGTTGCCGACGTAGAGCACGCGTTCGGGCGCGATGCCCTGTTCCTCGCACCACTGCTTGAGCGCGAGGTCCTTGTGGTCGATGCCGTGCAGCACGGGCAGCCGCAGCTTGCGGGCGCGGGCGGCGACGACCGGGTTCTGCTCCGTGGACAGGATCAGCAGCGGCAGGCCGCTTCTGCGCAGGGCAGCGATGCCGAGGCCGTCGCCGCGGTGGACGGAGACGAGCTCGCGTCCGTCGGAGTCGATCAGCACCCGGTCGTCGGTCTGGGTGCCGTCGAAGTCGAGGACGACGGCGTCGACGTCGGCGAGGGAGGGCAGGGCGCCGCGCCGTCCGGTGTCGAGGAGCGGGGCGAGGGCGCGGGCGCGGGCCAGGTCGTGCGGGTCGTCGATCTCCAGCACGCGGGCCGGGTCGGTGCGCACGAGTTCGGTGCGGCCGAAGAAGCGGTGGCGGTGCGCGCGGAAGCCGGCGGCGGTCATCGCGTA
This sequence comes from Streptomyces sp. NPDC018610, assembly GCF_044391765.1. Classification (NCBI taxonomy): domain Bacteria; kingdom Bacillati; phylum Actinomycetota; class Actinomycetes; order Kitasatosporales; family Streptomycetaceae; genus Streptomyces; species Streptomyces sp. NPDC018610. Next base: position 40,011 of record NZ_JBISAL010000007.1, read on the forward strand.
GGCGGCGCCGGTCTCCAGCAGGTCCTGGGGGCGGTCCTGGCGGCGGGGGCGGACGGACTTGTCGTGGTTGACGCCGTAGCCGCCGCCGGACGCCGCGGCGGCCTTGGGGACGCCGCCCGCCGCGGACTCGTCCTCGGCGTCGCGCCAGACGAAGCCTTGGAAGGGGGCGACGGTCACGGCGGTGTCCGCGCCGTTCTCGACGATCGCGCCGGCCACCCCGTCGACGTCCTCGCGGGCGAGGAACGGGCTGGTGCACTGGACCAGCAGCACGACGTCCACGCGGGCGCCGTGCAGCGCCTCGTGGGTGTCCAGGGCGTGCAGCACGGCCGCCTCGGAGGTCGCCGTGTCGCCGGCTATCGCCGCCGGGCGCTGCACCACCTCGGCGCCGGCCTCGCGGGCCGCGGCGGCGATGGCGGCGTCGTCGGTGGAGACCACGACGTCCGTCACGTGCCGGGTGGCGCGGCACTCGCGCACCGCCCTGACGACCAGCGGCACACCGCCGACGGGGGCCAGGTTCTTGGCGGGCACGCCCTTGGAGCCGCCGCGCGCGGGGATCACGGCGAGCACCCGCCGCACGGTGGTGCCTCGGCCGGCCTCCGCGGCGCCCTCCTCCGGCAGGCCCTCCTCCGGGTGGCGAGGTCGCGGGCTGCTGGGTTCCGGGTGGGGCATGGGGCCTGCTCCTTGTCGTGGGGCCGGGGGGCGGTTCGCGGCGCGTCGCGGGGCCGGGGGGCGGGTCACAGCTCGCCCATGCGCCGGATGACGGGGGCGACGCGCTGGACGCCGTGCCGGTAGGCGCCGCGGGCGGCCCGGCGCACGATCTGCCGGACCGGGCCGGGCTCGCGGCCGGCGTCCGGGGCGCCCGGCAGCGGGGCGCCGTCGGGGCCGAGGTGGTGGCGGGCGAGGATGCCGGGCAGGTAGCCGGGCGCTGTCGCGGCCGTGTAGTACGGGTCGAGGGGCGGCAGCCCGCCGGGCGCCGCGAGCAGCCTCGCGACGCGTTCGCGGGCCGCGTCGAAGGCGGTGGCGTACGCCTCTCCCCCGCCGGCGGCGGGACCGGCGGACGGGGCGCCGTCGGGGGCGCCCCGGACGGGGCCGACCGCGGCCACGCCCTGCCGGGCCAGCCACTCCTCGTCGGGCACCGGGCGGTGTCCGGCGTCCAGCCGCTCCCAGGAGGCGAGGCAGCCGGAGCCGGTGAAGTGGTGGTTGCCGAGCGCCTCGCGCACGCCGAGGTCGGTGAGGACGGCGGTGGGGATCCGGCGGTGCAGCGCCTCCAGCGCGGCCGTGGAGCTGACCGTCACCAGCAGGTCCGCGCGGTCCAGGACCGTGCCCATGTGGCCGTAGACCAGGCGGAGGTTGGGCGGCAGCTCCGTCTTCTGCGCCAGCTTCTGGTAGGGCAGTTCCTCGATGTGGGTGGTGTGTTCGCCGGGCCGGGAGCGCAGCTTGAGCAGCACCTCGCGCTCGGGGTGCAGCCGGGCGTGCCGGATCAGCCGGTCCAGCAGGTAGGCGCGGTCGGCGCGGCCGGCCGGAACCGAGGGCTGCGCGGCGAACACCACCGTGTACGGGTCGTTCGGCCCGGCGTAGGGCGTGCCGCCGAGGAACGGCAGCGCCACCTCGGTGACCGCCGAGGCGTCGGCGCCCACCCCTTCGTACACGGCCCGGAACCGGTCCGCGTCGTGGCGGGAGTTGGCGAGGACGAGGTCGGCGCCGTGCCGCAGCAGCAGCCCGTCGGCGAGCTTCTCGTAGACCACGCCGACGTAGCCGGTGACGACGACGGGGCGTCGCTCGCGGCCCTGCCACACCCGCTTCAGCCCGTGCAGCACCGCCTGCGTGCCGCCGCCCACGAGGGCGAGGACCAGGACGTCGTACGGCTCCTCGCCGCCGGCGTCGGCGTCCATGGCGCGCAGGAACTCGACGGCGGTCACCTCGCGCAGCGAGTCGGCGCGGACGCCGACCTCCGTCAGCTGGCGGGCGGTGGGGGTGGCTCGGCCCCGCAGGAGGTAGCCGTCGAGGCGGAGGCCCGGTTCACCCGGTGCGGACGGTCCGGCCGTGTCGCCCGGACCGTGCGGCTGGGCGGAAACGATGCGGGACGCGGTGAGCGCGCCCCATTTCCACCGGGTGTCGGAATCCGCGAGAACGGCGACCCGCCGGGTCTTCTTCGTTCTTGCTGGCACGTCGAAGACCGTAGGAAGGCATTTCTAGGTCCCGCCCAACCGGGCGGCAACAAACGGTTAACAGCACACCGCCGTACGGCGAATCGGGCTCGGGAAGGCCGGCTCGGAGGCCTGGTTCACGGCATCGCCACGCGTCGTTCACCCAAGGTCAAACCGCGGGTAAAGACGCAGGCGGGGGCCGCGCCCTAACGTCACCCGTGTGGTCAAGCTCTCCGTCATCGTGCCGTTCTACAACGTGCAGCAATACGCACCCGACACCTTGAGAAGTCTGCGTGCGAACGCGCGCGACGACTTCGAATTCATTCTCGTCGACGACTGTTCGCGCGACGAGACCCCGGACATTCTCGCGCGCGCGGAACGCGAGCTGCCGGGTGCGGTGTGCGTCCGACACGAGAGGAACGGAGGACTGGCGACCGCGCGCAACACCGGGATCGACCGGGCGCGCGGCGAGTACCTGACGTTCCTGGACGGCGACGACTGGCTCGCGCCCGGCTACTACCCGCGGCTCCTGGCGGCGGCCGAGGAACTGGGCTGCGACTTCGTGCGCACCGACCATGTGCAGTGCACCGGCCAGGCGCGCACAGTCCACCGGGTGCCGCACGGACGGCGCTCGGTGGTGCTGGACCCGCGCTCGGCGATACTGCCCGCCGACCGCTCCACCTCCGTCGACTACCCCTACGCCTGGGCCGGGATCTACCACCGCCGCCTCGTCGACCGGGGCCTGCTGCACTTCACCGACGGTCTGCGCACCGCCGAGGACCGGCCGTGGATCTGGCGGCTGCACCGGCAGGCGGAGTCCTTCGCCGTGGTGGGGCTGCTCGGCGTGCACTACCGGCGCGGGGTCGCCTCCTCGCTGACGCAGATCGGCGACGTGCGCCAGCTCGACTTCATCCGCGCCTTCGACCAGGTCGTCCAGGAGACGGCCGAGGACCGGGAGGCGGACCGGCTGCTGCCCAAGGCGGTCCGCACGTACTGCGCGATCATCTCCCATCACCTGGGCTCCATCGAGAGGTTCGAACCGGCGGTGGCACGGAAGCTGAAGTCGCTCAGCGCGGGCGCGCTGCGGCGCATGCCGCAGGACGTCCTGGACGCGGCGCTGGACTCCATGGACCTCCAGCGGGCGAGCCGGCTGCGCCGGCTGCGCCGTCGCCCGGCAGCGACGGGGGCCGCCGCGTGAGCACGCAGATCTTCCTCGCGTCGACGCTGTACGGCGCGGCCACCCTCGCCGCCGCCCTCGACTCCGACCGCTTCGGCGCCGCCGACCGGCGGATCCTGCTCGTCTGCAACAACGTGGCGACGCCCGAGACCACGGCGCCGCTGGACGAGCTGCCGGGCTTCGAGCGGCTGCGGGACCGCTTCGACGACGTGCTGTCGTGGAACGAGACCATCTCCCCCTTCCACCCGGGCGGCTGGGCGCCGCGTCCGGACGACGTGCCGCTGTGGGAGCGGTATCTGCGGCTGCTGTGGCGGCTGGGCGAGGACGACGTCGAGCTGGCCGTCGAGTCGATCCAGGTCAACCCGGCGCTCGCGGTCTGCCAGATCTTCACCGGGGCCCCCGTCACCGTCTACGCCGACGGCCTGATGAGCTACGGCCCCACCCGCAACAAGATCGACCCGCTGGTCGGCACCCGCATCGACCGCCTGCTGCACCTGGACCTGGTGCCGGGTCTGAAGCCGGTGCTGCTCACCGAGTTCGGCGTCGAGCCGGAACTCGTCCCCACGGACGCCTTCTTGAAGGTGCTGGGCGAACTCGGCGACGCGGCGCCCGAACTGCCCGCGCTGCCGGAGGAACCCGCGCTGCTGCTGGGGCAGTACCTCTCCGCGCTCGGCATCCTCACCGCCGAGGAGGAGGAGGAACTGCACGTGCGGATGCTGCGGGGCGCGGTCCGGCTGGGCCACACCCGGGTGGTGTTCAAGCCGCACCCCTCCGCGCCGGCCCGCTGGTCGCGGTCGCTGGAGAAGGAGGCGGAGACGCTGGGCGCCGAACTGACGGTGCTCGACGTGCCGGTCCTCGCCGAGGTGCTGTACCAGCGCACGCGTCCGGCGCTGGTCGCCGGCTGCTTCTCCACCGCGCTGCTCACCGCGTCGGCGCTGTACGGGCTGCCGGTCGCCCGCACCGGGACCGGCGCGCTGCTGGAGCGGCTGACGCCCTACGAGAACAGCAACCGCGTGCCCGTGACGATCGTGGACGCGCTGCTGCCCGACCTGGACGACCGCGAGGCGGTGGCCGGGCAGCGGCAGGGCGTGGACGTCGGGGCGCTGGCCGAGCTGGTCGAGGCGGTGTCGTTCGCGATGCAGCCGAAGATCCGTCCGGACCTGCGCGCGACCGCCGAACGGTATCTGGCCGCGCACCTCGACGCGCACACCCGCCGCTACTTCAAGCGCCGCCGGCTCACCTCGCTGGCGCTTCCCGGCGGCATTCCGGTGCAGCTGGCGTTCATACCGCGCAACGCGGCGGTGCGGCGGATGGCGCGCCGCGCCCGCTCCCTGGGGCGCGCGGCGGGCCGCTGACGCCGGCGTCGTCGCGCCCCGGCGTCCGCTACGCGCTCGCCAGCGACAGTTTGACCGCGAACCCGAGGAAGAGCGCTCCCGCCGCCGAGGTCGCCCACGCCGACAGGCGCTTGCGGCGGCGGAAGGCGGCGGAGAGCTTGGTGCCGCCGAAGATCAGGGCGCTGAGGTAGAGGAAGCTGGCGAGCTGCGCGAAGGCGCCGAGGACGACGAAGGACAGGGCCGGATAGGCGTAGCCGGGGTCGACGAACTGCACGAAGAAGGCCACGAAGAACAGGATCGCCTTGGGGTTGAACAGGCTGACGACGAAGGCGCGGCGGTAGGGCCGCTCGTCGGTGGCCGAGGGGGCGGTGGCGGTCTCCTCCAGGGTCTTCTCCCGCCGGGTGCGCCACATCGACCAGGCGGCCCGCATCATGCCGACGGCGAGCCAGGTCAGATATCCGGCGCCGGCGTACTTCACGATGCCGAACAGCACGTCGTTCGCCTTGAGCAGGGAGGCGACCCCGGCCGCCGACAGCGTCATCAGCACGGTGTCACCGCACCAGACGCCGGCCGCGGCGGTGTATCCGGCCCGCACTCCGCGCCGTGCGGCCACGGACAGCACGTAGAGCGAGTTGGGGCCGGGGAGCAGGACGATGAGGACGAGGCCCGCCAGGTAGGTGGGGAGATCGATGACGCCGAACATGGCAGGGAGTGTCGCACGCGAGTACGACACTCGGGGAGGGGTTTCGCGAGGCGAGACGGGGTGCGGGGCCGGCGGGTCAGCCGCCGTCGAGGAGGGTGTCGACAGAGAGGTCCAGTGAGACGCCGACGGACTCCGGTACGGGCACGAACTGGCCGCGCTTGAAGCGCTCGGGGGCGGGATACGCGCCGTCGGCCGGGTCGGTGTAGAGGAGGACCTCGTCGTGCTTGCGGTCGGCGACGAGGTAGACCGGGATGCCGGCCTGCGCGTAGCACTCCACCTTGGGACCGAGGTCGTCGGCCCAGTTGGAGGACGTGATCTCCACGACCAGACGGAAGACGTGCGGCGCGTAGTAGTTCTTGGTGACGTGGGCGTCGCGGAAGTCCTCCTCCACGACCGAGAAGTCCGGGATCGCGAAGTCTTCCGGCAGCAGGGGCAGCCACAGTCCGACGCCTTGGACGTATTCGTACCCTGCCTCGACGATCCCGGCCCGGTCGAAAACCCTGCCGAGCTTGGTCAGCGCCAGCTGATGCGAACCATCCGGCGGCGGTGTCACAGTGAGCCTCCCCTGGAGAATCTCCACGCGGTGGCCAGGCAGTGCACGGGCAAGCTGATCAGCAGCCTCGCCCAGGGTCAGCTCCTGCTGCAGTACGGCCATGGCGTCCTCCTCTTCGGGGCCCACTCTCCACGAGAGTAACCGGCGGCGGAGATTCCTCGCCCCCGATCACCCGTACGAGAGATAACCGCAGCTCAGAAGGCGTCCGAGGGAACGTAACTCCCCCACACCTCGCGCAGCGCCCCGCACACCTCGCCCACCGTGGCGCGGGCGCGCAGGGCCTCCTTCATCGGATACAGGACGTTGTCATCGCCCCCGGCGGCCTTCTTCAGGGCGGCCAGGGCGGCGTCGACCGCCGGCTGGTCGCGCCCGGCGCGCAGGGCGGCCAGGCGTTCGGCCTGCCGGGCCTCGATCGCGGGGTCGACGCGCAGCGGCTCGTACGGCTCCTCCTCGTCGAGCCGGAAGCGGTTGACGCCGACGACGACCCGCTCGCCGGAGTCGGTCTCCTGGGCGACGCGGTAGGCGCTGCGCTCGATCTCGCCCTTCTGGAAGCCGCGCTCGATCGCCGCGACCGCGCCGCCGAGGTCCTCGACCTTCCGCATCAGCTCCACAATGGCGGCCTCCATGTCGTCGGTCATCGTCTCGACGGCGTAGGAGCCGGCGAAGGGGTCGACCGTGGCCGTCACGTCCGTCTCGTGGGCGAGGACCTGCTGGGTGCGCAGGGCGAGGCGGGCGCTCTTGTCGGTCGGCAGCGCGATCGCCTCGTCGAAGGAGTTGGTGTGCAGCGACTGGGTGCCGCCGAGCACGGCGGCCAGACCCTGGACGGCGACGCGGACCAGGTTCACCTCCGGCTGCTGGGCGGTCAGCTGCACGCCCGCCGTCTGCGTGTGGAAGCGCAGCATCATCGACTTGGGGTTCTTCGCCCCGAACTCCTCCTTCATGACCCTGGCCCAGATCCTGCGGGCCGCGCGGAACTTGGCGACCTCCTCCAGGAGCGTGGTGCGGGCGACGAAGAAGAAGGACAGGCGGGGCGCGAAGTCGTCGACGTCCATGCCGGCCGCGACCGCCGTGCGGACGTACTCGACGCCGTCGGCGAGTGTGAACGCGATCTCCTGCGCGGGCGAGGCGCCGGCCTCCGCCATGTGGTAGCCGGAGATGGAGATGGTGTTCCACCTCGGGATCTCGGCCCGGCAGTACTGGAAGATGTCCGCGGTCAGCCGCAGCGACGGCTTGGGCGGGAAGATGTACGTCCCGCGCGCGATGTACTCCTTGAGCACGTCGTTCTGGACGGTGCCGGTGAGCCGGTCCGCCGGGACGCCCTGCTCCTCGGCCACCAGCTGGTACAGCAGGAGCAGCAGCGCGGCGGGGGCGTTGATCGTCATGGACGTGGAGACCTCGCCCAGCGGGATGCCGCCGAACAGGACCCGCATGTCGTCGATCGAGTCGACGGCCACGCCGACCTTGCCGACCTCGCCGTGCGCGATCGGGGCGTCGGAGTCGTACCCCATCTGGGTGGGCAGGTCGAAGGCGACGGACAGGCCCGTGGTGCCGTGGGCGATGAGCTGCCGGTAGCGGGCGTTGGACTCGGCGGCCGTCCCGAAGCCGGCGTACTGGCGCATGGTCCACGGGCGCCCGGTGTACATCGTCGGGTACACGCCGCGGGTGAAGGGGTACGCGCCGGGCTCCCCGAGCCTCTCGGCGGGGTCCCAGTCCTTCAGGGCGTCCGGTCCGTAGACCGGCTCGACGGTCAGCCCGGACTCCGACTCGCGCGCCATGGTGTGCCTCCGCGTTCCTGGTCGCTCGCTGCTCCGGCGCTCGCTCACCGGCCGCCGCCCGACTCTCTCCCATTCCCACCATGCCCCGTGGTTCGCCGCCGGTCACGTGTGGGGAGGTATCCGGTGTACGACCGGGACGGCGGCGGGCGCGGCGGACGGACGCCGGGCGCCGAGGAGACGGCGGGGGCGGTATGCGCATGGGGTGCGTGGGGAGGGCGGGCGCCGCGGCGGCCGCGGTGCTGGCGCTGCTGGCGGTGTCCGGCTGCGAGGTGCGGGACACGGGAGCGGGCGCGGGAAGCAGCGCGGGCGCGGGTTCCGGCGGGCGGTACGGTTCGCCGACGGGGGCGCGGACCCCGTCCGGCGGGCGCTTCGGCGGCGACGACCGGCCCGGGCAGGGCAAGGGGACGGCCACGGGATCGGCCGCGCACCGGACCACCGCGTCCGGGCCGCCCGCGCGGGTCCTGTGGTCGCGCGGCGACAGCGGCCGTGCCGTCCGTGAACTCCAGGCCCGGCTGCGGCAGATCGCCTGGCTGTCCGGCGCGCCGACCGGGACGTACGGCGCGCTGACGGAGCAGGCGGTCAGGGGGTTCCAGGGCAAGCGGGGCCTGCCGCCGACGGGCCGGACGGACACCGTCACCTGGCAGCGGCTGGTGGGCATGACGCGGGAACCGGGCACCTGGGAGCTGTATCCGACGGGCGGGCAGCCGGCCGGCGCGCCGGACGCGCGCTGTCTGACCGGCCGGGTGCTGTGCATCGACAAGACCAGCCGGACGCTGCGCTGGATGGTCGGCGGGCGGACCCTGTCGACGATGGCGGTGCGTTTCGGCACGCAGTACACACCCACCCGCGAGGGCGTCTTCCAGATCTACTGGAAGTCACGCCACCACGTGTCGACGATCTACCACACCGCGATGCCGTACGCGATGTTCTTCAGCGGCGGGCAGGCCGTGCACTACTCCTCCGACTTCGCGGCCCGCGGTTACGCGGGCGGCTCGCACGGCTGCGTCAACGTACGCGACGAGGCGGCGATCGCTCAGGTGTTCGCGCAGGTGAAGGTGGGCGACAAGGTCGTCGTGTACTGGTGACGGCCGGCGCCCGAAGGGGGGCGGGGAGAGGGTTCGGGGCGCGGGCGGGACCGGGGGAACGTGTCCCGCCCGCGCCGGGTGCACGAGCCGTGGGTACGGGGGGAACCCCGGCTCTGTGCGAGGGCCGATGACCAGTCGGCTCACTCATTACTGCGCCGCGGCCGCCAAAAACGTCACACCTCGCGCGAAGGAATTTTTGCGGTAGGGAAAACCGCAGGTCAGCGGGGTCGCGCGCCGGGATCTCGACACACCGGGAAGGGCTCCCCGATCAGGGGGCGCCGTCCGCGGGATCCGGGTCCGGCGCGGAGGGTGTGGCCGGAGGTGTGACCGGGGGCGCGGCCTGGGGTGTGGCCGGGGGCGCGGCCTGGGGTGTGGCCGGGGGTGTGACCGTCGCCCGCTTCGGGAGCGGGAGGCCGAGGGACGGGGCCGGGACGATGTCCGTCCGGGGCGGGCCGCCGCCCGGGAGACCCCCTCGGGGGTGGCCGTCGTCGTCGCCCTTGCCGCCCTTGCCGTCCTTGTCGCCTCCGTGTCCGCCGCGGCCGCCGCCGCGCCCGTCGCGGTCGCCGCCGCCGTCCGCGCCCTGGCCGCCGTCGCCGCCGCGGCCGGAGCCGCGGCTCTCCAGCGCCTTGAGGATCCCGTCGCAGTACGTCCCCACGCGCGCGGCCCCGCCGGCCGCCCCGTCCAGGGCGCGTCGGCGCAGGGCGTCCAGTCCCTTGCCGTCGCGCAGGTCGCGGCAGGACAGGGTCAGCCGGCCGCGACGACCACCGGGCCCGCCGTCCCGCCCGTCGCCCTCGGTCCCGGCGGCGGGTACGCCGCCGGGGGCGGCGGCGCCGTCACGGGCGGTGTCGTCACGGCCGCCGCCAAAGGCGCCCGCGGTCGTGCCGCCGGGCGTGGGCGTGCCCCGCCCGTCGCCCTGGCGGCCGCCCGAGGAGAGCGTGGCGGCCGGACGGCCGGGCGTGGGCCGGGCGGAGACGGAGGCCGCGGGCGCCGGGTCGTCGCCGCCGAACGGTGTCGGCAGCACACCCGTCGTGGCCGCCGCGGCGACTCCGCCCACCGCGCCGGCGGCCAGCGCCGCGGACAGCGCGAGGTGCACGGGGCGGCCCCAGCCCAGGCGCCGGACGCGCCCGGCGGCCCCCGGCCGCGGGCGCGCCTGGATGCGCACGACACCGGCGTCGGCCGGAGCGGAGGCGGGGTAGGGGTCCAGGCGTGCGGTCCGGGCGTCGGCCCGCTCGGCGGCGGCCTTGCGGAAGGCGGCCAGCGCGGCCGCCTCGCCGGGCAGCCCGCCGGCGTCCCGCGAGGCCTCGGCACGGTCCTCACCGTAGGGCTCGGCGGCCAGGGCGTTCAGCGCTCGGGCGAGCCGTTCCGCCTGGTGACGGGCGGTCGCGTCGACGGTGTCCGGTGACTCCCCGCGCAGCAGTCGCTCCGCCGTGTCGCGGTCCAGCCATCGGTACTGCTCGTCGGCCATCACATGTCCCTCTGCGTCCGGGCGCGCATATGCGTCACACCGGCGGACGTCACCGAGCGGCCCCGCGGTTGCCTCGGCGGGGGCACCGCGTCGAGCGCGGCGACGCATTCCGGATCGTCGCCGAGCAGTTCCGCGAGCCGTTTCAGGCCCCGGTGCGCCGCCGTACGGACGGCGCCCGGCCGTTTGCCCAGCGTCTGAGCGGCGGTCTTGGCGTCCAGCCCCACGACCACGCGCAACACGACGGCCTCGGCCTGGTCCTGGGGCAGCCGGGCGATCAGCGAGAGGGTGCGGTCGGTGGCCAGGGACTCGATGGCCTCGCCCGCCGTGTCGCTTTCGGCGGCCTTGCCGGTGAGTTCCGTTTCGTCGCCGCCGATGGCCGGGCGGCGGCCCCGCATCCGTATGTGGTCGAGGGCGCGGTTGCGGGCTATCCGGGCGGCCCAGCCGCGGAACCGGTCGGCGTCCCCGCTGAAACGCGGCAGGTCGCGGGCGATCTGCAGCCACGACTCGGAGGCCACGTCCTCGGCGTCCGGGTCGCCGACCAGCGTGCGTATGTATCCGAGCAGCCGCGGGTGCACGGCGCGGTACACAGTCCGGAACGCGGTCTCGTCCCCGTCCTGTGCCGCGAGCACCGCGGCGGTCAGCTCCGCGTCGTCCCCCAGCACCCCGTGGTGCCCTTTCCTTGCGCCTGGACCGGCGCCGCTCGCGCGGACCGGCTTCTCGCCGTCGTGGTTCCTCGTTGGATGGTTGCGGTGTTCGCGGCCGCAGATGGTCGCGATGGCCGTATGCCCGCCGTGCCTCGGCGCGATACGCACGTTACGACCTGAAACCGTCATCCGTCCATGACAGTACAACGTGCAACTAACTGATTCCGGGGTGCGGTGTGACGGAAAACGCACACCTGACGCTGTAGGAGATACGGGCCGCCGCGCGACCCGTGCCGCGCGACGGCCGGGGCCTCTCCTGTGGGGGGTGGCGGCCCCGGCCGTCGCCTCGGTCCCCACGCCCGGCCGGGACTACTCGTCCCCGCCCCCGCCCCCGCTCACGCCCTCGCCCTCTCCCTCGGCGGCGGACCGGCCGCGGCCCTCCCCGGTCTCCCCCCGGCCGTCGCCCGGGCGCCCGGCGCTCCCGTCCCGGCCCGCCCGCGCCTGTTGCGGCACCAGCTGTCCGGCCAGCCGTCTCAGACCCCGGTGGGCGGCGGTGCGGACGGCGCCCGGCCGCTTGCCGAGGACGCGCGCGGCGGACGGTCCGTCGAGGCCGACGACGACCCTCAGCAGCACGGCCTCGGCCTGGTCGCGGGGCAGCCGGCGGACGAGGGCGAGCGCGCGCTCCGTGCCGATGGCCTCCATGGCCTGGTCATGGGTGCTGTCCGGGGCGGGCAGGTCCAGCACGTCCGGCTCCAGCGCGGTCCCCCGGGGCCGGGCCCGCCGCCGGCGCAGATGGTCCAGCGCACGGTGCCGGGCGATGGTCGCCGTCCAGCCGCGGAAACCCGCCCCGTCGCCCCGGAACCGGTCCAGGTCCCGGGCGATCTCCAGCCAGGCGTCGGCGGCCACGTCCTCGGCGTCGTCGCCGACGAGGGAGCGCAGGTAGGCGAGCAGGCCGGGCTGCACCAGCCGGTAGGCGACCGCGAAGGCGTCCTCGTCGCCCTCCTGGGCCCGCGCGACGGCCGCGCCCAGTTCGGCGTCGTACGCCTGCGCGCGGCGGGCTTCCCCTCCGTGGCCCAAGTACCGTCCTCGTCCGTAGCGAGTCCCTGGTGTGCGCGCACCGGGTGACCGGCCACGCGCACGCCCCCAAGGTCATCAGCGTCGCGGCGGACGGAAGTGTCACTGCCGCCGGCCCCGGCCGTTCAGGCCCGCACCACCGGGCCCAGGGCCTCCCGGCACAGCAACCGCAGCGACCCGTGGCCGCCGAAGCAGCGCCGGGCCTCGTCGATGGGATCCCAGAACCGTCCGTCCGCGGTGCGCACCCAGTGCTCACCGCCGGTCGCCCACCACTCGGCGCCGCCCTCGCGGACGATCACCTCGCCGGCGTAGGCGCCGAAGCCGCGCAGCGCGCTCTCCACGGCGGCGTACGGCGTGCGCTCGCGGCGTATCTCCTCGATCACCCGGTCCACCCGCCACAGGCTGCGCGCCGAGTAGTCCAGGCGCAGCCGGGCGCCCTCGCGCATCGCCGCCACGGTGTCCGCCGCCCAGCGCGCCGGCCGGGTGGCGGCGTGCGGCCGGTTGTGCTGCCGATTCGTCACTTGCTGCGCTGTCACATAGGGGTGAGCGCGGCAGGGGCCTTTCGCGTCACACGGATCCGGGCGGTTTCGGCAACCCTTCCAGGACCCGCGCAGCATGCCCGCAGGACGCTCACAGGATCGTCCGGGCGTCCACGGGCCCGGGCCGCTCACCCCGTGGTCACACCCGTCCGCGCGCCCGGCGCGAGACCACCGCGCGCAGCACCCGGCGGCCCTCCGTGGAGACCGCGAGGGCCTGGCGCAGACCGGCGGCGCCGTGTCCGGCGACGAGTTCGAGGACGGTGATCTGGCGGCGCAGCTCCGCCGCGACGAGGGGGGACACGCCGTCCGGGCCGCCCTCGCCCGGACCCGCCCCGGCCCGGGCCAGTTCCAGGGCGTCGGGGAGGGAGCCGGCCGGGACGGGGGCCTCGGCCGGGTCGAGGATGCGGTGGATCCGCAGGGAGGCCATCGAGCAGGCGTCGGCCCACTCCCGCACGCCGCCGGCGGACCGGGCGGCCGGCGCCGTGGCGAGCATCCCGCGGGCCAGCAGCGCGGCCTCGTCCTCGGCGGGCTCCTCCGGTCCGGCCGCGGCGAGTGCGCCGCGCACCTGCTCCAGACGTTCGGCCCAGCCCTCCCCGGTCCCCTCCGCGAGGACGCCCCACAGCGGGCGCAGCACCTCGTCGTCGCCGCCGAGCAGGGGCAGACACCGATCCAAACAAGCCAGCCCGCTGGCGGCCAGCCCACGCTCGTCGGCCCGCGCGATCAGTTCCACCAGGCTCATGTACGCCTCCCCGCCAGGGCCCCGGCCTTCGCGAAGGCCGCATTTTCCGCTGCCGCGCGTGCGGCCGCCCCGTAGTGTCACACGACCGTCACACGCAGTCGAGGGTGAAGACGTAAGAAAGATTTCGGCCACCGCCGGTCCCGTAGCCCGGCGCCGGTCTCCGGCAGGCCGATCGGCGCGGGTGGCGCGCTTCCGCACGGCGCGCTCGGCCGCCGCGCGCCGGGAGCGGGTCGGAATCGGGTCGGGAGCGGGCCGTGGCGCGCCGTCAGCCCAGTCGGGTCGCCAGCGCCCTGAAGTCCGTCCAGGACAGGGCCGGCTTCCGCGGGTCCCACAGTTTCTGGGCGGTCGCCCGCAACGGCATGCGGATGCCGGCGGCCACCTGGTCCTGGGTCTGGGAGTTCGCGAGGTCGCACCACACCGCGAGGACGCCGCCCAGGATCTGGGCGTCGTACCGGGCGGGGACCGCCTCGGTGCCGCGCAGCACCCGCGGGGTCCACTGCTCGTAGATGCGCTGTCCGGTCGGGTAGACGAAGGTCTGCGGCTCGCCGAGGACGTAGTAGAGGAACTCGTCGTTGTAGTTGATCACCTCGCGGCCGGCGCCCAGGTAGACGGCGGGCCGGCGGGCGCCGATCTCCTTGCCGGTCCAGTAGGCGACCTCGATGTCCTCGGCCGGCTGGTGGGAGGCGCTCCGGTAGAAGCCGTCGTTCCAGGCGCGCGGGGCGCGGTCGTGCGCGCGGACGGCGGCGGCGCGGTCGTCGAGCCAGCCGGTGGTGAGGTCGGCCACGGTGCCGCCCGAGCCGTACGCCTGCTTCGCGGCGGCGGCCAGCTGCGGGTAGGACGCCTCGGGGTCGCGCACGGTCAGCGCCTGGTACTCGTCGCCGCCCAGGTTCCAGTAGCCGCCGGGGAAGACGCCCGCGAACTCGTCGAGGAGGTCGTCGACGATCTCGGCCGCCGCGGGCTTGGAGATGTCGACGGCGCCCTTGGTCGGCACGCCCCGCGCGTCGCGCAGCTGGAGGTCGGGGTGGGCGGCGATGACCGCGCCCAGGTGGCCCGGGGAGTCGATCTCCGGCACGACGGTGACGTGCCGGCTCGCGGCCAGGTCGACGATCTGCTTGACCTGCGCCTTGGTGAGGTGGTCCCGGGAGACGATCTCGGGGTGCGTGTCGGACTGGAGGCGGAAGGCCTGGTCGTCGGAGAAGTGCAGCCCCAGTTCGTTGTACTTGAGGTCGCCCAGCTCCCTTATTCGGTCCTCGATCCAGTCGGCCGAGAACGGCTTGCGGGCGATGTCGAGCATGAAGCCGCGGCGCGGTTTGGCCGGCGCGTCGTTCACCACGCCCTCGGGCGCGGTCCCGCCGCCGCGCACCTCCTGCTTCAGGGTGCGGGTGCCGTAGAAGACACCCGCGTCGGACGGCCCGGCGATGGTCACGCCGCCGCCGCGCACGGTCATGGTGTAGGACTCGGGGGCGCCCGCCCGGCCGCCGCCCAGGGTGAGGCGCACGTCCCCGGGCCGGGTGTCCTCGCGCTCGCCCGCGTAGTCCAGGCCCAGCTCGCTCGCCGTCAGCCGCCCCTCGTCGGCCAGGGAGGCGTCGGTCACCACGACCCGGCCGCCGCGGGCCGGCCGCCAGCCGGGACCGCGGGCGGCGGTGTGCGAGCGCACGGCGGGGATGGTCCGCGGCGCCCGCGACAGGGGGTAGGAGCGGGTGGGGCTCGGGCTCGCCGAGGCCGGGGAGGAGGCCCCCGAGGGCGCCTCGGACGCGCTGCGCGCCGATCCCGCGGGTGACCCGTCACCGCCGGAGGCCCGGACGCCGAGCCCCACGCCGAGCGCGACCGTGACCACGAACGCCCCGCCGGCCACCACGCGTCCGCGCCCCGGCCTTCGCGCCGGAGCCCGGCGCCGCCTGTGCTGACTCACACGGCCAACTTAAGGCCTGCGCACGGGAGATCCGTCCACTGGACGTCCTCAAACTCGGCCGTCCGGGTGAAATCCGCGCGCCCGGTGAACAGGTGATGATCAACCCGGCTAACGTAGGCGCACAGCTCTCACGACATCCCCCTGCCGACCCGCGCGGGACGCCCGCACCGGGCGCGCCCGCATCCCACGCCGAGGACCCACGCTGCCCGCGCAGACCCTGGAGCACTTCAACGCCGCCCCGCCCGACGAGGCCCGCCGCACCCTCCTGACCTGCCTGCACAGCTCCCGCTGGGCCCACCGCCTCGCCGCCCACCGCCCCTACCCGGACCTCCCCGCCCTGCTGGCGGCGGCCGACGAGGCGGCGTACGACCTGGGTCCGGACGACCTGACGGAGGCACTGGCGGGGGAGCACCTGCCGACGCTGCCCGCGCCGATCTACGCGGCCGCCTCCATGGCCCTGAGCGCGGCCGCCGCGGCCTACGAGGCGAGATTCGGACACACGTTCGCCATCTGCCTCGACGGCGTCGCCCCCGACGAGACCCTGAACCGGGTCCTGGCCGCGATCCGGTCACGATTGGCGAACGATCCGGAGGACGAGCGGGTGGTGACGGCGGACGAACTCCGCCGCCTCGCCAGGCAGCGGCTGGGCGAGGCGCTGAGGGACGCGGGACCGTGTCCTCCGCCGCCCCGGCCGCGACAGGGGTCCCCGCTGGTCGAGCGGAGCCGGGGACTTGGGGAAGCGACCGGCCCCGACGGACCCGCGCCCGGCGAGCGGCGGAAGGCCCCCGTCCGGTAGCCGCCGCCGCTAATCCGTCCGTGCACGTTTGAGTGCCAGTTTGATCACACCGGCAGGCCCCCTGCAAAGCTCGCGGCGGCGCATCGCTACGATGCTGGGGGCCGGTGGACCGTACCCGGCCGGGCCCGACCGACAGTGAAGCCGGCGCGGCCCTAGTCCCCGCTCCCGGAGGGTTCTTCCGTGCCGGCTGGAACGCTGTACCGCGGACGGGAAGGAATGTGGTCCTGGGTGGCTCACCGAGTCACCGGCGTCCTCATCTTCTTCTTCCTGTTCGTCCACGTGCTGGACACCGCGCTCGTCCGCGTGTCTCCCGAGGACTACGACAAGGTCGTGTCCACGTACAAGACCCCGATCGTCGCGTGCCTGGAGTACGGCCTCGTGGCCGCCATCCTCTTCCACGCGCTCAACGGCCTTCGTGTCATCGCCGTCGACTTCTGGGCCAAGGGCGCCCGCTACCAGAAGCAGATGCTCTGGACCGTCGTCGGCGTCTGGGTCGTGCTCATGATCGGGGCCATCTACCCCGTCCTCGGCCACGCCGCTCGAGTCGTCTTCGGGAGCTGACGCGCATGTCCACCACTGAATCCCCCGCTTCCGGCATCGGCCCGGTCGAAGGCGCCTCCGTCTACACCGTGGACAACCCGGCGCCGTTCATCGAGGCCCCGCGCAAGCGCACCAAGAAGACCCCGAAGTCGACCCGGGGCAACTTCGAGATGTACGGCTGGCTGTTCATGCGGCTGTCCGGCATCGTGCTGGTCGTCCTGGTCATCGGGCACCTGCTGATCCAGCTCGTCCTGGACGGCGGCGTCTCCAAGGTCGGATTCGCCTTCGTCGCGGGCCGCTGGGCCTCCCCCTGGTGGCAGGTCTGGGACCTGCTGATGCTGTGGCTGGCCATGCTGCACGGCTGCAACGGCCTGCGCACCGTGATCAACGACTACGCGGAGCGCGCCAACACGCGGCTGTGGCTGAAGGGCCTGCTCTACACCGCCACGGTGTGGACCATCCTGCTGGGCACGCTGGTGATCTTCACCTTCGACCCGAACATCCGATAGGCACGGGGCTGAGGCATCCACTCATGAAGATCCACAAGTACGACACCGTCATCGTCGGCGCCGGCGGCGCCGGTATGCGCGCCGCCATCGAGTCGACGAAGCGCAGCCGCACCGCCGTGCTGACCAAGCTCTACCCCACCCGCTCCCACACGGGCGCCGCGCAGGGCGGCATGGCCGCCGCGCTGGCCAACGTGGAGGAGGACAACTGGGAGTGGCACACCTTCGACACGGTCAAGGGCGGTGACTACCTGGTCGACCAGGACGCCGCCGAGATCCTGGCGAAGGAGGCCATCGACTCCGTCCTCGACCTGGAGAAGATGGGCCTGCCGTTCAACCGCACCCCGAACGGCACCATCGACCAGCGCCGCTTCGGCGGTCACTCGCGCAACCACGGCGAGGCCCCGGTCCGCCGCTCCTGCTACGCGGCCGACCGCACCGGCCACATGATCCTGCAGACGCTGTACCAGAACTGCGTCAAGGAGGGCGTGGAGTTCTTCAACGAGTTCTACGTCCTGGACCAGCTGATCACCGAGGTCGACGGCGTCAAGCGCTCGGCCGGCGTGGTGGCCTACGAGCTGGCGACCGGTGAGATCCACGTCTTCCAGGCGAAGTCCGTGATCTACGCCTCCGGCGGCTGCGGCAAGTTCTTCAAGGTGACCTCCAACGCGCACACCCTGACCGGTGACGGCCAGGCCGCCGTGTACCGGCGCGGGCTGCCGCTGGAGGACATGGAGTTCTTCCAGTTCCACCCGACCGGCATCTGGCGCATGGGCATCCTGCTCACCGAGGGCGCCCGCGGCGAGGGCGGCATCCTGCGCAACAAGGACGGCGAGCGCTTCATGGAGAAGTACGCTCCCGTCATGAAGGACCTGGCGTCCCGTGACGTCGTGTCCCGCTCCATCTACACGGAGATCCGCGAGGGCCGCGGCTGCGGTCCCGAGGGCGACCACGTCTACCTCGACCTCACGCACCTCCCGCCGGAGCAGCTGGACGCCAAGCTGCCCGACATCACCGAGTTCGCGCGCACCTACCTCGGCATCGAGCCCTACACGGACCCGATCCCGATCCAGCCGACGGCGCACTACGCCATGGGCGGCATCCCGACCAACGTCGAGGGCGAGGTCCTGGCGGACAACACCACCGTCGTCCCCGGCCTGTACGCGGCCGGCGAGGTGGCCTGCGTGTCCGTGCACGGCGCCAACCGCCTGGGCACCAACTCGCTGCTGGACATCAACGTGTTCGGCCGTCGGGCCGGCATCGCCGCCGCCGAGTACGCGCACACGGCGGACTTCGTCGAGCTGCCGGAGGACCCGGCCTCGCTCGTCGTCGAGCAGATCGAGCACCTGCGCAACTCCACGGGCACCGAGCGCGTGGCGGAGCTGCGCCGCGAGCTGCAGGAGACCATGGACGCCAACGTCATGGTGTTCCGCACCGAGCAGACGATCAAGACGGCGGTCGAGAAGATCGCCGAGCTGCGCGAGCGCTACAAGAACGTGGCGATCCAGGACAAGGGCAAGCGGTTCAACACCGACCTCCTGGAGGCCATCGAGCTGGGCAACCTGCTGGACCTGGCCGAGGTCATGGCGGTCTCCGCCCTGGCCCGCAAGGAGTCCCGCGGCGGTCACTACCGCGAGGACTACCCGAACCGCGACGACGTCAACTTCATGCGCCACACCATGGCGTACCGCGAGGTCGGCGCCGACGGGTCCGAATCCATCCGTCTCGACTACAAGCCGGTCGTCCAGACCCGCTACCAGCCGATGGAGCGTAAGTACTGATGGCAACCCCTGTTCTGGACAAGGCGGACGCGGCCGGGCAGCCCGAGCCGGGATTCGGCGACTCCCCCTACATCACCGTCACCTTCCGCATCCGCCGGTTCAACCCGGAGGTCTCGGCGGAGGCGGTCTGGGAAGACTTCCAGCTGGAGATCGACCCCAAGGAGCGCGTCCTCGACGGTCTGCACAAGATCAAGTGGGACCTGGACGGCACGCTGACGTTCCGCCGCTCCTGCGCGCACGGCATCTGCGGCTCGGACGCCATGCGGATCAACGGCAAGAACCGCCTCGCCTGCAAGACGCTGATCAAGGACATCAACCCCGAGAAGCCGATCACGGTCGAGCCCATCAAGGGCCTGACGGTCCTCAAGGACCTGGTCGTCGACATGGAGCCGTTCTTCCAGGCGTACCGGGACGTGATGCCCTTCCTGATCACGAAGGACACCAACGAGCCCACGCGCGAGCGGCTGCAGTCCGCCGAGGACCGGGCGCGCTTCGACGACACCACGAAGTGCATCCTGTGCGCGGCCTGCACCTCCTCCTGCCCGGTGTTCTGGAACGACGGCCAGTACTTCGGTCCGGCCGCGATCGTGAACGCCCACCGCTTCATCTTCGACAGCCGTGACGAGGCCGGTGAGCAGCGCCTGGAGATCCTGAACGACAAGGACGGCGTCTGGCGCTGCCGCACCACCTTCAACTGCACCGACGCCTGCCCCCGCGGCATCGAGGTGACGAAGGCGATCGCCGAGGTGAAGCGGGCGCTGATCACGCGCCGCTTCTGAGTCCGGCCCCGTCTCCGGCACGCACGTGAAGGGCCCCGCTCCGACAGGAGCGGGGCCCTTCACGTGCTTCCGGCGGCCCCCGCCGTGGCGGTGCGGTGGTGCGCCGGGCGGGTGACCCGGGGACCGGTCGCCCGGGGTGTGCGCCGGGGCGCCTCCCGGGGCCGTACCTAATCTGATCGCATGTCAGATGACGAGTCGTACGAGCTGCTCGGGTTCGACAACGTGCTGCTGCCCGTGGGAGACCTCGACGAGGCCGTCCGCTTCTACGGGCGGGCCGGCTTCGAGGTGGCGTTCCGGCTGGACGAGGCCGGCATCGCGCTGCTGAAGGTCGGCGGCGAGACGCCGGGCATCCTGCTGCGGACCGAGGAGGCGCTCGGCCACCGGACGCCGCCGTGGCCCTCCCCGCGCCTGTGGCTGGAGGTCCCGGACGCCCGGGCGGCGGCGCGGGAACTGACCCGGGCCCAGATCGCGCTGCTGGACGAGCCGGCGGCGGTGGCGACCGGCTGGACGGTGGAGATCGCCGACCCGTGGGGCAACGTCCTCGGCTTCACCGACTACACCAAGCGCCCGGAGCTGGGCCGCCGGCCGTGATCACCCGGGGCTCAGCACTCCCGGAGCCGGGCCGTCGGCCGTGACCACTCAGGGCGCAGCACTAGGCTCTCCCCGTGCCCGAGAAGAACATCAGCAAGTCCGAGCAGACGCGTGCCCTGATCCTGGAGACGGCCATGCGGCTGTTCCAGGAGCGCGGCTACGACAAGACGACCATGCGGGCCATCGCCAAGGAGGCCGGGGTCTCGGTCGGCAACGCGTACTACTACTTCGAGGGCAAGGAGCACCTGATCCAGGGCTTCTACGACCGGATCGCCGCCGAGCACCAGGCGGCGGTACGGGAGGTCCTGGACCGGGAGAGCGACCTGGAGGCGCGGCTCGCCGGCGTGCTGAAGACCTGGCTGGACATCGCCACGCCGTACCACGAGTTCGCGGTGCAGTTCTTCAAGAACGCGGCCGACCCCGACAGCCCGCTCAGCCCCTTCTCCCCCGAGTCCGAGCACGCGCGCGAGGAGGCCGTCAGCGTCCACAAGGAGGTGCTGTACGGGGCGAGGACGAAGGTGGCGCCGGAACTGCGCGAGGTGCTGCCCGAGTTGATGTGGCTGGCCCAGATGGGGCTGGTCCTGTACTGGGTGTTCGACCGCACGGAGGGCCGCGAGCGCAGCTACCGGCTGGCCGAGCGCGGCGCCCGCCTCACCGCGCGGGGCGTCTCGCTGGCCCGCTTCCGGGTGCTGCGACCCCTCGTCCTGGAGGTCCACGAGCTGTTCACGGACTTCCTGCCGGGCATGACGAGGGCGCTGCCCGACCCGGCGGCCAAGGACCGCCGGGCCGGCTCCGCGGTCAGATCCAGGTGAGCTTCCACAGCCGGAAGACGCCCGTGGCGTCCGACAGGTACTGGCCGCCGCCGATGTCCTCCGTGGTGACGACGTACTCCTTCTGCTGCCACAGCGGGATCAGCGGCACGTCGTCGGCGACGTCGCCCTGCAGGTCGCGGAAGTCGGAGGAGGTCCGGCTGCGGTCGGCGTAGCGCCGGCTGTCGGTGATCAGGCGGTCGACGGCCTTGCTGCTGTAGCCGGTGTTCATGCTGGAGCCGGTGCCGACGAGCGGGGCGCCGAAGGTGTCCGGGTCGGGGTAGTCGGCGACCCAGCCGACCGCCCAGGCGTCGATCTTGCCGGCCGTGTACCGCTTCTGGAAGTCGGTCCACTCGTAGCCCTTGACGTCGACCTTGAACAGGCCGCTCGCCTCCAGCTGCTTCTTGAGCATCGCGGCTTCCTCGGCGCCCGCGCCGCGCCCGGCGCCGTAGCCGAAGGTGAAGCGCACCGGGACGGAGACACCGGCCTCGGTCAGCAGCTCGCGCGCCTTCTTGGCGCTCTGCGCCGGATAGGCGTCGAAGAAGGACGTGGTGTGGCCGGTGAGGCCGGCCGGGATCAGCGAGTACAGCGGGTCGACGGTCCCGTCGTACACGTCGGAGGCCAGCTGCTCGCGGTTGACCAGCCAGGCGATGGCGCGGCGGACGCGGGCGTCGTGCAGCGGCGAGGAGGAGTGGGTGTTGAGGTACAGGTTGCGGGTCTCGGAGCTGTCGCTCACCGACACGCGCTGGTCGGGGTCGCTCGGGTTGAGCCCGGCGAGCACCTTGGGCGTCAGGGTGCGGGTGGCGACGTCGATGCCCTTGTCCTGCCAGGCCTTGTCGAGCGCGTTGCCGTCGTCGTAGTAGCGCAGCCGGACGGGCTTGCCGGCGCCGCTGCCGGCGCCCTCGTAGGAGCCGTTGGGCTCCAGATCGGCGGACTTGCCCTTGGCGTACCCGGACAGGCGGTACGGGCCGGTGCCGTCGGCCTCGCTGCCGGTGCGCAGCGCGTCCAGCGGGTAGCGGGTGTGGTCGACGATGGAGCCGGCCCCGGTGGCCACCTTGAACGGGAAGGTGGCGTCGGGCGTGGACAGGTGGAACGTGACGGTCAGGCCGGAGGCGTCCACCGAGCCGAGGGTGTCGAACAGGGACGACGGGCCGACGTCGGACTTGATCTTCTTGACCCGGTCGAAGGAGTACTTCGCGTCCTCGGCGGTCATCGTCCGGCCGCTCGGGAACTTCAGGCCCTCGCGCAACTCGCAGCGGTAGGTGCGCAGCGTGCCGTCGGTGAAGGCGCAGTGCTCGGCGGCGTCCGGCACGGGGGTGGTGCCGTCGGACTCGAACGTCAGCAGGGACTGGAAGACGTTGCTGTACAGGGCCCAGGAGCCGGCGTCATAGGCGCCGGCCGGGTCGAGCGAGGTGACGGCGTCCGTGGTGCCGACGGTGATCGCCTTGTCGTTGTCGCCCTGGGACGGCAGCAGTCGCCAGGCCCCCACACCCACGACCGCCAGTACGAGCAGCGTCAGCAGAATCCGCATGCGAACCGACCGCATCGGTGATGTCCCTCCCGGGCCCGCCCCGGGCCGTCGTGCATATGCCACACACGTGAGTGGCGCGGCTACCTAATCACAGGTTTTTCACCTGGGGGAAGAGGATTCTGGAGAGAATGAAAAGACGTTATGAAGAAGCGTTGTCAGTTCGTTTCACAGCGGGCTCTCAGACGGCAGCGAAATGACCGTTCTGGCGTTTCGCGTCCGGTTTCGCGGCTGCTTCGGGGTGAGTTGAGGAGAGGGCGCGCGCGTGTCCCGCGCGCCCGCGGCCCGGGTCGGCTCTCCCGGGGGCTATGACGTCCGGCGCAGTGCGCGCAGTCCGCGCAACCCGATGACCCCGATGACCGTCCCCATAACGAAGGAGACGACGGCCAGCGCCAGGTGCACCCAGAAGTACGCCGTCGGGTGCCCGTGGTCGAACGCGAGTCCGCTGCCGTCCTTGACGAGGTTCTTGACGAAAGTGATCCAGATGATCCAGCTCCACACCCCGAAGGCGAGCAGGAACCAGGAGACCGGGCGGCTGAGCTTCATACCCTCAGTATCGCTGCCGGGCGCCCGGGGCCGGGCCGGGGGTGGGACCGGGGACTCGGGCGCGGCCCCCCGGGACGCGGCAGGTACGTTTCCGACCGTGCCCGCATCGCAGAAGACCGTCCGGCGGACCCTGCTGGTCGCCTCCGCCGCCCTGTTGTCCGTGTCACTGACCGCGCCCGCGGCGCTGGCCGCGCCGGCCCCGAAGAAGAGCGCCGCCGCTCCCCCGGCGCACATGTCGACCGTGGGCGGCGCCCGCCTCGGCCTGACGGGCACCCAGGTCGACCTGGCCGGCGGCGCCCCCGTGCTGCCCAAGGACCTCACCGCCCGCTCCTGGATCGTGGCCGACGCCGAGTCCGGGCAGGTCCTCGCCGCGCACAACGCGCACTGGGAACTGCCTCCCGCCAGCACCCTGAAGATGCTGTTCGCCGACACCGTCCTGCCCAAGTTCCCCCGCACCCTGAAGCACAAGGCCGTCGCGAGCGACCTGGCCGGCATGGGCGAGGGCTCCAGCCTGGTCGGCATAAAGGAGAACGAGACCTACTCGGTCCACGACCTGTGGCTCGGCGTCTTCCTGCGCTCGGGCAACGACGCCGTGCACGTGCTGTCCGCGATGAACGGCGGCGTCGGCCGGACCGTGGCGGACATGAACGCGCACGCCCACGACCTCCAGGCGCTCGACACCCATGTCGTCAGCCCGGACGGCTACGACGCCCCCCGCCAGGTCTCCTCCGCCTACGACCTGACCCTGTTCGCCCGCTCCGGGCTGCAGAAGAAGGACTTCAGGGAGTACTGCTCGACCGTGCGGGCCCAGTTCCCCGGCGAGACGAAGAAGGACAAGAAGGGGAAGACCACCCGGGGTTCCTTCGAGATCCAGAACACCGACCGGCTGCTGAGCGGCGACTACGACATCTCCGTGTACCCGGGCATCGCGGGGGTGAAGAACGGCAACACCACCAACGCGGGCGCCACCTTCACCGGCGTCGCCGAACGCGGCGGCAGGGTGCTGCTCGTGACGGTGATGAACCCCGAGAAGAAGGAGCACAACGAGGTCTACCGGGAGACGGCGAAGCTGTTCGACTGGGGCTTCAAGGCGGCCGGCAAGGTGCGGCCGGTGGGCGAACTGGTGCCGCCGGAGAGCGCCGAGCCGGCGGGCGGCGCGAAGGCCGGCGCGACGCCCTCGGCCGGACCGGCCGGCGGCGGGCGGGGCGGCTCGGCCGAGCCGGTCGCGAGCGCCTCGGTGAGCGGCCGCTCCGGCGGCATGGGCGTCGCCCTCGGCATCGCCGGCGGGGTGCTGGTGCTGCTCGCGGCCGGGGCCTGGCTGGTCAACCGGCGCTGGCCGCTGCCGGACCTGATGCGCCGCCGTCCCCGTCCCTGAGCTCCCCCGCCCCTCCCGAAGCCGCCTTGCTGCCCGTGGCCGTCCAGGCCGCGCAGTACAGCACCAGCTTGGACGTGAAGTTGATCCACAGCAGCAGGGCGACCGGGACCCCGAACGCGCCGTACACGCTCTTCGCCGCCACGCCCTGGATGTAGCCGCTGAGCAGCAGCTTCAGCAGCTCGAAACCGACCGCGCCGAGCAGCGCGGCCACCAGCAGCCGGCGGCGCGGCGGCTCGACGCCGGGCAGCAGGGTCAGGACGTACAGCAGGACCAGGAAGTCGGCGAGCACGGCGACGACGAACGCCGCGACGCGCAGCACCACGCTGCCCCAGCCGTGTTCGTCGAGGCCGATCTGCCGCGACACCCAGCCCACGGCGGCCGAGGCGACGGCGGAGGCGGTGAAGGTGACCAGGACCGCGCCGCCCAGGCCGACCAGGATCCCCGCGTCCTTGAGCCTGCTCAGCAGCGGGTTCTCCGCGGGGTCGGCCCGCTCCCACACGGCGCGCAGGCAGTCGCGCATCTGTGCCACCCAGTTGACGCCGGTCAGCAGCAGCACGGCGCCCGCGATGACGCCGACCGTCCCGGCGTTCTGCGCCAGGGAGGCGATGTCGAGTTCGTTGCCCAGCCCCGGGAACTGCTGGGCGATCTTGCTCTCCAGGGTGTGCTGTTGCGTGCCGGTGAGCGTGGCGGCGCCGACCGCGGCGGCCACCGTCAACAGCGGGAAGAGCGCGATGAAGCTGACGAACGTCATGGCGGCGGCCAGCCGCGTCCACTTCACCCGGTCCAGGCGCTCGTACGACCGCCAGGCGTGCGTGAGCATCAGCCGTGCCAGCCACGGGCCGACGACCGGGAGGTTCTTCAGCCAGTCCATGGACGGACCGTTCCCGCTCAGCGGGCGCGCCAACACCGCGTTTCTGCGACAAAGCGCCCATGACCGGGCGATACAGTCGGCTGCCGTGAAGGATGCCTCCGGTCTCGCCCGTCTCCCCCAGTCCCTGCTCGTCCTCGGCGGCACGTCCCCGATCGCGCTGGCCACCGCGCACCGGCTGATCGCGCGCCGCACCCGCACGGTGTGGCTGGCGGGTCGCCCCTCGCCCGCGCTGGAGGAGGCCGCCCGGCATCTGCGCACCCTCGGCGCCGAGGTGCGCACGGTCGACTTCGACGCGCTGGACACCGAGGCCCACGAGAGCGCGCTGGGCAAGGTGTTCGCCGAGGGCGGCGTCGACATGGTGCTGATGTCCTTCGGAATCCCGGGCGACCAGGCGTACGACGAGCGGGACCCGCCGGCCGCGGTGCGGGTCGCGCGGACCAACTACACCGGGGCCGTCTCCGCGGGGCTGGTGGCCGCGCGGCTGCTGCAGAACCAGGGCCACGGCACGCTGGTCGTGCTCTCGTCGGCCGCCGGCGAGCGGGCCCGCCGCACCGACTTCATCTACGGCTCCAGCAAGGCCGGCCTGGACGTCTTCGCCCAGGGCCTGGGCGACGCCCTGTACGGCACCGGCGTGCACGTCATGGTCGTCCGCCCCGACTTCGTGCGCTCCCGGGCGACGGCCGACCGCACGGCGACGCTGCTCGCGACCACGCCGGAGGAGGTCGCCACGGCTGTCGAGCTGGGGCTGCGGCGGCGCTCGGAGACGGTATGGGTGCCGGGAGTGCTCCGGATCGTGACGACGGCGCTGCGGCACCTGCCGCGCGCGCTGTACCGCCGGCTGCCGCTGTAGCGCGGGCGCGCGGGCTTCCGACGCCGGCGGCTCGGCGCGGGGGTTGTCGACGCGGGAGGCTCGGCGCGGCCGGGGCGGCGTGGGATCTCGGCGCGCGGCGGGCCCGGCGCGGGGGTGCTCAGCGGGTGGGGAGCGTGCCGCGGTCGGCGGGGGCCGCCTGCGGCGGCACCATCCCGCAGCCGCCGAAGGTGAACTCGCGCAGCTTGTGCCACACCCCGGCCGCGTCCTGCTGGTGCAGGGCGAAGCCGGTGCACGGCCACTCGGCCCGGTAGCCGGCCAGCTCCGCCAGGGCGCGGTCCATCGCCGCCTCGTCGATGCCGTGCGCCACCGTGACGTGCGGGTGGTAGGGGAACTGGAGTTCGCGCGCCAGCGGCCCGGAGGTGGCGCGGACCCGCTGCTGCAGCCGGCCGCAGGCCTCGGCGCCCTCGACGACCCGGACGTACACCACCGGCGACAGCGGCCGGAAGGTGTCCGTGCCGGACAGCCGCATCGTGAAGGGGCGCCCGGCCGCGGCGACCTCGGTCAGATGGGCCTCGACGGCCGGCAGCTCGGCGGCCTCGACCTCGGTCGGCGGCAGCAGCGTGACGTGTGTGGGAATGCCGTGAGCCGCGGCGTCACCGAAGCCCGCGCGCCGCTCCTGGAGCAGGCTGCCGTGAGGCTCCGGGACCGCGATCGACACGCCGATCGTTACGGTCCCCACGTCGTCTCCTGTCGTCGTACCGATGGTCTGTGCTCGTGCCGGGCGTCGCTTCCGTCGCGCTCCCGGCCGTTTCGTCCCGACCGCTCGGATCCCGGCCGTTTCGTCGCGGCCGTTCGGTCCCGGCCGTTTCGTCACGGCCGTCCGGCTTTCGACTGTACGGCCACCGGCGGGCTCAGGGCAGGCACGGACACAGTGATGTGCGGCGCTCTGCCCGGCCCGCCGCGCGAGCGGTGGTGCGCCTCAGTGCTTGGCGGGCAGGAAGCCCACCTTCTCGTACGCCTGGGAGAGGGTCTCCGCGGCGACCGTGCGCGCCTTCTCCGCGCCCTTGGCCAGGATCGAGTCCAGCGTCTCCGGGTCGTCCAGGTACTGCTGGGTCTGCTCCCGGAACGGCGTCACGAACTCGACCATGATCTCGGCGAGATCCGTCTTGAGCGCACCGTAGCCCTTGCCCGCGTACTTCTCCTCCAGTTCGCCGATACCGGCGCCGGTGAGGGTGGAGTAGATGGTGAGGAGGTTGCTGACGCCGGCCTTGGTCTGCGGGTCGTAGCGGATGACGGTGTCGGTGTCGGTGACCGCGCTCCTGACCTTCTTCGCGGTGGCCTTCGGGTCGTCCAGCAGGTTGATGAGGCCCTTCGGCGTGGACGCCGACTTGCTCATCTTGGCCGTCGGCTCCTGCAGGTCGTAGATCTTGGCCGTCTCCTTGAGGATGTACGCCCGGGGGACGGTGAAGGTCTCGCCGTAGCGGCCGTTGAAGCGCTCGGCCAGGTCGCGGGTCAGCTCGATGTGCTGGCGCTGGTCCTCGCCGACCGGGACCTCGTGGGCCTGGTAGAGCAGGATGTCGGCGACCTGGAGGATCGGGTACGTGAACAGTCCGACGGAGGTGCGGTCGGCGCCCTGCTTGGCGGACTTGTCCTTGAACTGGGTCATGCGGCCGGCCTCGCCGAAGCCGGTGAGGCAGTTCATGACCCAGGCGAGCTGGGCGTGCTCGGGCACGTGGCTCTGCACGAACAGCGTGCAGCGGTCCGGGTCCAGTCCTGCGGCCAGCAGCTGGGCGGCGGCCACCCGGGTGTTGGCGCGCAGTTCCGCCGGGTCCTGCGTGACCGTGATCGCGTGCAGGTCGGCGAGCATGTAGAACGCGTCGTGGCTTTCCTGCAGGGCCACCCACTGGCGGACGGCGCCGAGGTAGTTGCCGAGGTGGAACGAGCCTGCGGTGGGCTGGATTCCGGAGAGCACGCGAGGTCGAGAAGCCATGCTCACCATTCTCTCATTGACCGCTCACCCTCAGGGGACGGGTTTGGCGGCGCGGACCGCGCCGGGGGTCCGCCGCGAGGCACCGGGCGCGGACGGGCGCCGCGGCGGCCGGCGAGGCCGGCGCGGGCGGTCCCGGCGGGGCCGACGGTGGGGCGATCCCGGCGGGACCGGCGGTGGGGCGATCCCGGCGGGGTCCGGCGGTCGGTGTCCGGTGGGCGGCGTCCGGTGGGCGGCCGGCGGGATCGCGGCCGGGGTCGGCGGCACGCTGCCCGTGGGCCGGACGCACCGCGCGGCGGCCCGCCGTGGGGGCGGACCGCCGCGCGAGGAGCCACGACAGGAGCCGATCGACCTGTGAGTCCCGCCGGGCCCGGGCCGGTGCCGGGGGCAGGCGGGTGCCGGGCGGGGCGCCCGGCGGGGCGGGTCAGCCGAGGTCGATCTCCGGGTAGAGCGGGAAGCCGGCCACCAGGTCCGTGGCCCGCTGGGAGATCTCGTCCGCGATCTTCGGGTCGAGGACGTGCTGCGCCTTGGAAGGCGCGCCCTTGCTGGTGGTGCCGGGCTCGGTGGTGGTCAGCACGCGGTCGATGAGGCCGGCCACCTCGTCCATCTCGGCGGTGCCGAGACCCCGGGTGGTCAGCGCGGGCGTGCCGACCCGGATGCCGGAGGTGTACCAGGCGCCGTTGGGGTCGGCCGGGATCGCGTTGCGGTTGGTGACGATGCCGGAGTCCAGCAGCGCGGCCTCGGCCTGGCGGCCGGTGAGGCCGTAGGAGGAGGCGACGTCGATGAGGTTGAGGTGGTTGTCCGTGCCGCCGGTGACCAGGGTGGCGCCCCGGCGGGTCAGGCCCTCGGCCAGGGCGCGGGCGTTGTCCACGATCCGCCGGGCGTAGTCCTGGAAGGCGGGCTGCCGGGCCTCGGCGAGGGCGACGGCCTTGGCGGCCATGACGTGCGGGAGCGGACCGCCGAGCACCATCGGGCAGCCGCGGTCGACCTGGTCCTTGAGGGAGTCGTCGCACAGGACCATGCCGCCGCGCGGGCCGCGCAGCGACTTGTGGGTGGTGGTGGTGACGATCTGGGCGTGCGGGACCGGGTCGAAGTCGCCGGTGAGGACCTTGCCGGCGACCAGGCCCGCGAAGTGGGCCATGTCGACCATGAGCGTGGCGCCGACCTCGTCGGCGATCTCGCGCATGATCCGGAAGTTCACCAGGCGGGGGTAGGCCGAGTAGCCCGCCACGATGATCAGCGGCTTGAACTCGCGGGCCTGGGCGCGCAGCGCGTCGTAGTCGATCAGGCCGGTGGCCGGGTCGGTGCCGTAGGAACGCTGGTCGAACATCTTGCCGGAGATGTTCGGGCGGAAGCCGTGGGTGAGGTGACCGCCGGCGTCCAGGGACATGCCCAGCATGCGCTGGTTGCCGAAGGCCTGGCGCAGCTCCGCCCAGTCCGCCTCGGACAGGTCGTTGATCTGGCGGACGCCGGTCTTCTGGAGGAAGGGGGCCTCGACCCGGTCGGCGAGGACCGCCCAGAAGGCGACGAGGTTGGCGTCGATGCCGGAGTGCGGCTGGACGTAGGCGTGGCGGGCGCCGAAGAGCTCCTTGGCGTGCTCGGCGGCGAGCGACTCGACGGTGTCGACGTTGCGGCAGCCGGCGTAGAAGCGGCGGCCGACGGTGCCCTCGGCGTACTTGTCGCTGAACCAGTTGCCCATCGCGAGCAGCGTGGCCGGAGAGGCGTAGTTCTCCGAGGCGATCAGCTTGAGCATCTCGCGCTGGTCGGCGACCTCCTGGCCGATGGCGTCGGCGACGCGCGGCTCCACGGCGCGGATCACGTCGAGGGCGGCGCGGAAGGCGGTGGACTCGGTGGAGAGGGGCGCGGACATGGCAGGGACCTCCGGACGTGCGTTCGGCGTTCACGGTACGGCCCAGGCGCACGGCACTAGTTTCCCGCTCAGGCCGCTCCCCGATGGTCCATCCCATCCCAGCGCGCCAGTCACGGCCTGCCCGCCAGCCTACCGGGCGGTGCACGGCGGACGGCGCGGCGTCCACCATACGAGCGCGTGGCGGGTCGTCCCTGTGCTGTCGATCGGGGTGTCGCCGGTCGGGCGGGGCGGCCTCGGCGACCGCCCACCGGCCGGCCCCGGTGGGCGGAGTCGTACGCCGCCGGGCCGTCGCCCGGCCGGTGCCGTGTTCCGGAGGATCGCGGTGTCACAGGATCACGGTTGCAGAGGGTCACGGTCTTGGAGGGTCACGGTTTCAGAGGATCACGTGCGGGACGAAGCGCGCGTACTCGTCGGTGATCAGGCCGGCCGACTCGCGGATGCCGAGGCCCGCCGGCTCGTCCTCCACGACCCAGGCGCCGAGGACGACGTGGTTGCCGTCGAAGGCGGGCAGCGGGGCGAGGGCCTGGTAGCAGCAGGGTTCGTCGCGCGGGACGGGCGCGGATCCCGGTTCGTGCACGGTCACGCCCGCGCCTTCCCGGCCGAGCAGCGGTTTGGCGACGTAGCCGGGGCCGGCCGCCAGGTCGCGCGGACCGTCCAGGTGGGCGGGCAGCAGGTTGGGGTGGCCGGGGTACAGCTCCCAGAGGATCGCCAGCAGCGCCTTGTTGCTGAGCAGCATCTTCCAGGCGGGTTCGATCCACAGGGTGGAGCCGGTGCCGCCGCCGTTGTCGAGGGTGTCCAGGACGTGGCCGGCGAAGCGGTCGGTGGTCAGCCACTCCCAGGGGTAGAGCTTGAAGATCGCCCGGATGAACTGGAGGCCGTTGTCGACGAACCGGCCGGAGAGCGGGTCCCAGCCGATCTCCTCCATGGATGTCCAGTCGGTGTCCAGCCCCGCCTGCTCGGCGGTCTCCTTGAGGTAGGCGACCGTCATCAGGTCCTCGCCGAGCTCGTCGTCGGCGGAGTGCGCGAAGTGCAGCGGGCTGCCCGGCGGCAGGAGGCCGGCCTGCTTGCCCCAGGCGGCGACCAGGCGTTCGTGCAGGGAGTTCCACTGGTCGGCGCCCGGGAAGCGGTCCTGCATCCAGAACCACTGGGGCGAGGCCGCCTCGACGAGGGAGGTCGGGGTGTCGGCGTTGTACTCCAGCATCCTGGCCGGTCCCGTGCCGTCGTAGCGCAGATCGAACCGGCCGTAGACGGTGGGGAGTTCGGCACGCCGGTGCCATGCCTCGGCGACGGCCGCGGCGACGCGCGGGTCGGTGATGCCGAGGTCGGCGAACCTGCCGGTGGCGACGATGTGGTCGGCCGCCGCCAGGCACATCTGGTGCAGTTCCTCGACGGTCTCCTCCAGCGCCTCGACCTCGGGGAGCGAGAAGACGTAGTACGCGCTCTCGTCCCAGTAGGGCCGCAGGGAGTCGTCGGGGTGCCGGGTGAGGGGATAGATGAGCCCCTGGGACTCGACGGTCCGCTGCCAGTCGGGGCGGGGCGTGATCGTACGGCGTTCCATCGCGGCGTCAGCCGCCGGACTTGCCGTGGCCGCTGCCGAAGCCTCCCCGGTCCACGCCGCCGTGGCCGCCGGACCCGCCGGATCCGCTGGAGCTCTTGTGCGGCTTGGTGAGGGAACCGCCGTCGATCCAGCCGCTCTTCTTCTTGCCGCCGTAGTACCAGACGCCGTTGACGGAGGTCTTGGTCGTGCCGGTGCTCTTGCAGTACTTGTCGGAGACGACCTTGTAGCCCTTGGTGAGGTTGTAGCTGTTGCGGTCGACGCACCGCTTGTCCGGGTCGGAGGAACAGGCGGTGAGCGCCGCCGCGAGCAGTCCCATGCCACCGAGTACGACCGTGGCCGACCGAAGTTGTCGCCGCGCGTCCGCCATATCCGCTTCTCCCCGTCGTGATCGACCGCCGGCCGCCTGGATGTGGCCGGTTTCCGGCCGTCAGCCTAGAGAACGGCGCGGACGACCGCCCAGGGGGCCCCTGGATCGGCCGCCGTCCCGGCACGGTCCGGGCTGGAGGCCCTAGAGTCGCTGCGTGCTCTTGGGAATGGTGTGCGCGCTCGGCGCGGCGGTGTGTTTCGGTACGGCGACGGTGCTCCAGGCGGTCGCCGCCCGGGCGGCCGCCGGTCCCGAGGGGGATGCGGGCGGGGACGCGGCGCTGCTGCTGCGGGCGCTGCGGCAGTGGCGGTACGTGGCGGGTCTGGGCCTGGACGGGCTCGGTTTCCTGCTCCAGGTCGTGGCGCTGCGCTCGCTGCCGATCTACGCGGTCGGCGCGGCCCTGGCGTCGAGTCTCGCGGTGACGGCGGTGGCCGCGGCACGGCTGCTGCGGGTGCGGCTGAGCGGCACGGAGTGGGCCGCCGTGGGAGTCGTGTGCGCCGGCCTGGCCATGCTGGGCCTCGCCTCGGGGGCCGAGGGGCACGAGGGCGGTTCCGCCGCGCTGAGGTGGGTGATGCTGGGCGCGGCGCTGGCCGTGCTGGCGCTGGGCGCGGTGGCCGGCCGCCTCCCGGAGCGCGGCCGGGCCCTGCTGCTCGGACTGGGCGCGGGTTTCGGGTTCGGCGTGGTCGAGGTGACGGTACGGCTGGTGGATTCGCTCAGCCCGGCGAAGCTGCTGGCCGATCCGGCGGCGTACGCCCTGGTGCTGGGCGGCGGCGCGGCGTTCCTCCTGCTCACCTCGGCCCTCCAGCGCGGCTCGGTCACGACGGCGACCGCGGGCATGGTGATCGGCGAGACGCTCGGCCCGGCGGCGGTCGGCGTGGTGTGGCTGGGCGACCGCACCCGGGACGGCCTGGCCTGGCTCGCGGTGCTGGGCTTCGCGGTGGCGGTGGCCGGAGCGCTGGCGCTGGCCCGGTTCGGGGAGGCGCCGGCCGAGGAGGACCCGGCCGTGAGCGCCCCGGCCGAGAGGACGCCCGCAGGGGACGCACGGTGAGGTGAGGGGCCGGGCGGTGCGGTGAAGGGCCGCGCGGTGCGAGGGCGCGGCGGCGCCCTGTTCCCGGCCCGGCCCGCGCCGGAGCGGGCCCGCGGGCCGGGTCGCGTGCGGTGCGGGCCGCGAGCGGTCGGGCGCCCCCGGCCGGCCCCTTCCCTAGGGCAGCACCCGGCACAGCGCGTCCAGGGCACCGGGCCAGGCGTGGTCCGCCGGGGTGCCGTAGCCGACGACCAGGGCGTCCACGGCGGTGGCGGTGGCCTGTCGGTGGCGGAAGCGGGCGAGGCCGTAGAGGGCGAGGCCCTGCCAGGCCGCCGCCTGGACCACGGTCGGTTCGGCGCCGGGCGGCAGCCGCAGGACGGCGTGCAGGCCGGCCGCGATGCCGGTGGCGCGGACGTCGGGGGCGCGGGTGGCGAGCGCCTCGACCAGGGCGTCCCGGCGGCGCCGGTAGCGCAGCCGGGCGGAGCGCACATGGCGGTCGTAGGCGCCGGAGGTGATGAACTCCGCCAGCGTCAGCTGGTCCAGCACCCCGCAGGTCTCCGTGGCGCCCTTGGCCTCGGCGGCCTCCCGGGCCAGGGACGGCGGCAGCGCCATCCAGGCCAGGCGCAGCCCGGGCGCCAGGGACTTGCTCGCCGTGCCCAGGTACACCACGTGGTCGGGTTCGAGTCCCTGGAGCGCGCCGATCGGCTGGCGGTCGTAGCGGAACTCGCCGTCGTAGTCGTCCTCCAGGATCAGGCCGCCGGTGCGCCGGGCCCAGTCGGCGACGGCCGCGCGCCGGTCGGGCCGCAGCGGCACGCCGATCGGGAACTGGTGCGAGGGGGTCAGCAGGACCGCCCCGACGTCCTCGACGCCGCCGGTGACGGTGCCCCGTTCGTCGAAGGGCAGGGGGCGGGTGCGCAGTCCGGCCCGGGCCAGCAGGTCCCAGTGCACGTCGAGTCCGTACGACTCGACGGCGACGGTGGTCGCGCCGCGGCGGCGCAGCACCTCGGCGAGGATCCGCAGGCCGTGCGCGAAGCCCGAACAGACCAGCACGTGATCCGGGTCGGTGCGCACGCCGCGGGCGCGGGCGAGGTAGCCGGCGAGGGCGGCGCGCAGTTCGGGGCGGCCGCGCGGGTCGCCGTAGCCGAGGGCGTGGTGGGGGGCCGCGGTCAGGGCCCGGCGGGCGGCCCTGAGCCATTCGGCGCGGGGGAAGGAGGACAGGTCGGGGACGCCGGTGCGCAGGTCGTGGCGGGGCCGGGGCTCCGCGCGGCGCGGGCGGGAGGAGCTGCCGGGCGCCACCGCCGTCCGCCCCGCACGGGGGTACGGCGCGGTGGGCGCCCCGGCGGCGACCCGGGTGCCGGAGCCCTGGCGGGCGGTCAGCCAGCCCTCGGCGACCAGATCGGCGTAGGCGTCGGCGACGGTGTTGCGGGCGACGCCGAGGTCGACGGCGAGGGACCGGGAGGAGGGCAGCCGGGTGCCGGGCGCGAGGCGGCCGGTGCGCACCGCCTCGCGCAACGCGTCGGTCAGCCCCCGGCGCACGCCGGGACCGGCCGGTTCCAGATGCAGGTCGACGCCCAAAGTGGCCCACGATTCCGCCATGGGAATGGACCATACTCCTGGGACGCTTCGCCCCTAGGGTCGAAGCGTGACTACGACGACGAACACGACGACGGGCGCCGAGTACGCGCCCGAGCAGGCCCCCCGGATGGAGTGGGCCAAGCACGCCCCCGAGGTGTACAAGGCGATGATCCGTCTGGACACCGCCGCCAAGCAGGGCCTGGACGCACGGCTGTACGAGCTGGTGAAGATCCGCGCCTCGCAGCTCAACCACTGCGCCTTCTGCCTCGACATGCACACCAAGGACGCGCTCGCGGCCGGCGAGAGCGTGGAGCGGATCGTGCAGCTCAGCGCCTGGGAGGAGTCGCGGCACTTCTACACGGAGAAGGAGCTCGCGGCGATCGAGCTGACCGAGGCGGTCACCGTCCTGACCGACGGCTTCGTCCCGGACGAGGTCTACGACCGGGCCGCGAAGCTGTTCGAGGAGGCCGAGCTGGCCCAACTGATCGCCGCGATCACGGTGATCAACGCGTGGAACCGGTTCGGCGTGACCACCCGGATGACGCCGGGCCACTATCGGCCGGGGCGGCACGCGTGAGCCGTTCGCAGCTGCTGGACCAGAAGGTGTTCCAGGCGATGCAGGCGGTCAGCGCGGCCGCCAAGAAGGGGCTCGGCGACCCGGTCCTCGCCGAGCTGGTCATGATCCGGGCCTCGCAGATCAACCACTGCGCCTTCTGCCTCGACATGCACCTCGGCATCGCCCGGCAGAACGGCGAGTCGCAGGACCGCATCCAGCTGCTCGACGCATGGGAGGAGGCCGAGGGTCTCTACACCGAGCGGGAACGGGCCGCCCTCGCCCTGACCGAGGCGGTCACCGTCCTGACCGACGGCTTCGTCCCGGACGAGGTATACGACCGGGCCGCGAAACTGTTCGAGGAGGCCGAGCTGGCCCATCTGGTCTCGCTGATCACCGTCATCAACGGCTGGAACCGGCTCATGGTCACCCGCCGCGTCCCGCCGGGAGGAGGGCAGTCGTGAGCGGGGCCGAGACGTTCCGCGCCCTGCACCACGGGCGGGCGCCGGGCGATCCCCTGGTGCTGCCCGGCCCGTGGGACGCGGCGAGCGCCCGGGTGTTCGCCGAGGCCGGGTTCCCGGCGCTGGCGACGCCGAGCGCCGGGGTGGCCGCCTCCCTCGGGTACGCCGACGGATCGACTCCGCCGCGGGAGATGTTCGCGGCCGTGGCGCGGATCGCCCGGGCGGTGGACGTGCCGGTGTCGGCGGACGTCGAGGACGGGTACGGGCTGGCGCCGAAGGAGCTGGTGGAACGGCTGCTGGAGGCCGGGGTCGTGGGCTGCAACCTCGAGGACTCGCACGGGGGCGTCCTGAAGGACCTGCGGCGGCAGGCGGACTTCCTCGCCGAGGTCCGCGCGGCGGCAGGCGACCGGCTCTTCGTCAACGCCCGAGTCGACACGTTCGTGCACGGGGACGGCGGCCCCGGCCGCGCGGCCGGACAGGCCGTCGAACGGACCGTCGAGCGGGCCGTGGCGTACGTGGCGGCGGGCGCGGACTGCGTGTATCCCCTCCTCGCCCCGGCGGACGCGCTGCCGGCGCTGCGGGCCGGCGTCCCGGGTCCGCTGAACGCGCTGGCCCTCCCCGCCGGCGGCCCTTCGCCGGCCGAGCTCGGCGCACTCGGGGCGACCCGGATCACCTTCGGTCCGGGGCTCCAGCGGCGCGCGGCGGCGGCACTGCGGGAGATCGCCGACGGCCTGGCCGGGTAGGCGCCGCGCGCCGGCGGCCGCCACGCGACCGGCCGTCATGCGCGGGCCTGGGCGGGCCGGTCCGGGGCGGCTCTGGGCAACTTCGGCCATCTGGGGCCGGGCGACACGGGGGATCGTCCGCCCTGGGGCCGCTCAGAGGACCGCCCGCTCCCGGGACCGTCCGCGCCGCGACCGTCGACGCGGGATCACCCGCCCCGGGCCCGGGACCACTGGGCCATCACCTCCCGGAAGCACTGGCGCAGCCAGGCGTGCGCCGGGTCGGCGTCGTGGCGGGGGTGCCAGGCCAGGCCCAGCCCGAGCACGGGCAGTTCGAGCGGGACCTCGAAGGTGGCCAGGTCCAGCGCGGCGGCCAGCGGCAGCCCCCAGGACATGATCAGTCCGACCAGGTCCGAGTCACGGATCACGAACAGCGAGGCGGGGAAGGTCCCGACGGCGCCCGCCACCCGCCGGGTCAGGCCCAGCCGGGCGAGGGCCGTGTCGACGGGGCCGTGCAGCCGGCCGCGCCGGGACACGGACAGGTGCTCGGCCGCCGCGTACCGCTCGGGGGTGAGCTCGCCGGTGAGCAGCGGGTGCCCGGACCGTACGACGCCCACCATCCGGTCCTCGTACAGGCGCTCGGTGCGCACCTCGGGCGAGGTCGTGTCGATCACCCCGACCTCCAGGTCGGCGGTCCCCTGCCGCAGGAACGGCGCGTCGACGTGGCTCTCCCCGAGGAAGCGGATCCGGATGCCGGGCGCCTCCTGAGCGGCCCGGTCGAACAGCGCCGCGCCGCAGGAGGCGGGCACGGCGTCGTGGCACAGCACGGTGAACGTGCGGGTGACCGTGCGCAGATCGCTGTCCCGGCCGGGTGTGAAGAGGGCGCGGGCGCGTTCCACCACCGCGCTCACCTCGGCGCGTACGGCCAGCGCGTGCGGGGTCGGCACCATGCGCCGGCCCGCGCGCACCAGCACCGGGTCGCCGAGCGCCTTGCGGATCCGGCCCAGGGTGCGGCTCATCGCCGGTTCGGACAGGTGCATCCGGCGCGCGGCGCCCTGGACGCTCCGCTCCTCCAGCAGGACGTCGAGGGCGAGCAGCAGGTTGAGGTCGACCCCGGTGGGCGCCGGGGTCCCGGCCGGGTCCGCGGATTGCGTCACGCGCATTCGTCCCTTGCGAAGGTTGCACTGGAGTGCGGTCGGCCTCCGAGCCTACGGTGACAGGGCATCCCCCACCACACCGGTCTCCCTGGAGGAGCCATGCCCTCGCCTGCCCGAAACTCCGGCCCCCGCGCCGGCGTCCCCGCCGTCGCCCCGGCCGAGGCTCCCGTCGCCGGCCCCGCCCCGGACTCCCCCGGCACCGCCGGCCCGGGCGCGCCGAAGCGCTCCACCCTGCTGGCCCTGTGCGCCTGCGTCCTGGTCGCACAGAGCATGGTCGCCGCCATCAACCTGCTGATCCCGCAGCTGACTTCGTCGTCGCTGCACCCCACGCACAGCGACATCCTGTGGACGGTCGACGCCTACGTCATCGCCTTCGCCGGGCTGCTCATCCCGGCCGGCGCCCTCGGTGACCGGCACGGCCGCAAGGGCGCGCTGCTCGCCGGTCTCGCCCTGTTCGCCGCGGGCGCCGCCACCAGCGCGCTCGCGACCGGGCCCGCGCTGCTCATCGCGGGCCGGGGCCTGTCCGGGGCCGGCGCCGCGCTGATCACACCGGCTACGCTGTCGATCCTGGTGCACCTCAGCACGCCCGAGCACCGTGCCCGCGCGCTGGCCTCCTGGACCCTGGCCATCGGCCTGGGCGGCCTCGCGGGCAACCTCGGCGGCGGCCTGATCGGCCAGTTCCTGTCCTGGCGCGCCCTGTTCGCCGTCATGGTCCCGCTGGCCGCCGCGCTCGCCGCGGCCGTCGCCGTCGCCGTTCCCCGCACCGGACGCACGGCGCGCGCCCACCCCGACCCGCTCGGCACCGTGCTGCTCACCGCGGGCCTGGTCGCCGTCCTCTTCGGCATCATCGAGGGTCCGTCGTACGGCTGGGGCTCGCCCCGTATCGTCGCCGCGTTCGCGGTCGGCGCGCTGCTCGTGGCCGTCTTCGCCCGGCACGCCCTGCGCTCGCCCGCGCCGCTGTTCGACCCGCGTGTCTTCGCCCGGCCCCGGCTGCGCGCCGCCGCCCTCGGCACGGCCACCGGCTTCTTCGGCCTGTTCGCCCTGTTCTACGTCAACTCCCAGTACCTCCAGGGCGTCAAGGGGTACGGCGCCGCTCTCACCGGCGTGGCGATCGTGCCGCTCACCGTCGGCATGGCGCTGGTGCCGAAGCTGGCGGCGCGCTGGTCGGACCGTCCGCGTCCGGTGATCGGCGGCGGTCTGGCCCTGATCGGCCTCGGGCTGCTCGGCGCGTCCACCGCCGACGCGGGCACGCCGTACGCGGTGTACGCCTGCTGGCTGCTGGTCATCTCCGCCGGCACCGGGCTCAGCATGCCCGCGCTCACCGTCGGCGTGGTCACCTCGCTGCCCCCGCACCAGGCGGGGCTGGGCTCCGGACTCGGCACCTCGGCACGCGAACTCGGCGCGGCCCTGGGCGTCGCCGTCACCGGCACGGTCCTGTCCACCCACGCCGCCCGCCCCGGCCGGCACGGCCTCCTCGACGGCATGGCGCCCACGCTGCGCGTCGTCGCCCTGCTGGTCCTCGTGGCGACGGCGGTGGTGGTCGCCGGCTACGGCCGCGACGGCGGACGCGGACGGGACGCGTCCTGAGCACCGCCGGCGTCACCCGCACCACCCGCGCCTCCCGGACCACCCGCGCGGAAAAGGCCACGGGCCCCGTTCCGGAGAAGACCGGAAGGGGGCCCGTGGTGCGGGCTCGTGCTCCTGACGGGCACGAGCCGGGCGTACCGCTGTGACGGTGCGTCGAACTCAGATGAGGCCGAGAGAGCGGACCGCGTCGCGCTCCTCGACGAGCTCCTGCACGGAGGCGTCGATGCGGGCGCGGGAGAAGTCGTTGATCTCCAGGCCCTGGACGATCTCGTACTTGCCGTCCTTGGTGGTGACGGGGAAGGAGGAGATCAGGCCCTCCGGGACGCCGTAGGAGCCGTCCGACGGGATGCCCATGGAGACCCAGTCGCCCTCGGCGGTGCCGTTGACCCAGGTGTACACGTGGTCGATGGCCGCGTTGGCGGCGGAGGCGGCCGACGAGGCGCCGCGGGCCTCGATGATGGCCGCGCCGCGCTTGGCGACGGTCGGGATGAAGTCCTCGGCCAGCCACTTCTCGTCGTTGACGACCTCGGCGGCGTTCTTGCCGGCGACCGTGGCGTGGAAGATGTCCGGGTACTGGGTGGCGGAGTGGTTGCCCCAGATGGTCAGGCGCTTGATGTCGGCGACCGTCGTGCCCGTCTTCTTCGCGAGCTGGGTCAGCGCGCGGTTGTGGTCGAGACGGGTCATGGCGGTGAAGCGCTCGGCCGGTACGTCCGGGGCGGCGGCCTGGGCGATGAGCGCGTTGGTGTTCGCCGGGTTGCCGACGACCAGGACCTTGACGTCGTCCGCGGCGTGGTCGTTGATGGCCTTGCCCTGCGGCTTGAAGATGCCGCCGTTGGCCTCCAGGAGGTCACCGCGCTCCATGCCCTTGGTGCGCGGGCGGGCGCCCACGAGGAGGGCGACGTTCGTGCCGTCGAAGGCGACGTTCGGGTCGTCGGTGATGTCGATGCCCTGCAGGAGCGGGAACGCGCAGTCGTCCAGCTCCATCGCGGTGCCCTCGGCGGCCTTGAGCGCCGGGGTGATCTCCAGGAGGCGCAGCTTGACCGGCACGTCCGCGCCGAGCAGCTGGCCGGAGGCGATGCGGAAGAGCAGGGCGTAACCGATCTGGCCGGCCGCGCCGGTGACGGTGACGTTCACGGGAGTGCGGGTCATGGCGTTCTCCGTATGACAGCTGGCGGTGGGGCGTCCCTGCCCCGGGAAGCTGGATCCTCTTGTCCGGTTCGTGGCCGTGTGCCGCCGCGATGATCGATCAAAGGTACGGATGATCGATCTCTTGGCGTCAAGAGAGATCCACCGGTCAGGCTATCGCGACTGGGGGATCACGCACCGCCCGGACCATGTGGCCCGTCCCACAGAGTGACGGGGTGGCGGCAAGTGGCGGGCACAGGTGGCGGCCGCCCGTCCAGGAGAGGTGGGACGAGGGCGGCCGCCGTACGGGGGTTGCCGGAGCAACCTGACTCCCGTGGGGGGTGTCCGTCTGCCCCGAACCGGGGAGCTCATGCGCGCCCTACGCCGAATCTTTTCCGGCTGCCCCGCATCTCACGTCGTACACCCCTGACGGCCCGACGCCGCGAGCGTCACGCACGCCGTCGCCCGGGCCGCGTCCGGCACGGCCACCATCGGCGTGTACGCGATGGTGTCCCCGGCGGCGTCGACGGTGTCGGTCTCCGTGCGTGTGCCGGCCGTGAACCGGACCTGGTCGCCCGGAGCCGCCTGAGTGATCCGGCCCCAGGCCGCGCCGCAGCGCTCGCTGAAGCGGACCTCGACGAGCGTGGTGCCGACGGTGACGCTGCGGGCCGTGGTCCCCAGCGCGCCGCTGCACCCCATCGCCTCGGCGTCCTTGCCGGTGCAGCCGGCGCCGACGCACTTCACCCCCGGCGGCAGCCTCACGGCCGTACGGGCGGACGGGGACGGCGACCCGCCCGCGCGCCCGGCCTTCCCGTCGCTGCCGCCCCCGGTGAGGTGGAAGACGGCCGCGATCACGACGAGCGTCGCGACCAGCCCCGCGAGGAACATCGTCACCTGCTGCCTGAACCCACCGCCGCCGGCGGCACCGGCGGCTCCCGGCTCCTCCGGTGGCGCGCCGTGGACGACGGGCGGGGCGCTCGCGCCGTCGGGGACCGGGAAGGGCGCGCCGCCGTACGGGTGCGAGGTGCCCATGACGTTCGGGCGCGGGACGCCGGTGGCGTACGGGGACGGGGTGCCGTCGCCCGGTGTGCGCGGGGTCGCCGAGGGGGCGGCGACACCGGCGGGACCGGGGGCCCCCGCGATACCGGACGCCTGGGCCGTGCTCCTTCCGCCCACCGGGGAGGGCCCCCGGTACCCGGCCAGCCGCCACGAGTTGCCGCCCGACGAGACCGCCGGACCGGAACCGGAGCCGGAACCGGAATCCGCATCGGACACGGAAGTGGAATCGGCACCCGACGGTGCGTCGGGGACGGATGCCGGTGCGGCGCCGGGCCGCGCGTCGGCGGGAGCTGACGCTTCGGCACGGGGTTCGGTCCCCGGACCCGACGCGTCGGTGCGGGGCCGGTCCCGCACCGGACGCTCGCGCCCCGCTCCCTCGCGCGCGTCCGCGTCGGACACCGTCGGCTGTACCGGCACCGTGGGCGACACGCCCGCCGGGCCCGCGCCCGCGGGAACCGGCCGGACGGGCGCCGCGCCGTCGCCTTCGTCGGCGCCGTCGGTCCTGCCGCCCTGACCCGCCTCGCGCGCGTCGCCCGCCTTGCCGTCGCCGCCGGCCCTGCCGCCGCTCGCCTTGCCGCCGCCCTGGGAGCCGTCGCGCGGCTCGCCGTCGGCGTCCCGCTCGCCGCCGGTCAGCTCCGTTCCGGGCGCCGCCGCGCCGAACTCCCCCAGCGCGGCACGTGCCTGGGCCATCCGGATGGCCTCCATGGTCCGGTCGTGACGCAGTTCGGAGCGGCTCCAGGCCCGCTCGGCGAGCTCCCACACCGCGGTGAGGTGGCCGGGGTTGGCGCCGGTGACCTCGGCGAGGGCGACGACCGCTCCCTTGGGCGCCAGCAGACGGCCCCCCAGATACCGGTCCCAGGAGGTCCTGCTGTAGCCCGTGCGGTCGGCGAGCGCCGCGACGCTCAGGCCACTGCGGTCCACGAGCCGCCGCAACTGGGTCGCGAACTCCTTGACCTGCGGATCGAGTTCCTCGGGCAAGGCCTTCCAACGAGGCATCGCTGCTTCACCCTCTCCCCCGGTTCGTGCCGGCTGTTCCCCGGGCTCGGTGCCCGTCGCGGCCCAGGACACGTGCCGTCGCGCTGATTGTCCAAGCTAGCCCGGTTGCCGGACGGCTCCGCCGCGGACCCCTATTTTGTCAACACATCGACACTGAGTACGCCCGGACGTCGGCCCGTTCGCCACACGGGTGCGCGGTTCGGTTCCGGTCAACCGAGGAGGACCGCGCTCACCACGGCCGTCAGCAGGACCACGGCGAGCAGCGCGACGGCGTACAGCAGGAGACGCCCGCCCGGTGCCGCGCGCGGCGGCTCCGGCGGCCGGTCCCACCAGGGAACGGTGGGGACCTCCTCGTACGGCTCGTGTTCCTCGCCCCGCTCGCCGCGCCGTTCCGGCCCCGGGCGCGCGTCACGCTCCGCATCCCCGTCGGACTCCC
The DNA here is from genome assembly GCF_044391765.1 of Streptomyces sp. NPDC018610. Lineage (NCBI taxonomy): Bacteria > Bacillati > Actinomycetota > Actinomycetes > Kitasatosporales > Streptomycetaceae > Streptomyces > Streptomyces sp. NPDC018610. The sequence continues at coordinate 82,562 of NZ_JBISAL010000007.1, forward strand.
CGCGCTCCCCCTGCTCCCGGCCCTCCGCACGCCCCGCGCCCTCTTCACACCGGGCTCCCTCCGCACGCCCCGCTTCCTCTTCGCGGACCGCTTCCTCTTCGTGGACCGCTCCCTCTTCGTGGACCGCGTCCGTTCCCCCCTCGCGGTCCGTCTGCCCTCCTCTGGGCCAGGCCTTGACCGCCATCTCCCAGCGCACGGCGTGCCGTTCGGCGTCCGCGCCGGACAGACCCGCGACCCGGCACAGCGCGGCGACCGCCTGCGCCGGCGGCGGCTGGGTGGCGTTGAGGTAGCGCTGCCAGGAGGACTTGCTGTAGGCGGTGCGCGCACCGAGCGCGACGAGACTGAGGCCGGTTCCGTCCTTGAGGAGCCGCAGTTGCTCCGTGAAGTGCCGCACCTCCGGCGGCAGATCGTCCGGCAGCGCCTGCCAGGCCCCCATCGTTCCCCTCCCGGAGTCCCTCGCGTTGCCCTCACGGCGAGTGACGACGGCGGCGACGGAACGGTTCCCGCACCGGTCGGGCCGCCCTTGTGGCAGAGCGCGGACACCGTAGCGGAACGGTCACTTCCGTGCCACAGCGCCCGGACAGCCGTTGAACAGGGCGTTCTCCGTGCAGGAAGGTTGGTCCCGGCGGCGGCCCGTCCTTGCTCGGGGGAGAGGACGGGCCGCCGTCACGGCGAGGACCGGCGGTCGCGACGGGAAGCCGGCTCGGGACGGGAAGCCGGCTCGCGACGGGAACTAGCTGTTGCGCACGGTGAAGTGCAGCGCGTCGTCCAGGAACGGTATCTCCAGCCACGGCTTGGGCTGGGCCATCAGCGCGAGCAGCACGATGGCGACGCCGAGGACGCCGTAGGTGACGATGTCCGTGAAGCGGGAGCGGACGGCGAGCATGCCGACGCGGGGCAGCAGCCAGCGCAGCACGGCGCCGCCCAGCAGCGCGGCGCCGATCAGCAGCAGCCCGACGCGGAAGGCGTCGAAGGCGGTCACCAGCAGGCCGAGGCCGACGGCTATCAGCACGGACAGCAGCGGCCACTGCCGGGCGGGCGCCGGGGCGCCGCCGGCCGCGGCCCGGCCGCCGCCCTCGGGGCGTGCCGTGTCCCTGGTGAACAGCGGGAAGCGGCGCGTGGTCCGGCGCGGCCGTCCCTCGGCGTCCGGTGCGCTGACCGCGTCCCGTACCTCGATCTCCGGCTCCCCGGAGGTCTCCTCGGTGGCCCGGTCCCTGCGGGGTCCGCCCGGCTCAGCCGACACTGCGCTCCGCCGCCTCGACCACGTTGACCAGCAGCTGGGCCCGGGTCATCGGGCCGACGCCGCCGGGGTTCGGGGAGATCCAGCCGGCCACCTCGGCCACGTCCGGGTGGACGTCGCCGACGATCCTGCCCTCGGCGTTGCGCGAGACGCCGACGTCGAGGACGGCCGCGCCGGGCTTGACGTCCTCGGCGCGGATCAGGTGCGGGGAGCCGGCCGCGGCGACGACGATGTCGGCCCGCTTGAGGTGGGCGGACAGGTCGCGGGTGCCGGTGTGGCACTGGGTGACCGTGGCGTTCTCACTGCGGCGGGTCAGCAGCAGCGGCATCGGGCGGCCGATGGTCACGCCGCGGCCGACCACCACGACCTCGGCGCCCTTGATCTCCACGCCGTAGCGGCGCAGCAGGGTCAGTACGCCGTTGGGGGTGCAGGGCAGCGGAGCCGGCTCGCCCAGGACCAGGCGGCCGAGATTCATCGGGTGCAGGCCGTCGGCGTCCTTGTCGGGGTCCATCAGTTCGAGGATGCGGTTCTCGTCGATGCCCTTGGGCAGCGGCAGTTGGACGATGTAACCGGTGCAGGTCGGGTCCTCGTTCAGCTCGCGGACGACCGCCTCGATCTCCTCCTGGGAGGCGGTGGCCGGCAGCTCGCGCTGGATGGAGGCGATGCCGACCTCGGCGCAGTCGCGGTGCTTGCCCGCGACGTACTTGCGGCTGCCGGGGTCGTCACCGACCAGGATCGTGCCGAGGCCGGGCGTGACGCCCTTCTCCTTCAGCGCCGCCACGCGGGCGGTCAGATCGGACTTGATCGCGGCTGCGGTGGCCTTGCCATCGAGAATCTGGGCGGTCATGTCCCCATCCTCGCGGATGACCCGGCGCCTGTTCCAATCCGGGGGGCCGCTTCGGGCCCGGCCCCTGATCCCCCCTCCCGCCTTGGTGATCGACGATGTTGCACTTGCACAACACATACGGAATGCGGCTGGACAAGTAAGGGTTCGGTCAAGAACGATGAACGGCACAGTGCCGCGGGCAGCTCATCGGGGGGACGGGCCGCATTCTGTGGAACTCTCCTCCGTGCGGTGCCGCGCGTCGTCCCCGCGCTTGATCTACGGAGGAAACACCGCCATGAGTCACGGCGACCCCAACAACCCGTACGGCCCGCCGCAGCAGCCGCAGCAGCCCGGGTACGCCTACCCCCAGCAGGGCCAGCAGCCCGGCTACGGCTACCCGCAGGCCCCGCCCGTGCAGCAGCCGTACGGCGGCGTGCCGCAGACGATGCCCGGGACCGTCAGCGGAGCCCGGGCCATGATGTGGGTGATCGTCGGCCTTCAGGTGGTCGGCGCGGCGCTCTTCGCCCTCGGGGCCATAGGCCTGAACGCCGCGAAGAACGACGACACCCTGAAGGACGACTCGGCCTTCCAGCAGCTCGTGGACTACTCGACCGGCAAGCTGTGGGCGCTCGTGGTGTTCGCGATCGCGTGGGGTGTGTTCGCGGCCGTGCTGGCCACGAAGTTCAACTCGGGCGGCAACGGCGTCCGCGTCACCCTCATGGTCTTCGCCATCATCACCGCGGTCCTCGGTCTGTACCCGTTCACCATCATCGGCATCGTCCACCTGGTGCTCGCCATCCTGATCGCCTGCTTCGTCGGCGGCTCCAAGGGCAAGGAGTGGTTCAACCGCCCACGCTACTAGGACCTGTCCGACACGTCCCCGTCGTTCGCCCGTACGCCGCGAGGCAGGCGGGAATTCGTCAGGCAGGCCCTGGGACGGAGCCCCGAACTCGCTCCGCGCCGTTCGCGCCCAGGCCGTGACCCGCTTGTCCACAGGCGGGGCACGGCCCTTGTGCGTCCCCCTAATCTGGAATCCGTAGCCGTACAGGCACGGGGAGACGCACCTTGTACAGCATCATCGTGGTACCTCCGCCGACCACGGAGGACGAACGGAACGGCGCCCAGATCCGGCTCGCGCCCGGCGAACGCCTCGCCTTCGGACGCTCCGCCCCGGACAACGGGCTGGTGATCCGGCACGACGGGGTGTCCCGCCGGGCCGGCGAGATCGTCGCGCACGGCGCGTTCTGGATACTGAGCAACCTCTCCGCACGTCAGACCTACGTCGTGGAGAACCCGGAGGGCGCGGGCGAGCACATCAAGGTGGGGCCGGGCCGGCTGGACGCGCCCGTCCCCTTCGAGTTCTCCCGGATCGTGCTGCCCGCCGCCGGGGACCTGCTGCCGATCGAGGTGTGGGCGCCCCGGCACGACTACCTGACCGACGCGGACGGGACGGACGGCGAGCCCACCGCGCCCGCCTTCTCCGTGGACCGCGCCAAGCGCTACTTCGCGGTGCTCGCCGCCCTGTGCGAGCCCCGGCTGCGCGGCGACCCGCACGCCCCGCTGCCCACCGTCGACCAGGTGGTCGAGCGGCTGCGCCCCGCCTGGGCCGCCGTCTCCCGCACCTCGGTGCAGTGGAACATCGACTACCTGGCCGTGAAACTGCGGCTCAAGCCCGGCCCGGACACCGCCGAGACGGGCCCGCGCCTCAACGGCAAGAAGGAGTCGCTGGTCTCGCTGGCCCTCCGCTTCGACCTGGTGCGGGAGGACGACCTCGCCGTGCTGGCCGCGCCGCCGGACGGGGCGGCCCGGTGACCGACGCGTACGCCGTCGTGGTGCCGCGCGGCTACCGGGTCGGCGTCTGGGAGGTCCGCCGGCCCATCGCGACGGGCGCCTTCGGCAGCGTGTACGAGGCGCGGCGCGTGGACGGCCGCACGCCGCGCCCGGACGCGGCCCGCGCGGGAGCCGCGCCGGACACCGCGCTCCCGGACACGGCCGCCCTGAAGTTCCTGCCCACCGGCACCGGAACCCCGCGCCACCTCACCCATCTGCGTGAACTCGTCGAACGGGAGGTGACGCTGCACCGGCGGCTGCGCCGCCCCCGGCTGATCCGGATGTACGAGACCCTCACCGTCGACGATCCCTCCCGCCCCGAACTCGACGGCGCCACCGTGCTGGTGCTGGAGAAGGCCGAGGGTTCGCTGGCCGCGCTGCTCGGTGCCGGGCCCCGCCCCGCCGCCGGGCCCGCGCTGCTCGCGCAGATCTGCGAGGGCCTGGCCCAACTGCACCGGGCGGGCTGGGTGCACGGCGACCTGAAGCCGGCCAACGTGCTGCTGATGCGGGACGGTTCGGCCCGCCTCGCCGACTTCAACATGGCCGCCGAACTGGAGGGCACCCACGCCTACTCCCCCGCCTTCTCCACCCCCGACTACACCCCTCCGGAGCTGCTGTGGTCGGAGGTCGACGTGCGGGGCCGCCAGGTCCGCCCGTCCGCCGACGTGTGGGCCTTCGGCGTCCTCGCCCACCTCACCCTCACCGGCTCCTTCCCGCTGCCCGGCGCCACCCCCGCCGCCCGCCGGGACGCGGCGGCGGCGTACGCCCGGCGCACGGAGGAACTGCGCCTGTCCCCCGTGCTCCCGGACGAGTGGCGGGAGATCGTCCGGGCGTGCCTGACCCGCACGCACGCCGACCGGATCGGCACGGACGCCCTGCTGCGGCGGGTGGCCGCCGCCACGGGCATCGCATCCCTCCCCCGCCCCCTGTCACCCGGGCCGTGGCGGCGCGGCGCCGCCGCACCGGGACCGCGCCGGCGCAGGGGAACGTCCACGCGTCGGCACAGGACCCCGTACAGGACCGCGCGCCCGGGCCGCGCACGGCTGGTGCTGGGCGGCACGCTCGCCACGGCCCTCGTCGCCGGGCTCGGCTACGGCATCGGCACCTTCGCGCACGCCCCGCCCGGCACCCGGGCCGCCACGGCGCTGCCGGGGCCCGTCGCCCCGGCGACCTACGGCGCCCCCGAACTCCGCACCGACCGGGGCGTACCGCCCTCCTACCGGCCGCTGATCGTCGACGCGGCGCACGACTGCCCCCATCCGGACGTCACGCCCGCGCTGATCGCGGCCATGCTGAAGGCGGAGAGCGACTTCGACCCCGCCCTGTCCGACCCGGCCCGGGACGAGTACGGCATCGCCCGCTGGACACCTCGGGTGCTGCGCTACTGGATCCGCCCGGACGGCCGGCCCGCCGACGCCGTCCCCCGGCCGCCCTTCTCCGCCGCGGTGTCCATCCCCGCCATGGGCCGCTACCTCTGCTTCATCGCGCCCAACCTGGACCCCGGCCTGCCCGGCGACAGGCGGGTGCTGATCGCCGCCGCCTACCGGACGTCCTTCCGGAAGGTGAACGGCGCGGGCGGAGTCCCCCCGAAGAACCGCGACTACTGCGCCCGCGTCGCGCACTACCTCAAGGAGTACACGCCCCCGGGCCGCAGGTGACCCTGAGACTTCCGAGGTACCGGCGGGGGTCGGCCGTCGGCAGGGTGGTACCACTCCGCTCCGGCGGAACGACCACCTTCGTCACATGGGGGAACCTGTGAACGTGAAGAAGCCCGCCGCGCTGCTCGTCGCGGCCACCGCCCTGCTCGCCGGGACCACGGTCGCGGCATCCGCCGCCGACCCGGCCGGCACCCGGGTGACCAGCCTCCAGCAGAGGGCCGAGCAGGTGCTGGCCGGCCACCCGAAGGCCCTGCACGTGTCCGCCGACGCGGTCCGCTACGAGGGCCTGACCGTCACCGCCGCGCCCCGGGGCAAGGCCGCCCTCAAGGACCTGGCCTGCGGCTACGGCCATCTGTGCATGGTCGTGAAGGGAACGAAGTTCGACTTCTACAAGTGCCAGACGTGGACCGTGAACAACTGGACCGGCGACGGCCCGTTCACCAACAACCAGACGCCGGGCACCGTGGCCAGGTTCTACAACAGGGACGGCAGCGTCCGCTGGACGTCCACGGCCTACCAGGCCGGTACGGCCACCTGGGACCCGATCTGGTCCCTGCGCCCCTGCTGATCCCGGCCCGTCCGACACCGGTGGCCTCCGGCCCCTCCTGGGGGAGGGCCGGAGGCCACCGGCGAACGGTCGGCATTCCCCGCGCGGTGCCTCACACTCGCGCGCGGGGAACGGCGATCAGTGGAAGAAGTGGCGCGTCCCGGTGAAGTACATCGTCACGCCCGCCTTCTTCGCGGCCTCCACGACCAGCTCGTCGCGGATGGAGCCGCCCGGCTGGACGATGGCCCGCACGCCCGCCGCGATGAGGATCTCGGGACCGTCCGGGAAGGGGAAGAACGCGTCGGAGGCGGCGTAGGAACCGCGCGCCCGCTCCTCGCCCGCCCGCTCGACCGCGAGCTTGCAGGAGTCGACGCGGTTGACCTGGCCCATGCCGACGCCGACCGACGCGCCGTCCTTGGCGAGCAGGATCGCGTTGGACTTCACGGCCCGGCACGCCTTCCAGGCGAAGGCCAGTTCGGCCAGCTCGTCGGCGGACAGGGCCTCGCCGGTGGCGAGGGTCCAGTTGGCCGGGTCGTCACCGTCGGCCTGGAGCCGGTCGGTGACCTGGAGAAGCGCGCCGCCGTCGATCGCCTTGACCTCGACCGGGGCGGCCGGAGCCTCGGGGGCCCGCAGCACGCGAATGTTCTTCTTCTTGGTGAGGGCTTCGAGCGCCCCCTCCTCGTAGTCCGGGGCCACGATGACCTCGGTGAAGATGTCGGCGACCTGCTCGGCCATCTCCTTGCTGACCGGCCGGTTCACGGCGATCACGCCACCGTAGGCGGAGACCGGGTCGCAGGCGTGCGCCTTGCGGTGCGCCTCGGCGACGTCCGCGCCGACGGCGATGCCGCACGGGTTGGCGTGCTTGATGATCGCGACACAGGGCTCGTCGTGGTCGTACGCGGCACGGCGCGCGGCGTCCGTGTCCGTGTAGTTGTTGTACGACATCTCCTTGCCGTGCAGCTGCTCGGCCTGCGCGAGACCGGCGGCGCCGGCGTCGACGTAGAGCGCGGCGGGCTGGTGCGGGTTCTCGCCGTAGCGCAGGGTGTGCGCGCGCTCCCAGGTGGCGCCGAGGAAGTCGGGGAAGCGCGACTCGTCGACGGGGGCGTACTCGGAGGCGAACCAGGAGGCGACGGCGACGTCGTAGGCGGCCGTGTGCTGGAAGGCCTCGGCGGCCAGCCGCTTGCGGGTGCTCAGGTCGAAGCCGCCGCCGCGCACCGCGCCGAGGACGTCGGCGTAGCGCTCGGGGCTGGTGACGACCGCGACCGAGGGGTGGTTCTTGGCGGCGGCGCGCACCATGGAGGGGCCGCCGATGTCGATCTGCTCGACGCACTCGTCGGCCGAGGCGCCGGAGGCGACCGTCTCGCGGAACGGGTACAGGTTGACGACGACCAGGTCGAACGGCTCGACGCCCAGCTCGGCCAGCTGCCGCTGGTGGTCCTCGAGGCGCAGATCGGCGAGGATGCCCGCGTGGACCTTGGGGTGCAGGGTCTTGACCCGGCCGTCCAGGCACTCGGGGAAGCCGGTCAGCTCCTCGACCTTGGTGACGGGCACACCGGCCGCGGCGATCTTCGCGGCGGTGGAGCCGGTGGAGACGAGTTCGACGCCGGCCTCGTGCAGCCCGCGCGCGAGCTCCTCCAGACCGGTCTTGTCGTAGACGCTGACGAGCGCGCGCCGGATGGGCCGCTTGTTGCTCTCGGCGGTCACAGGATTACTACCTTTCGTCCCTCGATGCGATAGCCGTGGCGGGCGAGCCGGCTCACGACCTCGACGAGCAGCCTTCGCTCGACTTCCTTGATGCGCTCGTGCAGCGCACTCTCGTCGTCCTCGTCCCGGATCTCGACCACGCCCTGGGCGATGATCGGGCCGGTGTCGACCCCGTCGTCGACGAAGTGGACGGTGCAGCCGGTGACCCTGGCGCCGTACGCGAGCGCGTCACGGACGCCGTGGGCCCCGGGAAAACTGGGCAGCAGCGCGGGGTGGGTGTTGACGAACCGCCCGCCGAAGCGCGCGAGGAACTCCTTCCCCACGACTTTCATGAACCCGGCCGAGACGACGAGGTCGGGCTCGTGGGCGGCGACGGCCTCGGCGAGCGCCGCGTCCCACTCCTCGCGGGTGCCGTAGTCCTTGACCTTCCGCACGAAGGTCGGCAGCCCGGCACGCTCGGCGCGCGCCAGCCCCTCGATGCCCTGGCGGTCGGCGCCCACGGCGACGATCTCGGCGCCGTAGGCCTCGGCTCCGGTCTCGGCGATCGCGTCGAGGAGCGCCTGAAGGTTGGTGCCGGATCCGGAGACCAGCACGACGAGGCGCTTGGCCACGGGCTTGGCGGCCACGGTGGGGCCCTTTCTCGGGGAGGCAGTTTGTACGGTCGTACGAATGCTTCGCGCCCCCGGATACGGGGAAGCCTACGAAACGGCCGACCGCCAGCAACGATACCGGCACACCGGAAGGCCCCCATGGGACGGGGGCGTGGCCGGAAGGTAGCGTCTGGGGAGAGCTGGTACGGGAACGCGCGGGAACGCAGTCGGTGCGCCGTGCGTTCCATGGGTACCGGACCGGACACCGGACTCTCCGGGACACGTGACTACAAGGGGAAGACGCTCACTTGATGCCGGACCGCAGCCTGCGACTCCTCACGCTCCCTCCGCAGACGACGCGGGGAGGGGAGCGCGGCGCCGTGCTGCTGAGGGAGCGTCCCGCCTCGCCGCCGAACGCGCCCTCCGGCGGCGGCGAGGGCGGCCGGGGCAAGGGCACCGCTCCGGACGACAACCCCTTCGCTCCGCCCCCGGAGGGCACCCCCGACCGTCCCTGGCAGCCCCGGCACCCGTCGGGTCACGGGCACGGCCCGGACGGCGGATCCGGCTCCGGCGGCGCCCCCGGAACCGGCGACGGCTCCGGTGACGGCCGCTCGCCCTGGGGCAGCCAGTGGAGCGACCGCCAGCCCGGCCGGTCCTCCGGCGGTTTCGGCGAGCGCCCGCAGCGGCCCGGCGGCGCCCCCGAGAAGCAGCCCGGTGGCGGTTCCGGCATGCGCTGGGACCCCACCGACCCCGCCCAGCGCCGTGCGCGGTTCGCACTGCTGTCCGGCATGTGGGCCTTCTTCTTCGCCCTCTTCAGCTGGCCCTATGTCGCCCTGCTGCTCGGCGCGCTCGCCCTGTACTGGGGCGTCAGCGCCCTGCGCGCCAAGCCGCGCCGCCCCGGCCCCGACGCCCCGGCGCCCGAGGGCCGCCCGCAGACGACGGCGGCGGTCAGCGGCCTGGTCACCGCCTCCCTGGCCCTCGTCCTGGTCGCCACGGGCTTCGCCGCGCAGTTCGTCTACAGCGACTACTACTCCTGCATGAACGACGCCCTCACCAACGAGGCGAAGCACTCCTGCGACCAGCATCTGCCGCAGGAGCTGCGCGGCGTGCTCGGCGTCGACGGCTGAGAACGCCGGGGCTCCTTGTCGCCAGGGCGGCCGGGGGCACTCACTCACTCGGCCGGTTCCGCGGACCGGGTGGGCTGTGAGGGCTGCGCGAAGCCCTTCGGATCGGCGGGGTTCCCCGACGCGGCGGGGTCCTCGGGATTCTGGGGGTCTTCGGGCCTCGCGGAGCGGTTCGGCTCCGGGTGCTTCGCCGGGGCTGCGGGGTTCGTGAGGCTCGTCGAGGAGGTGGTCGGCTGGTCGGGCGCGGGCCGGTGGGGGCGGTGACCGCCGTCGGTGGCGGCGCTGGTGGTGCTGGTGACGGTGCCGGTGTCCGGCCACGGGGTCGCTCCGGCGGGCTCGGACGCCGACGGGTCCAGCGGGAGCACGTCGTACGGTTCGAGGGTCGCGTCGTAGTGGTGGTCGGGCAGGGGCCTGCGGCCGGCGTCCACCGCCTGGGCCGCCTTCGCCTTCTGGGCCGCCTGTGCCGCCCGGTCGGTTCCGCCGCCCGGTCGGGGCCGCCCGATCCGCCAGGGGGTCCCGTCGTCGATCTGCGCCCGGTGTCCCCGGCAGCGCCAGGCCCGTACCGTCACCGCCGTCGGCACGGCCGCGACCGCCGTCCACAGCAGTGCGGCCCCGGCCACCTGCCATCCCGCCGGCCCGAACCGGGCGAGGGCGGCGTCGCCCAGCGGGCCGCCCGCCAGCTGCGCGCCCGCTCCGAGCCCGAGCGCGCACAGCAGACAGGCCAGCCCGGCCCCGCCCACGGTCCGCCGCCACGACCACGCCCGCACCGCGCCCGCGCCTCCGGCGCCGCGCTCGTCCCGGACCGCCGCACCCGCGACGAACCACCCGACCGTCAGCCCGGCCGCCGCGGGCACCGCCGTGGCCGCCCAGTTCAGCGGGGTTCCCGGCCCCGCGTCCGGGACCGCCGCGAGCAGCGGGAACGGTGGCAGCGACGGCAGTGGCGCCGACGAGAACGGGTCGGCGTGCCCCGGACCGAGCACGAAGCCGGGCCCGAGGGCGTAGGCCGCCGCCCACAGCACCGCGTTCGGCAGCAGCGCCAGGCACAGCAGCAGCACGGCGAACCGCCCCGACCAGCCCTCCGTCAGTTTCAGGAAGCCCGCCTGGGCCGCACCGCCGTGCCACACCAGCGACACCCCGAGCACCAGCGCGCCGCCCCCGACGAACACCACCGCCCCGGCTCCCGCCGCCCGCGCGGAGGCGCCGAGGCGGGCCCGTGGACCCGGCCCGAGGAGCAGGCGCCGTACCCCCGGCGACAGCGACAGCCGGGTCAGCGCGCGGTCCAGCGGGGCGCGCGGACAGCCGTACGCCGCCCAGACGCCGCTGCCCGCCGCCGCCACCGCGACCAGCGGCACCCACAGGACGGTCCACGGCCACGAGGGTCGCAGCGGGCCGCCGGCCGCGTACACCGAGGCCGCGCAGGCGACGGAGAGGTAGCCGAGCACCACGCCCGCCCAGGCGGTGCGCTGGGGCAGCAGCGGGCCGCCGTCGCTGCCGTCGGTGGCGTCCCGCGCCGCCCGGTGCACCAGCAGCACGGGCAGCGCGAGCAGCAGCAGCGGGGTCACTCCGATGGGGGTGGGCGCCCCGGTGAGCGTGCCGGTGCGCAGCAGTTCGGCGCCGTGGGCGAGCAGCCACAGCGCGGCGGCGACGTGCAGCGCGCCGCTCGGCCCGCTGTCGGGGTAGGGCGAGCTGATCCACAGCACGATGACGAGCACGGCGGACGAGCCGAGCCCGAGGCCCGCCGCGACCACGCCGCCGAGGAAGCCCGCGCCGAGCCCAGGCGATCGGTCCCGCACGCGGGTGCGCAGGTGGGCCAGCGGCGGACGGCGATGGGTCGTCTGGATCACGTCCGCCATGCTCCCAACGTCACACGCTTTCCCGGCGCAACAGGCGAACCTCCGAAGTGTCGCTCAATATACGTTTATGTGCCTATTCATGCGGAGGGACGCATCATGACGGATCGTCAAGCCAGGTCGTTGCCGCAGCCCGTGGAGGGCAGCACCACCCCAGGCCGTACCGCCTGCGCGGTACCGGTACCGGCCCTGACACGCACTCAGACCGCAGGAGCGACGGACACGGACACCCGGAGGCGGGCGGAGGGGACGTCGGCGGGGGCGGCGGGAGCCGAGGAGGCAGGGGCGGCGGGGGTCGCGACGGCAAGGGAAGCAGTAGCCAGGACGGCGAGGTGGGCGCGCAGGGACGCGGACGCCGGGACGGCGGGAAAGGCGGGCGGCGAGGACGAGCGCACGCTGACGCCCGCTCAAGCCTTCGACGCGCTCTACGCCTTCTGCGCCCCCGCCCTCGTACGGCAGGCCTACCTCCTGACCGGCCGTCACGAACGCGCGCGTGCCGCCGTGGAGGCGGCCTTCCACATGGCCTGGCAGCGCTGGCCCGAGGTGGCCCACGACCGGGACCCGGCGGGCTGGGTGCGGGCGGCCGCGTACGAGTGCGCGCTCTCCCCCTGGCACCGGCTCCGCCGGCGCGACCGCCTGCCCGACCCGCCGCCCGACCCCGCCGACCGTGCCCTGCAGGACGCGCTGCTGCGGCTGCCGCCGTCGTACCGCCGCACCCTGGTGCTCTACGACGGCGTCGGCCTCGATCTGCCGGAGACGGCGGCGGAGACGGAGGCGAGCACCCCGGCGGCGGCGAACCGCCTGATGCACGCCCGGGAGGCCGTCGCCGCCGACCTGCCCGAGCTCGCGGACCCGGCGGAACTCCACCGCCGCCTGGTCAGGCTGGCCTCGGCGGGCCACCTGGCCGCGACGGGGAGCCCGGCGCGGCCGGGGGCGTCCGGCGGCGCGGGCGAGGCGTCGGCGGGGGCCTTCGGCGGCACGGCCGGCGGGCCGTCGGCACGGCCGGCCGCCGGTCCGGCGCCTGGGCCGGGACCCTCCTGGAAGGCGGCGAGCGCGCCGGCGTCCGCGTCGGTGTCCGCCTCGGTCTCCGCTCCGGCGGACGTGCGGACCGCCGGGGAACGCAGCACCCGCTTCTGGACCCGGTCCGCGATCGCCTTCACGGTCACCATCATGGGCGCGACGGCGCTCACCCTCCGCACGGCCCCCACGCACTACCTGGCCCCCGTCTCCCCCGGTCACGCGGTCCAGGGCCTGCCGCCGAAGGGCGTGGCGGCCGGCCCTCTGTCGCAGGACGCGCTCAAGCTGCGCGCCGAGCTCAAGGCCCGGGTCGCGGGAGGACGGGAGAGGACGGTGCCCGAGGCCCGCTGACACCGCCCGACCGGCCCGCGGCCGTCCCTCCCCGGCCGGTCCGCGTCCCCCGGCCGGCCTCCCCGCCCGGACACGCCGGTGGGCCCGCCCCCCCATGCCGGGGAGCGGGCCCACCGATGTCGCGTCGGGCAGGTACTGCCCGGCCGGTTCAGCCGGCGAGGATCTCGCGGGCGAGCTTGGCCGTCTCGGTCGGGGTCTTGCCGACCTTGACGCCCGCGGCCTCCAGGGCCTCCTTCTTGGCCTGGGCCGTGCCGGAGGAGCCGGAGACGATGGCGCCGGCGTGGCCCATCGTCTTGCCCTCGGGCGCGGTGAAGCCCGCGACGTAGCCGACGACCGGCTTGGTCACGTTCTCCTTGATGTAGGCCGCGGCACGCTCCTCGGCGTCGCCGCCGATCTCGCCGATCATGACGATCAGGTCGGTGTCGGGGTCGGCCTGGAACGCGGCGAGGGCGTCGATGTGGGTGGTGCCGATGATCGGGTCGCCACCGATGCCGACGGCCGTCGAGAAGCCGATGTCCCGCAGCTCGTACATCATCTGATACGTCAGCGTGCCGGACTTCGAGACCAGGCCGATGCGGCCCGGCTTCGTGATGTCGCCCGGGATGATGCCGACGTTCGACTGGCCCGGGGTGATGATGCCGGGGCAGTTCGGGCCGATGATGCGGGTCTTGTTGCCCTTCTTGCCGGCGTACGCCCAGAAGGCGGCCGTGTCGTGCACGGCGATGCCCTCGGTGATCACGACGGCCAGCGGGATCTCGGCGTCGATGGCCTCGACGACCGCGTCCTTGGTGAACTTCTCCGGCACGAAGATGACGGAGACGTCGGCGCCGGTCTTCTCGATGGCCTCCTTGACGGTGCCGAAGACGGGTACCTCGGTGCCGTCGAAGTCCACGGTCTGCCCCGCCTTGCGCGGGTTCACGCCGCCCACGACGTTGGTGCCGTCGCCGAGCATGAGCTTGGTGTGCTTCATGCCGGTGGCGCCGGTCATGCCCTGGACGATGACCTTGCTGTCCTTGTTGAGCCAGATAGCCATGGTGTGTTGGTGTCCTCGTCCTGAGTGCTTACTTGGCGGCGTGGGCCAGCTCGGCGGCCTTGTCGGCCGCGCCGTCCATGGTGTCGACGCGCTGGACCAGCGGGTGGTTGGCGTCGGTGAGGATCTTGCGGCCGAGCTCGGCGTTGTTGCCGTCGAGGCGGACGACGAGCGGCTTCTCGACCTTCTCGCCGCGGTCCTCGAGGAGCTTGAGGGCCTGGACGATGCCGTTGGCGACCTCGTCACAGGCGGTGATGCCGCCGAAGACGTTGACGAACACGGACTTGACGTCCGGGTCGCCGAGGATGATCTCCAGGCCGTTGGCCATCACCTGGGCGGAGGCGCCACCGCCGATGTCCAGGAAGTTGGCGGGCTTCACATTGCCGTGCTTCTCACCGGCGTACGCGACGACGTCCAGGGTCGACATGACCAGGCCGGCGCCGTTGCCGATGATGCCGACCTCGCCGTCGAGCTTGACGTAGTTGAGGTTCTTCTCCTTGGCTGCCGCCTCGAGCGGGTTGGCGGCGGCCTTGTCGTGGAGCTCCTCGAAGTCGGGGTGACGGAACTCGGCGTTGTCGTCCAGGGAGACCTTGCCGTCGAGGGCGATGACCTCGCCGGAGGCGACCTTGGCCAGCGGGTTGACCTCGACCAGGAGGGCGTCCTCCTTGATGAAGGTGTCCCACAGCGTGACCAGGACGTCGGCGACCTTGTCCGCGACCTCGGCCGGGAACTTGGCGGCGGCGACGATCTCGCGGGCCTTCTCCAGGGTCACACCGTCGATGGCGTCGATCGGGGTCTTCGCGACGGCCTCGGGACGGGTGGCCGCGACCTCCTCGATCTCCATGCCGCCCTCGACGGAGGCGATGGAGAGGAAGGTGCGGTTCGCACGGTCGAGGAGGAAGGAGACGTAGTACTCCTCGACGATCTCCGGGGCCGTCTCGGCGATCATGACCTTGTGGACCGTGTGGCCCTTGATGTCCATGCCGAGGATGTCCGTCGAACGGGCGACGGCCTCGTCCGGGGTGGCGGCGAGCTTCACACCGCCGGCCTTGCCACGACCACCGACCTTCACCTGGGCCTTGACGACCGACTTGCCGCCCAGCCGCTCGGTGATCTCGCGCGCCGCCTCAGGCGTGTCGATGACTTCACCGGCCAGCACCGGTACACCGTGCTTGGCGAAGAGGTCCCTCGCCTGGTACTCGAACAGGTCCACGCGCTTCCGTCCCTATCAGTGATCTCGCGGTTCGTTGGATGCGTGGGCGTGCCGCGAAGGGCAACGTGACGTCCGCTGTGTCACAAGGGAGGCGCACACGGTGTCCGAGCGCGCGGCATGTCCATCTCGCAGGTTATCTCCGCTCGCGGGGGCGCCCTAAATCCGGGGTCACACCTGAGCGGTGATACCTGTCACATGATGCCGCGCTTCCTGGCACGGCGTGCCGCTCCCGCGGGGCCTCACCGGGCTGGGGTCGACCCGGTGAGACCCCTGGAACGGTCCCGGACCGCTGATTCCCACCCCGATGGGGACCAGCGGCCCTTCCGCGGGGTTCCGGGCGGGCGGCCGGACGAACCGACGGCTTTCGGCCATCCGGGCCCACCGGTCCCGCGGAATCGTACGGATACCCGGGCGGGCCGCGCGATCACACGGTGTCGGGCACCGGCAGCGGGCGCTTCTCGATCGCCGCCGCCATCACCTCCGGGAACAGGTCGGGGGTGCAGGCGAACGCGGGCGCCCCGAGCGCGGCCAGCGCGGCGGCGTGCTCCCGGTCGTAGGCGGGCGCGCCCTCGTCGGAGAGCGCGAGCAGCGTCACGAACCGCACTCCCGACGCCTGCATCGTCGCGACCCGCTTGAGCATCTCGTCGCGTATGCCTCCCTCGTACAGGTCGCTGATCAGCACGACCACCGTCTCCGTCGGCCGGGTGATCCGCGACTGGCAGTACGCCAGCGCCCGGTTGATGTCCGTGCCGCCGCCCAGTCGGGTGCCGAAGAGCACGTCGACCGGGTCGTCGAGCTGGTCGGTGAGGTCGACGACCGCCGTGTCGAACACGACCAGCCGGGTGCTGATCGACCGCATCGACGCCAGCACCGCCCCGAACACGGAGGCGTACACGACGGACGCCGCCATCGACCCGGACTGGTCGACGCAGAGCACGACCTCCTTCTTCACGGACCGGGACGCCCGTCCGTGGCCGATGAGCCGCTCCGGCACGACCGTGCGGTACTCGGGCAGATAGTGCTTGAGGTTGGCCGCGATCGTGCGGTTCCAGTCGATGTCGTGGTGCCGGGGCCTGCTGACGCGGGCGCTGCGGTCGAGGGCGCCGGTCAGGGTGGCCCGGGTGCGGCTCGCGAGGCGCTTCTCCAGGTCCTCGACCACCTTGCGCACCACCGCACGCGCCGTCTCCTTCGTCGTCTCCGGCATCGCCTTGTTCAGCGAGAGCAACGTGCCGACGAGGTGCACGTCCGCCTCCACCGCGGCCAGCATCTCCGGCTCCAGCAGCAATGTGGCCAGCCCCAGCCGGTCGATGGCGTCGCGCTGCATGACCTGGACGACGGAGGAGGGGAAGTACGTGCGTATGTCGCCGAGCCAGCGCGCCACCGAGGGCGCCGAGGCCCCGAGCCCCGCCGAGCGGCTCGTCCCGGCCCGCTTGCCGTCGCCCGTGCCGTAGAGCGCGGTGAGCGCCCCGTCCATGGCCGCGTCCCTGCCCGAGAGCGCGTGACCGGTGCCGTCGGCGCCGTCCCCGCCGAGCACGAGCCGCCAGCGCCTGAGCCGCTCCCGCGCCGCCTCGTCCGTCATGCCGCCGCCTCCGTGTCGTCCAGGCCCAGCAGCAGCCGGACCACCGGGACCACGGCGTCCGCGCGATCCCGGTCGAGGCCGGGGCCGAAGCCGGGAGCACCGGCCGCCACCGCCCCGGCCGCGCCGCCGCCCTGCCCGGGGCCGCGCCGGACCAGCTCGCCGAGTGTCCGGCGCACCCCCGGCTCGTACGCCGAGAAGGTCCGCCGCAGCAGGGGCAGGACGTCCGTGAACGCCTCCGCCGGCACCCCGCTCAGCCAGGTGTCGACGAGCCCGAGCAGCCGCTCGTCGTGCACGAGCAGCATTCCGCCGCCTCCGCCGCCGACGAATCCCTCGATCCAGGCCGCCGCGTCCTGCGGGGGCGTGCCCGGGGACAGCGCTAGCCCCATGAGCCGCGCGGCCCGCTCCTGCTCCATCTCCCCGTCGTCCAGCAGGAGCCGCACCGCGCGTCCCCGGATCACACCGGGCGCCGTGTCCCGTCCCGACAAGGTCCGCAGGACGGCGTACCAGCGCGCGCGCAGGTCGGCGGGGTCTGCCGCGGGGGTGTCGCCCAGCAGGCCCACCGCCGTGTGCACCGCGTCCACGTGGCGCCGCATCTCCTCGGCCGCGTCCGCGTCCAGTGCGGCGCACGCCGGGGGCAGACCGACGAAGATCCGCTCGGCCAGGCCCGCGGCGACCTCGGCCAGCGCCCCGGTGTCGGTGCCTCGGACGTCGCCGTAGCGCAGCGAGCGGACCAGCGCCGGCAGCGCCTGGGCGAGATGGCCGACGTCCGCGTCGAGCGCCGCCCGGTCGGCGAGCGCGCGCATCACCGCGGGCAGGGCCGCGGAGAGGCCCGCGAGCAGGCAGTGCTCGGCGAGCGCGGTGACCTCGGCGAGCGCCCGCGCGCCGGTCGCGTCCGCCTCCGCCCTGGCGTTCGCGGCGGAGTGCACGGTGGTCCCCCACACCCCGGCCTCGGCGACCCGCACCGACAGCTCCGGTTCCCAGCGCAGCCGCCACGTCTCACGGAACGTGCCCGTGCCGCCCCGCGAGGCGGCCGGCTCGCCCCAACCGACGCCGAGCAGCCGCAGCCGGTGCAGCAGCCGGCTCCGCTCGGCGTCGGTCTCCTTGCGCAGGTCGAGTTCCAGCTCCCGTTCCGGCGCCTCCGGTCTCAGTCGCAGCCGTCGCTGGAGCCGGGTGAGGTCGCGCTGCAACGGCACGGCGGGCGCCGTCGCGGGCACCTCGCCCAGGACGTCCCCGACCACCAGACGGTCGTGCACCAGTGCCTGCGGCACGTCCGAGCCCTCGCACATCACCGCGCGCACCGCGTCCGTCGTCTCGCTCAGTCCGGGCAGCGGGCGGCCGCGCATCGCCGCGAGCGTCTCCGCCAGCCGCACCGCCTCGATGACGTGCGCGGAGGACACCATCCGGTCCTCCTCGCGCAGCAGTCCGGCCACCCTGGTCAGCCACCGCTCGACCGGCCGGTCCGGCACCTCGAACAGGTGGGCGTACCAGCCCGGCGAGTCGATGCCCGCGCCGTAGCCGCCGGCCCGTGACAGCCGGCGGTGCGTCCACGGCACCCACGTCATGTCCGTCCTGACCTTGGGCAGGCCCTTGAGCAGGGCCCGGTCGGCGGCGACGGTGGTCCTGCGCCGCAGCGCGGGCACGTGCCACGCCCCGCACACCACGGCGACGCCCTTCCCGAACTCGCGCTGTGCCGCGCGGACCTGGAGACGCATGTGGGCCTCGCGCACGAGGTCCCGTTCGTGGCCCCCGCTCCCGTACTCCTCCCGCAGCGCGCCCATGGCCTCCTCCAGTGCCAGGAACGGGGCGAACGGGTCCCTCTCCCCGCTTCCCCGGTGCTCGACGACGTCCTCCCACCAGCGCTCGGGGTCGTCGTGGCCGGCGGCGTCGGCGAGCACGGCGAGCGGGTCGACGCGTACATCGGAGCCGGCGGGTCGCGCGCGGTCCGGGGGCTCGCCGGCGCCCTCTCGCGGGGAGTCCTCGTCGTCCCTCTGCCAGGCCAGCGTGTGCGCGGCCGGGAGGTCGACGAAGCGGGCCGGGACGCCGTGCTCCAGGGCCCAGCGGACGGCGACCCATTCCGGGGAGAACGCGGCCAGCGGCCAGAACGCGGAGCGCCCCGGGTCGTCCACGGCGTGGGCGAGGAGGGCGACCGGCGGCCGCATCCCCTCGTCCAGGGCGAGCGGGATCAGCGCGTCGGCCTCGGGCGGGCCCTCGATCAGGACCGCCTGGGGCCGGGCCGCCTCCAGCGCGGCCCGCACCGCCCGCGCCGAGCCCGGCCCGTGGTGCCGCACCCCGAGGAGCAGCGGCGTCGCTCCGGGCCCCCGGCCGCGCGTCGTCTCAGCCCCTGTCACGCGGTCCCCCTCGCGCGCCGTCCGCGTCGTCCGCCGCGCCCGCCCGTCCAGCTGGGGTCGTCGTCGGGCCGGGCCCGCACCGCGCCGCTCGGCACCGGCCGTCGCGCCCGCGCCGGGCGCGGCGAGGTCCCGCCGTGAGCACCGTGGCCGGTCACGCGCTCACCTCCCGGCAGGCGCGGTAGAAGTCCTTCCAGCCGTCGCGTTCGCGGACCACCGTCTCCAGGTACTCCTGCCAGACGACGCGGTCGGCGGCCGGGTCGCGGACGACGGCGCCGAGGATGCCCGCGGCGACGTCACCGGCCCGCAGTACGCCGTCGCCGAAGTGGGCGGCCAGCGCCAGGCCGCCCGTGACCACCGAGATCGCCTCGGCGGTGGAGAGCGTGCCGCTGGGCGACTTCAGCTTCGTCCGGCCGTCCGCGGTGACGCCGTCGCGCAGCTCCCGGAAGACGGTCACGACCCGGCGGATCTCGTCGATGCCGTCCGGCACGGCCGGCAGGTCCAGGGAGCGGCCGATCTGGCCGACGCGGCGCGAGACGATGTCGACCTCGGCCTCGGCTGTCTCCGGCAGCGGCAGCACCACCGTGTTGAAACGCCGGCGCAGGGCGCTGGACAGGTCGTTCACCCCGCGGTCGCGGTCGTTGGCGGTGGCGATCAGGTTGAAGCCGCGGACCGCCTGCACCTCCTGGCCCAGTTCCGGTATCGGCAGGGTCTTCTCCGACAGGATCGTGATGAGGGTGTCCTGTACGTCGGCCGGGACGCGGGTCAGCTCCTCGACCCGGGCGGTCATGCCCTGCGCCATGGCCCGCATGACCGGGCTGGGCACGAGGGCGTCGCGGCTCGGGCCGTGCGCGAGCAGCCGTGCGTAGTTCCACCCGTAGCGGATGGCCTCCTCCGGTGTGCCCGCCGTGCCCTGGACCAGCAGCGTCGAGTCGCCGCTGACGGCCGCGGCGAGGTGCTCGGACACCCAGGTCTTCGCCGTGCCGGGCACGCCGAGCAGGAGCAGGGCGCGGTCGGTGGCCAGGGTGGTGACGGCGACCTCGACGATGCGGCGCGGGCCGATGTACTTCGGCGTGATGACGGTGCCGTCCGGCAGTGTGCCGCCGAGGAGGTAGGTGGCCACGGCCCACGGCGACAGCTTCCAGCGGGCCGGGCGCGGGCGGTCGTCCTGCGCTGCCAGCGCGGCGAGCTCGGCGGCGAAGGCGGTCTCGGCATGCGGTCGCAGCGCCTCGGCGCCCGGGGGCCGCTCCACGCGCTCCGCGCTCTCCGTGCGCTCCGGGTCCTCCGTGCCCCCCGGATGGCTCGTGTGCGCGGGCGCGGGATGGTTCCGGCTCGGTTCGACGGGCGTCGGTTCGACGGACTCGACGGACACAGACATGGCTGAGGCCCCCTCCAGCTCGGCCGGTTCGGATCTGTCGACCACCGTGCACCACACCACTGACAATCCGTTCCGACCTGCGCGAACGCGCTCGCCGGGCCGATTGTCAGTGGGGGGACCTACCTTCGACGGCATGACACAGCAGGGGGTGCGTCCGACCGCGGACCAGGTGCTGGCCCTGGCGCCCGACGACGCGTCACGCGAGGCGGGGAGCGGACTCGGCACGGCCGGGCCGTGGTCGGAGGCGGGGAGTTCGGTCGAGGGGGCGGTGTGGGGGCTGTGCAAGGGCGGCGGCAGCCTGCCGTACCGGACGGTCGTCGACCTCGCGGACGGAGCCGGGCCGGCGTACGAGTGCAGTTGTCCTAGCCGCAAGTTCCCGTGCAAGCACGCGCTCGGGCTGCTGTTGCTGTGGGCGGGCGACGAGGGCGCGGTGCCGGCGGGGCGGGCGCCGGACTGGGCCGAGCGGTGGCTGGCGGGCCGGCGCGGGCGGGCGGGCGACCGGCCGGCCGGGGCGGCGGAGAGCGCCGGCGCCGCGGACCCGCGGGCGGCGCGGCGGCGGGCGGAGCGCCGGGCCGAGCGGGTCACGGCGGGGGCGACGGAGCTGGAGCAGCGCCTGGCCGACCTGCTGCGCGGCGGCCTGGCCGCGGCCGAGCAGGCGGGGTACGGGCTGTGGGAGGAGACGGCGGCCCGCATGGTCGACGCGCAGGCCCCGGGTCTGGCGGCCCGGGTGCGGGAGCTGGGGGCGATCGCGTCGTCCGGTCCGGGCTGGCCGGTGCGCCTGCTGGAGGAGTGCGCGCTGCTGCACCTGCTGGACCAGGGCTGGCTGCGCCGCGAGCGGCTGCCGGAGGGGCTGGCGGCGACGGTCCGCTCCCGCGTCGGCCTGCCCACCGCCGTGGACGGCCCGCCGCTGCGTGACCGCTGGCTCGTCCTCGCCCAGTACGACACGGCGGACGCGAAGCTGACCACGCGCCGCATCTGGCTGTACGGCGCCGACTGCGGCCGCACGGTCCTGCTGCTCTCCCACGGTGCCGCCGGCCGAGCCCCTGAGCCGACGCTGCCGGTCGGGCTGACGCTGGACGCGGAGGTGACCGCGTATCCGGGCGACGGCCGGCCGCGCGTGGCCCTCGGCGAGCGGTTCGCGCCTCCCGCGCCGGGCGGGGCCCGTCCGTCCGGCGTGCCGCCCGCGCGGGCGGCGGCGCGCTACGGCGACGCGCTGCGCGAGGACCCGTGGCTGGAGGCCGTTCCGGTGACGCTGCGGGAGGTGATACCGGTGCCCGACGGCGACTCCTGGCAGCTGGCCGACGCCGGCTCGGACGACGCGCTGCCGATCACCGCGGCGGCCCGTGCCCGCCCGGGGCTGTGGCGGCTGGTGGCGCTGTCGGGCGGCGCTCCCCTCACGGTGTTCGGCGAGTGCGGCCACCGCGGCTTCACCCCCTTGACGGCCTGGCGGCCGGAGGAGGACGAGATGGTCACTCTCCGCTGACACATCACATACCCAGGGCGATATTCTCGCTGGTCGCGGGGTGCGTGTGTCCGGCATTGGAGTGACGTCACGGGGGTGGGCGGGGCGGCCCCGGCGTCCGGCGGGAAAGCCTCACCCGAAAGGCGCACACCGGCGAGGACCACGCCACATCCGTCCACCCCTACTCACCGGTTTCACGCATTTGTTCCGCCCCATGGGAAACCCGGCGCGGGTGACCCTCCGACCACCCTCAGGCACCCGGCAACCGAAGGGAAGCTCATGATCGAGACCTCCGCCCCGGTGGAGGCGCCCGCACCGGGCGCCTGGGAGGAGCTGGTCACCGCCGCCCTGCTCGGCACGGACCGTCGTACGCCCCCGGGCGGCGCCGCGGGCCGGCAGGCGCCGACGGCGCTGCTGGACGAGGCGGCCGTGGAGACGGTGCGGCGGCGGGCCGGACTGTGTCCGGCGCCGGCCGCCCCGCGTCCGAGGCCCGCGCCCGAGGACCCGCGTCCGCCGCTGCCCGCGGCGGCGGCCCGCCGGCTCACCATGCTGCTGGCGGACCGGCCCGGAGCGGCGGGCGGCGGGCGCAGGGGCACGGCGCCCGACCTGATGGAGCTGCTGCCCCAGTGGCTGGCGGCGGCCGGCGCGCGCGGCTACGCGGCGCCCCCTCAGGCACTGCCCGCGCTGCTGGACGCCGCCCGCGGGCGCACGGATCTGCGGTCGGCCGTGCTGGCCTTCGCGGGCCCCCGCGCGCTGTGGCTGGCGCGGCTGAACCCGGACTGGCGGTTCGCCCTGCGGGCGGCTCCCGGCGGCGGTTCCGCACTGCCCGGCCCCGAGGAGGCGGACCGGGTCCGGCGGCTGTGGGAGGAGGGTCTGTTCGCCGAGCGGGTGGCCCTCCTGGCGGCGATCCGCGAGCGCGAGCCGGCGGCGGCCCGCGAGCTGCTCGCCTCCACCTGGGCGACCGAGCGCGCCGAGGACCGCCTGATGTTCCTCGACTCGCTGCGCGGCGGCCTCGGGCCGGACGACGAGCCGTTCCTGGAACAGGCCCTCGCCGACCGCAGCCGCAATGTGCGGGCGACGGCCGCGGAGTTGCTGTCGGCACTGCCCGGTTCGGCGCTGGCCGCGCGGATGGCCGGGCGGGCCGCCGCGTGCGTCGCCGTCGACCACACCCTCGGCACGCCGACCATCGCCGTCGAGGCCCCGCACGAGTGCGACGCGAGCATGGAGCGTGACGGTGTCGTCCCCAAGGCGCCGACGGGACGGGGTGAGCGGTCGTGGTGGCTGGGCCAACTGCTGGAGGCGGCCCCGCTGGGCACGTGGCCGGCGCGGCTGGGCGGGCGCACACCGCGCCAGATCGTGGCGCTGCCGGTCGCGGACGGCTGGCAGGGCGAGCTGCACGCCGCCTGGTGCCGGGCGGCGGTGCGGCAGCGGGACGCGCGGTGGGCGCGGGCGCTCCTCGGGGCGCCCGCGGCGCCCGAGGCCGGCGGTCCGGGAGCGGTGTCGCTGGCCGAGCGCGCCCGGCTGCTCGGCACCCTGGGTGCGGCCGAACGGGCCGACTGGGTCGCCGACTTCATCGCGGCGCACGGTCTGTCCGAGGCGTTTCAGCTGCTCGGGGTGTGCGCGGTGCCGTGGGCCGCACCGCTCGGACGAGCGGTGGTCGACGCGCTCAACATCGCGCGGGACGCAGGGAGTTACCCATGGAGTTTCAGTGGAGTGATGGGACTGGCCGAGCGGTGTCTGGACCCCGCTCAGGCGAGCCGGCTCGACGGACTGCTGGCGGTGCCGGACGAGGCGCACGACGCCTCGCCCGGGGCCGGCGGGTACTGGGCGGAGGCGTTCCAACGGCTGGTGACGACCTTGCGGTTGCGCGCCGCCATGGCCGAGGAACTGGAGCCGGCCCCGGCGGGCCGGCCCGCGCCCTGAGCCTCGGCGGCCGGCCCCGGGGGCCGCGCCCTGGGCCCCGCCCTGAGCCCCCTGTGCGGCCGCCGGAGGAGCTACGCCCCCGCGGGCTCGCGGACGTTGGCGCGGACCCAGTCCACGATCGACTGGGTGGTCGCGCCCGGGGTGAAGATCTCCGCGACGCCCTTCTCCTTGAGCGGCGCGATGTCCGCCTCGGGGATGATGCCGCCGCCGAAGACGACGATGTCCTCGGCGTCCCGCTCCCTGAGCAGGTCGATCACGGCGGCGAACAGCGTGTTGTGCGCGCCGGAGAGGATGGAGAGGCCGATCGCGTCGGCGTCCTCCTGGATGGCCGTGTCGACGATCTGCTCCGGGGTCTGGTGGAGCCCCGTGTAGATGACCTCCATGCCGGCGTCGCGCAGCGCCCGCGCGATCACCTTCGCCCCGCGATCGTGGCCGTCGAGCCCCGGCTTGGCCACCACCACGCGGATCGGACCGGCTGCCACACCCATCACTGCCTCCATGAAGCGACTACACCCGCCCCGTGCGGGACGGACGCCCCGCACCACATCGTCCGGGGAAGTGAACGAACGTTATCGCCAGCATCCCGCAACCGGCAGTTTCAGGGTGCGCAGCGAGGGGCAAATCACACGGTGGGACACTCCTCCGGGCTCCTGGAGCGAGGAGGACTCCCACACCGCGCACTGTTCCCCGTCACAGCGGTTCACGAACCCCGTGCCACCACGGCAGGGGAATCCCGACGGGAACAGGCTCCACGGGAGCCGCAACAAGGTCGTCGCACCACGGCGCAGCACTCCGCGCGCCGTGGCGGTGCCGCGCACCGGCGAGGGCTCGGAGGACGCACAGGGCGGATCCGGCACGGCGGCGGGGATGCCCGACGCCCCGCCGGCGAGGGGCCGCGCCGGCTGCTCGGCGGCACGCCCGCCGCGCACCGGGCGGGCCGCCCCGGGTGCCCCGCTCATGTCCTCCCGGCCGCCTCCGCCGCGACCGCCCACGAGAGCACACGGGGGACAGGGACGTCCTCCCGCGTGCCGACAGGAGGTCGGCCATGAAGGTCACCAGCGTCGCAGACCCCATTCTTCCGCTCTGTCAGCGTCTGCTCCCGAGCAGGATCGCGGGACTCTCGCTGGGCCTGCTGAAGGCGACCGCCCTGGAACTCGCGATCCTCGCGGGACACGTCCTCCTCTATCCCTCCGGAATCGTCCAGGAGCGCCGGGGACCGGCCTGCCCGCTCCCCGCGCCCGGCGGATCCGCCGCCCAGCAGCTGCCCGTGGAGGCCAAGCCCCCCGTGGTGCTGCTGCACGGGTTCATCGACAACCGCTCGGTGTTCGTCCTGCTGCGCCGCAGCCTGGCCCAGCACGGCCGGCAGCGCATGGAGTCCCTCAACTACTCGCCGCTGACCTGCGACATCCGCACCGCGGCCGAACTGCTCGGCCGGCACATCGAGGAGATCTGCGAGCGCACCGGAAGCAAGCGGGTCGACGTCGTCGGGCACAGCCTGGGCGGGCTGATCGCCCGCTACTACGTGCAGCGGCTCGGCGGTGACCTGCGGGTGCGCACCCTGGTCACCCTCGGCACCCCGCACGCCGGCACCCGGGTGGCACCGCTGGCCAACGCCCATCCGATCGTGCGCCAGATGCGCCCCGGTTCGGAACTGATCGAGGAACTGTCCCGTCCCGCACCGGGCTGCCGTACGTACTTCGTCAGCTTCTGGAGCGACCTCGACCACCTTATGGACCCGCTGGAGTCGGCGTGCGTCGAGCACCCCGACCTGAAGGCGGAGAACGTCCGGGTGAGCGGCATCGGCCATCTCGCGCTGCCCGTGCACCCGGCCGTCGCGAGCGGCATCCGGCAGGCGCTGGACACCGCGCGTCCCGGAGACCCGTCCACAGGGCACTCCGGCGGCCTGACCGTGGCCTGACGTTGACCCATCAGGGTCGAACCTCGCCTCGAACACAACGCCAAGGCCGTCTCGACGGCCCGCCGGAACACTGTCGATCGGCCGTTTCCCGCGTCGGGGGAGACGGCCGAAGATTGTCGCGCCCGCGTACCGCCGGGTACAGTCACCGCACTGCTCTGGCAGCCACTGTTGTCGAGGCGAAAGAGAAGTTGGTGAACGACCGTCACCCGTCGGGGTCCCCCGCCCCGGCTCCGGCCTCCGATGACGCCTCGGCGCCCTACGCGTCGTACGAGGGCGGACAGGAAGCCGCGTACGGCGACTTCACCACGTACGGCGAGTACGGCGCCACCGGTTTTCACACCGGCACGTACGACACGGCGGGCTACGGCGCCGACCCCGGCTTCGCCGGCCTCCCGACCGAGAGCGCCCAGGTCACCGGCGCCTACGACACAGCGCAGTGGTCCACGGGCAGCCACCGGACGCTGAACTACGACGTGTACGCGGCCCAGCACCACGCCTCGTACGACACCGGCGCCTACGACACGACGGCCTGGGCCACCGGGTATCAGCAACTGCCTTACGTGCCGCAGCAGTCCGCTCCCACCGAGACCAGCGGCCAGTGGGACGCGAGCGCCTGGCTCCAGCCCGACGGGCCGGACACCACGGACGAGGGCGCCCGCCAGTGGGACTGGAACGCCCAGACCCTCGACACCCAGACCTTCGAGGCGCAGGCCTTCGAGGCGCGGGCCTTCGACGCCCAGGGTTTCGACACCGGGGGTTTCGAGGCGCAGGCCTTCGACACCGGGGCCTACGACGCCACCCAGTGGAACACCGACGGCGCGGCCGGCGACGAGGGCGGCACACCCGGCCGGTTCCCCGAACCCCGGCAGCCGTACGACGACGCCGGCTCCGCCCCGGACGTCCCGGCGTCCCAGGAGCACGGCGACACCGGTGAACTGCCCGCCGTCGCCCTGCTGGAGGACCAGGAGGAGATCACACCGGTCCCCCTCCCCGCCCCGCGCGCCGCGGGCCGCGGCGCGGGCCGTTCCCGCCGCCGTTCCCCGGCCAAGCGGTCGGCACTGCTGACCGTGGCCGTGCCCTCGGTCTGCGTGCTGGGCGTGGCCGGGGCGGCCGCCGCCTCCGTGGGCACCTTCAGCCACGACGGTGACGACACCTCGGCGTCCGCGTCCGACGTGCACCCGGTCCAGCCGGCCACCGCCAACAACAAGCTGGACACCCAACTGCAGGGCCTGTCGGCGGGGGCGAACGACTTCGCCGACCGGGCCAGCCGTACGCAGGAGCGCATCGACCTCAAGGCGCAGCAGGCGGCCGAGCTGAGGAAGGCCGCCGAGGAGGCGGCCCGCAAGGAGCGACTGCGCCCCAAGTTCGTCCTGCCGGTCACCCAGCACGGGCTGAGCGCCTACTTCGGCCAGGCCGGCGTGAACTGGATGTCCGTGCACACCGGCATCGACTTCCCCGTCTCGTACGGGACCACGGTCATGGCCGCGACCGACGGCACGGTCCGCACGCAGTGGAACAGCGCCTACGGCAACATGCTGATCCTCACCGCGAAGGACGGCACCCAGACCTGGTACTGCCACCTCTCCAGTTACCGGGTTCCCTCCGGAACGACGGTCAAGGCCGGGGATCCCATCGCGTACTCGGGCAACTCAGGCAACTCGACGGGCCCGCATCTGCACTTCGAGGTCAGGCCCGCGGGCGGGTCGCCGATAGACCCCCTGCCGTGGCTGCGCAGCCACGGTCTCGACCCGGCGTAGTCCCGGTCCGTCCCGGGAAGAGGGATGAGCCCCCGCCGCGTGCGGGGGCTCACCGCTGTCTGCCTGAGGCCTACAGCTTCTCCACCGGCGCGTACCGCAGCAGCAGCCGCTTGGGCTTGGCGTCGCCGAAGTCGATCGTCGCCTCGGCGTTGCCGCCCGTGCCCTTGACGGCGACCACCGTGCCGAGGCCGAACTGGTCATGCGTGACCCGGTCGCCGACGGCGAGGGACACCACCGGCTTGTCGGCGGCACGGCGGGTGGCGAAGCCCGAGGCGCCGGACGCCGAAGAGCGGGAACGGGACGAGGACAGCGAGGCCGCCACGCCGGACGCCGCTCCGGAGGGCGCGGACACCGAGCCGCCCGTCCGCTTCCAGTCGACGTGCGTCTGCGGGATCTCCTCCAGGAACCGCGAGGGCGGGTTGTACGAGGGCTGCCCCCACGCGCTGCGCATCGCCGAGCGGGTCAGGTACAGCCGCTCCCGCGCGCGCGTGATGCCGACGTAGGCCAGCCGGCGCTCCTCCTCCAGCTCCTTGGTCTGGCCGAGGGCGCGCATGTGCGGGAAGACGCCGTCCTCCATGCCGGTGAGGAAGACGACCGGGAACTCCAGGCCCTTGGCGGTGTGCAGGGTCATCAGCGTGATGACGCCGTCGCCGTCCTCCTCGTCGGGGATCTGGTCGGAGTCGGCGACCAGGGCGACCTGCTCCAGGAACTCGGACAGCGCGACCGGCTCGCCCTCCCCGCGCTCCTGCTCGAACTCCAGGGCGACCGCGGCGAGTTCCTGGAGGTTCTCGATGCGGGTCTCGTCCTGCGGGTCGGTGGAGGACTGCAGCTCGGCGAGGTAACCGGTGCGTTCGAGTATGGCCTCCAGCACGGTCGCCGGTCCCGCGCCGGACTCGACGATGGTGCGCAGGTCCTCCATCAGCGTGTTGAACCGCTTGACGGCGTTCGTCGACCGCGCGGCCATGCCGTACGCCTCGTCGACGCGGCGCAGGGCCTGCGGGAAGCTGATCTTCTCGCGCTGGGCGAGGGCGTCGATCATCGCCTCGGCGCGATCGCCGATGCCGCGCTTGGGCACGTTGAGGATGCGGCGCAGCGGCACGGAGTCCTCGGGGTTGGCCAGCACCCGCAGGTAGGCGAGGACGTCCCGGACCTCCTTGCGCTCGTAGAAGCGGACACCGCCGACGACCTTGTAGGGCAGGCCGACGCGGATGAAGATCTCCTCGAAGACGCGGGACTGGGCGTTGGTGCGGTAGAAGACGGCGACATCGCCGGCCTTGGCCTCGCCCGCGTCGGTGAGGCGGTCTATCTCGTCGGCGACGAACTGCGCCTCGTCGTGCTCGGTGTCGGCGACGTACCCGGTGATGCGGGCGCCGGCGCCGGCGTTGGTCCACAGGTTCTTCGGGCGGCGCGACTCGTTGCGCTCGATGACCGCGTTGGCGGCGGACAGGATGGTCTGCGTGGAGCGGTAGTTCTGCTCCAGCAGGATCGTCGTCGCGTCCGGGTAGTCCTCCTCGAACTGGAGGATGTTGCGGATGGTGGCGCCACGGAAGGCGTAGATCGACTGGTCGGCGTCACCGACCACGCACAGCTCGGCGGGGCCCAGGTCGTCCGGGCCCGGCGGGACGTCCGCGGGGTGGGCGGCGGTGCCGACGAGCTCGCGCACCAGGGCGTACTGGGCGTGGTTGGTGTCCTGGTACTCGTCGACCAGGACGTGCCGGAAGCGGCGGCGGTAGTGCTCGGCGACGTCCGGGAAGGCGCGCAGCAGGTTGACCGTCGTCATGATCAGGTCGTCGAAGTCGAGGGCGTTGGCCTCGCGCAGCCGCGACTGGTAGAGCGCGTAGGCCTGGGCGAGGGTCTTCTCGAAACCGTCGGTGGCCTGGGCGGCGAAGTCCTCCTCGTCGATCAGCTCGTTCTTCAGGTTGCTGATCTTGGCGCTGAAGGACTTGGGCGGGTAGCGCTTGGGATCGAGGTCCAGGTCGCGGCAGACCAGGGCCATCAGGCGCTTGGAGTCGGCGGCGTCGTAGATCGAGAAGGAGGACGTGAAGCCGAGGCGCTTGCTCTCGCGGCGCAGGATGCGCACGCACGCGCTGTGGAAGGTCATCACCCACATCGCGTTGGCCCGCGGGCCGACCAGTTGTTCGACGCGCTCCTTCATCTCCCCGGCGGCCTTGTTGGTGAAGGTGATCGCGAGGATCTGGCCCGGGTGGACGCCCCGCTCCGCCAGCAGGTGGGCGATGCGGTGCGTGAGCACGCGGGTCTTGCCGGAGCCGGCGCCGGCCACGATGAGCAGCGGGGAGTCCGCGTGGACGACGGCGGCGCGCTGGTTCTCGTTCAGCCCCTCCAGGAGCGCGGCCGGGTCGAGGACGGGCCGGGGGGCTCCGTCGCGGTAGTAGGCGTCCCGCCCGTACCCGTCGGGGTCGTGGGGATCCGGGCGGTAGGAGGCCGGGTCCGGCGGCACGTCGAACTTCCCGCCGAACAGATCGTCCGGAACGGGCTCCGGAGCGTGATCGTCCTCGGGCGGCGGCGGAGGTTCTTCCCCATGGCCCCGCGGGGTCTGGAGGTCCGCCAGGAAGCTGTCGTCAAAGAGGCTGCTCATCGCTCTACGAGTCTAGGGCTCCCCACCGACAACCCGGGGCCGGATCGGCCGATCCCCCCACGGCGCCGAGTGGACCGGGCCAGCCACCGCCCGCGGAGCCGCGCGGCCCGGACCAGCCGCTCACCGGGCGGAGCCGGTCCGTCACGGCAACGGCACTGTTCGGCCAGGTCACGCATACGTATCGGGCATATCCCGCATCGACCTTCACACGAGCCTCACGGGTTGGTTACCGTTCCGTCGGGCCGCACGACCCCACCGGCGAACGGCGCCGGGCCGCGCGGCCTCCGCCGAATCCGGCCCCGCCGCCATGCGGGCCGGAGCCGGGATCCGCGCCCCGAGGGGAACCGGTCCGCCTTCTTCCAGGAGCTCCTTCCGCGAACGGGAACGAACGGGAACAGCAAGGCGCCCCTTCCTTCCGGAACGTCCGCCCGAACCCGACAGCCCACCCGGCAGGCGGACGATGGAAGGAGTCGCCCCCCTTGGCGTCGCACCGCAAGCTCCCTCCCCCCGTCACGAAGCTCCCTCCCCCGGTCACGAACACGGCGGGCCTGCCCGGTCCCGCACCGGCCGCGGCTCCCGCGCCGGCCGACCCGTCCCCGACAGCCGTGGCGTTGCTTCCCCACACGGCCGAGGCCACGCCCCTGGACGCCCGGGACCGCACGCCGAGCCGTGAAGAGGTCGAGAAGAAGATCGACGAGCTGTACCGGCGGGCCGACACGGCGGGCGACACCCCCCGAGGCGCCGGTGGCGGGCACGTCGGGGCCGAGGAGCCGACGGCCAGGCAGCGCGGCCGGGTCGCGGCGCTCCTCGACGACGTCACCAAGCGGACCGACATGCTCACCAGGGCGCGCGAGATGCTGGGCGCGTTCACCGCGGCCCCGAACCGCCCGGCGGCCGACGCTCCGGACGCCGCGGCCCTGCTGCTCGCGGACGCCCCTCGCGGCTACTTCGACCAGGCCCAGCTGATGAGCCGGCTGACCGCCCGCCAGAGGATCCGGGCCGGCGACCGGGCCGCCCAGCGGCCGACGCCCCAGACCGCCCCGACGCCCCCGGTTCCGGCGCCCCCGGCGGCCGCCGACCCGCGCTGCGCCCCGGACGAGTTGCGGCAGGCCGCACAGCCGTACGACATCAAGGCGGCGAAGGCCGGCGTCCAGCGCAAGCTCGCCGCCGCCCGCACACTGCTGTCGAACCTGACGGACGTGACGGATCTGACGGACGTGACGGACCTGACGGATCCGAGGGGCGGTCCGGAACCGGCCGCTCCGGCGGACGCGCGCCCGCGCCCGGAGCCCGCGGAGCACACGGCGACGGAGCAGACGGCCGCCGGGCGCGCCCCGGCCGACCACGCGGCGACCGGACACATGACGGCTGAGCACGTCACCGCGGGGACGGCCGAGGCGCACAAGGCCCTCGCCTTCGCCCGGGCCCAGATCGGCAAGCCGTGTCTCTGGGGCGCGTCGGGCCCCGGTTCCTACGACTGCTCGGGGCTCACCCAGGCCGCGTGGAAGGCCGCCGGTGTCGCCCTCCCGCGCACCGCCCGTGACCAGTCCGCGGCGGGCCCGGCGGTCCCGCTGTCCGAGGCGCTCCCCG
Organism: Streptomyces sp. NPDC018610; assembly: GCF_044391765.1. NCBI lineage: Bacteria > Bacillati > Actinomycetota > Actinomycetes > Kitasatosporales > Streptomycetaceae > Streptomyces > Streptomyces sp. NPDC018610. The sequence continues at coordinate 114,090 of NZ_JBISAL010000007.1, forward strand.
GCGACCTCGTCTTCTTCGGAGACGACGCCGGCCACGTCGGCGTCTACGCCGGTCACGGCAGGATGATCCACGCCCCGGGGCCGGGCGCGTGCGTCACCGAGGACCCGGTCCTCGGTGACGGCGGGCCGACCGTGCACCACGTGGTGCGCCCGGTCTGAGGTGGACGCGCCGGCCTGAGGAGGGCCCCGGGGCACGCGGGCGTGCGCCGGGGGGCCGATGCGCGCGCGTCCTGGAAGAGACGGGGCGCCCGCCCGGAGGGGCGGCCCGCGCGTCCGGCACGTGTCGCCCCCGGCGCTTTTTCGGGTGCGCCCGCGCGCGTGCCCCGCTCGCACGGCGCGCACGGCTCCTTAAGATCATGACCATGCCCGTCGACTCACCCCTGCGCGCCTGGCTGGCGCAGCGTCCGCCCGCCGCCGGGGCCGCCGTGATGGCGAGCGGCATCGTGTCGATCGGGCTGCATCTGACGGGTCACGAGGCGCTCTCCCTGGCCGTCCTGGCGGTGGCCTGCGCCGCCTATCTCGCACTGGCCGCGGACTTCGCCGTACGGCTGCTGCGCGAGCGGCCGAGGTGGCTGGCCGAGGCGGGGACGCCGGGCGGGCTCACCGCCGTCGCCGCGACCACCGTGCTGGGGACGCGTTTCTCCGCACTGGGGTGGCAGACCCTCGCCGCGGCGTTGCTCGCGCTGGCGTTCGTGCTGTGGCCGTGGCTGCTCGTGCTGGTGGTGCGCAATGCGCGGCGCCCCATGCCCGGGGCCGTCTTCCTGTGCTGCGTGGCCACGGAGGGACTCGCCGTGCTCGGCGCGTCCCTGGCCGAGGCGGAGGCCGTGGCCTGGCTGGCGCACACGTCCCTGGTGTTCTTCTGGCTCGGCCTCGCGCTCTACCTCCTCGCACTGTCCCGGTTCGGACTGCGGGAGGTCCTCGAGGGGCACGGGGACCAGTGGGTCGCTGGCGGCGCGCTGGCGATCTCGACGCTCGCCGGCGCGAAGCTGATCGCCGCGGCGGATGCGGGACGGTACCTGTGGAACGACGACGACAGCGGTGTCCTGCACACCGTGACCGTCGCCCTGTTCGTCCTCGACCTGTGCTGGTACGCCGTCCTGCTCGTCGCCGAGTTCGTACGGCCCCGGCTCCACTACGACGTGCGCCGCTGGTCGACCGTCTTCCCCCTGGGGATGACGGCGGCGGCGGCGCTCACCGTCGTCACCGCCCTGCACGTCCCGGGGCTGGAGACGCCCGGCCGGGTGCTGCTGTGGATCTCGGTCGCGGCGTGGCTGGCGGTCGCCACGGGCGCGGTCGTGGAAGCGCGCGCGGAGCTCAGGTCCGTGCGCTGATCCTCACGCCCGCCTTCCCCCGGTCACGTCCACAGCACGGCGATGAAGACGTTCGTCATGGTCAGCAGTCCGACCAGGCCGAACAGGCTCTTGTCCACCTTCTCGTCGTCACGCTTGACGTAGACGAGACCCAGGATGACGATCAGCAGCGCGAGCTTGACGCCGATCTTGATGTTGTTGACGTGGAAGTCCTCGGCCTGGTTGAGGCCGACCAGGACGACGCCGGTGACCAGCATGGTGAGCGCGCCGTGCAGCATCGCCGGCACGAACCGGGCCGTGCCCCGGCCCATCGCCTTCATCTGGGTGAGGAAACCGCCGAGCAGCGCGGCGATGCCGATGATGTGCAGGCCGACGAAGAGATGGATGAGTACGTCCATGAGGCCGGAGCCTAATCTCAGCGCCCCGCCCCTCGGACACCGCCCCGGCCCCGAGCGCCACACCGGGACGGGCGGCCCCGACGGCCACCGCGGCACTCACAAGCCCCATAGCACCCTCTTGCTCCCGTTCACGCAGGAACCTCCGCATCGGTCATCACTCAGCGTGAAGTGGCCACCCCTGTGGCCTCGTCATGGTCACATGCGGTCACCGTTCGGTCCGCTCGTGCCAGTTCCGCACATGGAGGCGCCTGCCCGACGCGCTCAGCCCTAGCGTCCTTCCCCAGGTGACCGGCTCCCCAGCACCGCCCGGGTCAGGGGCGGCAGCCGGACACCCCGCCGAATGGTCCGGCGGCGGCACGCTCCCCCCTGTTCGGGCCGCCGCCGGGCACGCCAGCCCGCATCCGCGGCCGGACGAAGGGAACGTGACGTTTCAGGTGGCAGCGCACCGCAGGCCCCGACAACGCTCGCTCAGCGGCAGTGCCGCGGCGCGTACGGCCGTCACGATCGCCCTGGCGGGCGCGGCGACGGCGGCCGGCTTCGACGGTGTCGGCCAGGCCGCTCCTCAGCCGACGCCCACGCAGGTCAGGGCCAGGGTGGACCAGCTGTACCGGGAGGCGGAGGTCGCCACCCAGAAGTACGACGGCGCGAAGGAGAAGGCGGACGCGGCCGAGCGACGGCTGCGGACGCTGGGCGACGAGGCGGCCCGCGGCCAGGACCGGCTCAACTCGGCGCGGGACGCCCTGGGGTCGATCGCCGCCGCGCAGTACCGGGAGGGCGGGGTCGACCCCGCCCTGCGGTTGATGCTGTCCGACGACCCCGGGCGGTATCTGCGGGACGCCGAGTTCACCGAGCGGGCGGGCGCCCGGCAGACGGCCGCCGTGGCCGGCGTGCGCAGCCAGCTCGGGAGGATCGAGCGGCTGCGTGGGGCGGCCCGCGTCGAACTGACCTCGCTGCGATCACAGCAGGCGGAGCTGCGGCGGCACAAGAAGACGATCAACGGCAAGCTGAGCGAGGCCCGTCGGCTGCTGTCCCGGCTCACTCCGCCCGAGCGCGCCGCGATGACCGCGACGACCGGCCAGGGCGGGGACGCCGGAGCCGCCTCCCCTTCCTCCACGGCGTCCGCGCACGCGCTCGGCGGGCCGGGAGCGGTCGCGGCGCCCACCTCCCGGGCGGCGGCCGCCGTCGCGTACGCCTACCGCAAGCTCGGCAGCCCCTATGTCTGGGGCGCGACCGGGCCCGACGCCTTCGACTGCTCCGGCCTGGCCCAGGCCGCCTACCGCGCCGCCGGTGTCTCCCTCCCCCGCACCACCTACGCCCAGATCAACGCCGGCCACCGCGTGGCGCGGTCCGAGCTGCTCCCCGGTGACCTGGTGTTCTTCTACTCCGGGGTCAGCCACGTCGGCATCTACGTGGGCGACGGCCGCATGATCCACGCCCCGAACCCCTCCGCCCCCGTCCGCCTGGCCCCGATCGACCAGATGCCGTTCGCGGGGGCGACGCGGGTGGTGTGAGCGGGTCCGTCGCCGGGAGCCGTTCGCTCACACCAGCCGGCGTGCCGTGGCCCAGCGGGTCAGTTCGTGCCGGTTGGACAGCTGGAGCTTGCGCAGGACCGCCGACACGTGGGACTCCACCGTCTTCACGGAGATGAAGAGCTGCTTGGCGATCTCCTTGTAGGCGTAACCGCGGGCGATGAGCCTGAGCACCTCGCGCTCGCGCTGGGTGAGACGGTCGAGGTCCTCGTCGACCGGCGGAGCGTCGGTCGAGGCGAAGGCGTCGAGCACGAATCCCGCCAGCCGCGGCGAGAAGACCGCGTCCCCTTCCTGGACGCGGAAGATCGAGGCGACGAGGTCCGCCCCCGTGATCGTCTTCGTCACGTACCCGCGTGCCCCGCCGCGGATGACGCCGATCACGTCCTCCGCCGCGTCCGAGACGGACAGCGCGAGGAAGCGCACGGGCCGCTCGGCGTCGGCCATGAGGGCCGCGCAGCGGCGCAGCACCTCGACCCCGCCGCCGCCGGGGAGGTGCACGTCGAGCAGGACCACCTCGGGCCGTACCTCGGTGATCACATCGACCGCCTGGTCGACGTCGGCGGCCTCGCCGACCACCTCCACCCCGGTCTCCTCGGTCCGGCCGATCTCGGCCTGGACACCCGTGCGGAACATGCGGTGGTCGTCGACGAGGACCACGCGCACGCGTCGGCCGTCCGCCCCGTCGCCGGCCCCCCGCGCCGCCTCCGCTCCCGCCGTACCGTTCGCCTCGGTCGGGTCGCTCATCACGTGTTCTCCGCCCTCTCCATCTCCAGCTCGACCTCCGTGCCGCCGTCCGGCACCGCGCGCAGCCGGGCAGTGCCCCCGTGGCGCTCCATGCGGCCGATGATCGATTCTCTGACGCCCATGCGGTCGGCGGGTATCGCGTCGAGGTCGAACCCGGGACCGCGGTCCCGGACGGACACGAAGACCTTCTCCCCCTCCACCTCGGCGTAGACCTGCACGGCGCCGCCCTCGCCACCGTACTTGGCGGCATTCACCATGGCCTCCCGCGCGGCCTGCATCTGGGCGCCGATCCGCTCGTCGAGCGGGCAGTCGCCGACCACGACCACCTCTATGGGGACGCCGTGCTTGTCCTCCACCTCGGCGGCGTTGCGCTTGACCGCTTCGGCCAGGGTGGCCGGTTCGTCGGCCTCGTCCTTGCCGTTGCCCTCGGGTCTGTAGAGCCAGGCCCGCAGGTCGCGCTCCTGGGCGCGGGCCAGGCGGCGCACCTCTCCCGCGTTCTCCGCGTTGCGCTGGATCAGGGTCAGGGTGTGCAGCACCGAGTCGTGCACATGGGCCGCGACCTCGGCCCGCTCCTGGGCGCGGATGCGCATCAGACGCTCCTCGGAGAGGTCCTGCGTCATGCGCACGAGATACGGTCCGGCGAGCAGCGTTATGCCGACGAGGACGGCGAGCGCCGCCTGGAGGACCGAGCCGAGGTGGGCGGCCGAGCCCTGCAGCACGAAGATGGCCGAGACGCCGGCCGTGACCAGCAGGACGCCCGCGCCGGCGCGCAGCAGCGTGAGCGTGCGGCGGTGCCGGCCCACCTCGACCCAGCGGGCCCGCCGGGCGTTGTCCGCCTGGCGCCAGACCAGGGCGACGCCCGCGGCGACGAGCACGGCCGGCAGCAGATACGCCTTGGCGCCGCTGCCCAGGTCCACGCTGCCGACGAAGACCATCGCCACGACGACCATGAGGAGCAGGGCGAGTATCTGCCCCCGGTCGGGCTTGCGGGCGACGATCCTGCGGCGGCCGTCCGGCGACGTCTCGGTGGTGACGAGGGAGGGCGGCTTCTGGCCTCCCACTCCGCCGACGCCGAGCGGTACGAAGAACCAGAAGGCCGCGTACAGCAGCGCGCCGAGGCCGTCGGCCATGAACAGGCCCGCGAAGACGAGCCGCACCCAGACCACGGGCAGCCCGAGATGCCCGGCGAGGCCCCGCGCCACTCCGCCGAGCCAGCGTCCGTCGCTGCTGCGGTAGAGCTTGCGCGGCGGCCGCGGGTCGTCGAGAGGCAGTGCTGCGGCTTCCGGCATGCCATCGATGGTCACACGCCGCCGGAGCGAGGACATCAGGGTCCGCCCCCGAGACGCCCCTGATCTTCGCGCGGGCCGCGAGGGGCGCGACGCCGGCCGTCCCGGAGAGCCGTCGAACGCATCCCCGGCAGGAGTCAGGGGCGAATCAGGGTTCGGCCAGGGTCGTCCCGACTGCCGTCGCGGCGGCGCGCCCGTCACCATGGACGCATGACGAATCACCAGCACGCCGCGACGGGTCCGGAGCCCGGCTCCGGCCCCCGTCCGGTCCCGGGCGCCGGGCCGCGGGACACCGCGCCCGGCACGGGTGCGGGTGAGGAACCGCGCACGCCCGGGCACACGGGCGCGCGTGCGTGGGACACAAGCGGACAGCCGGGTGCGGGCGACCGCCCTCGCCGGACCGGAGAGGCGAGTGTGACGGGGACAGCGGGGGCGGCCGGCCCGGAGTCCGGCCTGGAGGCCGGGGCAGGAGGTGCAACGGCCGAGGGGCCCGGAGGCGCGGGGGGAGCGCCGAGGTTCCGGCGCGACAGACGGCACAGGCTGATCGCCGGGGTCTGTTCGGGACTGGGACGGCAGTGCGACATGGACCCGGTGATCTTCCGGATCACGCTGGCCGTGCTCGCCGCGACCGGCGGGATAGGCCTCATCTTCTACGGCTTCGCCTGGCTCCTCGTCCCCTTCGACGACGAGGACGAGAACGAGGTGCGCAAGCTCCTCACCGGCCGGGTGGACGGCCAGGCGCTGGCGGGCGTGCTGTTCGCGCTGGTGGGCTGCGGGGTGTTCCTGTCGATGCTGAGCAACGGCAGCGTGCTGACCTTCGCCGTCGTCCTCTCCCTGCTGCTCGCGGGAGCCGGGTACTGGTCGCGGCACCGCGGCTCCTCCGACCCGGATCCGCTGGCGGCCCAAGCCGCCGCCGACGCCCCGCCGGAGGCTCAGGCGCCGCCGTTCCCCGCCTCCTACCCCTCCTGGTGGCGCGACCCGATCGTCAAGGACGGCACCCATGTCGGCGGCACCGGCTATCTGTGGGGTCCCCGGGACTCCCGCGACCGGGACATCGCGGCCGCCGTCAACATCGGCCTGGGCAGTCCCGCGGGAGAGGAGGCCCGCACCCCGCGCTCGGAGCCGCCGAGCCCCCGGGGCCCGCGCTGGATCGGCGGCTGGATCTTCCTGCTGGCGCTGATCGCCGGAGGCCTGGCCACCCGGCTGACCTGGGACGACCACGCGCTCGGCACCAGTCTGCAGGCCGGCCTGGGCTGTGCGCTCGCCGTCTTCGGGCTGGGCATAGCGGTCAGCGCCTTCCTCGGGCGGACGGGCGCGGGGTCGGTCCTGCTGGCACTCGTCACCGCGGCCCTGCTCACCGCGTCCGCGGCGCTCCCCAAGGACATCGGCACCCGGTGGACGCACGCGACGTGGCGGCCGGCCGCGACGGCGGAGGTCCAGCGGAAGTACGACCTCGGCACCGGCGAGGGCACGCTCGACCTGACCCGAATACACGTCGGCCGGGGCCGGACGGTCACGGCCCGGGCCGAGGTCGGGGTGGGACGGCTGCGGGTGGTCGTTCCCCGGGACGTGACCGTCCTGGCGACCATCGACGTGGGTCTCGGCGACGTCCAGTTGCCGGGCGAGAAGTCCGACGACGTGGACGTGACTCCGGGCAGGCACCAGCAGGTGACTCTGGCCCCGGCATCGGGCGGCGAGGATGCCGGAACACTCGATCTCGACCTGCGGGTCGGCCTGGGACAGGCGGAGGTGAGCCGTGCTGCGTCATGAGTTCCAGCCCGGGAAGCTGGTGGCGGGTGTCTTCCTGGTAGCGGCGGGCGTCGTCTACGCCGGTGCCGCCGATGGTCTCTGGCGAACGCCCTGGTTCGCGGCCGTCCCCCTGGTCGTGGGCGGCCTGTGCCTGGCGGGAGTGACGGGACTGCTGAGCCGCACGATACGAAGACAGCGGGCGGGCCGTCGCCCAGCACCGGGCACCACCGGGTCCCGCGCCACCAGGCCGGACGCCACCGGGCCGGAGCCGACGGACTGAGCCGACTGACTGAGCCGACGGGGACCCATGCGACCGTCGAGCGTAGGACGGGCCCGAGGTCCGGAAGGAGCGAAGGACGGGCCCGAGGTCCGGAAGGAGCGAAGGACGGGCCCGAGGTCCGGAAGGGGTGACGAGAACGGTCAGCGGTAGCGGCGCGGACTGCGCCCGCGGCGTGTCCGCAGGGCGGCGTCCAGGGAGAACATCGGGGTGCCGGCCAGCACGAGAGGCAGCCAGGCCATGAGGTAGGCGAGGTCGTTGCCGTAGTAGTAGGGGGTGGTGGGCCAGCTGACCGTGAGCCACAGGCTGAGGGAGATCAGCGCGCCGCCGAGTGCGGCCAGTCGGCCCAACAGGCCGAACAGGACGCCGATGCCGACCGCCAGCTCTCCGGCGGCGATGGCGCAGCCGAAGCCGACCGGGGCCTTCAGCGCCAGGTCGACCAGGGCCGGGATGGCGGAGGAGCCGTGCGCGGCACGCATCGTGTCGCCGATCGACCCCGCGCCGGAGGCCTTCAGGAAGGCGCTGTCGGTGAGTTTGTCCAGGCCGGCGTAGATAAAGGTGACGCCCAGGAAGAAACGGAGGGGAAGGAGGGCATAACGGGCGGCGGTGTCACGCCAGTCACCGTGCCGGTCGTCGTACGAGGTCCGGGTGTCCATACGAACGCCGTGAGTCATCGCTGCCAGCCACCTCTCACCGCAAAGCCGTTCACTCCTCAACAGACCATACGTATGTAAGAAAGGGCTCACTCAATCACGCCGGGATGTTTTTCCGACTTCCGTATGATTTTGGCGCGCGCCCCTACGGCGCTCCCCGCGACCGCCCGAGCGGGCCGCGCCCTGCGCTCCCCCTCCCGGCGTTCCCTCTCGCGGCCTCGCGCGGCCCGACTCCCGCTCCCCACCGCCCCGGTCCGCCGCTCCCCTTCCCCCGTCCCCCGACTCGCCGCTCCCCGCTCTGCCGTCCCCCGGTCCGCCGCTCCCTCGCCCCAGGCTCCCCGTCCACTCGCCGACCGCCCGCTCACTCCCGTCCGCTCACTCCCGTCCGCTCACTCCGTCACGTCGATCGTGCACCGGTTCGTCTCCACGCCCGCCGCGGTCACGAGCTGGACCTCCACCCGGCCCGGTTCCACGTCCGCCGGGACGGGGACGGTCAGGGCCGCGTCCGTGGGGTTGCTGAAGCCGCCGGTGACGGGGACCAGGGGGACGTGGACGTTGACCGCGCCGATGCGGACCACCATCCGTGACAGCCGGTCGGCTCCCTGCGCACCGGGCGGGACGAACCCGGCCCCGCGGATCTCGATGTCGTCGCCGGTGCGGATCGGGGCGTCCAGGTCCCCGGCCTCCCGGGCCCGGACCACCGAGAGGATGACCGGCCGACCGCCCTCGGCGTACTTGCCCGCCAGGTAGGTCAGGGCCGACACCAGCACCACCACCGCCAGACCCCACGGCAGATCGGGCAGCTGATCGGGCCGCCGGGCCAGCCGCACCGCGGCGAACACGAGGGAGACAGCACTGATGACGACGTACTGGATGTCCGGGAAGGCGCCCCGTCCCGCGTCGTCGGTGAGGAGGTCGGCCGCCCGCGGCCGGTGGGCCCGCACCTTCTGGAGCCGTTGGCCCAGGACCCGCAGCCCGACCACCCGCCGCACCAGCACGGCGATCCCGCACACCACGGCGAGCACGGTGACCACGCCGGCGCCCCGGGCCAGGGCCAGCCCGTCGAGCAGCGCGTCACGCTCCGCGTGGTCGGAGGCCGCCGCGAGCCGGCCGGCCAGCACCAGCACCGCGTACACCACGAACAGCACCCACGCCGCGGCGACGGCGCGCGAGGTGGACAGGCGGTTGTCCTCGCCGATGACCGGGGCCAGCGCCCCGCCGCGCGCCCGGTGGAACCACGAGGCGGCCGTCACCGCCCCGGCCACCGCCACGGCTGCCAGGAGACCCGCCGTCCGTGCGGCGCTCCAGCCGGCGCCGATCGCCGTGAGCGCCTGCGTCAGGAGCAGCAGCACCACCGTCGCCCACACCGTGCACGCCGTCCAGGCCCAGAGCCGGGCCAGCCAGGCCTCGCCCTCGGCCCGGCCGCGGACGGCGACGAGTTCCGCGGACTGGGTCAGTTCCTCCGAGACCCACTGCCGGGAGGCCGACGCGGAGTGCGCCACGGCGGCGGGCAGCCCCTGCCCGGCGGCGAACTCCTCCCGCTTGAGGAGGAACGCGGCCACGGCCCGCCGGTGTCCCGTGCGCGCCCCGTGCGGGCAGTCCCCGCACGTGCAGCCGCCCGAGTGGGCAGCAGCCCCCGCGCTGTCTCTCGCTTCCTGCACCGCCACGCCCGACGCCCGCCTTCCCCGGAACCCGCAGAGACCCTGCGGCCAACACGCTTACGCCGACTGCGAATTGTGCCCTACCTGGCCGTCCGTGGTTACTCGCTCTGATCAGTGCGGGTGAAGCTCGGGGTGCCGTGTTGACCCGGGCGCGGGAATCGTCTTCCGGACGTGATCAGCTGGTGGGATCAGTCGGTGGAAGCAACTGGTGGGATCAGCCGGCGTGATCGTCCGGCGGGGCGGATGCCGGTCCGGCGGGGCCGGTCCGGCCCAGCAGGTCGGGTTCGCTACGGCTGATGTCCTGCCACAGGGGCTGGTAGTTGATCCACGCCACCAGGTCCCCGCCGAGCTGTTCCCGGGTGGCGACCGCCGCCTTGTGGTCGACGAGGACGGGCCGGCCCGCCGCCCGGGCGGTCAGCTGCACCTGGGCGCAGCGTTCCATCGACAGGAACCACCAGGCGGCGGCGTCCACCGAGTCGCCGACGGTGAGCAGCCCGTGATTGCGCAGCACCAGGGCCTTGCGGGAGCCCAGCACGGCCGCGATCCGGCGGCCCTCCTCGGCGTCGACGGTGACGCCCGTGTAGGCGTCGTAGAGGGCGTGGTCCTCGTGGAAGGCGCAGCTCTCCTGGGTGATGGGGTCCAGCAGTTCGCCCAGGGCCGCCAGCGCCCGGCCGTGCACGGAGTGGCAGTGGGCGACGGCGACGACGTCCGGGCGGGCCGCGTGGACCTGGGCGTGCACGGTGAAGGCGGCCTGGTTGACGTGGTGGGCGCCCTCGATGACCTGCCCGTCCTGGTTGGCGAGCACGAGGTCGTCCACCGTCACGTGCTTGAAGGGCATCCCGAAGGGGTTGACCCAGAAGCAGTCGCTGAACTCGGGGTCGCGGGCGGTGATGTGCCCGGAGACACCGTCCTCGAAGCCGTACCGTCCGAAGATCCGCAGGGCGCCGGCGAGCCGTTCCCTGCGGTACCGGCGTTCGTCCTCGACCGAGTCGTGCATCGGCGGCATGGCGAACCGCAGCTTGTCGGTCGGCAGGGGCGGGGGCGGGGTGGAGCCGTGCATGGGTCCTCCGGCGCGGGGTCGGCGTACGGCCGGAAGGTACCCGCGGTGGGGCCGGGAGGACAGCGCCGGTGTGTGAAGATGCGGCGCACGGCGCGGCCCGGCGCGGGAAAAGAGGGGCGTGAACGCGGGAGAGGTGGGGGGGGGGCGGGGCGCCCCCCCCCCCCCGCCCCCCCCCCCCCCGCCGGGGGGGGGGGGGCCCCCGGGGGGGGGGCCCCCCCCGCCCCGGCGGGGGGGGGCCCCGCCGCAGTGGGCGGGGGGGGGGGGGTGGTGGCGTGGGGGGGGGGGGGGGGGGGCGGGGCCCCGGGGGGGGGGGGGGGGTGGGCGGGGGGGGGGGGGCGGGGGGGGGGGGGGGGGGCCCCCCCCCCCCCCACCTCTCCCGGATCCTCCGCACCTGGCCGGTGGGAGTACTCCCGATCGGGTGGGACTACTCCCCCTCGGGCGGGGCTACTCCCACTCGATGGTGCCCGGCGGCTTCGAGGTGACGTCGAGGACGACCCGGTTGACGTCGCGCACCTCGTTGGTGATCCGGGTGGAGATCTTGGCGAGGACGTCGTACGGCAGACGCGACCAGTCCGCGGTCATCGCGTCCTCGGAGGACACCGGGCGCAGCACGATCGGATGGCCGTAGGTGCGGCCGTCGCCCTGGACGCCGACGCTGCGGACGTCCGCGAGCAGCACGACGGGGCACTGCCAGATGTCGCGGTCCAGGCCGGCCGCGCTGAGCTCCTCGCGGGCGATGGCGTCGGCCTCGCGCAGCAGGTCCAGGCGCTCCTTGGTGACCTCGCCGACGATGCGGATGCCGAGGCCGGGGCCGGGGAAGGGCTGGCGCTGGACGATCTCCTCGGGCAGGCCCAGTTCCTGGCCGACCATGCGGACCTCGTCCTTGAACAGCTTGCGCAGCGGCTCGATCAGCTTGAACTCGAGGTCCTCGGGCAGGCCGCCGACGTTGTGGTGCGACTTGATGTTGGCGGTGCCGGTGCCGCCGCCGGACTCGACGACGTCCGGGTAGAGCGTGCCCTGGACGAGGAACTCGACCGCCGGGCCCTCGTCCGCGATGATCTCGGCCTGGGCCTGCTCGAAGACCCGGATGAACTCGCGGCCGATGATCTTCCGCTTCTCCTCGGGGTCGGAGACCCCCTTCAGAGCGGTGAGGAAGCGTTCCTCGGCGTCGACGACCTTCAGCTGGACGCCGGTCGCGGCCACGAAGTCCTTCTCGACCTGCTCGGTCTCGCCCTTGCGCATCAGACCGTGGTCGACGTAGACGCAGGTGAGCTGGGAGCCGATGGCCTTCTGGACGAGGGCCGCGGCGACGGCGGAGTCCACGCCGCCGGACAGACCGCAGATGGCGCGCTTGTCGCCGACCAGTTCGCGGATGGCGGCGACCTGCTCGTCGATGACGTTGCCCGTGGTCCAGTCGGGCTTCAGGCCCGCGCCGCGGTACAGGAAGTGCTCCAGCACCTGCTGGCCGTGCGTGGAGTGCATGACCTCGGGGTGGTACTGGACGCCGTAGAGCTTCTTGTCGTCGTTCTCGAACGCGGCGACCGGGACGACGTCCGTGGAGGCCGTGACGGTGAAGCCCTCGGGGGCGGCGGAGCAGGCGTCGCCGTGCGACATCCACACGGCCTGCTCGTCCGGGGTGCCCTCGAAGAGCGTGGAGGAGGGCTTGGAGACGGCGAGGTCGGTGCGGCCGTACTCGCGCGCACCGGTGTTGTCCACGGTTCCGCCGAGGACCTGGGCCATCAGCTGGAAGCCGTAGCACATGCCGAAGACGGGCACGCCGGACTCGAAGATCTCGCGGTCCAGGCGGGGGGCGCCCTCTTCGTACACCGAGGAGGGGCCGCCGGAGAGGATGATCGCCGCCGGGTTCTTGGCGAGCATGTCCTCGACCGGCATGGTGCTCGGCACGATCTCGCTGTAGACCCGGGCCTCGCGGACGCGACGGGCGATGAGCTGGGCGTACTGCGCGCCGAAGTCGACGACCAGGACGGTGTCGGGGGCGGCGGCAGCGGGGGTCGCTGATGACACGGGGTGCCTTCCGGCGGTTGGGCGGGGGCTGTGTACACCGATTCTAACGGGGTGGGCACGGGTGACGTCCCGAGCTCCGACGACGGTCACGGTCCGGAGCCGGCGTCTCACCATCCGAACCGGCTTGGACGCCGGCCGTCACGGCGTCATACTGGAACCATGCTCTCGCAGACCACGACCTTCCTGTTTACCTATGGCACCCGGCCCGCCGGCTGCCATGGTCGTGTCGCTTGAGCTACTGACGAGCGACTTCCCAGGCGCCCCGGGCCGACAAGGCCCGGGGCGCCTGGCGTTTCCTTCGGTCCTTGCCGGTCCGGGGCACCGCCCCCACCCCGTGAGGAGCCCCAGAATGACCACCACCACGACGGACCGCACCGGCGCCCGTACCGACGAGGCCGCGGACGTGATCTCCGGCGCCCGTGAGCGCATCGACGCCCTCGACGACCGGATCATCGGACTGGTCCAGGAACGGATGGCCGTCTCGGCCGTCATCCAGGAGGCCCGGATCGGCTCCGGCGGCCGGCGCGTGAACCTCTCCCGCGAGATGGAGATCCTCGGCCACTACAGGGACGCGCTCGGCAAGCCGGGCACGTCGCTGGCGATGACGCTGCTGGAGCTGTGCCGGGGCCGGATCTGACTCCGTCCCGGCCCCTCCTGGCACACCCGGCCCCTCCCGGCGCACCCGGACGCACCGGCGCACCCCGGGCCCCGGCACGGCCCGTCCCGCCTCCAGGTCCCGGGGGCGGGATCCGGCTCCCTCCCGAACGCCCCGCCCCGCCCTGCGGCCCGTCCCGCGCGCTCGCCGCGTCCGCCGCATCTCACCCGTACGGCGCGTGACCGACGCGCACCGCGCCTCGTTGCTCTGGATGTCCGCGCCGGCCAGGGGCGGCTCCACGAGAGCCACGCGTTGGCTCCCCGGAGCGATGAGGCGCACGGAATCGTGCCGTGCGCCGTGGGACCTCGCGCCGGGGACAGTGACCGGACGGCAGGGGACAGCAGCCCGGTCACCCAGGTAACGGTCGGCCCCGGGGACGCCCGGGGCCGACCGTGAACACGAGGGCGCACGGAATCCCCGCACCGCGCGACGGCGCACGCCCGCCCATCCGACAGGGCGTGAGGCGCGTCACATGAGAATTCCGTGAGAACGAGCGCAACCATTCACAGTTTCCTCTGGTCACACCAGGAGAACCGAGAGCCACACCCGCGGCCCCACACGCGGAGGCCTTCCCAGCGCTCGTGCTGCGCCCAAGGCGCCGTACGCCAGACTCCCCGAGGTCTTCATGAAGCTTCGCCGCGCCCTGGTCGCCACGGCCGCGACGGCTGTCATAGCCCCCCTGGCACTGCTGTCGGCGACGACCGCGTTCGCGTCCGACGGCGAGGGCTCCACTCCGAGCACCAGCGCCAGCGCCAGCGCCGACGAGTCGGCGTCGGAGAGCGCCTCCGCCAGTGCCTCCGCGTCGGAGTCGGCGTCCGAGAGCGCCTCCGCCAGCGCCTCCGCGTCCGAGTCGGCGTCCGAGAGCGCCTCCGCCAGCGCCTCCGCGAGCGCGTCGGCGTCCGCGTCCAGCCCGGCGCCGAGCAGTTCCTCCCCGCAGGCCTCCCCGTCCGGGGAGCCCACCGCCGAACCGACGCCCTGCACGATGGACGACGTCGACCCCGACTCCCAGCTGACGATCTCGGTCTCCGGCCTGCCCGGCAAGATCGTCGCGGGCAGCGGCTGGCACCCCTTCGAGCTGACCGCCGCCAACCACGGTGACCAGTCCCTCGGGCAGGTGCAGTGGCTCGCGCTCGTCGACAACGACTCCATGAGCGACGACGAGTCGGACTGGCTGAGCGACTACGCCCGGCTCGAGTACTTCAACCCCGAGACCAAGGCCTGGGAGTCCCTCGCGGACGAGATCGGCGACGGCATCTACTTCGGCGAGACCGAGCTCGGCCCGAAGCAGACGGTCGACATCCGGATGCGCGTCGACATCACCGCGAAGGCCCCCGCGGGCGACGGCTACACCGTGGGCCTGGGCGGCTACGTCGACCAGGAGAAGAACTGCGTCCACAGCGCGTTCGACTACTACGGGTTCACCGTCCTCAAGCCCGGCAGCCCGAACGACGAACCGGGCGACGCCAAGCCCAGGCCGGGCGACGGCGACAAGCCCGCCGGCGGCAAGCGGCCGCAGGGCGGCGCCAAGGAGATCCCGCCCACCGGCACGCTCGCCGAGACCGGCTCCAGCTCGATGCTGCCCGCCGTCGGTCTGGTCGGCGGCGTCGCGGTCGTCGTCGGCGCGGGTGCGCTGTTCGCCGTCCGCCGCCGCAAGGACGGCGCGCGGGCGTAAGCGCGGAGGACCACCGGGTCCGGTGCCGCACGGCGCCGGACCCGCACCAAGGAGAAGGACCTGAGCCAGGAGGGGGGCACAGGTCCTTCTTCTTTTCCTTTTGCTCGGCTTGCGCTGGGCGTTCCTCTTGCTTCCTCTGCTTGCGCTGGGCGTCCTCCGCGTGCGCTGCCCTTCGCGTTCCCCTGCGTGCGCTGTCCCTCGCGCCGCTACTTCTTCGGCGGCACCGACGGCATCCCCAGGAAGGGCAGTCGCAGCGCGCCGAACGCGTCCGCCGGGACGGCCGGACGCCGGGGCTCCACCGGCTTCAGCCGCTCGTAGGCCGCGCCCTGCGCCGGACGCGGGTCGGCCTCGCCCTTGTTGGGCCAGTACGACATCGCCCGCTCGGCCTGCGCGGTGATGGTCAGGGACGGGTTCACGCCCAGGTTCGCCGAGACCGCCGCGCCGTCGACCACCGAGATGCCCGGGTGGCCCCACAGGCGGTGGTACGGGTCGATGACGCCGGTCTCGGACGAGTCGCCGATCGGGCAGCCGCCCAGGAAGTGCGCGGTGAGCGGGGTGCCCATCAGCTCGCCCACGTTGGAGCCGGCGAAGCCGTTGATCTCGGCGGCGAGCGCGTCGGCGCCCTCCGTCGCGGCCTTGATCTGCTTGGGGTTGGGCGAGCCGTGGCCCTGGCGTGCGGTGAGCAGGCCCTTGCCCACGCCGTCCGGCTTCAGGTACGTGGTCAGGGAGTTGTCCAGTGACTGCATCACCAGACCGATGATGGTGCGCTCCGACCACTTGCGGTTCGACAGCGAGCGCAGGACCAGCATCGGGTGGCGCGCGGCGTTGCGCAGCCAGGCGGCGGCCCTCGATCCGCCGTCGGTGAAGGGCACTTGCAGGATCGACAGGCCGCCCATCGAGTTGGAGCCCTTGCCGTAGCGGACCGGTTCGATGTGGGTGTTCCCGTCGGGGTGGATGGAGGAGGTGATGGCGACTCCGCGCGTGAAGTCGGCCTTCGCCTGCCCGGTGGCCCTGCGGTAGCGCCGGTCGTCGGTCTGCGCGCCGACCAGCGCCTCGGAGTTGGTGCGGGTCAGCTCGCCCAGCCGGGGCGAGAGATGGGGAAGTTGGCGGCCCGCCTTCATGCGGTGCAGCAGCGTCTGGGTGCCGTAGGTGCCGGCGGCCAGGACAACCCTGCGGGCGGTGAAGACGCGGCTCGCGCCCTTCTTCCTGTCGTCGGTGGGGAGCGTGGTGACCGCGTAGCCGCCGCGCGAGTCGTCCGTGACGGACGTGACCGTCGTCATGGGGTGCACCACCGCGCCCGCCTTCTCGGCGAGGTGGAGGTAGTTCTCGTTCAGCGTGTTCTTCGCGCCGTGCCGGCAGCCCGTCATGCACTCGCCGCACTCGGTGCAGGCCCGGCGGTCGGGCCCGGCCCCGCCGAAGTAGGGGTCGGCGACCTTCTCGCCCGCCTTGGCCTTCGCCTTCCCGTCGGCGTCCTCGCCGTCGCCGAAGAACACCCCGACCGGCGCCATGTGGAAGGTGTCGCCGACGCCCATGCGCTGCGCCGCCGCCTTCAGGTGCACGTCGGAGGGGGTCATCGTCGGGTTGAGGCGCACGCCGAGCATCCGCTTGGCCTGGTCGTAGTAGGGAGCCAACTCCTCCTGCCAGTCGGTGATGTGCCGCCACTGGGGGTCGTCGAAGAATGCCTTCGGCGGTACGTAGAGGGTGTTGGCGTAGTTGAGGGAGCCGCCGCCGACTCCCGCGCCGGCCAGCACCATCACGTTGCCCAGCAGGTGGATGCGCTGGATGCCGTACATGCCGAGCTTGGGGGCCCACAGGTAGTTCTTCAGGTCCCAGGAGTTCTTCGGCAGGCTCTCGCGGGTGAAGCGGCGGCCGGCCTCCAGGACGCCGACGCGGTAGCCCTTCTCGGTCAGGCGCAGCGCGGTGACGGAGCCGCCGAAGCCGGAGCCGACGACGATGACGTCGTAGTCGTAGGCCGCGCCGTCGTGGTCGTGCGCCGCGTCGTCCTGATCGCGGACGGAGTTCTCCTGCGACACGTGCTCTCCTCGTCGAGAACGGGATGGGGTCGGGGGCCGGGTCCCGTCCTCGACGGGACCCGGGTCCTGCCGTCCGGACCGGGCGGGATCCGGACGAGGGCCCTGGGACCGCTCGTGCGGAGCGCGCCGGACTCGCGGGCCTGATCCGGCCTGATCCGGCCTGATCCGGACGAGAGGTCCTGGCGGGAGGTCCTAGCGGAAGCGGAACGCCTTCATCGCCCGCAGGCTCCGGCTCATGAACGCCGCGTACTTCTCGTCGTCCATGCCGAG
The DNA here is from genome assembly GCF_044391765.1 of Streptomyces sp. NPDC018610. NCBI lineage: Bacteria > Bacillati > Actinomycetota > Actinomycetes > Kitasatosporales > Streptomycetaceae > Streptomyces > Streptomyces sp. NPDC018610. The sequence continues at coordinate 131,411 of NZ_JBISAL010000007.1, forward strand.
CGAGGGCGCCATGGGCAGCAGCCGCTGGTGGGCGATGGTCTGGGCCTCGGTGTACTTGAGGATGCCCTCGGAGCCGTGCCGGCGGCCGAGGCCGGAGTCCTTCATGCCGCCCATCGGCGACTGCACGCTGCCGTAGGCGGGCGCGTAGCCCTCGTTGACGTTGACGGTGCCGGTGCGCAGCCGGGCGGCGATCTCACGGCCCCGGCGGGCGTCACGCGTCCAGACGGACGAGTTCAGGCCGTAGGGAGTGGAGTTGGCGCGCTCGACGGCCTCGTCGTCGGTCGAGAAGCGGTAGACCGAGACGACCGGGCCGAAGGTCTCCTCCGTGCACACGGACATCGGGGTGTCGACGCCGTCGAGGATGGTCGGTTCGAAGAAGTAGGGGCCGATGTCCGGGCGGGCGACGCCGCCGGCCACCACCTTGGCGCCCTTGGCGACGGCCTCCTCCACGTGCCGGGTGACGGTCTCCAGCTGGCGTTCGCCGACCAGGGAGCCCATGTCGGCGCCGTAGGCGAGGGAGGTGCCGAGCCGCATCGCCCTCGTGCGGGCGGCGAAGCGTTCGAGGAAGGCGTCGGCGACCGACTCGTGGACGTACAGCCGCTCGATGGAGATGCACAGCTGTCCGGCGGAGGAGAAGCAGGCGCGGACCGCTCCCGCCGCCGCCTTCTCGATGTCGGCGTCCTCCAGGACCAGCATGGCGTTCTTGCCGCCGAGCTCGAGGGAGACGCCGACCAGGCGGGCGGCGGCGCTCTGGGCGACCTCGCGGCCGGTGCGGGTGGAGCCGGTGAAGGAGACGTAGTCTGCGTGCCGGACGACCTCCGGGCCGACGACGGGGCCGTCGCCGAGGACGACCTGGAAGACCTCGGCGGGCAGTCCGGCCTCGATGAGCAGGTCGCGGGCCCACAGCGCGGTCAGGCAGGTCTCGGTGTCGGGCTTCATCACCACGGCGTTGCCCGCGGCGAAGGCGGGCAGCGCGTCGCCGACCGACAGCTCCAGCGGGTAGTTCCAGGGGGCGATCTGGCCGACGACGCCGCGCGGGTGGCGCAGTTCGGTGACCTTGGTCAGGGTGGGGATCGCACCGGTGTGCCGCTTGGGCTTCAGGTAGGCGGCGGCCTTGCGGCCGTAGTGCCGGGCGGCGACGGCGACGGCCTGCACCTCCTCGTGGGCGTGCAGGCGGGCCTTCCCGGTCTCCAGCTGGATCAGGTCCAGCACCTCGGCCTGGCGGGCGAGGACCAGGTCGTGGAAACGGAGCAGGACGGCGGCGCGCCGCCGGACCGGGGTGCGCTCCCAGGCGCCCTGCGCGGCGCGGGCCCGGTCGAAGGCGAGGGCCACGTCCTCGGGGGTGGACTCGGGCAGGTCGGCGAGCTTGTCGCCGGTGAACGGCGAGTGGTTGGCGGTCCGGCCGGAGCCGACGACGCCCTTGGTGAGCTGGGCGACCAGCTCGGGGGTCACCACGTCGGCGGCGGTTCGGGCGCCCGCCGGTGCGGGGGCCAGGGGGTTCGTGCCGGTCTGTGCCGGGGCCTGCGCGTCCGTCATGAAGCGCAGGGTATGACGTGGGCGGGGGTTTGTGTACCCGTCGGTAACGGTCATTCACGGAGTGCTCACACGCCGCCAGTGATCACTGGCAACAAACGTGCTGATCAGCGGTCCTTCTGACGGTCGCCGACTCCGGGCAGCCGGCCCACGGTCTTCTCCGGCGCGCCGCACGGAGACGGACGGCCATGCCGTGCCCCGGGGTGCGGCGGCGTGGCGCCTCAGGCATGGCGGCGTGGGGCCTCGGGGTGCGGCGGCGTGGGGCCTCAGGGTGTGGCGGCGCTGCGCTCCGACGTCGGGGCCGGGTCAGGGCTTGTCGACCTCCAGGTCGGCGATCGCCGTCTTCGCCACCTCGCGTCCGCGCGCCGTGAAGTCGCCCTCACCGGGATAGCCGACGAAGAGCTTGTACATGTCACCGCCGGTGGTCTTGTAGTACAGGATCCGCACCTCGCGCGGGCGGGGGTGCTGCGCGTCGTCGGTGGTGTAGGAGACGGTGTTCCCGGCCGCCTTCCGTCCGTCGAACGTGGCGTCGCCGTCGGGCCTGGTCCGGGTCTTCCCGCCCGAGGGCATGTCGAGGCCGTAGTCGCCGTTCTCCTTGAACTTGCCGTTGTCCTCGTACATCTCGGCCGCGGCCGAGTCGGAGATGTCGTGGCTGGTGTCCTCGGCCGCCCTGTCCAGCGTGAGGGTGATCGAGATGCTGCCGCTCCAGTCCGTGTAGGTGACCCAGTGGCCCTTGTCCGACTTCCGGTCGGGCAGCGAGCGCTGGTACGTGTCGGGCACGGCGAGCGTCGCGGCGACGTCCTTGACGTGGTCGGTCTTCCAGCCGTCCGGCAGCGGGCCGGCGAACGGGCGCGCGAGCAGGACGTACGCCGTCACCGCCGCCACGACGGCCGCCGCGCCGAGGCCGAGCCACGTCCCGCGTCCCGGGCGCCGGGAGCGTCCGGCGCCCTGGACGTGCCGGACGGCCTGCGTGGGCGCGGGTGCGGGCGGCGCGGCGGCCTCTTCGAGCAGGACGCGGACCCGGGCTGCGTCCGGCCGGTGCGCGGGGTCCTTGTGCAGCAGGCCGGTGATGACCTCGGCGAGCGGGCCGGGCGCCGCGGTGGGCGGGGCGGGCACGGCGTTGAGGACCGACTGGAGGGTGGCCGGGGTGTTGCTGCGGCGGAACGGCGAGACGCCCTCCGCCGCCGCGTACAGGACGACGCCGAGGGACCACAGGTCGCTCGGCGGGCCGGGGTGCTGCCCCAGCACCCGCTCCGGCGCGATGTACTCGGGCGAGCCGACGAAACCCCCGGTGTCGGTCAGCCGCGTCTCACCCTCGATCCGGGCGATGCCGAAGTCGGTGAGGACGATCCGGCCGTGCCGGCCGAGCAGGATGTTGTCCGGCTTGACGTCCCGGTGCAGCACGCCCGCCGCATGCGCGGCCTCCAGCGCGCCGAGCACCTCCAGACCGATCCTGGCGGCCTCGCGCGCGTCCAGGGTGCCCTCCTCGAGGACGGCGCCGAGCGAGCGGCCGCGCACCAGCTCCATCACGATCCACGGCTGCCCGTCGACCACGGCGACGTCGTGGACGCCGACGACCGCGGGGTGGTCGAGCCGGGCCGCGGCACGGGCCTCGCGGCGCATGCGCTCGTAGGCGTTGGCGCGTTCCCGTTCGGGGAGGTGGTCCGGGACACGGGGTTCCTTGACGGCGACCTCGCGGTCCACCGTCTCGTCCCGGGCCCGCCACACGGTCCCCATGCCGCCGTGGCCCAGCTTGGCCAGCAGCCGGTAGCGCCCGGCGATCAGCCGCCCGGCGCCGGGGGCGGGCTCCGGCGGTCGCCCGTGCCCGGCGGGAGCCCCGGCGGCCGCGGTCACCGTGGCGGGCGGGGCCGGTGGGGCGGGCGGGACGGGCACGGCCGAGCCCGCGGGTTGCGCCGCTTGCGCTGCTTGCGCTGCTTGCGCTGCTTGCGCCGGGACCGGGGTCGCCGGCGCCGGCGCGGCGGGTGTGGCGTACGGGTTGTGCGGGTGGGGGATCCGCGGCTGCGGGTCAGGCGGTCGCAGCACGAAACTCGTCGGCTCCTCGGCCTCGCGGCGGTGTCCCCCGTTGTCGCTCATGGTCCATCCATACCGCGACCGCCGCCGTGCTCTCCAGCCTGCCGGCCGGGCGGTCACAGACCCGTGACGTACGGCCCGCTCCCCGGCGCTCCCGTCCCGCGCCCCACGCGCCCTCCCGCCCCACGCACCCTCCACCACGCGCCCTCCCGCCCCACGCACCCTCCACCGCGCGCCCTCCCGCCCCACGCACCCTCCACCGCGCGCCCGCGCCCGTCGCCCCGGGAGCGGACGCCGTACGGCTCAGCCGGCGGTGAACGTGTCGACCGCCACGTCGAAGTACTCCCTCGCCTCCCGCACCTTGCCGACCGGCGCCGACACCCACACGTCGTACATCCGCCCGTCCTGCTCCCAGCACAGGTCGTAGGTGTGGCGGGCCCCCTCCGCCGCGCTGTAGCCCTCCCAGCTGAACTGCCACAGGGCGGCGGGATGTCCGATGTGCCGGGTGGCCGTGACCTCCCCGTCGTGGTAGCCGGGGTTGGTGGACGGGCCGGCGGCGTCCGCGCGGCGCATCACGGCGAGCGGACCGCCGGTGCCCGGACCGGTGACCTTGACGCCGATGCGGAAGGTGTCGCCCGGCGACATGTAGAAGGTCCGCACCCCCTGCGGCGTGCGCGTGAAGCCGTCCGGCACGGCCAGCGAGAATCCCGCCGGGTCCCGCACCAGGTGGTACCCCGAGGGCGCCGCGACCCGGTCCCCGCCGCCCGGCGCGGACCGGGTCGCGGCGGCGGTGACCGAGCCGGCCGGACCGGCCGGGGTCGCGGACGACGGGGACAGCGCGGGCGAGGCGGGCGCGCGCGTCCGGGACTCGGTGCTCGCCGAACCGCTCGACGGACTCTCGCCGCCGCTCGTGGCGGTGTGCGGGGTCGGACTCGACGGCGTGCCGCCGCCGTTGCCGTCGCCGCTCATCAGCAGGGCCGCCGCGGACACGCCCGCCCCGGCCAGCGCGGCGGCGACCAGCGCGGTGACCAGCATCCGCCGGGTGAACCGGCCGGCCGGCGCCCGGGGCGCGCCGGCCCGGCCCGGTCCGGGCACCGTGGCCGCTTCCGGGGAACCGGGCGGCAGCGGCGGTCCGGGCGGCCGCGGCACATCGCGCTGCGTCGGCGTGTGGGCCGGGAACGGCGTGTGGGGGGACGGCGGCTGCTGCGGCGTACGCCCCGACTCCAGGTAACCGCGCAGCATGGCCTCCGCCTCGGCCGCCGTCAGCCGCCGGTCCGGGTCGCGTTCCAGCAGGCCGCGCACGACGGGCAGCAACGGTCCGGCCTGCGCGGGCGGCCGGATCTCGTCCATGACGACCGCGTGCAGGATGCCGCCCAGCGAGTCCCGGCGGAACGGGGATTCGCCGCTCAGCGCCGTGCACAGCAGCGCGCCCAGCGACCACAGGTCGGACTGCGGGCCCGCGCCGGTGCCGGACATCCTTTCGGGCGCGGTGTACTCCGGCGAGCCGACGAAGGAGCCGGTCTCGGTGAGCGTGGTCGCGCCCGCCACCTGGGCGATGCCGAAGTCGGTGAGGACGGCCCGGTCGGTGCCGGTCTCCATCAGCACGTTCGCCGGTTTGATGTCACGGTGCAGGACCCCGGCCGCGTGCGCGGTCCGCAGCGCGCTCAGCAGGGCGATGCCGATCCGCGCGCCCTCGGCGGCGTCCACCGGGCCGTGCGTGGCGATCCGGTCGGCCAGCGAGCCGCCGTCGATCAACTCCATGACGATGAAGGGGCGTTCGTCCTGCTCCACTATGTCGTGGACGACGATGATGTGCGGGTGCCGCAGCTGGGCGACCGCGCGGGCCTCCCGCAGCGTGCGGTCGCGCTGCTGCCGGGCCTCCTCGGCGGACAGGGCTTCGTCGAACGGGAGTTCCTTGACCGCGACCTGCCGGGCGAGCAGTTGGTCGGTGGCCCGCCACACGATGCCCATGCCCCCGCGGCCGAGCCGCGCCTCCAGGCGGTAACGGCCCGCGATCACACGGAAGTCGTCCCCCTCGGTCACCATGAGCCCCATCATGCCGCATGGGCCGGTCCCGTTCCGGGGTGGCGACCGGCCAAGCATGAACGGTGCGTTCCGGTCAGCCCGAGCCGGGCCGCCAGCTCTGCAGTACCGCCTTGAACTGCTTCTCCGTGGTCGCCCAGTCCGCCGCGGGCGTGGACATGTAGATCGCGTACTCGACGCCGTCGCGGGAGAAGTACGTCTCCTCGACGGCGTGCCGCGGCCCGGGGAAGGGGGTGTCCTTGGCCAGCGCGGTCCAGGTGTACTCCCACAGGGAGCCCGGCTGGTCACGGAAGGTGTTCTCCTCCAGCCTCACCTGCCGGTAGTCGACCAGCCGGTGCAACTGCTGTTCCAGGTCGAGCTGGTGGTCGTGCGCGGACGAGAAGTCCGGCGAGTCGTCGATGGCGACGCGGATGAAGTGCTCGCCGCCGTCAGGGGTGTAGTCGACCTGGTGGAGGGACTCGTCGGACACCACCCGCTTCCAGTCCGCCCCGGGCACGGCGATGCTGAACCCGTACGGGTCCTTCTTGCTCGTCCAGCCGGCGGGCAGGCCGCCCGTCTCGGCCTTCTTGGTGCGGGTGGGGCCGGGCGAGGCCTGTGCGGAGTGGTGCGTCGTCGCGGAGCCGCCGCCGTCCTGCTCCCGGCCCGCGTCCCACGTGCGCAGCGCCAGCGCGGTGCCGCCGCCGACGAGCACGGCGAGGACCACCACGAGCGCCGCGTTGCGCAGGCGGTGCCCCTTGGCAGGGGCGGGACCCGGCGGGGTGGCGTACGCGGGCCCGACGGTCGTCGGCGCGCCCACCGGCCGGTACCCCGTGGCGCCATGGGCGCCCGTGACGCCCGCGGTGCCGTGAGCGCCCGTGACGCCCGTGGCGCCGTGGGCGCCCGTGGTACTCGTGGCGCCGTGGGCGTCCGTGCCCGTCGGCGCGGCGGAGCCGGCGGGCCCCGGGCCGACGGCCGTGCCCACGCCGGGTCCGCCGCCGCCCGCTTCCGCGCCCGGGTCGGCGCCCGGCACGCCGGGGGCGCCGGGGGCGCCGACCACCTGCGTCGGCACGTACATCTGCGCGTCCTTCGGACGGCGTCCCTCGGCGGCCTCCGCGAGCAGCTGCTCGGCCGCCATGGCGTCCGGGCGCTGGGCGGGGTCCTTGCGCAGCAGCGCGGTGATGACCGGTGCGAGCGGGCCGGCGTACTGCGACTCGCGGGGTTCCTCGTCGACGACCGCCTGCATGGTGGTCAGCGGCGAGGTACGGCGGAACGGGGACAGTCCCTCCACCGCCGTGTAGAGCGTCGCGCCGAGCGCCCACAGGTCGGAGGCCGGGCCGGGGTCGTGGCCGCGGACCCGCTCGGGGGCCAGGTAGTCGACCGAGCCGACGACCTCACCGGTGCGGGTGATGGTGGTGTCGCCCTCGATCTGCGCGATGCCGAAGTCGGTGAGCAGGACCCGGCCGTCCTTGCCGAGCAGGACGTTGCCGGGCTTGACGTCGCGGTGCAGCACACCGGCGGTGTGCGCCGCGCGCAGCGCGCGCAGCACCCACAGGCCGATCCGGGCGGCCTCCGCCGGCTCCACCCGGCCCCGCTCCTTGACGGCGTCCGCCAGCGACTGGCCCTCGACCAGTTCCATCACGATCCACGGACGGCCGTCGTGTTCGAGCACGTCGTGCACGGTGACGACGGCGGAGTGGTTGATCCGGGCGGCGGCGCGCGCCTCCGCCCTGGTGCGCGCGAGGAGGACGGCCTGGTCGCTCTCGGCCACGTAGAGCGCGGCGGTCAACTCCTTTATGGCGACGGTCCGGCTCAGCACCTCGTCGTGCGCACGCCACACCCGCCCCATGCCGCCCCGGCCGATGGACTCGGCGAGCCGGTAGCGGCCCGCGAGGAGCTGGCCCTGCATCTGATTCACGTTTCCCCGCAATGTTCTTGTCAGGGTCAGCGTAAGGACCGACCACCCGGCAGGGAACCAGCGGGGTCCCACGGAATCCGCACTGTGACAGTTGTCGCTTCTGTCAATTCCGGGAACTGCCGCGGTTCCTGACGTCTCAGCCGGTGTACCGGTACGTCGCCGACGCCTGCTCGTACACCTTGTCGACCTTGTCGCGCTGCGTCTCCGGGCCGCGCACCTGCACCACGTGGTAGCGGCCGTCGAGGAGGATCGCGAGGTTGCGCACGAACAGCTCCTGCCCGCCCGCGCCGTTCCAGGTGAACTGCCCCTCCGCCATGGACTTCCCGCCGACCTCGATGGTCCGCAGCCCGGAGGAGGTCGCCCAGCTGGAGGCGCGGTACCCCTGCAGCTCGCTCTCCTTCTCCCGCTGGTACGTCATCGGGTCGCTCCCGAACTCGGCCGCGCTGTCCCGCCCGGGGACGACGATCAGCTCGAAGCCGCCCTTGGAGTACACCACTTGCCCCTGGCCGTTCTTGGGCGTCCGGGTCCAGCCGTCGGCGACGGCCACCCGGAACCCGGCGGCGTCCTCGCGCAGGGTGAAGCCGTCGGCGGCACCCGGGCCGGTGGTCTGCGTCTCGGCCGAGCCCGCCGAACTCGCCGAGCCGGCCGGGCGGTCGCTCGTGGCGGGCGCGGATCCACCGGGCGCGGGCGCGCCGCCGGCGTCACCGCCTCGGGACGGCGCCGGGCTCGCGTCCCCGGCGGAACCCGTACGGTCCCCGCCGGCCGCCCCGTCGTGCCCGGCCTTCGGCATGAACAGCATCGCGTAGGCGACCGCGCCGGCCAGCAGGAGCAGCACCAGCAGGAGCAGGACGCGCCCGAGGCTGCGCGGCGAACCGGTCCGGCCGCGGGCCCGCTTGTGCCGCCCGTGGTGGGCGGGCAGCCCGGCGCGCCGCCTGCGCACCAGTTCGCCGCGGCGGCGTATGACCGGCAGCCGGGCGGGGTCCGCGGGCGGTGCGGCCACCACGTGCGCGCCGGCCTCCGGTTCGGGCGCGGAGCGCACCAGCGACCGCAGCCAGCCGCCCAGTTCCTCGAAGTCCAGCCTTTCGGTCGGGTCCTGACGCAGCAGCGACTCGACGACCGGGCGCAGCGCCCCGCACTCCTCGGCGAAGGCGGGCGGCTCGGCGCACACCAGCTGCACCAGCTCGGCGGTCGACTCCTCCGGGTAGGGAGCGTGTCCCTGTACGGCCCGGAACAACAGCGCGCCCAGCGCCCACAGGTCGGTCGCCGGCCCGATCGGCGCGGCCAGCTGCCAGTTCTCGTGCACGGGCCCGGCCTGCTCGGGCGCCCACCGCTCGGTGACCGGCCCGACCACGGTCATCCGCGCCTGCCGCGCCCGTTCGGCCGCCAGCGCGGTGCCGGGGCCGCGCCGCATCGACACCGCCGGGGCCGGCCCGTCCCAGCCGGCGGCGGCCGGTACGGCCGGGGGCTCCCCGGGGGAGCCGGGCGTACCGGTGCCGGGGGCGGGCCGCGCACCGGGAACGGGGACGGGAGCAGGGGCGGGGACGGGCGGGAGACCGCGTTCCGTCCGGTCGTCCCCGGAGGTTCCGGCGGGAAGTGCCGTACGCCCCTGGCCGGCGCCCTCGGCCGGGGGCGGGCCGTCGGCTCCGGGGTGGGTCGCCGCGCCGTTCCAGGGGGTGGCGCGGACGCCGTAGGGGTCGGCGATCCGGCCCGGCGGCATGCCGCGGGTCTCGTCCTCGGCGGGCGGCCGGGCGCCGGGCAGGGCGGCACGCGCGCCCTGCTGCGCCTCCTGCACCCGGGCGGCCGCCCGTGCGCCCGCGCGGTACGCGGCGATCGCCCCGGCACGCGCCGCCCGGACGTCCTCGCCGCTCTCCGGTGTCCGCCGCACGAGCGCTCCCGGCTCACCGGCGCCGTTCGCCGTGTCGCCCCCGGCCGGCGGCAGCGCACCGGCGGCCCGGGCCTCGATGGCGGCCCGCCGTGCGGCCTCGGGGTCCTCTGAGGGGACGCCGAAGCCGCCGGCCGCACCCGAGACGCCGCCCGCACCGCCGCTGCCGCCACCGGGGGCGGCGCCGCCGGGGCCGGGCAGGCCGGTTCCCGTACCGGACAGGCCCGTAACGGGGCCGGGAAGACGGGCACCGGGAAGAGCGGGCGCACGCCCCGGGCCGTCACCGGCTCCGGGGAAGTCACCGGAGCCGGCCGCACCGCCGCCGTAGCCCGCGTCCCGCCCCGGCCCGCCGAGTCCACCGGATGCGCCGGGCGCGCCCGGCCTCCCCAGTTCGCCCGGCCCGCCGGGGGCGGCGGACAGGCCCGGGGCGCCATGGCCCGCGACCGGGCCCGGGGCTGACGTCTCGTCGCCGTCGCCCTCGCCGTCCTGCGCGGGCACCGGGTCATAGCCGCACAGCGCCTCCTCCGCCGCTCCGACGGCGAGACCGGTCAGCATCACCCGGCCGTCGTCGCAGACCAGGACCGTGCGGGCGGTGATGTTGCGGTGCACCCAGCCGTGGCCGTGCAGCACCCGCAGCGCCATGAGTATGTCGGAGGCGACCTCGGCCGCCCGGTACGGCGTCAGCGGCTGCTCGGCCAGCAGCGCCGCCAGTGGCCGCGCGGCGACCAGCTCGCTGGCGATCCACAGCGAACCGCCCTCCGCGAACACGTCGAAGACCTGGTCGAGCCGGGGGTGGTCGGGGATCCGGGCCGCGGCCTGTGCCGCCTCCACCGCCCGCCGCACCGCCGGGTCGGCGGGCCGCCGGGTGGCCGCCCCGGCACCGCGCCCGGACGCCGCCGGACTGCCCGTACGTCCCGGGTGTCCTGCGTTTGCTGGGCGTGCCGAGGGCCGCCGGGCCATGCCCTCCCGAGGCGTGAACCCCTCGGGCAGGCCGTCCGCGTCGAGCACCTCCGCCTCGACCACCTCGGGCAACGGCACCTGTCGCAGCAGTACTTCCTGACCGCTGTAGGTGTCGAAGGCCCGGGTCTCGGTGAGTTCGTACTCGTCGGACGGGGGCAGCGGCAGGCGGTAGCGGTCGGCGAGAACCCGGCCCGCATAGTCGTCCACGTTGCCTCCCCCGGCCGCACGGTCGGTCAAATCCGTTCGCCACGCGACCCGTTCCCGATGCTTACGGTCCGCAACCACTCACGATACGTGCCGGAGGCAACCCGCAAAGAGAGGATGCCGGAATCTCGTGGCAGCGAACGCGTGTGCCGGGGCCCGGCCGGACCGGGCCCGGCCGCCTCACTTGGCGGGTTCGAAGGATTTCGTCAGCGTCTGCCAGGTGTCCCGGCGCAGGTCGTCGCCCCAGTCGCCGGCCTTGGCCGTGTACATCAGGGCGTAGCCGTGGGTGGAGTCGGTGACGAACCCGCGGTCCACGCTGCGGTACTTGGTCCCGTCGTCGACGTAGGTGAACTCCCAGTCGGCCGTGTTCCAGCCGCGGTAGCCGACCTTCTCGATCCGGATGCGCCGGTACTCGGAGCGGATCATGTCGGGCTCCTGGCGCTTCCAGTCGGCCACCGGGTCGCTCTTGGGCTGGGACGTCCAGGCGACCAGCAGCTTCTGCCCGTCGGGGCCGGTGAACCGGTCCCCGGCGTCAGCGGCGTAGGCGTACTTCCACCCCTTGGGCAGCCCGATGGAGTACCCGTGCGGGCTCTTGTACGTCGTCACCACGCCGTCGTCGTCACCGGCCCCCTCGGAGTCCGCGCCGGAACCGGAACCGGAGTCGTCGCCCTTCGCCTCGCCGCCGGTGCTCGCGTCCGTCGCGTCGGCCGCGCCGCCCGAACCGGACGCCCGGGCCGTGCCCTTCGCGGAGTCGGTCCGCTTGCCGTCCGTGCCCTCGGCGCCGTTCCCGGTGCCCGTGGCGGCGGCGCTCCCGGTCGCGGCGGTCGACGTGCGGGCCGCGCCGCTCTTGCCGTCCTCGGAGTCCCCGCCCCCGCTGAGGACGATGCCCAGCACCACGCCGACCACGGCGAGCGCCACGAGCACCGCGATGATCACCAGCGTCCGCCGGGGCACCACATCGGTGAGGGGCGCCCTCGGCACCGGGCGGGGCGGCAGGTCCAGGTCCGGCGGCGGCATCACGGGCCAGCCGGAGCTCGTACGCCCCGTCTGCGCGCCGCTCCCGCTCCCGTTCCCCTTCGCGCCCGGGCCACCGGTCGTGGCGCTCGCGGAACCCGTCGCGGCGGCGCCCGCCACGCTCGCCGCTCCCGCCTCGCCGGCCGTCGGCTCGGTACGGGTCGCCGCCGAGCCGGCCGCTCCCGCGCCGGCCGCCTTGCGCACGGACCGCAGCGCCCCCCGCAGCCGGTCGGCCGCCTCCTCGCCCCGCTTGCCGCCGGAAGCCGGACGCGAGTCCGTACCGGAGGAGGAAGAGGAACCGGAACCGGATTCGGCCGCGAGGCCGGACGTGGAACCCCGGCCCGCCTTGGCGCCCTTGCCCGAGCGCCGGTCCGGCTGCGCGGGCAGCGGGACCACCTTCGTCGCGTCCGCGGGCGGCTCCGGGTCGGCCGCCTTCGGCTCGGGCGCGGCGATGACGGCCTTGAGCATCGCCCGCGCGCCCGCGTCGTCGAGGCGCTTGGCCGGGTCCTTGTTGAGCAGGCCGTAGATGACGTCCCGCAGCGGGCCGGCGTTCTTCGGCTCCTCCAGGGGCTCGGTCATCACCGCGGTCAGCGTGGCGATCGCCGACCCCTTGTCGTACGGCGGCGTGCCCTCGACCGCCGCGTAGATCAGGCCGCCGAGCGACCACAGGTCGGCCGCGGGGCCCGGCTTGTGGCCGCGGGCCCGCTCCGGGGAGATGTAGGAGGGGGCGCCGACCAGCATGCCGGTCGAGGTGATGGAGGGGTCGCCCTCGACCTGGGCGATGCCGAAGTCGGTGAGCACGACCCGGCCGTCCTCGGCGATGAGCACGTTGGACGGCTTCACGTCGCGGTGCAGGATGCCCTGGCGGTGCGCGGAGCGCAGCACGTCCAGGACGGCGAGGCCGACCTCCGCGGCCCGCTTCGGCTCCAGCAGACCGTCCTCGCGGATCACCTCGGCCAGGGACTTGCCCTCGACCAGTTCCATCACGATCCACGGCCGGTCGTCCTCGTCGACCACGTCGAAGACGGTCACCGCACTGGTGTTGCGGATCCGCGCGATGGCCTTGGCCTCACGCAGCGTGCGCGTGATCAGGCGCCGCTTCTCGTCCTCGTCGATGTTGGACGGGAACCTCAGTTCCTTGACCGCGACCGTCCGGCCCAGGGTCTCGTCCTGGGCCCGCCACACCGTGCCCATGCCGCCCCGGCCGAGCACGTCCCCCAACCGGTAACGCCCCGCGAGAAGACGCTCGCTGTTGTCCTGACGAGTGTCCTGACGGGATGCCCCCGTCCGCTCCGCCTCCGACATGCGTCCCCTCATGCAACCCGCCCTGACAGAGGCTCCATTGTCCCTCACGCGACAAGTGCTCAACGCCCAGGGTGCCCCTCGGGACGCTCCGTCCCGTCGCCGAACGGCGCTCTTCGGGCGGCGGGATGACGGGCCGTGACAACAGGTCAGCGCCGGGTACCGGCTCTCCCGGACACTTCCGTCCGTAAGGGTCCCGCCTCCTTCCGGTTCCGCCGAAATCCGATCGCGCCGAGACACGCCGACACCGTCGCGCAGACGGGTCCCCGGACGTCCGCCCCCGCCCGGAACCGGCGGCCGGGCGGCAGCACGAGCCCGGCCCACACACCCGGCCGCCGCGACTCGGCGGCCGACTCACCTGCCGACTGACCGACCGCCGCCGCCCGACCGCCGACCGCCCGCCACCGATCACCGATCAGTCTCCCTCGGCCGGCCGCGGCGGCCGGTCACAGCGGCACGATGTCCGGCGCTCCCAGGCGTGCCGCGTCGGCCGTCAGGTCGTCGGGCTGGCGCTGCGACTCGCGTTCGGCCTCCACCCGCTTCTCGTAGTGCTCGACCTCGCGCTCGATCTGGTCCGCGTCCCAGCCGAGCACCGGCGCCATCAGCTCCGCCGCCTCGCGGGCGCTGCGCGTCCCCCGGTCGAAGGTCTCGATGGATATGCGCGTCCGCCGGGTCAGCACGTCGTCGAGGTGCCGGGCGCCCTCGTGCGAGGCGGCGTAGACGACCTCGGCGCGCAGGTAGTCGTCGGCGAACTGCAGGGGCGCGCCCAGGGCCGGGTCGTCGGCGATGAGGGCGAGGACCTCCTGCGCGGCCGATCCGTACCGGTTCAGCAGGTGCTCGACGCGCACCACGTGGATGCCGGTGTCGGCGGCGATCCGCGCCCGCGCGTTCCACAGCGCGCGGTAGCCCTCCGCGCCGAACAGCGGGATCTCCTCGGTGACGCAGTCGGCGACGCGCATGTCCAGGCCGTGCACCGCCTCGTCGACGGCGTCCTTCGCCATCACCCGGTACGTCGTGTACTTGCCGCCCGCGACCACCACGAGGCCCGGCGCCGGGTGGGCGACGGTGTGCTCGCGCGAGAGCTTGCTGGTGGCGTCGGACTCCCCGGCCAGCAGCGGGCGCAGGCCCGCGTACACGCCCTCCACGTCGTCGCGGCCGAGCGGCACCGCGAGCACCGAGTTGACGTGCTCCAGCAGGTAGTCGATGTCGGCGCTGGAGGCGGCCGGGTGGGCCTTGTCGAGGTCCCAGTCGGTGTCGGTGGTGCCGACGATCCAGTGCCTGCCCCAGGGGATGACGAAGAGCACGGACTTCTCGGTGCGCAGGATCAGGCCGGTGGTGGAGTTGATGCGGTCCTTGGGCACGACGAGGTGGATGCCCTTGGAGGCGCGGACGTGGAACTGGCCGCGCTCCCCCACCATCGCCTGGGTGTCGTCGGTCCACACCCCGGTGGCGTTGACGATCTGCTTGGCGCGGACCTCGTACTCGCCGCCGCCCTCCACGTCCCGCACCAGCGCGCCGACCACGCGCTCGCCCTCGCGCAGGAAGCCGGTGACGCGCGCGCGGTTGGCCGCCTTCGCGCCGTAGGACACGGCGGTGCGCACCAAGGTGGCCACGAAGCGGGCGTCGTCCATCTGGGCGTCGTAGTACTGCAACGCGCCCACCAGGGCGTCCTTCTTCAGGCAGGGGGCGACGCGCAGGGCGTGACGGCGGCTCAGGTGGCGGTGCAGGGGAAGGCCCCGGCCGTGACCGCGGGCCATCGACATGCCGTCGTAGAGCGCGACGCCCGAACCGGCGTACCAGCGCTCCCAGCCCTTGTGCTGGAGCGGGTACAGGAACGGCACCGGCCGCACCAGGTGGGGGGCGATGCGCTCCAGCAGCAGACCGCGCTCCTTCAGGGCCTCCCGCACGAGGGCGAAGTCGAGCATCTCCAGATAGCGCAGCCCGCCGTGTATCAGTTTGCTGGAGCGGCTGGAGGTGCCCGAGGCCCAGTCGCGCGCCTCCACGATGCCGGTGCTCAGGCCGCGAGTGACCGCGTCCAGGGCCGTGCCCGCTCCGACCACGCCGCCGCCCACGACCAGGATGTCCAGCTCACGCTCGGCCATTCCCGCCAGTGACTCGGCGCGCTGCGCCGGCCCCAGTGTCGCTGTCATCACTGCTGCCTCCCGGTGTCCGTCGCGCCGGCCGCACCCGTCGGGCGAAGCCCGTCCCATCTCCCCCACGTGTCTCCCTGCCCAGAATTCTGACCGTCTTGCCCGACTTCAGCCACCAGTCGCCGCCTGCCTGTGGACAACTCGGCCCGGCGCACCGAGAAACACGCTGGTCAATCCCGCAAAACGGTCATATTTACTCCTAGTCTGACATTGCACTCGCTCGTCCTGTCCACCGGGCTTGCGGGTTCGCACCACGTCGGTTATTGGGAAGGACGGCCCACGCCATGCCCGCAGATCTCGCCGTCATCGGACTCGGTCCACTCGGCCTGCCCCTGGCCCAGGCCGCCGTCGCCGCCGGCATCTCCACGCTCGGCTACCGGACCGGGGACGAGTCGGGCCTGCTCAGCGCCGCCGAACTGCGCCGGATGCTCTCGGGGGGCTTCCGACCGGCCACGGACCCGGCCGGACTGGGCCGCGTCCGCACGGCGGTGATCTGCGCGCCGACCCCGCGCGGCGCGGACGGCGGCCTCGACCTGACCCAGGTGGAGGCCGCCGCCCGCGCCCTGGCCGGGCAGCTGCGCCCGCACACCACCGTGATCCTGGAGTCGCCGGTGCTGCCGGGCACCACGGAGGAGTTCCTGTGCCCGCTGCTGGAGGAGGGCTCGGGGCTGCGCGCGGGCCGCGACTTCCACCTCGCCTACTCGCCCAGCCGCGTCGATCCCGGCAATCGCGACGTCACCCCGGCCAACACGCCCAAGGTGATCGGCGGCCTCACCCCCGCCTGCACCGAGTCGGCGGCCGCCTTCTACGGCCGGCTCACCGACAAGGTGGTCCGCGCGCGCGGACTGCGCGAGGCCGAGACCGTCCAGCTGCTGGAGACCAACTACCGGCACGTCAACATCGCCCTCGTCAACGAGATGGCCGTGCTCTGCCACGACCTGGGCGTCGATCTGTGGGACGTGCTGCGCTGCGCGGAGACCAAGCCGTACGGCTTCCAGGCCTTCCGGCCCGGCCCCGGCGTCGGCGGCCACGGCCACCCCCAGGACCTCACCGGCCCCTCGGGAGGCGGACTGCGCATGGTGGAACTCGCCCAGCGGGTCAACAGCCGCATGCCCCGCTACGTCGTCCAGCGCGCCGCGACCCTGCTCAACGAGCACGGCAAGTCGGCCCGCGGCGCACGGGTGCTGCTCCTCGGCGTCACCTACAAGCCCGACCTCGCCGATCTGGAGGGCACGCCCGCCGAGGAGATCGCCGTCCGCCTCACCGGCCTCGGCGCCTCGGTCAGCTACCACGACCCGCACGTGCCCGCCTGGGAGGTCGAGGGCCACCCGGTGCCCCGCGCGGACGCGCTGTACGAGGCGGTCGCCGACGCGGACCTCACGATCCTCCTCCAGCACCACCGCACGTACGACCTCCAGGGCCTCTCGGTCAAGGCCCAGCTCCTCCTGGACACCCGGGGCGCGGCGCCCACGGGGGCGGCGCATCGGTTGTGACGGGGGGCGCACCGCGACGCGCCCCCCTTCAGCGCCGAACACGCAGGGGCCCGGCCCTCGCCTGAGCGAGGGCCGGGCCCCTGGGGCGTACCGGAGCGGTGCTTACCGCTTGTGCTGGGAGTCCGCCACCGTCACCTCGACGCGCTGGAACTCCTTCAGCTCGCTGTAGCCCGTGGTGGCCATGGCCCGGCGCAGCGCACCGAAGAGGTTCATGGAGCCGTCGGGGGTGTGCGAGGGGCCGGTGAGGACCTCCTCGATGGTGCCCACCGTGCCGAGGTCGACCTTCTTGCCGCGCGGCAGCTCCTCGTTGACCGCCTCCATGCCCCAGTGGTGGCCCTTGCCGGGCGCGTCCGTGGCGCGGGCCAGCGGGGAGCCCATCATGACCGCGTCCGCGCCGCAGGCGATCGCCTTGGGCAGGTCTCCGGACCAGCCGACGCCGCCGTCCGCGATCACGTGCACGTACCGGCCGCCGGACTCGTCCATGTAGTCGCGGCGCGCGGCGGCCACGTCGGCGACGGCCGTCGCCATCGGGACCTGGATGCCGAGCACGTTGCGCGTGGTGTGCGCGGCGCCGCCGCCGAAGCCGACCAGGACGCCGGCCGCGCCGGTGCGCATCAGGTGCAGCGCCGCCGTGTACGTGGCGCAGCCGCCGACGATCACGGGGACGTCCAGCTCGTAGATGAACTGCTTCAGGTTCAGCGGCTCCGCGGCGCCCGAGACGTGCTCGGCCGACACGGTCGTCCCGCGGATGACGAAGATGTCCACGCCCGCGTCGACGACGGCCTTGGAGAACTGGGCGGTGCGCTGCGGGGAGAGCGCGGCGGCGGTGACCACGCCGGAGTCGCGCACCTCCTTGATCCGCGCCCCGATCAGCTCCTCCTTGATGGGGGCGGAGTAGATCTCCTGGAGGCGGCGGGTGGCGGCCTCGGCGGGCAGCTCGGTGATCTCGTCCAGCAGCGGCTGCGGGTCCTCGTACCGCGTCCACAGGCCCTCGAGGTTGAGCACGCCCAGGCCGCCCAGCTCGCCGATGCGGATGGCGGTGGCCGGGGAGACGACCGAGTCCATGGGGGCGGCCAGGAAGGGCAGCTCGAAGCGGTAGGCGTCGATCTGCCAGGCGATCGAGACCTCCTTCGGGTCCCGCGTACGGCGGCTGGGGACGACGGCGATGTCGTCGAAGGCGTACGCCCGGCGGCCGCGCTTGCCGCGCCCGATCTCGATCTCAGTCACGTCTGTGGCCTTTCCCTGATGCGTTTCAGCGTCTTCCAGTATCGCCGACGCCCATGGCGAGGGCGGCCCCGGAGGATCCGGAGCCGCCCTGTGAGACCTGCTGCCGAGGTCCGTCGCCTACTTGCTGCTGTAGTTCGGCGCCTCGACCGTCATCTGGATGTCGTGCGGGTGGCTCTCCTTGAGACCCGCCGAGGTGATGCGGACGAAGCGGCCCTTGGACTCCATCTCCTCGATGGTGGCCGCGCCCACGTAGCCCATGGTCTGGCGCAGACCGCCGACAAGCTGGTGCAGCACGTTGGCCAGCGGACCGCGGTAGGGCACCTGACCCTCCACGCCCTCGGGCACGAGCTTGTCGTCGGAGGCGACCTCGGCCTGGAAGTAGCGGTCCTTCGAGTACGACTTCGCCTGGCCGCGGGACTGCATGGCGCCCAGCGAGCCCATGCCGCGGTACGACTTGAACTGCTTGCCGTTGATGAAGAGCAGCTCGCCGGGGGACTCCTCGCAGCCCGCGAGCAGGCTGCCCAGCATGACCGTGTCGGCGCCGGCGGCGAGCGCCTTGCCGATGTCGCCGGAGTACTGCAGGCCGCCGTCGCCGATCAGCGGGATGCCCGCCGCGCGGGCGGCGAGCGAGGCCTCGTAGATGGCGGTGACCTGCGGGACGCCGATGCCGGCGACCACACGGGTCGTGCAGATCGAGCCGGGGCCGACGCCCACCTTGATGCCGTCGACGCCGGCGTCGATCAGCGCCTGCGCGCCGTCACGGGTGGCGACGTTGCCGCCGATCACGTCGATGGACACGCTCGACTTGATCTTCGCCATCCAGCTCAGCGCGTTGCTGTTGTGGCCGTGCGAGGTGTCGACGACCAGGAAGTCGGCGCCGGCCTCGGCGAGGGCCTGGGCGCGCTCCAGGGCTTCGGGGCTCGCGCCGACGGCGGCGCCGACGAGCAGGCGGCCCTCGGCGTCCTTGGCGGCGTTCGGGTACTGCTCCGCCTTGACGAAGTCCTTGACGGTGATCAGGCCCTTGAGGACGCCCGCGTCGTCGACCAGCGGCAGCTTCTCGATCTTGTGGCGGCGCAGCAGCTCCATGGCGTCCGCCCGGGAGATGCCGACCTTGCCGGTGACCAGCGGCATCGGCGTCATGACCTCGCTGACGCGGCGCGAGCGGTCGGGCTCGAAGGCCATGTCGCGGTTGGTGACGATGCCGAGCAGCTTGCCGGCCGGGTCGGTGACCGGGGTGCCGCTGATGCGGAACTTCGCGCACAGCGCGTCGGCCTCGGCGAGCGTGGCCTCCGGGTGGATGGTGATGGGGTTGGCCACCATGCCGGACTCGGAGCGCTTGACCAGGTCGACCTGGTTGGCCTGGCCTTCGATGGACAGGTTGCGGTGCAGCACGCCGACGCCGCCGAGGCGGGCCATGGCGATCGCCATGCGGGACTCGGTCACCTTGTCCATCGCCGCGGACAGCAGCGGGATGTTGACCCGGACGTTGCGGGAGATGCGGGACGAGGTGTCGACCGCGTTGGGGAGCACCTCGGATGCGCCCGGCAGCAGCAGCACGTCGTCGTAGGTCAGCCCGAGTGTCGCGAACTTCTCGGGCACTCCGTCGACGTTTGCAGTCATGACACCTTCCCCAAATGGCCTTGATCGGTGCGGATGTCCATGCTAACGGGAAGCGGAGGCGTCTCATTCCACGATGGACGGCGGCCCCGGGCTTCGTATCTTCGTACGGAACCGGGGCGGCGCCGGTTCAACCGGCGTACGGCTACTGCTCGGCGAGGGCCCGCAGCCGACTCAGCGCGCGGTGCTGGGCGACCCGGACGGCTCCCGGTGACATTCCCAACATCTGCCCGGTCTCCTCCGCGGTCAAGCCCACCGCGATCCGCAGCAGCAGCAGTTCGCGCTGGTTCTCGGGGAGGTTGGCCAGCAGCTTCTTGGCCCACTCCGCGTCGCTGCTGAGCAGGGCGCGCTCCTCCGGGCCGAGGGAGTCGTCCGGACGTTCGGGCATCTCGTCGGAGGGCACGGCGGTCGAGCCGGGGTGCCGCATCGCCGCGCGCTGCAGGTCGGCGACCTTGTGGGAGGCGATGGCGAAGACGAACGCCTCGAACGGCCGGCCGGTGTCGCGGTAGCGCGGCAGGGCGAGGAGGACGGCGACGCAGACCTCCTGGGCCAGGTCCTCCACGAAGTGGCGCGCGTCGCCCGGCAGCCGGGACAGCCGGGTGCGGCAGTAGCGCAACGCCAGCGGATGGACGCGGGCGAGCAGGTCGTGCGTCGCCCGCTCGTCGCCGTCGACGGCGCGATGGACGAGTGCGCCGATCGCCCCTGGGGCAACTGCCGCCTCGTCGTCGCGCATCGGTCCATGGTGCCTTGGCGCCGAACGCTCCGAGGCACCACCGTCGTGGTTGTGCACCGAAGCGTTATGAGCGGGTGCGCCGGAACCCATCCCCTGCGCCCTCCCATTCCGCTCGACCGACTCGTCCCCGAGGAACTCCACACCTCAAGGATGCGGCATCAGCGGCGAAACGAGCATCGGCCGTCCGGCGGGCCGCGTCGCCGCAGGTGACCGGCGTGCGGTACGCGGCGCCGGCCACGGTCCGGAACCGGCCTCGCGCGGGGCCCCGGCACACGGTCCCGGTGCCCCGGACCGCCCGGTCCGCGCCGGCTCCGCCGTGCACCGTGGTCGCGGTCGTCGCGTTCGCCGCGTCGGATCCGGTGTGTTCCGTCGCCGCGTCGGGTCGTGTCGCCATGTCACTTCGCCGCGTCGCGGCGTCACGCCGTGTCGCCTCGTCACGTCGTGTCGCCTCGTCACGTCGCGTCATGGCGTCTCACCGTCGCGCTCCGCCCGTCGGACAGGCCGGACCCCGCCGCGGGAGGCGGCCCGGTCGGCCGGACCCGGGCCCGTTCGCGACCAGCCCGGGACCTGGGCGGGGCCGGGTCCTGCCCGGCGGATCGTGCCGCGGACGCGGGGCGATCCGGCACCGTGACTCACCTGCGACACGACCCGTCGGGCAGGCCCTAGCGGACCAGGCCCCAGCGGAAGCCGAGCGCCACCGCGTGCGCGCGGTCGGAGGCGCCGAGCTTCTTGAACAGCCGACGGGCGTGCGTCTTGACGGTGTCCTCGGAGAGGAACAGCTCGCGGCCGATCTCCGCGTTGGAACGGCCGTGACTCATCCCTTCCAGGACCTGGATCTCACGCGCGGTGAGCGTCGGCGCGGCGCCCATCTCGGCGGACCGCAGCCGGCGCGGGGCGAGCCGCCAGGTGGGGTCGGCGAGGGCCTGTGTCACCGTGGCCCTCAGCTCCGCGCGGGAGGCGTCCTTGTGCAGGTAGCCGCGCGCGCCGGCGGCGACGGCGAGCGCCACGCCGTCGAGGTCCTCGGCGACCGTGAGCATGATGATGCGCGCCCCGGGGTCGGCGGAGAGCAGCCGCCGGACCGTCTCGACGCCGCCCAGTCCGGGCATGCGCACGTCCATCAGGATGAGGTCCGAGCGGTCGGCGCCCCAGCGGCGGAGGACTTCCTCGCCGTTGGCCGCCGTCGTCACGCGCTCGACACCGGGCACGGTCGCGACCGCGCGGCGGAGCGCCTCTCGGGCAAGCGGGGAGTCGTCGCAGACGAGGACGGATGTCATGGCCGCCCTCCGCAGCTGATGCGCGTCACCTTGAGCCTCCAGGCTGGTACGAAATCGTCACCTGTGCGGTCGACCGTCTCGGACGCCTGCCCGAGCACTTGTGTTTTCAACCGCCTCCGCACTCTCAACGACGGTCACTCGAAAGAGTTACGGGGCCGTACGCCGTTTTCGGCACTCTACGTGAGGGAGCGGACACAGTGCAGACACAGACGTCATCCCCTCAACTTTTCATCACAAGCTATGCCCCATTTAGCCCCTTTTCTTCCCGTTTCCAGGTGTCTAGGGCTAGATTCGCAATGAGTCATATTTTCATCTCCTTAGATCGGAGATGTACGGTCGTCGGCACCGTATCCGCCACCGAACGGCTACAAGGGGTCACGCAATGGCAGATTTCTCCCGCCTTCCAGGACCGAATGCGGACCTGTGGGACTGGCAGCTGCTCGCTGCCTGCCGCGGGGTGGACAGCTCGCTCTTCTTCCATCCGGAGGGCGAGCGCGGAGCGGCTCGCAGCGCTCGCGAGAACTCGGCCAAGGAGGTCTGCATGAGGTGCCCGGTCCGTGCGGAGTGCGCGGCGCACGCCTTGGCGGTGCGCGAACCGTACGGGGTATGGGGTGGCCTCACCGAGGACGAGCGCGAGGAGCTCATGGGGCGGGCCCGGAACCGTCTGGTGACGGCCTCGTCGCCCACCGGGGACACCGCTTCGAACAACTGAAGGAACGTTTCTTCTTCATATTCGCGATCACCAAGGGCACGCTCTGGGCGTGCCCTTCCTTTGCCGCGGGGCCGTCCCGGCGGCATGCACGGCACGGACAGGCGGGCGTCGCCCCGGCGGCACGGGCAGGCGGGCGTCGCCCCAGTGCGCCCCCACCGACAGGGGTGGCCAGGTCGCCCGGGGGCCGCGTCGGCTCAGCGCGCCCCGGCGCGCACCAGTTCGTCCAGCGTGGCCGCCACCGCCGGGACCTGTGACAGGTCGGGGAGGGTGAGGGCGACGATCTCGCGGCGCACGGCGGGTTCGAGGGTCACGGTGCGCACGCCCCGGGGTCGTACGGACTCGACCGCGAGCTGGGGCAGGACGGCGACGCCCAGGCCCGCGCCCACCAGGCCGGCCACGGCGGGGTAGTCGTCGGTGGCGAAGTCGATGCGGGGCGTGAAGCCTGCGCTCGCGCACACCTCCACCAGCTGGCCGCGGCAGCGCGGGCAGCCGGCGATCCACGGCTCGTCCGCGAGTTCCGCGATCGCGACGGAGCCGGAACCGGCGCGGGCCAGCCGGTGCTGTTCGGGCACCAGTGCGACGAGCCGGTCGGTCAGCAGCGGCCGCACCACCAGATCGGCCCACTCCTCCGCGCCCGCGCCGTCTCGACCGGCGGCGCCCTCGTAGCGGAAGGCGAGCGCCACGTCGCAGTCTCCTTCGCGCAGCAGCTCGACCGACCTGGGCGGCTCGGCCTCCTCCAGGGAGACCCGGGTACCGGGGTGCGCGGCACGCAGCGCCGCGAGCGCGGTGGGCACGAGGGTGGAGCTGCCGCTGGGGAAGGAGACGAGCCGGACCCGTCCGGCGCGCAGCCCCGCGATGGCGGCGACCTCCTCCTCTGCGGCGGTGAGCCCGGCGAGGATGCCGTTGGCGTGCCGGACGAGCGCCTCACCGGCCTGGGTGAGACGCATCTCGCGGCCGGTGCGGACCAGCAGAGGGGTGCCGACGGAGGTCTCCAGGGCCTTCATCTGCTGGCTGACGGCGGGCTGGGTGCAGCCCAGGTCGCGTGCCGCGGCGGAGAAGGAGCCACTGGCGGCCACGGCGCGCAGGACGCGGAGATGACGAGCCTCGATCACCCCTCGAGCATAAGCCTCCCTTGGATGGATCACGCGATATCACGTCGACACTTTGGTGTCCGGTCGCCTACGGTGCGGGGATGATGCAGCTTCTCTCCGTCAACGTGGGCCGTGCCGAGGCCGTGCCGTACACCGACCAGCCGCAGGGCGTGACCGGGATCGACAAGCGGCCGGTGGACGGGCCGGTGCGGGTGTCGGCGCCGGGGCCGAAGGGCGTGGGAGCGAGCGGGCTGGCCGGGGACGCGGTGTGCGACACGCGGCACCACGGCGGCGACGACCAGGCCGTGTACGCGATGGCGCGCGAGGACCTCGACTTCTGGGAGCGCGAGCTGGGCCGGACCCTGCCGAACGGTTCGTTCGGCGAGAACCTCACGACCGTGGGCCTCGACATGTCCGGGGCGCGGATCGGCGAGCGCTGGCGGATCGGCACGCCGGGCGGCTCCGCGGTGCTGTTGGAGGTCACCTGCGGGCGCATCCCGTGCCGGACCTTCCAGGGCCACCTGGGCGAGAAGGGCTGGGTGCGGCGGTTCACGCTGAACGGCGCGCCGGGCGCCTACCTGCGGGTGATCGAGCCGGGTGAGATCCGTGCGGGCGACCCGGTCGAGATCGTGCACCGCCCGGACCACGCCGTGACCGTGGCGCTCCAGTTCCGGGCGTCGACGACGGACCGATCGCTGCTGCCGAGCCTGCTCGCGGCGGGTACGGCGCTGCACCCGGAGTCGCTGGCGGCGGCGCGGAAGTACGCCGAGGCGTACGCGGGCTGACGCAGCGCGCGCGAGGGGCGCGCGCACCCGTCCTCCACTGATCGGGAGAGCCTGTGCGCAGATCGGAACGGGAGGGTCCGGCCCACTAACCTTTCGCCATGACAACGGCTCTGATTACGGGATCGACCGCGGGCATCGGCGCCGCGTTCGCGCGGCGGCTGGCGGCGGACGGGCACGACCTCGTCCTGGTGGCGCGCGACACCAAGCGCCTGACGGAGCAGGCGACCGAGCTGCACGACAAGCACGGCATCGAGGCCGAGGTGCTGAGCGCCGACCTGGCGACGGACGAGGGGGTCGAGAAGGTCGCCGCCCGGCTGGAGGACCGCCGCAACCCCGTCGACCTGCTGGTCAACAACGCGGGCTTCGGCAACAAGGGCCGTTACCTCGACGTGCCGATGGCCGACGAGCTGCGGATGCTCAAGGTGCACATCGAGGCGGTGCTGCGGCTGACGTCGGCGGCGACCGCGGCGATGCGCGAACGCGGCCGGGGCGGGGTGGTGAACGTGGCCTCGGTGGCGGCCTTCGTGCCGCGCGGCACCTACGGCGCGTCGAAGGCGTGGGTCGTGCAGTTCACCCAGGGCGCGGCGCGCGACCTGGCCGGCACCGGCGTACGCCTGATGGCGTTGTGCCCCGGTTTCGTGCGCACCGAGTTCCACGAGCGGGCCGGCATGGGCACGGACAACATCCCGAACTGGATGTGGCTGGACGCGGACAAGCTGGTCGCGACGGCCCTGGCGGACCTGGCCCGCGGCCGGACGCTGTCCGTCCCGGACCCTCGCTACAAGGCGCTGATGGGCCTGGTGAAGCTGACCCCGAGGGGCCTGCTGGGCGGAGTCACGTCGCGGACGGGCCGCAAGTACGGCCCCCGGTGAGGGCCCAGCCGGGCGGCCGGTCCGCGCCCGCGGCCTGAGAGGTGACGTCGCCGCCCCGGTGCGAAAATGGCATGGACGAGACCGGGCCAGGGGGGCCGGAGGCGGCGTCATGACCTTCGTACAGCTCATCGAGTGCAGGACGAGCCGGTTCGACGAGATGAACCGGCTGATCGACACCTGGGTCGAACAGACCGGGGGCAGGCGGACCGCGACGCACGCCCTGGTCGGCAAGGACCGCTCGGACCGCGCGCACATCGTGGAGATGGTGGAGTTCCCGTCCTACGAGGAGGCGATGCGGAGCTCGAACCTCCCGGAGACCGACGAGATCTTCCGCGGCATGGTCGCGCTCTGCGACGAGATGCCCACCTTCACCGACCTGGAGGTCGTCCGCGACGAGCGGCTCTACGGCGCGGCCGTGCGACGCCTGTTCGACACCCTCGCCGCGGCGGGCGAACTGCCGCCGCTGAACGACCTGTTCGACGAGGACTGCCACAGCCACGACCCGGTCGACCCACAGCCGACCATCGGGCTGGACGCGATCCGGCGCGAGTTCAGGATGTGGCGGGACGCCTTCGACTTCGCCTTCACCGTCGAGGACCTGATCGCCCAGGACGACCGGATCTGCGCCCGCTGGACCTGGAACGCCACTCACAAGGGCGAGTTCCTGGGCATCGCCCCGACCGGCCGCCGGGTCACCATGACCGGCATGACCCTGTTCCGCTTCGGCGCGGCCGGCAAACTCACCGACACCTGGTGGCAGCACGACCAGCTGGGCCTGCTGCAACAGCTGGGCGCGCTGGACGAGCTGGAGCGGTAGGCGGCCGGAGTGCCGGACAACGGCCGGTCCCGTCTTCGTGGGTGGGGGCTTCGCGCGCCAGGTGCGCTTGTCCGTCTCATCGTCATCAGTCCGCCAGGAGGACGTAGCAGCGGGACCAGTGGAGGGTCCAGCCGCCGTCCATCCGGTAGCCCGCCTCGCCGACTTGTTCGGTGGCTCGTCGCAGGAGGGTTCGCAGTCCGTCGACGGTGCCCGTGTCCAGGGGCTCGTCGCCGGGGACGGTCACGGGCTCGCGGTAGAAGATGTGCAGTTCTCCCCAGCGGGCTCCGGTGATCTGGAGGGCGGGGACGTCGTCATCGTCGTCGATCTCGGCGTAGTAGCGGATCGTGTCCGATTCCCGGTCCGGCTCGTCGTCGCCGGAGTCGGGTTCCTCGTCTTCCTCGTCCGCGCCGTCGGGGTCGGCGATGTCGCCTTCGCAGGAGAAGCCGTCCAGACGCCAAGGCCCTCCCACGTCCCACCGCTCCGTGTCCAGTTTCCTCTGGGCGGCTTCGGTGAGGACGGTGAGGCCGTCGATCGAGTTCGGCCGGAGGTCCGGTGGGAGTTCGCCGCCCAGGCCGTAGGACGGGTCCTCGCCCATCCCTCCCGGGTAGGTGTTCACGAACCGGAGGACGTAAGGGTCGTCGTCGCCCTCGGGGCGCCTGTTGTGGACGATCTCCGCGTAGCGTTCCACGTCGCCCTCGCAGTCCCAGCAGAGGCCGGGCATGCCGTCGCAGCCGCCGGTGTCCGTGTCGTCGTCGGACTCGCCCGCCGCGTCGAACTCGCCCGCCGCGTCGGCCTCGTCCGTCTCGCCGGCCTCGCTGATCCCGTCCGTCTCGTCGGCCTTCTCGTCCGCCCCCGTGTCCGGGGACGGCTTCGACCACTCCTTCTCCGGTGCGGGAGCGGGCTGCGCGGGGTTGAGGAAGACCGCCTGCAGCCGCGCTACTCCGACGCGGCTGTTGCCGAGCGATTCCGGCACCCACCCGCCGCTCGCGTCGACCTGACGCGCCTGCACGGGCAGATCACCGTTGCGGTAGAAGGCGATGTCGCTGAGGCCGTCGAGCCACTCGTCGAAGATCTCGTCGCTTCCGGGTCTGCCGAGGCCGGTGCACTCGGCGGAGCGGAACAGTTCCCGCGCGGCGGCGTGATCGACGAGCGGCAGGCCCTCGCGGACCGGCTCGGTCTCGGATGGTACGGGCATGACGAGCAGCCTCCCGGAGTCGAAGGACCCCGGTAGCGCACTGCCGCACCCCGGTGATCTGTACTGTCCCGCGCACCTCGCGCGGGCCGGCCGCTCACCGGCGGCTTCTCGCGCCGGTCCGACGCCGTCCGGCGAGCCAGGGCTCGACGGCGGATCACACGACCGTGCCGGAAGCTAACACCGGTGCCGATCTCCCGCAAGATCTTCACGAACCCCTTGCCCTGAAGGTCTCCTCATGAAATGTTGCGGCCTGGACGACCCGGCCGGGCACGGCGGGGTCGAGACCCGAAGCTCTGATCTCCCTGCACCGTCTGTAAGGGGGTCTTCGTTCCCCAGGAGGCCCTTGTGTTCGCCGTCGACGCAGCCGTCACGCCCGGCAACTGGCATCACTACCGAACCGCCGTCGTCGACATCCGGTTCCCGGACCGGACCGTCCACGCCGAACCCCGTCCTTCCGGCACGGCCGAGGGCTCCTTCCCGGAGGCAGCCGGTGGCGCCACCGTCCATGTGATCACCGCGTGGAACCCCCTGGGCCGCGCCGCCTCGGACGACGCGAACGCCCGCGCCCAGTCCCGGTTGCTCGACGAGGTCCGCCGCCGTGGTCTCACCTGGTGGCCCGCGGTGGGCGGTGACCCGGCCGGCGCGCACAGCGAGGAGAGCGTCGCCGTCGTCGGCCTGAGCGATGCCGCGGCACGCGACCTGGGCCACCGCTTCGGCCAGGACGCGGTCTTCGCCTGGAGTGCCACCGCCTGGCGCGTGCTGGCCTGCGGCGCCGACCTCGCCGACGTGAGCGGGTGGGCGGCCTCCGAGCGGGGCCGCTCCGCGGGTCCGCTCGGGCGTTGAGGCGGGCGGGAGGAGCGACATGGGCATGTACCCGATGCGTACGCCGGAGCGCTGTCCGGGCTGCGGCAGGCGTCTCGCCGACCCGCCGGCCGAGCAGGTCAAGGTCGACGGTTTCCCCGGCGAGGTGACGTACGCGGCCGATCCGGTGTGCGGTGCGCGCTGGCACGTCTGGGACAGGACGTCGCCGCTGCGCCGTCGGGCCGCGCCTTATGTTGAGGGCACGGGTCGGGAAGACCTCGCTCCACCATCTGTCCGACTTCCGGCGCCGCTAGGAGGGGAACTGGAAGCGGCGTCACCTCCACGCGAGACATAGGGCGGTGCCGCGATCGACGAGCGGGCGGCTGCCGCCCTGTCGAACCGGCAGGTAGAACACCTTGCGGCTGCCCCTGGTGCCGGACGCCAGGGACGAGGAGGACGGCGGGCGAGGGCTCGTCCTGGTCGCGGCACTCGCCGAGGAGTGGGGCACGGCGGCTCGCCCCGACGCCCCCGGCAAGACCGCGTGGGCCGTCGTGCCCACCGGTGTCCCGTCGGCGGCGTGTGAACGTCAGTAGTGGTACCGGGCCTTGATGATCACGACTTCTTTGTCGGTGGCCCGGTAGACGAGCCGGTGCTCGTCGTCGATCCGGCGCGACCAGTAGCCGGACAGGTCACCCTTCAGGGGTTCCGGCTTGCCGATGCCGGCGAAAGGATCGCGCTGGATCTCGCCGATGAGGCGGACAAGCTTGCGGAACGGCTTCCTGTCGGCGTCCTGCCAGTACAGGAGGTCCTCCCACCCGGTGGGGCGGAACCGTACGTCCCTCAATCCACGTCCTCCGCCAGGACCTGAAGCTCTTCCATGCTCTTGGTGATCACCGGAGTGTCGGCTGCCTTGTCCGCCGCGACGGCCGCCATGAGGTGGGCGGCGTTGGCCGGTGAACGCAGCAGGTACACCGTCTCCTGCCAGGAGCGGAAGTCATCGGCGGACATCAGTATGGCGTTGCCGCCCCTGGACGTGATCTCGACGGGCTCATGGTCGTCGTTGACCTGCTGGATCAACGGGAAGAGCCTGGCTCGGGCCTCGCTGGCGGTGATGGACATGGCCCGCTCCCTCCGGTCGGCGGAACTGGTACGGGAAAGCTGTACCGGTCTTACGGTACAGGCCTGCGGTACCAGTCGCACGGAGTAGCGGACGCAGCGCGGGCACGTCCGGGCGAGCGCGCCCGGCAGCAGGGGGCCCGACACGCCGGTGCCCGGCGCCCCCGAAGGGGTGCCGGGCACCGGTGGTCCGCTCAAGCCGTCGATCGGCTCGGCGTGTCGCCTCAGTGGGCGTGGCCGTGGCCGTGGCCCGCGGCGGCCGGCTCTTCCTCTTCCTTCTTCTCGACGACCAGGGTCTCGGTCGTCAGGAGGAGGGAGGCGATGGAGGCCGCGTTCTCCAGGGCGGAGCGGGTGACCTTGACCGGGTCGATGACGCCGGCCTTGACCAGGTCGCCGTACTCGCCGGTGGCGGCGTTGTAGCCGCTGCCCTTCTCCAGCTCGGCCACCTTGGAGACGATGACGTAGCCCTCGAGGCCGGCGTTCTCGGCGATCCAGCGCAGCGGCTCGACGGCGGCGCGGCGGACGACGGAGACACCGGTGGCCTCGTCGCCGGTCTTGTCGAGGTTGCCCTCGAGGACCTTCACGGCGTGGACCAGAGCGGAACCGCCACCGGAGACGATGCCCTCCTCGACCGCGGCGCGGGTCGCGGAGATGGCGTCCTCCAGACGGTGCTTCTTCTCCTTCAGCTCCACCTCGGTGGCGGCGCCGACCTTGATCACGCACACGCCGCCGGCCAGCTTCGCGAGGCGCTCCTGGAGCTTCTCGCGGTCCCAGTCGGAGTCCGTGTTCTCGATCTCGGCCTTGATCTGGGCGACGCGGCCCTCGACGTCCGCCTTGTTTCCGGCGCCGTCGACGATCGTGGTGTCGTCCTTGGTGACCGTGACGCGGCGGGCGGAGCCCAGCACGTCCAGGCCGACCTGGTCGAGCTTGAGGCCGACCTCCTCGGAGATGACCGTGGCGCCGGTGAGGATCGCCATGTCCTGGAGCATCGCCTTGCGGCGGTCGCCGAAGCCGGGGGCCTTCACCGCGGTGGCGTTGAAGGTGCCGCGGATCTTGTTGACCACCAGGGTCGACAGGGCCTCGCCCTCGACGTCCTCGGCGATGATCAGCAGCGGCTTCGAGGCGTTGGTCTGGATGATCTTCTCGAGCAGCGGGAGCAGGTCCGCGATCGAGGAGATCTTGCCCTGGTTGATCAGGATGTACGGGTCGTCGAGGACGGCCTCCATACGCTCCTGGTCGGTGACGAAGTACGGGGACAGGTAGCCCTTGTCGAAGGCCATGCCCTCGGTGAAGTCCAGCTCCAGACCGAAGGTGTTGGACTCCTCGACGGTGATGACACCGTCCTTGCCGACCTTGTCCATCGCCTCGGCGATGAGCTCGCCGACCTGCTGGTCCTGGGCGGACAGCGCGGCCACGGCGGCGATGTCGGACTTCTCGTCGATCGGGCGGGCCGAGGCGAGCAGGTCCTCGGAGACGGCGGCGACGGCCGCGTCGATGCCCTTCTTCAGCAGCGCCGGGGAGGCGCCGGCGGCGACGTTCTTCAGGCCCTCGCGCACCAGCGCCTGGGCGAGCACGGTGGCGGTGGTGGTGCCGTCACCCGCGATGTCGTTGGTCTTGGTCGCCACCTCCTTCACCAGCTGGGCGCCGAGGTTCTCGTACGGGTCCTCGATCTCGACCTCGCGGGCGATGGTGACGCCGTCGTTGGTGATGGTCGGGGCGCCGAACTTCTTGTCGATGACGACGTTGCGGCCCTTCGGACCGATCGTCACCTTCACCGTGTCGGCAAGCTTGTTGACGCCGCGCTCGAGGGCGCGACGGGCGTCCTCGTCGAACTTCAGGATCTTCGCCATGGCAGCGGGAGCCCTCTTCCGAAATCTAGGGTGAAAAAAGCCGCGCCCCGGGCGCCCGGCTTCTTATCGGTCGCGGGGGCCAGGGGCGCAGCTCACAGCAGAATGCTGAGGTGAGGGTTTCCGGGGATGTCCCCGAGAACCTCTTACTTCTCGATGATCGCGAGCACGTCGCGGGCCGAGAGAACGAGGTACTCCTCGTTGTTGTACTTCACCTCGGTGCCGCCGTACTTGCTGTAGAGCACGACGTCGCCGACCTGGACGTCGAGCGGAAGACGGTTGCCGTCCTCGAAGCGGCCCGGGCCCACGGCCAGGACGACGCCCTCCTGGGGCTTCTCCTTGGCGGTGTCCGGAATGACCAGGCCCGAAGCCGTGGTCTGCTCGGCGTCGAGCGGCTGGACCACGATGCGGTCCTCGAGCGGCTTGATGGCAACCTTGGAGCTGGCGGTCGTCACGATCCGACCTCCCCCTTCGGAGATCTCACGGGGTTAACTGTCTGAGGTGGCGACCAGGTCGATCCGTCGTCGCGGGTGCCGGACCTGCCCGTCGCTTTGTTGGCACTCTCCAGGGGGGAGTGCCAGACCTGAGACTATGACCGTCGTTAGCACTCGGTCAAGCGGAGTGCCAATTGCTCGCGGCGCGTCGGGATGTGGGCCGCCTTTTGTCGTACGTGCGTACGAAGTCGCCGTGCCCTGGAGCGGCCTCTCCCCGGGGGCCGCCGCCCCGGATCCCCGCTCCGGCCCGAACGGCCTCGCGCGCGAGCGCCGGACGGGCTGTCCGCGCCGGCGCGTGGATGCGAGCGCCCCGCCCCCTTCCCCGGCGTCCGCGTTTGTACGACCGTAGGTTCATGCGGTCACGTTCCCCTGCCTCGGTCGCGGTCACCGGTGGGCTTCTGCTGCTGCTCGTCCTGGTGGCGGACGTGACGGCCGGGCTGCTGGTCGTCATCGTGCTCGCCGTGCGGGGGCTGGGCCGGGTGGAGGCTCCGGGCGGCGGACCCGCCGGGCCGCCGCCGGGCGACCTGGTCCCGGTGGCGCTGTACGGCGCCCTGGCGCTGGCGGCCGCGACGACCGGGGTCCTGCTCGTGCGCGGCGGGTCCCGGTTCACCGGCGCGGTGCAACTGGCGCTCGCCGTGCTGGTCGCGGGCGCCGCGCTCGGGGCCTGGCACGACACGCACCACCGCGACCGCTTCCCCGCCACTCCCCCCTCCGACCGGCTGGTCGACGCCTCAGAGGTAGTCCCGCAGCCGCCCCACCGTCAGCCCCTCGGCCTCGATCTCGCGCAGCAGCCGGGTGGTGCGCTCGCGCAGGCCCGGGCCGTTCAGGTCGTCGTCGTCCGAGGCGACGAGGACGATGTCGCCGGGGCGCAGCGCGTGAGGGCCGTGGGTGAAGCGCAGGCCGGTCGCGGTCAGCGCGGCGCGCCACAGGACGACCGCCGACACTTGGCAGTGGGCGGCGGCGCGCAGGGTCGTGGTGTCGTAGGCGCCGTAGGGCGGCCGGAACAGGCGGGGGCGGACGCCGAAGCGGGCGTGCAGCTTGTCGCGCTGTCCGCAGATCTCGGCGCGCTGTCCGGCGTAGGGCAGGCCGCGCAGTGAGGGGTGGTCGAGGGTGTGGTTCTGCAGGTCCGCGCCGACGGACAGCAGGCGGGCGAAGTGCCCGTACCCCGGTCCGACGACGCTGTCAGTGAGGAACAGGCTGACCGGCAGCCGCAGTTCGCGGACCATGGCGACGAACTGCGGGTCCCGCTCGGCCTCGTCGTCGTAGGTGAGGAAGACGACGCGGTCCGCGGTGTCGGCGTGGTCCACCACCGGAGGGAGCGCGGACGCTCCTGCGGTGGCCGCCGCGGTGGCGGACGCCGGGCGGCGGTCCGGCGGGCGCGGCGGCTCGGCCGGCGGGGCGTCCAGGCCCCAGCGGCGGTAGGGCTGTTCGGCGGCCGGGCTCGCGGGCCGCACCCGCTGCGCCGCCTTGCGGCCCAGCCGCTCGATCGGGTCGACGGACGGCGCGCAGCCGGCCAGGAGCAGCGGCAGCGCGGCCGCGAGCAGCGTCGCGACGGCGCGCCGCGCCCCCGGTCCCGTCCCCGGCCGGCGCGGCGGTCTCACAGGTAGTCCTCCAGCCGGGCCACCGCGAACCCCTCGGCCGTCACGTGGTTCAGGAACCGGCGCATGTCGTCGGCCATGGTGCCGTTCCACTCGTCGCGTCCCCGGAAGTGGGTGAGGACGATGTCGCCCCGGCGCATCCGCTGGTCGTCCTCGCGGAACTCCCAGTGGTCGACGTAGACCTCCTCGTTCCAGATCGGCGCGTACTTGATGCCGCAGGACTTGGCGGCGACCAGGGAGTCCTGGTTGTAGTTGCCGTAGGGGAAGCGCACGACGGCCGGGCGCCTGCCGAACTGCTTCCGCATGATGTCCTGCATGTCGCAGATCTCGTGCCGCTGGTCCTCGTAGGACAGGCCCGGCAGGTACGGGTGGTGCAGGGTGTGGTTGTCGAGGGTGACCCCGGCGTCGCGCATCTTGCGGAAGTAGCCGTAGTCGTCCTTGATCAGGTAGTCGCTGAGGAACGCCGTGTACGGGATCTTCAGCTCGCTCATCATGCGCAGGAACTCGGGGTCCTTCTCCGCGCCGTCGTCGATGGTGAGGAAGACGACCTTGTCCTCGGTGGGGACGGTGGTGAAGACCGGGGGCAGGTTCCAGTCCTCCTGGTGGTCCACCTCGAAGCCCGGGCGGGCGGTGATCCTCGGTTTCACGGCGGGGGGCGCGGGGGGTGTGAGCGGCACCCGCGCCAGGCCCCAGCGCTTGGCCGCGGCGACCCGCGCGGTATAGGAGGCGTGCAGGCGGGTCGCGTAGGAGTCGAGGGCGCGGGCGGGGGGCGCCTGGAGGAGCTGCTGGCCCTGGGCGGGGCGGACCGGCGTGTCCGGCCGCGAGCAGCCCGCGGCGAGTGCGGCGACGGCGAGGACGGCGAGTGCGGCTCGGGCGCCGACACGTCGATACATGGTCTTTTTATCAGTTTGTACTACTAGTCTCATGGCGCCGGATCCTCCCAGGACACCGCCCGGATCCCGCGCCGACACCGCGGCCCGCGCCGCACCTTCCACCGACCGGCCCAACGAACCGGCCTGCCGCCCGCCATCCGCGGACCGCCGCCCGCACCTGCGGACTGCCGCTTGCCGCCTGCCTGCCGCCTGCGGACTTCCACCTGCCGCCCACCACCCACGAACCGCCGCCCGCCGCCCGCGAACTGCCCGCCCGTGGACCGCCCCGCCGGGCCCGGCGGCGCCTCCCCCTCCGGCCGGGGCGCCGCCCGCTCCCCCGCTGCCGGACAATGAGCCGGTGAACGACGCACAGGCCGCCGCCCCGCTCCACGCCTTCGCCGCGCTCCTCACCCCCGAGGGCCGCGCCCTCCTGGACGAGGTGCGCGGCACCGACCCCGCCGACGAACTCGCCGTCGCCACCCGCCTGCGCCGCGAGCACCCCGCCGAACTCGTCTCGGCGGCGCTCGGCCAGGCCCGGCTGCGGCAGCGGGCGGCGGCGAAGTTCGGGGAGGCGGACGCGCGGCGGATGTTCTTCACGCCGAACGGGGTCGAGCAGTCCACCCGGTCGAGCGTGGCCGCGTACCGCGCGGCACGGCTGCGGGAACTGGGCGTGACCTCGGTCGCCGACCTGTGCTGCGGCATCGGTGGCGACGCGATCGCGCTGGCCCGCGCCGGGATCCGGGTCCTCGCCGTGGACCGGGACCCGCTGACGGCCGCCGCGGCGCGGGCGAACGCCGATGAACTCGGGCTCGCGGACCTCGTCGAGGTGCGGGAGGCGGACGTGACGGAGGTGGACCCGTCGCCGTACGACGCGGTCTTCGTCGACCCGGCCCGTCGGGGCGGCCGCGGCCGGATCTTCGATCCGGAGGCCTACTCGCCCCCGCTGTCCTGGGCCGTCGACACCGCCCTCGGCGCGCCGCGCGCCGCCCTGAAGATCGCCCCCGGCATCCCCCACGAGGCGCTCCCGCCGCAGGCCGAGGCCGAGTGGATCTCCGACGGCGGGGACGTGAAGGAGGCGGTGCTGTGGTTCGGCACCGAGCCGGGCCTGGTCCGGGCGACGCTGCTGCCCGGCCCCCGCACCCTGCGCGGGCGCGGCCTCCCGGACCCCCAGGTACGTCCGCTCGGACGGTACCTGTACGAGCCCGACGGCGCCGTCGTCCGCGCCCACCTGGTCGCCGAGGTCGCCGAGGAACTCGACGGCGGCCTCCTCGACGAGACGATCGCCTACGTGACCGCCGACGAGCTGCGCCCCACCCCGTACGCCACCGCCTACGAGATCACCGACCGGCTCCCCTTCAACGTGAAGAAGCTGAAGGCGCTGCTGCGCGAGCGGGAGATCGGCGTGCTGACGGTCAAGAAGCGGGGCTCGGCGGTCGAACCGGAGGAACTGCGCCGCAAAGTGCTGCCGAAGCCGCACGGCCGGGCCGCCGTGACCGTTTTCCTCACCCGGGTCGCCGGCGCCCCGACGATGCTCCTGGGCCACCCGGCCGGGTGAGGCCGCCCGCGGAGCCCCGGCCCTTGAGAGCTGCGAACAAAAGTGGGTTCCGATCAGCGGGCGGTGTCCGGCGCCTTGCGATCGCGCGTGCCGGGCGCCGCCCGCCGGGGCCCACTTCTGTTCGCAGCTCTGAGGCCCCCACTCGGACCCGCCCCGCATGCGTCCCCCGCCCGACGCGCCGAGACTGACCGTGTCGAGCGGAGGCGAGGAGAACCATGCTGCGGGGCTTCAAGAACTTCCTGATGCGCGGCGATGTCATCGTCGTGGCCGTCGGCCTGATCGTGGCCCTGGCGTTCAGCACGCTGATCAAGGCCTTCACCGACTCCGTGATCAACCCGATCATCGCCCGAGCCCAGGGCAACGCGTCGCCGGGACTGGGCTGGCAGCTCGGCCGGCCCGGCAACACCGCGACCTATCTGGACATCGGCGCGTTCATCTCCGCGCTGATCTACTTCATCGTGTTCATGGCGGTCGTGTACTTCCTGATCGTCGTGCCGTACAAGCACGTCCAGAGCCGCAGGGGCGTGACGGTCTTCGAGGAGGACGGCCCCCTCAAGACCTGCCCGGCCTGTCTCTCGAAGGACCTGCCCGAGGCCGCCGCCAAGTGCCGTCACTGCGGCAGCGCACAGCCCGCCCTGGTCTGATCCGGTCCCGTCTTCGAAACTTTCGAAGACGCCCCGGTCGACGCGGAAGCCGCCCCGTCCCTCACCGGGCCGGCGCCGCCGTGCTGCTGCGCACGACCAGGCTCGTCGCCAGCTCCACCCGGGTCGCCACCGGGGACTCGTCCTCGCGCCCCAGATCCAGCACCAGCTTCGCCGCCGCCTCCGCCATCTCCGTCAGCGGCTGGCGTACGGTCGTCAGCGGAGGCCCCACCCAGCGCGCCACCGGCAGGTCGTCGAAGCCGACCACGCTCAGGTCCTCCGGGATGCGCAGCCCCAGCTCGCGCGCCGCCTCGTAGAGGCCGAGGGCCTGGAGGTCGTTGCCCGCGAAGACGGCGGTCGGCCGGTCCTCGCGGCGCAGCAGCTTCAGCCCCAGCCGGTAGCCGGCCTCGTGGTGGAAGTCGCCCGCCAGGATCACCGACGGGTCCACCGGCAGCCCCGCCGTCTCCAGCGCCGCCCGGTAGCCGTCGACGCGGGCGCGGCTGCACATCATCCGCGAGGGCCCGCTGATCGCGCCGATCCGGGTGTGACCCAGCTCGATCAGGTGCCGGGTGGCGGCGAGCCCGCCCTGCCAGTTGGTCGCGCCGATGGAGGGCACGTCGGTGCCCGGGTCGCCGGCCGGGTCCATCACGACGAACGGGATGGATCGGCTGGTCAGCAGCGCCCGCTGGGACTCGTCGAGCCCGGACAGCACGAGGACCACGCCGTGCGGACGGCGGGCGGCGACCTGGTCGGCCCAGCTGCGGCCGGGGATCAGCCGGCCGGCGCTCTCGGAGAGCACCACGCTCAGGCCCGCCTCCCGCGCCACGTTCTCCACACCGCGGATGACCTCCATCGCCCAGGCGCTCTCCAGCTCGTGGAAGACGACGTCGATCAGCGGCGAGCGGGTCGCCTCGGCGCGGCGGCGCCGGTAGCCGTGGGCGCGCAGCAGCTCCTCGACCCGGCTGCGGGTCCCGGGAGCGACGTCCGCACGCCCGTTCAGCACCTTCGAAACAGTCGGAGCTGACACCCCGGCCTCGCGGGCGATCTCAGCGAGGGTGGCGGTGCGCGTTCCTGCGGGCTTCGTCGGTTTCATGGTCGCGATCGTATCTCTGCGCGACCCCTTGACGAACCCCCTCGCACGTCTTACGTTCCCGGAACATTCGAAGTAGCATCCGAAACATTCGGGTCCGGGCGAAGAGTCCCTCCCGAGCGAACTTCTGTGAGAGGTGCCGTCACATGGAGTCCTACAGCAGGCGCTGGTTCCTCGGCGCCGGCGCCACCTTCGCCTCGGCGGCCGCGCTCACCGCCTGCGGATCCGGCAGCGGTTCCGGCGGTTCGGGCGGCGGCACCATCACGGCGATGGTGTACGGCGACGACGCGGCGAAGATCCAGGCCCAGCAGGTCAAGCGGTTCAACTCCTCCGCGGCCGCCAAGAAGGCCAAGGGGGAGGTGAAGCTGCAGAAGATCCCCGCCTCCGACTACCCGGCCAAGCTGCGCACGGCGATGGGCTCGCCCAACGCCCCCGACGTCTTCTTCAACTGGGGCGGCGGCTCGATCAAGGCGTACCAGGAGGCCGACCAGCTGATCGACCTGACCGACATCATCCAGTCCGACGCGGTCCTCAAGGACGGCTTCCTGCCCACCGTCCTCGCCTCGGGCGGGCTGAAGGGCAAGACCTACGGCGTCCCGATGCGCGGCACGCAGCCGGTGGTCCTCTTCTACAACAAGACGCTGTTCGCCGAGCACAAGCTGCAGCCGCCCACCAGCTGGGACCAGCTGCTCGACATCAACGCCAAGCTGAAGAAGGCGAACATCACCCCCTTCGCGCTCGGCGGCGCCGACGTCTGGCCCGAGCTGATGTGGCTGGAGTATCTGGTCGACCGCATCGGCGGTCCGGCGGTCTTCGCCCGGATCAAGGACGGCGACGCCTCCGGCTGGGGCGACCCGGCCGTCCTCAAGGCCGCCCAAACGGTCGAGCAGCTCATCGACGACGGCGCCTTCGGCAAGGGCTACAGCTCGGTGTCGTACAACAACCACGGCGCGTCCGCGGCCTTCGCCAAGGGCAAGGCGGCCATGCACCTGATGGGCTCCTGGGAGTTCTCCACGCTGCTCGGCATCTTCCCGGACTTCGCCAAGAAGGACGTGGGCTGGTGCGCCTTCCCGAAGTTCGACGGCGGCGCCGGCGACATACGCAACGTCGTCGGCAACCCCAACAACTACTGGTCCGTGAACGCCCGCGTCTCCAACAAGGACGCGGCCATCGCCTTCCTGCGCGACTGCGCCTCCGAGACGTACACCAAGGACCTGATCGCCAACGGCGACGTCCCGACCACCACCATCGCCGCCAACCTGCTGGACTCCTCCCCCAACCCGGAGTTCGCCAAGTTCCAGTACCAGATGGTGCAGCAGGCCCCGGCGTTCACCCTGAGCTGGGACCAGGCGGTCGACCCGAGCTGGCAGACGCCGATGCTGACCGAGATCAACAAGCTGTTCGTGGGCAAGTCGACGCCGACCAGGTTCGTGGCCGCGCTCAAGGGGCTGAAGTGAGTTCGTCGGTCACCACCCGGACCAAGGGCAGGCCCGGCAGCGGCACGCGGACCGGGCGTCCGCACGCCGCCTGGGCCCTGCCCGGCGTCCTGTTCTTCGCGTTCTTCGCCGTCGCTCCCATGGCGCTGGCGTTCTACCTGTCCTTCACCAAGTGGAACGGCCTCGGCGATCCACAGCCGGTCGGCCTCGCCAACTGGCAGAAGCTGATCCACGACCCGCGCCTGACCCAGTCGCTGACGGTGACCGTGCTGCTGACCGTCGTCAGCTGGGCCTTCCAGACGGTCGTGTCGCTGCTGCTCGGCGTCTGGGCGGCGGGCCGCCAGCGCAACCGAGCCGTGCTGTCCGCGATCTTCTTCGTGCCGTTCCTGCTCTCCTCGACGGCGATCGCGCTGCTGTTCTACGCCCTGCTCGACCCGAACTTCGGCATCGTCCGCGGCGACACGCTCGGCACGACCTCCGGCGCCTTCCTGGCGATCGTCTTCGTCGGCGGCTGGCAGTTCATCCCGTTCCACACCCTGATCTACCAGGGCGGCGCCCGGCAGATCCCCGAAGTGCTCTACCAGGCGGCCGCGATGGACGGCGCCGGCCGCTACCGCCAGTTCTTCTCCATCACCCTGCCCCAGCTGCGCAACACGGCGACCACGTCCACCGTGCTGATGATCGTCGGCTCGCTGACGTACTTCGAGACCGTGCTGATCCTCACCCAGGGCGGCCCGGGCACGGACACCGCGATCCTGCCGTACCTGATGTACGAGGCGGGCTTCAAGAGCTACGACTTCGGCTACGCGAGCGCCGTCGCGTCCTTCCTCGTCGTGGCCGCCACCGCGCTGTCGCTCGTGCTGGTCAGGCTGACCGGCTTCGGCACCATGCGCAGCACCAGGGAAGGAATGTGACGCAGTGTCACACGACACGCTGCGACGTACGCGTCCCGTGAAGACCCCCGAACGACCCCGCACCACCGGCTCCGCGCGCCGCCGCCACTGGACCCGGCGCCCCAACCCGGTGGCCGGCCTGAGCTCGGCGGTGTGGCTGGCCGTCGTGATCATCCCGATCTACGCGATGATCTCCACCTCGCTGACCCGTCAGGACAAGGCGCTGGGCAACAACGCCCTCAAGCCGCCCACCGACCCCACCCTCGACAACTACAACACCGTCCTGCACAACGGCTTCGGCCACCTCCTGCTCAACACCGTCGTCGTGGCGGCCGCGGTCGTGGGCATCGTGCTGGTGCTGTGCGTCCCGCTGTCCTACGTGGCCGTGCGCTCGCGCACCTTCTGGTCGGGCGCGGCCTTCCGGCTGTTCCTGCTGGGCGTGGCGATCCCCGCGCAGGCGGTCGTCGTCCCGCTCTACCTGATGATCGCCAAGCTGAACCTCTACGACAGCCTGCTCGCGATCATCCTGCCCACGGCGGCCTTCGCGATGCCGGTGTCGGTACTGATCCTCACCGGCACGCTCCGGGACATCTCCGAGGAGATGTACGAGGCGATGGCCCTGGACGGCGCCTCGACCACCCGCATGCTGTTCCAGCTGGTCATCCCGATGACCAAGGGCGGCATCAGCACCGTCGTCATCTACTCCGCCCTCCAGGCCTGGAACGGCTTCCTCTTCCCGCTGATCTTCACCCAGTCCGACGGGCCGCGGGTGCTGACCCTCGGCCTGTTCAACTACGTCAGCGAGTTCGGGGTCAACATCCCGGCCCTGCTCGCCTCGGTCGTCCTCTCCGGCATCCCGATCTTCGTCGTCTACCTGGTGGCACGGCGCGCCCTCGTCGGTGGCCTGATGGGGGTGGGCGGCAAGTGAACCCACCTTCCGCCTTCGTCTCCGACAGGAGTTCCATGACCACCGCCCCCTGGCAGGACCCCGCCCTGCCCGCCGCCGCCCGCGTCGACGACCTGCTCTCCCGGATGACCCTGGAGGAGAAGACCGCCCAGCTGTACGGGGTGTGGGTGGGCGCGTCGACGGACGGCGACGGAGTCGCCCCACACCAGCAGCACATGAACACCGACTACGACTGGGACGAGCTGATCACCCGCGGCCTGGGCCAGCTCACCCGCTCCTTCGGCACCGCGCCCGTTGATCCCGCGCTCGGCGCGCAGGCCCTGGCCCGCGCCCAGCGCCGGATCGCCGGGGCAGGCCGCTTCGGCATCCCGGCCGTCGCCCACGAGGAGTGCCTGGCCGGCTTCACCGCCTGGGGCGCGACCGCCTACCCGGTCCCGCTGGCCTGGGGGGCGACCTTCGACCCGGCGCTGGTGGAGGCGATGGCCGCCCGCATCGGCCGGGACATGCGCTCGGTGGGCGTGCACCAGGGCCTGGCCCCCGTCCTGGACGTGGTCCGCGACCTGCGCTGGGGTCGGGTCGAGGAGACCATCGGCGAGGACCCCTATCTGGTCGCCACCGTCGCCACCGCCTACGTACGGGGCCTGGAGTCGGCCGGGATCGTCGCCACCCTCAAGCACTTCGCCGGCTACGCCTCCTCCGCCGGCGCCCGCAACCTGGCCCCGGTCCGGGCGGGCGCCCGCGAGTTCGCGGACATCACGCTGGTGCCGTTCGAGATGGCGCTGCGCGAGGGCGGGGCGCGCTCGGTGATGGCGGCGTACAACGAGATCGACGGCGTGCCGGCCTCCGCCGACCCGCATCTGCTCACCGAACTCCTGCGCGAGCGCTGGGGCTTCACGGGCACGGTGGTCGCCGACTACTTCGGCATCGACTTCCTGCAGACCCTGCACCGGGTCGCCGGCAGCCCCGCCGAGTCCGGGCACCTGGCCCTGGCCGCCGGCATCGACGTGGAACTGCCGACCGTGAAGTGCTACGGCGACGGCCTGGTGGCCGCCGTCCGCACCGGGACGGTCCCCGAGGCGCTGGTGGACCGCGCGGCCCGCCGGGTGCTGCTGCAGAAGTGCGAACTGGGTCTGCTGGACGCCGGCTGGGAGCCGGAGGCGCCCGCCCGGGACGTCGACCTGGACTCGCCGGAGAACCGGGCCGTGGCCCGCCGCCTGGCCGAGGAGTCGGTGGTGCTGCTGGCCGACCCGGACGGCGTGCTCCCCCTGGCCCCCGACACCCGGATCGCGGTCGTCGGCCCGCGCGCGGACGACGCCCTGGCCATGCTGGGCTGCTACTCCTTCCCCTCCCACGTGGGCACCCAGCACCCCGAAACGCCCATGGGCATCGAGATCCCCACCGTCCTGGACGCCCTGCGCGCCGAACTCCCCGACGCGAAGGTGACGTTCAGCGAGGGCTGCGGCGTCACGGACACGGACGTCTCGGGCTTCGCGGAGGCGGTGGCGCGCGCGTCGGAGGCCGACGTGGTCGTGGCGGTGCTCGGCGACCGCTCGGGCCTGTTCGGCCGCGGCACCTCCGGCGAGGGCTGCGACGTGGCGGACCTGTCGCTGCCTGGCGTGCAGGGCGACCTGCTGGACGCGCTGGTGGAGACCGGCGTCCCGGTGGTCCTGGTGCTCCTGACCGGCCGCCCCTACGCGCTCGGCCGCTGGGACGGCCGTCTGGGCGCGACGGTGCAGGCGTTCTTCCCCGGCGAGGAGGGCGGTCCGGCGGTAGCCGGGGTGCTCTCGGGCCGGGTGAACCCCTCGGGCCGCCTCCCGGTGAGCGTGCCGCGCGGCACCGGAGGCCAGCCGTGGACCTACCTCCAGCCGCCGCTGGGCCTGGCCGGCGAGGTCAGCAGCCTCGACCCGACACCGCTGTACCCGTTCGGTCACGGCCGCTCGTACACGACGTTCGCGTGGGAGTCGTTCCAGGGCAACGATGTCACCGAGATCGGCACGGACGGCTCGTACGACCTCTCGCTCGCCGTCCGCAACACCGGTGACCGGGCGGGCGCCGAGGTCGTCCAGCTCTACCTGCACGATCCGGTGGCATCGGTGACCCGTCCCGACGTCCGCCTGATCGGCTACCAGCGGGTGGAGCTGGCCGCCGGCGAGTCGGCCCGGGTGACGTTCCGCTTCCACGCGGACCTGTCGGCGTTCACCGACCGCTCGGGCCGCCGCGTGGTCGAGCCGGGCGTCCTGGAGCTGCGGCTCGCCGCCTCCGCCGCGGACGTGCGCCACACCGCCCGGCTGACGCTGACGGGCCCGGTGCGGGAACTGGGCGAGGACCGGCGGCTGCGTTGCCCGGCCGAGGTCTCGGCGGCGGACTGAGCCGCACCCGCTCCGCGTCCCGCTTCCCCCGCCGTGGTTCCGGCGGGGGAAGCGGGAGGGGAGAACCCCGGAAACGAAGAACCCCGCCCCCGGAGAACCGGGAGCGGGGTCTGTTCGAGCGCCGGGCAGGCCTTGCACCTGCATCTCCCCGCAGGAAGCGGGACGTCTTTCCTTGGACCACCAACGCACTGCTCGCGAACCGTTGTTGCCCGCTTGCGTGTGATGATCATACTCCATCGGACGGCCCACGCACCACTCGTCGGCCCCACCCCCTGCGACCTCACCCGAACCCGGCAAGCGGACCGGCCGCGGACAACGAAGAACCCCGCCCCCGGAGAACCGGGGACGGGGTCTGTTCGAGCGCCGGGCAGGCCTTGCACCTGCATCTCCCCGCAGGAAGCGGGACGTCTTTCCTTGGACCACCAACGCACTGCTCGCGAAC